>NZ_JAJLRA010000100.1 GCF_020991365.1 Streptacidiphilus sp. ASG 303
GCCTCCAGGAGGTGGTGGAAGAAGATGCCCTCCTGCAGGGGGGCGAGCGGGTAGAGGTCCGCGATGTTCGCGGCCCCGCCGGGCACGCGCTCCACGATGCGCTGGATGTCGTCGGTGCTCAGCTCGACCAGGGGCAGCATCGCGGGGGTGATCTCCCGGGCCCCCTGCGGAATCAGGTTCGGCGGGACCGTCACGGTGGGGCCGGTCAGTTCGCCGGCCAGCGCGGCCACCGTCGGCGCGGTGAACAGGGCCCTGACCGGAAGCTCGACGCCCAGGGTGGTGCGGATGCGCTCGATGAGGGTGACGGCGAGCAGGGAGTGCCCGCCGAGCTCGAAGAAGTTGTCCTCGACACCCACCTCGGGGATGCCGAGGACCTCGGCGAAGACGGCGCACAGCTGTGCTTCCCGCTCGGTCTCCGGCCTGCGGCCGG
>NZ_JAJLRA010000101.1 GCF_020991365.1 Streptacidiphilus sp. ASG 303
GGCGGACCTGGGGGTGGCGTCGGGCAACGGCAAGGGGCAGATCTTCGTGAAGGGCGAGGTGGTCAAGACGGTGCCGGAGTCGCGGATCGTGGAGACCCTCATCGAGGAGGCCCTCAAGCTCGCCGAGGGACTGGACGAGCAGGGCGAGCCCACCGTCACCCCCCTCGGCTGACCCCGCACCCGCACGGGCCCGGTACGGACCCCGCCGCAACCGCACCGCCGCACGACGCCGCAGCGAACCGAAGGTGAGGGAGAACGTGACCCTGCTGGAGACCATCTCGGAGCCGGCCGACCTCGGCCGGCTCACCCCCGCACAGCTGGCGGAGCTCGCCGAGGAGATCCGGGGGTTCCTGGTGGACGCGGTCTCGCGGACCGGCGGTCACCTCGGCCCCAACCTCGGCGTGGTGGAGCTCACCATCGCGCTG
>NZ_JAJLRA010000102.1 GCF_020991365.1 Streptacidiphilus sp. ASG 303
CGGCCTCCCACGTCCTTCATCGGTTCCTGGTGCCAAGGCATCCACCGTGCGCCCTTAAAAACTTGGCCACAGATGCTCGCGTCCACTGTGCAGTTCTCAAACAACGACCAGCCACCCGCCCGCCACCAGCCCGAGGCTGGCACGGCACGGGGCCGGCACCTTCCGAGAGTCGGACCTTCCGGCCGTTCCCTCAGGACCCAACAGCGCGCCCGGCACCCGCACCCCCTCGCACCCGCCGTTCCACGCGCCGAAGCGCAGTACTGGGCAGGCCGAGCGGCCACCGATGCCGAATAGTCAACGTTCCACCCATGAGCAACCAGCACCGGACGTTCGCCGGTGTCCTGGCCCCTGACCACCCCGAGGGGCGGTGAGAAGTGCTCCTTAGAAAGGAGGTGATCCAGCCGCACCTTC
>NZ_JAJLRA010000103.1 GCF_020991365.1 Streptacidiphilus sp. ASG 303
CCCTTGGGACGGCCCGTCGAGCCGGAGGTGTAGATCACATACGCGGGGTGGGCGGGCAGCAGTGGCGTCGTGCGCTCGGCGTCGGTGAGGTCGGTGTCCGGCAGCTGCGCCAGGCGTGCGGCGGTGTCGGGGGCGTCGAGTACCACGGTGGGCAGGCCGGCGGTGGGCGCCGGGACGCCGTCGGAGGTGATCACCACGGCGGGTCGGGCGTCGTCGAGCATGTAGGCGACGCGGTCGGCCGGGTAGTCGGGGTCCAGCGGCACGTAGGCGGCGCCGCTCTTGAGCACCGCCAGCAGGGCCGTCATCAGCTGCGCCGAGCGCGGCAGCGAGACCGCGACCCGGCCCTCGGGGCCGGCGCCGTGCTCCACGAGCAGCCGCGCGATGCGGTTCGCCCGCGCGTTCAGCT
>NZ_JAJLRA010000104.1 GCF_020991365.1 Streptacidiphilus sp. ASG 303
GGGTGGTCGTAGATCTGGGTGTCCGTGCCGATCTCGACCATCTTCCCCAGGTACATCACCCCCACCCGGTCCGAGATGTGCCGCACGATCGACAGGTCGTGCGCGATGAACATGTACGACAGGTCGAACTCGTCCTGCAGCTTCTCCAGCAGGTTGATCACCTGCGCCTGCACCGACACGTCCAGCGCCGACACCGGCTCGTCCGCGATGATCACCTCCGGCTTCAGCGCCAGACCCCGCGCGATCCCGATCCGCTGCCGCTGACCACCCGAGAACTGGTGCGGATACCGGTTGATGTACTCCGGGTTCAGACCCACCACGTCCAGCAGGTCCTGCACCGCCCGCCGCCGGTCCCCCCTCGGCGCCACCTCCGGATGGATCTCGAACGGCTCCCCGATGATGTC
>NZ_JAJLRA010000105.1 GCF_020991365.1 Streptacidiphilus sp. ASG 303
AAGCATGCCTCAGCACTACGCCCGGATCGCCTTCACCGACGAGGACAGGCAGGTGCAGCAGGCTCACGGCAGCCGCACCGCCATGCAGCGCTTCGAGGAAGCGGACTTCGGCAACGACGTACTCGGCCCGGAGGAGGCGCAGTTCGCTGCTGAGCGGGACGGCTTCTACCTCGCCACGACGAGCAGCACAGGATGGCCGTACGTGCAGTACCGCGGCGGACCACCGGGGTTCCTGCACGTCCTGGACGATACCACCCTCGCCTGGGCCGAATTGCGCGGAAACCGCCAGTACATCAGTCAGGGCAACCTGGCCGCCGACTCCCGTGCCTCCCTGTTCCTCATTGACTACGCACACCGGCAGCGCCTGAAGATCTTCGGCAGCATCCGATTCCTCGACCCC
>NZ_JAJLRA010000106.1 GCF_020991365.1 Streptacidiphilus sp. ASG 303
ACCGGGTGGTGGTGCCCGAGATGAACCTCGGCCAGCTCGCCCGGCTGATCCGCGCCGAGTACCTGGTCGACGCCCGCTCCCACACCCAGGTCAGCGGCATGCCGTTCAAGGCCGAGCAGCTCGCCGAGGCCATCACCGCACACCTCACGGAAGGACCGATCGGCCGTGGCTGACCGCCCCACCGCCCTGCTGCCCCTGGTGCCCAGGGCCGCCGCCCCGCAGACCGCCCGGGACTTCAAGACGGACCAGGAGGTCCGCTGGTGCCCGGGCTGCGGCGACTACGCCATCCTGGCCGCGGTGCAGTCCTTCATGCCCGAGCTCGGCCTGGCCCGGGAGAACGTCTGCTTCGTCTCCGGCATCGGCTGCTCCTCCCGCTTCCCGTACTACATGAACA
>NZ_JAJLRA010000107.1 GCF_020991365.1 Streptacidiphilus sp. ASG 303
CGGCTGGATGCACACCATCTGCTGACGCGCCCCCGCCGTGCGCCGCGCCCCCGCGCACGGCCCCACCCGCAAGGCGCCCCCGCCCCGGGCGCCGTGCGACGATGGTGTCCTCCCCAGCCCGCTGCGCGTTGGACCGGCGGACGCCGGGAGGAGGCGTGCATGACCGCGGCCCCGCACCACGTCACCGCAGGACACGGCGGCGACGGCGACGACCTGCTGGCGGCCTTCCTGGCGCTGGACACGCCTGAGGGAGTCCGCGCGGAGCTCGTCGAAGGGGAGATCGTCGTGACCCCGCCACCGGACGGCGACCACGAGACGGTGATCGGCCGGATCGTCCGCCAGGTCTACCGTTCCTC
>NZ_JAJLRA010000108.1 GCF_020991365.1 Streptacidiphilus sp. ASG 303
TACACGTCCAGGGGGCGATGAACTCCGGCGGCAGGCCGCACAGCACCGCCAGCACCAGCACCCGCCGGTCGGCCGAGAGCAGGAAGAGCCATGCGGCGGCGGCGCCCGTCTCGCGGAGCGCCCCGAGCAGCGCCGCGTCCAGCGGCCAGGTCTCCTCGCCGTCCGGGCCGGCCGCCCCGGTCACCGCCCCCACCCCCGGCCCGCCGTGGCCCGTGCGCGTGGGCTCCCGGGCACGGGGGAGCCCCGTACCCGCGCGCGCCGTGCATCGCCCATTCCCGGACGTTTCGCCCGCTCCGTTGCCGCGGCTCGCCGGATGCGCCCCGGCGCCCCG
>NZ_JAJLRA010000109.1 GCF_020991365.1 Streptacidiphilus sp. ASG 303
CGTCCTCTCGGCTCGCGACGTCCTCGCGATCATCGAGAAGTAGTTCCGACGCTGACCGCAGAGTCGTGACCCGCCCCGGGATCCGTGTCCAAGAGACCCGGGGCCCGGGGCGCGGTTGGTGAGAGGGAAAGACGTACTGATGGCGAAGATCCTGCAGTTCAACGAGGATGCCCGCCGCTCGCTGGAGCGCGGCGTCAACAAGCTCGCGGACACCGTGAAGGTGACGATCGGCCCCACGGGCCGCAACGTCGTCATCGACAAGAAGTTCGGTGCGCCCACCATCACCAACGACGGCGTGACCATCGCCCGCGAGGTGGAGCTGGACGAC
>NZ_JAJLRA010000010.1 GCF_020991365.1 Streptacidiphilus sp. ASG 303
GCGCACAGCGTCCTCGCTGCTGTGTATCTTCAAAGGAACCCAGAGGGTTCAAATATCTGGCGTTGACTTTTGGCACGCTGTTGAGTTCTCAAGGAACGGACGCTTCCTTCGCGGCCCCTGCGGGCCCTTCCGGGCGCTTCGTTCTTCCGTGTCTCCAGCTTATCAGACCCGCGAACTGCTTCTGCGTTTCCGATTTCCCGCCGGAGTGGGATCCGCTTTCGGCGGCGTCCACCACTTTACTGGTTTCTGCGCTTTCTTCCGAATCGGCCCCGGAGGGCCGTCCGGGCCACCGGATCCATGCGGAACCAGCGACATCTCCGTCGGCGGAGACATGAACGTACCTCCTGTCCGACAGTGAGGCAAATCGGCGGCGGCCGTGGTCATCCGTTCGGCGCGCACCCCGGGGGCCGAACGTGTGGCGAGGGGAGGCACTCCCTGCGGACTGCGCGCATCCGCACAGGTCACAGAGGTGGTCTGGAGGGGTTCGAAAAGGACGGGGGGCGGGCGGTCGTGCGTGGGATCGCTGACGCAGACCCGGTTTGCCATGATTGGTCACGATCTCCGCGGCCCGCCGCGCGAGGTCGCACCCCGCCCCGCAGGAGGCAGCACCATGACGACCGTGACGTCACCGCTGGCAGGGCGTGCCGTCGGGCTGGCGGCCGTTCCCGATCCGGTGTTCGCCGAGGCCCTGGTGGGGCCGGGCACGGCCGTCGACCCCGTGCGCCGCGCCGGGGCGGCCGTGGCTCCGGTGTCCGGTGTCGTCGTGTCGGTGCATCCGCACGCGTTCGTGGTGCGGGACGAGGAGGGCCACTGCGTCCTGACCCACCTGGGCATCGGCACCGTGCACCTGGGCGGCGAGGGGTTCGAGGTGCTGGTGGTCAGGGGCGAGCCGGTGGAGCGGGGCCGGCCGGTCGTGCGGTGGGACCCGGTGCGGGTGGAGGAGACGGGCCGGTCCCCGGTCTGCCCGGTCGTGGCGCTGGAGGCGGCGGCGGAGCACCTGGCGCACGTCGTCGTGGAGGGCCTCGTGGAGAGCGGGGGCGGCCTGTTCACCTGGGACTGAGAAGGTACGGGCGCCGCGCGGACGGGACCGGGCGGACGGGACTGCACGGACGGGACTGCACGGACGGGACTGCACGGACGGGGCCGGGCGGCCGCGGGCGGCGGTCCGCCCCGGGACGGCGCCGTCGAGGACGGATGCGGGAGACGGAGCGGGTGGAGACGGACGATATGGACGAGACTCTGCAGGGCGTGGGGGTCAGCCACGGCGTGGCGATCGGACCGGTGCGGCACATGGGCACGGCGGCGCTGGAGCCGCCGGAGGAGCGGATCCCGGTCGAGCGGGCGCCGCAGGAGCAGGCCTGGGCCCGGCAGGCCCTGGAGGCGGTGGCGGCGGACCTGCGGGCCCGCGGCAACCTGGCCGGCGGGGAGGCGCAGGCCGTCCTGGAGGCCCAGGCGCTGATGGCGCTCGACCCGGAGCTGGGCGCGGACGTGCGGCGGCGCATCGCGGTGGGCAGCACGGCGGCGCGCGCCGTCCACGACGCGGTGGCCTCCTTCCGCGCGGTGCTGGCGGCGGCCGGGGACTACCTGGCCGGGCGGGTCGCCGACCTGGACGACGTCCGCGACCGGACGGTGGCCCGGCTGCTGGGCGTCCCCATGCCCGGGGTGCCGGACAGCGACGAGCCGTACGTGCTGGTGGCGCACGACCTGGCGCCGGCGGACACGGCGCTGCTGGACCGGACGCTGGTGCTCGGCTTCGTCACCGAGGAGGGCGGCCCGACGAGCCACAGCGCGATCCTGGCGCGGGCGATGGGCGTGCCGGCGGTGGTGGCGCTCCCGGGGGCGACCTCGTTGGAGGAGGACGTGGTCGTCGCGGTCGACGGCAGCACGGGCGAGGTGGTCGTGGCGCCGTCGCCGGAGCTCCGGGCGGAGCTGCGGCGGGCGGCGGAGGAGCGGCGGTCCGCGCTGGCGTCCGCCTCGGGGCCGGGACGGACGTCGGACGGGCACCGCGTGCCGCTGCTCGCCAACATCGGCGGTCCGGCCGATGTCGCGGCGGCGCTGCGGGCGGGGGCGGAGGGCGTGGGGCTGTTCCGCACGGAGTTCCTGTTCATGGAGGACTCGGAGCGCGCTCCGTCGGAGGACCGGCAGGTCGAGGCGTACCGGGAGGTGCTGGAGGCTTTTCCGGAGGGCCGGGTCGTGGTCCGGGTGCTGGACGCGGGCGCCGACAAGCCGCTGGGCTTCCTGACGCCGGCGGACGAGCCGAACCCGGCGCTCGGGGTGCGCGGCCTGCGGACGCTGCTGGACCACCCGGAGGTGCTGCGGACGCAGTTGCGGGCGCTGGGGCGGGCGGCCGAGGGGCTGCCGGTGCACCTGGAGGTGATGGCGCCGATGGTGGCGGACCGGGTCGACGCGCGGGCGTTCGCGGAGGCGTGCCGGTCGGTGGGGCTGCGGGCCGCGTGCGGGGCGATGGTGGAGGTGCCGGCGGCGGCGCTGCGGGCGCGGGCGGTGCTGCAGGAGGTGGAGTTCCTGTCGCTGGGCACCAACGACCTGGCGCAGTACGCGTTCGCCGCGGACCGGCAGGTGGGGGCGGTCGCCCGGCTGCAGGACCCGTGGCAGCCGGCGCTGCTGGACCTGGTGGCGGCGGCCGCGGGCGCGGCGCGGGAGACCGGGCAGGGGTGCGGGGTGTGCGGGGAGGCGGCGGCCGATCCGGCGCTGGCGTGCGTGCTGGTGGGACTGGGGGTGACGAGCCTGTCGATGGGGCCGGCGGCGATCCCGTACGTGCGGTCGGCGCTGGCCCGGCACACGCTGGCGCAGTGCGGGCGGGCGGCGGCCGCGGCGCGGGCGGCGGACACGGCCGAGGAGGCGCGGGCGGCGGCGCACCAGGTGCTGTCCGGGGAGTGAGGGGCCGGGTGCGCGGGGCGGCCGCCCGCCGGGCAGAGCGGTCAGGCGGGCGGGCAGTCGGTCGGTGAGCCGTTTCAGCGGGGGCTCGATCGGGTGGCGCCCGAGCAACGCTGGAGGGGTGCAGAACGGACCAGGCTCCCGAACGGTTGAGCGGGGTGTCCGACGCCTCGACCCGCCCACCGGGGAGTCTCGATGGTCCTCTGTCCTGCAGCACTGGACCTGCCGTATGCGCTTGTCGCGTGGGTGGCCATCCAGCGGGCCCGCCGGCCCCGGCACCGCCGGACCGCGCCGGGCCGGTCGGGCCGGGGCTCCCTGTCAGCGGGCCGACGGCCGCGGCGCGCCGTCGTCGCCACGATCGCCGCCCGGGGTCAGCCGCAGTACAGCAGGCCTGCCTTCTGCTTCGCGGCCAGGATGCGGTGGACGCTCCGGTCCGCCTTGAGGCGGAAGGCAGGGTTGTGCGCCATGCGGGCCTGGACGGCCTTGGCCATGGCGGGGATCAGGTTCGGTTCGACGGTGAGGACCTGGTCCCCGCCGGCGTTGAGGAACGCCACGGCGCGGTCAGCGGGGAGGACGGACCTGACCGCCACCGCGTTGCCGAGGTCGTCGGAGACGACCACGCCTCGGAAGCCCAGGGAGGTGCGGAGCAGTTTCTGGATCACCGCGGAGGAGAAGACGGCCCTGTGCTTCGAGTCGATCCTGCTGTAGGTCGCCAGCGAGATCATGACGAACGGCGCGCCGGCCTTGATCCCGGAGCGGAACGGCGTGATGCTCGCGCTGCTGCCGGTCGTCACGGAGTCGACCACGTTGGCCGTGGTGTCGGTGTTGCCGCGGACGTAGCCGAGTCCGGGGAAGTGCTTGAGCGTGGCCAGCACCTTCGACTGGGCGAAGCCCGCGGCGAAGGCGCCGCTGTGGGAGGCGACGGTCGTCGCGGTGTGGCCGTACTCGCGGTCGTAGCGGCCGATCGGAGCATTGTTCCTGCCGAGGCTGGACGGTACGACATCGGTCACGGGCGCGAGGTTCAGGTTCACGCCGGCGGCCTTGAGCTGCTTCGCCCACAGGGCTGCCGAACTGCGCAGCTTCGAGGTGGACCAGCTTCCCTGCACGAGTCCGCTGGGGATCGTGGAGAAGCCGGGGCCGGACAGGACCTGGACCTGGCCGCCCTCCTGGTCGGTGGAGACCAACAGGCCCACACGGTGCCCGGCCACGGTGTCGGCCTTCGCCTGGAGGCCGTCGGCCAGGGACTTGGTCGCCCTGGTGCCGGACTTGCTCCGTCCGGCCAGGAACACCGACCCGACGTGGTACTGGCGCAGGACCTGGAGCCGTTTCCGGTCCGGAAGCGAGGCGTTGACGCCCCCCATGAAGAGCTGGCCGACGCGTTGCGGTCCGGTCATTCCCGCAAAGACCCGGTCGACGCAGGTGACGGCACGGACACCGGTCACCGGAGCGGGGTTCGCCGGTTCGGCCTGCGCGACGCCGAGGCCGGCTGCGGCCAGTGAGACGGTCAGCGGCAGGACGGGCCAGAGCCCGCGTTTGCCCCTCGAACCGCGGGAGGACGTTCGCTGCGACGTCATGGGAGACCCCTTCCGTTACGCCCGCCACGGGCCGGGTGGTCCCTGCCCGCTCGCGCACGGCGTCCACGCAGGCATGTTCGCACAGCGAACACAGCTTCGACACCGTGGGGGTTGGCTGCACCGCGCCTGGTCATGGTCGGACCGTGGAGAGGACTGGCCGCCGGACGCATCGGAGTGCCGACTCTGCGCGGACGGTGGATCGGCTCCCCGAGCAGTGCCCTGTCCTGCCCCGGCCGATCGAGGTCCTGCGTGACCGGGAGGGAAGCTTCGAGCCGCAGATCGCCAAGAAGTGTCAGCGGCGGCTGACCGGCGTCGACGAGACGGTTCTCTCCCTGTCCGCCCGCGGCCTGACGCACGGCGGCAACTCGGCCCACCTGGCGGAGGTCTGCGGCGCCAGCGTGTCGAAGTCGACGATCTCCACGATCACCGACTCCGCGGGCCGCCAGGACTGGGACAGGATACGGACGAGGCTCCCGGGCGGTTGAGCGAGGTGTCCGACACCTCGACTCGCCCACCGGGGAGCCTCGATGGTCCTCTGTCCTGCAGCACTGGACCTGCCGCATGCGCTCGTGGAGCGGGTGACCATGCTCATCGTCACCCGCGAGGGTGACCGCCGGCGCAAGCTCCGCCCCTCCCAGCGGGCCCTGGTCGCGCTGGTGCACCTGCGCAGGCACGACACCCTCACGCAGATCGCCGCCGGCTTCGGCATCGGCGTCGGCACCGCCCACGCCTACGTCCGCTCCGTCACCGGCCTGCCCGCCCGCCGCGCCCCCGGCCTGACCCGCGCCCTGCGCGAAGCGGACGCCGAGGACGTCCTGGTCGACGGCACCCTCGCCGAGAGCGACCGCCCCGGCCAGGACCTCACCGCCCGCCCGAGGGCGCGGAACCGAGCCCACGCCCGCCTGCGCTGCCCAGTCGAACGCGGCATGGCCACCGTGAAGAACCGGCGGATGTTCCGCCACGCCCGCTGCGGCCCCAACCGGCTCACGTCAGCAGCCAAGGCCGTCCTCACCCTGGAGAGGCAATGCTGAAAGTGCTCAGTCGGTCGGGCGGGGCGGCCGGCCCACGGCGGTGCCGGGTCGCGGCGGCGGCCCGGCGGACGGGTGCCCGCCGGGCCGTGCTCGCGGACGCGGCTGCCCGGCGGGCCGGTTCAGGACCGGTCGGCGGCGCGCTCGCGGGCGAGGCGTTCGAAGAAGCGCAGGCTGTCGGGGTTGTCGACGGAGCCGGGGTTGACGGCCTGGTCGAGGGCCGCGCCGGCGAGCAGCCGCTTGACGGGGACCTCGATGCGCTTGCCGGTGAGGGTGTGCGGGAGGGCGGGGACGGCGACGACCTCGTCGGGGACGTGCCGTGGCGAGAGCTGCTCGCGCAGGGCGGTGCGGATGCGGCCGCGCAGCGCGTCGTCGAGGACGGCGCCCTCCTCCAGGACGACGAAGAGCGGCATCCAGTACCCGCCGCCGGGCTCCTCCAGGCCGATGACGAGGGACTCGCGGATCTCGGGGAGGCGGTCGACGACCTCGTAGATGTCGGCGGAGCCCATGCGGACGCCCTGCCGGTTGAGGGTGGAGTCGGAGCGGCCGTGGATGACGACGGTGTTGCGGGGGGTGACGGTGATCCAGTCGCCGTGGCGCCAGACGCCGGGGTAGGTCTCGAAGTAGCTGGCGCGGTAGCGGGCGCCGTCGGGGTCGTTCCAGAAGCCGGTGGGCATGGAGGGCAGCGGGCGGGTGACGACGAGTTCGCCGACCTGGTCGACGAGGGGCCTCCCGACGGGGTCCCAGGCCTGGACGTCGGCGCCGAGGCAGGGCGCCTGGATCTCGCCGACGTGGACGGGGAGCGTGGGGACGCCGCCGACGAAGCAGCTGCACACGTCGGTGCCGCCGCTGACCGAGGCGAGCCAGACGTCGCTCTTCACCTCGTCGTAGATCCAGCGGAAGCCGTCGGGGGGCAGCGGCGAGCCGGTGGTGCCGATGCAGCGGACGGCGGAGAGGTCGAGGTCGCGGCCGGGGTGCAGGCCGGCCTTGCGGCTGGCGACGACGTACGCGGCGGAGGTGCCGAGGACGGTGGCGCCGGTGCGGGCGGCCACCTCCCACAGGGCGCCGGTGCCGGGGTGGCCGGGGCTGCCGTCGTAGGTGACGACGGTGGAGCCCGTGAGCAGGCCGGCGACGAGGAAGTTCCACATCATCCAGCCGGTGGAGGTGTACCAGAGGAAGCGGTCGCCGGGGCCCAGGTCGAGGTGGAGTCCGGCCTGCTTGAGGTGCTCGACGAGGATGCCGCCCTGGCTCTGCACGATGGCCTTGGGCAGGCCGGTGGTGCCGGAGGAGTAGAGCACCCACAGGGGGTGGTCGAAGGGGAGCTGCTCGAAGACCGCGCCGTCCGGTGCCGCGCCGCCGGGGGCGGCCGCGGTGAGGTCGTCCCAGTGCAGGGCGCCCTCGGGGGCGGGCGTGCCGAGGACGGGGACGTGGACGACGGCGCGCAGGCCGGGGAGTTCGCGGCGCAGCTCGGCGACGGCGGCGGTGCGGTCGTGCTCCTTGCCGCCGTAGCGGTAGCCGTCGACGGCGAAGAGGACGACGGGGTCGATCTGCCGGAAGCGGTCGAGGACGCTGCGGGCGCCGAAGTCGGGGGCGCAGGAGGTCCAGACGGCGCCGACGGCGGCGGAGGCGAGGAGGGCGACGACGGCCTGGGGGATGTTGGGCAGGTAGGCGCTGACCCGGTCTCCGGGGCGCACGCCGAGGCGGCGCAGTTCCGCGGCGAGGGCGGTGACCTGGCGGCGCAGCTCGGCCCAGCTGAGGGGCTGCGGCTCGGCGGTGGTCTCGTCGAGGTGCAGGAGGGCGGGGGCGTCGGGGTCGGCGTCGGCGTGGCGCAGGGCGTGCTCGGCGTAGTTGAGGCGGGCTCCGGGGAACCAGCGGGCGCCGGGCATGGCGTCGTCGGCGAGGACGGCCTCGGGCGGGGTGCTGAAGCGGACGTCGAACCACTGGGTGACGGCGCTCCAGAAGCGCGCCGGGTCCTCGACCGACCAGGCGTGCAGGGCGGCGTAGCGGGCCGCGGCGTCGGCGTCGTCGACGGCCGGGGCCAGGGGGGTGGCGGGGGCGCCGTGGTGACGGGCGGCCCACTGCTGGAAGGCGGCGATGCGGGTGGCGGCGGCCCGCTGGGGGTCGGGGCGCCAGAGGGGCGCGGTCGCCGTGTCGTCCTGCGGCGTTGTGCTCACGGTGGTGGTCTCCCGGCCGGAGGGTGGGGCGGGTGCGGTGCTTGTGGCGGCGGCCCGCCCGTGGGGTCCTGACGTGGCTGACCCTGCCATGCGGGCGGTGCCCGCGCCAGAGGGGCCGGGGGCCGCGGCGGGTGGGCCGCGGCCGGGACCGCCGGGTCAGGCGGCCGGGTCGTCGGGGTGGGGCGGGTAGCCGCCGGCGAACCAGGTGCGGGCCGCGCGGGTGTGGAGGGGGAAGGCCAGGTCGGCGGGGGCGGTGAGGAGGGGCCGGTCGTCGGTCTCGGCGGTGGGCGTGAAGGGGGGCAGGTCGGCTTCCCGGAGGGTCGGGAGGAGGCCGAAGACGAGGAGGTGGCGTCCCTCGGGGTCGCTGAGGGTGTCGGCGAGGCGGACGGCGGCGGGGTCGGCGCGGATGCCGGTCTCCTCGGCGAGTTCGCGGACGAGGGCCCGCTGCCAGGTCTCGCCGTGGTCGACGAAGCCGCCGGGGAGCGCGGGCAGGCCGCGGCCGGGCTCGATGGTGCGGCGGACGGCGGTCAGGGCGGTGGCGCCGTCGGGGGTGCGGACGGGCTGGAGGGCGACGGCGACGGGCAGCGGGTTGCGGTAGGCGGTGGCGCCGCAGGCGGGGCAGGTGCGGGGCCAGGCGTCGGTGCCGGGGGCGTAGGGGGAGCCGCAGCGGCTGCAGTGGGTGACCTCGTCGGCGGGCATGGGGGGAGCGTACCGGCGGGGGGGCGGCCCGGGCGGGGTGGGGCGGGGGCGGCCCGGGCGGGGTATAGCGGGGGCGGCCCGGACGGGGCACGGCGGGGCGGTCGGGCCCGGGCGGGCCGGTCCGTCCGCCGGACTACGGTGGGGATCATGGCGGACCGTTTCTCTCCCTCCCCCGCTCCCCCGCTCGCCGAGGCGCTGGCGGCCGGCCCGGTCGTGCTCGACGGCGGCCTCTCCAACCAGCTGGAGGCGGCCGGCCACGACCTGTCGGACGCGCTGTGGTCGGCGCGGCTGCTGGCGGACGGCCCGGAGGCGCTGGTGGAGGCGCACGCGGCGTACTTCGCGGCGGGTGCGGACGTGGCGACCACGGCGAGCTACCAGGCGACCTTCGAGGGGTTCGCCCGCCGGGGCGTGGGCCGGGAGGCGGCGGCCGGACTGCTGCGGCGCAGCGTGGAGCTGGGCCGGGAGGCGGCAGCGCGGGCACGGGCGCGGGGGGCGGTGCGGCCGCTGTGGGTGGCCGCGTCGGTGGGCCCGTACGGGGCGATGCTCGCCGACGGGTCGGAGTACCGGGGCCGGTACGGGCTGTCGGTGGACGAGCTGGAGCGGTTCCACCGGCCGCGGGTGGAGGCGCTGGCGGAGGCGGGGCCGGACGTGCTGGCGCTGGAGACGGTGCCGGACGCGGACGAGGGACGGGCGCTGCTGCGGGCGGTGCGGGGGCTGGGGGTCCCGGTCTGGCTGTCGTACACGGTGGAGGGCGGGGCGGCGGGGGTGCGGACGCGGGCCGGGCAGTCGCTGGAGGAGGCGTTCGGGCCGGCGGCGGACGCGGACGAGGTGGTGGCGGTGGGGGTGAACTGCTGCGCGCCGCAGGATGCGGACGCGGCGGTGGCGGCGGCGGCCCGGATCACAGGGAAGCCGGTGGTGGTGTACCCGAACAGCGGGGAGGTGTGGGACGCGGCGGCGCGGGCCTGGCGGGGGCGTCCGGTGTTCGGGCCGGAGCGGGTGGCGGCGTGGGCGGCGGCGGGCGCACGGCTGGTCGGGGGCTGCTGCCGGGTGGGGCCGGCGGGGATCGCCGGGGTGGCGGAGGCGCTGGGGCACCGGGGCGGGTGAACGCCGAACCGCGCCGGGCGGGGCGGGGCGGTGGCCGCGTCGTCGGCGCGGAGCGGGCGCGGTGGGGAGAGGGTCGGCGGGGAGAGGGTCGGCGGGGCGGGGGTCGGCGGGGCGGGTGCAATGGGGAGATGGAGCGGCGGCGTCCGGCCTGGCACACTCTTGGGGACAGCGATGCGGTCGACATGACCTGATGCCGTTCGGCATTGTCGACCGCCGTCCCAGCGGAGGTGTGCGATGCCCGGCCCGATCCAGTCGCTCTCGCGCGCGGCGGCCATCCTGAGGCTGCTGGCCGGCGGCGAGCGCAGGCTCGGACTGTCGGAGGTCGCAACCTCGCTGGACCTGGCCAAGGGCACGGCGCACGGCATCCTGCGGACCCTCCAGCTGGAGGGGTTCGTCGAGCAGGACCCGGAGAGCGGCCGGTACCAGCTGGGCGCCGAGCTGCTGCGGCTCGGGCAGAGCTACCTGGACGTGCACGAGCTCCGGGCCCGCGCCCTGGTCTGGGCGGACGACCTGGCCCGGGCCACGGGCGAGCAGGTCTACCTGGGGGTGCTGCACCAGCGGGGGGTGCTGATCGTCCACCACGTCTTCCGGCCGGACGACAGCCGCCAGGTCCTCGAGGTCGGCTCGATGCAGCCGCTGCACGGCACCGCGCTGGGCAAGGTGCTGCTGGCGTACGACCCGGTGGCGCGCGGCGAGCTGGAGGGCGCGGAGCTGGAGGCGTACACCCCGCGCACGCTGACCGACCTGGCGGACCTGGACGCCGAGTGCGCGCTGACCCGGGAGCGGGGCTGGGCGGGGGCGGTGGAGGAGACCTGGGAGGGCGTGGCCTCGGCCGCGGCCCTGATCAGGGACCGGCGGCGGAACCCGGTGGGCGCGGTGGGCGTCAGCGGGGCGGTGGAGCGGGTGTGCGAGGCCGGGTTCGTCCGGCCGGAGCTGGTGGCCTCGGTGCGGGACGCCGCACGGTCGATCTCCCGGGACCTGGGCGCGGCGCGCTTCTGACCGCGTACGTCCCGTCCGGCGGGCCGCACCGGGGGGCGCCCCGTTGGGCGCCGTGGGGGCGGGGCGGCCGGGGAGGCCCCGGGCGCGCCCGCAGGCCCCGACGCGCAGGCTCCGGCCCGCAGGTTCCAGCGCAGGCCCCGGCGCACGACGCCGCGGGGCGCCGGTCGAAACCCCCGCGCCCCGGCCCGGGCGCCGCGGCCCCGCGCTCCGGCCTGCGGCGACGCCCCCGTTCAGGTCCGCGCCCCGTCGGCGACCGCCGGCCCGCCTGCGGGCGGACGGGCCCTCCGGAGCCGCCGCGCGGCGCACCGGAGCGGTGCGGACGGGTGCGCCCGAGCCCTCCCGGCCGGAGGGTGGGGCGGGATCCGTGCGTCACAGACAGGCCGGCGCCCTTGACTCCGCGAGGACCGTCGGGAAAAACTGCCGGATGACGGTCGACAATGTCGAACGACGGACGGACGGCGCTCCGCGCGCCCCGCACCGCCGCGGCAGGCGTCCGCCGACCGCCCGGGCGCTCCCGCACCGGGCACCACCAGGGGCGTCCCCGGGACCGGGCCGCCCCGCAGGGCCGCGGCACCGCGCCGCGGGCCTCCGACGCTCGGCGACGAGCCGTACCACCGCCGCCCCGCCCGCACCGCGGGGCGGACGCCGGGAACGACCCGCCGGACAGGGACAAGGGAGTCACAGTGTCCGCGTACTCCGACGGCGGCATCCTGGCCGGCGAGGCCGTCGATGCGGCCGCGCCGGTCCTCACGGGCGGCCGCGCCCGCGCCGCCGCGCCCCTCGGGGGAGCCGGGGCGTTCGGCGCGGGGCGGCCCGCGGCCCCCTCCGGCCGGGGCCCCTCCGGCCGGGGCCCCTCCGGCCGGGGCCCCGGCGTGCCGGTCGGCGCCCGCACGGGGAGGGGCGGCCCCGACCGGGACCGCTCCCGGACCCCCGCCGCCGGGCCCGCCGCCGCCGGGGTGCCCGGCCGCCTGCTCCGCCCTGCCGCGCCGTGACCCTGGTTTGCCCTCCGCCCGGCGGCGGGGAACGACACACCGTCGGCACCACCCGTCCTGGCCCTCCCCCCACCGAATGAGGCCTCTCCCATGACCCACGACCAGGCGACCCCGGACCGGGCGACGCACGACCCGCTGACCGGCGACCGGACGACCGGCGACCGGCACCGGGCCGGCTACGTCGCCGCCATCGACCAGGGGACCACGTCGAGCCGCTGCATCGTCTTCGGCGCGGACGGGCGCATCGTCTCCGTCGAGCAGCAGGAGCACCGCCAGATCTTCCCGCAGCCCGGCCATGTCGAGCACGACGGCGCCGAGATCTGGACCCGGGTGCGGTCGGTCGTCCGCGGCGCCCTGGAGAAGGCCGGGCTGACCAGGCACGACATCCGCGCCGTGGGCATCACCAACCAGCGCGAGACCACGCTGCTGTGGGACCGGCACACCGGCGAGCCGGTGCACAACGCCCTGGTGTGGCAGGACACCCGCACCGAGGCGCTCTGCCGGGAGCTCGGCCGCAACGTCGGCCAGGACCGGTTCCGCCGCGAGACCGGCCTGCCGCTGGCCAGCTACTTCGCCGGCCCCAAGATCCGCTGGCTGCTGGACAACGTCGAGGGCCTGCGCGAGCGCGCCGAGGCCGGCGACATCCTCTTCGGCACCATGGACACCTGGGTGATCTGGAACCTCACCGGCGGCCCGGACGGCGGCGTCCACGTCACCGACGTCACCAACGCCTCCCGCACCATGCTGATGAACCTCCACACCCTGGAGTGGGACGCGAGGATCGCCGAGTCGATGGGCGTGCCGATGGCGGTGCTGCCCGAGATCCGCTCCTCCGCCGAGGTGTACGGCCACGCGGTCGGCGACCTGGAGGGCGTGCCCGTCGCGTCGGCGCTCGGCGACCAGCAGGCGGCGCTCTTCGGCCAGACCTGCTTCGACGAGGGCGAGGCCAAGTCCACCTACGGGACCGGCACGTTCCTGCTGCTCAACACCGGCGAGCGGATCGTCAACTCCTACCACGGCCTGCTGACCACCGTCGGCTACCGGATCGGCGGGGAGAAGCCGGTGTACGCCCTGGAGGGCTCCATCGCCGTCACCGGGTCGCTGGTCCAGTGGCTCCGCGACCAGCTCGGCATCATCTCCACCGCCGCCGAGATCGAGACCCTCGCCTCGACCGTCGAGGACAACGGCGGCGCCTACATCGTGCCCGCCTTCTCCGGCCTCTTCGCCCCGTACTGGCGCGCCGACGCCCGCGGCGTCATCGCCGGCCTCACCCGGTACGTCACCAAGGGCCACCTGGCCCGGGCCGTGCTGGAGGCCACCGCCTGGCAGACCCGCGAGGTCGTCGACGCCATGGAGAAGGACTCCGGGGTGCAGCTGACCTCGCTGAAGGTCGACGGCGGCATGACCTCCAACAACCTGCTCATGCAGAACATCGCCGACGTCCTCGACGTGCCCGTCGAGCGCCCGTACGTCGCCGAGACCACGGCGCTGGGCGCCGCCTACGCGGCCGGCCTCGCCGTCGGCTTCTGGCCGGACCTCGCGACGCTGCGGGCCAACTGGCACCGCGCCGCCGAGTGGACGCCCCGGATGGACGACGCGACGCGGGACCGCGAGTACCGCAACTGGATCAAGGCCGTCGAGCGAACCAAGGGGTGGGTCGAGGACGAGGAGGACGACCCCTCCGACCACTGACCCGCCGGGCCGGGGGACGCGGACCGCGTCCCCCGGCCCGGGCCGCCCGCCGGCGCACCGCGTGCGCACGGGCGGGCGGCCCGCCGAACGACGGTGCACCGCACCACCCCGTGCGGGCGCGCCGCACCGCACATCCGAGAGAGGAGACACGGCCCCCGCGGGCCCCGCGAAGACCCCGGAGCCGTACACCACACCATGGCCACCATCCCGACCCAGGGCTCCCAGCGCACCGCCACCCGGGCGCAGGCCCGCGAACTCCTCAGCAGCACCACCTACGACCTGCTCGTCGTCGGCGGCGGCATCCTCGGCACCGCCGTGGCCTGGACCGCCGCGCAGTCCGGGCTGAAGGTCGCCATGGTCGACGCGGGCGACTTCGCCGGCGCCACCTCCAGCGCCTCCTCCAAGCTCGTCCACGGCGGCCTGCGCTACCTGCAGACCGGCGCGGTGAAGCTGGTCGCCGAGAACCACAAGGAGCGCCGGGCGCTGGCCACCGACGTGGCCCCGCACCTGGTCAACCCGCTGACCTTCTTCGTGCCCGTGTACAAGGGCGGCCCGCACAGCGCGCCCAAGCTCGGCGCCGGCGTCTTCCTGTACTCGGCGCTCTCCGCCTTCCGCGACGGCATGGGCCGGGTCTCCACCGCCGCCCACGCCGCCCAGCAGGTGCCCGCGCTGCGCACCGAGGGCCTGCGGTCGGTCGCCGTCTACGGCGACCACCAGATGAACGACTCCCGGGTCGCCGTGATGACCGTGCGGGCCGCCGTCGACTCCGGCGCCGTCGTGCTCAACCACGCCGAGGTCACCGGGCTGCGCTTCACCGGCGGCCGGGTCACCGGCGCCGAGCTGCGGGACCGGCTGGACGGCGCCGAGTTCGGCGTGGACGCCCGCCTGGTCCTCAACGCGACCGGGCCGTGGGTGGACCACCTGCGCCGCATGGAGGACGCCGGGGCGGCACCCAGCATCCGGCTCTCCAAGGGCGCGCACGTGGTCGTGAAGCGGCGCACCCCGTGGCGGGCCGCGCTGACCATCCCGATCGACAAGTACCGCGTCTCCTTCGCGATCCCGTGGGAGGACCACGTCCTGCTCGGCACCACCGACGAGGAGTACACCGGCGACCCGGCGGAGGTGCGGGCCACCGACGCCGACATCGACCAGATCCTCGGCGAGGCCGGGCACGCGGTCCGCGACGAGCACCTGGACCGGTCGCTGATCACCTACTCCTTCGCGGGCCTGCGGGTGCTGCCCGGCGGACCCGGCGACACCGCCGCCGCCAAGCGGGAGACGGTGGTCACCGAGGGCCGCGGCGGCATGCTGTCGGTGGCCGGCGGCAAGTGGACCACCTACCGGCACATCGGGCGGACCGTGCTGGAGAAGCTGCGGAACGTGCCGGGCGTGGGGCTGTCGGAGGACATGGCCGAGTTCCCGCGGACGGTGCCGCTGCCGGGCGTCGGCGCGCCCGACGCCGTCGCGCACCGGCTGCTCGTCGACCGCGAGCCGGGGGCCCGGATGGAGCCGCTGGTCGCCCGGCACCTCGCCTCGCACTACGGCACGCTCGCCTTCGACATCGCCCGGCTGATCGCCGACGACCCGGCGCTGGGCGAGCCGATCCACCCGGACGGGCCGGACGTGTGGGCGCAGGCCGCCTTCGCGGCCGACCGGGAGTGGGCGTACACGGTGGACGACGTGCTGCGGCGGCGCACCACCATGACGGTCCGCGGACTGGACACGCCCGAGGTGCGGGAGCGGGTCGGGGCGTTCCTGGAGAAGCGGGGCCAGGGGCTGTGAGGCGCGCGGGACCGGTGCGGCCGGTCCCGCGGGGAGCGGGGGCGGGGCCGGCCGGCCCCGCTCCCGGCCGCGCCCGGGCCGGCGGGTGAGGGCTGCGGCCCGGCGCGCGGCGGAGGGCGGGCGGGGCCCCGCGGGGCGCGGCCGCCCTCCGTGCCGGGGCGGGCGGGGCCGACGGGGCGGAAGCGGGTCGGAGGGGCAGGGGGCGCGAGGCAGGTGACGCTCCGTCAGGACCGTCCGGCAGGGGCCGTCCGGGTGGCGCGGTACCGCCGGGCGGGCGGGATGCGGCGGCCGGACCGGGTGGTTCCGCCGCAGATCCGGGCATGAACCCCATGGCACCGGGCAGGGTGCCGGACGGACGGTGCGTCAGCAGCGCCGCCCGGCCGTCGCACTTCGGAGGGGGTCACCCGTGGGACGTACCCGGCATGACAGGAGCACCCGGGACGGCAGGAGCACCGGCGACAAGGGGGAGGGCGCCGTGCGCCGCCGCCTGCCGGACGAGGTCCGGTCCGCCGCGGTCCGCGCCTGGATGGCCTTCTCCTTCACCCTCTTCTGCCTCATGGTGACGGTGCTGGCCGCCCTGGGCCACACCTGGCTCTTCCTGCCCTCGCTGCTGGTGACCGCCGCGAGCGTGCTGGCCTCCACCTGGGGGCTGCTGGACGTCTGGATCGCCCGGCAGGTCGCCGCCCAGCGCACCTGGGGCAGCGGCACCGCCACGGCGTGGGCCGGGGCCGCGGGCGCCGGACGGCGGCCGCGGCGCCGCCGCCACCCGAGCCCGGCCTGAGAGCGGCCCGGGGGCGTACGCGCAGGTCGCCGTGAACCACCGCCGGGTCGCGCTGCGTAGCGAGGGGCTGAGTCCGCGTGCACCGGCGGCCGGGGGGAGGCAGGCTGGTGGACGGGACGACAGGCGGCGGACGAGAAGGCGGGAGCTTCGGCAATGGCGCAGCAGGCACGCATCGGGGTCACGGGACTGGCGGTCATGGGCCGCAACCTGGCACGCAACCTCGCCCGGCACGGGCATCCGGTGGCGGTGCACAACCGGACGCCGTCCCGGACGAGGGACCTGGTGGAGCAGTTCGGCAGCGAGGGGGTGTTCCTCCCCGCGGAGACGGCGGAGCAGTTCGTCGCCTCGCTGGAGCGCCCCCGGCGGCTGGTGGTGATGGTCAAGGCCGGCCGGCCGACGGACGAGGTGATCGAGGAGTTCGCGCCGCTGCTCGACCCGGGCGACATGATCGTGGACGGCGGCAACGCGCACTTCGCCGACACCCGGCGGCGCGAGGCGTCGCTGCGGGAGCGCGGCATCCACTTCGTCGGCACCGGCATCTCCGGCGGCGAGGAGGGCGCGCTGCACGGGCCGAGCATCATGCCGGGCGGCTCGGAGGAGTCGTACGCGGCGCTGGGCCCGCTGCTGGAGGACATCGCGGCGAAGGTCGACGGGGTGCCGTGCTGCACCCACGTGGGGCCGGACGGCGCCGGGCACTTCGTGAAGATGGTGCACAACGGCATCGAGTACGCCGACATGCAGCTCATCGGCGAGGCGTACGACCTGCTGCGGCACGTGGGCGGGATGAAGCCGGCCGAGATCGCGGAGGTGTTCCGCACCTGGAACGGCGGACGGCTGGACTCCTACCTGGTGGAGATCACCGCGGAGGTGCTGGCCCACACCGACGCGGAGACGGGCCGGCCGTTCGTGGACGTGGTGCAGGACCGGGCGGAGCAGAAGGGCACCGGGCGGTGGACGGTGCAGATCGCGCTGGACCTGGGCGTGCCGGTGAGCGGCATCGCCGAGGCGGTCTTCGCCCGGTCGCTGTCGGGCCACGCGGACCTGCGGGCGGCGGCCCGGCACCTGCCGGGCCCCGGGGAGACGTGGCTGGACAGCGCGGCGCACGACCGGTTCGCGGACGACGTGGAGCAGGCGCTGTACGCGTCGAAGATCGTGGCGTACGCGCAGGGCTTCCACCAGATCCAGGCGGGCAGCGCCGAGTACGGGTGGCGGATCGACCCGGGGGCGATGGCGACGATCTGGCGGGGCGGCTGCATCATCCGGGCGAAGTTCCTGGACCGCATCCGGGCGGCGTACGAGACCCGGGCGGACCTGCCGTCGCTGCTCGCCGACGACTACTTCGCCGAGGCGCTCGGCGGGGCGCAGGACTCCTGGCGGCGGGTGGTGTCGACGGCGACGCAGCTGGGCGTGCCGGTGCCGGGCTTCTCCGCGGCGCTGGCGTACTACGACGGGCTGCGCGCGGAGCGGCTGCCGGCGGCGCTGATCCAGGGGCAGCGGGACTTCTTCGGGGCGCACACCTACCGGCGGGTCGACCGGGAGGGTGCGTTCCACACGCTGTGGGGCGGGGACCGGCGGGAGGTCGGGGCGTAGGCGGCACCCTCCGCGCTCCTTCGCGGGAGGCCCCCGCCGGGTGCGGCGGGGGCCTCCCGTGTGTCCGGGGCCGGGCGGGTCAGCCGGCCGCGGTGGGCCCGGCGGGCTCCGCACGTGCGGGGGCCTGGGCGCGTTCGGGCGCCTCGGCGGGGCGGCGGAACATGCGGGTGGCGGTGATCTCGCCGTGGACGGCGGGGGCGTCGGGCTCGGGCGGGACGGGCAGGCCGGGGCGCAGGTGCTCCTCCACGGAGATGTACTTGAGGCCGGCGCGCAGGTCGGCGTCGTTGCGGAGCCGGATGATCAGCGGGAACTCGGCGAGCGCGGTCGTGTCGAACAGGCCGGTGGTGTAGAGGAGCTGGACCCCGAGGGCGTCGGCGACGGCGCGCTGGAGCTCCAGCAGGTAGGTGGCGTTGGCGCGGCCGATGGGGTTGTCGAGGAAGAGCGTGCCGGCGTGGCGCAGCCGGGCCTGGCCGCGGTCGTTGGCGCGCAGGGCGGCCATGGTGCAGTACAGGGCGATGGCGGCGGTGAGGAGCTGGCCGCCGGAGAAGACGTCGTTCATCTGGCTGACCGGGACCCGCTCGGCGCGGAGCACCGCGTCGGGCTTGAGGATCTCCACGGAGACGCCCCGGGGGCCGAGGGCGGCGTGGACGCCGCGCAGCAGGAGGGACATGCCGTCGCGGCGCAGGTCGCTGTTCTTGCGGACGGCGGCGCGGGTGGCCTCGTCGACGACCTCGCCCAGGCGCTCCACGAGGAGGGCGTGGTCGGGGTCGTCGAAGCGGATGCGCAGGAACTCCTGGCCGGACCACTCCCCCAGGCCGTCGGGGAGGCGGGAGAGCCGCTGGGCGGCCCGCAGGGTGGTGAGGGAGGTCTCGACCAGGCCGCGGAGGCGGTCGACGATGGAGTCGCGGTTGCGCTCCAGCTGCTGGAGCTCGTCGGTGAGGACCCGCAGGCGGGGGGCGAAGGCCTCCGCCCAGGCGGCGGCGTGCTCGGGGAGGGCGGCGGCGGGCAGTTCGCGGATCTGCTGGCGGGCGGGGGTGCGGACGGCCTCGTAGCGGACGGAGTTGGCGTGCCGGACCAGGACGTCCGAGGCGTCGCGGACGGCGAGTTCGGCGGCGGAGAGGTCGGCGGCCGCGGCGCGCAGGACGCGGCGGGCGTCGGCGGCGGCGGTGCGGGCCTCAGCGAGGGTGCCGGGCCAGGGCTCGGCGGGCTGCTCGGGCTCGTCGGCGGCCGCGGGGTCGCGCAGGCCGTCGCGGAGCTGGGCGGCGGCCTCCTCGAAGGCGGCCGCGGCGGCCTGCGCGGTGTCGTGGGCGCGGACCAGTTCGGCGTGCTCCGTGCGGGCGGCCTCCAGCCGCTCGGTGCGCTCGGCGAGGTCCGCGGTGGCGCTGCGCAGCAGGGCCTGGGCGTGGTCGGGGTCGGCGGGCACGAGGTGGTCGGGCAGCTCGGTGTGGGCGTCCCCGGCGGCGGGGGCGGAGCGCTCGGCCTCGCCGCGGAGGCGGCCGAGCTGCTCGCTGGCGGCGGCGGAGCGGGCCTCGATGAGCTGGACGAGGTCCTCGGCGCGGGCGGCGGCGGCCTGGCGGGAGGGGGCGTCGGCGCCCTCGGGGCCGCCGAGGAGGTCCTCGGCGCGGGCGCGGACCCTGTTGGTGAGGCGGTCGAGCTCGGCCTGGGCGGCGGTCTCGGCGCTCTCGGCGCGGGCCTGCTCGGCGCGCAGGTCGGCGCCGACGCCGACCTTCTCGTAGAGCTGCGAGGCGGCGCGGTAGGCCTCACGCAGGGCGGGGAGGGACGGCCGCGGGGCGGCCTCCGTCCCGGCGGGGACCCCGTCGGTCCCGGTCCCGGCGTCGGCGTCGGCGGGGTCGGGGCGGTCGGTGCCGGTGATCTCGGCGCGCTCGGCGCGCAGGGCGCGGGCGGTGCGGCGGGCGTCGTCGGCGGTGCGCTGGGCGGCGCGGCGGTCCTCGTCGGCGGTGCGGGCGCGGTCGGCGCAGACCTGGCGGCGCTGCTCGTACGCGGCGGCGTCGGCGGCGAGCTCGCGCAGGCGGCGGTTCCAGGTGTCGCGCTCGCGGAGGCGGAAGGCCAGGCCGGCGAGGGCGTCGGCGGACCGGCGGGCCTGCTGGGCGGCGTCGCGGCGCTCCTCGTGGACGGCGGCGGCGGAGGCGCGCTCCTCCTCGGCCTCGGCGTGCTCCTCGCGGGCGGCGGCGAGCTCGGCGGCGGCGAGCCCGGCGGCGTCGCGGGCCTGCCCCGCGGCGGCGGCGAGCTCGGCGAGGCCGCCGGGCGGGCAGCCGGTGCGCCAGGAGGCGAGGCGGGCGGCGAGGGCGCGGTCGCCGCCGAGGCGGGCGGCGAGCTCGCGGATGTGCTCCTCACGGGCGGCGGCGCGGGTGCGCAGCTCGCGGCGCTCGTCGTCGGCGGCCCGCTCGTCGTGCATGGCGGGGTTCGGCGGGACGAGGAAGACGTCGCGGGGGCCGTCGGCGGGCGGCGGGGCGATGAGGGCGGCGGCGGTGCCGACGGCGACGGCCGAGCGCGGCAGCAGGGCGGCGGCGGCGAGGGCCTCGCGGGCGCGGCCGAGGGCGCCGGGGTCGGTGACGACGACGCCGTCGACGAGCTCGGGGCGGGTGGCGAGGATGCGGTCGTGGTCGGCGGGGTCGACGGACTGGGCGAGGTAGCGCCAGCCGGGGAGGGCGGGGATGCCGTGCTCGCCGAGGTGCTCGACGGTGGCGAGGACGTCGCGTCCGGGCGGGAGCAGGCCGCCGTCGCCGAGGGCGGCGAGGATGCGGGAGTCGTCGGCGGCGGCGGTGCGCAGGTCGAAGAGGGTGCGCTCGGCGGTGGCGACGGCCTCGTCGAGGAGGTCGCGCAGGTCCTCGGCGGCCGTGTCGAGGAGGTCGGGGGTGAGGACGCCGGTGCCGGGGGCGCCGGCGGCGGCCTCCGCGGCGTCGTCGTCGCGGAGGGGGTCGAACGGGTACGGGTCGAGGGAGAGGAGCGCGGCGAGGCGGGGCTCGGCGGCGAGGCGGGCGGCGGTGCGGCGCTCGGCGGCGAGGGCCCGCTCGGCGGCGGCGCGGGCGTCGGCCGCGCGGGCGGCGGCCAGTTCGGCGCGGGACTCGGCGGCGGCGGCCTCGCGGGTGCGGGCGGCGGCCTGCTCGGCGGCGGCGCGGGCCTGGTCGAGGGCGGCGGTGGCGGCCTTCTCGGCGTCGGCGGCCTGGAGGGCGGCGCGGGCGGGGTCGGCCGGGTCTGCGGGGCCCTCGCCCCCGGGGGTGTCGGCGATCCAGCCGGCCTCGACGGCGGCGCGGGTCTCCTGCTCGACCTCGGCGAGGCGCTGGCGCAGGTGGTCGGCCTCGCTGCGGGCCTTCTGGGCGGCGGTGGCGGCGTCGGTGGCGTCGCGGTGGGCGGTCTCGCCGTCGGACTGGAGGGCGGCGGCGCGGGCGTCCTCGCGGTCGGCCTGCCCCTCGGCGTCGGCCGCGGCGGACTCCAGGGCGCGGACCAGGGCGGCGGCGGCGCGGGCGCGGGCGGCCAGGGCCGGGGCGGCGTCGCGCTCGGCGTCGCGGATGGCGGCGGCGACGCGGGCGGAGCGGTCGGCGGCGGCACGGTGGCGCAGGACGGCCTCGGCGGCCTGCCAGGCGGAGTGCAGGGTGCGGGCGTCGGTGAGCTCGCGGCGCAGCGCGGCCGCGTCGGCGGTGGCGGCGGCGAGGCCGAGCGTCGCGTGACGGTGCGTCAGTTCGGCGGTGATGAGGGAGTGGCGGGTGCGGTCGGCCTCGGCGGCGGTGACGGCGGAGGCCGCGGCGGCGACCTCGACGGCGAGGTCGTGGGCGCGGTCGCGCTCGACGCCGCCGCGGGCGGCCAGGGCGCGGGCGAGGCGGCGGGTGCGGCGGTCGGCGGCGCGGTGGACCTCGCGGACCGTCCCGCGGGCGTCGGCGGCGTCCGCGATGCGGTGCAGCAGGTCGAGGGAGCCGGCGGTGAAGTCGCGTTCGGCGGTGAGCTCGGCGCGGCGGCCGAGCTTGGCGGCGAAGCCGTGGACGAGGTCGGCGAGGCCGTCGGTGTCGCGGGTGTCGGTGACGGCGCGCAGCAGCAGGTCGGTGAAGTCGGAGTCGTTCCTGACCGAGAACAGGCCGGCGGCCTCGCCCTCGTCGGCGTTCATCTCGCGCTGGTAGCGGAAGAGCTCGGGGTCCAGGCCGAGGGCGCCGAGGTGCTCGTTCCAGCGGTCGTGGACCTCCTCGAAGGTGACCTCCAGGTGGGGGTCGGCGCGGCCGGCCTCGGTGAGGGCGTCGCGGAACCCCTTCATGGTGCGGCGGCGCCCCCGGGAGACGGGGGCCGCGGCCCCGGAGCCGTCCGGGCCGGGGACGGGCGGCAGCACGACCCGCTCGGCGACGGGCAGGGAGTCCAGGCTCATGCCGGGGCCGGGGCGGAAGGAGTACCAGAGCTCGGCGAACCTCCGCGGGTCGGAGGAGACCTGGCGGCCGCGCCACTCGCTGACCTTGCCGACCACGACCGACTCGCCGGTGACGGTGTGCTGCCACTCCAGGGCGACGTGGCCGCAGTCGTCGGCGAGGAGGAACTTGCGCAGCACGCCGGAGCTGGCGCCGCCGAGGGTGTTGCGGTGGCCGGGCAGCATCACCGAGAAGATCAGCTTGAGCAGGACGGACTTGCCGCCGCCGTTCTCCAGGAACAGCACGCCCGCCGGGGCGGGGCGGCGGGGCGGGCCGTCCGGCTCCTCGCCGAAGAGGCCGGGCTGCCGGGGGGCGGGGTCGCTGACGGGCTCCCCGACGCCGCGCAGATCGAGCACGGTGTCGGCGTAGCGCGCGCCGGCGGGCCCGATCGAGTAGAGGCGGACCCGGTTGAGCTCGTACATGGGGCGGGGTCTCCTGAGCGGCTGGTGCGGGGGTCGGGTTCGGGGCGGGCGCGGCCCGCGGTCTGCGGGTCCGCCGTGCGGTTCCCGGTGCCGGGCCGGGGGCGGCCCGGCACCGGGGTCAGAGGTTGTGGAAGGGCAGGCCGGCGTCGGCGACGAGCTCCTCGGACTCGTCGGCGGGCAGCAGGGTGGCGGTGCCGTCGGTGACGGGGACGACGCCGAGGTCGAGCAGTTCGGCCATGGCGGCGCTCCCGGCCAGGTCGCGGACCTGGAGCTGGTAGCGGGCGGTGGTGCGGTAGGTGCCGCCGGAGTCGTCGGACGCCTTCTGGAGGAAGCCGGAGTCGACGAGGAAGGCGACGGCCTTGCCGACGATGCCGGTGGTGGAGCCGGAGAGGCGGCGGGCGTCCTTGGTGGCGCCGGTGGCGCTGCGGCGCGCCCACACCCGCCAGGCCGCCTCCAGGCCGGGGGCGTCGCTCGCGGGGTCGGTGTTGGCGCCGTCGGCGGCGGCCTGCTCCTCCAGGCGGCGGCAGGCCTGGCGGACGAAGGCGTCGACGCCGTTGACGCTGATCCGGCCGATGTAGCCGTCGTCGGCGAGGTCCTCGGGACGGGGGAAGGCCAGGGCGGCGACGGCGAGGTGCGCGAGGCCGTGGAGGAAGCGGTCGGTGGACTCCGAGGCGGCGCGGCGGGAGTAGTCGCCCATCCGGACGGCGAAGACGGAGTCCTCGGCGGCGGCGACCGCCATGCCGGCCCGGGGCGACACCTCCAGGACGACCAGCCCGAGGCCGGTGGCGACCGCGTCGGCGAGGCGGGCGAAGGGCGGGTCCTCGCGGTAGCGGCGGACCAGCTCGCCGTACTCGGCGTCGCGGGCGGGGAGCAGCTTGGGCTGGATGCCGAAGGAGACCAGGCGGGAGGCGTCGGCGACGTCGCCCGGGGTGAGGGCCGCCGCGCGGTCGGCGCCGCGGCCGGCCTCGCCGGGGCCCGGGTCGGTCGCGAAGGGGACGCCGTCGTCGGCGGACGTGGTCACGGGCGGTGCTCCTGGCGGGTGGCTGCGGGTACGGGGCGGGCCGGCGCGGGGCGGGCGGCACCGGCGGGGCTCGGGGCCGGACGGGCCGGGGACGGGGAGGGCGCCGCGGACGGGGGGAGGGCCGCTGGCGGGGAGGGCGTCGGGGACGTCATCCGGCCTCCGCACGCTCGGCCGCCATGCCGGCGGAGTCCAGCAGGGCGCTGCCGACGACGAGGTCGGCGCCGCCGAACTCGGGGTCCCGCAGGGGGGTGCCGTCGTCGACGGCGAAGAGCAGCCGCCCCTCCCCCTGCCGGTAGGCCGTGCCGACCGGCGGGCTCGCGGCGTGCACGGCCAGCAGCGCCACCAGGTAGGGCAGCTCGGGGTCCTGGCGGCGGGCGTCGGCGAGCAGGCCGGAGAGCCGGCGGGGCGCGTCGGCGGGCAGGTCGAGCAGGTGCAGGGCGGCCTCGAGCTGCTCCTCGGAGAAGCGGCTGTCGTCCGGGGTGGCGACCAGGTCGGGCTCGGGCAGCTCGGCGCCGAGGTGCTCGCGCTCGGGCGGCGGGGTGAGCAGCAGGTCGACGAGGTCGGCGACGCGGACGGCGGACGGGGTGCGCAGGCCGGCGCCGCGGGCGAAGAAGGCGTCCGTGGGGCGGGTGGCCCGCTCGACGGGGAGCGGGAGGAGCGGGGCGAGGAGCTGGCCGTAGAGGTCGATGCCGGAGCGGGCGGCGGGGGCGGCGAAGGCCTGGCGGTCCTGCTCGGCGCGGAAGAGCGGCCCGGCCTCCAGCAGCCGGGTCTGGAGCTGGGTGTGGCGGCGGATGCAGTCCTGGACGATGTCGACCAGCTCGGCGGCGCGGCGCTTGTGCTCGGGGTCCTCGGACTCGTCGCGGGCACGGCGGATGTTGGTGAGGATCGCGTTCTCGTGGCGGTAGCGGTCGGCGACGTGGTCGAGCGCCTCGGCGATCATGTCGGGGACGGCGACCGCCCAGTCCACCGCCCGGACGTTGCGCCGGGTGGCCTCCAGGGCGCGGCGCAGCGTCTCGGCGTACTGGACCGTGCGGTAGCGGGCCTGCTCGGCTGCGAGCTGCGCGTCGGCGAGGCGGCCCCGGCGGATGAGGACCTCCAGCTTGACCTCGGCGGCGATCTGGGCGGAGGTGACGTCGGTGTCGAGGGCGCCGACGAGGACGTTGACGGCCTCGTCGGTGGTGCGCAGGTAGACGCCGCCGTCGGGGCCGGGCACCTCCTCGACCAGCTTGAAGTCGTAGTCGCGGCGGACGTAGGAGCCGTCGGGGCCGAAGGTGCCGTAGACGGCGCGGAAGCCGCGGTCGACGCTGCCGACGTTGATCAGCGACTCCAGGACCCAGCGGGCCACGCGCTCGTGCTCGGCGGCGGGGCGGCCCGGGTTCTGCGCGGCGACGCGGGGCAGCATCCGGGCCAGGACCAGCTCGCGGTCGGCGCCGGTGTCGAAGTCCATGTGGAGGGTGACCAGGTCGATCGCGGCGAGGCCGACCTCGGCCATGGCGTAGGCGGAGTACTCGCCGGCCAGGTTGACCTTGCGGGCGTCCAGGTCGTGGAGCGGGGCGGTGCAGGCCAGCGCCTTGAGCCGCCGGGCGAGGCCCTCGTCGGCGGCGGGGCCGGGCGCGGGCCGGGCCGCCCCCGGCGCGGAGGGGGCCGCGGGCACGGTCGGCCGCACCCGTGAGGGGGCGGCGGTGTGGTCGGCGGTGCTGGTCACGGGGGTCAAGACTAGAGGGAGGGACTGACAACGTCCCAAACGCCCCGAATGGGCGCCGCCGGGGCGCCCCGGGGCCCTGCACCACCCCTCCCCGCCCGGCCCTGCACCACCCCTCCCCGCCCGGCCCTGCACCACCCCTCCCCGCCCGGCCCTGCACCACCCCTCCCCGCCCGGCCCTCCCGCGTTGCCGCGGCGGTCCGGCGGACGTAGGACGGAAGCACCCGGAGCCGCGAGGAAGCGGCTCCCCCGTGCGCCCAGGAGGCGTCATGCAGCAGACCGGCGGGATGGCCAGGATGAGCAAGGAGATGCAGGAGTGCGTGGACGCGTGCCTCGCGTGCCACAGCATGTGCGAGGAGACCATGAGCTACTGCCTGCAGCAGGGCGGGCGGATGGACGCGCGCATCATGCGCGCCCTCATGGACTGCACGGACATGACGCGGATGTGCGCCGACATGATGATGCGCCGGTCCCCGCTGGCCGCCGAGGTGAGCGCGATGTGCGCCAAGGCGTGCGAGATGTGCGCCGAGGCGTGTCGCAGCGTGCCGGACGACCAGCAGCTCGCCCGGTGCGCCGAGGCGGCCGCCCGCTGCGCCGAGAAGTGCCGCGCGATGACGGGCGTCCGCGCCTGACGCGGTGAGGGACCCGGCGCGGCGGGTGCGCCGGCCGGGCCGCGGCGGCCGGGGACGGACGGGTTCCGCCCCCGGCCGCAGTCGTGCGGGCGGGCACGGGCAGGATCGGGGCCCGACGGTGCGGTCCCGCGCCGGGCTGCGCGGGTCCGCCAGGCGGGCCGCTGTCGCCGTCCGGCAGGAGCGCCGTGCCGTCGGCGGCGGCTAGCACGTCGAGGACGACCGCCGGGTACGGCTCGTGGCCGCGCAGCAGCCCGACCGCGTCGCGGAGGGCGGCCGTCGCGGGGGCGTCGGGGGTGTTGAAGGACGACGCGCGGAAGGCGGGCGCGTAGCCGGTGGCGACGCGGGTTCCTCCGGCGGCGGGACGGCCGGCTCCATCCCTGACCGTACGTCAGGGGCGCCGCTGGGCACCGGTCCCGCGGCGGATCACACCCGGTGGTGCAGGTCCCCGGCGAGGGCGCGGATCCAGCGGTCGAGCTCCTCGCGGTGGTGGGGCTGCCCGCCGCACAGGGCGGCCACCTGCGCGTCGGTGAGCCGGTCGGGACCGGCCTCCTCCAGCAGGCGGGCGACCTCGCCGAGCACCGCGGCGAGGCGCTGGGCGTCGGTGTGGTCGACCATGACGGCCTCGTGGTGGCGGCTGATGGTGACGGAACCGGGCATCGCGTCCTCCTTGCGGCCCCCCGGGATCGGCCCCTGTTCCACCGTACCCGCGTTCCCGCCCGCCCGCGGGCGGGCCGCGGCGGCCTACGATCAGGGCAGGGGGACGGTGCGGAGGCACCGGACGGTACGGGGACGGCGCGGGGCGGGAGGCGGCTGGCATGGCGGACGCGGTGATCGACCTGAACGCGGACCTCGGCGAGGGGTTCGGCCGCTGGACCCTGACCGAGGACGAGGCGCTGCTGTCCGTGGTGACCAGCGCCAACGTCGCCTGCGGCTTCCACGCGGGCGACCCCTCGACGATGCGCCGGGTGTGCGGCTGGGCCGCCGAGCGGGGGGTGCGGATCGGGGCGCAGGTCTCGTACCACGACCTGGCGGGCTTCGGACGGCGGGCGATGGAGGTGCCGCCGGAGGAGCTGGCGGACGAGATCGCCTACCAGATCGGCGCCCTGGAGATGTTCGCCCGCGCGGCGGGCTCCCGGGTCTCGTACGTCAAGCCGCACGGCGCGCTGTACAACCGGGTGGTGGCCGACGCCGAGCAGGCGGCCGCCGTGGTGGCGGGCGTGGCGCGGGCCGGGGCGCTGTGCGGCGGCCCGCTGCCCGTGCTGGGGCTGCCCGGTTCGGAGCTGCTGAAGGCGGCGGGCGGTGCCGGGCTGCCGGTGGTGGCCGAGGCGTTCGCCGACCGCGCGTACACGGCAGCGGGCACCCTCGTGCCGCGCCGGGACGCGGGGGCGGTGGTGCACGACGCCGAGGCGGTGCTGGTGCGGGCGGTGGAGATGGCGCGCGAGGGCCGGGTGACGGCGGTGACCGGGGAGGCCGTGCGGGTCCGGGCGCGCTCGCTGTGCGTGCACGGCGACACGCCCGGTGCGGCGGACCTGGCGGTGCGGCTGCGGGAGGCGCTGGTGGGGGCGGGCGTCCGGGTGGAGGCGTTCACGTGAGGCGGGAGCGGCCCGCCGGGGGCGCGGGCGGGCCCGCGGGCAGGGAGTGAGGAGGCCGGTGGTGGCCGGGGAGCACGGGCCGGGAGCGGCGCACGGGCGGGAGCGGGGCGGCGCCGGAGCGGGCGGGACGCGGCAGGCGGGACTGGGGGAGGCAGGGCTGCGGGTGCGGCCGGTGGGACGCCGGGCACTGCTCCTGGAGGTGGACTCCACCGAACGGGTGACGGCCTGGCACGCCGAGCTGCTGCGGCGGCGCGCGGCCGGCCGGCTCCCGGCGGACGCGGAGATCGTGCCGGCGGCGTGCACGGTGCTGCTGGACGGCCTGGCCGACGCCGCCGCCCTCGCCGCCGAGCTGACCGGCTGGCGGGTGCCGCCGGCCGGGACCGGCGGGGGGCCGCTGCTGGAGGTGCGGACGGTGTACGACGGGGCGGACCTGGCGGAGGTGGCGGCGCTGTGGGGCGTCGCCGTGGAGGAGGCGGTGCGCATCCACTCCTCGGTCGAGTACCGGGTCGCGTTCTGCGGGTTCGCCCCCGGCTTCGGCTACCTCACGGGACTGCCGGAGCGCTGGTCGGTGCCGCGGCGGGCGACGCCGCGGACCAGCGTGCCGGCGGGCTCGGTGGCGGTGGCGGGCCCGTACACCGGCGTGTACCCGCAGGCGTCGCCCGGTGGGTGGCGGCTGCTGGGGCGCACCGGCCTGCGCCTGTGGGACCCGGGGCGGCAGCCGGCGGCGCTGCTGGCGCCGGGGACGCGGGTGCGGTTCGTCCCGGCGGATCCCGGGGCTGCGGGCACGGGTGCGGACGCGGGTGCGGACGCGGGGGGCCCGGCGTGAACGGCCCGGCGGGCGGCGCGGGGGCGCGGGACGGGGCGCCCGGGGGCGCGGCGCTCGGGGACGGGGAGTGCGGCGGCGGGGAGCGGCGCGCACGGGTGCTGGAGGTGGTGCGGCCCGGCCCGCTGACCACCGTGCAGGACGCGGGCCGCCGCGGGGTGGCGCACCTGGGCGTGCCGCGCGCCGGGGCGCTGGACCAGGCCGCCTACCGGGCCGCGAACCGGCTCGTGGGCAACCGCGGGGACGCCGCCGTGCTGGAGACCACGCTCGGCGGGGTGGCGGTGCGCGGGTCGGTCCCGCTGGTCGCCGCCGTCACTGGCGCCCCGGCTGCGGTGGCCGTGGACGGCCGGCCCGTGCCGTGGGGCACGGCGGTGGCGGTGCCCGCGGGCGCGGTCCTGGAGGTGGGGGCCGCCACGCACGGGGTGCGCAGCTACGTGGCCTTCGCCGGCGGCCTCGCGGTGCCGCCGGTGCTGGGCAGCAGGTCGGCAGACCTGCTGGCGGGCCTGGGCCCGGCCCCGCTCGCGGCGGGCGACCGGCTGCCGCTGGGCGAGGCGGCCGGGGCGGCGCCCCGGGCCGAGGCCGTCCCGCTGCCGGCCCCGCCGGCGGAGCTGGTGCTGCACCTGCTGCCGGGGCCCCGCGCGGACTGGTTCGCGCCGGGCACGGCGGCCCTGCTCGGCCGGGCCCGGTACCGGGTGGCGGCCCGCAGCAACCGGGTTGCCCTGCGCACCGAGGGGCCGCCGCTGGAACGGACGCGCGGCGGGGAGCTGCCCAGCGAGGGGATGGTGCTGGGGGCCGTGCAGGTGCCGCCGGACGGGCTGCCGGTGGTGTTCCTGGCCGACCACCCCACCACGGGCGGCTACCCGGTGGTGGGGGTGGTGCCGGAGGAGGACCTGGGGGCGGCGGCGCAGGCGGCGCCGGGGACCCCGCTGCGGTTCGTGCCGGTGGGCTTCGGGCCGGCGGGTCCCGGGGCGGCGTAGCCGGGGCGGCGGGCCGCCCCGGTACGGAAACGCGCCGGTACGGAGCCGGGCGGCACGCCCGGCCCGGCGGGGCTGCGGGCGCGCGTCGGACTGCCGTGCGCCCGCCGGACCGGGCGTCGGGGCGCGGCGGGACGGCACCTGTCAGTGGTCGGGTGCACACTCCCGGTGGGGCTGCCGTGCGGGACCGGCCGGCGCGGGCCTCCACTCGAGACGAGGTGCGGAGCATGGCCGAGGTACTGCTGGCGGTGGGGACGCAGAAGGGGCTCTTCCTGGGGCGGAGCCGGGACCGGCGGACGTGGGACTTCACCGGTCCCCACTTCGCGATGAATGCCGTCTACTCGGTCGGCGTCGACCGGCGCGGCGCCCGTCCGCGCATCCTGGTGGGGGCCGACAGCTCGCACTGGGGCCCGTCGGTGTGGTGGTCCGACGACCTCGGGGGGACGTGGCAGGAGCCCTCCTCCCCCGCGGTCCGGTTCCCCGAGTACACCAAGGCGTCGCTGGAGCGGGTCTGGCAGCTGGTCCCGGCGGGCGAGGACGCCCCGGGCGTGGTGTACGCGGGGACGCAGCCGGGCGCGCTCTTCCGCTCGGAGGACCACGGGGAGTCGTTCTCCCTGGTGGAGCCGCTGTGGGACCACCCGCAGCGGGAGCAGTGGGAGGCGGGCTTCGGCGGACAGGCCGTGCACACCGTCCTCACCGACCCGCGCGACGCGGACGCCCTGACGGTGGCGGTCTCCACGGGCGGCGTGTACCGGTCGGCGGACGGCGGGCGGAGCTGGTCGCCGTCCAACGCCGGCGTCCGGGCGGCCTTCCTGCCGGAGGGGTCGCAGTTCCCGGAGTTCGGGCAGTGCGTGCACAAGGTCGCGCGGGACGCGCAGGACCCGGACCGCCTGTACCTGCAGAACCACGGCGGGGTCTACCGGAGCGACGACGGGGGTGCCGTCTGGGAGGCTGTCGACAAGGGGCTTCCGGCCTCCTTCGGCTTCACGGTGGCGGCGCACCCGCACCGGGGCGGGACGGCCTACGTCTTCCCGCTGACCGCCGACTACCGGCGTCTGCCCCCGGACCTGCGCTGCCGGGTGTTCCGCACCCAGGACGCGGGCGGCAGCTGGGAGGCCCTCTCCGCCGGGCTGCCGCAGGAGGACCACTACGGCGTGGTGCTGCGGGACGCGATGTCCGTCGACGACGCCGACCCGGCGGGCGTGTACTTCGGCAACCGCAACGGGGAGGTGTACGGGAGCGCCGACGAGGGCGAGAGCTGGTCCCTGCTGGCCTCGCACCTGCCGGACGTGCTGTGCGTGCGGGCCGTCGCGATCGGCTGAGACGAGCTACGGGCCCCTCCCTCCGGATCGGCGTGCCGGACGGAGGGGAGGTGCCGCAGGGCGGCCCGGCGGGCCGGGCCGGGCACCAGCCGGACGGGGTGGTGCCCGGCCGCCGGGCGGCCGGCGCCGCGCCGGCGGAGCACGGTGCGCGGGCCGCCCGGGACGGGGGTGGCGGAGGCGGCGGTCCGCACGGTCCGCGGGCCGGACGCGCCGCAGGTCATCGGGGCCTCTCCTCACGAGCCGCGACCGGCACGGCGGGGGCCGTCGCCGCGGGGGCCGCAGACGTGCCCGGGACGCCCGGGGCATCCGGCACGTCCGGGACGTCCGGCGCTGTGCGGGTCTGCGGGGAGCGGGGGGACGGGACGCGCGCGGCAGGGGGCGCCTCCGACGCGGCGGACCGGCCGGTCGCGGCCGCGGCGGCGGGCCCGTCCGGTGAAGGGGCGGTGACCGGGGGAGGACCGGCGGGCCGGGGGACAGCCGGCACGGTGACGGCGGGTACGGACGGGGCGGACACGAGCCCGGCGGGCACGGGCCCGGCGGGCACGGACGCGGCGGGCGGGAGGCCCAGGACCTCGCCGTAGTGGCGGAGCAGTTCGTCCCCCACCGCCTCCCAGGTGCGGGCGGCCACCTCCGCACGGCCCGCACGCCCGTACGCGGCCCGGGTCGCAGGGTCCGCCGCGAGCCGGGCGACGGCCTCGGTGACGGCCTGCGGGTCCCGGGGGCGGACCAGCAGGCCGGTGCGGCGGTGGGCCACCAGGTCGAGGGGGCCGCCGGCGGCGGGGGCGACCACGGGGACGCCGCTGGCCATGGCCTCCTGCACGGTCTGGCAGAAGGTCTCCAGCGGGCCGGTGTGCACGAACAGGTCGAGGGCGGCGAAGCAGCGGGCGAGGTCGTCCCCGGTGCGCCGCCCGAGGAAGGCGGCGCCCGGGAGCGCCCGGCGCAGGGCCGGCTCGCTGGGGCCGTCCCCGATGACGACGACGCGCACGCCGGGCAGCCGGCACACCCCGGCGAGCAGGTCGACCCGCTTCTCCGGCGCGAGCCTGCCGACGTAGCCGACGAGGACCTCGCCGCCGGGGGCGAGCGCGCGGCGCAGGGCCGGGTCGCGGTGGCGGGGGTGGAAGCGGCCGGAGTCGACCCCGCGCGGCCACAGGTGGACCCGGGGGACGCCGTGCGCGGCGAGTTCCTGGGCGGCCGGGGTGGAGGGGGCGAGGGTCCGGGCGGCGGCGCCGTGGACGGAGCGGATGCGGCGCCAGGCCAGGGCCTCCCCGAGGCCGCGGCCGGCATGGTAGGCGCGGGCGTAGCCGGCCAGGTCCGTCTGGTAGGCGGCGACCGCCGGCAGGCCCAGCCGCCGGGCGGCGGCCATGGCCCGCGCACCGAGCACGAAGGGGCTCGCCAGGTGGACGAGGTCGGGACGGTGGACGGCGAGGACGGCCTCCAGCGGAGCGCCGGGCAGGGCGACCCGGACCTGGGGGTAGCCGGGCAGCGGCACGGAGGGGACGCGGACCACGGGGCAGGGGTCGTCGGCGGCGGCCCGCCCGCCGCCCCGCGCGGGGGCGGGGGTGACGACGAGGGGCCGGTGGCCGCGGCGCACGAGGTGCTCGGCGGTGCGCAGCACGGTGTGGGAGACGCCGTTGACCTCAGGGGGGGAAGGACTCGGTGACGATGGCGACGCGCATGTCCCGGTTGTGTCCGGGCAGGGCGTGGGCGCGGCCAAGGGGATCTTTCCCGGGGGCGAACGTCGTATGAGCGTTCGCCCCCGGGGCGGGGATAGGCTGGGCCGGGCGGCGGCCCGGGGACGCCGGCCAGGGGTTCCGGCCCCGGGGCGACCGCTCCGGGGCACCCGCTCCGGGGGCGTCGGCGGAGGGACGGTCATGCTGGTCGGCAAGGGTGAGAACACGCCGCTCACGGCGGCCGCCGTGCGGGTGGTGCTGAGCTGGCGGCCCGGTGCGGGCGTGCCGGACGCGGACGCCTCCGCGCTGCTGCTGAGCGGCGGCAGGGTGCGGAGCGACGCCGACTTCGTCTTCTACAACCAGCCGCGGGACGCCTCCGGCGCGGTCCGGCACGAGGGGAAGCGGCAGACCCCGGAGGGCACCGCCGACACCCTCGCCGTGGACCTCGCCGCACTGGACCCCGCGGTGGAGACGGTGGTGCTGGCGGCCTCCAGCGACGGCGGTCCGTTCGGCGCGCTGCCGGGGCTGCGGCTGTCGGTGCAGGACGCCGCGGGCGGCAGCGAGCTGGTGCGGTTCGAGGACACGGGGGCCACCACGGAGACGGCCTTCGTCCTGGGCGAGCTGTACCGGCGGGGCGGGGAGTGGAAGTTCCGCGCGGTCGGACAGGGCTACGACTCCGGCCTGGCGGGGCTCGCCACCGAGTACGGCATCCGGGTCGACGAGGAGCCGGGGACCGGCACACCGGCGTCCGGCCCGGCCGCCCCTCCCCCGGCGCCCGCCGCCGCACCGTATGCGCCGCCTTCGCAGGCCGCCCCGTACCCGCCGCAGGCCGCGCCGCCGCCTCCGCAGACCGCCCCGTACCCGCCGCAGCAGCCGCCCGCGCCCCAGGCGTTCCCGCCGGGCCAGGCGTTCCCGCCGGGCACGCCGCCGCCCGCCCCGTACCCCTCCGCCCCGCAGCCGCCCGCCCCCTACCCCGGCGGCCCGTACCCCGGCGGCCAGCACCCCGCCCCGCCCCACCCCTCCGGTCCGTCCGCGCCGACGCCGTACGGGGCACCGCAGCCGCCCCCGTACGTCCCGGCGCCGCCGCCGGGCGCGCCCGGCGGCCCCTCCCCAGCGCCCGCCGCGGGCGGCGCGGCGCCGACCCGGCTGTCGCTGACCAAGGACGCCCCCGCGGTGTCGCTGACGAAGCACGCCGCAGGCGGCGGCGCGATGCGGGTCAACCTGAACTGGCAGGCCCGGGGCGGTCAGGCCGGCACGGGCGGGGGCTGGCTGCGCAAGCTGGCGGGGGCCGGCGCCCCCGGCGCCGGCCGGGACCTCGACCTCGCCTGCCTCTGGGAGCTCCAGGACGGCACCAAGGGCATCGTGCAGGCGGTCGGCCGCACCTTCGGCGACCTGTACGCGCCGCCGTACGTGTTCCTCGACAACGACGACCGCACCGGCGCCGCTGCGGGCGGCGAGAACCTGTGGATCAACCTGGACTTCGCCCAGCGGTTCCGGCGGCTGCTGGTCTTCGCCTTCGTCTACGGCGGGGCGGGCAGCTTCCAGGGGCTGGACGCGGTGGCGACGCTGTACCCGGCGTCCGGCCTGCCCGTCGAGGTGCGGCTGGACGAGTGCGGCTTCCCCGCGGTCGGGTGCGCGATCGCCGTGATCGAGAACGTCGGCGGGGAGCTGGTGGTGCGCCGCGAGGGCCGGTACTTCCAGCGGTCGGCGGTCTCCATCCAGCGGATGGTGGACGACGCGTACGGCTGGGGCCTGACCTGGACCCGCAGCTCGAAGTGACTCCGGCTCAGGACGCCGGGACCGGCGGCGCCCCGTGCGGGGAGGCCGCCGGACCGGGCGTCCGGGCCGCGCAGGGCTGCGTCGGGATCAGGCGGTCTCGCCCTTCCGGCGGTGGCGGTGCACCGCGGCCGGCCGCCCGCGCTGCGCGGCGTGGACGATGCCCGACGACACGGCGATCCGGTCGAGGGTGAAGACCCCGCCCACGCAGACCAGCAGCCACACGCCGAGGACGACCAGGCCGCTGCCGACCCCGTCGTGGTGGAAGTAGGCCAGCCCGTCGAGGGCGCGCACCCCCACCCCGGGGGGCATGACCGAGGCCATCGGCTGGAGCCAGCCGGGCAGGAACGAGGGGGGCAGGACCCCTCCGCTGGTCGCGTTGCCCATCACCAGCATGAAGATCGACCCGAGCGGCACCCCGAGCGCCCCGAAGACACGGATCAGGAGGACGGTGGCCGCCCCGACCGCCCCGGACATCAGGGCCACGACGGCGGCGATCCCCAGGAAGGGGCCGGGGATCGCGTCGAAGACCGTGTGCGCGATGAGCGAGGTGGCGAGGCCGCCGACCACGGCGAAGATCCCGAGGCTGGCCATCCGCTGGCGGAACGACAGGCGGGGCGCCACCTGGTAGGTCATCTGCCCGAACAGGAACCCGGCGAGGGCCAGGCCGAAGGAGGCGTAGAAGACCGAGAGGCCGCGGCTGTCGCCGCCGGACAGCGGGAGGACGTCCTCGGTGTGCACCTTCCCGCCCGCGCCCTGCAGGGTGTGGCCGAGCGGCGCGACCAGCGCTTGGACGGCGAGCCCGTTGGCGCCGGCGAAGAGCACCCGGCGGGTGCCGCCGTGCTCGATGTACGCGGCGTAGACCCTGCGGTGGAACAGGGCGGAGCGCGCGCTGCCCTCGTCCGCGTAGCGCTCCACCTGGAAGGCGTCGGGCTCCATGCGCTGGAGCCCGACGTCGAACAGGGCGGCGCCCTGGTCGGAGGCCACGACGGCGACCGGCAGCCGGTGCGCCTTCGGGGTGTGGAAGGCGGCGAGGAAGACGCCGACGAAGACGAGGCCCACCGTCAGCACCGTGACCACCGGGCGCAGCACGGCCGCGGGGCCGGTCAGGCCCGGGCGGACCGGCGCCGCGTCGGGGGGGGACGGGCGCGGGGCTGTCCGGGGTCCCGGCGGGCGGCGGAGGGACGGCGTGGGACAGGCCGTCGCCGGAGAGGTCGTCGCGGGACGGGTCCGCGGGGAGCAGGTCCGTCCGAAGCGGCTCGGCGTCGAGGGAGTCTGCGTCGAAGGAACCGGCGGGGAACGGGTCCGCGGGGAACGGCTCGGCGTCGAGGGGGTCGCCGGGGAACGGGTCGCCGGGGCCTTCCGGGCCGGGCCGGGCCGGACCGCCGGGGGCCGGGTCCGACGGGGAGGGGCCGGGGCCTCCGGAGCCGAACCAGTCGACGACGGACCCGCCGGAGTAGGCGAGGAGGTCGGGCAGCAGCGGCATGGGCAGGGTCGGGGCGGGGCGGTCGCCGGAGGGGTCGCGGCCGTCGTGCATGGGGCTCCTTCGAGGAGTGCGGAGGCGTCGTCAGTACCAGTGGTGGGTCCGCCAGAAGGCCCAGGCGCCGCACGGGCTCCCGTACCGGCCGTTCATGTAGGAGAGGCCCCAGCGGATCTGGGTGGCCGGATCGGTCCGCCAGTCGCCGCCCGCCGAGGCCATCTTGGATCCCGGCAGGGCCTGGACCAGGCCGTAGGCGCCGGAGGAGGGGTTGACCGCGGTGGGGTCCCAACCGCTCTCGCGCTCGACGATCGCGGAGAAGCACAGGAACCGGGACCCGCCGCCGACGATCCGCAGTGCCGTCAGACGCGGGGACGCCGGGGCGGCGGACCGTCCGTGCCGGTCGGCCCGGGGGACGCGGGGACGCGCGCGGTCGTGGGAGAGGGCCGCCAGGTGGGCGTGGTGGGAGGCGTGGGCGAGGTGCGCCGTGTGCGGCGGGTGCGTCGCGCTCACGGGGACGGCGGCGCGGGGTGCGGCCTCCGACGCGTGCGCCGGGGACGCCGAGGCGACCATCGCGGCCACGAGGAGTGCGGCGGCGGCCGAGACCGCGAGGGCGGCACGCCGGGTGAGGGTTCGCAGGATGTCCATGGCCTTCCTCCTGGGGACGCGGTGCTTCGGGCATCAAGTCATCAAGTGTTGTCATCAATTGATGACAAAGAAAGGCCCCCTTCTCCCGCCGCCGGCCGCAGACCGCGCGGCTCCACCCCCTCTGAGCTGCGAGGATGACGACGGCGCGCTCCGTATTCCGGATGCCGGCGTGAGAAGGGTCATGTCACACGGAGCCGGCGCGGCCCCCGTGGTCTCCTGGTCGGGCAGGGGGAGAGCGGGAAGAGCACACGACGACACCGAGGAGATGCCGTGGGACAGGAGCCGACCGGACGCAGCCGTGACGCGGCCCGCACCAGGGAGCGGCTGCTGCGGGCCGCCCGCGAACTCATGGCCGAACGGGGCTTCGACCGCACGACGGTCCGGGACATCGGGGAGCGGGCCGGGGTCGATCCGGCACTGATCGCCCGCTACTACGGGGGGAAGGCGGCGCTCTGCGTGGCCGCGCTGCGGGCCGAGTCCGAGGAGTCGCCGCCGGCCGACCTGCTGGACGAGGAGCGGATGCTGGAGCTGCTCGACCGCGTCGGCAGGCACGGGCCCGGGCCGGTCTTCCGGTGCGCGGTGCAGCCGAGCGGGGACTCCGCCCTGGACACGGCGGCCCGCGCGGAGCTGGACCTGCGGATGGTGGCACCGCTGCGGGACGCCTACCGCCGCGACGGCGTCGAAGGTGCGCAGCTCAGGGCGGAGGTGGCGACGGCGGCGTTCATCGGGGTCACCCTCGCGCGCCGGGCCGGGCTCCTCGGCGAACTCGCGGCGGCGGACACCGGCGTCCTGGCGGAGCTGCTGCAGGAGCTGCTGCGCCCCTGACCGGACGCGCCCCGCGGCCGGACCGGCAACCGGACCCGCGGCCGGACCGGTGGGCCCCGGGGCCCACCGGGGCGCCGGGGCCCACCGGGGCGCCGGGGCCGGGACGGGGAACGGAGGTCAGCGGGGCGCGGGGGTCAGCCAGGCGCGGAGGTCAGCGGGGCGCGGAGGTCAGCGGGGCGCGGAGGTCAGGCGGCCGCGGACCGCCGCGTGCACCTCGGCCTCCTCGGCCGGGTCGGCGGCCAGGCGGCGCAGCCGCTCCAGGACCCGGGCGTCCCCCGTGGTGGCGACGTGGCGGGCGGCGAGCTCGCGGGTGGACTCCTCGCAGTCCCAGAGGCACTCCACCGCCGGACCGGCCGGGAAGTACGGGTCGGTGGCGGCCAGGGCGCGGGCGGCCCGCCCGCGCAGCTGCGAGGAGACGGTCTCCGCGTACACGTACCGCAGCGCCGCGACGGCGCCGGCCGCGCCGAGCCGTCCGGCGCCGTCGACCAGGCAGCCGAGACCGTCGCCGTCGGCGCCGCGGGCGGCGATCCAGCGGCGCAGGGCGTCGGTCACCAGCGGGGCGTCGCGCTCGTCGCCGGCGTCGGCGAGGAGCCGGGCGGCGGCCTCCCCGAGGGCGCTGTCGGCGCCGCCGGTGGCCGGGTCGGCCCAGCGGCGGGCGTGGCCGACGGCGGCGGGGCCGCGCATCAGGCCGACGAGTTCCAGCGCCGCCTCGACGATCCTCCGGTCCGGGTCGACGGCGGCGAGTTCGACGAGGTCCGGCACGGCAGGGTCGTCGCGGTCGAGGAGGTGGCGCAGGGCGGCGCGGCGGGCGCCCTCGGCACCGCAGCGGGCGGCGTCCACCAGCAGCGGGCGGTCGTCGGGGCCCGCGACGGCGGCGAGACAGCGGGCCGCGGCCGCCGCGCGGCGGCGCACGGCGTCGCGCGCGGGGACGGCCGGGTCGTCCTCGGCGGCGCGGTCGGCCCAGGCGAGGACCTCGGCGGCGCCCCAGCCGGGGGCGGCCGAGGTCCGGTTCAGCTGGCGCTGCCACAGGTCGAAGGGGGCCTGTTCCCCCGCGGCTGCGATCCGGGGGTGGGCGGCGGCCCACAGCCGCCACGGGCGCGGCTCGTAGGCGTCGCGGACGGCGGCGCGCAGCGCGGCGTCGCCCTCGGGACCGGCGGGGAAGCGGTCGAGGACGGCCGGGGCGAGGCGCATCAGGGCGGCGTCGTCGTCGCGCAGGGCGAGTTCGTCGAGGGCCCAGGCCCAGTTGGCGCCGGAGGCGGTGTAGCGCCGCAGCAGGCCCAGGGCGTCGCGGCGCCCGTAGGCGGCGAGGTGGCCGAGGACGGACAGGGCGAGGCCGGTGCGGGACTCGTCGGGGCCGGACCCGGCACCGCCGGTGCCGGCGGCGGGGACGCCGGTGCCGCCGGCGGCGAGGTCCTCGGGGTGGAAGAGGTGGGCCTCGATGCCGTCCAGGGGCGCCTCCAGCTCGGAGTAGAGGCGTGCGTAGTACAGCGACCGGCTCTCGGTCCGCCAGTCGCGGCGGGGGTCGCACGTGACACACGCGTCCAGGGCGGCGAGGGCGTCCGGCCGCTCGGCCGCCAGCGCGTGCAGGGTGCCGTCCCCGCGGCCCCGCTGCAGCAGGCCGAGAAGGGTCGCACTGGGCGCTATGTCGGGCTCGAACATGAGGTCAGCATCCGTTGCGGCGGTCCTGGTGGCAACGGGATTTCCGCTGCCGGGGCCCCGGGCGGGCCGGCGGACGGGGCCGGGACCCGGCCTGGGCCGGAAGCACCGAAGGGTACCGTTCGCGGGGCTTGTCCGCACACAGGGCCGCCGCCGCCGGGGGTGCGGGACCGCCGGAGGACAGGGGGGCGCGCAAGGCCGCAGGGCGGGGCGCACGAGGGCGGCGCAAGCCCCCGAGCTCCGGCATATGCCCCGGGAACATCGCCGGAGTCGGCCGAAACCCTTACGGGCGGTGGCTCTCTGTGTCAGAGTCGTCACCGCTCCCCCAGTCCGCCGACCCGTGGGAACCCTCATGCATCCCGCTGCGCACCCGGACAGCACGGCCACCCCGAGGAACGGCGCCCGCCCGGAGGCCCCGCCGGCCGCGACCGGCCTGGCCGAGTGGAACCTGGCCACCGACGAGGTGCTGTGGTCGCCCGAGGTGTTCGCGCTCTTCGGACGGGACCGGGACGCCGGCGCGCTCACCCTCGACCAGCTGCCCGCCCAGCTCCTGCCCGAGGACCAGCTCCCCCTCCAGGGCATGGTCACCGCCGCACTGGTCGACGGCCGCGCCCTGGTCGGCGAGTTCCGCGTCGTCCGCCCGGACGGGACGGTGCGCGCCGTCCGCTGCAGCGGCGGCCCGGTGATGGGCGGCGACGGGCACGCGGAGACGCTCCGGCTCTCCCTGCGCGACCTCGGCGGACCGAACGGACCGGGCTCCCCCGGTGGACCCGGCGGCGTACGCGGCCGCGGCGAGGCCCGCAGCCGGCCCCCGGCCGCCCCCGCCACCGCCCCCGCTCCGGGGCCGGGCCCGTCAGCCCCGCCGGAGCTCGCGGTGCGGGGCCCCGCCGACGACGGGGACGGCTGGGAGGACGCGTTCCCCCTGCCGGGCGGGGGCGCCCTGCTCGCCCTGGGCGGACCCGCCGGGCCCGCCGCGGGCGGCGGCAGCGGACCGGCCGTGCTGCGCGACGCGCTGCGCGGCATGGCGATGACCGGCGCCGGACCCGCACGGATGCTGCGTCTGCTGGACCGGATGCTGCCGCAGTGCGGCTCCGGCGGCCCCGTCGCGGCGCTCTGCTGCCGGTACGAGGCCGGGGAGCTCGGGAGGCCGGCGGTCCTGACGTGGGCGCAGGCCGGGCTGCGGGGTCCGCTCGTCCTCCGCGGCGGCGCGGCGCTGCGGCTCCCGGCCGGCTCCGACCGCGGACGGCCGCTGGGCGGACCGTCCGGGGGTGGGCACGGGGCGGGCCGGACGGAACTGCGGCGGGGGGACGTGGTGCTCTGCTGGACCGGCGGTCCGGACGGCGCCGACGGCCCGGAGGGCGGCGTGCCGGACCCGGCAGACCTGGCGGACGTCCTGGGCCCGCGGGTCGCGGGGGCGGGCAGCGCGGCGGAGTGCGCCGACCTCGCCCTGGGGCTGCTGCGGTCGGCGGCGGGAGGGCGGCCCGGCGCGGCTCTGCGGCTGGCCGTGCTGCGGGTGGGCTGAGCCCGGATCGGGTCGGGTCAGGTCCGGCCGGCGCTCGCCAGGGTCGGCGGGCCCGGGCGCGGTGCCCCCCCCGGAAGCGGGGCGGAGGCAGGTCCGGCACGTCGGGGAGGCGGCCCCGGAGGCGTCGTCCTCCCCCTGCCCTCCCGGCCCCCGGCCCTCCCGGCCGCTGCTCCTCCCGGCCCTTGTTCCCGGCGGTCCCGCCGCTCCTCCGCCCCTCCGCCGTCGCGCCGGCCCTCCGCCGCACCCCGGCGGGGCGGCGGGTGCGCCGGCGGGCCGCAGCCCGCGGAGGCGGCCCGGAGGGCCCGGCGACCCGGAGGGCTCACACAATCTGGCGCCGCTGCTGCGGCACGGCGAGCCGGATCTGCTCGCGCAGGTCGGCGACCTCCGGCAGGCCCTTGTAGCGCTGGGTCAGCCGGTACATCTCGCGCAGCCGGTCCCACGTGCGGTGCGAGGAGGTGTCGCGGATCAGCGCGAGCGCCAGCTTGGCCTGCACGGCGGCCTCGTCCGGCTGCCCGGCGATCCAGTAGGCGGACGCCAGCGAGATGCGGTCGAAGGCGGTGGAGCGCTCCATCCCCTCCTTGGCCCGCAGGTGCAGCGCCATTCGGGCGTGGCGCTGGGCGAGGGGGGCCGCCTTCGGGTCGTGCTCGGCGAGGGTCCGGTAGACCAGCGCCTCCATGCCGTGGAGCTCCGCCTCGGTGAACAGCTGCATCCAGCTGGGGCCCGGCTCCCCCCGGTCGGCGGTGAACAGCTCCTCCGCCTCGCCCAGCACCCGGCGGGTGGCCTGGGAGCGGCCGAGCGACGCCTGCGCCCACGCCTCGATGGTCTGGAGCATGGCGCGGGTGCGCGGCAGGGTCTGCTCGCCGCTGCCGGACCGGGCGAGCCGCATGAGGTCCAGGGCGTCGTCGGCACGGCCGAGGTGCACCATCTGGCGCGCGGCCCGGGAGAGCGCCTCGCCGGCCCGGGGCTTGTCCCCGGCCTCGCGCGCGGCGTGCACGGCGATCACGAAGTACCGCTGGGCGGTGGGCTCCAGGCCCACGTCGTGGGACATCCAGCCGGCCAGGACCGCCAGGTTGGCGGCGACGATCCACAGCCGCTTCTCCAGCTCCCTGGGGTGGCGGAACGTCAGCATCCCGCCCACCTCGTTGAGCTGGCCGATCACGGCCTTGCGCTGGAGGCCGCCACCCCGGGAGGCGTCCCAGGCGCGGAACACCTCCACCGAGCGCTCCAGGGCCTCCACCTCGTCGGTGCCGACCGGGCCCGCCTCGTAGAGGTCCAGGGAGGACTCGGCGGCCGGGAGGACGGACCCCCGGCGGCCGGCGGGCCGGGGGACGGCGGGGGCGGCGGGCTCTCCGGTGAGCCAGCCGTGCAGGGAGTCGGTGATGACGGATCCGGTCGCGAGTGCCGCGCCCGCGCCCATCAAACCGCGTCGGTTGAGCATGAGGTCCATTCCCGTGAACTCGGTGAGGACCGCGGCCGTCTGCTCCGGCCTCCAGGGCATCCCGTTGTCGGATGCGCCCGGTCTGCTGCGCCGGTGCCGTTCCAGGCCGAGGTCATCGATGGTGACGACTCGGCCGAGCCGCTCGGTGAACAGGGCTGCCAGCACCCTGGGCACGGGATCGCGGGGGATCTCCCCCTGCTCGATCCAGCGCCGCACCCGCGAGGTGTCGGTGGACAGCTGCTGCTGTCCGAGGGCGGCACCCCGCCGGTTGACCATCCGGGCCAGTTCGCCCTTGGACCATCCGGTCAGGGCGAAGAGGTCGGCCAGTCGGGTGTTGGGTTCTCTGCTCACGTCAAGCCCCCAGGTTCCTCGGCATCTTCGACATTAACGGGGTGTCATGTGCCCCGCGACCATTCGCCAGGGTTCGCCAGGGTGCGCCAGATGGTGTGCCACCCGTCACCCGGTGTGATGTAGACATGCGCCACCCGACCACCGTCGGGAGCCGCCGCGGACCAGGGCCTTCCCCGCTCCGCGGCCGGCCTCCCGGTCCTCGCGGCGGAGGGGTGGCGCAGAGGGTGGCGCGAGGGCGCCGGACACGGCCGCACGCCGGGCGGCCGCCGCATTCCCCAGGGTGCGGCGGCAGCGCGGCGGAGCCTCCTCCGCGGTCCGTGTCCGGCGCCCTGGCGCCACCCCGTCCGCCACCCCAGTCCGCCACCCCCGGCCGCCGTCCCGGCCGGGACCGGTGGCCGAGCCGGCCCGCAGGAAGGGACCCACCGCCCCCATGTACCCCTCAGCCACCGTCACATCCCCCTCACCCCTGCGCGCCCCCGCGGCCCTGCGGCGCACGATCGGCGCCCCCGCCGCCCCGGCACGCGGGGGCCGCGTCCTTGATCCGCGCACGGCCGACCCGCGCGCCGCGGCGTCCGCCTACGCACCGCTGGCCGTCCGCAGGCCCGGCGCCCCCGCGGGGACGGCCCTGCTGCCCCGGCCCGGCGGGGACGCCGGCCTGCGGGGCCGGCCGCCCCAGCCCGCCGAGCGGCGCCCCGACACCGCCGCGCTGCAGACCCCCGCGGTCCGGGCCGCCATGGCCCACGTGACGCGGATATGCCCCGCCTTCACCCCGCGCCAGCTGCTGCGCGCCGACGACCGGCACATCCTGGTGGCGGGCACGGTCGGCCGCACGCCGGTGGTGGCCAAGTGCCTCACCCCGCGGGCGGAGCGCCACGACGAGGACATGCTGTGGGTGGAGGGCTTCCGGCACGAGGTCGCCGCCTACCGGTCCTTCGTGCGGCACCGGCCTCCGGTGCGGCTGCCGAAGCTGGTGGCCGCGGACCCGGACCGCTGCGTGCTGATCCTGGAGCGGGTGCCGGGCCGGACCGCGGCCCGCGAGCGCCACCCCGCCGACGCGCCGACCCCGGGCGAGGTGCGCGCCGTGCTGGGCGCGGTCCGGGCGCTGAACCTGTGGCGCCCGCCGTCCGGTTTCGACGCCCCACTGGACTACCCGGTGGAGATCGCCCGGTACCACGCGCTGGGCCTGCTCACCGACCGCGACGCCGGCGACCTGCAGCAGCTCCTGCACGGTCTGGCGCACACCCCGGCGCAGTTCTGCCACGGCGACGCCCTGCTGTCGAACGTGCTGCTCGCCCCGTCGGGCCCGGTGCTCGTCGACTGGGAGCGGGCGGGCTGGTACCTGCCGGGCTACGACCTGGCGGTGCTGTGGAGCGTCCTGTCCGGCGACACGGCCGCCCGCCGCCAGATCAGCCAGCTGGCGCAGGCCTCCGGCACGGTGGTGCGGGACGCCTTCCTGGTGAACCTGATCCTGGTGCTCATGCGGGAGATCCGGATGCACGACGTGCCGGGGGCGGGCGAGGAGCAGCGCATCCTCATCCGGCGGCTGCACGACGACGCGTCCCTGGCGCGCCGGGCGGTACGGGCGGCCGTCGGGACCCGCTGACCCGCCTGCGCCCGCCGGACGGGGCGGCGGGCGCGGACGGGTCGGGCGCGGGCGGGTCGGGGCGGCCGTGCGGGGGCACGGCACCCCGCGCCGGCGGTGGCGCGGCGGGGGGGTGCCCCGGGGGCCCCGGGGGGTCAGCCCTGCTGGAACATGTCGGCCGGCAGCGGCTTGAGCAGCTGGTACAGGTCGTCGGAGATGGGGCGGTCCCAGGAGGCGATGGTGACCTGGACGCCGTCGCTGCGGCCGAACTGGGCGCAGGCGACACGCCCTTCGCTGACCTTCACCTTCCGCACGATCAGCAGGTCGTCGCCGAGCATCACCGGGAAGTCCTCGCTGGAGACCACGCTGACCGGCTCGTCGTTCTCCAGGGCCGCGAGCAGCTGGCGGACCTCGAACGGCACGCCGTCCTCGGGGTCGCGCGCCGGGGAGCCCTCCGGGAGGTTGCCGATCAGCATGGCGGGGCCGCGGCCGCCGAACAGGTCGTAGCGCAGGAAGATCCCCTGGCAGGTGCCGTCGGCGCCCGCCAGGATGGCGGCGCCGAAGTGGCCGGGCCAGTCGCCCGGGTCCATCGCGAGCACGTCGAAGTCCGGGCCCGCGGGGGTGCCGGAGCGGCGGCGGAGAAACGGCATGGGGACATCGTACGGGGCCGCCCGGAGCGGCCGTGCAGCCGTACCGGCGCGGCCCGCCGCCGTCGGCGCCCCGCCTCCCGGCCGCACGCCTCGGGGGGCGGCCGGGAGGCGGGGCGGGGCTCAGGTGAGGTCGAACTCGCCGTCGCGCGCGCCGAGCACGAAGGCGCGCCACTCGGCGGGGGTGAAGACCAGCGACGGACCGTCCGGGTTGCGGCCGTCCCGCATCGCGATGTACCCCTCCACGAAGGCGATCTGCACGTCGCCGACCCCCTGGCTGCTGGAGAGCCACTCCGCCCCGCTGAGGTCGAGCCGCGGCTTGCGCCCGTCCGCCGGAACCCCTGCCGCCAGGACCTCTGCGCTGTCACCCGACACGTCCCTGCTCCTCCCGCCGTCGTCCGCGATGGCCAGCGTAGCCAGAGCGGCGGCGGCGCAGCAGGCCTTTGCGCGGAGACCACCCTCCGCGGCGGGGCGGCGGCGGTACCGGCCCGCGGCGGGGCGGCGGCCGGGCCTCCGCACGGGGACGGGCCGCCGGAGGCCGCGCCGGGCCGCGCCACCGCACGGCCCCGCAGCGGTTGCGGCGCCCCCGGGGGCGCGGGGACGCTGGGAGCCGGGCCCTCCCGGCGGTTCCGGAGCGGCCCGCGCTTTGCGAGAGTGGTGAGGAGCGGTCGCAGCCCCGACGGGGCGGCCGGCCGGTGCCCGCGCGGCACGAGAGGAGCCGGCGATGAAGAAGCTGATCAACGCCCCGGACCAGGTGGTCCCGGACGCCCTGCGCGGACTGGCCGCCGCCCACCCCGAGCTCGCCGTGGACGTGGCCGCCCGCACCGTCGTCCGCCGCGACGCGCCGGTCGCGGGCAAGGTCGGCCTGGTCTCCGGCGGCGGCACCGGCCACGAGCCGCTGCACGCGGGCTTCGTCGGACCGGGGATGCTGGACGCCGCCTGTCCCGGCGAGGTGTTCACCTCCCCCGTGCCCGACCAGATGGCGGCCGCGACCCGCGCGGTCGACGGCGGCGCGGGCGTGCTGCACATCGTGAAGAACTACACCGGCGACGTGCTCAACTTCCGGATGGCCGCCGAGCTCTGCGAGGACGAGGGCGTGGAGGTCCGGCAGGTCGTGGTCGACGACGACGTGGCCGTCACCGACAGCCTGTACACGGCGGGGCGGCGCGGCACGGGCGCCACCGTGTTCGTGGAGAAGCTGGCGGGCGCGGCCGCCGACACCGGCGCGCCGCTCGCCGAGGTGGCGGCGGTGGCCCGGCGGGTCGACGCGTGCTCCCGCAGCTTCGGGGTCGCCCTCACGGCCTGCACCACGCCGGCGAAGGGCACCCCCACCTTCGACCTGCCGGCGGACGAGCTGGAGCTCGGCATCGGCATCCACGGGGAGCCCGGCCGGGAGCGGCGTCCGATGATGTCCGCCCGGGAGATCGCCGAGGCCGTCCTGGACGCGGTGCTGGCCGACCTCCCGCCGGGCGGCCCGGTGCTGGCCCTGGTCAACGGCATGGGCGCCACCCCGCTCCTGGAGCTGTACGTGCTGTACGGGGAGGTGGACCGCATCCTGCGGGAGCGCGGCGTGGAGGTCGCGCGCTGCCTGGTGGGGAACTACGTGACCAGCCTGGACATGGCGGGCTGCTCGGTCACGCTGTGCCGGGCCGACGACGCGCTGCTGCGGCTGTGGGACGCCCCCGTGCGCACGCCCGCGCTGCGCTGGGGGTGCTGACCACGGCGGGCCGGTCGCGCCGGGCCGGTCCCGCCGCGCCCGGGCGGAGGCCCGGCGCGGACGGCCCGGCCCGGGTGCGGGCGCCGGTCCGGTCCCGGGCGGTCCGGGACCGGACCGCGGTGCAGGAGAGCCGACAGCGGGGTGCCCGGCCGCCGGGCGCCCCAGGCAGGAGCGGAGAAACCGGATGCCCACCGTCCCCGTCCTCGACACCGCCTTCTTCCGGCACTGGCTGGAGCTGGCCGCCGACACCGTCCGCCGCGAGAGCGCCCGGCTGACCGAGCTGGACTCCCCCATCGGCGACGCCGACCACGGCACCAACATGGACCGCGGCTTCACCGCGGCCCGCCTCGCGGTGCTCCAGGACCCGCCGCAGAGCCCCGGCGGGCTGCTGGTGACCGTCGGCCGGACCCTGATCTCCAGCGTGGGCGGCGCCTCGGGGCCGCTGTACGGGACCGCGCTGCGGCGGGCCGGCCGGGCGCTGGGCGACGCGCCGGAGGCCACCCCGCCCGAGCTGGGCGAGGCGCTGGCGGCGGCGGTGGCGGCGGTCCGCGAGCTGGGGGGCGCCGAACCCGGCGACAAGACGATGGTCGACGCGCTGCTGCCGGCCTCGCAGGCGTACACCGGCGCGCTGGCGGACGGCCTGGGGGTGGCCGCGGCGCTGGACGCCGCGGCGGGGGCGGCGCTGGCCGGGGCGGAGGCGACCGTGCCCCTGCTGGCCCGCAAGGGGCGCGCCAGCTACCTCGGGGAGCGCAGCATCGGCCACCAGGACCCGGGGGCCACGTCGGCGGCGCTGCTGGTGGGGTGCCTGCGGGACGCGGCGGAGGCCCGGCCGGGCGCGGACGGACCGGGCGCGGACGGGCCGGACGCGCCGGGCGCGGACGGGCCGGAGGAGCGGCGGTGACCGGGTCCGGAGGGGAGGGGGAGCGGGGGTCCGGGCGGGAGGGCGCCGAGGTCGTTCCGATCCGCGGCGGCGCCGTCCCGGCCGGCGGGGACGTCGTCCCGATCGGCGGGGCGCAGTCCGCCGCGCCCCCGGCGGGGGCGGCGGCGCCCGCGGCGGCCGGCCGGGGCGGTGCGGGCCGGGAGGGCCCGGCCCGGGTGGGGGTGGTGCTGGTGTCGCACAGCCGGGAGGTGGCCGCCGCCACGGCGGCCATGGCCATGGAGATGGTCGGCACGGGCGACCCGGCGCCGGTCGGCACGGCGGGCGGCACCGAGGACGGCCGGCTGGGCACCAGCGCGGAGCTGGTCCTGGCCGCGGCCCGGCGGGTGGACGGGGGCGTGGGCGTGGCGGTGCTGTCGGACCTGGGGAGCGCGGTGCTGACGGTCAGGGCGCTGCTCGCGGAGGCAGAGGAGAACGGCCTGCCGTTCCCGGTCCGGTTCGCCGACGCGCCGTTCGTGGAGGGCGCGGTCGCGGCGGTGGTGACCGCCTCGGCGGGCGGGGACCTGGCGGCGGTGGTCGACGCCGCGGAGGAGGCCTACCGGTTCCGGAAGGGCTGACGCCGGCCGGACCGGTCCGGCCCCCGGCCTCGCCGGCCCCCCGGCCCCGCCGGCGGACCGGTCCGGGCGGGGACGATCGGCCGATCCCGCCCGTCGGCGGACACCCCGGGGCTACGATCGCGCCCGGGGAGCGCCGGCCGCCCCGGGGGACCCTTCCGGCCGGCCCATGGAGGGGGGACGCGCCCATGCGCGTGGTCGTGACCGGCGGAGCGGGGTTCATCGGCGCCAACCTGGTGCGGGCCCTGCTGGAGCGGCCGGAGGTCGCGGAGGTCCGGGTGGTGGACGACCTGTCCACCGGCAGCAAGGCGAACCTGGCGGGCCTCGGCGCGGCCCTGCACGAGGGCAGCGTGCTCGACCCGGCGCTGCTGGACGAGGCGTTCGCGGGCGCCGACGCGGTGGTGCACCTGGCGGCGCTGCCGTCGGTGCCGCGCTCGGTCGCCGACCCGGTCGCCAGCCACCACGCCAACGCCACCGGCACCCTGGAGGTGCTGCAGGCGGCCCGGCGGGCCGGGGACCTCTACGTGGCGGCGGCGTCCTCGTCGTCGGTGTACGGCGCCAACCGGGAGCTGCCGAAGCGCGAGGCGATGCGGACCGCGCCGATGAGCCCGTACGCAGTGAGCAAGCTGGCCACCGAGGCGTACCTGACCGCCTTCCACCACTGCTACGGGCTGGACGTGCTGCCGTTCCGGTTCTTCAACGTCTTCGGCCCGCTGCAGCCGGCCGGGCACGCCTACGCGGCGGTGGTCCCGGCGTTCGTCGACGCGGCGCTGGCGGGGCGGCCGCTGCAGGTGCACGGCGACGGCGGGCAGACCCGTGACTTCACCTTCGTCGGGACGGTGACGCGGGTGCTGTGCGACGCGGTGCTGCGGCGGGTGGTCCACCCCGACCCGGTGAACCTGGCCTTCGGGACCCGCACCTCGCTGACCGAACTGGTCGCCGAACTGGAGTCGGTGCTGGGCCGGCCCGTCGCGGTGGAGCACACCGCGCCGCGCCCCGGCGACGTCCGGGACTCGCAGGCGGACAACGCCCGGCTGCGGTCGCTCTTCCCCGACGTGCGGCCGGTGCCGCTGCGCGAGGGGCTGGAGCGGACCGTGGAGTGGTTCCGCGAGTCCTGAACCGGGCCGGGGCCCGGGCGGTGCGGGCGGAGGGCGGGCCGGTCAGGACTCGCGGCCGTCCGCCGTCCCGGCCGCACCGCCCCCGGCACCGCCCCCGGCGGCGCTCCCGTCGGGGCTCCCCGCAGGGCTCCCGTCGGCCGCCGCCCCCGCGATGGCCCTCTCCAGGCCGGAGAAGGAGAAGTGGGTCTCCGGGTCGCCGCTCAGGGCGTGCCGGAGGCGGCGGGCGGCGCTCTCCCCCAGCTCGGGGAGGGCGTCCGGCGCGAACCAGCCGACCTCCAGGGACTCGTCGTCGTTCACCCGGGCGTGCCCGCCGACCGCCCGGCAGCGGAAGGTGATCTCCACGTACTGGGCGCTGTCCCCGTTGGGGTAGTGCAGCATCGGGGAGACGGTGACGCTGGTGATCCGCTCGGGGACCGCCTCCACCCCGGTCTCCTCCCAGCACTCCCGGACCGCGCCGTCGGCGGGCTCCTCGCCGGGGTCGAGGATGCCGCTGACGACCGACCAGCGGCCGGTGTCGGCGCGGCGGCCGAGCAGCACCCTCCCCTCGTCGTCGACGACGACGGCGGTGACGCCGGCCAGCCAGAGCGGCCGGGTGCCGACGAGGGAGCGCAGGTCGCGGAGGAACTCGGGAATCGCCATGCCCCGACCCTATGCGCCCTCCCGGACCGCACGGCGGACCGGCCGACCGCCGCGACGGGGCACGCGTACCCGGCCGGGTCGTGCCGTTCCGGTCCGCCGGTCCGCCGGCCCCCGGCGCGGTGCGGGCCGCACCGGCGGGGAACGGCGGGGCGCGTCGCTCGCCACCACGGGCACGGCGCCGATCGTGGCGCGTGCGGTGACGTCGCTCCTGGTGCCGGTGCCGCTCACCTCGCGTTCCGCGACCCGGTCGCACGAGGGCGCGCGGACCGGAAGCAGCAGCTGCAGCGGTGGGACCGCCGCCGCTCCGTCGGCGTGGGCGCGACCGTGGCCGCCCTCGCCCGGTCCACCGTCGCACGCGTCCGGAGTCCCCCGCCGGGGCAGTGGGCCGGGTTCCGGGACGCGGACGCCGCGCCGTCCGGGTGGACCGGTGCCGCCGACCGGGCCGTCGGCGCCGTCGACACCTTCGGGCGCCCCTGCGGCGGCGCCCCCGGGGCGGCGCCCTAACGGCTCTCGCGGCCGGGCATCGGCCGGGCCGGGGAGCCGACCACGGTGGCGCCCGGCGGCACGTCCCGGGTGACGACCGCGGCGGCGCCCACGAAGGCGCCGCGGCCCACCGTGCGGCCCTGGAGGACGACGGCGTTGCTGCCGACGGTCGCGCCGTCCTCCAGCCGCACCGAGCCGGAGACATTGCCGCCGGGGTAGACGGTGACCCGCTCCCCCAGCACCGCGTCGTGGCCCACGGTGGCGTTGTAGTGGACCTGGGTGTGCGGGCCGAGCCGGACGCTGCTGGAGACGTAGGCGCCGCCCAGCACGATGCACCCCTCCGCCAGCTCGGTCTCCGGCGCGACCACCGCGCGGGGGTGCACCAGCGTCGCCGGCCGGGCGCCGCGCTCCTCCAGCAGCAGGACGAGGCGCTGCCGCACGGCGGGGTCGGCGATGCCCACCAGGTAGCGGGCGCCGCGCGGCCCCCGCTGCGGGGGCAGGACCGGCAGGTCGCGCACGCGCCCGCCCGCCAGGTGGTCGTCGAGGAAGCCCGCCACCGCGACCCCCGCGGCCAGGGCGGTGTCCAGGGCCTCCCGGCCCACTCCCCCGGCGCCCGCGATCCACAGCCCGCCGGCGTCGCCCTCGCCCTCCGCTGCCGGGGCGGGGGCGGGGTGGGGGACGGTCGCGGTGCCGGGTACGGCGATCCTCTGAGACATGGTCACATCCTGCCCGGTCCGAGGCTACGGTGTGGACAGCTCGGGGGCCGTGCGGCCGCCGCCGGACCGCGGGGGCGCCCACGGGGCCGGCGGGGCGGGCCGCGCGCTCCCCCGGCCGGGGGATGCGAGGGGGCGGGCATGAGGGGGTCCGGGGACGTCTCCGGGGCGGCTGCGGCGCGCCGGTCCCGGCTGCCGGGGCCGGACGCGGCCGGCGCGGCGGTGCTGGCCGCCTGCGCGGTCTGGACGCTGGCCGCGGCCCACGGCCGCGACGCCGCCCGGCCCGAGGGGGTGCTGCTGGCCCTGCTGGCGGTGGCGGCCGGCTACGGCGCCGGGCGGGTCGCGGGGGCCCTGCTGCCCGCGGCCGCGCCCGCCGCGGCGGCGGTCGCGGCGGGACTGGCGGTTGCGGCGGTGCCCGGCGGGTTGTCCGGCGGGGCGCTCGCGCCCCCGCTGCACTACGGCAACGCCGACGCCGCGCTGCTCTGCCTGGGGGCCGGGGCGGCCTGCTGCGCCGCCTGGTCCGCGCGCCGCCCACCGGTACGGGTGGGCCTGCTGCTGCTGGCCGGGGTCCTGGCGGGGCTGACGGCGGCCGTCGGGTCGGCGGCGGGGTCCGCCGCCGCGGCGGGGACGGTGCTGGTGTCCTGCGCCGCCGCGCGCCTGCGCCGCCGGGGCCCGCTGCTGGCCGTGCTGGCGCTGTGCGCCGTCCTCGCCGGGGTCGGCACGGTGGCCCTGGCCCGGGGTGCGGTGCCGCAGCCGCTGCGGGCGCACCTGGTGGCCGGGCTGTCGGAGCGGCGCGTCGCGCTGTGGGACGACGCCCTGGCACAGGTGCGGCTGCACCCGCTGCGCGGAGTGGGGCCGGGCCGGTTCGGCGAGGTGAGCCCGGCGGCCCGCGCCGACCGGGACACGGCGAAGGCCCACTCGGCGCCGCTCCAGCAGGCGGCGGAGCAGGGGCTGCCGGGGCTGGCCCTGCTGGTGTGCGCGTTCGCGTGGGCGCTGTGGACGCTGCTGCGCTCCCCCCGGCCGACGGCGGTGGCGCTCTCCGCCGCGGCCGCGCTGACCGGCCTGGCCGTGCAGGCGTGCGTCGACTGGGTGCTGAGCTTCGCGGCGGTGTCCGCCGGGGCGGGGCTGCTGCTGGGCCTGGCCGCCGCCCGTCCCACCGGGGGCGAGGGGGCGCCCGGGGGCGCGTCCGGCGGCGGCCGGGAGCGCCCCCGCACCCGGGCAGGGGCCGGCTGACGGACGCGGCGTCGGGACGGCGGTCCGGGGCGGCGGCGGTCCGGGGCGGGCGCATCGGCGCGGGGCTCCGCTGCCGGGGAGGAGCCGGACGGGGAGGAGCCGGACGGGGACACCGCCGGGACCGCCCTCATGCGGACCGCTTTCGTCCGCGCACCCGGTGCATGCCGGCATACGGGCCATCCGGCTCTCCGACCCGGACCACGGCCCGGGCCCCGCCCGGACCTCCGGCCGTCTCGCCGTGATTGCCGGGGCGGTGCTCGGGGGCCTGCGCCGTCCGGCGGAGCCGGCCGCCAGTGCGGGGGGCTGGGCGTCGGCGTCGCGACCCTTCTCGACCTGCATCCTGCTCGGTGCCGTCCTCTTCTGCGCGGCCCTCTCCCCGCTGGCCCGCGGCCTTGCAGCCCCGCTCCGGTCGGGGAACCCGGCGGCTGCTGCCGCCCAGCTGCGCCGACCCGACGCGTTGATCGAGTGTGCGGGTGGCAACCGCTTGACTTGTACCGAGGTCCAACGTTGAGGCTTGTGGCATGGATGAGGCAGATGAGCTGTTCGGCATCGCGGAGGTCTCAGCGCGGATCGGTCTGGCGCCGGACACGCTGCGCTACTTCGAACGTCAGGGGATCGTGCCCTCTCCTGGGCGCGACAGCACCGGCCGTCGCCAGTACACGGCGGTCGATGTCGAGCTGATCCGCATGTTGGTTCATCTCCGTGAGACGGGGATGCCACTGGCCGACATCGCGCAGTTCACAGGCGCCGACGACAAGGTCACCGATCCGGCCGGCCTCCGGCTGGAGCTGCTCACGGCTCACCGCCGTCGCATCCAGGAGCGCCGCGAGGAGCTGGACCGCGCCCTCGAAGTGATCAGCCGGAAGATCGCGGACTACAGCGACCGGATGACGAGTTCGCTGGAACTCCTCGACCGGCCGGACTGCACGATCGCCTTCAGCGTCCAGGGCGGGGGGCCGCTGCTGTTCCTCGTTGGTGCGCCGGCGGGGCGGGCCGGCTTTGCAGCGCTGGCGCACGAGCTTGCAGGACGGTTCAGGGTCGTCACCCACGATCCGCGCGGTATCGGTGCCAGCCGCGCGGTATCGGGGATGGCTGCGCCCACGCCCGAGGTCCTGGCTGAGGACCTTGCTGCACTCGTCGACCGGTTCACCGGCGGGCCCGCGCTGTTCGTCGGTACCAGCGGCGGTGCCGTGACGCTGCTGGAACTGGCCAGGCGGTATCCCCACCTGGTCGACCGGGCCGTCCTGCATGAGCCGCCTCTCGTCTCTCTCCTGGACGACGCGGGCCTGGCAGCGCGTGCTGGAGCAGCGTTCGCAGCGGCGGACACGGACCCTCAACGGGCGGCGCAGGAGTTCTTCGACCTCAGCGGCGCCGGCCACCACACGGGCCCGGATCAGACGCCTCCCACGCACATGACCCTGCCCGAGCTGCCGGCTGCGGAACTCGACAAGAACCGCTACTTCCTCGGGCGGATGGCCGGCCCCACGGTGTTCTACGTCCCCGACATCGAAGCCACCCGACGGATCTCGGTGGCCCTGTGCGCCGGCGCGCTGAGCCATCACCAGATGGCGCGCCGGGCCACCCGAGCACTGGCTGACCAGCTGGGACTGCCTCTGATCGACATGCCCGGCAACCACGTGGGCGCAAGCGCTGAGCCGGCAGAGTTCGCCCGTGCCGTTGTGCCCCTGCTCGAAAGCTGAACACGATCCCCGGCCCCTCCGGGGCTGAGCGGCCCAGGAGGGGCCTCGCCATGCCGCATCGCAACGCCGCACTGACTCCCCGCCACCGTACGTGGGCCGCACGACCCGTGGTCGAGGGCGGGTAGGCGATCAGTGGGGCGGCCGCTCGGATCCAGGTGCCCTGGCCGACCGTGAAGCGAACCGGCCCACCGGTACGAGCACCCGCGCCCGGGGCCGCCGGTGCACGTCGACGCGCTGCTGACCCAGGAGGTCCTGGCCGACCCGAAGGGGGCAGACAAGCTCACCGACGCGGACCGCCGGGCGCTGTCACCGCTGTTCAGGACCCATGTGCATCCGTACGGCCGGTTCGAGCTCGCCATGAACAGCCGCCTCCGCCTGGACCTGTCCATCCGGGCGGCGGGCCCGGCCCGCGCACCCCGCAGGGGGGAACAGCTCCTGCCTCGACGTGAGGTCCGGGCGGCCTTCACCGCTGTGCGGTGGGCCGTACCACGATTTCGTTCACGTCGACCCTGTCCGGCTGGGTGATGGCGTACGCGATGGCGTCCGTGATCGCTGCGGCCTGTGCCCGAGCAAGGTCAGGGACGGGGCGCCGGACCCTCGGTGATTGCGGATCAGTTCTCGGAGCGACAACAAGCCGCCCCTCACCCGATCGATCGACGTCCCCGATCATTACACCCGGCCGGTCCCCTGCCGGGCCGGGCGTGCGGTCCCCCGGGACGCGCGCCCGAGGGGATGCGGGGCCGGCGCCCGCTCGGCGGGCGGCCGGCCCGCACCCGTCCCCGGAACCGCGACGGAGAACCCGGCGAGGCCCCTGCTACGACGCCTCCTCCGCGGCCTCGGCGGCGGGCCGGTAGCGGGTGCGGGCCGGCATCGGGGTGACGGGGCCGCCCTGGCGCGGCACGACGGGGCGGGGGTGGACCGGCCCGGCCCGGGGCGGGACCGGCCGCAGCGGGACGGCCGGGGCGGCCGGGGCCGCTGCGGTGCCGTCCGCCTCGCCGGGCACCGGGAAGCCGGGGTTGACGCCGCCGGCTCCGGTGATGCCGGCCGGCCGCAGCAGCACGCCGACCGTGCGGAACAGGATGGCCAGGTCGAGGCGGGGCGAGCGGTGCTCGACGTACCAGAGGTCCAGCTCGATGCGCTCCGGCCAGGTGAGGGAGTTGCGACCCCGGACCTGGGCCCAGCCGGTGAGTCCGGGCCGCACCGCGAGCCTGCCCCGCTGGCGCGGGGAGTAGTGGACGACCTGCTCCGGGAGGGTCGGCCGGGGTCCGACGACGGCCATGTCGCCGCGGACGACGTTCCACAGCTGCGGCAGCTCGTCGAGGCTGGTGCGGCGCAGCAGGTGCCCCAGGCGGGTGATCCGGGGCGCGTCCGGCTCCCCGGGGAAGCGGCTGTCGCGCATGGTGCGGAACTTGAGGATCTCGAACTCCTGGCCGCCGCGCCCGGAGCGGGTCTGGCGGAAGATCACCGGCCCGCCCATGGTGAGCCGGACCAGCAGCGCGATCGCCAGTACCAGCGGGATCGCGACGATCCCGACCAGGACCGCGAGCGCCAGGTCCCCCCCTCGCTTCATGCGTTCCTACCCCCCTCGGTGGTCCGCGGCGCCGCGGTGCGCGGTGCCGCCGGATAACGGTCTGCCCGGGGCGTACGGCGCGGCGGGGCCGTCCGGTTCACCCGGGCCGTGCGGCGCGGTCGTCCAGCCCAGGCCGCGGGCCCGGGCGACGGCGGCGTAGGTCTGCACGGAGACGCGCGCCACCGCCCGCTGGTCGAACGCCTCGCGGGCCCGGCGGCGGGCGGCTCCCCCGAGCCGCCGCCTCAGGTCCGCGTCGGTGAGCAGCCGGTCGACGGCGGCGGCGAGCGCCGCGGGGTCGCCCGGCGGGACGAGCAGCAGGTGCTCGCCGTGGGTGCCGATCTCCCGGCAGCCGCGGATGTCGCTCAGCACCATGGGCAGGCCGGCGGCGGCGGCCTCCATGGCGGAGCGGGAGAACCCCTCGCGGTGGGAGGGGAGGACGAAGAGGTCGAGGGCCGCGTACACGTCGGGCATGTCGGCCCGCTCGCCGGGGAGCACCACGCCGTCGAGGGGGCCGCCCGGCGCCGCGGCGAGGGCGTCGGGCTTGTCGGGGTCCTCGGGGCCGATCCACACGAAGCGCGCCTTCCCCGCGAGGGCGCGGGCGGCGGCGGCGTACTCGGGGAGCCCCTTCTCGGCGACGCGGCGGCCGACGCCGCCGACGAGCAGGTCGCCGTCGGCGGCGCCGAGCTCGGCGCGGACCCGGGCGCGGGCGGCGGCGCGGCCGGCGCCGTCGGCGAAGCGGTCGAGGTCGACGCCGTTGCCGACCACCCGGGAGCGGCGGGCGGGCACCGCGCGGGAGAGGGTGCGGCGGTCCTCGCCGTTCTGGTAGAGCTCGGCGTGGGAGAAGCGGGCGGCCAGCGCCTCGGCTCCGAGGACGAGGGCCCGCCGAGCGAGCGGGTCGTGGGCCTGCGCCCACAGCCCGTGGCAGGTGTTGACCACGACGGGGACGCGTGCGGCGCGGCCGAGGACCCGCCCCAGGACGCCGGTCTTGGGGTTGTGGGTGTGCAGCACGTCGGGCCGGATGCGGCGCAGCGCGGCCAGCAGTTCGCGGGCGGCGGCGGCGTCGCGGCGCGGGTCCCAGGCGCGGGTGAGGGCGGGCAGCGGCACGTGGGTGACGCCGAGCGCCTCGACGCGGTCGGTGTAGGGGCCGGGGGCGCTGATGCCGTACGTCTCGAAGCCGCAGGCGACGTCGTGGCGCAGCTCGGTGCCGAGCAGCAGGTGCAGGCTCATGTCGACGGTGGTGAGGTGGGCGACCCGCAGCGGTCGGCCGCCGGGGCCGCGCGGGACCGCTCCGGCGGCGGAGGCGTGCGGCGCGCCGCCGGTCCGGGGGCCGCCGGTCGGGTGGAGGCCGTCCGTCCGGTGGGTGCCGCCGGTCCGGCGGGGCGCGTAGGGCGCGTGGGGCGTGTGGGGCACGTCGGGCGTGCGGGGCACGTCGGGCGTGTCAGGCACGGGCGCCCACCGCCTTGGCGGCGGCGACCAGGTGCGCGTAGGCGCGCTCCGGGCCGAGGCGGCCGGTCAGCTTGGCGCGGAAGAAGTCGAGCGGGTCGGTGCGGCGGACCGGCACCCGGCGCAGCCGCACCGGGTCGGCGCCGGGCAGGTTGCGGCCGACCTCGCCGGTGGCGGCGCTGCGGAAGCGGGCGCGCAGCGCGGGCTCCATGTGCGGCACGGGCACGCCCCAGGTGTACGCGTAGTGGCGGGGCCGGGTGCCGAGGTGCTCCTCGACGTCGTCGCCGCAGGCGTCGAGCTCGGCGGTGGAGAGCAGTTCGGGGCGGGCGTGGCTGCGGGTGTGGTTGGCGACGGTGCACAGGCCGCTCGCGGTCATCTCGGCGAGCTGCGCCCAGGTGAGGGCGGGGGCGCCGGCGGCCTTGGCGGTGGACCCCTCCCACCGCATCTCCCCGCCGACGTGGCCGCTGGCGAGGTAGACGGTGAAGGGGAGGCCGCGTTCGCGCAGGACCGGCCAGGCGTTGCGGTGCACGTCGGCGAAGCCGTCGTCGAAGGTCAGGACGACCGTGCCGGCGCGGTCGCCGCGCTCCAGGCGGTCGACGGCCTCGTCCAGCGGCACCACCGGCCGGCCCGGGAGCCCGGCGAGCAGGTCCATCTGGGCGGTGAAGTCCGCGGCGGAGACGTCGAGCTCGTCGGGCGAGCCGCCGCCGACGCGGTGGTAGATGAGCAGCGTGGCGCCCCGGGCGGGGCGGTCTCCGGCGGTGCGGGCGAGCAGGTGCTTGATCCGGGCTCTGGCTCCGGCGGAGGGCGCCGGGGCGGTGGTGCGGGTCATCGTTCCCCCCTCTGCGGCCCCTCCCCGAGGCCGCGTCCCGGCGCCTGTCCCCCGCGCCGGACGTGGACCACGATAGGGGGAGTCCTGGGCCGCCGCCCGGGAAATGTGAAAGAACCGAGGAGGAGGGGCGGAGGAGGGGCGGGAGTGCGCCCGTGTGCGCCCCCTGTGCGCTACGCCGCGCGGGGGCGCGGCGGCAGGTGGTCGCGGATCACCCGCACCGCGTCCTCCGGGTGGTCGACGGTGACGGTGAAGCGGCGGCCCCCGCCCAGTTCCAGGACCAGGGCGGGCCCCTTGCGCACCACCACGGCGGCGCCGTGGCTCTGCCGGTAGCGGTAGCCCCAGCCGCCCCAGTGCATCGGGGCACAGGGCTGGTACGTCGCGTCGACCACCTGGTCCAGGGGGATGCGGCGGCGGGGCAGGCCCACGTGGCCGCAGCGGACCTCCAGCGCGTCCCGGTCGATCCGGACGTCGACGTGCACGAAGGCGAGGGTCCCGGCCAGCAGCATCACGCCCACCGCGAGGCATCCGGCGACGGTCATGACCCAGGCCGCGGGGCCGTCGGTGTCCGGGACGGTGACGGCGACCAGCACGCCGAGCGCCAGGCAGGCGGCGCCCACGGCGGCCAGCAGCCACTGGTGGGGGTTGCGGGCCGAACCGGTCCACAGGGCGGGGCCGTGCGGGAGGGCCGGCCCGGGCGGGAGGCCGGGGCCGGAGGGGGCGGCCGGACCGGGCGCGGGGGCGCCGTGCGGACCGCCTTCACGATCGCTCTCCGCATCCTCCATGGGCCTCACGGTATACCGCCTGCCCGCAGCGGGCACGGTCAAGCGCATGAGGGGCCGCAGCGGCCCCCGCGGCCGGCCCCGGCGGCACCGTGCGCGGGTTCCGGCCGGACCGGCTACAACCATCCGCGGTCCGTCCGTGTCTGTACTCCGTCGTCTGTACTACGTTGAGCGGCCCGGGGCGGTCGGGAGCCGGCCCCGGGGCCGCCGCCACCCCGGGACGGGGCCCTCCGTCCCGCCCGCACCACCAGCACCACCAGCACCGGTAGGGCGGTCGTCCGCCCGTCCGGAGGATCCGCCGCGCCCCGGGCGTGGAAGGGGGAGCCGTGCCTCAGCCGGAGACCACCACGAGACCGTCGGCCACCGCCGCGGGAGGACCCGGGCGCGCACCGGGGGCGGCCGGACTGGCGGCCGCCCACCGCCGGCGCGTCGACGCCCTGCTGCGGCGCTCGCCCGCCCAGCCGCTCTTCCGGGCGCGGGCCGCCCGCCGCCTCGCCGTGCTCGCCTACCACGGCATCGACGACCCGCAGGCCTTCGCCGCCCAGATGGAGCGGCTGCGGCGCACGGCGTCACCGGTGACGGTGGGGGAGGTGGAGCGGGCGGTGGCCGAGGGGCGGCCGCTGCCGCCGCGCAGCGTGCTCGTGACCTTCGACGACGGGGACCGGTCCGTCGTCACCGAGGGCCTGCCGGTCCTCGCCCGCCACGGAGTCCCCGGGGCCGCGTTCGTGGTGGCCGGCCTCGTCGGCGGGGACCAGCCGTTCTGGTGGCGGGAGGCGGAGTTCCTGGCCCGGCACGGCGGCACGGCCCGCTCCCTGCCGCCCGGCATCGGGCCGGGCGCCGCGGTGCGGCGGATGAAGGCGATGCCCGACCCGGACCGCAGGCGCAGCCTCGCCGAGATGCGGGTGAGCGCCTCCCGGCGGGCGCCCCGGCAGGAGCAGCTGTCGGTGGAGGACCTGCACACCCTGCACGGGGCCGGCGTGCGGATCGGCAACCACACGGCGGGCCACCCCTGCCTGGACCGCTGCGACGACCAGACCGTGCGGGCGGAGGTCACCGAGGCGCACCGGGCGCTGGAGCGGTGGCTGGGCGAGGCCCCGACGGCGTTCGCCTACCCGAACGGCGGCACGGACCCGCGGGCCGACCGGGTCCTGCGCGACCTGGGGTACCGGCTGGGCTTCCTCTTCGACCACCGGCACGACGCGCTGCTGCCCCGCGACCCGCTGCGGATCAGCCGGCTGCGGGTGAACAGCTCCACGAGCCGCGACCGGTTCGACACCATCCTGTCGGGGCTGCACCCCGCGGTGCACCGGCTGCGGGGCGGCCGCTGAGCGGCGCCTGCGGGGGACGCGCCCCCCGGGGCGCGCCCCGGGGCGGCCGGGGGCGGGGACGCCGGGCCCGCCCGGAGGCGGACCGGTGCGCGCCGGTCCGGTCAGTTCGGGACGGCGGCCCCCGCGACGAGGCGGCCCTCGGCGAAGGCCAGCGCCTCCGGGGGCAGCACGCCCTCCCGCCCGCTCGCCAGGACGGTCAGGGTGCCGCCGCCGACGGCCGCGTGCCGGTGCGGGGCCGCGGCCTCGACGCGGCGCAGCGCCTGGGCCGCCACGGCCTCGGCGGAGCCGAGGAGGACCAGGCCGGGGTCGGCGGCGGGGGCGACGGCGGCGCGGATCCGGTCGGCGACCAGCTCGTAGTGGGTGCAGCCGAGGACCAGGGCGCGGACGCCCCGGGGGGTGCGGGCCGCGGCGTCGGCGACGGCGGCCTCGACGGCCTGCTCGTCGGCGTGCTCGACGGCGTCGGCGAGCCCGGGGCAGGGCACCTCCGCGACCTCGGCGCCGTCCGCGAACGCGCGGATCAGGCCGCGCTGGTAGGGGCTGCCGGTGGTGGCGGGCGTGGCCCAGATCGCCACCGGTCCGCCGGTCGCGGCGGCGGGCTTGATCGCGGGGACGGTGCCGACGACGGGCAGGCCGGGCTCCAGCTCGGCGCGCAGGGCCTCCAGGGCGTGGACCGAGGCGGTGTTGCAGGCCACGATCAGGGCGTCCGGGCGCAGGGCGGCGGCGGCGCGGGCGCAGACCAGGGCGCGCTCGGCGATCTCCTCGGGGGTCCGGGGGCCCCACGGCATGCCGTCGGGGTCGGAGGAGAGCACGAGGTCGGCGTCGGGGCGCAGCCGCCGCAGGGCCGCCGCGGCGGGGAGCAGGCCGGTACCGGAGTCCATCAGTGCGATCTTCACGACCACTGACCATAGACGATGGCCGCGCGGCGGCGCCCGGGCGGGCCGCCGGGACGGGCCCGGCCGCGGCGCCGCGGGCGGCGCCGGGCCGCGGGTGCTGCCCGCGGGGCCGGGTGTGCGGCAGACTGCGGGGCGTGACGGTGCTCGGGTGGGTCTCCGCGGTGTCCCTGGCGTCCTGGGTGTGGCTGGCGCTCGGCCGCGGCTTCTTCTGGCGGACCGACGTGCGGCTGCCGGAGCGGCCCGCCCCGGCCCGCTGGCCGTCGGTGGTGGCGGTGGTGCCCGCCCGGGACGAGGCGGAGGTGCTGCCGCTGAGCCTGCCGGGCCTGCTGGCACAGCGCTATCCGGGCGAGGCGCGGGTGGTGCTGGTCGACGACGGGTCGTCGGACGGCACCGGCGCGCTCGCCGCGGAGCTGGGCGCGGCGGGCGGGCTGCCGCTGGCGGTGGTGTCGCCCGGGGAGCCCCCGGCGGGCTGGACCGGCAAGCTGTGGGCGCTGCGGCGGGGCGTGGAGGAGGCTGGGGACGCCGAGTACCTGCTGCTGACCGACGCCGACATCGCCCACGGGCCGGACTCCCTGGCCCGGCTGGTCGCGGCGGCCGAGGGCGGCGGGCTGGACCTGGTGTCGCAGATGGCGCGGCTGCGGGTGCGCACGGGCTGGGAGCGGCTGGTCGTGCCGGCGTTCGTGTACTTCTTCGCGCAGCTGTACCCGTTCCGGTGGTCCAACCGGCCGTCCGGCCGAACGGCGGCGGCGGCCGGCGGCTGCTCGCTGGTGCGGCGGGAGGCCCTGGAGCGGGCGGGCGGGGTGGCGGCGGTCCGGGGCGCGGTGATCGACGACGTGTCGCTGGCGCGGGCCGTGAAGCGGTCGGGCGGCCGGACCTGGCTGGGCCTGGCGGAGCACGTGGACAGCGTGCGGCCGTACCCGGGGCTGGCGCAGCTGTGGCGGATGGTCTCCCGCAGCGCGTACGCCCAGCTGCGGTACTCGCCGCTGCTGCTGGCGGGGACGGTGCTGGGGCTGGCGCTGGTGTACCTGGTGCCGCCGGCGGCGGCCGCGGCCGGGGCGGCGGGTGCGGCCGCGGGGGCCGGGGGCGGCCCGGCGGCGCTGCTCGGCCTGGCCGCGTGGGCGCTGATGGCGGCGACGTACGCGCCGATGCTGCGGTACTACGGGCAGCCGGCGGCGGCGGCCGTGCTGCTGCCGTTCACGGCGTCGCTGTACCTGCTGATGACGGTCGACTCGGCGGTGCAGCACCGGCGCGGCCGGGGCGCGGCGTGGAAGGGCCGCACGTACCCGGCGCCGCGCCCCGGGGAGGCCGGGTGAGGGCGGACCGGGGGCCGGGGCGGGGCGGTCCGGTTCAGCCGCGGCGCAGCAGGCGCAGCCCGGCGGGCTTGAGGTACTCGTAGCGGGCCATCTGCTCTGCGTCGCGCAGCCAGCCCGCGAGGCCGGGCGGGTCGGCGAGGGCGGCCCGGTACAGGCGCTCGAAGGCGGTGGTGACGCTCTCCAGCGAGAAGCGGCCGACGACCCACTCCCGGCCCCAGGCGGACAGCCGGGCCCGGCGGCCGGGGTCGTCGAGCAGGCCGCGCACCTGGGCGGCGAGCGCCGCGGCGGAGGGCGCGCCGGTGCCGAGCCCGTACATGCAGCGCGAGGCGTGCTCCTCGGCGAGCGGGCCGGGCTCGTGGACGGCGGTGTAGCCGCCGGCGCCGTGGACCACGACGGGCTTGCCGTGGGCGAGGCCGCGCAGCGCGGAGCTGCCCATGCCGAGGACGACGTCGGCGGCGGCGTAGGCGGTGCGCGGGTCGGGCATCTGGCCGGGGACGAGGACGGCCTCGCGGCCGAGCCCGGCGTTGGCCGCGGCGGCGGCGGCGCGCAGCCGGCCGCGGCTGGGCCCCTCGCCGACGACGGCGAGCCGGACGCGGGGGTCGGCGAGGAGCCGGACGGCCTCGACGGTGAGCTCGGCGCCGGCGTCCTTGCCCAGGTCGGGCACCAGCCGGGTGACGATGACGAGCAGGTGCTCGTCCGCGCCGATGCCGTGCGCGGCGCGGAAGGCGGCGCCGTCGACGGCGCCGGGCGCGTCGGCGCGCGTGTCGACGGGCGGCTCGACGAGGTGCAGGTCGCGGTGGCCGAAGGCGCGGCCCTCGGCGGTGAGGGCGCCCAGGCCGAGGACGAGCGGCTGGTGGCGGGGCATGCCGCGGAGCATCCGGACGCCGTAGAAGGTGGTGAGGACGGGGAGGCGGCCGAACCGGCCGGGGCCGAAGTAGGCGTTGCGGGCGGCGCGCACCTCCCAGGCGTGCACCAGGTCGCTGCCGTGGTCGCGGGCGAGCCGCTCCAGCCGGGTCCGGACGGCCCGGTGCGGGGTGTCCGGTCCGCCGGCGACGACGAGGTCGAGGCCGTGGGCGGCGGCCCGCTCGACGAGCGGTGCCGGTCCGTCGACCCCCTGGGCGAAGAGCACCGGGTGGTGGCCGCGGCCGTGCAGGGTGCGGGCGATGTCGACGGCGTTGATCTGGGCGCCGCCGAGGGCGAGGTTGTTGAGGTGGACGAGGACGCGCAGGCCGTCGCGCGGCGCCGCCCCGGCACGTGACGGCACGTCAGTCCTCCCAGTGGTGGGGGACGAAGACGGGCGCGGCCAGCACCACGGCGCGCGGCGGGGTGTCCAGCACCGGCCCGAAGACGTCGAACTGGCCCGCGGAGTGCCAGCTCATCAGGGTGCCGCCGTCGGTGCGGCCGATGCCGTAGACGCCGGTCCACAGCGTGTACCGGCCGCGCGGCAGCGGCAGCCGGGGGATGGTGCAGGTGACGGTGCGGTCCTCGCCGGTGAGCCGCACCTCGTGGCTGATCTGGAAGACCGGGCTGGCGGTCCCCTCGCTGACCCCGAGGTGGAGGGTGGCGTCGCCGCGGTAGTCGCCGCCGAGGTGCAGGTCGACGGTCATCGGCTCGTCGGTGAGGAGGTTCTCCCGGTCGGCGCCGCGGATCTCGTACTTGAGCAGCTGCAGCGGCTCGCCGGCGCGGGCGCCCGCCTCCGACTGGGCCTCGATGGAGTCGCGGTAGCCGGCCATGGCCTCGCGGATGCCGGCGTCGACCCGGACGGTGCCCTGCTCCAGCCACACGCCGCGGGTGCAGACGGACTCCACGGCGGGCAGGTCGTGGGAGACGAAGACCAGGGTGGTGCCCTGGTCGAGGACCTCGCGCATGCGGTCCAGGCAGCGCTGCTGGAAGACGGCGTCGCCGACCGCCAGCACCTCGTCGACGAGGAGGACGTGCGGCTCCAGGTAGGCGGCGACGGCGAAGCCGAGCCGCATCTGCATGCCGGAGGAGTAGAACTTCACCTGCCGGTCGATGGCGCCGCCGAGCCGGGCGAACTCCACGATGTCGTCGAACCGCCCGGCGACCTCGCGGCGCCGCAGGCCGAGCAGGGCGCCGAAGAGGTAGATGTTCTCCCGCCCCGTCAGGTCGGGGTGGATGCCGGCCCGGATCTCGATCAGGGCGCCGATGCGGCCGCGCACGTCGATGCCGCCCGCGTACGGGTACATGACCCGGGTCAGCATCTTCAGCAGGGTGGACTTGCCCGAGCCGTTGGAGCCGATCAGGCCGACGGACTCGCCGGGCCCGATGTGCAGGTTGACGTCCCGCAGCGCCCAGCGCCAGTCCTCGCCGCGCCGCCCGCGCAGGCGGCGGCCCGCCGCCTCGACCCGGTCGCGGAGCAGCATGCGCTGCTGGTCGGCGCGGAAGCGCTTCCAGACGTGCTCGGTGCGGATGGTCCCGTCGGGCAGCTCACGCGACATCGGCGATCCCCGTCTCGAGCTTCTTGAAGATGAGGTAGCCGCCCACCAGGAAGACCACCGAGCTGGCGGCCGCGACGAGGGTCAGCCGGGCGTCGGGCGCGTCGCCGTACAGCAGCGCCCGGCGGTAGCCCTCGATGACCGCGCCCAGCGGGTTGAGGGCGACGTAGAGCTCCTGGAGGCGATGCGGGATCTTGGCGAGGGGGTAGGCGACCGGGGTGGCGAAGACGCCCATCTGCGTGATGATCGGCAGCAGGTGCCGGACGTCCCGCAGGTAGACCACGGCGACGGAGAGGACCAGCGCCACGCCGTAGGTGAAGGCGAACTGGACCGCCAGCAGCGGCAGCACCCAGGCGGCGGTGGCGGCGGGCGCCGTCCAGAAGGCCAGGAACATCACGCCGAGGACGCCGACGCCGATCAGCATGTCGACGGCGGCCACCAGCATGGTCGCCAGCGGGAAGACCTCGCGCGGGCAGTAGACCTTGTTGAGCAGGCTGAGGTTGTTGGCCAAGGAGAGCGCACCCTGGTTCATGGTGTTGCTGAAGAACTGCCAGACGATCAGGCCGACGTAGGCGAAGAGCGCGTAGGGGGCCGTCCCGGTGTCGATCCTGACGGCGCGGTGGAAGACCAGGGTGAAGATGGCGCAGAGCGCGAGCGGCGTCAGCACCGCCCAGGCGAAGCCGAGCACCGCCTGCTTGTAGCGGGCCCTGAGGTCCCGCTCGGCCAGGGCGCGGACCAGTTCGCGCGACGCCCACAGCTCGCGGGCCACCGTGGCCGGCCGCAGGCGGCGCCTGAACACCGTGCCGGGCAGCGGCCCGTCGGCGACCGCGGCGCCTTCCCCGGCGCGCACGTCGACGACCTGTGCGTTGCGTCCCCCCACGGACCTCCGCCTTTCCGTCCCCCGGCGGTCCCCCCGGACCCGGGTCTGCGGTTCCGGGTCCACTGTGGCACAGAGTGTGCGCGACCGGAGGCGGTTCGGTGAACGTGATCGACACTCGGTGCGGACCGCCCGGCCGGCGGGGCGGGGTGCGGCGGACCGTCCGGGGCGGGACGGGGCGGGACGGGGCGGGACGGGGCGGGACGGGGCGGGACGGACCGCCGCCTCAGCGCCGCTCCGGCTCCCGCCGGCCGGACGGGGCGGGCGGACCGGACGGGGCCGGCGGACCGCCCACGACGCGCAGGAGGCGCGGCGGCAGGCCGGCGGCGGCGAGTTCGGCCCGCGCGCGCTCCGCCAGGCCGTCCGCGCCGCACCGCACCGCCAGGTCGGCCCCCAGGTACAGGGGCTCCGCGGCCTCGCCGGGGCGGCCGGCCAGGCGCCGCGCCCGCGCGAGGTCCACCAGCGCCTCCGCGTACCCGTGGAGGTCGGGCGAGCACCGGAGGTGGGCCACGGCCTCCTCCAGCAGCGCGGCGGCCTCCCGGTCGTCGGCGGCCACGGCGGCGGCGGTGCGCAGGGCGTGGCCGACCGCGGTGGGCGTGCCCTGGCGGCGGGCGCGCCCCAGGGCCTGCGCGGCGAGGCGGCGGGCGGCGGCGGGGTCCTCGTGCGCGAGGGCCAGGGCCAGGTGCCCGGCCCAGGGGCACCAGGTGGGGTTGAGGGCGCCCTTGGCCTCCATCCGCCGCCCCACCTCGGAGAGTTCGGCGGCGGCCGCGGCGTGGCGGCCGCGGGCGAGGTGCAGGCGGCCGACCACGGTCTGCGGGTCGGGGAAGACGACGGCGCGGGGGAACGGCGGCCCGAAGTCGTGGGCGTCGGCGACCTGCTGGGCCTCGTCCGTGCGGCCGCGGGAGAGCAGGACGTCGACGAGCAGGCCGACCGCGTACCACTGGGCGGGCACCCGGGGGCCGACGCGGTCGGCGAGCCGCACGCCCTCCCGGGCGCAGGCCTCCGCCTCGTCGAGCCTGCCGCGGCGGAAGCGCACCAGCCCGAGCAGGGTGAAGGCGAAGGAGAGGTGGGCGCCGCTCCAGCCGGACCGCTCGCACTCGGCGACGGCCGCGGTGAACATCTGCTCCGCCCGGTGGGGCTGGTCCGCGTACAGGAAGGAGAGCGCGGCGACACTGGGCAGTTCGAAGCCCCAGTCGGGGTCGGTGTAGTCCAGGGCGGGGCGCGGCGCGGGCAGCCCGCCGGGACGGTCGGTCCCGGCCGGCGGCGGCCCGGCGTCCGGGAGCGGCACGCCGGAGGGCGCGGGGACGAGGGGCGGCCCGTCGGGGCGCCGGGGCCCGGACGCGGCGGGCCGGCACGCGGGGGGCCCGGGGTGCGGCGCCTCGCAGGACGGCAGGCCGAGGGCCCGCTCGGCGGCGGCGACCGCGGTGGCCGCGGGCTCGCCCCGGACGGTGGCGTCCCACGCGCGCAGGCACAGGACGGCGCGCTCGCCCTCGGTGCGGCCGCCCAGGTGGGCGGCGAGCCGGGCGAGGCGGCGGGAGCGGGCGGGCCCCCCGTCCTCCGCGGTGTCGAAGACCTGCCACAGGAAGTGGGCGGCCTGCAGCCGCAGCCGGGCGCGGTGGGAACCGGCGCGGGCCGCCTCCGCACCGACGACGTCCGCGGCCTCCTGCATCCGGTCGCAGTGGGCGAGCGCCTGGGCGAGGCGGAAGGCGATGTCCTCGCGCAGGTCGGGGTCCAGGTCCGGCTCGGCGAGGGCGGCGGTCAGGTGGTTGACCGTGACGGCGGGCTCGGTCAGCAGGGCCGAGCAGCCCAGCTCGTACAGGACCTCGGCGCGGACCTCGGGGGCCGGGGGCTCGCGCAGGGCCCGCTCCAGGCAGCGGCGCGCCGCCTCGGGGGCGCCCGCGCGGAGGTGCTCGCGGGCGGCGGCGCGCAGCCGCCCGACGGTGACGCCGTCGCCCTCGGGGTGGGTCTCCAGCAGGTGGCGGGCGGCGGCCGCCGTGCCGAGCCCGGCGTCGTCGACGGCCCAGGCCGCCTGCCCGTGCAGGGCGGTGCGGGTGGGCGCCGGGATGGCGCGGTAGACGGCGGTCGCGATGAGCGGGTGGACGAACTCCAGGGTGGCGGTGCCGGTGAGGATGCGGGCGGTGCGCAGCCGGTCCACCGCGTCGACCGCCTCGGCGGAGCCCAGTCCGGCGACGGCCGCGGCGAGGCCGGGCGAGATCTCGGTGCCGAGCACCGCCGCGGCCCAGGCGAGCCGCACCGCGGCGTGCCCGAGGCGCTCCAGGCGGCGGACCAGGCCGGTGCCGCGGGCCGTGGCGGCGAGGTCGCGCAGCAGCGGCGCGGCGCCGGGGACGGGGGCGAGGCCCCGGTCCTGGACCATCGCGACCAGTTCGACCGCCTCGTACGGGTTGCCGCCGGTGACCGTCCAGCACTCCTGGCAGAAGGCGTCGTCGGCGTCGTCGCCCAGGGTGCTGCGGACCAGGCCGGCCACGGCGTCCGGGCTGAGGGCGGTGAGGGCGATGGGGCGGGCGCCGCGGCCGGTGACCAGGTCGCGGAAGCCCTCGGTCCCGCCGGGCACCTCCTCGGGCCGGTAGCCGAGGACGACGAGGACGGGCAGCTCCCGGATGCGGACCGCGAAGGCGGCGAGCCAGGCGAGGGACTCCGCGTCGGCCCAGTGGGTGTCGTCCAGGACGACGACGACCGGCGGTCCGTGCACGGCGAGGCGGGTGACCACCCAGTCCAGCCCGTCGCGGACGCCCTGCGGGTCGGGGGGCGCGCCGTCGGCGCGGGCCGTGACGCCGACGGCGGGGCCGGCGACCTCGTACCAGCCCCCGAACAGCTCCCGGCACTCGGCCTCGGTGCGGGAGACGAGGAGGGGCTGCAGGAGCTGGCGCACGACGTGGAACGGGACGGTCCGCTCCTGCTCGCTGCCGCGGGCGGAGAGCACGGTGCAGCCGCGGGCGGTCGCGGCGCGGCGCACCTCGGCGAGGAGGGTGGTCTTGCCGAGGCCGGCGGCGCCGCTGAAGAGCAGCAGGCCGCCCAGCCCGGTGCCGTCCCCGGTCCCGCCGCGCAGGCGGTCCACGGCATCGCGGACGGCGGCCAGCTCCCGGTCCCGCTCGTACAGCGGCGGCCGGGGCACGGCGGACGCGGCCGGCGGGCGCTCCGCGCGACCGGCCGCCGCCCCTGACGCCGCGGTCGTCTCCGACACCACCGCGCCCCTCTCCTCGTCAGCGCTCTGCGGGGGATGGTACTGACAAAACGGCCGGAGGGAGGGCGGTTCGGCCGCCCGCGGTGTGCGGACCGGGTGCAGGGTTCCGGCCGGAAGGGGACCGGAGGCGTCCGGGAGCCGGCGGGCGGGCCGGGGAGCGGGGCGTCACCGCCCGGGGGAGGGACCGCCGGTCCCGGCGGGCGGCGCCCGCCCCCAGGCGGTGAGCATGCCCGGGGAGAGGTCGGCGAGACCCGGCGAGGAGAGGTGGGCGAGGGCCTCGTCCAGCTCGGCGGGGTCCAGCCGGCCGGGGGCGGTCAGGGCCTCGCGCATCCTGGTCCAGGTCTCCCGCCAGAAGGCGGTGATCGGGGCGTCGGCGGTCAGCGGCGGCACGTGGATCTCCGCGCCCACGTCCGCCAGTCCCAGGGCGCTCAGCTGCTGCGGGTAGCGGGTCACCCGCGTGATGTCGGTGCCGATGGTCTCCCGCAGCGCCTCCCACATGGCCCCCATGGCCCGGCGGTAGGCCGCGTTCGGCGATCCGGCCGTGGTCAGGTCGACCGCGTCGCCCACCACGAGCCACCCTCCGGGCGCCAGCCAGCCGGCCAGGCGGGCCAGCACCTCGTCGCGCCCGGGCAGGTGCATGAGCACGAAGCGGGCGTGGACCAGGTCGAACCTGCCGGGGTCCAGGCCGGGGTCGGTGAGGTCCGCGGCGAGCGTGCGCAGCCGGCCGCCGGGCGGCGCCGGGAGGAAGCGCACGTCGCGGTCGAGGGCCAGCACCTCCGCACCGGCCTCCTCCGCCAGCCAGGCGGCGACGGTGCCCGTCCCGGCGCCCACGTCCAGGCAGCGCAGGCCCGGTCCGGCGCCGAGCGCGAGCAGGCGGGCCCGGGTCACCGCGTCGTAGGCCTCGGCGCCGTGGTCGATGCGGGCGGCCTCACCCGTGCGGTCGGGCGGGAAGAGGTCCCGGCCGTAGCGCCCCGCACCGGCCGCTCCCCCGGCGTCCGGCGGCGGGCCGGGCGGCCGCGACGGCGCGGAGGGCGGTGACGGGGCGGGCGGCGGGGCGGAGGGCCGCGACGGCGGGGAGGGCTCCGAGGGCTCGGGCATGGCGTGCACCTCTCCTCGCGTCGGGACACGACAGCACCAGCGTCCGCCCGCGGTCCGGCGTTGTCGATCCGGACGGGGCGGCGGGGGCGGAGGGGCCTTGCGGGAAGGGGCGCCGGAGGTCCCCGCGGGGAACGGGGGTGACGGCCTACCGGCCCGCGGCGACCTCGGCGACCAGCGCCTGCCAGGCGTCGGCGACGACGCCCAGCTCGAAGCGGTCCAGGGCGCGGCGGCGGGCGGCGGCGCCCAGGGCGGTGCGGTCGCCGCCGAGGACCTTGCCCAGGCCGTCGGCGAGGGCCTGCGCGTCGCCGGGCGGCACCAGGACGCCGGTCACCCCGTCGACGACCGCCTCCCGGACCCAGCCGACGTCGGTGGCGACGGCGGGCAGGGCGGCCAGGGCCGCCTCGATGAGGACCCCGGGCACGCCCTCGCTGTCGCTGCCGAGCACGAGGGCGTCGGCGGCGCGGTAGAGGACGGCGGGGTCGGGCAGTCCGCCGAGGAAGTGGATCCGGCCGGGTGCGAGGACGGCGGCGTGCTCCTCGAGTGCGGCGCGCAGCGGCCCCTCCCCCGCGACCGCGAGGTGGGCGCCGGGGGTGCGGGTGACCGCGTCGACGGCGAGGTCGACGCGCTTCTCCGGGGCGAGGGCGCCGACGGCGGCGGCCAGCGGCACGTCGGGCGGCAGGCCGAGGGCACGGCGGGCGGCGAGCCGGTCCCCGGGGCCGCCGGCGGGCGGGTACCGGTCGGCGGCGCGGCCGTTCGGGATGGTGCGGACCCGTTCGGGGCGGAGCCGGAAGTGCTCCAGCAGCACCTCGCGGGCGCCGTCGGACAGGGCCGTGACGGCGGCCGCCCGGCGGAGGGCGGCGGCGACCCGCAGGCGCCGGGCGGGGGTGGCGGTCCAGTGGCGGGGGTCGCCGATGCCGACGTACACGAAGGGGGTGCGGCTGCCGAGCAGGGCGGCGGCGCAGGCGGGCAGGGTGCTGGAGCCGTGGGCGACGACGACGTCGGCGCGGGCCGCGGCGGCGCGCAGGGCGCGGAGGGTCGCCGGGTGGAAGCGGGCGGGGCCGAGGACCGGCAGCGGGTCGCCGGCGGGGGCGTCGGGGTGGGGCTGGAGGGCGGCGACGGCGCTCGGGGCGCCGCGGGCGAGGAGTTCGCCGTGCAGGTCGCGGGCGAGGTTCTGGGCACCGCGTCGGCGGGGGTCGGTCACCAGGTGGAGGACGCGGGGGCACTCGGCGGGCGCGGTGTCGGGCACGGCCACACCCTGGCACAGCGGGCGGCCGGGCACAGCCGGTTCGGCGGGCCGGCGGTCCTTCCGGGGCACGGAGTGACCGGGAACGGTCCGGACGGGGCCGGGCCGGATCGGGTCGGGGCCCGGAGGGGACCGCTTCCGAGCGCGGACGGCGCCCCTCCGGCGCCCCGGGACGGCGTCCGCGCCGCGGCGACACCCGGCCGCGGGGGCACGGGGACACGCAGCCGCAGGAACACGCGGTCGCGAGAACACGCGGTCGCAGGAACACACATTCGGCAGCGTACGGCGCACCGGCCTGCGATGCTGGGGCGGCGATCGCGCCGCCGGGCCCCGCACGGCCCCGCGCGCGTCGCGCGGGGGCACCGAGGGGGGACGCGGCACATGCACGTGCTCTATGTGATCGACAGTCTGGACCGGGTGGGGGGCGCCGAGCAGGCGCTCGCCGGCATGGCGCCCCACCTGGTCCGCGGCGGCGTCAGGCTCGACGTCGCCTACCTCGTGGAGCGCGAGGGGATGCACCGGGAGCTGGCCGCCGCCGGGGCCACGCTCTTCAGCGCGGACCGCCCCGGCGGGCGGGTGGCGCGCCTGCGCGCCCTGCACGCCCTGCTGCGCGAGCGCCGGCCCGACCTGGTGCACACGACCCTGTACGAGGCGGACGTGCTGGGCCGCAGCGCCGCCCTGGCGGCCCGGGTGCCCGTGGTCTCCAGCCTGGTCAACTCGGCGTACGGGCCGGAGCACGTCCGGGCCCGCGGGCTGCGGCCGTGGAAGGTGCGTGCGGCCCAGGCCGCCGACGCCGCCACCGCGCAGGGCACCCGGCGGTTCCACGCGCTGACCCGGCACGTCGCGGAGGCGATGGCGCGGCGGCTGCGGATCGCCGCGGACCGGATCGACGTGGTACCGCGCGGCCGCGACCCCCGGGTGCTGGGCACCGCCGGCCCGGAGCGCCGCGCCGCGGTGCGGGCGGCGCTGGGCGTGCCGCAGGACGCGCCCGTGGTGCTCGCCGCGGCCCGGCAGCAGTACCAGAAGGGCCTGGACGTGCTGCTGGAGGCGTGGCCGTCGGTGCGGCGGGCGGCGCCCGGGGCGGTGCTGCTCCTCGCCGGCGGGAACGGCGCGGAGACGCCCCGGCTGCGCGCCCTCGCCGAGGCCGCGGAGGCGGCGGACGCCACGGGTGCGGCGGGTGCCGCCGGGGGGTCGGTCCGGTTCCTGGGGGCGCGCGACGACGTCTTCGACCTGATGGCGGCGTCCGACGTCTTCACCGCCCCCTCGCGCTGGGAGGGCCTGGGGAGCGCCGCCATGGAGGCGATGGGCGTCGGGGTGCCGCTGGTCTGCTCCGACGTGCCGGCCCTGCGGGAGACCGTCGGCTCGGAGGAGTACGCGCTGCTGGTCCCGCCGGAGCGGCCCGCGGCGCTGGCGGACGCGCTCGCGGGCACCCTGGGGGACCCCGCCGCCGCCCGGCGGCGGGTGGAGGCGGCGCGGGCGCGCTTCCTGGCGCTCTTCACGCTGCAGCACGTGACGGAGCGCATGGTGGGGTTCTACGAGCGGGCGCTCGCCGGGCGCTGAGGCGGCGGGGCGCGCCCCGGGCGCCGGGCGGGCGTCCGGCGGGGCGCCCGGCCCCGCGGGAATTGCCAAAGCGGTTGCGCCGGAGGCCTGCTGGGGCAAGCATCGCAGGTGACGCCGGAAGCCCACGGGGGTGTGGACGAGAACTTCCGCGTCGTCAGGGGGGTACACGTGCACGACCGTCCCAGGAGTACCGCGCATCGCAGGAGTCCCGTGCCGGACCGCGCCCGCCGGGACCCCGGCGCCGGCCCACGGCCGTCGGCGCACGGGGGCCCGCCGACCCGGTCGGCCGGGCCCCGCGTCGAGGGGTTCTGAAGCAGGAGGTTCCGGGGCACCGGGTGCGTGGCCGCCGCCAAGGGGAGGGCGCGGCGCTCGCACCGGCGCACGGCAGAGCCGCAGGGCGCGTCCCGCGGGCCCGCGCCGGCCCGCGGGCCGGCGCCGCGGCACGGGCACGGCACGGCCGGCGGCACGCCCGCGGGGCGAGGCGGCCGGGCCTGCAGCAGCGAGCACACGACCGCGAGGGGAACTCCACCGGTGGAACCGGCAAACCATCTCACCGTCCTGCGACGGTACTGGCGGCTGCTCGTCGGCTGCGCACTGGCCGCGCTCGTCGTCGGCTGGCTGCTCACGCCGGCCGGCACCGCCGTCGACAACGGCAAGTGGCAGTGCAAGGTCAGCATCGTGCCGGCGGCCGGCTCGGGGGACACCGTCAAGATCGACCAGGTGCTGTCCTTCGCCACCGGTTCGGACGTCACGCAGGAGGCCGCGAGGAAGCTCGGCACCACCGACATCCAGGGGCTGCTGGCACGCCGGGAGGTGGCGGCGGTCAGCGAGCAGATGCTCCAGTTCACCGCACACGGCCCCACCCAGCAGTCCTGCTCGGCCGTGGTCAGCGCCTTCTCGGACGCCACCATCACCGGCTACGTCCGGGCCGCGCAGCGGAACACGGCCGCCTCCATCAGGTCGCTCCAGCAGGAGCAGCAGAAGCAGCAGGCCAGGCTCGACGCCCTCAACGCCCGGGCCGCCGGGGCGGGCGCCGCCGAGCAGGCCCGGCTGGCACCGGACGTCGACGCCGCCAGGGCCGCCGTCACCAAGACGCTGACCGACATCTCCAACCTGCAGAACGCCTCCCGGACCGACGCCGTGCGGCAGTGGGGCTCGATCGACAGCAGCCCGGCGGACGGCAGCATCCTCACCGCACCCAGCAGCCGCCCGCTGCGCCTGGCCCTCGCCGTCGTCCTCGGCCTGGCCCTGGGGGTGGTCGCCGCGCTGATGCTGGACCGCGTCGACAGCCGCCTGCGCAGCCGCAACGGCGCCGAGGAGGCGTTCGGCCTCCCGGTGATCGGCGAGATCCCGGTCCTCTCGCGGCGGCTGCGGCGGCTGCGCGAGCCGGTGGTGACCGCCCGTCCCGCGGCGCCCGCCGCCGAGGCCTACCGGTCGCTGCGCTCCACCCTGCTGCTGACCGGTCCGGCGTCGCTGTCCCTGCACGTCAAGGACGGCGAGGGGGACGGCGGCCCGGCGGCCGCCGCCGCCCTGGTCTCCCGGCGCCTCGCCCACCCGGCGCCGGTGGTGCTGGTGATGTCCGGGCGCAGCGGCGACGGCAAGACCACCACGGTCGCCAACCTGGCGGCCGCGCTCGCCGAGACGGGCCGCCAGGTGCTCGTCCTGGACTGCGACTTCCGCCACCCCGGGGTGCACGAGCACCTGGGCGCGGGCGGCGGCCCGGGCATGGCGGAGCTGCTCGGCGGCGACCGGTCCGTCGGCGTCGAGGACGTCGTCCGCCCCGCCAACGTGGAGGGGGTCAGCGTCATCGGCGCGGGCAACACCAACGCCTATCCGGCGGCCCTGGTGCTGCGGGCCGGGGAGGTGCTGCAGCGGGTCCGGCGGTACGCCGACGTCGTCCTGGTCGACACCTCGCCGCTGCTGCACGCGAACGACGCGTACGACCTGGTGCAGCACGCCGACGCGGTGCTGGTGACCGCGCGCAGCGGCAACGTGACGCCGGAGCAGGCGGCGCGGGTCAGCGAGCTGCTCGCCCGGACCGGCGTGCCGGTGGCCGGGGTGGCCCTCACCGCCTCGCTGTCGCCGTCGGGGGGCGGACCGCGCACCGGCCTGCGCCGCTCGGAGACGACGCCGGCGCCGGTCACCCCGCTGGGCCGGGGGGACCGGCCGCGGGCCCTGGACAGGACCGGCGAGGAGCCGGCCGCCGCCTACGCGGCCCGCGAGCGCGAGCGGGACCGGCACGCCCCGAGCTGGGCCCGCGGCGGCGAGGCGTCGGACGGCGGCGGGCTCGGTGAGGGCGGGTTCGGCGAGGGCGGGCTCGGCGCCGCCGCCGCGGCGCGCCGGACCGAGGGGGACGACCGGTGACGGACGCCGAGGCCGCGGACACCGCCCCCGGGGCGGAGCGGCAGCCGCACCCCCGGCCGGCCCCCGGGCCGGAAGCCGGACCGCTGCCGCAGGCCGCACCCGGCGGACGCACCAGGGTCCTGTGGCTGGCCAAGGGCCTGGGCCGCGGCGGCGCGGAGCAGCTGCTGGTCACCTGCGCCCGCCACCTGGACCGCGACCGGTACGAGGTGGACGTCGCCTACGTGCTGCCCTGGAAGGACGCCCTGGCGCCGGCCCTGGAGGAGGCCGGGATCAGGGTGCACTGCCTCGGCGGCACCCCGGGGGCGCCCGGCCGGGCCGACCCGCGCTGGCCGCTGCGGCTGCGCCGCCTGGCGGCCGAGCGCGGCTACCGGCTGGTGCACACCCACATGCCCGTGCCCGCGGTGGCGGCACGGCTGCTGCTCCGCGGGCCAGGACTGCACGGGGTGCGGCTGGTGCACACCGAGCACAACCTCTGGGAGCGGTACCGGCGCCCCACCCGCTGGGCCAACGCGGCCACGTACGGGCGCAACGACGCGGTGGTCGCGGTCTCCCGGGCCGTCGCGGACACGGTCTCCCGCGGCGGGCGCGACCTGGGCGGGCGGCTGACGGTGGTGCACCACGGGCCTGACCTCTCCGGCGCCCCGGCCGGACCGGCCGCGCGGTCCGCGGCGCGCGGCCGGCTGGGCCTGCCGCAGGACGCGGTGGTCGTCGGCAGCGTGGGCAACCTGACACCGAAGAAGGACCAGCGGACCCTGATGGAGGCGCACGCCCGGCTTCGGCGCACGCACCCGGGCGCGGTGCTGGTGCTGATCGGCTCGGGACCGCTGGAGCAGGAGCTGCGGGGCCGGGCGGCGGCGCTGGGCCTGGCGGACGGGGCGGTCGTGCTGGCCGGCTCCCGGCCGGACGTGCCGGAGCTGCTGCCCGCCCTGGACGTCTTCGCGCTGAGCTCCCGTCAGGAGGGCCTGCCGGTGGCGCTGATGGAGGCGATGGCCTGCGGACTGCCGTCCGCGGTGACGCGGGTCGGCGGGATCCCCGAGGTCGTGGACGACGGCGAGCAGGGCCTGCTGGTGCCGCCCGCCGACCCGGACGCGCTGGCGCGGGCCCTGGCGCGGCTGGTGGGCGACGCGGGCCTGCGGGACCGGATGGGCGCCGCGGCCCGGGAGCGGGCGCGGCGCTTCGACGCGGCGGGCGCGCAGCGGGCCGTGGAGGCCGTGTACGCCCGGGTGCTGGGGGGCGGACGACGGTGAACGGCATCGACTCCCCCGGGGCCGGGGCCGGGGCCGCGTCGGCCGGTCCGTCCGCGACCGCACCGCCCGGGCGGGGCACGGCGGGCGCCGCGGACACGGCGGGCGGGTCGCCCGGCACGGAAGGGCTCACGGTCCGCCCGTGGCGGCCCGCCGACCTGCCGCGGACCCTGGAGCTGCTGACCGCGTCGCTGGCCGGCGGCCCCACAGGCGAGCGCAGCGCCGCGTTCTTCGCCTGGAAGCACCTGCGCAACCCCTTCGGGGAGAGTCCGGGCCTGGTCGCCGAGGCCCCGGACGGCCGGCTGGCCGGGGTACGGCTCTTCCTGCGCTGGGAGTACGCCGCCGCCGGGCGCACCGTCCGCGCGGTGCGGCCGGTGGACACCGCCACCCACCCGGACTTCCGGGGCCGGGGGGTCTTCCGGCGGCTCACCCTGGGCCTGCTGGAGGAGGTGGCGGGCGACACGGAGCTGGTCCTCAACACGCCCAACGCGAGCAGCCTCCCCGGCTACCTCTCCATGGGCTGGCGGGAGGCGGGCCGGGTGCCGGTCGCGGTGCGGCCGGTGCGGGCGGCCGCCTTCGCCCGCGGGGTGCGCGCCGCCGTGGCCCGCCGGGCCTCGCCCGCCCCGCCGCGGGACGCCGGGTCCCGCTGCCCGCTGCCCGCCGCCGCGGAGTGGTTCGGGGCTGCGCCGGACGACGGCGCCGGGCCGCTGGCGGAGCTGCTGCGCGAGCGGGCGGCGGCCGACGCCGCCGACCCGCGGCTGGCCACCGTCCGCACCCCCGCCTTCCTGCGCTGGCGCTACGGCGGGGCGCCGGGCCTGGACTACCGGGTGCTGGCGGACGTGCGCGGCGGCGAGCTGGCCGGGGTGGCGTTCGGGCGGCCGCGCCGCCGGGGCCCGCTCACCGAGTTCACCCTGGCCGACGTGGTGGTGCGCCCCGGCGACCGGGCGGCCGCCGCCCGGCTGCTGCGGGCCGCCGCGGGCGCGGGCTGCGACCACGTCGCCACCCACCTCGCACCGGGTACGGAGGCCGCCGCAGCCGCGCTGCGCTGCGGCTACCTCACCGCGCCGCGCACCGGGATGACGCTGGTCTCCCGCGCACCCGGCGGCGGCCCCGGCCGGAGTGGCGGCAGGCAGGACGCCGCGCCGGGCGGTGCCCTCGCGGACTGGCGCTTCACCCTCGGCGACCTGGAGGTCTTCTGATGCCCGCGGGGCACGGGTGGGCGTCCGCGCCGGCCCGCTGGGCCCGCGGGGTCCCCTGGGCGTCCTGCACGGCGGGGCTGCTGGTGACGGGCTACGTGGCGGTGTTCGCCTGGGCCATGGCGCACACCGCGTACGACGTGTGGGGCGCACTGCTCGTGCTGCCCGTGCTGATGGCGGTGAGCACGCCCGTCCTGGCCCGGGTCGCCGCGGCCGACCCCGAACCGGGCGCCTTCCGGCTGCTGGTGGCGGCGCTGGCGTTCAAGCTGCTCTGCGCCTTCCCCCGCTACCTGATGGCGTTCGTGCTGTACGGGGGGCAGGCCGACGCCCGGATGTACGACGAGAGGGGCCGGGCGCTGGCGGCGGCGCTGGAGCACGGGGCCGTGCTCGACGGCGGCCACTACGACCTGGGCATGAAGGTGGCGGGCACCGGGTTCGTCGTGATCGTCACGGGCCTGGTCTACCTGGTCACCGGTCCCTGCCTGCTCGGCGGCTTCCTGGTCTTCTCCTGGATGGGCTTCTGGGGTCTGCTGCTGTTCTGGCGGGCGCTGCTGACCGCCTTCCCCGAGGCGGAGTCGCGCCGCTACGCCAAGCTGGTCTTCTTCCTCCCCTCGCTGCTGTTCTGGCCGTCCAGCATCGGCAAGGACGCCTGGATGATGCTCTGCCTGGGCGCCACCGCCCACGGCACCGCCCGGCTGCTGGAGCGGCGGCGCGGCGCCTTCGCCTGGCTGGTGGCGGGCTCGCTGGGCACGGCGATGGTCCGGCCGCACGTCACCGTGCTGGCGGGCGCCGGACTGGTGGTCGCGTACGTGCTGCGGCGGCGGCCGAGGGAGGTCGGTGCGCTCGGGCCGCTGCGCACCGTCGTGACCGTCGCCGTGCTGGGGATCGGCGTGATGCTGATGCTCCAGCAGGTCAGCTCGTTCTTCGGGACCGAGGGGGCCGGCCAGGGCGCCGTGCACCAGGTGCTGCAGGAGACGGCGCGCCGCACCTCGCAGGGCGGCTCCCAGCTCGACCCGGGGGCGGCCGCCGCGGCGGCGGGCGACGACGCGGGGCCACGGGTGAGCCTGTCGCCGCTGGGACTGCCGGCGGCGGTGGTGACGGTGCTCTTCCGGCCGTTCCCGTTCGAGGCGTCCAACCTGCAGAACCTCGTGCAGTCGGTGGAGTGCTTCGCGCTGCTCGCCGTCTTCGTCCGCTCCTGGCCGAGGCTGCGGCAGGTGCCGCGGCTCGTCCTGCGACGGCCCTACATGGCCTTCACGGTCGTCTACGCGCTGCTGTTCTGCTGGGCGTTCTCCAGCATCAACAACCTGGGCATCCTCTCCCGCGAGCGGGTGCAGGTGCTGCCCCTGGTGCTGGTGCTGCTGGCGGTGCCCCGGCCGGCCGCCGTCCGGCCGACGGGCCGTCCGCGGCCGCGGGAGCGGCCCGCGGGGACGGCCGGGCGGGGGGACCGGCCGCCCCGGGGAGCGGCGGCGCCCGGTCCCCGGCCGGTGCCGGCCGGGGCCGTCCGGGCGTTCCGTCACCCCGTCCCCGCGCGCCGGGGGGCGCCCCGCAGGCACCCGTCCGCCCAGCCGCCCCACCGGCCCCGCCGACCGTGACCGGACGGGCGGCCGACCGGGGACCGGACGGACGGGCGGCCGGGGACCGGAGCACCGGGAGGTCCGCCCGCCGGCCGGCTCCGCCGACCCGCTCGACCGCCGACCCGCCCGACCGCCGACCGCCGACCGCCGACCGCCCGTCCGGGGACCCCGTCGCCCGGAGACCCCGTGCCCACTGAGCCCACTGATCCAGGGGGGATCGACCCATGACCGCAGACCGGACCTCCGCCGCCCTGCCCGCAGCGCTCGGCGGGACACCCGCCTTCCCCGAGGGGCTGCCGCTCACCGTCGTCGAGGTGCCCGACCGGGAAGGGCTGCTGCGCCGCCTCGCCACCGTCCTCGACAGCGGCCGGCTGACCAACGGCCCGACCGTGGCCGAGCTGGAGGAGCGCGCGGCCAAGCTGCTGGAGGTGGAGCACGTCGTGGCCGTCTCCAGCTGCACCGCCGGCCTGATGCTGGTCCTCCAGGCCGCCGGGGTGGCGGCGGGGCGCCCGGTGGTGATGCCCGGCTTCACCTTCTCGGCGACCGCGCACGCGGCGCACTGGGCGGGCGGCGTGCCGCTCTTCGCCGAGGCGCTGGAGGAGAACGTCACCCTCGACCCGGAGGACGCCGCCGCCCGGCTGGCGGCCGCGCGGGAGCCCGCCGCCCTGGTGGCGACGCACGTCTACGGCACGCCCTGCCGGGTGGAACGGCTCCGGGAGGCGGCCGGCGCCGCCGGGGTGCCGCTGGTGTACGACGCGGCGCACGCCCTGGGGAGCCGCCGGGGCGGTGTGCCGGTGGGCGGCTTCGGCCTGGCCGAGGTGTTCAGCATGAGCCCGACCAAGGTGGCGGTGGCGGGCGAGGGCGGGCTGGTCGCCACCCGGGACGGCTCGCTGGCGGAGACGCTGCGCTGCGCCCGCGACTACGGCAACCCCGGGGACTACGACACGCTCTTCCCCGGCCTGAACGCCCGGATGAGCGAACTGCACGCCGCGGTGGGGCTCACCTGGCTGGAGGGCCTGCCGGAACGGGTGGCGCACCGCGGGGCGCTGGCGGCGGGGTTCGCGGCGGCGGTCGCCGGGGTGCCGGGTCTGCGGGTGGCGCTGCCGGACGACGGCGACACCTCCACGTTCAAGGACCTCACGCTGATGCTGGACGCGGACGCCTTCGGCCTCACCGCCCTGGAGCTGTCCCGGGCGCTGAAGGCCGAGGGCGTGGACAGCCGCCGGTACTTCCACCCGCCGGTCCACCGGCAGAAGGCGTACGCGCACCTGGGGCAGGCGGAGGCGCTGCCCCGCACCGACCGGCTGGCCGACTCGGTGCTCACCGTCCCGCTGTGGACGCAGATGGACGCCGCCACGGTGCGGCGGACGGCGGACGCCGTGCTGCGGATCCACGCCGGCGCGGAGCAGCTGCGCGCCGAGGGCGTCTGAGGCCGGAACGGTCCCCCGCCCCCCGGCGGGGTGCGGGGGGCGGGGGACCGTCCCCCGGGGGCCGCGGTCCGGCCCCCGGGCCGGACCCCGGGCCCGTCCGGAGGGAGCAGGGGCGCTCCCGGGCGGGGCGCGCGGGGGGCGGTGGGCCGCCTGCCGGGGCTTGCGGCCGGCGTGCGCGCGCCTGCACGTCCGCGACCGGATGGGCGACCGGTCCGGGGCGGTTCGGAGTGGGGTCGTGCGTCACGCGCGTCGGTGCTTGACAGGCGCACCGGCAGTCCGTGACCGTTTTTCATACTTTCGATGCAAGTGTCATCGCGAAGTCCCGGTAAACACTCCAACTCCGTGCCTCACCGCTCTCCTCAGCAGGCACGGGGTGGCTTACGGTATGCGCATGACCTCCCCGCGCTCCTTCGACGGAGTCGGCTACCGCTCTCCGTCCTTCTCCTCCGAGACCCCGATCTACGACAGCCTGGTCGCAGAACGCGGTGTCCCCCAGATCGCCCCCATCAACGTGCCCGCCGCCCTGCCGCCGGCGTTCCCCGCGCCGTACGAGCAGCCGCGCTACGGCGGCTACGAGTCCTCCGGCAGCAACCTGCCGGCGCTCGCCTCCCGCCCCGCGCTGGGCCCCGGCCCGAGCACGGCGTACGTGCCCGCGCAGGCCCCGGCGCCGCAGTACGCGGCGGCCCAGTACGCGGCGGCGCAGCCGGGCTCCCAGTACGGCGCGCCCCAGCCGTACGTGCCCGGCCAGCGGATGGCGGCCCCCGGCCAGGGCGTGCCCCCGCAGGGCATGGCGCCGCAGGGCGGCCAGGGCCAGCCCGGCGGCTACGGGTACCCGGGTCCGGCGGGTCAGAGCTTCGGCGGCAACGGGCTGCGTCCCGCCTCCGCGCCGATGGCCCCGGTGGCCCCGGTGGCCCCGGTCCGGCCGATGCCGCAGCGGCCCGCCGCGCCGGCCCAGTACGGGGACCAGCAGCAGTACCCGCAGCGGGGGGCCTACCCCGGATACTGACCGGCCGGCCGGCACCGCGGTGCCGGCCGCCCCACCGCACGACCCCGGTGCCACGGCGCACCAGGGGGAGCACCGGGCCCCTCCCGGCCGTACGCCGGGCAGGGGGGAGGGTCGCCACCGGGCCGACCGGCACCAGCCGGTCGGCCCGGTCGCATGTCCGGGTCCGGCCGCCGGGGCCCGGACGCGCCGCCGTCCCGGCGGCGCATCGGCAGCGGGCGGTGCGGCCGAGGCAGCCGCCCGGTGCGGCGGGCCCCGGGGGACGCACGCCCGTCCGCGTCGGCGCCCCGTCCCGGCCCCGCGCCCCACCCGGGCCCACCCGGGACTCCGGACGTCCGGCTCCCCCGCCCTGACGTGCGGAAGCGCGGGCGCGCGGACGACCTGGCACGATGTCCGCATGTCCCGTCTGACCTCGCTCCACGTCCACCCCCTGAAGTCGGGCCGCCGCCTGAGCCCGCAGTCCGCCGCGGTCGAGCCGTGGGGCCTGGCCGGGGACCGCCGGTGGATGCTGGCCGACCCCTCGGGACGGTTCGTCAGCCAGCGCGAGCACCCCCGCCTCGCCCTGGTCCGGGCCGAGCCGCGGCCGGACGGCGGCCTGCTGCTGGCCGCCCCCGGGGCCCGTCCGCTGGAGGTGGCCGCCCCGTCGGCGGAGCGCGGCGACCCCACGGCCGGCGTGGAGGTGTGGGGCACGCCCTTCCGGGCGGCGGTGGCGGCCGCGGAGGCCCACGCCTGGTTCTCCGCCCTGTTCGGCGCCGACCTGCGGCTGGTGCACCTGGACGACCCGCTCGCCCGCCCCGCGGACCCGGAGTACGCGCCGGGCGTGACGGTGTCGATGGCCGACGGCTTCCCGCTGCTGCTGGCCGCCACCGCCTCCCTGGACGCCCTCAACGCGGCGATCGCCGCCGACCACGCCGGCGGCCCGGACCCGGAGGCGGGCGCGCCGGTGCCGATGGAGCGGTTCCGGCCGAACCTGGTGGTCGGGGGCACCGAGCCGTGGGCCGAGGACGGCTGGCGGCGGATCCGGGTCGGCGAGGTGGTCTTCCGGGTCGTCAAGCCCTGCGGCCGCTGCGTGATCACCACCACCGACCAGGAGACCGGTACGGTGCGCGGCCCGGAGCCGCTGCGGGCGCTGGGCCGCCACCGGCGGATCGGGCGGCGGCTGCTGTTCGGGCAGAACCTGGTTCCCGAGCGTCCGGCGGGGCAGGCGGGTCCCGTGCTCGGCACGGTCCGGGTCGGCGATCCGGTGGCGGTGCTGGAGGAGGGTCCGCGTCCGGTGGCCGGACGCTGATCATCCGGACGCTGACCGGGGGACTTCCGGCGGCCGGGCACGGACGACCATGCCCGAGGCGCTACCGTTGGGCATCGGCTCCGCCCCCGGCCGTCCCCGGGGGCGCGGCCGCAGCACGGCCGGACGAGAGGTGGGGACGCGTTCCGCTATGGGAGAGCAGAGGGTCCGAGTCACGCAGGACGGCGCCTCCCGCTGGCGGCGCAGGGCGGGCGAGTACGACACCCTGGCGGAGGCGCTGGCCGCCGCCGAGCCCGGCGACACCCTCACCCTGCGGGCGGGAACGTACCGGGAGAACCTCGTCCTCGACAAGCCCGTCACCGTGACCGCCGCGGGCCCCCTCGGCTCGGTGCGGATCGAGCCCTCCGGGGGTCCGGCCGTCACCCTGCTCGCCTCCGCCTCCGTCCGCGGCCTGGTCCTGGAGGGCCACGACACCGCCTCGGCGGCGGTGCTGGCCGAGGGCGAGGGCACGGTCGCCGAGATCGAGGGGTGCCGCGTCAGCACCGTCTCCGCGGTGGGCATCGAGGTCCGCGGCGGGGCGCGCCCCACCGTGCGGCGCTGCACCGTGGAGAACCCCGGCGGCCTGGGCATCCGGGTCCGCGACGGCGCGTCCGCGGTCTTCGAGGAGTGCGAGGTGTCCTCGGCCGGGCAGGCCGGCGTCGCGGTGCTGGAGGGCGCCACCGCGCGCCTGGAGCGCAGCCGCGTGCACCACGCGTCGGGGGCCGGGCTGCTGCTGTCCGGCGAGGGGACGGCGGTCGAGGCGGTCGGCTGCGAGGTGTACGAGATCGACGGCACCGGCGTCCAGGCCGAGGCGCGGGCCGCCGGCCGGATCACCGACTGCGAGGTGCACCGGGTGTCCGGCAACGGCGTCACCCTCGACTCGGAGGCCGTCCTCGCCCTGGTCGGCACCCGCGTCCACGACGTGCCGGAGAACGGCGCGGACCTGCGCGGCCGCTCGGTGCTCACCCTGGAGCGCAGCAGCGTGCGGTCCTTCGGCCGCAACGGCCTGTCGGTGTGGGACGCGGGCACGAGGGCCGAGGCGACCGCCAGCGAGCTGCACGACAGCACCGGCGACTACCCGGCGGTGTGGATCAGCGACGGCGCCCGTGTCTCGCTCTCCGACTGCCGCGTCCACGACGTGCCCGACGCCCTGTTCGTCCTGGACCGCGCGTCGCACGCCGAGGCCGTGGACTGCTCGCTGACCCAGATCCGCAGCTCCGCCGTGTCGGTGAGCGGCGGCGCGACCGTGCGGCTGGAGCGCTGCCGGATCCAGGACGCGGGCACCGGCCTGTGGTTCCGCGACCACGGCAGCGGCGGCACGCTGGAGGGCTGCGAGATCGCGGACGTGTCCACCGGCGTCATCGTCGCCCGCGGCGCCGACCCGGTGGTGCGCTCCTGCTCGGTGCGCGGCAGCGCCGACGCCGCGGTGTACGTCTCGGCGGGCGGCAAGGGGGTCTTCGAGGACTGCCGGGTCTCCCACGGCAAGGGCTACGGCTTCCACGTCATCGACGGCTGCCGGACCGTCATCACCCGCTGCCGGGCGGAGCAGAACGCGCGGGGCGGCTTCGAGTTCTCCGAGCCGGGGCCGGTGCTGGAGGACTGCAGCAGCGACGAGGTGCGGGCGCAGGCCTCGGTTGCCGCCGCCGTCCGGCCGGCCGCGGACCACGCGGCGGGCTCCGGCGGGATCCTGGGCGGGGGCTTCACGGGCGCGCGGCCGGCGTCCGGCGCCCTGCCCGGCGCCCGGACGGCCGCCGAGGGCGCGCCGCTGGTGGACTCCGCCGTCCCTGCGCCCGCGCACCGGCCCGCCGACGAGGCGCTGGCCGACCTGGAGGCGCTGATCGGGCTGGAGACCGTCAAGCAGGAGGTCCGCACCCTGATCGACCTGATCTCGGTGGGCCGCCGGCGGCAGGAGGCCGGGCTCAAGGCGCCCTCGCTCCGCCGCCACCTGGTGTTCACCGGCTCCCCCGGCACCGGCAAGACCACGGTGGCGCGGCTGTACGGGGAGATCCTGGCGGCGCTGGGGGTGCTGCAGCGCGGCCACCTGGTGGAGGTGGCCCGGGTCGACCTGGTCGGCGAGCACATCGGCTCGACGGCGCTGCGCACCTCGGAGGCGTTCGACCGGGCGCGCGGCGGCGTCCTCTTCATCGACGAGGCGTACGCGCTGGCACCGGAGGACGGGGCGCGGGACTTCGGCCGGGAGGCCATCGACACCCTGGTGAAGCTGATGGAGGACCACCGCGACGAGGTGGTGGTCATCGTGGCCGGCTACACGGCCGAGATGGAGCGGTTCCTCTCCGCCAACCCCGGTGTGGCGTCGCGCTTCTCCCGGACCGTCACCTTCCCCGACTACTCCGCCGAGGAACTGCTGCAGATCGCCCGGACCCAGTGCGCGGAGCACGAGTACCGGCTGGCGGACGAGACCGCGGCCGCCCTGCTGGAGCACTTCGCCGCCCTGGACCGGGGGCCGTCGTTCGGCAACGGGCGCACCGCCCGGCAGGTCTTCGAGACCATGGTCGAGCGGCACGCCGTGCGGGTGGCCCAGCTGGCGGACCCGTCCACGGAGGAGCTCCAGCTGCTGGTCCCGGACGACCTGCCGGTCTGACGGGGCGGCGGACCGGTGGGGCGCCGGTTCCGGCAGGCCGGCCCCGGGACGCCCCGACGGAGCCGCGGCGGGGTCAGAACCGCGCGGACTCCCCGGCGGTGAGGGTCGTCCAGTCGGTCCCGCCCTCGGACTCCATCCAGGAGGCCACGTACTGCCGGCCGAGGTCGTTGAGGGTGGCGTCGTGGATCGGGAACGCCCGCACCGGCTTCACCGCCCGCACGAAGTCCAGCGCCTCGGCGAGTTTGAGCCAGGGGGCCGCGGCGGGCACGAGCAGCGTCTCCAACGGCTGCTGCGGGACGAACAGCGCGTCGCCGGGGTGGTAGAGGCTCCCGTCGACGACGAAGCCGACGTTGGCGCAGCCGGGCAGGCCGTTGTAGATCTCGGCGTGCGCCCCGCCCACGACGTCGACGGTGAACCCCGCCGCGGTGAAGCTCCGCCCCGCCTCGACGGCGACCGCCGCGCCGCCCAGTCCGGGGGCCTGCTCGACGGCCTGCGGGGGCATGTGGACCCGGAGCGCCGGGTTGCGCGCGCTCGCCGCCACGAGCTTGTCCACGTCGAGGTGGTCGGGGTGCTCGTGGGTCACCAGCACCTCGTCGGCCCCGTCGAGGGCCTCCGCCTCGGAGAACGTGCCGGGGTCGATGACGAGCACCCGGCCGTCGGACTCCAGGCGGACGCAGGCGTGGCCGTACTTGATCAGGCGCATGCGCCCACTGTGCCAGAGGAGGCCGTTCCAGAGGGCCGTTCGGACGTCACCGCCCTCCGCGCGGGGCCGGACGCCCCGCCCGGAAGGACAGCCTGGACTGAACAGTCCCGACTGTACAGATCGGACCGGGGAAACTACGGTGGCGGCATGACCGAGGAGACCGGAGGAACGGGGGACGCCGGGGACACCGGGGACGCGGGGCGCACCGGGGGCGTCAGCGCGTCGGCCACGCGTGCCGCGGGCGACGTGCGGGCGGTCTTCAGCCGCCTGCGCCGCCGGCTCAGGGAGCTGGCGGGCCCCGAGGACCTCACCCCCTCCCAGGTCTCGGTCGCCACCCGGCTGCACCGGGAGGGCCCGGCCTCCGCGAGCGGCCTGGCCGCCGCGGAACGGGTGCGCCCGCAGTCGATGGCCGCCACCCTCGCGGTACTGGAGCAGCAGGGCCTGGTCCGGCGCGACCCCGACCCCGGGGACGGGCGGCGCCACCTGGTCAGCCTGACCCCGGCCGGGCGCGCGCGGGTGGAGGGCGGCCGTCAGGCCCGCGAGGAGTGGCTGGCCCGCGCCCTTCAGGACCGCTGCACGGAGGACGAGCGGCGGACCGTCGTCGAGGCGATGGCCCTGCTGGACCGGCTGACGCAGCCGTGACGGCCCGCGCCGGCGGCCGTCCCTCCGGCGCCGGGCCGTCACCGGCGGCCCGCACCGGCCGCTCCTCGCCACCGCCGACCGCCCGTGACGGTGCCCCGCCGGACCGCGCACCGCGGCGGAGCGGACCGGCAGGCGCCCCCGGCACCGGAGCAGCGGGCCCCGGCCGGGCAGTGGCCCCCGGGCGCACGCGGCACCCGGCACCCGGCACCCGGCACCCGGCACCCGGCACCCGGCACCCGGCACCACTGGAACACGTCCCTGCACGAAAGGCACCGCACCATGACGCTCAGCACCCTCGACCCGCGCACCGCCCTCGTCGTCGTCGACCTGCAGAACGGCATCACCGCCCTGCCCACCGCCCCCACCACCGGCCCCGAGGTCGTGGCGCGCGCCGTGGAACTGGCCGACGCCTTCCGGTCCCACGGCCTGCCGGTCGTCCTGGTCCGGGTCACCTCCGCCCCCGACGGCTCGGACGCCGTGCCGGGCCGGACCGAGGTGCGGCGCCCCGGCGGACCCCGGCCCGAGGGGTGGGACACCGTCGTGGCCGAGCTGGCCGGGCACCCCGGCGACATCACCGTGACCAAGCGCAACTGGGGCGCCTTCCACGGCACCGACCTCGACCTCCAGCTGCGCCGCCGCGGCGTCACCCAGGTCGTGCTGGCCGGCATCGCCACCAGCATCGGCGTGGAGTCCACCGCGCGCGCCGCGTACGAGCACGGCTACCACGTGACCCTGGCCACCGACGCCATGGCGGACATGGACGCCGAGGCCCACCGCAACAGCGTGGAGCGCGTCTTCCCGCGCCTCGGCGAGACCGGTACCACCGCCGAGGTCGTGGAACTGCTGGCCAAGACCCGCCCCTGACGGCGCAGCGACCGGCCCGGGGCCTTCCGGCGGACGCCTTCCGCCCGCCGGGAGGCCCCGGGCCGTCGCACACCGCGCGTCGCGCGTCGCGGGCCGTCCGCCCGCGGCCTGCGCGGGGCGGAGGGCCCGGGAGGCCACCGTCCTCGATCCGGGACCCGGGCCTACGCCGCGCGCCCGGCGCGGCGTCGGGCGTAGGCGACGGTAAGGACCGCGACGAGCGGCCCCCACGCCAGCAGCGGCGCGTAGCAGAGATCCATCACCACGCCGGCGCCGCCGTGCGGGAAGTCGGGGTTGTCCAGGGGCCCGCCGGGGACCAGCGCGACCGCGGCGCACAGGGCCGCGACCGCGAGGGCGCCGAGCGAGGCGGGGACGACCACGGCCGACGGGGGGATGCGGCGGCCGCCCAGCCGCGGGATCCAGCGCGGCACCCGCTCCCCCCACGGTCTCACCAGGCCGAGTGTCAGGCAGGCGGCGGCCTGCGACACCACCGACAGGACGAGCACGTAGACCGTGACCGCCGCGCCGGTGTACATCGCACCGAGCCGGCCCGTGAAGCCGACGTCGGCCCCGAGGCCCAGCGACAGTCGCCACACGCACGACGGCACCGTGCAGAGCACCGTCGCCCATGCCGCCCGCACGGCCCACCGCGGCGGGGCGGACATGACGTCAGAAGGGTTTTGACCTGTCATCAGAAGCTCCGTGCGGGTTGGGGTGGACCGGCTCTTCGACGATGCCACCGGTGCCGGGCGTCTTCGTCATCCGTACCGTCGATCCGCCTCCCCCGCGAGGAGGACGCCCGAGCCGGATGCGGCCTCAGGGTCCTGACCGGCCTACCGGTGCCCGCCACCGCGCCGGTCGGCCCGGAGGGCGCGCCCGCACGGGCGTGGGGGCAGTCGCGGACCCCGGCCCGGAAGCGGGGCGAAAGGCCCGGCGCCCCGCCTGCGGGCACGCCGACGGAGTGGCCCGCGGGCGGCGGCCGTTCCCTGCGGCTTCGTCACCCGACGTCGCGAGGCGCGGGGAACGACCGCGTCACGTGCACCCGGGTGCCGGGGGTCCCGGCAGGCCGGGCGGCCGCCGGGGTGGAACGGCAGGCCTGGGGCGACGGGGCCGGTCCGCCGTCACCGCCGGTCGAGCCGGTCGAGCCGGTCGAGCCGGTCGAGCAGGGCCTCGCGCTCGGCGGCGAAGGCCGGGTCCGCCTGGTAGTGGGAGTGGCCCTCGACCTGGGTGGGCAGCGGCTGCTCCGGGGTGCGGCCGTAGGAGGGCGGGTCGGTGAGCGGCGGGGCGTCCACGGGCTCCTCGCCCGGGGCGGCGGGCACCCGCACGGGGCCGCCGATGGGGTCGGTGTACCGGTAGAGGTTGCGCCAGGCCCGGGTGCGGCGGTGCAGGCGGTCGAGGTCCGCCGGTCCGGTGCAGGCGGGGAAGAACCTCCCGTACAGGCGGTGCAGCGGCGAGCCGTAGGTGAGCAGGCCGACCCGGCGGCGGACCGGTCCGGGCAGCTGCCACAGCGCGGCGGCGGCGATGACGGTGCCCTGGGAGTGCGCGGAGACGACGATCCGGCCGTCCGGGACGCGGTCGCACCAGGCGCGGATGCGGGCCACCAGGTCGGGCACGGCCCGCTCGGCGTAGCAGGGCGGGGCGAAGGGGTGGGCGGCGCGCGGCCAGAAGGTGCCGACGTCCCAGAGGATGCCGACGGTGCGGCGGGCGGTGGCGCCCTTGTAGGCGCGGCGGCCGAGCGTCACCAGGGCCACCACGGCGGTGCCGATGAGCCAGGACCCGAGGGCCTGGGCGGCGTCGGCGGTGTACGAGACGGCGACGGGCGTGCCGCGGGCGGCGACGGCGGGGACGGTGCGGCTGGCGAGCGCCCCGGCGAGCGATCCCGCGCAGGCCGTCAGGGAGAGCAGGGCGAGGGCGCAGAGGAGGGCCGGGGCGGAGTCGGTGAGGCGGGCCCGGGCGAGCGCGCCCGCGACGGCGGCGGACCGCTCGGGGCTCGCCGAGGCGGGGTCCAGGCCGTAGGCGGCGGGCACCCGGCGGGCGAGGCGGCGCTGCTGGAGCAGGGTGCGGCCGCCGAGCGGGAGGAGCAGGGCGGCGGCGGCCAGCAGGACGACGGGGAAGCAGGCGGCGTGCCAGATGAGGAGCGGCGGCGGTCCGGGCAGGGCGTCACGGCGCTCGCCCGGGCCGGCGCCGCGGTTGAGCCAGTCGGAGGCCCAGACGACCGCGCCGGAGGTGAGGAGCACGGCCAGACCGCAGGCGAGCCCGGCCGTCACCGGGCCGCCGAAGCCGCGGAGCGCGGGCCCGTCGGGGCCGCCGAAGCCGGGCGCGTGGAGGGGCTGCGGGCGGTCCCCCGGACCGTCCGGGGGTGCATCCGGCGAACCGTCGGAGGACGGGAGGGGGGCCGGCGGGACGGGGGCCGGAGAGGCGCCCGGCGGCGAGTGGGGAGGACCGGCCGGGGATGCGGCCGGCGCCGCACCGGTGGACGGGAGGCCGTGCACGGCGGGGGCGGCGGGGTCCGGCGGCTGCGGGCCCGCGGGCGGCCCCTCGGCGCGGGAGGAGCCCGGGGAGGCGGGGTCCGGCGCGCGGCGGCGGGCCTGCGGCGGTACGGCCGCGGGGGCGTCGCCGGGTACGCGCGGCGGTCCGGCGGGAGCGGCGGACGGTGCCTCCCCCGCCTCCCCCGTCTCCCCCGCCTCTCCCGCCTCTCCCGCGTCGCCTGCACCCGGGTCCCCTGTGCCCGCGTCCGGGCCGTCGGCGCCCGTGTGCGGACCGTCGGCGCCCGCGGGGCCGGGGCCGTCGGCCCCCGCGTCCGGAGCACTCCCGGCACCCGGTCCCTGCGCACCGGGACCGGCCCGCCCGGGCCCGCCGTCCGGTGCGGCGGGGGCGGCGCCCGCCGCGGGCCGGGCCGCGCGGGCGAGCAGCGCCGTGACGACGGCCAGGCCGAGGACGAGCAGCAGCTGGGCGCCCGTCAGCACGGTGAACACCGTTCCCGCGCCGGGCAGCGGACCGGAGGAGGTCCAGTCGCCGCGGCCCCATCCGCTGTAGGGGAGGGCGGCCGCGCAGAGCGCGAGGGCGGCCCAGTGCAGGCGGCGCAGGAGCGGTCCGTCCCGGCCGTCGTCCGGGCGGTGCTCACGGCGGGAGCTGCCCGCCGTGACCGCCACCGCGGCGGCCGCCACCGCCGCGAGGAGGACGGCGAGCAGCACGCCGGCGCCGAGCAGGACGGGGTGCGGGTCGCCGTGCGCGGCGTCCTGCCGCAGCGCGGGGGCGGTCAGGGCGGCGCCCACGGTGGCGAGGGCGGCGGCGAGGTGGGCGATGCGGAGCCGGCCGACGGGTCGCTTGCCGTACCAGAACCCGGGCTGCTCCATGGGGGCCGCGGACCGGCCGGCCGCCCGGACACCGCCGGGCTGGTGGGCCTCGAAGACGCTCCAGGTGCGGTGGGAGAGGTGGCCGAGCAGGGCGACCAGGGCCAGCGGCGGCAGTGCGCCGAGGACCAGCCGGCGCCCCGGCTGGTGCCACCGGTTGTGCGGGTCGGCGGCGAAGCGCAGCCACGACAGGTGGGAGGCGCAGCCGGTGCTCCCGGCGCACTGCCAGGCGGCCAGGTCCAGCACCACCTCGCAGGCCCCGGCGGCGAGCAGCACGGTGAGGACGAGCGCCAGCAGCCGCAGCAGCAGGTCGTAGGCGGCCCCGGTGCGGCCGGGCGGCCGTCCGGGAGGGGCGGGCGGCCGCATCCAGTGGGCGAGGTTGACGACCATGAAGGGGAGCAGCAGCAGCCACAGGGCACGGGTGCCGTCGCCGGAGGTGAGGCCGGACCAGCAGTAGGCCTCCTGGAGGGGGCCGCGGCGGCGCCCCTGCGGGTGGTCCTCGGCCTGCACGTCGGAGCGCCGGCGGTAGAGGCCGGCGGTCTCGTCGCCGAGCACCCGGACCGGGTACGGGTCGGCCAGCATGCCGTCGGGGGTGGCGCCGCCGACGCCGTGGACGAGCAGTTCCAGGGCGGGGCCGGGCCGTGCCTCCGGGTCCGGGGGCCGGGCGGGGGCGGGCAGGGCGGCGGGCGGCGGGGCCGGCGCGGGCGGCGGCCCGCCGGCCGGTCCGGGTGCAGGAGTCACGGGCTCTCCCCCGGGGCGGGTGGGGACGGGGCGGGTGCGGGTCGCGGGCGGTGCGGGTCGTGGGGCACGGCGCGCCGGGCCGGACGGGGGCGCGCGGCCGGTGCGGCTCGCACGCCCGGCGGCGGGACGGGCCGGAGGCGCAGAAAAGCGGGTACGGGGGTCCGGGCGGCGCGGGGCGCGAGGGCAGCGGCAGGTGCGGAGGACGCGTACAGGGGCGGGCGGGCCCGGAGGGGCGGCGTGCGGCGGGCCGCCCGGGACGGACCCGGTGAGGCCATGGTTCCGCTCCGGGGCCGTGCGTACACCTCCCGTGCGGCGACGCCCCCCGGACGAGGGGCGCGCGCCGGGGCCGGAACGCGCGCCCGGACGTGGCCGCGCCCCGGGCGCGCGTGCGACGATGGCCCCCCACACCAGGGACGGAGCGCAAACGGAAGGCGGGTCGGCCCCCTTGACCGACAACGGCAACCTGCTCGCCGAGCAGCGGCGGGCGCTGATCCTCGACGAGGTGCGGCGCCGCGGGGGCGTGCGCGTCAACGAGCTCACCCGGCGCCTCGGCGTCTCGGACATGACGATCCGCCGGGACCTCGACGCCCTCGCCCGGCAGGGCGTGCTGGAGAAGGTGCACGGCGGGGCGGTGCCGGTCGAGGAGGCCAGTACGCACGAGCCGGGGTTCGAGGCGAAGTCGTCGCTGGAGCAGGGCGCCAAGGAGGAGATCGCCCGCGCGGCGGCCGGCCTGGTCTCCCCCGGCAGCGCGGTGGCGCTCTCCGGCGGCACCACCACCTTCGCGCTCGCCCACCGGCTGGCCCAGGTGGAGGGGCTGACGGTGGTGACCAACTCGGTGCGCGTGGCCGACGTGTTCGAGGCCGCGGGGCGGCAGGGCGGCGGGGCGGGCACGACCGTGGTGCTGACCGGCGGCGTGCGGACCCCCTCGGACGCGCTGGTGGGGCCGATCGCCGACCGGGCGATCCGGTCGCTCCACTTCGACCTGCTCTTCCTCGGCTGCCACGGCGTCTCGCCGGAGGCGGGCCTGTCGACGCCCAACCTCGCGGAGGCGGAGACCAACCGGAGCTTCGTGGCCTCCACCCGCCGCCTGGTGGTGGTGGCCGACCACACCAAGTGGGGCACGGTGGGGCTCTCCACCTTCGCCTCGCTGGACGAGGTGGACACCTGGGTGTGCGACGCCGGACTGCCCGAGGAGGCGCGGCAGGCGGCCCGGGAGCACGTGGGCGAGCTGGTGCTGGCGGGCGCGTCCGACTGACCCGCCGCCCTCCCGCGCGCCCTCGCCGCGGCGGCGGCGCCTCCCGTACGATGGCGCCCCCGGACGCGGGTCCGCCGTGGCGGCGGACCGGCCGGGGCGGAGGCCCGCAGGACGGGACCGCCCGGAGCGGGGCGGCCCGGGGCGGGGACCCGCCGGAGCGGGGTCGTACGGAGCGGGGTCGCACGGAGCGGGAGGCGGCACGATGGCACGGCGGCTGAGGCCCGGGAGCGCGGACTTCCTCGACGCGGCGCCGCTGCGCCTGGTCCTCACGGCCGTGCTCGCGGCACCGCCGGAGGCGGTCTACCGGGAGCTGGCGGAGGTGCCCGAGGGCTGGCCGGCGTGGTTCCGCGAGGTGTCCTCGGTGGCGTACGCGGACGGCCCCCCGTGCCGGGAGGGCGGCCGCCGCCGGGTCGGCCTGGTGGGCGGCGCGCGCTTCACGGAGACGGTGACGGCCGCCGAACCGGGGCGGCGGTTCGCCTACCGGGTGGAGGAGACCAACGTGCCCGGGGTGCTGGAGATGGCGGAGGAGTGGCGGCTGTCGCCGTCCCCGTACGGCGGCACCCGGCTGCAGTGGACGACGGCGCTGGACGCCCGGCGGCCCGCCGCCGCCCTGTGGGGCGCGGCGCGGCCGCTGCTGGGGCGGGCGTTCCGGCGGGCCGCGCGGCGGCTGGACGAGCGCCTCGCGGCCGCGGCCCCCCGCTGAGCCCGCAGGAGATCCTGACGGCGCGTCAGTCCCGCCACCCGCCGCCGGCGAGGAAGGCGTCGAGCACGGCGGCGTAGGGTGCGGCGTCGATGCCCTGGGCGGCGAGCCAGTCGTCGGAGTAGTACTTGTCGAGGTAGCGGTCGCCCGGGTCGCACAGCAGGGTGACGACGCTGCCCCGACGTCCGGCGGCCCGCATCTCGGCGGTGATCCGCAGCGCGCTCCACAGGCCGGTCCCGGTGGAGCCGCCCGCGCGGCGGCCGAGGACGCGCTCCAGCATGCGGACGGCGGCGACCGACGCCCCGTCGGGGACCTTCATCATGCGGTCGATGGCGCCGGGCACGAAGCTCGGCTCGATCCGGGGGCGGCCGATGCCCTCGATGCGCGAGCCCCGGTCGCAGTGCACGTCGGGGTCGCCGCTGACCCAGCCGTCGAAGAAGCAGGAGTTCTCCGGGTCGGCGACGCAGATGCGGGTGTCGTACTGCAGGTAGCGCACGTAGCGGCCGAGGGTGGCGGAGGTGCCGCCGGTGCCGGCGGTGGCGACGATCCAGGCGGGCTCGGGGAAGCGCTCCATGCGGAGCTGACTGTAGATCGACTCGGCGATGTTGTTGTTGCCGCGCCAGTCGGTGGCGCGCTCCGCGTAGGTGAACTGGTCCATGTAGTGGCCGCCGGTCTCCTCGGCGAGGCGCGCGGAGACCTCGTACACCGTGCGCGGGTCGTCGACGAGGTGGCAGGTGCCGCCCTGGAACTCGATGAGGCTGATCTTCTCGCAGCTGGTGGTGCGGGGCATGACGGCGACGAAGGGCACGCCGACCAGGCGGGCGAAGTACGCCTCGGAGACGGCCGTGGAGCCGCTGGACGCCTCGACGACGGGCCGCCCGGGACGGATCCAGCCGTTGCACAGGGCGTGGAGGAAGAGCGAGCGGGCAAGGCGGTGCTTGAGGCTGCCGGTGGGGTGGGTGGACTCGTCCTTGAGGTAGAGGTCGACGCCCCAGTCCTCGGGCAGCGGGAAGCGCAGCAGGTGGGTGTCGGCGGAGCGGTTGGCGTCGGCCTGGACCTTGCGCACGGCCTCCTTGAGCCAGCCGCGGTAGGCGTCGTCGGACCGGTCGACGTCCACGGTCGGGGCCGGGACGCCCGTCCCCCGGGGGTCTGCCATGCCGTCGGGCCTCCTCGCGCCGGTGGTGTGCGACGCACAGCGTAACAGGCGATTACCATAAGTGACTGTTACGCGCCCTCCATGCGCCCCTTATGCCACCCCCCGTCCGCCGAACGGCCGGACGCGCCCGCGCGCACGGCCCGCCACCGGCCCGTTCGCACCGTGCGCCCCCGGCGCAGCACCGCGCCCGCGGATGCGCAAGTTGCGGAACCCCCGCATCGGGGTGACCCTGGTGCACATCGCGTTCCGTTGCGACCCAGACACTCTGCGCGTTCGAGCGTCTCGCGACGCGCAGCCGGCCCCACCTCGGAGGGAGTCGTCGCGTCATGGAGGATCGGGTCAGGCACTACGAACTGCGGCTGGCCGCAGTCCCGAGCCGCTTCGAAGCCGTGCGCCGGATAACGGCGGCACACCTGCGGTACTGGAGGTTCTCCCCCCTGGTCGACTCGGCGCTGCTGGGGCTGACCGAACTGCTGGCCAACGTCCACCAGCACGCCGCGGGCGGCGAGGAGTGCGTGCTGCGGCTCGCCGCCGCGGCCGACCTGCTGACGGTGTCGGTCCACGACGCCGACCCGACCCTGCCGGTGGCCCGCGAGGCCGACGTGTGGGAGGTCAGCGGCAGGGGGCTCGCCATCGTGGCGGCCCTCAGCAAGGAGTGGGGCGCCGAGGCCGAGCCGGAGGGCCGCCTGGCCGGGAAGGTCGTCTGGTTCTCGCTGGGCTCCGACCCGGTGCTCGCCGCCCCGCCGCCCGCCGCCGGGGCCCGCCGGGCGGTGGCCCGGCCGCGGCTCGCGGTGGACCCGCTGCGGCCGGCCGCCCCGCTGCGCACCGCGCCGCTGCTGGTGCCCGCGGGCACCGGGGACGTCCCGTACGCGCCCGCACGGCCGGACCGGGCCCGCCCGGTGGTGGTGCCGGGCGGCTGACGCGGAGGACACGGCCGGCGGCGTCGGGGCGCGGACGGTGCAGGACGGGCGGTGGCGGCACCCCGGGGTGCCGCCACCGCCCGTTCCGTTGCGCTGCGGGGCGGGCGAGCCGGGGCGGGGGCGGGCCAGGACGGGGCGGCCGGAGGAGTGCATCGCGCACGACACACCGTTACAAATAGTACTAATCCTGGGCGATCTGGTTACAGTCGGCCTTCCGACCGAGGGAGGGACACTGTGGAGACCCCGACATTCCGTGACGTACCGTCAGCCGAGGGCTGCCTCTGCCCCGCGTGCAGCGCGACACGGCTCGCCCACGACGTGCGCCGGCTCCGCCGCGCCGGGACCGGCGGCGGCCAGGGGCACGCCCCGCTGCGCCCCCTGGTCGCGGTCGCCGCGGCAGGGACGGCGCTGACCGCGGCGGGGGCCGCGCACGCCGCCCCCGCGGACGCGCCGGCCCGGCCGGCCGCCGGACTGCCGTCCGCCGCCGACCTGCCCGCGGCGGGCGGCCCGGTCCGCACCGTCGCGCTGACCGCCGGCGCGCCCGCGGTCCGGACCGCGGCAGCCGTCCGGACCGCTGCCGCGGCCACCGGTACCGCGGCCGCCCCCGGAGGGCGGCCGGCGCGCCGGAGCGGGCGGGCGCGGACGGACGTGCGGGAGCTGACCCGCGCCGAGATCGTCGCCCGCGCGGCCCGCTGGCTGGACCGGCGCATCCCCTACAGCCAGTCGCGCTACCGCGACGGCTACCGCACCGACTGCTCCGGCTTCGTCTCCATGGCCTGGGACCTCCCGGACAGCGCCTGGACGGGCAACCTCGCCGACTTCGCCGAGCGCATCCCCAAGCGCGAGCTCGCGGCGGGCGACATCCTGCTCTTCCACAACGCCCGCCACCCGGTCCGCGGCTCCCACGTCGTCATCTTCGACCACTGGGCCGACCGCTCGCACCGGGCGTACGTGGGCTACGAGCAGGCGCCGCCGCACACCCTGCGGCGCACCATCCCCTACGGCTACTTCACGCACTCAGGGCAGTACCGCGCCTACCGCTACCGGTACCTGGTGCAGGGCAGCAGCGAGGAGACGCCGTTCCCCGGCGAGGACTCCTTCCGCCCCGGCGCCACCAACGACGCGGTGAGCACGCTGGGGTCGCTGCTGGTGGCGCGCGGCGGCGGCCGGTTCTACGACGACGGTCCCGGACCGGACTGGGGCTTCCCCGACCGGGAGGCCACCCGGGCGTTCCAGCGGGCCCAGGGGTGGCGCGGTGCCGCCGCGGACGGCTACCCGGGCCCGGAGACCTGGCGGCTGCTGGTCGAGGGCGGCGGGGCCGACATCCCGCACGCGGACGGGGACGACTACGGGTACGGGTACCGCTCCCTGCCGGCGGCCGGCGGCACCCGCGCCTTCCCCGGCGCCGGCGCCTTCCGCCCCGGGCGGATCGGCGGCGGGATCCTGGAGCTCGGGCGCCGCCTCGTGGCGCGCGGCTACGGCGGCCGGTACCGGGTGGGGCCGAACCGCGTGTGGACGGAGGCCGACCGCCTGAACGTCCGCGACTTCCAGCGGGCCCAGGGGTGGCGCGGTGCCGCCGCGGACGGCTACCCGGGCCCGGAGACCTGGGAGCGCCTCTTCGACTGACCCGGCGCGGGGCGGGCGGGGCCGCGCCGGGCACGGGGCGGGCGGGGCCACGCCGGGCACGGGGCGCCGCGGAGCGGCGGGCGGCGGGCCGCGGTGGAGCGGGTGCGGACCGCCGCAAGGGAGGCGGACCGCCTGCGCGCCCTGCCCGCCCGCGCAGAACCGCCGCCCTGCGTCCGTCGACGGGGGCCCGGCGGACGCCGCCGGGCCCCCGCCGGCAAGCGGACCGCCCGGCCTCCCGGCCCGCCTCCCCTGCCGGGCGGCCGGGCGGCCGGGCGGCCGGGCCCCGCCTCCCCCGCGCCGCGGATCAGGCCGCGACCGCCGACGGGTCGTCGAGGTAGGGCTGCCAGGCCAGTTCGGCGGCGCCGGCCAGGTCGGGCCGCTCCAGTGCGGCCGGCAGCAGGGGCACCCCGGCACGGCGGCCCCACAGGCACTGCCCGGCGACCGCCGCGGGCAGCCGCTCGGGGGCGGCGGCGAGCAGGTCGCGGTGCAGGCCGCCGAGGACGATCCGGTCCGGGTCGAGGATGTTGACCATGCCCGCGATGCCGGCGCCCAGGCGGTCGGCGACCCGGTCCACGGCGGCGCGGGCCGCCGGGTCCCGGCCGGCGGCGCGGGTGACCGCCCGGGCGGCGTCGAGCAGCGGCTCGCCGGGCCGCGGGGTGCGGCCGGCCGCGGCGAGCAGGGCGGGCGGGTCGGCCTCGACGTCGAGGCAGCCGCGGCGGCCGCAGGGGCAGGGCCGCCCCGCCGGGTCGACCACCAGCTGGCCCACCTCCAGGGCGAGCCCGGCGCTGCCGGTGTGCAGGCGGCCGTCGACGACGAGGGCGCCGCCGACGCCCCGGTGGCCGGAGGTGACGTACAGCAGGTGGCGGGCGTCCCGGCCGGCGCCGTGCCGGTGCTCGGCGAGGGCGGCGAGGTTGGCGTCGTTGGCGACGGCGGTGGGCAGCGCGGCGCCGGGGACGGCCTCCGCCACGGCGGCGGCGAAGAGGTCCGTCACGGGGGTGCCCGCCGGCCAGTCGAGGTAGAGGGCGGCGAGCGCGGTGCCGTCCGGCTCGGCGACGGGCGTGGGGACGGCGAGGGCGGCGCCCAGGCAGGACCGGGGGCTCGCGGCCACCAGGCGCGCGCCGGCCTCGGCGACGGCGCGGAGGACCCGGCCGGGGTCGCCGGGGCGCGGCAGCGGCAGGTCCACCGGCTCCTCCAGGACGCCGCCGAGGCCGGCCAGGGCGACGCTGAAGCCGTCGGCGTGGATCTGGGCGGCGAGGACCACCGGGCCGGCCGGGTCGACGGCCAGCCGGTGCGAGGGGCGTCCGCGGCCGCCGCCCGCGGGCCGGGCGTCGACGGTGACCAGGCCGAGCGCCGCCAGTTCGGAGGCGACCGCGCCGGCGGTGGCCCGGGTGACGCCCAGGGCCTCGGTCAGGGCGGACCGGGTGGGGGCCCGGCCGGTGTGGACGAGGGCGAGGGCGGGCCCGAGCACGGTGCGGCCCCGGTCCGGGGCGGGCCTGGCGGCGGGCCCGGGCAGGGCACCGGCGGCGGAGCCCGCGGCGGTGCGGCTCCGGGGGGCGCCCGGTGCGGGACTTGTCGGCGTGTACGGCACCCCTCTATTCTGCATTTGTGCCGCCACTCAACAAAATAGCCGCCACCCCCGGAACCGCCCTCCTCCCCCGCGCCCTCCGCAGCCCCGGCCGGGCGCCCCGGCGCCCCGCCGCCGGACGCCCCGCCGCAGGCGGCCCTCCCGCCCCCCGCGCGGCCGGACCCGCCCGTTCCCCGCTGCGCGCGGCCCTCACCGCCTTCTTCGCCGCCGACGGCTTCCTCTTCGCCTCCTGGGTGGTGCGCGTCCCCGCCGTCAAGGCGCAGGTCCACGCCTCCCCCGCCGCGCTCGGCCTCGCCCTGCTGTGCATCTCGGCGGGCGCCGTCGCCACCATGGCCGTCGTCGGTCGGCTCTGCCTGCGCCACGGCACCCACCCGGTGACCGCGGGCTCGGCCCTGCTGCTCTGCCTCGGGACGGCCCTGCCCGCCCACGCGCACTCCACCGTCTCCCTCGGCGCCGCACTGGTTGTCTTCGGCGCGGGCTACGGCGCGCTGAACGTGGCCATGAACAGCGCCGCCGTCGACGTGGTCGCCGCGCTCCGACGCCCCGTCATGCCGGGCTTCCACGCCGCCTACAGCCTCGGCGGGCTGTGCGGCGCCGGCCTCGGCGGGCTGCTCGCCGGCCGGCTGACCACCGCCTGGCACCTGGGCCTCGCCGCCCTCCTCGGACTCGCCGTCACCGCCGTCGCGGGCACCGTCCTGGTCCGCACCCCGGCGCCGGTGCGGCCGCAGCCCGTACGGCCCGTCCCGCAGGGCGGCCCGGCGGCGCGCGGCGGCCGCCACGCCCGCGTCCTCGTGGTGCTGCTCGGCCTCACCGCCCTGTGCACGGCGTACGGGGAGGGGGCCCTCGCGGACTGGGCGGCCCTCCACCTCACCGACGACCTGCACACCGGCGCCGGCCTCGCCGCGGCGGCGTACTCCGCCTTCGCGTCCGCCATGACGGCGGGCCGCCTCGGCGGGACCTGGCTGTCGGTGCGGCTCGGGCAGACCCGGGTGATGGCCGGGGGCGGACTGCTCGCCTGCGCGGGGATGCTGACGGCGGCGCTGGCGCCCTCGGTCCCGGCCGCGGTCGGCGGCTTCGTCCTCGTCGGGCTGGGCCTGGCCAACCTGTTCCCGCTGGCGATCGCCCGCGCCGGGGCGCTCGCCGGGCCGCAGGGCGTGGCCACCGCCTCCAGCCTCGGCTACGCGGGCATGCTGGTCGGCCCGCCGGTCATCGGCTTCCTGGCCGGCGCCTTCGGCCTGCCCGCCGCCCTCACCACCGTGGCCGCGGCCGCCGCCGTCGCCGCCCTGGTCGCCGTCGGCGCCGGCCGCCGCTCCCCCGCGGCCCCCTGACGGCCCGGCGGGCGGACGACCGGCCCGGCGGGCGGCGGGGGTCCGGCGGGCGGACGACCGGCCCGGCGGGCGGCGGAGGTCCGCGGTCCGGCGGACGGCGGACGGCGGCCGCGGCCGGCGTCCCGCCGGGACCGGCGCACCGGCCGTCACGGTGTGCCGGACGTCACCGTGTGCCGGACGTCACGGCGTGCCGGGCCGTGACGCGTAGTACAGGGTGTGGAAACGGCCGTCCTCCTCGTGCCCTGCGGGGTCGCCGCCGAGCGCCCGGACCGCCGCGACCGCGTAGCGCTGCTCCCGCTCGTCGGTGAAGAGGCGCTGCGGGTAGGTGCGGGAGGTGTCGACGGCGGTGTCCAGGCCGTGTGCGGCCAGCGCCCGGGCGATCGGCCGGTACGACACGGTCCGCAGCACGAAGGCGCTGACCCACACCGGTCTGCGGGCGCCCTCCAGCAGCGCCGCGAACGTCCGGGCGGTGACGTAGCTGCCGCCGCCCGTCAGGGTGACGAGGCCGACCTCGGCGAGCGCGCGGCCCAGAGCGGGGCCGGGCGGGCCGTGCTCCAGGTCGTCGGTGAAGGCGGCGTCCAGCAGGCCCGCCGCGAGCGCGTAGTGCACGGCGGGGGCCGAGACGTCCAGGCCGAATACCGGCACTGCGTCCGGCCGGCGCCGTGCCGCGTAGAACGCCTTGTCCGATGCCGTCAGCTCCTCCGTCGACATCGTCCGGGCGGCGGGGCAGGTGTAGCGCTCGCACATCTCGGCCAGCGTCACGTCGTGGTTGAGCAGCGCGGCGTTGATCCCGTACGAGCAGCACACGTCCAGCACGGCCGGCCCGTGGGGGCGGGCGTCGTCGAGCGCGGCCCGTTCGGCGGCGGCCCGCCGGAAGACCGGCTGGGCGTGGTGCGGGATCTCGTACGCGAGCGGCGCCAGCCGCCCGAAGTAGGCGCGGGGATCGGGCCGGACGTAGACGTCGTCGAACCGCGACTTGCCGCCCGGCACGCCCCCGGCACCGCAGGGGGCGGGTCCGGTCATGCCGCACTCCTCTCCGCACGACGCATCCGCACCTCCATCATCTCCCGCCCCGTGCGCCCCGGCACGTCCGGCGGACCGGGGCGCCCGGTGCACCCGGCGGCCCCGGGGCACCGCCTGCACCTGCGACGACGCCGCCCTCCGGCGGAACGGCGCAGCCGGGCCCTACCGGTCCTGCGCGGGCGCCCCTCGTCCGGGACCCGCGTCCGTCGCCGTCCCGGCAGGGACGGGGAGGCGCCGTGCCATCAGCCAGCCGACGACGGCCAGTGCGGCCATGCCGGTGGCCGACACGGCCAGCGCCCGCTCCCTGGCACGCGCGTTGATCCGCACCAGCTCGCCGCCCGCGGCACCCGTGACGCCCCGTGAGGCCGCCCTCGCCCGCAGGGCGTCGTCGTTCACGGCGGTGATCTGGACCTGGTGCTCCAGCGTCCGCGTCACCATCCCCTTCTGGGCGGTGGACAGGACGGCGCTGCCGTCGGTCCCGGCCTCGAACGCGTACAGCAGCGCCGTGGTCATCAGGGCGCCGGCGAGCGCGACGCCGAACGAGCTCCCCAGGTAGCCGGCCGTGTAGGAGAGCCCCGTCACGTCGCTCACCTCGTCGGAGGCGGGCGCCGACTGGACGAGGTCGGTGAGCGTCGTGGCCATGCCCCGGCCGAGCCCGATGAGGAGGACGCCCGGCGCGAGCGCCAGGCCGACCGCCGCCACCCCCTGGGCGTGCGGGCTGAACAGGACGGCGACGGCGACGCAGCCGGCGCCCATGCAGACGAACGCCCCCATCGAGGCGGCCCGGTGGGTCGTCCTCCCCCGCCCGATGCGCCGGGCGGTCGGCGGGGCGGCCGCCATCAGCCCCAGGGTGATCGGCAGGAGCACGACCCCGCAGTGCAGGGCGCTGAACCCGAAGGTCGTCTGCAGGAAGACCGGGATCAGGAAGAGCACGCCGTTGGGCACCAGGATCAGCATCAGCTGCGTCGAGATCCCGGTCCGGACGGCGCGGTTCCGCAGCACCGTCACGCGGACCAGCGGATCCCCCCCGGTCCTGACGAGACGCAGCTCCCACGCGGCGAAGGCGGCCAGGACCAGCAGCCCCAGGCCCGCCAGGAGGGGCACGGGCGACAGGCCGCCGCGCTCCAGCAGCGTGCGGCCGAGCACCTCGAAGTCCTGCCGGGCCCTGAGCAGGCCGTACCGCCCCGCGAACAGGGCCGCGACGACGAGCAGGACCAGCCCTGCCGTGGACAGCAGCACCCCGACGGCGTCGAGGCGCCGCCCGGGGCGTCCCGGGAAGGGCCCGGCACCGGCCGTGCACCGCATGAGCCACACCACGGCCAGGGTGGTCACGGCCCCCAGGAGGAACGACACGCGCCAGCTCAGGTAGGTGGTGACCAGGCCGCCCAGGACGGGACCGGACGCCGCACCGACCCCGGACGTCATGGCCAGCAGGGACAGCACCCTGGTGCGCACGGCCCCGGTGAAGGTCCGGGTGAGCATCGCCATCAGCGCCGGGAGCATCAGCGCGACGCCGAGCCCCTGGAGCACGGACCAGCCGAGCAGCACGAACGGCAGGCTCGGGGCGGAGGCGGTGATCAGCGCGCCCAGGACGAAGGTCCCGCCGCCGAGGGCGAAGGTCCGCCGGTACCCGTGGCGCGTGCCGAGCTTGCTGCCGCTGATGATGAACGCGGCGACCACCAGGGCGTACAGCGAGATCGCCGACTGCACGCCGGTCAGCGTGGTGTGCAGGTCCCCGACGAGCGCCGACAGGGCCACGTTCATGGCGGTGGCGGTGTAGTTGATCACGAGGTTCTCGGCGGCGAGGACGAGGAACAGGGTCCTGGCGGCCGACGGCGTGCCCCCTCCGACCGGTCCCCCGGACCGCCGCGTCCCGTTGCGCCTCTGCACGAATGCGTCCTGCCGTTCGATCGCCCCGCCCCGGACGGGCGGGCCCGCTGCCGCAGGGACCGGCCCTCGTCCCCGGCTCCCCGGTTCAGGGTGCACGCCGTGCACACCGCAGGCCGGCGGGACGCGCCCGCACGGACCCGGGCGGGCGACACCGCCCGCCGCCCGGCCCACGCCGGGCCGGGCGCTCCCGCAGGCGCGACGCGTCCTGCCCACGGACGGCGTGCCCCGGGACGCGTGCCGGGCGGGCCCGTCGCCCGTGGACGCCCGCCCGGGCGGCGGGAACCGGGTGGACACGCCCGGCCGCGTGCAGCGATGATCCGGCGGTGCCACCCGTGATACCCGCTCCCGCTCCTGCTCCCGCTCCCGCTCCGCGCCGCCGCCCGTCCTGGGCGGGCCGGGACTTCCGCGTCCAGACCGCCGCCGCCTTCGTCTCCGGACTCGGCAGCGCCGCCGCGCCCGTCGCCGCCGCCTTCGCGGTGCTGGGCGCCGGCGGCAGCGCCGGGGACGTCGGATGGGTGACCGCGGCGCGGCTGCTCCCGGCCGTGGTCTTCGTCCTGCTCGGCGGCGCCCTCGCCGACCGGCTCCCCCGGCACCGGGTGATGGTGGCCGCCAACGTGGGCAGCGCCGCCGCCCAGGCCGCCTTCGCCGTCCTGGTGCTCACCGGGCACCCGCAGCTGTGGCAGATGCTCGCGCTCTCCGCCGCGGCGGGGACGGCCCAGGCGTTCTACATGCCCGCCGCGCAGGGCGTCGTCCTCGCCGCCGTCGACCCGGCGGACGCGGGCCGGGCCTTCGCGTTCTACCGGCTGGCGCTCAACGCGGCCCAGATCGGCGGGACCGCGCTGGGCGGCGTGCTGGTCGCCGCGGTCGGCCCCGGCTGGGTGCTGGCGGCCGACGCCGCCGGGTTCGCCCTCGCCGCCGGACTGCGGACCCTGCTGCGGGTCCCGCCGCCGGCGCGGGCGCGGGAGGCGTCCGCGAACCTGGCGCGGGAGCTGCTGGAGGGCTGGCAGGAGTTCGCCTCCCGGCGCTGGCTGTGGGCGGTCGTGCTGCAGTTCGCCGTGGTGATGGCCTGCGTGCTGGCCACGGAGTCGGTGTACGGGCCGGTGGTGGCGGCCCAGCGGCTCGGCGGGGCGCGGCCCTGGGGCCTGGCGCTGGCGGCCCAGGGGGTCGGCATGGTGGCCGGCGGGCTGCTGATGCTGCGGTGGCGGCCGCGCCGCATCCTGCTGGCGGGCAACTGGGGCGTGCTGGCGTTCGCCCTCCCCGCGGCGGCGCTGGCCGCGTCCGCCCCGGTGCCGGTGCTCGCCGGGGCGATGCTCCTCTCCGGGGTGGGGACCGAGGTCTTCGGCGTCAACTGGATGGTGGCGCTCCAGCAGGAGATCCCGGCGGAGAGGATGGCGCGGGTGTCGGCCTACGACTGGCTCGGCTCCCTCGTGCTGTCCCCCGTCGGCACGGCGGTGGCGGGGCCGGTGGCCGTCTGGACGGGCCTCACCGGGGCGCTGTGGGCGGCGGCGGGCGTCACCGCCGCGCTCGCCCTCCTCGCGGTGGCCGTGCCCGAGGTGCGGCAGCTGCGCAGGGCGCAGCCCGGCGTCGTCCGGGCCGGGCACCCCGGCGGCGTCCCGGAGCCGGCCGCCGTCACACCGGGCTGACGGCCCGCCCCGCCATGTGCGGGGCGGGGCCCCGGCCGGGCGGCCGGCTCACGGCGCGGCGGACGGGTCCGCCGCGTCGGCGCCGGTCCCGCCGTCGGACTGCGCCGGCAGGCGCAGGTCCCAGCCGACGAGCGCCCGCAGCTGCTCCGCGGTGACGCCGTCCGGCACCGGCCGGGGAGCGGGCGTGCGGATCGGCGGCTCCCAGCCGGCCTCCGCCGTCCAGCGGCGGACGACCCGGGCGGGCGCGCCGGCGACCACGCTGTGGTCGGGCACCTCGCCGCGCACCACGGCCCCGGCCGCGACCACCACGTTGCGGCCGATCCGGGCGCCGGGCAGGATCACCGCGCCGGTGCCGATCCAGCTCCCGGAGCCGATCTCCACCGGCTCGTTGCGCGGCCACTGCTTCCCGATCGGGAGCTCCGGGTCGCGGTACTCGTGGCCCTGGTCGGTGATGTACACCCGGGGTCCGGTCCACACGTCGTCGCCGATCACGATCGACTGGTGGCCCACGATGTGGCTCTCCCGGCCGATGACGCAGCCGCCGCCGATCCGCACGATCGGCTCCGGCCCGAGGTCGAGGCCGGGCAGGAAGCCCGCGGAGAGGGTGACCTGCTCGCCGACGATGCAGAACGGCCCGAGGTGGATCCACTGCTCGTTGAAGACGGTGCCCAGCGGGAAGGCCAGCCTCGTGCCGTCGCCCAGGCTCCCGAAGCGGTACGGCCCGGGGCTCTCCGGGGAGACCGCGCCCCGCTCCTGCACCCAGCGCCAGCCGCGGTGGACCAGGCGGCCGACGGCGCGCCGGCGGCGGGCGCGGGCGGCGGACAGCAGGGCGTGCGGAAAGGGCATGGGCACACCGTAGCCGCCGCGCGGCGGCCATGATCGGCCAGGGGAGGAACGTCACACCGGCGGGCCCGCGGCGGGGTTCAGCCGAGCGCGGCGTCCAAGATGCGCGCCCACTGGCGGACCACGCGGGCGCGCCGGGCGCTGTCGTCGGTGAGCAGGTTGGCCAGGCCCAGGCCCCGGGCCATGTCGAGGGTGGCCTGCACGGTCTCCCGGACGCCGGGGGTGCGCTCGTCGACGCCGAGGAACTCCACGGCGGCCCGGTGGGCCTCCCGGCCGACCCGGTTCTCCAGGGCGACGATACGGGCCCGCAGCGCCTCCTCCCGGGCGGCCGCCACCCACAGGTGGAGGGCCGCCCGGAACAGCTCGCCGGTATACATCCGCACGATCACCTCGACGACGGTCCCCGTGCGGGACGCGCCGTCGTCCGGCGCCGCGGCGAGCTGCCCGCGCACGGCGGACAGCCGCTCCTCGGCGACGTGCTCCACGGCCGCGGTGAACAGGTCCTCGCGGGTCGGGAAGTGGTGCTGCGCGGCGCCCCGGGAGACCCCGGCCCGTTCGGCGACCACGGCGACGGTGCTGCCGGCCCAGCCGTACTCGGCCAGGCACTCCACGGCGGCCTCCAGCAGCCGGCGGCGGGTGGCCCGGCTGCGGTCCTGCTGCGGCATGCGGGAGGCCGCGTGGGTGGTCATGGGGTCGGGGTGCTCCTGGTCCGGGGACGTCTCGTCGGGGGGCTCCTGCCGGGGGTCCGGCCGGGCCCGGTCGGGGGGTGCGGCCGGTCAGCGTGCCCAGGCGGGCGGGCGGCGCTCCAGGAAGGCGGTCATGCCCTCCCGGGCCTCGTCGCTGCCGAAGAGCAGCGCGGACTGCGCCACCCGGTCCTCGCCGTCCTGGTCGAAGGAGCGCAGCACGTCGGCGGCGACCAGCCGCTTGGACTCTGCCAGCCCCTGCGGGGACGCCTGGCGCAGCGCCTCCAGGACCGGCTCCAGCGCGGCCGCGGTGTCGTCGGCGGCGACGGTGACCAGGCCGATCCGGGCGGCCTCGGCCGCGTCGAAGGTCTCGCCGGTGAGGTAGTAGCGGGAGGCGGCGCGGGGGTCGAGCCTGGGCCGCAGCGGCAGCGAGATGACGGCCGGGGCGAGGCCGAGCCGGACCTCGGTGAAGGCGAAGGTGGAGGCGGGGCCGGCGACGGCGATGTCGCAGGCGCCGATGAGGCCGAGGCCGCCCGCCCGGGCGTGCCCGTCGACGCGCGCCACCACCGGCTTGGGGCACTCCACCACCGCGCGCAGGATCTCCACCAGGCGGCGGGGGCCGGCGGTCGGATCGCCGGAGGTGGCCTCGGAGAGGTCGGCGCCGGCGCAGAAGACCTTGCCGGTGTGGGCGAGGACGACGGCGCGCACCGCCGGGTCCTTGGCGGCCTCGGCGAGGCCCTGCTCCAGTTCGGCCATCAGGCGCGAGGAGAGGGCGTTGCGGTTGTGCGGGGAGTCGAGGGTGAGGGTGGCGACGGCCCCCTCGACCGCGAGGCGGACGAGGGGGGCGGCGGTGGCGTCGGTCATCGCGCGGGGCCTTCTTCCGGGCCGGCTCCGTTGCCGGCGTAGGTGGGGGTCTCGGTCGCGGGTGCGGCGGGTGCGCCGGGCACGGGGACCTGGGCGGGGGCCTGCGCGCCGGCGGCGCCGCGTTCGCGCTCCCGCAGCCGGCGGCGGAGGATCTTGCCCGCCGCCGACTTGGGGACGGCGTCCACGAACTCCACGGCGCGCACCTTCTTGTAGGGGGCCACCTGCCCGGCCACGTGGTCGATCACCTGCTGGTCGGTGAGCGTACTCCCCGGCCCGCGGACCACGAACGCCTTGGGCACCTCCCCGCCGTCGGGCCCGGCGACACCGATGACGGCGGCGTCGGCGACCTCCGGGTGGGCGAGCAGCACGGCCTCCAGCTCGGCGGGGGCCACCTGGTAGCCCTTGTACTTGATCAGCTCCTTGACCCGGTCGACGACGTGCAGGTAGCCGCGGTCGTCGACGTAGCCGACGTCGCCGGTGTGCAGCCAGCCCTCCCCGTCGACCACCGCGTCGGTCTCGGTGGGGCGGCCGAAGTAGCCCTTCATCACCTGCGGGCCGCGGATGAGCAGCTCGCCGGGCTCGCCGTGCGGCAGATCCTCCGCGGACGCGCCGCCCTCGACGGCGACGACCCGCATCTCGGTGGAGGCCAGCAGCCTCCCGACCGCGCCGGGCGGCGGCGAGGTGTCGGTCAGCGGCACCAGGTGGGTGCCGGGCGACAGCTCGGTCATGCCGTACGCCTGGCGGACGGTGTCGATGCCGAGGCGGCGGGCGCAGGCGTCGGCGAGGTCGGCGTCCAGCGGGGCGGCGGCGGAGAGGACGTACTCCAGCGAGGAGAGGTCGTAGCGGTCGACGGCCGGGTGCCGGGCGAGGGCGAGGACCATGGGCGGGGCCGCGTAGACGCCCTGGATGCGCTGGTCCTGGAGGGTCTGCAGGAACTGCTCCAGGTCGAAGCGGGGCAGCACGACGACGGTGGAGCCGCAGCGCAGTGGGTGGTTCATCAGGGCGGTGAGGCCGTAGATGTGGAAGAACGGCAGCACGGCGACGATGCGCTGGCCGACCCCGGGGCGGTGCGCGGCGTCGAGCTGGGCGAGGTTGGTGGCGATGTTGCGGTGGGTCAGCATGACGCCCTTGGCGGTGCCCGTCGTGCCGCTGGAGTACGGCAGCACGGCGACGTCGGCGGCGGGGTCGATGGCGGGCGACGGCTCGGGCGCGGTGCTGGCCACCAGGTCGAAGAGGTTCCGGTGGCCCTCGGCCGGGTCGCAGCTGAAGATCTCCCGGACGGGCGTGCCGGTGCCGGCGAGGGCGGCGGCCGCCTCCCGGGCGGTGGGCAGGAACGGGGAGACGGTGACGATCCAGCGGGCGCCGCTGTCGCGCAGCTGGGCGGCCATCTCGCCGGGGGTGGCGAGGGAGCTGACGGTGGTGACGGTGGCCCCGGCGCGGGTGGCGGCGTAGAAGGCGACGGGGTAGGCGACGGTGTTGGGGCTGTGCAGGGCGACGACGTCGCCGGGGGCGACCCCGGCCTCGGCGAGCCCGGCGGCGGCGCGGCGGGTGGCGGCGTCGAGCTGCGCGTAGGTCAGGGTCTGGCCGGTCACCCCGTCGACCAGGGCGGGGAGGTCGCCGCGTCCGGCGGCCCCGCCGAGGACGGCGTCGTGGATGGGCACGTCGAGGACGGGGACGTCGGGGTACTCGCTGCGGTACACCATGGGACCCTCCGGGTGGGCGGGGCGGACGGCTGCGCGGCGGCTGCGGCCGGCCTCCGGGTGGGGCCGGGCCGCACCCGGCGGGGGCGGACGGGCGGGTACGGACCGGACGGGCGGGTGCGGACCGGACGGGCCGCCGGGCCGCGGGACCGCCGGGGCCGCTGCGGCGCCTAGTACGACTTGGGCAGGCCGAGGGTGTGCTGGGCGACGAAGTTGAGGACCATCTCCCGGCTGACCGGGGCGACCCGGCCGACGCGGGAGGCGGCGAGCAGCGCGGCGAGGCCGTACTCCTGGGTGAGGCCGTTGCCGCCGAGGGTGTGCACGGCCTGGTCGACGGTGCGGGCACAGGCCTCCGCGGCGGCGTACTTGGCCATGTTGGCGGCCTCGCCCGCGCCGGCGTCGTCGCCGTGGTCGTAGAGGTGGGCGGCCTTCTGCATCATCAGCCGGGCCAGCTCCAGCTCGATGCGGCACTGCGCGAGCGGGTGGGCGATGCCCTGGTGGGCGCCGATGGGGTCGCGCCAGACCGTGCGGTCGCGCGCGTAGCCGACGGCCTTGGCCAGGGCGTGGCGGCCGATGCCGACGGAGAAGGCGGCGGCCATGATGCGCTCGGGGTTGAGCCCGGCGAAGAGCTGGAGCAGGCCGGTGTCCTGGTCGCCGACGAGGGCCCCCTCGGGGAGCGGCACGTCGTCGAGGAAGACCTGGTACTGGTACTCGGGGGAGACGATGTCCATGGGGATGCGCCGGTACTCCAGGCCCGGGGCGTCCACGGGGACGGTGAACAGGGCGGGCCTGAGCTTTCCCGTGCGGGCGTCCTCGGTCCGGCCCACGACCATGATCGCGTCGGAGCCCTCGATGCCGGAGATGTAGACCTTGCGGCCGGTGAGCCGCCAGCCGTCGGGGGTGCGCCGGCCGACGGTGGCGAGGCGGTGGGAGTTGGAGCCGGCGTCGGGCTCGGTGATCGCGAAGGCCATCCGCAGGGAGCCGTCGGCGAAGCCGGGCAGCCAGTGGCGGCGCTGCTCCTCGGTGCCGAAGCGGGCGATGACGGAGCCGCAGATGGCGGGGGTGACCACCAGCATGAGCAGCGGGCAGCCGGCGGCGCCCAGCTCCTCCAGGACGATGGACAGCTCGTAGCACCCGGCACCGCCGCCGCCGTACTCGGCGGGCAGGTTGACGCCGAGGTAGCCGAGCTTGCCGGCCTCGCGCCACAGTTCGTCGGTGCGCTCGCCGGCGCGGGCCTTGGCGAGGAAGTACTCGGAGCCGTAGCGGCGGCCGAGGTCGGAGACGGCGCGGCGCAGGGCCTGCCGCTCCTCGGACTCGCTGAACGCGGACTCCTGGAAGGTGGTGCCGGTCATGCCGATCGTCCCTTCTGCAGGTGCTGCAGGTCTTCTGCGGGGGCTTGCGCGGGGGGCGGGTCGCGGGCTGCGGGCGGACCGGGGGCCGTGCGGGCGGGCGGGCCCGGGGGCGCGGCGGCGCCGGGTGGCGGGTGCGGGCGGGGGGCCGTGGTCCGAGTGCGGCGGCCGGGGGCCCGGCCGGGGAGGGGTCCGGCGTGCCGGAGTCGGGACCCCTCCGTGCCGGACCCCCGGGGTCGGGGGCGGCCGGGCCGGTGGCGGCCGGGCCGGGGCCCGGGGGCACGGGTGCTCAGGGGCCCTCGGCGGAGGCGCCGCCCCCGGCGGGGGCGGCCTCCCGGACCACGGCGAGCAGCGCGCCGGGCTCGACCTGCTGGCCGGGCCGGACGCGCAGCTCGGCGACGGTGCCGTCGGCGGGCGCGGTGACCCGGTGCTCCATCTTCATCGCCTCCAGCCACAGCACGGTCTGCCCGGCCCGCACGGCGTCCCCCTCGGCGACGGCGGTCCGCACGACGGTGCCCGGCATGGGCGCGAGCAGCGAGCCGGGGGCGGTCTGGGCGGCGGGGTCGGGGAAGCGTCCGACGGCGGTGAGGACGACGGCGCCGAGCGGCCCGTCGACGTGGACGGTGTCCCCGTACCGGGCGACGGCGAACGCCCGCCGCACCCCGCCCGCCTCCAGCACCACCCGGCCGGGCGCGGCGGAGACCAGCCGGACGCCGGGGTGCCCCTCGGCGAGGAGGCCGTCGCGGGTGTGCCGGTAGCGGACCTCGTGCTCGGCGTCGGCGGTGCGGTACCGCTTGGCCTGGGGGGCGGAGGGCACGTTGCGCCACCCGGCGGGCAGGCCGCCGAGGACGGGGGCGGCGGCCCGCCGCCCCGCCGCGTCGGCGAGGGCGGCGGCGAGGGCCGCCAGCGCCTCCGCGTCCTTGTCGGGGGCCTGGCGGGCGACGGTGTCGGCGTGGTGCTGCCGCAGGAAGGCGGTGTGGACGTCCCCCGCGAGGAAGGCGGGGTGGCGCAGCACCCGCACCAGCAGGTCCCGGTTGGTGGCGGGCCCGTGGATGCGGGCGCGGGCCAGGGCGGCGGCGAGGCGGCGGGCGGCCTCGGCGCGGGTGGGCGCCCAGGCGACCGCCTTGGCGAGCATGGGGTCGTAGTGGACGGTCACGGTGTCGCCGTCCTCGACGCCGGAGTCCAGCCGCAGGCCGCACTCCTCCCCCGCCGGGGTGCGGAAGCGGGCGGTGGTGCCGGGCAGCTCCAGCAGGTGCAGCGGGCCGGCCTGCGGCTGCCAGTCGGCGGCCGGGTCCTCGGCGTACAGGCGGGCCTCGATCGCGTGGCCGCGGGTGGCGGGGGGCGCGGGGGGCAGGGCGGCGCCCTCGGCGACGCGGAGCTGGAGGGCGACCAGGTCGAGGCCGGTGGTGCACTCGGTGACGGGGTGCTCGACCTGGAGGCGGGTGTTCATCTCCAGGAAGAAGAACCGGCCGTCGGGGGCGAGCAGGAACTCGGCGGTCCCGGCGCCGGTGTAGCCGATGGCGCGGGCGGCGGTGCGGGCGGCCTCGTGCAGGGCCTCGCGCACGGCGTCGGGGATACCGGGTGCGGGCGCCTCCTCGACGACCTTCTGGTGGCGGCGCTGCACCGAGCAGTCCCGGTCGCCGACGGCCCACACCGTGCCGTGGGCGTCGGCCATGAGCTGCACCTCGACGTGGCGGCCGGTCTCCACGTACGGCTCGCAGAAGACCTCGCCGTCGCCGAAGGCGGAGGCGGCCTCGGCGCGGGCGGCGGCGAGCTCGCCGTCGAGGGCGGCGAGGTCGCGGACGACGCGCATGCCGCGCCCGCCGCCCCCGGCCGCGGCCTTGACGAGCAGCGGCAGGTCGGCCTCCGTCGCCGCGGCGGGGTCGACGGCGCCGAGGACGGGGACGCCGGCCCCGGCCATGATCCGCTTGGCGCCGGTCTTGGAGCCCATGGCGGCGATGGCCTCGGGCGGCGGGCCGATCCAGACCAGGCCCGCGTCGAGGACGGCGCGGGCGAAGCCGGCGTTCTCGGAGAGGAAGCCGTAGCCGGGGTGGACGGCGTCCGCGCCCGCGGCCAGCGCCGCCTGCACCAGCAGGTCGGCGCGGAGGTAGGTGTCGGCGGGGGCCGCGCCCGGGAGGCGGACGGCGGCGTCGGCCTCCCGGACGTGCGGGGCGTCGGCGTCGGGGTCGGAGAAGACCGCGACACCGTCCAGGCCGGCGTCCCGGCAGCTGCGGAGGACGCGCCGGGCGATCTCGCCCCGGTTGGCGACCAGCACTGAGGTGATCATCTGTTCGGTGGCCCTCACATCCGGTAGACGCCGTAGCCGCGCGCGCCCTCCACGGGCGCGCTGTGCACCGCGGAGAGGCACAGGCCCAGCACGGTGCGGGTGTCGCGCGGGTCGATGACCCCGTCGTCGTAGAGCCGCCCCGAGAGGAAGACCGGCAGCGACTCCGCCTCGATCTGCTGCTCCACCATGGCCCGGACCGCCGCGTCGGCGTCCTCGTCGTACGGCCGGCCCTTGGCCGCCGCCGACTGCCGGGCCACGATGGAGAGCACCCCGGCGAGCTGCTGCGGACCCATCACCGCCGCCTTGGCGCTGGGCCAGGCGAAGAGGAAGCGGGGGTCGTACGCCCGCCCGCACATGCCGTAGTGCCCGGCGCCGTAGGAGGCGCCCATGAGCACCGAGATGTGCGGCACGTGGCTGTTGGAGACGGCGTTGATCATCATGGCGCCGTGCTTGATGATGCCGCCCTGCTCGTACTCCCGGCCCACCATGTAGCCGGTGGTGTTGTGGAGGAAGAGCAGCGGGATGTCGCGCTGGTTGGCGAGCTGGATGAACTGGGTGGCCTTCTGCGCCTCGGCGCTGAAGAGCACGCCCTGCGCGTTGGCGAGGATGCCCACGGGGTAGCCGTGGACCGACGCCCAGCCGGTGGCGAGGCTCGTCCCGTACAGCGGCTTGAACTCGTCGAAGTCGGAGCCGTCGACCACCCGGGCGACCACCTCGCGCGGGTCGAAGGGCGTCTTCAGGTCGCCGGGGACGACGCCCAGCAGCTCCTCCGGGTCGTACTTGGGCGGCTCCACCCCGGCCGCGGGCGCCGGGCCCCGCTTGTCCCAGCGCAGCCGGGCGACGACGCGGCGGGCCAGGCGCAGCGCGTCGGGCTCGTCGACGGCGAGGTGGTCGGCGAGGCCGGAGACGCGGGCGTGCATGTCGGCGCCGCCCAGCGACTCGTCGTCGGCCTCCTCCCCGGTGGCCATCCTCACCAGCGGCGGGCCGCCGAGGAACACCTTGGAGCGATCCTTGACCATCACCACGTGGTCGGACATGCCGGGCACGTAGGCGCCGCCGGCGGTGGAGTTGCCGAAGACGACGGAGACGGTGGGGATGCCGGCGGCGGAGAGGCGGGTGAGGTCGCGGAAGAGGGCGCCGCCGGGGATGAAGACCTCCTTCTGGCTGGGGAGGTCGGCGCCGCCGGACTCCACCAGGTTGACCAGCGGGAGGCGGTTGCGCAGCGCGATCTCGTTGGCCCGCAGCGCCTTGCGGAGCGTCCACGGGTTGGAGGCGCCGCCGCGCACGGTGGGGTCGTTGGCGGTGATGACGCACTCGGTGCCCTCGACGACGCCGATGCCGGTGACCAGGGCCGCCCCGACCGGGTACTCGCTGCCCCAGGCGGCGAGCGGGGAGAGCTCCAGGAACGGCGAGTCGGGGTCGAGGAGCAGCTCGATGCGCTCGCGGGCGAGGAGCTTGCCGCGGCGGCGGTGCCGCTCCACGTACTTGGGTCCGCCGCCGCCGACCGCCTTGGCGTGCTCGGCGTCGAGCTCGGCGAGCTTGGCGAGCATGGCGTCGCGGTTGGCGGCGAAGTCGGGCGAGCCGGGGTCCAGCGACGAGGCGAGCACGGTCACAGGAGCACCTCCGGGATGTCGAGGTGGCGGGAGCGCAGCCACTCCCCCACCGCCTTGGCCTGGGGGTCGAAGCGGGCGCGGGAGGCGACGCCCTCGCCGAGCAGGCCGGTGACGGTGAAGTTGACGGCGCGCAGGTGGGGCAGGACGGTGCGGGTGACGGGCAGGCCGGCGGTCTCGGGCAGCAGCTCCCGCAGGCGGTCGGCGGTGAGGGCGTGGGCGAGCCAGCGCCAGCCGTCGTCGGTGCGGGCCCAGACGCCGACGTTGGCGTCGCCGCCCTTGTCGCCGCTGCGGGCCCCGGCGACCAGGCCGAGCGGGGCGCGGCGGGTCGGGCCGGGCGGCAGCGGCGCGGGCAGCTCCGGTTCGGGCGGCTCCGGTGCGGGGACCTCCGCCGGGGCGGCGGTCCGGGGCGCCGGGGGCACCGCGACCCGGCGGCCGTCGGGCAGCACCGCGGTGTGCGGCACGGCGGCGGCGTCGACGTACGCGGCCTCGAAGACCCCGTACGGGGTGCCGTTGCCGGGCGGCGCGGTGACGTGGAAGCCGGGGTAGCTGGCGAGGGCCAGCTCGACGGCGGCGCCGCTGACGGCGCGTCCGACGGCCTCCGGGTCGGGGTCGCGGACGGCGAGGCGCAGCAGGGCGCTCGCCTCCTCCTGGACGGCGGCGTCGGCCCGGTCGGTGCGGGCGAGGGTCCACCGGAGCTCGGCGGGGCGGTGCTTGCCGAGGGCGGCCTCCAGCTGCTCGCGGACCAGGGCGGCCTTGGCCTCGACGTCGAGCCCGGTGAGGACGAGGACGACCTCGTTGTACCAGCCGCCGAGCCGGTTGAGGCCGACCTTGAGCGCGGGCGGCGGGGCCTCCCCGCGCACCCCGGTGAGGGCGACCCGGTCGGGGCCCTCCTGGCGCAGGCGCAGGGTGTCCAGGCGGGTGGTGACGTCGGGCCCGGCGTAGCGGGCGGGACCGGTCTCGTAGAGCAGCTGGGCGGTGACGGTCTCCACGGTGACGGCGCCGCCCGTGCCCGGGTGCTTGGTGATCACGCTGCTTCCGTCGGCGCGGACCTCGGCGAGCGGGAAGCCGGGGCGGCGCACGTCGTGCTCGGTGAAGAAGGAGTAGTTGCCGCCGGTGGCCTGGGCGCCGCACTCCAGGACGTGCCCGGCGGCGGTGGCGCCGGCCAGGGCGTCCCAGTCGTCCCAGCGCCAGCCGAAGTGGGCGGCGGCGGGGCCGACGACGAGGGAGGCGTCGGTGGTGCGGCCGGTGACGACGACGTCGGCCCCGGCGCGGAGGCACTCCGCGATGCCGCGGGCGCCGAGGTAGGCGTGGGCGGCGAGCAGGCCGCCCCCGCCGGACGGGCGGCCCTCACCGGACGGGCCGTCCTCACCGGTCAGGCCGAGCTCGGCGGCGCGGGGCAGCAGGTCGTCGCCCTCGACGTGGGCGACGGCGGCGGGGACGCCCGTGCGGTCGGCGAGGGCGCGCAGCGCGTCGGCGAGGCCGGCCGGGTTGAGGCCGCCCGCGTTGACGACGACCTTCACGCCGCGGTCGACGGCGAGGCCGAGGGACTCCTCCATCTGGCGCAGAAAGGTGCGTGCGTAGCCGCGGGAGGGGTCCTTCATGCGGTCCCGGGCGAGGATGAGCATGGTCAGCTCGGCGAGGTAGTCGCCGGTGAGGACGTCGAGGGGGCCTCCGGTGAGCATCTCGCGGACGGCCTCGAAGCGGTCGCCGTAGAAGCCGGAGGCGTTGCCGATCCGCAGCGGCGCGGGCCCGGCCGCCGGGTCCGGGCCGGGCGCGGGGGCGGGGGCGGGGCCGGGCGCGGGGGCGGGGCCGGGCGCGGGGGCGGCGGTCATGCGAACTGCCCCGGGGTGCGGCCGGGCCCGGCGGGCCCGGCGAAGGACTGGGCGATGTCCAGCCAGTGGTCGGCGTCGGCGCCCTCGGCCTTGAGGCCGAGGTCGGCGCGGTGGCGGCGGCGGGTGGCCAGCAGGCAGAGGTCGAGGGCGGGTCCGGTCACCCGCTGCTCGGCGTCCTCGGGCCCGTACGTCCACGCCTCCCCGCCGCCCGGCGGCGCCAGCTCGACCCGGAACTCCCCGGCGGGGGGCTGCTCGCCGTGCACGAAGTAGGCGTAGTCGCGGGCCCGGACGGCCAGGCGGGCGACGTGCCACAGGCGGCCGGTGGGCACGCGGTGCACCCCGAGGGCGTCGGCGACGTCCTGCCCGTGGGCCCAGTACTCCATGAGCCGGCCGGTGGCCATGGAGGCGGCGCTCATCGGCGGGCCGAACCAGGGCATCCGCGCGCCCTGCGGGACGGCGGCCAGCGCCTCCAGCAGGGCCTCGCGGCCGGACCGCCAGGCGGCCAGCAGCCGGTCGCGGGGCTGGTCCGCGGTGCGGGCGGCCTCGGCGTCGGCGAAGCCCCCGGGGTCGGCGGCGGCCCGCTCCAGCAGGCGGGCGAAGCGGTCGGGGTCGGTGGCGGCGAGCAGCGCCTGCTCGTCGGTCCAGGCGAGGTGGGCGACCTGGTGGGCGAGGGTCCAGCCGGGTGCGGGGGTGGGGTCGTGCCAGTGCCGCTCGCCGGGTCCGGAGACCAGGGCGTCGACCTCGTCGCTCTCCGCGCGCAGGTCGTCCAGCACCGTACGGGGATCCACCATGGGGGCACTCCCTCCGCCTGAAAGGGCGTCACTGCCGTCTCCCCCGGCAGCCTTGCAGCATCGCCCGAAAGAAACAAGCATGCTTGCTTCTTTTTCTCCGTCCGCCGCCCGTTTGCGGGAGTGCCGGGCGGGAGGTTTAATAAATGAACGTTCATTTATAGAGAGGAGAGCGCGGTGGCAGGGCGCCCCCGGGGGGTCGACGACGCGGTGGTCCTGGCCCGGACCGCCGAGGTGATGGGCCGCACCGGCCCCGCCGGCCTCACCCTCGCGGCCGTGGCGCGCGAGGCGGGGCTCGCCCCCGCCACCCTCGTCCAGCGCTTCGGGTCCAAGCGGGGCCTGCTCCTGGCCCTGGCCGAGCAGTCCGCGCGGGACGCGGAGGCGCTGGCCGGGCGGGTCCGGGCCGGGCACGGTTCGGCCCTCGCGGCGCTGGTCGCGCTCGCCGTGGAGTCCACGACCGGGATCGCCGCGCCCGAGGCCTACGCCAACCATCTGGCGTTCCTCTGCGCCGACCTCGCCGACCCCGTGCTGCGCGCCCACGCCCTGGCCGTCCACGAGGCGCAGGGGCGGGCGGTCGCGGCCCTGCTGGCCGAGGCGGCGGACGCCGGGGAGCTGCGGCCCGGCACGGACACCGCGGCACTGGCCTCCTCCGTGCGGGCGGTCGTCGCCGGCACCGGCCTGACCTGGGCCCTGGACCGGCACGGCACCCTGCCCGAGCGCCTGCGCCGCGAACTCGCCGCCCTGCTCGGCCCCCACCTCCCCTCATCCGACGGCACCACCCTGGAGGACGCGTGAACGACGGCAGCCGGCCGCTGGCCGGGAAGGTGGCCCTCGTGGCCGGCGGGACCAGGGGCGGCGGACGCGGCATCGCCGTCGGGCTCGGCGCCGCGGGCGCGACGGTGTACGTCACCGGACGCAGCAGCACGGCCGGACGCTCCGCCATGGACCGCCCCGAGACCGTCGAGGGGACCGCGGAGCGGGTCACCGCCGCCGGCGGCCTCGGCGTCCCCGTCCGCACCGACCACAGCCGCCCGGAGGAGGTCCGCGCCCTGGTGGACCGGATCGCTGCCGAGCAGGACGGCCGCCTGGACGTGCTGGTCAACTGCGTGTGGGGCGGCGACCCGCTCACCGACTGGGCGCACCCGCTGTGGGAGCAGGACCTCGGCACCGGGCTGCGGCTGCTGCGGCAGGCCGTGGAGACGCACGTCGTCACCAGCCGGTTCGCGCTGCCGCTGATGGTGGCCCGCCGGAGCGGCCTGGTGGTGGAGGTCACCGACGGCAACACCGCCCGGTACCGCGGGTCGTTCTTCTACGACCTCGCGAAGTCCTCGGTGATCCGCCTCGCCGTCGCGCAGGCCGCCGAGCTGCGGCCGCACGGCGTCGCGGCCGTGGCGCTCACCCCCGGCTTCCTGCGGTCCGAGGCGATGCTGGACCACTTCGGCGTCACCGAGGCCACCTGGCGGGAGGGCGCGGCGAAGGACCCGCACTTCGCCCACTCCGAGAGCCCCGTCTACCTCGGACGGGCCGTCGCCGCCCTCGCCGCCGACCCGGACGTCATGGCGCGGTCGGGCCGGGCGCTGGCCACCTGGGGGCTGTACCGGGAGTACGGCTTCACCGACGCGGACGGCACGCAGCCGGACTGGGCCGCCCACTGGGCCGAGACCCTGGAGGCGGAGCACGGGCCGCTCGGCGACCCGCTCTGACGCCGGAGGCTGCGGGGGCCGGGAGGGGCGCCGGGGGGCGGGAGGCTCGTGGGGGGTCGGGAGGCGCGTGGGGGGTCGGGAGGAAGTGCCGCCGGCCGGCCCGGACTCCGGCCGGCGGCACGCGGTGGGGCGCTCAGCGCGTCAGGACGCGCTGCACGGTGCGCCGTTGAGGGTGAAGGACGTCGGCGCGGGGTTGGCCGCGCCGACGGTGGCCTGGAAGCCGAGCGTCGTCGAGGCGCCCGGCGCCAGGGCGGCGTTGTAGCCCGCGTCGGCGGCGGTCACCGAGGCGCCGGACTGGGACGCCGTGGCGTTCCAGGCGTTGGTGATCCGCTGGTCGCCGGGGAAGGTCCAGGCGAGGCGCCAGCCGTTCACCTGGCTGCTCCCGGTGTTCTTCACGGTGACGTCGGCCGTGAAGCCGCCCGCCCAGGAGTTGGTGACCCGGTACGTGACCGCGCACGCGGCGGAGCCGGTGGGCGGGGCGGTCGTGGGGGGCTGGGTGGTCGGGGGCTGGGTGGTCGGGGGCGGGGTCGTCGGGGGGCTGGTGGAGGTCGGCGGGTCCTGGGCCCCGGAGGCCAGGGCGTAGGCGATGTCCGGGCTGAAGGTGCCCGCGGCCGCGGCGCAGCCGTCGGCCTCGCCGGGCGGCTTCACCCACAGGTAGGCGTCGATCGCCGGGTCCCCGGTGTCCGCGGTCGGGTAGGCGCCGATGGACCGCCCGGAGGGATCGCACCAGGCGCCCCCGCCCGCCGGCCCGTTGCCGTTGCGGCTGGTGTCGACGACGGCGTGCAGCTGGGAGGGGTTGCCCAGCGCGCCGAGGACCGCCTTGGCGTAGGACGTCTCGTTCGCGGTGGTGTTGAAGTTCGAGACATTGGTGAAGAAGCCGTCCGCGTTGGCCAGGACGCCCGCGCCGCGGAGCCGGGAGGCCTGCTCGGCGGCGCTGTTCCAGGCCGAGTGGCCGCCGTCGAGGTACACCTTGGCCGCGGGCGCGGCGGAGCGGATGGCGGCGGCGGCCCGGGAGAGCGAGGCGAACCGGTCGGCCTGCTGCTGGGAGGAGAGGCAGCTGGTGAGCGCCAGCGAGTCCGGCTCCAGCAGGACGAGCGAACGGCCGCTGCCGAGCCCGGCGGCGAAGCCGCGCACCCAGGCGTCGTACGACCCCAGGTCGGGCGCGCCGCCGGCCGAGGCCCCGCCGCAGTCGCGGTTGGGGATCTCGTACACGACCAGCACCGGCACCTGCCCGGCCGAGGCGGCGGCCGAGGTGATGCTGCGGACGTCGGAGGTGACGGTGTCGGGCCGGTAGTTCGCGAACCAGATGCCCTGCGGCTGGCTCGCGATCCGCCGGGAGACGACCGGCTGGCGCCAGTCGCCGGGGTTGGCGGCGGACCACTTGACGACCTGGGAGGCGGGGTCGCGGTAGAACTGCGTCCCGGCGGGGAGGGCGCCCTGCACGGCGGCTCCGGCGCTGGTCGGCCCGGCGAGCACGAGGCCCGCCGCCGCGGTGCCGGCGGCGGCGAGGGCGAGCGCGACCGCGCGGAGCCGGCGGCGCGGCGCCCGGTGCGGGTGCGGGTGGGACGGGTGCGTGTACGGGTGCGGGCGGCCGGACGGGTGCTCCGGCAGGCCCTCCGGCGGCCCGGCGGGCAGGTGCTCCGGACGGTGTCCGGGCGCGGGTACGGGCGGGTGTGCGGACGGCGGTCCGCCGGCGGGGGCGGCGGAGCGCCCGGGGGTGGCGCGGGATGTCACATCGTCCTCCGTGCTCTCTGGGTGGAAGAGCGCGCTCTCTGGGTGGGAGAGGGCCTGGGTGGGTGGGCGGTGAGCGCGTGGGAGCGCTCCCGCACAGGCCGAGTCGAGCGTAACCCCGCATGACGCGGTCATGTAATCCCTGTGACGGTGCGAATTCCACTTCCGTGGGAGCGCTCCCGCACGCCGAGGGGAAGAACCTCCGCGCGGGGGGCGGCGGGCCGGGCGGCCCAGGAGGCCGCCCGGCCCGCACGGGCGGCCGTCCCGGAGCGGGGGTCCTGCCCGGCGGGCGGAGCCCCGACGGGCGGAGCCCCGACGGGCGGCGGGGCGGGCGGCACCTCCTCGCGCCGCCCGCCCCGCCGCCCGCCCCGGGCTCTCCGTCAGCGGCCGGCGAGGGCCGCCAGCCGCTGCACGCCGCGGTACCTGCGCAGCGCCTCGCCGAAGGTGGTCGCACCCTGGGTGACCTGGACGAACGCCCGCCAGATCGGCGGCATGGAGACGACCCCGGCGTGGAACACCGCCGGCCGCCGCTCGAACGCGGCGAGCAGCTGTCGGCCCGCCCGCATCTCCACCCCGAGCCCCGCCTTGACGGCGAAGGCGTAGTTGAGGGCCTGCCGCCGCACGTCCGCGGGCTCGGCCGCCTCCGCGACCCGCACGGCCCACTCGCCGGCCAGCCGCCCGGAGCGCAGCGCGTACGAGATGCCCTCGCGGGTCCACGGCTCCAGCAGCCCGGCCGCGTCGCCCGCCACCAGGACGCGGCCGCGGGAGAGCGGGGAGTCCTCGGTGCGGCAGCGCGTCAGGTGCCCGGACTCCACGGACGGCGGGAAGCCCGCCAGGCCGAGCCGGGCGATGTAGTCCGCCAGGTACTGCTTGGTCCGCTCGCCCTGCCCGCGGGCGGAGATGACGCCGACGGTGAGGCTGCGGGAGGCGGTCTTGGGGAACACCCAGCCGTACGAGCCGGGCAGGGGGCCCCAGTCGAGGTGGATCCGGCCCGCCCAGAGGCGGGCGATGTCCTCGGGGACCGGGATCTCGGCCTCCAGGCCCAGGTCGATCTGGTCGAAGGCGACCCCGACGTGGCGGCCGACCCGGCTCGCGCTGCCGTCGGCGCCGACCACGGCGCGGGCCCGCAGGGTGCGCCCGTCCTGGGTGGTGACCCCCACCGTGCGGCGGTCGGGCGCGTCCTCGCCGCCCTGCTCCACGCCGGTGACCGTGACCCCGGTCTCCAGCACGGCGCCCGCCTGCTGGGCGGCCTTGACCAGCGCATGGTCGAACTCGTCCCGGTTCACCAGGCCGAACATCATCCGGCGGGAGCGGCGCGTGCGCTCCCAGCGGCCGTCCAGCGCGAAGGTGACCGCGTGCACCCGGTCCTGCAGCGGCAGGGCGAAGCCCGGCGGCAGCGCGTCCCGGGACGGGCCGATGATCCCTCCCCCGCAGGTCTTGTAGCGGGGGTGCTCGGCCTTGTCGACCAGCAGTACCTTGCGTCCCGCCGCAGCGGCCGCGTACGCGGCGGAGGAGCCCGCCGGTCCGGCCCCGACCACCACGACGTCCCAGACGTCCTCGATCTTGTCCGTCACGTTGCGCCATCCTATGTGCCGCCGCCGACCGGGCGACCGCCCGGCACCGGCGCGGCGGTGCGCGGGAGGCGCACGGTCGGGTGTGCGACGATCTACCGGACCCCCGTCGCACTCCCCCGTACCCGCCCCGGAGGCCGACATGACCCCGCAGCAGAACCTCGCCGACGCCGTGCGGGAGCTGATGCCCAGGGCCCGGGCGGACCTGGCGGAACTGGTCGCGTTCGCCTCGGTCGCCGACCCCCGGCAGTACCCGGTCGAGGAGTGCGAGGGCGCCGCCCGCTGGGTCGCCGACGCGTTCGCCGCCGAGGGGCTGCGGGACGTCCGGCTGCTCGACACGCCCGACGGCACGCAGTCGGTGTACGGGGAGCTGCCCGGCCCGGAGGGCGCGCCCACCGTCCTGCTGTACTCCCACTACGACGTGCAGCCGCCGCTGGACGAGGCCGCCTGGACCTCCCCGCCGTTCACCCTCACCGAGCGCGGGGGCCGCTGGTACGGGCGCGGCGCCGCCGACTGCAAGGGCAACGTGCTCATGCACCTCACCGCGCTGCGCGCCCTGCGGGCCGTGCACGGGGGCGCGGGGGACGGCGCGGCCGGCGCGGGCCTGCCGGTCGGGCTCAAGGTGGTCGTGGAGGGCTCGGAGGAGCGTGGCACCGGCGGCCTGGAGCGGTACGCCGAGGCGCACCCGGAGCTGCTGGCGGCCGACGCGGTCGTCATCGGCGACACCGGCAACTTCGCCCCCGGCCTGCCCACCGCCACCGCCTCCCTGCGCGGCAGCACCACCGTGGAGGTCTCCGTCTCCACCCTGGCGGGCAACCTGCACTCCGGCCAGTTCGGCGGCGCCGCGCCCGACGCGCTCACCGCCCTGGTGCGGCTGCTGGGGACGCTCCACGACGAGCACGGCGCGACGACGGTCGCCGGACTGGCCGCGGACCAGCGCTGGGACGGCGTCGCCTACTCCGAGGAGCAGTTCCGGGCCGACGCCGGGGTGCTGGACGGGGTGGGGCTGGTCGGCACCGGCGAGGTGGCGGACCGGCTGTGGGCGCGGCCCTCGGTGACGGTGCTCGGCATCGACTGCCCGCCCGTGGTGGGCGCCACGGCGTCGGTGCAGGCGCGGGCCCGCGCCCTGGTGAGCCTGCGCGTCCCGCCGGGCGTCGGCGCCCGGGCGGCGCAGGACGCCCTCGTCGCCCACCTGGAGGCCGCCGCCCCCTGGGGCGCGCGGGTGGAGGTCGTCCGCGGCGGCACCGGCGACCCCTTCCGGGCCGACACCGGCGGCCCGGCCTACGCGGCCATGGGCGCGGCCCTGCGGGAGGCGTACGGACGGGAGATGGTCCTGGCGGGCGAGGGCGGCTCGATCCCGCTCTGCAACACCCTGCGGCGGCTGTACCCGCGGGCGGAGCTGGTGCTCGTCGGCGTGGAGGAGCCGCTGACGGCCATCCACGGCATCGACGAGAGCGTGGACCCGGTGGAGCTGGAGCGGATGTCCCTCGCCGAGGCGCTCTTCCTGCGGGGCTACGCCGCAGCCTGGCACGCGGCGCGCTGAGGGGCGCGCCGCCGGGGAAGGGCCGGGCGGCCGCGGGGGCACCGTGCCGGTGCGTCAGGCCCGGTCCCGGAGCCGGGCGGCCCGGAGGGTGAGGTGGCGCTTCTCGGGGAGGTTCGTGGCGCGGGCCGCCGCGGCGGCGTAGTGCGCCGCCGCGCCCCCGGTGTCGCCGGCCGCCTCCAGGAGGTGGGCGCGGACGGCGTCGAGGCGGTGGTGGCCCGCCAGCCGGCCGCCGAGCCCGTCCAGGACGGCGAGACCGGCCGCAGGCCCGTCGGCCATGCCCGCGGCGACGGCCCGGTTGAGGGTGACCACCGGGTTCCCGGTCAGCCGCTCCAGCAGGCCGTACAGGGCGTGGATCTGCGGCCAGTCGGTGTCCTCGGCCCGGGGGGCCCGGTCGTGGAGGGCGGCGACCGCCGCCTGGACCTGGTACGCGCCGACCGGGCCCCGGGCGATGGCCGCGGCGAGCAGGGCGGTCCCCTCGGCGACCGCCGCCCGGTCCCAGAGCGACCGGTCCTGCTCGGCCAGGGGGACCGGGAGGCCGTCCGGGCCCGTCCTGGCGGCGCGCCGGGCGCCGGTGAGCAGCATGAGGGCGAGGAGCCCGGCGGCCTCGGCGTCGCCGGGCAGCGCACGGTGCAGGAGCCGGGCCAGGCGGACGGCCTCGTCCGCCAGGTCGACGCGGTGCAGTCCGGGGCCGGACGCGGCGGTGTACCCCTCGTTGAACATCAGGTACAGCACGTGCAGGACCGACCGCAGGCGCTGCGGCCGCTCGTCGGGCGCGGGCATGCGGAAGGGGGACCCGGACGCCCTGATCCGCTGCTTGGCGCGGCTGACGCGCTGGGCCGTGGTCGCCTCGGGCACCAGGAACGCCCGCGCGATCTCGGCCGTGGTCAGGCCGCCGACGGCCCGCAGGGTGAGCGCGACGGCGGACGGCGGGGTGAGCGAGGGGTGGCAGCACAGGAACAGCAGGGCGAGCGAGTCGTCCTGTCCGGGGACCTCCGCCGGGGCCGGTTCGCGCAGGGCGGCGGACTCCTCCCGGAGCCGCCGGGCCCGGTCGCTGCGGACCTGGTCGGTCACCCGCCGCAGCGCGGCCCGGACCAGCCAGGCGCGGGGGCTGTCCGGCGTCCCGTCCCGGGGCCAGTGCCGGGCCGCGGCGAGCAGGGCCTCCTGCACGGCGTCCTCGGCGGCGTCGAAGTCGCCGCACCGGCGGGCGACCGTGCCGAGGACCTGCGGCGCCAGTGCGCGCAGCAGGCCCTCGGCCTCGGGGGTCAGCTCCACCGTGCGGTCACGACCCCGACCGCAGGTACTCGCCCATGGCGGCCGCGTCGGCGGGCCCCTGGTCCATCACCCGGCGCACGTGGACCGGCTGACGGGTCGGCAGGCCCCCCACGCCCGGGACCGCCGAGACCCGCGCGGCGATCTCGACCGCCCGCTCCTCGGACTCGACGTCCACGATCTGGTATCCGGCGATCCACTCCTTGGACTCCGCGAACGGGCCGTCGGTGCGCACCGGCGCGCCCGCCCCGTCCGAGGTGACGACGACCGCGAGCTCGGGCCCGGTGAGGATCGTCGAGTCGACGAGCTCACCGCTGGCGACGAGCTCCCGGTGCAGCACCGCGTAGTAGTCCAGGTGGGCGGTGATCTCCTCCGGCCTCCACTCCGTCATCGGGGGCATGCCCTCGCCGTCCTCGAACGTCACGGCCAGCAGATATCGGGGCATCGTGGCTCCTTCGTCGTTCCGTGCCGCGCGGCGCCCGGGTCGGGCCCGCTTCCACCCCTGGGACGGAGCCGGCGCCCCGCTCTCGACGTCCCCGGCGGAGATTTCCGGAAGATCTTACGGACAGGCGCCGGTGCGGCAGGCCGCACCCGGGAGGCGGGGCCCCGGAGCCGGGGCCCTGCCCGGACGGGGACCGGATCGCGGCCCGTCACCGCCCCTCCGCCGGGGCCCTCGGAACACGGCCGCCCGGGACACGGCCGCCCGGGACGCCCGTCACGCCGGCGGGCGGGGTACACCGGCGGCCCGGGCTGCGAGCGCGTAGGCGGTGAGGCCGACGGCGAGGCCCGCGCCGGCGCCGAAACAGGCGGTGGGGACGGCGTCGGCGGGGGTCGCGCCGGGCGGGGCCTGGGCGGCCCAGCGCAGCAGGCGGTGCGCCGTGCCCGCCGCGGTGGAGGCGGCGAGGAGGCCGAGCGCCGCCCGGCGCGCCAGGGGCGGCAGGCGGAGCGGTGCGCGGCGCGGCGGCGCGGGGCGTGCCTGCGGGCGGGATCCGGGGCGGGTCACGGGGCGCACGGCGGTGCGGGTGGCCGTCCGGGCGGGCGGGGCGGCGCCGGCGGGCGTACCGGCGTCGGAGCGCGTGCCCGGCCGCGCGGCGGCGGGCCCGGACGGCGGTACCGGTCCGGCGTCCGCGGCTGCGCCCGGCCCCGCGCCCGGCCCGGGGAGGGCGGCGCGCAGGGCGCGGACCGAGGACGCGGCGAGCCAGACCAGCGCCACGGCGGAGCTGCCGTACTGGAGCACGTGGTGCAGGGGCTGTCCGACGACCGTCTCGTTGAGGACCGGGAACAGCCGCACGCCCGCCCGGCCGTGGTGGGTGAAGGCGTCCCAGCCGACGTGGGTGGCCGCGCCGACGGCGGCGGAGAGCGCGAACCAGCCTGCGTCGGCCGGGCAGAGGCCGTCGCGCCGGGGGGCCGTCAGGTCGTGGGCGGCGGCGGCCCAGCGGTCGGGCAGCAGGGCGACGAGGGGCTCGCGGAGCAGGCCGTGCCAGGCGGCGGCGAGCCCGGCGGTGACCGCCACGTCCAGGGTGGGGACGGCCCAGGGGCGGTGGGTGGCGGCGCCCCAGGCGAAGGCGCCGGGGAGCAGCGAGTCGGCGAAGTACGGCACGTCGGGGGCCATGGACCCGGCGACCAGCGCGGAGGCGACCAGCACACCGCGGGACCGTCCGCGCCGCAGGAAGGGCAGGACGGCGGCGGGGTGGCTGAGGGTGAACGGCACGCGGCCATCCTGCCGGACGGCGCGGGCCGCCGCGAGCGGTGTCCGGCAGGGTCGGAGGGGCGGCGGGCCGCCCGGGTGGCGGGTCGGAGGGGTGGCGGGCCGACGGGGTGGCGGATCAGAGGCTGGAGGGCCTGCAGCCCGGCGGCGCCGTGCGGCCGCGGGCCCGCCCGGCTCACCCCTCGGCGACGGCCTCGGCCGCCCCCTCCCCCACCGGGACGCCCGCCTCCAGCGCCAGCACCTCGCCGGTGGCGCGGGCGCGGAGCGCCGCCGCGAGCCGGAGGAGCTTGCCCGGGGCGAGGAGGGACCCGGCCTCCTCCAGGGTGACGAACCGCCAGCCCCGCAGCTCCTCGGCGGGCAGCCGCAGCCGGGCGCGTCCGGCCGCGTCCAGCCGGCCGCCGTCGTAGACCAGGCGCACGCCGCCGTGCCGGGGGCCGGTGTGGGGCTCCCAGTCGACGACGAGGAGGCGCAGGGTCCGCTGGTCGAGGTCCGTGCCGAGCTCCTCGGCGGCCTCGCGGACCCCGGCGAGGGTGGGCGCCTCGCCGCGTTCGACCACACCGCCGGGGAACTCCCAGCCGGGCTTGTAGACGGGGTCGACGAGGAGCACGCGGTCCTGCTCGTCGAAGAGCAGCACGGCGGCGGCGACGGTGTCGGTCTCGGGGACGGGGGTCTGGACGATGGGCCGCCGTCCGGCACCGTCGCGGACGAGGGCGGCGATCCGCTCGGCGGTGGCACGCGGGGTGAGGCCGGTGGTGTCGACGACGGCGGCGTCGGCGGTGAGCCAGGACAGGGCCGCCCGGTACTCCGCGAGGTGCTCCGCGACGCCGGCGGGGGACCGCGGCGGGGACGGGGGGCAGGACGGTGCGGGCCCGGAGGGGGGTCCGCCGGGCAGGGGGCCGGGCTGCCGGGCGCGTGCCTCGGCACTGGCCTCGGCGCGGGCGCGCAGAACCGTTTCGTCGGCATGCAGCAGCACATGGTGGACCGGGATGCGCCGGGAGGCGAGCGCGCCGAAGACCTCGTCGCGCTGGTCCTGCCGCAGCAGCGTCATCGGCACCACGAGCGGCCCGGGGACCTCGGCGAGGAGCGCCGCGGCCACCTCGGGGACGAGCAGCCGCCACGACGGCAGGTCGCGGACGTCGGCGACGCCCGCCGTGCGGTGCCCCGGCAGCACCGCGAGCAGGCCCGACCCGACGAGCTCCGGGTCGAAGAGCACGCTGCCGGGGAGCAGCGCGGTGAGTTCCCTGCAGGCGCCGGTCTTGCCAGCGCCGAAGGTCCCGTTGACCCAGACGATCACGCAGCCCCCTGCGGTCGGCCCGTCCGGCCCGGGCCCGCCCCCTCGGGCGGCCCTTCCGGCTCCGCGTCCGGCCGCGCGCGCAGGCGCGGCCGGCGGTTCGAGGTGCTTCGAGGTGCTCGGCGGCGGTCGTGCACCGCCCCCTGCTCTTCATTACCCGCCCGCCCCCGCCTCCCACGCCTGCGGCGGCCCACCGGCTCGCGCGGGCGCGTCCGGGGGCGTCCGGGCGCCGGGCCGGGGGGTCAGCCGGGGGCGGCGGCCGTCCGCAGGCCGAGGGCGCCCAGGACGGCGGCGGCCGCGCCCACCAGTCCGGCGTCGTTGCCGAGCAGCGCGGGCCGCACCTCCAGGTGCCGGACGAACGGCAGCACCGCGTACTCGGCCAGCCGCTCGCGCAGCGGGGCGAAGAGCACCTCGCCCGCCTGGGCGACGCCGCCGCCGACCACCGCCACGTCGACCTCCACGAGGGTCGCGGTGGCGGCGATGCCGGCGGCCAGGGCCCGGGCGGCGCGGTCGAAGGCCGCGAGCGCCACCGGGTCGCCGGTCCGCGCGGCGGCGGCGACGGCCGCCGCGGTGGCGTCGGCCCCCGCGGGCCGCCAGCCGTCCCGCAGGGCGCGCCGGGCGATGGCGGTGCCGCTGGCGATGCCCTCGACGCAGCCGCGGGCGCCGCACGGGCAGGGCTCGCCGTCGAGGTCCACGCTGATGTGCCCGATGTGGCCCGCGTTGCCGCTGGGGCCGGTGTGGAGGGCGCCGCCGAGGACGAGGCCGCCGCCGACGCCGGTGGAGACCACCATGCAGAGCGCGTTGTCGTGGCCGCGGGCCGCGCCCTGCCAGTGCTCGGCGGCGGTCATGGCGACGCCGTCGCCGACGAGCACCACCGGCAGGCCGCCGCAGGCGGGGTGGCGGCGCACCCGCTCGACGAGCGGGAAGTCCCGCCAGCCGCCGATGTTGACCGGGCTGACGGTACCGCGGGCGGCGTCGACCGGGCCCGCGCTGCCGATGCCGACGCCGCGGACCCGCTCCCAGCCGGGGGCGGCGGCCAGGTCCTCCAGGACCTCGGCGACGGCGCCCATGACGGCCTCGCCGGGCCCGGTGGCGGGGGTGGGGCGCCGGGAGCGGGCGACGAGCGCGCCGCGGAGGTCGACCAGCGCGCCGGCGATCTTGGTGCCGCCGATGTCGAGGGCGGCGACCAGGCCGCCCCCGCCGTCCCGGCCGCCGGGGGCGTCCCCCGCGGCCGGGCCGGCCGGGGTGGTGGCGGGACCCGCTGCGGTCCCGGTGCGCTCCGTCTGCATCCGCTCGCTCGCCTCCTGGTACGGCACGTCCCCGAACGGCACGCCCCGTACGGGACTCACCCGTACGGGACTCACCCGCACGGCGCCGCCGGGCGGACCGGTCCCGGCGGCCGGCCGCCGCGGCGCTCCGCCGCCGACCGGTGTAATGTTCCGCATCCCTGACAACGTTGTCCAGTCCGTGGCGCCGCGGCCGCCGGATCCGTACGATCGTCGGACCCCCGCGTCCCACGGGGGCCGCCGAGGAGGAGCGCCGTGCCGAGCCAGCCGCAGGCCACCCCGGGCACCGACGGCCGCGCCGCGCCGCCGCGGCGCTACGGCCACCGGCCCACCATGAAGGACGTGGCGGCCCGCGCCGGGGTCGCCCTCAAGACGGTCTCCCGGGTGGTCAACGGGGAGCCGGGGGTCACCGCGGACACCGCCGAGCGGGTCCAGGACGCCATCACCGCGCTGGGCTTCCGGCGCAACGACAGCGCCCGCATCCTGCGCAAGGGGCGCACGGCCAGCGTGGGACTGGTGCTGGAGGACATCGCCGACCCGTTCTCCTCCGCCCTCAGCCGCGCCGTGGAGGAGGTCGCACGGCTGCACGGCTCGCTGCTGTTCACCGGCTCCAGCGACGAGGACCCGGCGCGGGAGGAGGAGCTGGCGCTGGCGTTCTGCGCCCGCCGGGTGGACGGCCTCGTCGTCGTCCCGGCGGCGGGAGCCGACCACCGCTACCTGGCGCCCGAGGTGCACGCGGGGATCGCCGCGGTCTTCGTCGACCGGCCGCCGGCCGGCCTGGAGGCCGACACCGTGCTCACCGCCAACGCCGCCGGCGCCCGCGCGGGGACGGCCCACCTGATCCGGCAGGGCCACCGGCGGATCGCCTTCCTCGGCGACTCGCCCGGCATCCACACGGCGGAGGAGCGGCTGCGCGGCTACCGGGAGGCGATGGCGGAGGCCGGACTGCCGGTGGACCCGTCCTGGGTGTCCATGGGGCCGACCGGCCCGGACCGGGTCGGCGCGGCGCTCGCCGCCGCCCTGGCCGGGCCCGCACCGGCGACCGCGCTCCTCACCGGCAACAACCGGGCGACCCTGGCCGCGGTCCGGCGGCTGCGCGCCCTGGACCGGCCGGTGGCACTGGTCGGCTTCGACGACCTGGAGTTCGCCGACCTGCTCTCCCCCGGCCTGACCGTGGTCGCCCAGGACCCGGCCGGCCTCGGCCGCGCCGCCGCCCGGCTGCTCTTCTCCCGCCTCGAGGGCGAGACCGGCCCGGCCCGGCTGGTGGAGCTCCCGACCCGCCTGGTCGTCCGCGGGTCCGGCGAGGTCCCCCCGGCCTGACCGGGACGGCCGGGCGGGGACGGCCGGGCGGGGACGGCCGGGCGGGGACTCCGGGCGGGGGCGGGTCAGCCCCCGGCGAGGAGCTGCTTCTTGAGGACCTTGCCCATGGCGTTGCGCGGCAGGTCGTCGACGAGGACGACGCGGCGCGGCCGCTTGTGCACCGAGAGCCGGTCGGCGACGAAGGCGGAGAGCTGGTCCCCGGTGACCGCGCCGTCGGCGACGACGTAGGCGACGACGGCCTGGCCGAGGTCGGCGTCGGGGGCGCCGACGACCGCGGCGTCGGCCACCGCCGGGTGGTCGCGCAGGGCCGCCTCCACCTCCCCGGCCCCGATCCTGAACCCGCCGCTCTTGATGAGGTCGACCGAGGCGCGTCCCACGATGCGGTGGAAGCCGTCGGGGCCGACGACGGCCACGTCGCCGGTGCGGAACCAGCCGTCGCCCGTCCACGCGTCGGCGTCCGCGTCGGGGCGGTTCAGGTAGCCCTCGAAGAGGGTGGCGCCGCGGACCTGGAGCTCGCCGACGGCCTCGCCGTCGTGCGGCACGGGCGTGCCGTCCTCGGCCGTGAGCCGGGTCTCCACGCCGTCCAGGGGCAGTCCGACGCTGCCGGGACGCCGCTCGCCCGCGGCCCGGGCGGAGACCGTGATCAGGGTCTCGGTCATCCCGTACCGCTCGACCGGGAGGTGCCCGGTCAGCGCCCGCAGCCGCTCGAAGACGGGCACCGGCAGCGGGGCGCTCCCGGAGACCAGCAGACGGGCCCCGGCGAGGGCGCGGGCGGCCGGCGCGTCGGCGGCCAGGCGCGACCAGACGGTGGGGACGCCGAAGTACAGGCTGCCGCCGGCCGCGGCGTAGGCGGCCGGGGCCGGCCGCCCGGTGTGGACGAGGCGGGAGCCGGTGCGCAGCGCTCCCAGGACGCCGAGGACGAGCCCGTGCACGTGGAAGAGCGGCAGGCCGTGGACGAGGGTGTCCCCGGCGGTCCAGTCCCAGGCGGCGGCGAGGGCGTCCAGGTCGGCGGCGACGGCCCGCCGGCCGAGGACGGCGCCCTTGGGGGCGCCGGTGGTGCCGGAGGTGTAGAGCACGAACGCGGGCGCCGCCGGGTCGGGCTCGGGGTGGGTGGCGGCGGAGCGCGCGGCGGGGTCGACGGGCAGGACGGGGACGGCGGTGCCGTCGGGCGCCTCCTCGCCCGCGCCGACGGCCAGCAGGGCGGCGCCGGAGTCGCCGAGGATGTGGTCGCGCTCCTTGGGGCCGGCGTCGGGCGGCAGCGGCACCACGGGGACGCCCGCCAGCAGCCCGCCGACGACGGCGGTGACGGTGGCGGCGGTGGGGCGGGCCAGGACGGCGAGGGCGGGCGCGCCGGCGACCCGGTCGGCGACGGCGGTCGCCGCCGCGAGCAGCCGCTCCCGGGAGAGGGGCGTGCCGTCGATCCGGAGCGCGTCCGGGGCGTCCGGGGCGGCGCCGGGTCCGCTGTGCAGTGCCGTGAGCAGCCGGGTCGTCGGCATCCGGGTCCCTCCGTGTGCGCCGTGGGGCCGTGCCGGGAGGTCCGGCGGGCCGTGCGGAGACCCTACGCCCCCGTGCCGCACGCCTGGTGTGCTCCCCCGGGCCCGCCACGGGGCCCGGGTGCGGGACGGCAGCGGGCGCGGGACGGCCCCGGACGCACCGCGGGCCCCGGCCGCGGGGAGCGGTCCGGGGCCCGGCGGGGCGCCTGTGCGGGGCTCAGCCCTTGCGGGCCTTCACCTCGGCGGTGAGCTGCGGCAGCACCGCGAAGAGGTCGCCGACGACGCCGAAGTCGACCAGGTCGAAGATCGGGGCCTCGGGGTCCTTGTTGACCGCGACGATCGTCTTGGAGGTCTGCATGCCGGCCCGGTGCTGGATGGCGCCGGAGATGCCATTGGCGACGTACAGCTGCGGCGAGACCTGCTTGCCGGTCTGGCCCACCTGGTTGGTGTGCGGGTACCAGCCGGCGTCGACGGCGGCGCGGGAGGCGCCGACGGCCGCGCCGAGCGCGTCGGCCAGCTCCTCGACCACGCCGAAGCCGTCGGCGGCGCCGACGCCGCGGCCGCCGGAGACCACGATGGCGGCCTCGGTCAGCTCGGGGCGGCCGGTCGAGACGCGCGGGGTGCGCGAGACGACCCTGGTGCCGGTGGCGGTGGCGGAGAACTGCACCTCCACCTGCTCCACCGCGCCGGCGGCCGGGGCGGCCTCCGGGGAGGTGGCGTTCGGCTTGACGGTGATGACCGGGGTGCCCGTGGACACCCGGGAGTTCACCTGGAAGGACGCGGCGAAGACCGACTGGGTCGCCACCGGGCCGGAGTCGCCGGCCTGGAGGTCGACGGCGTCGGTGATGATGCCGGAGCCGAGGCGCAGCGCGGTGCGGGCCGCGATCTCCTTGCCCTCGCCGGACGAGGTGACCAGGACCGCGGCCGCCCCGGCGGCCTTGGCGACCTGGGTCAGCGCGTCGACCTTGGGCACCACGAGGTAGTCGGCGAACTCGGCGCCGTCGGCGACGTACACCTTGGCGGCGCCGTACTCGCCGGCCTTGGCGGCGATGTCGGCGGCGGCGGCGCCGGCGCCGAGGACGACCGCGGAGGGCTCGCCGATGCGGCGGGCCAGCGTCAGCAGCTCCAGGGCCGGCTTGCGGATCTGGCCGTCCACATGGTCGACCAGGACGAGGATCTCACCCATTGCTCTTGTCTCCAGAAAGGATGTCGTGGTCGGGACGGATCAGACGAACTTCTGCGCGGCCAGGAACTCCGCGAGCTGCTTCCCGCCCTCGCCCTCGTCCTTGACGATGGTGCCCGCCTGGCGCGGCGGCCGGGCGGTGATGGCGTCGACGGCGGTCCAGGCGCCGGCCAGGCCGACCTCGTCGGCCTCGATGCCGAGGTCGTCCAGGTCGTAGGACTGCACCGGCTTCTTCTTGGCGGCCATGATGCCCTTGAAGGACGGGTAGCGGGCCTCGCCGGACTGGTCGGTGACCGACACGACGGCCGGGAGGGCGGCCTCGAGCTCCTCGGTGGCGGCGTCGCCGTCGCGGCGGCCCCTGACGGTGCCGTTCTCGACGGAGACCTCGGACAGGAGGGTGACCTGCGGGACGCCCAGGCGCTCGGCGAGCAGGGCCGGGAGGACGCCCATGGTGCCGTCGGTGGAGGCCATGCCGCAGACGACCAGGTCGTAGCCGGTCTTCTCCAGGGCCTTGGCCAGGATGGCGGAGGTGCCGAGGGCGTCGGTGCCGTGGATGTCGTCGTCGTTGACGTGGACGGCCTTGTCGGCACCCATGGACAGCGCCTTGCGCAGGGCGTCCTTGGCGTCGTCGGGGCCCACGGTCAGGACGGTCACCTCGGCGTCGCCGGAGGCCTCGGCGATGCGGAGCGCCTGCTCCACGCCGTACTCGTCCAGTTCCGACAGGAGTCCGTCCACGGACTCACGGTCGGTGGTGGTGTCGTCCGCGAAGCGCCGGTCGCCGGTCGCATCGGGCACGTACTTCACACAGACAACGATCCTCAAGCTCACGGCCTGTCTCCTGTACTGGTCACGTCCGGCGGGTGCGGAGTGCGTCGCACTCCCGGCAGCATACTCGCCAGTAGCTCACGGGGGCTACTCGCCAGTAGCTTACGCTCCGCACTCCCTCCTGTTGCCGCTCCGGCCTCGCCGGAACTGTGATGTCCGTCGTAGTCGGGGTGCCGGGCTCCGCCGCTCATCCTTCCCCACCCGGGGCCATCCGTCACCCTGCGTGGCGGACCCGCGGCTGTGACGTTGCCCGCACGGCGGAAGGACGGCGGCGCGGCGGACGGGCGGCGGCGCTGCGGCGGACGCGGCCGCGCAGGGCCGACCGGGGCGGCCGCGCGGCCCGGCGGCCCGGCCGCCGGGCCCGGTCGCGGGTCTCAGAGCGCAGCGCCCAGGGCGGCGATCACGTCCGCCCGCCGCGGCTGCCCCTCGGCCCGGCGCACCTCCCGGCCCGCGGCGTCCAGCACCAGGACGGTCGGGGTGCGCTCGACGCCGGCCGCGCGCACCAGCTCCAGCCGGGACTCCGCGTCGACCTCCACGTGGACCACACCGGGGACCATGGCGGCGACGTCGGCCAGCACCCGGCGGGTGGCGGCGCACGGCCGGCAGAAGGCGCTGGAGAACTGCACCAGCGTCGCCCGCTCCCCCAGCGGCGCACCGAGCACGTCCGCCACCGGACACGCTCCCCCGGCGCGCTCCGGCGCCCCTCCGCGGCCGTGCGCGCCGCCGCCCTCCCGCACGGGGTCCTGCTCCCGCATCCCGCGTCCTCCCTCAGCACCACGCCGGACCACGCAGCACCCCGCCGCGCCGTCCCGGCGCCGGGCCGCCGGCCGGCCCGCACACCAGCATGCGGCAGGGCGCGGACGGCCCCCCGGACGGGTTCCCGCAGGCGGTGTGACGACTATCTCCGCCTCCCGCAGTGCACCGCAGGTGACACAGGCCACCCCTTCGGGGCACGATCGTGGCTGTATCGCCCGCCGGCGCCGGGACGAGCCTGCCGCTCCGGCCGGCCGCCCCGTACGCCGCGGGCACCGCCGGACCGGGCGAGAGCCCGTGGGAAGTAGGGCTGACCGTGGCCGAGTTCGTGTACCCGCCCGTGATCGGAGCCGCTCGCACGGCCTTCCGCGCACTGGATCTGCGCATCGAGGTGGAGGGCGCCCACCACGTGCCGGAGCGGGGCGGCGCCGTGCTCGTCAGCAACCACGTCAGCTACCTGGACTTCCTCTTCGCCGGCCTGGGCGCCTGGAAGTCGGCCCGCCGCCGCACCCGGTTCATGGCCAAGGACGACGTCTTCCGCCACCGGATCTCCGGGCCGCTGATGCGCGGCATGCGCCACATCCCGGTGGACCGGACGGACGGTCAGCCCGCCTACGACGCCGCCGTGCGGGCGCTGCGCGCGGGCGAGGTCGTCGGGGTGTTCCCCGAGGCGACGATCAGCCGCTCGTTCACGCTGAAGAAGTTCAAGACCGGCGCCGCCCGGATGGCCGCCGACGCCGACGTGCCGCTGCTGCCGATGGTGCTCTGGGGCACCCAGCGGCTGTGGACCAAGGACCGGCCGAAGAACCTGACCCGCCGCCACACCCCGGTCACCATCGAGATCGGCGAGCCGATCCACCTCACCCCGGAGGACCGGCCGGTGATGGTGACCCGGCGCCTGCGCCAGGCCATGTCCGAGCTCCTGGACCGCGCGCAGCGGACCTACCCGGACCAGCCCTCGGGCCCGGACGACACCTGGTGGCTCCCGGCCCACCTGGGCGGCTCCGCGCCGACCCTGGAGGCAGCCGAGGCCGAGGACGAGAAGGAGTCGCAGGAGCGCGCCGCCCGCCGCGCCGCCCGCGACGCGGCCAGCTGACGGGCGGCCGCACGGCACACGGCTCCGGCCCGCACCCCCGGCGAGGGGGGTGCGGGCCGGAGCCGTGTGCGGGAGGGGCCGCGGGTCAGGCGCGGCCCATCTCCTCCGCGATCGCGGCGGCGAAGGCGTCGATGTCGTCCTCGGTGGTGTCGAAGGCGGCCATCCAGCGGACCTCGCCGGTGTGCTCGTCCCAGAAGTAGAAGCGGTAGCGCTTCTGCAGCCGCTCGCTGACCTCGCGGGGCAGCAGCGCGAAGACGGCGTTGGCCTGCACCGGGCGGACGACCTCCACGCCCTCGATCCCGCGCACGGCGGCCTCCAGGCGCTTCGCCATGGCGTTGGCGTGGGAGGCGTTGCGCAGCCACAGGTCGCCGCCGAGCAGCGCCTCGAACTGCACGGAGAGGAACCGCATCTTCGAGGCGAGCTGCATGGACGTCTTGCGGAGGTACGTCAGGCCCTGCACCCGGTCGGGGTTCAGCACCACGACGACCTCGCCGAGGAGCAGGCCGTTCTTGGTGCCGCCGTAGGAGAGCACGTCCACGCCCGCGTCGGTGGTGAAGGCCCGCAGCGGCAGCCCCAGGGTGGCGGCCGCGTTGGCCAGCCGGGAGCCGTCGACGTGGACCAGCATGCCGCGCTCGTGGGCGTGGTCGCAGATCGCCCGGATCTCCTCGGCGGTGTAGCAGGTGCCGAGCTCGGTGCTCTGGGTGATCGAGACCGCGAGCGGCTGCGCCCGGTGCTCGTCGCCCCAGCCCCACGCCTGGCGGTCGATGAGCTCGGGGGTGAGCTTGCCGTCGGGGGTGGGGACGGTCAGCAGCTTGATGCCGGCCATCTTCTCGGGGGCCCCGCCCTCGTCCACGTTGACGTGGGCGGTCTCGGCGGCCACCACCGCGCCCCAGCGGGGCAGCAGGGCCTGGAGGGCGACGACGTTGGCGCCGGTCCCGTTGAAGACCGGGAACGCCTGCGCGCGGTCGCCGAAGTGGCGGCGGAAGACCTCCTGGAGGTGCACGGTGTAGTCGTCCTCGCCGTAGGCGACCTGGTGGCCGCCGTTGGCGAGCGCGAGGGCGGCCAGGACCTCCGGGTGCACGCCGGCGTAGTTGTCGCTGGCGAAGCCCCGCACGGAGGGGTCGTGGCGGCGGACCGCGTCGGTGGCGGTCGGGAAGGTGCCGGTCGTGGAGGTGTCGGTCATCGCGGCGTCAGCCACAGGTGCTGTCCATTCAGTTCGTCGGCGGGCCGGTCCCAGAGCCCGGCCAGGGTCCCGGCCAGGTCCGCGGTGTCCGTGAAGCCCGCGAAGGTCGCTTCCGGGCGCTGCCGCCGCATCTCCTCGGTGACCAGCGCCTTGATGACCAGGATCGCAGCCGCCGCGGTGGGCGCGGCGCCCTCCCCGGGCACCTCCTTGGTGAAGGAGGCGGCGAGGGAGAGCGTCCAGGCCTCGCTCGCGGCCTTGGCGGCCGCGTAGGCGGCGCCGCCCGCGGTGGGGCGGTGCGCGGCGGTGGCCGAGACCATGGCGAACCGGCCGGCCGGGCTGCGCAGCAGCGCCGGCTGGAAGGCGAGGGTGGTGTGCTGGAGGGTCCGCACCACGCGGTCGTGGAGGAAGTCCCAGTCGTCGAGGTCGGTGTCGGAGAAGCGCTTGGAGCCGCGCCAGCCGCCGACGAGGTGGAACAGGCCGTCCACCCCGCCGTGCTCCGCCTCGATGTGGTCGGCCCAGTCGCGGGCGGCCTGCGGGTCGAGCAGGTCGACCATCTGGCCGCTGACCCGGGCGCCGGGGACGGCGGAGCGCACCGCGTCCAGGGCGGCGTCGAGGCGGGGGGCGTCGGTGCCGGCGGCGACCACGGTGGCGCCGTCGGCGGCCAGGCGGTGCAGGGCGGCGCGCCCGGCGGGGCCGGTGGCCCCGGCGACGGCGACGGTGCGGCCCCGGAGGGGGCCGTCGGGGGCGGTGGCGGTCACGCGGCGGCCTCCGTGCGGTCGGCGCCGGTGATGCCGCGGGTGGCGGCGATCACGTCGCGCAGCTTCTTGGCGAGGGCCTCGTAGAACATGGAGAGCGGGAACTCGTCCGGCAGCACCGCGTCGCAGAGCGCCTTGTTGAGGGCCTTGCCGTCCGCCCGGTCGAAGGGCAGCGCGTCGGCGCCCTTGGCCCAGGTGGAGGCCGGGTGCGGGGTGAGGTAGCGGGAGACCAGCCCGTAGGCGGCGAGCCAGTGGGCGGTCTTGGGCCGGTCGATGCCCTCGCGGTACAGGGTCTCGATCTCGGCGCAGAGGGCGTTGGTGACCTCGGCGACGCGGTCCCAGTCGATCCGCAGCCGGTTGTCGGTCCAGCGCAGCGCGTCGTGCTTGTGCAGGTACGCGAAGAGCAGCTGGCCGCCCAGGCCGTCGTAGTTGCGGACCCGGTCGCCGGTGACGGGGAAGCGGAAGAGGCGGTCGAAGAGGATCGCGTACTGGACGTGGCGGCCCTGCTCGTAGCCCTCGGCCTCCAGACGCACGGCCTCCTTGAAGGCGGTGAGGTCGCAGCGGAGCTCCTCCAGCCCGTACATCCAGAACGGGCTGCGCTGCTTGATCATGAAGGGGTCGAACGGCAGGTCGCCGTGGCTGTGGGTGCGGTCGTGGACCAGGTCCCACAGGACGAAGGTCTGCTGGGCGAGCTCCTGGTCGGCGACGAGGCGCTCCGCGTCGGCGGGGATGTCCAGGCCGAGGATCTCGACGGCGGCGCCGGAGACGGCGCGGAAGCGGGCGGCCTCGCGGTCGCAGAAGATGCCGCCCCAGGTGAAGCGCTCCGGGGCCTCGCGCACGGCGACGGTCTCGGGGAAGAGCACCGCGGAGTTGGTGTCGTAGCCCGAGGTGAAGTCGGTGAAGGTGATCGGCACGAACATGGGGTTGTCGAAGCGGGTGCGCTCCAGCTCGGCCAGCCAGTCGGGCCACACCACGCGCAGCAGGACCGCCTCCAGGTTGCGGTCCGGGTTGCCGTTCTGGGTGTACATGGGGAACAGCACCAGGTGCTCCAGCCCGTCCACCCGCTGGTCGGCGGGCCGGAAGGCGAGCAGCGAGTCGAGGAAGTCCGGCACGGCGTAGCCGGAGTCGGCCCAGCGGCGCAGGTCCTTGGCGACGGCCTCCAGGTACGCCTCGTCGTGCGGGAAGCGCGGGGCCAGGTCGGTGAGGGCGTCGAGGACGGTGTCGAGGAGGGCGTCCACCCCGGCGCGGTCGGCGGCCGCGAGGTCGATGGAGCCGTCCTTCGCCTGGAGGGGGCGTATCGCCTCGACGGCGCCCTTGAGGCGCAGCCAGGCCGGGTCGTCGACGGGAGCGGTCTTCGGCGAAAGATTATTCATCTCTTCCCCACCTGGAGTGAAATAACTGGAGCATGGACACGATATGCGCGGAGCTTCTTTCGTTCAAGGGGAGACCGACCGCAGGAACAGTGGCGGTGGCCACCTGCTCCCACTGTGCGGCGCGGGGGCGTGCGCGGCACGCGGGGCGCATGCGGAAGGCCCCCCGGCCGGGCCCGAGGGAGCTCTCGGGCCCGGCCGGGGGGCCGGGGGTGCCGCGGGTGCCGGACGGTGCCGGGGCGGTTCAGCCGTTGGCGGCGGGGGCGTCGGCGGCGGCGGGGCCGGCGGCCCGGGCGGGCGCGTCCGCGGCGGGGGCGTCGGCGGCCGGGGCGGCCTGCTGCGGGCGCGGCGCGGGGGCCGCCGCGGGCCTGCGGAGGAAGAACGCCATCGTCGGGACCAGGTAGAGCGCCCAGACGGCCGCCTGGAGCGCCGTCGGGTCCGGCTGGAAGTTGAGGACACCCTTGAGGAGGGTGCCGTACCAGCTGTCCGGCGGGATCGTGGAGCTGACGTCGAAGAGCGTGCTGTGCAGGCCCGGCAGCCAGCCGGCCTCCTGCAGGTCGTGGAAGCCGTACGCGAGCACGCCCGCGGCCACGACGACCAGCATGGCGCCGGTCCAGGTGAAGAACTTCGCCAGGTTGATCCGCAGGGCGCCGCGGTAGAAGAGCCAGCCGAGCACGGCGGCGGTCAGCAGGCCCAGCACCGCGCCGACCAGCGGCCGCACGCCGTCGTCGGTGGCCTGCACGGCCGTCCAGATGAAGAGCGAGGTCTCCAGCCCCTCGCGGCCCACCGCGAGGAAGGCGGTGGCGACCAGGGCGAAGGTGCCCATGGCGAGGGCCGCGTCCAGCCGGCCGTGGAGCTCGGCCTTCAGGTGGCGGGCGGTGCGCCGCATCCAGAAGACCATCCAGGTGACCAGGCCGACCGCGACCACCGACAGGGTGCCGCCGAGCGCCTCCTGCGCCTCGAACGTGAGCGAGGAGGAGCCGAACTGCAGGACCGCGCCGAAGGCCATGGAGACCAGGACGGCCGCCGCGACGCCGGTCCACACCGGCGCCAGCCGGTCGCGGCGGCCGGTCTTCACCAGGTAGGCGATCAGGATGCAGACGACCAGGCTGGCCTCGAGGCCTTCGCGCAGGCCGATCAGGTAGTTGCCGAACACCGGGGCTCCTGGGGAGGGGACGGGCAGGGACGGGGACGGGGGACGGGCAGGCGGCGGACGGGTCAGCCGAGGAGGGCCTGGCCCCACCACTCGCCGGGCTTGCGCACGCCGGGCGGGCACGCGAAGTGCGCCGAGCCGACGTGCTGGATGTACTCGTTGAGGGCGTCGTGCGCCGCCAGCCGCCGCTGGAGCGGGACGAACGCCCTGCGGGTGTCGCGCTGGTACGCGAGGAAGAAGAGTCCGGCGTCGAGGCGGCCGAGGCCGTCCGTGCCGTCGGTGAAGGAGTAGCCGCGGCGCAGGATCATCAGGCCGCCGTTGCTGTCGGGGTGGGCGAGGCGCACGTGGGAGTCGGCCGGCATCGCGGACAGGTCCGGGGCGTCGTGCTCGCGGCGCCGCCCGTACGGGGCGCCCTCGCCCTTGGTGCGGCCGAAGACGTCCTCCTGCTCCTTGAGCGAGGAGCGGTCCCAGGTCTCGATGTGCATCCGGATGCGCCGCGCCACCAGGTACGAGCCGCCGTCCATCCAGGCGGGGCCGTCGCCCGGCGCCGCCCAGACGTGGTCGGCCAGGGCCTTCGCGTCGGTGCCGGCGACGTTGTGGGTGCCGTCCTTGAAGCCCATGAGGTTGCGCGGGGTCTGCGCCTCGGGGGTGGTGGAGGAGGTCTTGCCGAAGCCCAGCTGGGACCAGCGGACCGAGACGGTGCCCATGCCGATGCGGGCCAGGTTGCGGATGGCGTGCACCGCCACCTGCGGGTCGTCGGCGCACGCCTGCACGCAGAGGTCGCCGCCGCTGCGGGCCGGGTCGAGGCTGTCGCCGGGGAAGTGCGGCAGGTCGACCAGCGCCTCGGGCCGCCGGGCCCTGATGCCGAAGCGGTCCTTCCCGTCCTTCTCGAAGAGGGTGGGGCCGAAGCCCACGGTGAGGGTGAGCCGCGAGGCGGGCAGGCCGAGGGCCTCGCCGGTGTCGTCCGGCGGCGCCTCCGCGAGCCCGTCGACGGCGCCGCCGCCGACCTCCCGGCCGGCCGTCATCGCGGCGGCGGCCCGGGTCCACCGCTGCAGCATCGCGACCAGGGCGGCCCGGTCGTCCGTGGTGACGTCGAAGGCGGCGAAGTGCAGCCGGTCCTGGACCGGGGTGGCGATGCCGGCCTGGTGCTCGCCGTGGAAGGGGACGGTGCCGGCGGAGGCGGCCGGGGCGGGGGCGTCGCCGCCCCGCGCGGCGGCCGCGACCGTGCCGGCGCCGGCCGCGCCCAGCGCGACGCCGGCGCCGGCCCAGCCGATGACGGCGCGGCGGCTCGGCCGGGGGGCGTCTCGGCCCGGGGCGCCGGCGGGGTCGGCGGCGGGTGCCTGCGGGGCGTCCATGGCGGCGGTGGCCTCTCTGGTCCGGGGCGCGCGGTGCGCGGCGGCGGGGGGTGCGGCGGGTCGGCGGCGGGGGCGGGGCGCGGTCAGCGGGCGACGGCGGAGGCGAGCCGGGAGAGCGGCTCGGCCAGGGCGTTCACCGCGTCGGAGAACTGCTTGCGCTCCTGCTGGGTGACCTTGTCGTAGGAGCGGTAGCCGTCGCCCTGCCGGTAGCCGGCGAGCAGGGAGCGCAGCGTCGCGAACTCGCGGTCCAGGGTCGCGGCGAGCTGCGGGTCCTTCGCGGCGGCGACCGGCTTCAGCAGCTCGTACGCCTTCTGCGCGCCCTCGACGTTGCCGTTGACGTCGTACAGGTCGGTGTGGCTGTAGCGGTCCTCCTCACCGGTGACCTTGCCGGTGGCGACCTCGTCCAGCAGCTCCTTGGCGCCGTTGGCCATGCTGGTGGCGGTGATGTCGGCCTTGCCGACGCGGGCGCGCCAGTCCTGGACGTCGGCGACGAGCCGGTCCGCGAGGGCCTTCTCCTCGGCGCCGGCCTTCCCGTCCTTCCAGAGCGCCTTCTCCAGGCGGTGCCAGCCGGTCCACTGCTGGCCGGGCTCCAGGCCGTCCTCGCGCAGGTCGGTCTTCGGGTCGATGTCGCCGAAGGACTCGGCCACCGGCTCGGTGCGCTCCCAGCCGACCCGGGAGGGCGCGTACAGCGCCTTGGCCTTCGCCACGTCGCCCGCCTTCACCGCGTCGGCGAAGGCGCGGACCGCCGGGACGCTCAGGTCGGCCTGCTGCTGCACGTACGCGCGGTAGGCGGCGACGGCGGAGGCCAGCCGCGGGTCGGCCTGGGCGGCGGCGCCTGCCGCGCCGGTCACGGTGACCTTCTGGCGGATGCCGTCGCCCTTCATGCCGGGCTTGCAGGCGATCTCGTAGGTGCCGGCGGCGAGCTGGGCGGTGACCACGGCCCGGGTGCCGGGGCCGATGTTCTCCCGCTCGGCGACGATGCGGTCGCCCGGGCCGTAGACGTACACCTCGGTGACCTTGGAGCCGGTGTTGTGGACCGCCAGGTCCACCGGGCCGGCGGGGAAGGAGGTCCGCGAGACCTTGCAGGCGCTGTCGCCCGCGTCGACCGCCACGGCGTCGTCGGAGGACGAGGACGCCTTTTTCTCCGCGCACCCGGCGACGGCGGTGCACATCGCGGCGAGGGCGAGCACGGAGACTGCGGTCAGGCGGCGGGCGGGCATGCGGGCTCCCGGGCTAGGTCGGCCGTCCGGCCGCGCGGCCGAACAAGGAAGGCAGTCCTAAGTTATATGAGGCTTACCTGAGTGCATCCCCCCGGGTGGGTGATCCTCGCCACGCACAGGGCGCGCCAGCCCCCGTCGCGCCCCCTGCGCGCCCCCTGCGGTGCAGGCATGCGCGGACGCCCCCAGGGGCAGACGCGGCCCGTGGCGGACAACGAGCAGGAGCGCGAGAGCTCCCACGGGCAGGGGACGGAACCGGGCCGGGGAGGGCACGGCCGGGAGGGACAGGGCCGGGAGGGGCAGGACCAGGAGGGACAGGGCCGGGGGAAGTCCGGGGACGGCGAGACCCGGGGGACGGTCCTGGTGGCCCTGCTGGCCAACGTGGTGATCGCGGTCGCCAAGGTGGTGGGCGGTGTGATCGCGCACTCCCCCGCGCTGCTGTCGGAGGCCGCCCACTCGGTCGCCGACAGCCTCAACGAGGTCTTCCTGCTGGCGGCGGTGAAGCGCAGCCGGCGCAGGCCGGACGCGCGCCACCCCTTCGGCTACGGCAAGGAGCGCTACTTCTGGTCGATGCTCGCCGCCGTGGGCATCTTCGTCACCGGCGGCTGCTTCTCCTTCTACCAGGGCATGCACGCGCTGCTGAACCCCGGCTCCGAGGAGACCGGCGCCTACGCGGTGGTCTACGTGGTGCTGGCGGTCTCCCTGGTGGCCGAGGGGACCTCGCTGGCCAAGGCGGTCCTCCAGGTCCGCCGGGCGGCGCGGGAGCACGGCCGCGGCTTCCTCACCGAGGTCCGCGAGGGCGACGACCCGACCGTGCGGACCGTCCTGGCGGAGGACTCCACCGCCGTGCTCGGCGTGGTCCTCGCCGTCGTCGGCGTCGTGCTGCACGAGGTCACCGGCAGCTCCGCCTGGGAGGCCGCCGCATCGCTGGCCATCGCCGTGCTGCTGATGTACGTCGCCTACCGGCTGGGCCGGGACGCCAAGGACCTCCTGGTGGGCGAGGCCGTCAAGCCCGGCCTCCAGCAGGAGGCGCACCGCTTCCTGGACGCACAGCCGGAGATCGACACCGTCACGCAGCTGCTCACGATGCAGCTGGGGATGGACTCGGCGCTGCTGGCGGCACGGGTGGACCTGCGGGCGGGTCTGGACAGCGAGCAGGTGGAGGAGGTCGCGGTGCGGATCAAGCGGGAGCTGCGCGAGCAGTGCCCCGGGTTCGAGCAGGTCTTCCTCGACATCACGGACGCCGACCACGCCGAGCGCAAGCGCGCCGAGCGGCGGCGGGAGGACCTCGACCGGGCCGTGGCGCGCAGCGCGGGCGGGGAGGCCGACGCGGGGGCCTGACGGGCACAGCCGGGGGCTGACCCGCGGACGGCGGGGTCTGCGGGCGGACGGCGGGCGGACGGCGGGGAGGACCCGCCGTCCGCCCGTCGGCGTGTGCGGAGGGGGCGGCGGGGGGCGGCGGGGGGCCGGGTGCGGGGCCGCACGGCCCCGGGGGACGGTCAGGCGAGGGGCTTGACCAGGCGCTCGAAGCGCAGGTCGGGCCGCCGGGGGACGCCGAACCGCTCGTCCCCGTACGGGAACGGCAGGATCTCGCCCGTGCGGCGGTAGCCGCGGCGCTCGTACCAGGCGATGAGGTCCTCGCGCTGGACGATGACCGTCATCTCCATCACGGCGGCGCCCCACTCCCCGCGGGCGATCCGCTCGGCCTCGGCCAGCACCGCGCGGCCGATGCCGCCGCCCTGGCGGTCGGGGCGCACCGAGAACATCCCGAAGTAGGCCGACGTGCCGCGCCGCTCCAGCAGGCAGCAGGCCAGCAGCTCGCCGTCCCGCTCCACGGCGAGCAGGCGGCCGCCCTCGGCGGTGACGGCCTCGGCCACGCCCTGCGGGTCGGTGCGCTGGCCGCCGAGCAGGTGGGCCTCGGTGGTCCAGCCCCCGGCGCCCTCGTCGCGGTAGGCGGACTCCACCAGGGCGACCACGGCGGGCACGTCCGCCAGGCCGGCGGTGCGGAAGGCCAGCGGGGATGCGGAGTCGGCGGTCTGCACGGTTCGGTTCCTCTCTGGGTCCGGCGGGACGCCGCACGGGCGGGGGCCCGGGGGCGTTCCGGGGCCCGAGGGTACCCGTGCGGGAGCGGGCCGCCGCAGGCGGGCGCGCCGGGGGCGGGCGCGCCGGGGGCGGGCCTCCCGGGGCCGGGCGCGGGCCGGACCGTGCCGGGCCGGGCCGGGCCGGGCCGGGCCGGGGTCGCGGGTGGGCCGGGGTCGCGGGTGGGCCGGGGGCGGGCCGTCCCCGCACCGGCGGTCAGGCACCGGCGGTCCGGCCTCGGGGCGCCGCACCGGGGGTCCCGCAGGAGGGGCCGGGCGGGGCCGGTCCGCCCCCGGCCCGCACCGTGCGGTACACCCGTGCGCCCCCTCGCGCGCCCTGCTGGCGCGGCGCCCGGCCCGCGACCGTGGGGAGTGATCACCGCCGCCGACCGGAGGGGACGCGGATGCACGGGGCCCCTCTTCTCGGCTGGCTGCTCGCGGCGCTCACGGGTGCCGCGGGCCTCAACTGTCTGGTGCGGCTGTGCACGGGCGCGGCGCGGGGCGGCTGCGCCCCCGGCGCGGCCGCCGCGGGGCCCGCCGCCCCTCCCGGTCGGGCAGGGGACCGGGAGTCGGACGCCGCGGAGGCCCTGATGGGCCTCGGCATGGCGGCGATGGCGCTGCCGCCCGCCCGGCACGCCGGACTGCCGCCGGCCGCCTGGGCGGCGGCCTTCGGCCTGGTCGCGGCCTGGTTCGCCACCGCCGCGCTGCGCCGGGCGCGGGTCCGGGAGCGTGCGCACCGGCTGCACCACGCGGTGGGCGCCGGCGCGATGGTGTACACGGCGGCGGCGATGGCGGGGGGCGCCGGCCACGGTGCGGCCCACGCCGTCCACACCGCCCACCCCGGGACGGCCGGGGGGCCGCCGCTCCCGCTGCTGGGAGGACTCCTGCTGCTCTACTTCGGCGGGTACGCGCTCTGGGCGGGCGGGCGGCTGCTGCGTCCGGCGGTCGCAGCCGGCGCCCCGGCGGTCCCGGGGGGCGCCCCGGCGGCGCACGCGCCGGGGCTCGCGGGGGCGTGCAGGCTGGTGATGGGGATCGGCATGTTCGCCATGCTCCTCACCGGATGAGCCTGACCGGCCGGGCGGGCCGTACGCGCCGGCCGGACCCGCGCGGGCGCCGGGGCGGACGGCGGGCACGGCGGCTCCGGGGCGGGTCCGCACCCCGCGGGGACCCGTGCGGCGCACGGCGCCGTGTCCTTGGTCACGCCTCGCCGGAAGCCGTTCCACGGGGGCGCCGCTGCGCCTAGGTTGGAGCCGCGCGCACCGTCGCGCGCCGACCCCACCGGGAGACCGCTGCCATGACAGCCCTGCTCGGCCTGATGCTGCTCTGCCTCCTGCTGTCCACGGCGATGCCCCGGCTGCTGGTACGGGCGACGTGGCCGGAGCGGGAACCGGTGCTGGCGCTCGGCGTGTGGCAGTGCCTGGTCGTCTCGGTGCTGCTCTGCTGCGGACTGGGACTGGTGCTGGCGGCCTCGGCGGCCGTGCCCGCCGTACGGGAGGCCCTGTTCCGGTCGGCGCCGCGTCAGGTCGTCGACGCCTACGGCTTCGCGGACGCCGGGCTCTGGGGCGCGGCGGCCGCGCTGCTGCTGGCGTACGGGGGGCTGCACACCGCGGTGGCGCTGGCCCGCGAGGTGCGGGCGGCCCGGGCCGCGCGCAGCCTGCGCCAGGCCGAGCTGGCCCGGCTCGCCCCCGACCTGCCCCCGGGTGCGGGAGCGGGAGGGGACGGCGCGCGGGAGCGGCTGGTGGTGCTGGAGAGCCTGCAGCCGGAGGCGTGGTCGCTGCCCGGCCCGGCGGCCCGGCTGGTGGTGACCACGGGGGCGCTGCGCCGGCTGAGCGACCGCGAGCTGGCGGCGGTCCTGGACCACGAGCGGGGCCACGTGCGGGCGCGCCACCACTGGCTGCTGCAGTGCGGCGAGGCGCTGGCGGCGGGCTTCCCCGGGGTGGCGGTGTTCGCCGCCTTCCGGGACGAGGTGGGCCGCCTGGTGGAGCTGGCCGCGGACGACGCCGCCTCCCGCCGTCACGGCCGGCTGGCCACCGCGCTGGCCCTGGTCGAGCTGAACTCCGGGCGCGGCGTCTTCGGCACGTGCCCGGCGCAGCGGGCCGAGGTGCCGCGGCGGGTGGACCGGCTGCTGGCGGGCGAGCCGCGGCTGCCGGTGCGCCACCGGGTGCGGCTGACGGCGGCCGGGCTGACGGCGCTGGCCGTCCCGCTGCTGCTGGCGCTGGCGCCGGGGCTGCACGCCCTGCTCTGACGGCGGGGACCGGAGCGGGACGGCGCGGCCCCGGGCGGGACGGCGCGGACCGGAGCGGTGCGGCGCGGCCCCGGGCCGGACGGGCCGCGCACCGGCGGGCGACGGACCCGTGGGCGGGGCGCCACGCGGGCCGGACCTGCCGGTCCCGGCGACACGGACCTGTGGCGCCGTCAGTCCGGGTTACCCTTCCGGCAGGTGTCCTCCAGCCGCCCGCCGGCCGACGGCCGCGCCGGGCGTTCGTACGGGTGATTCGTCCGTGGTCGTCTTCGTTCTCGGTGTCGGCGCGGCCTGCTGCCTCGGCCTCGGCTTCGTCCTCCAGCAGCATGCGGCGCAGCGCGCGTCGCGCGCCGACTTCCTCTCCTGGCGGCTCCTCCTGCACCTGGTGCGCGACGGCGAGTGGCTCCTCGGCATCGCCTTCATGATCGGCGGTCAGGCGCTGAGCGCGACGGCGCTGGACCGCGGCGAGGTGTCGCTGGTGGAACCGCTGCTGGCGACCAGCCTGCTCTTCGCCATGGCGCTCGCCCGGGCGCTCACCCGGCAGAGCCTGGGGCGCTCCGGGTGGGGCGGGGTGCTGCTGCTCGCGGCGGGGGTGGCGGTGTTCATCGTGGCGGGCCGCCCCCGCGGGGGCGGGACGGAGGCCGGGGCGCTGCGGCACTGGCTGGTCTTCGGGGTGGTGGCGGGCCTGGCGCTGCTGCTCGTGGGCACGGCCCGGCGGATGCCGCTGCTCGCCGAGGCCACGCCGCTGGCCCTCGCCGCGGGCCTGCTGTACGGGGTGCAGGACGCCCTCACCCGGACCACCGCCCAGGAGATCGGCGCGCACGGCGTGGCGGCGGCGCTGCGCGCCTGGGAGCCGTACGCGGTGGCGGCGATCGGTGTGGTGGGCCTGATCCTGGTGCAGAGCGCCTTCGAGGCGGCGCCGCTGCGGATGTCGCTGCCCGCGCTGACCGCGGCGCAGCCGCTGGCGGGCATCGCCTGCGGGGTCGGGTTCCTGGGCGACCGGCTGCGCCTCACACCCGGGGCGATGGCGTGGGAGGCGGCGGGGCTGCTCGGCATCGTGCTGGGGGTGGTGGTGATCGGCCGCCACCCGGCGCTGCCGGACGCCTGCCCGCAGGAGCCGGGCGGCGTCCCGCTGCCGGAGCCGATGGAGGAGGCGGAGGGCCGCCGCCCCGGCTGACCGGCCCGGGGTCCCCGGGGGTGACCAGGGCCGGTGCGGGGCAGGGGGCCGGTCCGGGGCGGCGGGGGCCGGGTGCGGCCCGGGGTCAGGGGGACGTGAGGGTGCGGGCCAGGACCTCGCGCTGGGTGGGGAGCGCCTCGCGGTGGCGGGCGCGGCCCTCGGGGGTGAGGGAGACGTAGACGCCGCGGCGGTCGGCGCTGCACAGGGCGCGCTGGACGAGGCCGTCCCGCTCCAGGCGGCCGAGGAGCCGGGACAGGGCGCTCTGGCTGAGGTGGACGGCGCCGGACAGCTCCTGGACGCGGAGCTTCTCGCTGCCGCCGCCCGCGCTCTCGGCGAGGCGGTCCAGGACCTCGAAGTCGCTCATGCCGAGGCCGTGGCGGTCGTTCAGCTCACGGTCGAGGGCGCAGGCGGTGGCGGCGTGGCGGGCGAGCAGGCCGCGCCACTCCTCGACGAGCGTCCGCTCGGCGGCGGGGTCCAGGTCGGGCATCGCGCCATGCTAACAGCGCCGCCGGAATGCATGCATGTGCACAGGAACAGGCGGGGCGGCCCGCGGACCGCCCCGGGGTGGCGGGCGGTCCGGCGTGCGGCGGGAGGCGCGGCCCGCAGGCCGGGACCCGCGGCGCACGGAGCACCCCGCCGTTCCGGCGGTCCACCGCCCGGGCGCCGGACCGCCCACGCGCCGGAGGGCACGCGGCGGCCGGCCGCCGGCGGGGCGGCGGACCGCCGCCCCGCCGGCCGGGTCAGCCTTCGGCGAGGATCGACCGCAGCAGGTCCGTGGTCTGCTCCGGCGTCAGGCTGTCGACGCAGAGCCGCTCCATCACCTGGACGTAGCAGTCGACGTCGTCGCGCTTGTCGAGGTAGAGCGCGCTGGTGAGCTGCTCCAGGTAGACGACGTCGGCCAGGTCCTGCTCGGGGAAGCGCAGGATGGTGAAGGCGCCGCTCTCCGCCGCGTGGCAGCCGAACCGGAACGGCATCACCTGGAGCACCACGTTGGGCTGCTCGGCGATGTCGATCAGGTGCTGCACCTGCCCCCGCATCACCTCCGGCCCGCCGACCGGGCGGCGGAGCGCCGCCTCGTCGACGACGGCCCACAGCCGGGGCGAGTCGCCGCCGGCCAGGAGCTTCTGGCGGCGCATCCGCAGGCCGACGCGGCGCTCGATCTCCTCCTCGCCGATGGCGGGCCTGGCGAGGCCGAAGACCGCCCGCGCGTACTCCTCGCTCTGCAGCAGGCCGGGGACGAACTGCAGCTCGTAGGTGCGGATCAGCGCCGCGGACTCCTCGAGGCCGACGTACGTCTGGAACCAGCCGGGCAGGACGTCGCTGAAGCTGTGCCACCAGCCGGACTTGTTGGCCTCCCGGACGAGTCCGAGCAGCGCCTCCCGCTCGGCCTCGTCGTCCACGCCGTACAGGCTGAGCAGGTCGGCGACGTCCCGCTCCTTGAAGCTGACACGTCCGAGCTCCATGCGACTGATCTTGGACTCGGAGGCCCGGATCGTGTAGCCCGCGTCCTCGCGGGTGATGCCCCGGCCCTCGCGGAGCCGTCGCAGCTGGGAGCCGAGGAGGATCCGGCGCACCATCGAGCCGCCCCCCGGCTGAACTGTGGTCATGCGGTCTTACCTCCACCCGACGAAAACAGGGCACAGTCTGCCACTGTCCGGCTCCGAACGGTGCCCGCACAGGCATGCGGATCTCTGGGAATTCTTGCGCATGCAGAACCTGATGCACGTGCATCCGTTGCTCGCATATGCCATTCGCACTCCTGCACGTGAATCGACCCTTGCATCTGCCGTGAGCAGAGAGGACCATGGTGCACGTGCACATGCACACCCACTGGCAACCCCGCGGGGACCGCATCACCCCACGCGAGGCAGCGTCAGCCGTCCGAAGCGCCACCGTGCATCCGGCCGGCGGCGTCCTGCGCGCGCGGACGCCCCGGCCGACCGAGTCGGAGGTGTCCCGCATGACCCCGGCGGGTCCCGCTGTGTCAAGTCCCTTATGGGAGGAGCTGTTCATGGGCGCCGCTCCGGCGGTCACGGCCGATCCGGACGTGGTCACGTGCACGCTCACGCCGCGCTACGAGTCGGTGGGGACGGCCCGCGACTTCACCCGGAGCTCGCTCCAGCGCTGGGGGCTCGGCGAACTCTTCGACGACGTCGCCCTGGTGGCGTCCGAACTGGTGACCAACGCCCTGCGGCACGCCCTGCGGCTGCGGGCCGCCGAGGCCGCCGCCCACCTCCCGCAGCAGGCACGGCAGGGAGCCGACGGGCACCTGCCCATCCGGATCAGCCTGGTGCACCGCGCCCCGCAGGTGGTGTGCGCGGTGAGCGACCCCAGCAGCGCGGGCCCCGTGACGCGGGAGGCCGACTACATCGCGGAGTCGGGCCGGGGGCTGCACCTGGTCGACTCCTTCAGCCGGTCCTGGGGATGGCACCCGCTGGCCGGGGCGGGGAAGGTGGTCTGGGCGCTGTTCGAGGCCCACGAGGCCCCGGCGCAGGGCGGTTTCGGCATGCAGGACCACTCCGGCCGGCACCGCCGGCCCTGATGCGGCGGCCCCGGACGCGCCGGGCCCCGGCACGGCGCGTCCGGACCCGGACCCGGACCCGCGGCGGGCCCCGCGGCGCCCGGCCCTCGCCGTACGCGGCGGCGGCCGCCCTCCGCGGACCGGGCGCCGGAGACGGCGGCGGCCGCCGCCGGAGCACCCGGCGGCGGCCGCACGACCCGCACTCAGCCCACCAGGTGGTCGAACTCCCCGTCCTTGGCGCCCAGCAGCAGCGCCTCGATCTCCGCGCGCGTGTAGATGAGGGCGGGCCCCTCGGGGAAGCGGGAGTTGCGCACGGCGACGTCGCCGCCGGGCAGTCTCGCCAGTTCCACGCAGTTCCCCTGGGAATTGCTGTGCCGGCTCTTCTGCCAGACCACGTCACGGATCTCCGCGGCCGCCATGCCGTTGTACGTGTGGCCCATAGAAAGCTCCCGGAATGCGGTTCCTGCGCGTGACGCCGTACTCCTCGGCGTCGCGGCCGTGCGACCGGCAGGCTCCGCCCGCCTTGCGGGAGATCGGGCACCCGCCTCACTGGACGTGATGATAGCCGCTGTGCACGTGCATCCGCACAGGCAATTGCCTGTGCACGTTAGTGTGCATCCCGTGACGAAAAGCCCACAGGACAAGCGGATTGACGTTTCGTAAGCGGACATACCAGAGCGGAATCCGCCGCTCCGCGGCCACACTCCGTGCACGGCCCGTGGGCGCAGGGTGCGAGGGGCGGGCGGGAGGGCCGAGGGCGCGGCACACGGAACGTCACCGGCGCACGGTGTGACTCTGGTCACCCGGACCCCGCAGGGCCGCGCGCGGGACGGGGCGGCGGCGGGCGGCACCGAGCGGCGGCCGGTGCACCACCTCCCCGCCCCTCCCCCTCCCCCTCTTGCCTCCCCCCGCCGCCCCTTCTCCTCCGCCGGCACCGGGCCCCGGAACCTCCGGCTCCGGGGCCGGCGCGGCCCGGCGGCCCCGGCAGCGCGCCGGACACCCCGTACGGGTGAGTGACAGCAGGTCATCGCGGGGACGGGGACGCTCCGAAGGGGACCGTGAAGCAGGCAAGGCCGACCGGCGATCGACTGTTTCGGACCCTTTTCGACCGCCTGTCCCACTTGTCCCCGCCTGTGGCACGCCGGTTGCGGGAGCCCGCTGCCGCAGCATCACCCGAATGACCTACGATCGGTCGCCATGAGCTCTGCCGCCACCCCGGGCACCCCGCTGCCCGTCCGTACTCCCGGCTCCCCCGCCCGGGGACGCCACCGCCGCCCGGAGCGTCCCGAGATACCCGAGGGCGCACCGGCGCTGCTGCTCGCCGTGCCGTCCGCCGACAGCGCCGAGGCCCGGTTCGTCGCCGACGAGATCGTCTCCATCGTGCGGGGCGAGCAGCCCGGCATCGACGTCACCGCCGCGTACCTGGCGACCGCCGAGGGCTCCGAGGGCTCCGGCGTGTCCGAGCTGCTGGCGAAGGCCGCCGCCGCGGGCCTGCCGGCCCCGGTCGTGGTGCCGCTGCTCCCCGGCCCGCACCAGGACGCGCTCGCGGCCCTGCACGGGGCCGCGGCCGAGACCGGCGCGGTGGTGACCGACGCGCTCGGCCCGCACCCGCTGCTGGCCGAGGCCGTGCACGTGCGCCTGTCCGAGGCGGGGCTGGCCCGCGCGGACCGCGCGCGCCTGTTCACCATCAACACCGCCGCCGACGGCGTGGTCCTGGCCGTGGCGGGCGGCGAGGAGGCCGCCCAGGCCGCCGGGATCACGGGCGTGCTGCTCGCGGCGCGGCTCGCCGTCCCGGTGGTGGCCGCGGCGCTGGACGTGCCCGGTTCGGTGCAGGCCGCCGCCGCCCACCTGCGGGAGACGGGCGTGTCGCGTCCCGCGCTGGCGCCGTTCGTCGTCGGCCCGGAGGTCGACGCGGAGCTGGTGGCGTCGGTGGCCGAGGAGGCGGACTGCCCGGCGGCGGCGCCGCTGGGCGCGTACCCGGCCATCGGCCGGCTGGTCGTCTCGGCCTACCTCTCGGCGCTGGGCGTGTCCCAGGGGCAGCCGGACCGGCCGGTCCCGGCGTTCTGACGGACCGCGTCCGGCGGTCCCGGCCCGGGCCGCCGGAGGCGTCGCCGAGCCGTGCGGAGGCCGTCCGCGGGGTTCCCGCGGACGGCCTCCGCGTCGTGCCCGGCGCCCGCCGGACGGCCCGCCCCCGGACCTGCGGGCGGCGGCGCTCCCGGCCTGGTCCGGCTCAGGCCCCGAGGCGCGCCGTGCGGGCGGCGGCGCCGGCGAGCCGGACCGCCGGGGTGACCGGGGGCCGGGCCGGGGCGGACACGGCGGCGGGCCGGGTGGCGGCGTTCCAGGCGGGCACGGCCGTGCCCGCGGCGCCCCGGTCAAGGACGGTGACGGCGCCGCCCCCGACCGGGCGGAAGACGACGCTGCGGGGGGCGGGGGCCTCCGGGTCCAGCCACAGCTCGTTGCCGCCGAAGGAGCAGTCCAGCACCTCCACGTTGTCGGGCGCCCCGTCCCGGGTCGCCCGGAGGCCCACGCCGGCCCGGCGGTAGCCGGTGAAGCGGCACCGGCCGAGGGTGACCGGACCGCCCGCGAGCTGGTGCTTCGCGGTGGCGACGGCGAAGTCGGACATCCCGGCGGCGTCGACCAGGATGCCCTCGAAGAGGGTGCCGCGGCCGCGCCCCAGGGAGTGGACGGCGATGCCGCCGGCCGCGTTGCCGTGGAGCACGCACGTGCGGTACGTGAAGTCGTTGAGGTAGGCGCCGTGCTCGATGCCCCAGCCGCCGTTGTGGTAGGCGACGAAGTCGCTGACCACGTGGCGGCGTGAGGTGTTGAGCCAGACGAAGACGCCGTCCTCGAGGTTGTTGTGGGCCAGGCACCGCTCGAAGGTCCAGACGCCCTCGCCCCCCTCCGGCCACTCGTAGCCGGAGGCGCCCTCGGCGCCCTGGACGCCCACGGCGACGCAGTCCAGCGCCCTGCTGCCGTGTCCGGCGCCGAGGCTGAAGCCGGTCAGCCGGTAGGCGCGGAAGCCCGGCTCCCTCCGGGTGCGGGAGGCCACGCACGACTGGTACAGGATGTCGTCGGAGGGGCCCTGGGGGGTGCGGGTGTCCGGGGCGCCGTCCCACCAGTAGGCGTCCTCCTGGGTGTCGTGGCTGACGCAGCTGCGGAAGGTGATGCCGTGGCTGCCGTGCGGGACGAAGGCGTGGTTGCCCGCGTCCCGGACGACGACGCCCTCCACGGTGGTGCCGCGGCTCGTGTCGCCCAGCAGGTGGAAGTGGAGCGCGTACCGGCCGAGGACGGGCTCGGTGACCGGCGCGGTGCCCTGCGGCGACTCCCAGGTCTCCCCGGTGGCGCGGCGCGGGCCGAGCCAGCGCAGCGCGGCGTGCCGCACGTCCTGGCGGCGGGAGCTGGTGAGGTGGACGTGGGCCCGGCCGTCAGGGGTGCCCTCGACGCGGACGTTGCGGGTGAGGTTGAGGACCTCCGCGCCGAGCGGCGCACCGCCGCCCGGGGCGACCCGGGGGTGGGCGTGCCGCAGCGGCGCGGCGAGGGTGACGGTGCGTCCGCTGACGGACCGCACGGTGCACAGGTCGTACGCGGTGGAGAACCCGTCGCCGGTGGGCGGCGCGGTCGGGGTCACCGCGAGCTCGTCGCCGGGCCGCCAGCCCTCGGGGGGCGCGGTGAGGACGACCGTGCGGTCGCCCGGCCGCAGGTCGGAGGCGGCCCGCACCCAGGCGGTCCTGACGGCGCCGTCCAGGCGCAGGTAGCCCTCACCGGTGACCCACAGGCCGGTGTCGCCCTCGACGACGCCCATGCCGCCGCCGCGCAGACGGCCCTCGTCGATGCCGGTGAACCGCAGGGTGTGGACGGCGGCCGCGTCGGCGGGCGCCAGGGCGAGGGTGCCGTGGACGACGACGCTGCCGGCGGCGGTGAGGGTGACCGAGCGGTCGGGGCGGGCGACGAGGGCGCCGCCGGGTTCGACGACCAGTCCGGCGACGGCGGCGTCGGTGTCGAGCACGACGTGGTCGCGGACGCGGACGGTGTCGCGGGGGCCGGGGACGCGGCCGCCCCAGCCCGCCGGATCGGACCAGGGGCGGCCGCCGCGGGCGTCCGCGGGCGGCGGGGGCGGCACTGCGGAGGCGCCGGGGCGGGCGGGGTGCGGACCGGGGTGCGCGGAGGGCGCGGGTCCGGCCGCCCGCGCCCCGTGCGGGCTGCCGTCGGCGAGCGTGCGGCGCAGCAGCTCCCCGCCGCCGGCCGCGGTGGCGAGGACGGCTCCGGCCGCCGCCCAGCGCAGCGCGGTGCGCCGCGGCGGCCCGCCTCCCGGGCCGTCCGTCGCGGGCCGGCGCTCCCCCGGTGCGGCCTCGCCCGGCTGCGGCCCCCCGGCCCGCTCCGGACCCTCCCGGCCATCTCGGCCCTTCGGTTGCTCCGGCGGCTCCGGCTGCTCCGTCGGCCGCCGACCCGGCGGGTTCTGGTCCCGGCCCATGCTGCGTCCCCCCAGACGACTGCGCTCCAGCTGGCGCCAGCTTAGGCAGAGGGCCGCGGCCGGTGCCGCCGTTTGTCCGGAACCGTCCGTACGACGGCCGTCGGCGCACGGGTGCGGACACACCCGCGCCCCCGGGCGTCCGGCGTGCGGACGCCCGGGGGCGCGGGCGGGTGGTGCGGTACCGGCGGCTGCCGGTGGCGGGCGGTCGGCCCGGGCCGGGCCGGCCGCCCCTCGGGGCGTGCCGTCGGCTTCGACGGCCCGGCGTTCCCGGCGGACCGGCGTTCCCGACAAGCCGCCATTCCCGGCGGACCGGCGTTCCCGACGGACCGTCAATCCCGTTGGGCCGTCAGTCCCGGCGGGCCGGGGCCGCCGCGGTGGAGCCGCGGACGACCAGCTCGGGCTCGAAGACGAACTCGGCGCGCTGCGCCGGGTTCCCCCCGACCTCCTCCAGCAGGGCGTCCACGGCCGCGGTGGCCATGGCCTCCACGGGCTGGCGGATGGTGGTGAGCGGCGGCTCGGTGAAGGCGATCAGCGGCGAGTCGTCGAAGCCGACCACCGAGACGTCCTGCGGCACGGTCAGACCGCGCTGCCGGACGGCCCGGATCGCGCCGAGCGCCATCATGTCGCTCCCGCACACGATGGCGGTGCAGCCCTGGTCCAGCAGCGCTCCGGCGGCCGCGTGGCCGCCCTCGACGCTGAACAGGGTGTGCCGCACCCGCGCGTCCGCCTCCTCGGGGGTGCACCCGAGGATGTCGCGGAGCGCCGCGGTGAAGCCCTCGATCTTCCGCAGGACCGGCACGTACCGGCGCTGGCCGACCGCGAGGCCGATCCGCTCGTGGCCCAGCTCGACGAGGTGCTGGACGGCCATCCGCATGGCCGCCCGGTCGTCGGGCGAGACGAACGGCGCGGAGATCCGCTCGTTGTAGCCGTTGATCAGTACGAACGGCACCTGACGGCCCGACAGCTTGGCGTAGCGGTCGGGGTCGGAGGTGGTGTCCGCGTGCAGGCCCGAGACGAAGACGATGCCGGAGACACCGCGCTCCACCAGCATGTCGACCAGCTCGTCCTCGGTGGACCCGCCGGGCGTCTGGGTGCACAGCACGGGCGTGTACCCGTGCCGGCTGAGGACCTGCTCGATCACCTGGGCCAGGGCAGGGAAGATCGGGTTGCTGAGCTCAGGGGTGATCAGCCCGATGAGGCCGGCGCTGCGCTGCCGCAGGCGCACCGGCCGCTCGTAGCCGAGCACGTCGAGAGCGGCGAGCACCGTCTGCCTGGTGGCAGCCGACACCCCCGCCTTGCCGTTGAGGACGCGTGAGACGGTGGCTTCGCTTACCCCCGCCTGCGCCGCGATGTCCGCCAGTCGCGCCGTAGTCACAGCTCCTGAGCCTATTGCACCCATGTCAGACGGCCCACCAGACCGTGCAGTCCGACGGCAGCTCGACGGCGCCGTCGACGACCTCGGCCTGGGCGGACGACAGCAGGACCCGGCCCGGGGCCGGGATGCGGACGGCCTCGGCGGTGAGGTTGACGGTGCAGGCGAAGGAGCCCTCGGCGGTGTCGCGGCGGAACGCCAGGACGCCCTCGGGCAGGCCGTCGACCCAGGTCACCGCGGTGCCGGCGCCCAGCGCGGGGTGCTCGCGGCGGACCGCGAGCGCGCTGCGGTACATCTCCAGGGTGGAGTTCGGGTCACCGGTCTGGGCCTCGACGCTCAGCTCGGCCCACTCGGCCGGCTGGGGCAGCCAGCTCGCGCCGCCCTCGGGGCCGAAGCCGTAGGGGGCCTCGGTGCCGGACCACGGGATCGGCACGCGGCAGCCGTCGCGGAAGCCGTCCTGGCCGGCGCCGCGGAAGAACGCCGGGTCCTGGCGGGCCTCGTCGGGCAGGTCGGTGACGTCCGGCAGGCCGAGCTCCTCGCCCTGGTAGACGTAGGCGGAGCCGGGCAGGGCCAGCATCAGCAGGGAGGCGGCGCGGGCGCGGCGGAGGCCGAGCGCGCGGTCGCCGGGGGTGCGGAGCTGGGTGCCGAGGCCCGGCTCGTTGGCGAAGCGGGTGGCGTGCCGGGTCACGTCGTGGTTGGAGAGGACCCAGGTGGCCGGGGCGCCGACCGGGCGCATGGCGTCGAGCGAGACGTCGATGACCTCGCGCAGGGCGGCGGCGTCCCAGTCGGTGCCCAGGTACTGGAAGTTGAAGGCCTGGTGGAGCTCGTCGGGGCGCACGTAGTTGGCGGTGCGGGCGACGGTGGGGGTCCAGGCCTCGGCGACGCCGATGCGCTCGCCCGGGTACTCGTCGAGGATCTTGCGCCACTCGCGGTAGATCGCGTGGACGCCGTCCTGGTCGAAGAAGGGCATGACGTCGTTGCCGAGCAGCTTGAGCTGGTCGTGGCCGCCGATGTCGGGCAGGCCGGCGGCCTTGACCATGCCGTGGGCGACGTCGATGCGGAAGCCGTCGACGCCCATGTCGAGCCAGAAGCGCAGGATGGAGCGGAACTCGTCGGCGACGGCCCGGTTCTCCCAGTTGAAGTCGGGCTGCTGGGGGGCGAAGAGGTGGAGGTACCACTCGCCGGGGGTGCCGTCCGGGTTGTTCGTACGCGTCCAGGCGGGCCCGCCGAAGATCGACTCCCAGTCGTTCGGGGGCAGCTCGCCGTCCTCGCCCTTGCCGGGGCGGAAGTGGTAGCGCTCCCGCAGCGGCGAGCCGGGGCCCTCGCGCAGCGCGCGCTTGAACCACTCGTGCTGGTCGGAGGAGTGGTTGGGCACCAGGTCGACGATGACGCGCAGGCCCAGGCCGTGGGCGTCGCGGATCAGCGCGTCGGCGTCGTGCAGGTCGCCGAACATCGGGTCGATGGCGCGGTAGTCGGCGACGTCGTAGCCGGCGTCGGCCTGCGGGGAGGCGTAGAAGGGGGAGAGCCAGACCGCGTCGACGCCGAGGGCGCGCAGGTACGGCAGGCGCGAGCGGATGCCGGGCAGGTCGCCCATCCCGTCGCCGTCGGAGTCGGCGAAGCTGCGCGGGTACACCTGGTAGATGACCGCGTCCCGCCACCAGCCTCTGGGCTCGGCTGCGGACGCGGCGGCCGCACCGGGGGCGGTGTCGGCGGCGGGGGCAACGGGCCGGGAGGCGTCGGTCAGGTACTGGGTCATGGCGGATCCCTCAGGGACTCGGTGTCGTCCCGCCGGTCCGGGCGTGGGCCGGCGGTGCGCAGCGTGGGGAGGTGGAGCGGGTGCGGGCGGGGCGCCGGGCGCAGGCGGACGGCGCCCCGCCCGCGGGGTCAGGACTTGGAGGCGCCGGCGGTGAGGCCGGTGACCAGGTGGCGCTGGACGAGGTAGAAGAACAGCGCCGCCGGGAGGGCGATCATCACCGAGGTGGCCGCCATCAGGTTCCACTGGGCGTCGTGCTCGCTGACGAAGGTCTGCAGGCCGACCGCGAGGGTGTACTTCTCGCTGGAGAGGAGGAACTGGGTGGCGTAGGCGACCTCGCCCCACGCGGTGAGGAACGAGTAGAAGGCGGCCACGGCCAGGCCGGGGCGCGCCAGCGGGAGGACCAGCTTCCAGAAGGTGCCGAAGGGGCTGAGCCCGTCGACCCGGCCGGCCTCGTCGATCTCGACCGGGATGGTGTCGAAGTAGCCCTTCATCAGCCACGCGCAGTAGGGGATCGCGGTGGTGAGGTAGACGATGACCAGGCCCTGGTAGGTGTCCAGGAGGTCCAGGCTCGCCAGGATGTTGTAGAGCGGCACGATGAGGATCGCGACCGGGAACATCTGGGTGATGAGGAAGGTCCACATCAGCGGCCGGTGGCCGGGGAACTTCATGCGGGACACCGCGTAGCCGGCGCTGGCCGAGAGCAGCACGCCGATGAGGGTGGCCGACAGGGCGATGAGGACCGAGTTCCCGAACCACTTCAGGAAGTCGGTGTTCTGCAGCACGTCGGTGTAGTTGCTGAAGCTGATCTTGCCGGCGATCTTGTCCGGGTGGAGGTAGTCGCTCTTGTCCGGGCCCAGCGAGACGTAGACGATCCAGGCGACCGGGAAGAAGGCCACCAGGCTGGCGATGCCCAGCAGGGTGTGCAGCAGGGCGGTCTGGCCCCTGCTGCGCTGGCCGCGTCCGCGGTGGCGGCGCGGCTTGGCGGTGCCGGCGGTGGGGACCGGCTCGTGGTCGGGGGCTCCCGTCACCGGGAGGTCTGCGGTGGTGCTCATGGCTTCTCCTGCCCTCTCTCTTGCGTCGCGACGGTCGCGCCCGTCAGCCGTTGGCCAGTTCGTTGCGCTTCAGCCACCGCTGGTAGAAGGAGGCGAAGACGATCAGCATGGAGAGGATGATCACGCCGTAGGCGGCGGACTCGGCGTAGTCGCGCGGCTGCTGGCCGAAGCCCAGGCGGTAGGACCAGGTGACCAGGATCTGCGCGTCCGGGGCGCCGGACTGGCCGAAGAGCAGGAAGATCACGTTGAACTGGTTGAAGGTCCAGATGATGCCGAGCAGGATCACCGTGCTGCTGACGGAGCGCAGGCCGGGCAGGGTGACGTGCCGGAACCGCTGCCAGGGGGTGGCGCCGTCGGTCTCGGCGGCCTCGTAGAGCTCGGCCGGGATCGCCTGGAGGCCGCCCAGCAGGGAGACCATCATGAAGGGGACGCCGACCCAGGTGTTGACGAGGATCGCGGAGACCTTCTGCCAGAACGGGTCGGTGAGCCAGGCCTGGGTCGGCAGGTGCAACCAGTCGAGCGCCGAGTTCACGATGCCGCCGTCGTCGGCCAGCATGAGCCGCCAGGAGAAGATCGTGACGAAGGTCGGGACGGCCCACGGCAGGATCAGCATCATGCGGTAGAAGGTGCGGCCCCGCAGGTTGTCGCGGTTGAGCAGCAGGGCGAGGCCCAGGCCGATGCCGTAGTGCAGGCCGACGCAGACCGCGGTCCAGACGATGGTCCACACGAAGTGGGACCAGAAGCGGTCGTAGGAGCCGTCCCCGAAGAGGATGTCCTTGTAGTTGTCGAAGCCCACCCAGCTGAACGAGTCGGGGATGTGGTTGACCCCGATGGTCCGGCCGACGTTGAGGCTGTTGGCGTTGGTCAGCGACAGGTAGATGCCGCGGCCCAGGGGGTAGAGCACCAGCGCGCCGATCACCAGCACGACCGGGGCGACCATCGCCCAGGCGTACCAGTTCCGGTTGTACGACTGCCGTATACGGCTGACGAGGCCGGGTCGCGACGCGCGGTCGCTGCGGCCTCCGGGGCTTCCACCCTGGACGGCGACGGTCATCTTCGACACCTTTTCGAGAGGTTCGCAGATCGGGCTGCGGGGGGCTGTGCGGGAGGGCCTCCCCGGTGCGGGCCCGCACCGGGGACGCCACAGGGGCCGCCCGGCCCGCCCCGTGCGGGGCGGGCCGGGCGGCCCTGGGGATTACTTGGAGAAGCCGGGGAGGAGCTTCTGGTAGTCGGCCGCCGTGGCGTCGAGGCCGGCCTGGGTGCTCTCGCCACCGGAGAGGATCTTGTTGTAGTTGGTGGCGAGGGAGGCGAAGAGCGAGCTGTACTCGGGCAGCTCCGGCCGCGGCTGGGCGACGCTCAGGACGGCCTGGTAGCCGGCGACGCCCGGGGCGGCCTTGACCTCGGCGGTGTAGGCGGAGGCGCGGGTCGGCAGGGTGCCGTTCTTCACCGCGATCTTGGCCTGGGTCTCGGCGGAGGTCATCCAGCCGATGAACTTCTCCGAGGCCTCCAGGTGGGCCTTGTCGGAGCCCGCGTAGGCGACCAGGTTGTGACCGCCGGTCGGGGCGCCGGCCTTGCCGGTGGAGCCGGCCGGGACCGGGGCGATGCCCAGGTTGTCCTTGTTGGTGAAGGCGGAGCCCTTGAAGATGTTGGTGAGCTCCCACGGGCCCTGGACGATCATCGCGGTCTTGCCGCTGTTGAAGGCGTCCTGCATGTGGGCGTAGCCGTCGGCGGTGATGTCCAGCTTGGTGACGCCGGAGGTGGCCAGGATCGACTTCGCGGTGTCGATGGCCTTGACGGCCTGCGGCGAGTTGACCGTGATCTTCTTGTTGGCGGCGTCGACCATGTTGGTGCCCTCGCCGTACATGAAGGGCAGCGCGTAGTAGGCGTCGGCGCGGAGGGTGAAGCCGTCGACGCCGGCCTTCTTCTTGATCTGGGCGGCGTCGGTCTTCAGCTCGTCCCAGGTGGCGGGGGCCTTGGCGATGCCGGCCTTCTTGAGGATGTCCTTGTTGTACAGCAGGGCCAGGGTGTCGGTGACCAGCGGGGCGCCGTAGGTCTTGCCGTCGAACTTGGCCTGCTCCAGGAGGCTGGGCTGGAAGTCGGCGCGGTTGTCCAGGGCGGCGGTGTCGTCCAGCGGGGCCAGGAAGCCGGCCTTGGCGAAGGCGGCGGTCCAGCCGACCTCGGAGCGGAAGACGTCCGGAGCGCCCTTGCTGCCGGCGGCGGTCTGGAACTTGTTCTGCGCCTGGTCGAACGGGACGTTGACGTACTTGACCGTGATCTTCGGGTTGGCCTGCTCGAATTCCTTGATCAGGGCCTCGTAGGTCGGCTTCTCGTTGGTGGCGTTGGAGGTGTCCCACCAGGTGATGGTGACCGGACCGGAGGCCGCCTTGTCCGAACCGCTGCCGCCGCCGCTGCTGCTGCAGGCCGCCATCGAGACCGCGAGGGCCGCGACAAGTGCGGAGGCCGCAATACCACGCCGCATGAGAACTCCTAGAAGGGTGGGTGCCCGAGAGGGTCGGGACACCGCATAATGGCTGTCCCGGGGGTCCGACTGCGCCGTTGCGGCCGTCGGGCTTGGGGAGGAACGTAACAGCGGCGTGAGCAGCTCGGAAAGTCCTTGCAGCAAGTTTCTGCAAGGATATGCGATTCGTTACGCCCGCGTGTCCTGCCGGTTGCGGTAACGCGACCGCCGCCCCCCGGCCTTCCTTGACAGGCGTGACCGGCGCCACTGTCATGAGAACTGCCGTCCCGACCCCGGACGGCAGGCCGCGACAGTCGCTCAGGAGGCGCAGGTGGCGTACTACCGGACCCTCGGCACGGTGCCGCCCAAAAGGCACACCCAGTTCCGACGGGACGACGGAGGGCTCTACTTCGAGGAGCTGATGGGCGAGGAGGGCTTCTCCTCCGACTCCTCCCTCCTCTACCACCGCCACATCCCCTCCGCGCTGGTCGACAGCCGTGTGTGGCAGCTCACCGAGGCCAAGGCGGAGCCGAACCATCCGCTGAAGCCCTTCCACTTCCGGCTGCACTCCCTCTTCCCCGGGGAGTCCTGGCGGCAGGCCGACCCGGTCACCGACCGGCGGGTGGTGCTCGGCAACGCCGACGTGCGCATCGCCTACGTCGCCGCCGGCCGCCCCTCCCCCCTCTACCGCAACGCCATCGGCGACGAGTGCGTGTACGTGGAGTCCGGCACGGGCCGTGTCGACACCGTCTTCGGGTCGATCGAGGTCGGCGACGGCGACTACGTCGTCCTCCCCCGCGCCACCACCCACCGCTGGGTGCCCGCCGGGGACGCCCCGCTGCGGCTGTACGCGATCGAGGCCAACAGCCACGTCACGCCGCCGAAGCGCTACCTCTCCCGCTTCGGGCAGCTGCTGGAGCACGCCCCCTACTGCGAGCGGGACCTGCGCGGACCGTCCGGACCGCTGCTGGAGGAGGGCGAGGACGTCGAGGTGCACGTCAAGCACCGCGCGTCCGGCGGCGACGGCGTGGCCGGCACCGTGATGGTGCTGCCGCACCACCCCTTCGACGTGGTGGGCTGGGACGGCTGCCTCTACCCGTACGCCCTCAACATCCGCGACTACGAGCCGATCACCGGGCGCATCCACCAGCCGCCGCCGGCGCACCAGGTCTTCGAGGGCGCGGGCTTCGTGGTCTGCAACTTCGTCCCCCGCAAGGTGGACTACCACCCGCTCTCCATCCCCGTCCCCTACTACCACTCCAACGTGGACAGCGACGAGGTGATGTTCTACTGCGGCGGCGACTACGAGGCCCGCAAGGGCTCCGGCATCGGCCAGGGCTCGGTCTCGCTGCACCCCGGCGGCCACACCCACGGCCCGCAGCCCGGCGCCTACGAGCGCTCCATCGGCGCGGAGTTCTTCGACGAGCTGGCCGTGATGGTCGACACCTTCCGCCCGCTGGAGATCGCCGAGGGCGGCCGGGCGGCCGACGACGGGCGGTACGCGTGGAGCTGGAGCGGCCGCGGGCCGCAGGGGCCGCTGGGCCCGCAGGACGTGCAGGACGTGCAGGACGTGCAGGGCGCTCCGGGGACGCCGGGCGGTGCCGGGTGACGGCGCCGCGCAGCTGGGTCCCCGTGCCGGAGGGCTCGCCCTTCCCGGTGCAGAACCTCCCCTACGGCGTCTTCACCCCGCCCGGCGGCACCCCCCGGGTCGGCGTGGCGATCGGCGGCCACGTGCTCGACGCCTCCGCGGTGTGGGCGGGCACCCCGCTCGGCGCCGACCTGGCCACCGGCTCCCTCAACCGCTTCCTGCGCCGCGGCCCCGGCGAGTGGGCCTACGTCCGCCGCCGGATCACCGAGCTGCTCACCGGGGAGGAGCAGCGCCGGTTCGCCGAGGCCCACCTGTACCCGCTGGACCGGGTGCGGCTGCACCTGCCGTTCGAGGTGGCGGACTACGTCGACTTCTACGCCTCCGAGGAGCACGCCTCCAACGTGGGCCGGATCTTCCGGCCCGACGGCGAGCCGCTGCTGCCCAACTGGCGCCACCTGCCCGTGGGCTACCACGGCCGGGCGGGGACCGTCGTGGTCTCCGGCACGGGGGTGCGGCGGCCCGCCGGGCAGCGGTCCGGCCCCGGCGGCGCGCCGCTCTTCGGCCCGACGGAGCGGCTGGACGTCGAGGCGGAGGTCGGCTTCGTGGTCGGGGCGCCCTCCCGGCTCGGCGAGCCGGTGCCGGTCGGCGCCTTCGCCGACCACGTCTTCGGGGCGGTGCTGGTGAACGACTGGTCCGCCCGCGACATCCAGTCCTGGGAGTACCGGCCGCTCGGGCCGTTCCTCGGCAAGTCCTTCGCCACGTCGGTGTCGCCCTGGGTGGTGCCGCTCGCCGCGCTGGAGCACGCCCGCGTCCCCGTGCCGCCCCAGGACCCGGCCCCGCTGCCGTACCTGGAGGAGAAGGAGCCCTGGGGGCTGGACCTGGCCCTGGAGGTGCGGCTGAACGGCGCGGTGGTCTCCCGGCCGCCGTTCCGCGGCACGTACTGGTCGCCCGCGCAGATGCTGGCCCACATGACGGTGAACGGCGCCTCGCTGCGCACCGGCGACCTGTACGCCTCGGGCACCGTCTCGGGCCGCCTGCCGGAGGAGCGCGGCTCGCTGATCGAGCTGACCTGGAACGGGCGCGAGCCGCTGCGGCTGCCGGACGGCACGGAGCGGACCTTCCTGGAGGACGGCGACACGGTCGTGATGAGCGCGACCGCGCCCGGCGCCGACGGGGTGCGGATCGGCTTCGGCGAGGTGGCCGGGACGGTGCTGCCCGGCCCGTCCTGAGGCACCGGGCGGCCCGGCCCCCGTCCGCAGGCCCGTCCGCGCCCGCCGCGCCCGTCCGCGCCGCGGGGCGCGGACGGGCGGGGGCCGGTCCCGCCGTACCCTGACGCCATGACGACTGACGACGGCGCCGCGGCGCTGGACCGGCTCGGGGCGGGGAAGTACCTGCTGGTCACCACCTACAAGAAGGACGGCTCCACCGTGCCCACCCCCGTGTGGGTGGTGCGGGACGGCGACGCGCTCGGGGTGTGGACCGCGGCGGACTCCTGGAAGGTGAAGCGCATCCGCAACCGGGCGGACGTGCTGGTCGCGCCCTGCGACGTCCGCGGCGGGCGCCAGGGGGAGGACGTCCCGGCGACCGCCGAGCTCCTGGACGCGGACGGCACCGAGCGCTACCGCGCCCTGCTGGCACGCAAGTACGGGCTGCTGGGGCGGCTGACGATGCTGGGCAGCCGGCTGCGGCGCGGCCGGGCCGGCACGGTGGGCATCCGCATCACCCTGCGGGAGCCCCGGACCCCCTGACGGCCGGTCGAACCGGCCGGGCCGGCCGGGCCGACCGGTTCGGTCCAACCGGCCGGGCCGGCCGGACCGGGGGCGCCGCGGCACGGCGGCGCCCCCGGTGACGGAGCGTCAGGAATCGCCGCCCGGGGCCGCGGCGTCCCGGGCGGCGCCGTCGCGGTCGGCGGGGGTGGCCAGCGAGAGGCCGAAGCGCTCCTCCGGGTCGGTCCACCAGTGGACCAGCTCCAGTCCGGCGGCGGCGAGTTCGGCGGTGATGCCGCGGCGGCGGAACTTCGCGGAGACCTCGGTGCGGAGCTCCTCGCCCTCGGCGAAGGGGACGGCCAGGTCCAGGTCGCGGATCTTGACGGTCTGCTCGCGGAGGGAGCGCAGCCGCATCTCGATCCACTCGTTCGCGGCGTTCCAGTGGGCGACGTGCGCGAAGGCGTCGGGGTCGAAGTCCGCGTCGAGCCCGCGGTTGACGACGTGCAGGACGTTCCGGTCGAACGCGGCGGTGACACCGGCCGCGTCGTCGTAGGCGGCGACCAGGACGGCCGGGTCCTTCACCAGGTCGGTGCCGACGAGGAGGGAGTCGCCCGGCTCCAGCTCCCGCCGCAGGGCGGCGAGGAAGGCGGCCCGCTCGTCGGGGAGCAGGTTGCCGAGGGTGCCGCCGAGGAAGGCGACGAGGCGGGGGCCGCGGGTCGGCGGGAGCGCCAGGGTCGCGGTGAAGTCGGAGACCAGGGCGTGCACGGCGAGGCCGGGGTACTCGGCGGCCAGGGCGTCGCCCGCCTCCCGCAGGGCGCTCTCGCTGACGTCGACGGGGACGTAGGACTCCAGGGTGCCGAGGTCGCGCAGCGCGTCCAGCAGCAGCCGGGTCTTCTCGGAGGAGCCGGAGCCCAGCTCGACCAGGGTGCGGGCCCGGGTGGCCGCGGCGGCCTCGGCGGCGCGGGCGGTGAGGATGGCCCGCTCGGCGCGGGTGGGGTAGTACTCGGGCAGCCGGGTGATCTGCTCGAAGAGCTCGCTGCCGCGGGCGTCGTAGAACCACTTGGGCGGGAGCCACTTCGGATCCGCCGTCAGCCCGGTGCGCACGTCGTGGCGGAGGGCGGCGTCGAAGTGGTCGGCGGGCAGCAGGCGGGTGAGGTCGAACGGTGCGGCCATGGCGGGGCCTCCTCTCACGGGAAGGGTGGGGTGCCGTCGGGGTCGGGCGGCGGTGCGCGCCGGCCGGGGCGGGACGGCCGGCGCGGGCCGGTCAGCCCGGCGGTCCCGCCAGGGGGCGGACGGTGACGGCGTCGGCGGTCGCGAGCAGCAGCGACCCGTCGGGGACGGCGGTCCAGCCGGGCAGGTCGTCGCCCGGCTCGGAGGCGACCAGGGCGCAGCGGCCCGGCTCCAGGCGGTGGAAGAGGGTGTCGCCCCAGGTGGTGGCGGCGATGGCGGTGCCGTCGGTGAGGAGCAGGTTGAGGCGGGCGTCGCCGCGGGCGGCGACGTCGGCGACGGTCGCGGCGAGGGCGTCGCCGGGCGCGGCGCCGTCCCGCAGCCGCCGCAGGACCAGGGCCCAGACCAGCGCGGAGTCGCAGCGGGCCTCCATGGAGAGGAGGTCGGCGGGCGGCAGGGCGGCGGCCAGGTCGGCGAAGGCGGCGGGCCAGCCGGGCAGGGCGCCGTTGTGGCTGAAGAGCCAGCGGTCGGCGGCGTAGGGGGCGGCGGCGGCCTCGCCGGGGGCGCAGCCGTCGGTGGCGGAGCGCACGGCGGCGAGCAGGGCGCGGGTCCGCACGACCCGGGAGAGGTCGGCGAAGGACGGGTCGGCCCAGATCGGTCCGGAGCGGCGGTAGCGGGCGGGCACGGGGTCGCCGTCGGCGTACCAGCCGATGCCGAAGCCGTCGGCGTTGACGGTGCCGTACTTCTGCATGCGCGGCGCCCAGGACTGCTGGTGGAGCCCGTACGGGGGCGCGGTGACCAGGTCGCGGACCGCCCGGGGCTCGCCGACGTAGGCGAGGTGGCGGCACATCAGGCGGCCCCGGGGGCGGTGCGGCCGGCGGTGCGGGGCTCGGCGTCGCGGGCGGTGCGGAAGCCGGAGAAGATCTGGCGCCGCACCGGGTGGTCCCAGTTGCGGAAGGTGCCCCGGCAGGCCACCGGCGCGACCCCGAAGGAGCCGCCGCGCAGCACCCGGTAGTCGCCGCCGAAGAAGACCTCGGAGTACTCGCGGTAGGGCCAGGCGCGGAAGCCGGGGTAGGGCGTGAAGCGGCTGGAGGTCCACTCCCAGACGTCGCCGATCAGCTGGCGGGCGCCGTGCGGGGAGGCGCCGGCGGGGTGGCTGCCGGCGGGGGCGGGCCGCAGGTGGCGCTGGCCGAGGTTGGCGTGCTCGGGGGTGGGGTCGGCGTCGCCCCACGGGTAGCGGCGGGAGCGTCCGGTGGCGGGGTCGTGGCGGGCCGCCTTCTCCCACTCGGCCTCGGTGGGCAGGCGGCGCCCGGCCCAGCGGGCGTACGCGTCGGCCTCGTACCAGCAGACGTGCACGACCGGCTCGTCCGCGGGGACCTCCTCGGTGCGGCCGAAGCGGCGGCGCAGCCAGGTCGCGCCGTCGCGGGTCCAGAAGAGGGGGGCGGTGAGGCCGGCCCGCTGCCGGTGGTCCCACCCCTCCGGGGTCCACCAGCGGGGGTCGTCGTAGCCGCCGTCGGCGACGAACCGCTGGTAGGCGCCGTTGGTGACCGGGACGGTGTCCAGGTGGAAGGCGGGGACGTGCACGGTGTGGGCGGGGCGCTCGTTGTCCAGCGCCCAGGGCTCGGTGGAGGTGCCCATGGTGAAGTCGCCGCCGGGGACGAGCACCTCGGCGGGGAGCGCGGCGGCGTCGGCGGGCGCGGGGGGCGGCGCCGGGTCGTCGAGGACGGGCGGGCCCTGGCGGAGCTGGTGGGTGATCAGCATGGTCTCGTCGTGCTGCTGCTCGTGCTGGGCGACCATGCCGAAGGCGAAGCCGCCGCGCAGCAGCGGGTCGCCGTCCAGGGCGGCGGCCTCCAGGACGTCGAGGACCCGGCCGCGGACGTCGTGGGCGTAGGCGCGGGCCTCGGCGGGCGGCAGCAGCGGCAGGGAGGGGCGTTCGGCGCGGGGGTGCTCGAAGGCGTCGTAGAGGGAGTCGATGCCGGGGAGCAGGGGGTCGCGGCCGCCGACGGTGCGCAGCAGCCAGAGCTCCTCCTGGTTGCCGATGTGGGCGAGGTCCCAGACCAGGGGCGACATCAGCGGCGAGTGCTGGGCGGTGAGGTCGCGGTCGTCGACGCTGCCGGTGAGGACCGCGGTGCGGGCGCGGGCGGCGAGCAGTTCGGCGGCGATGCGCTCGCGCAGCGCCTCGGCGGGCAGCGCCTCGGGGCGCGGGGGCCCGGCGGGGAGGGAGGCGCGGGCGGCGTCCGTCGCGGCCTCCGTCGCGCCGCCCGGGGCGGTGCCCGGCCGGGTGCCCGACGGCGTGCCCGACGGCGTGTTCGGCTCGGTGTTCAGCACGGGGCGGTCTCCTGCGTCGTCGCGGTGTCGGTGCCGGGGCCCCGCCGGGAGCGGCCGGCCAGGGCGTCCAGCTGGTCGTCGGCGGGACATCGCCCGGCGGCGGTGTAGCGGTCGGCGAAGGCGGCGAGGGCGTTCCGCACCGCGGGCGGGGCGTCCAGCCGGGGCAGCGCGCCGTCGGCGGCGGCGAAGCAGGCGAGGGCGGCGCGGCGCAGCGCGGGGTCGGCGACGGCGTGGGTGGAGGCCCTGGTCCACAGGGAGCCCCGGGGGGCCGGGAGGTCCCGGTCGGGGTCGCCGAGGGGCTCCAGGGCCGCGAGGGCGGCGTCGGCGGCGCGGGGGTCGTCCAGCAGGGCGGTGACCAGCGCGGTGGGGACGAGCCAGCCGTCGCCGGGCTGGGCGTCGATCATGCGCAGTTCGAAGTGCCCCTGGGGCCGCACGGGCGGGAAGAGGGTGGTGAGGTGGTAGCCGAGGTCGTCCAGGGTGGGCGGCCGCTCCCCCGCGCCGCGCAGCCAGTCGCGGAAGGTGAGGCCGCTCGGGGCGGTCCAGGGCCGGCCGCCGGGACGGCGCACGCAGAGCAGTTCGGCGTCGAGGGCGGCGCGGGCCCAGGCGGCGCGGGGGTCGCCGGCCAGCGGGGCAGGGGCGAGGGTGTGGGTGGGCTCCATCCGCTCCCACACGGCCTGGCGGGTGGAACGGCGGCCGGTGGGCCGCCCGTCCAGCAGCGGGGAGTTGGCGAAGGCCGCCACCAGGACGGGCCCGAGGAGGTGCAGCAGCCGCCAGCGGTCGCGGAAGCCGTGCGGCCCGGGTCCGTCGGTGCCCGCGTCCACGCAGACCTGCACGGAGGCGCTGGCGCACATCATGACCCGGCCCCAGGGGCCTCCGCGTCCGAAGAACTCCGCCATGGCGGCGTACCGGGGGGCGCGGACCACCATGCGGCGGCCGCGCGGGTGGGGGTCGGTGCCGGTGCCGGCGAGGTTCAGGCCGCGGGCGGCGAAGGCGCCGCGGAGGACGGCGAGGTCGCGCAGCACGGTCTCGGCGCAGTCGGCGAGGGATTCGGCGGGCGGGGAGCTGAGCTCGACCTGCCCGCCGGGTTCGCGGGTGAGGAGGGAGCCCCCGGGGAGGGCGGGGGGTCCGGGCCGGAGGCCGAGGGCCTCGACGGCGGCGTCGGTGCGGGCCGGGTCCACGGGGGCGGCGGCGTCGCGGGCGTCCTGGACGATCCACTCCAGTTCGACGCCGACCCGGCGCGGCGGACCGATCTTGAAGCAGACGCTGGCGACGTACGCCTCGGCCTGCGACTCGGTCAGCGGGGTCACGGTGGGCGGTGCCTGCGGCGGCCCGGCGTCGGTCTGTATCGGGGGGCGTACGGGTTTCACTCGGCTCACCGTCCCTCGGTCTTGCGGCCCGGGGCTCACTGCCCAGTCTGCACCGAAGCATGCCCGCGCGGCGGCAAACCGCCGCGGCGCCGAGGTGTCTGCGCAGGTCGGGGCGGTGTGGGCGGCGGGGTTCAGGACTGCGCCGGACGGGTGAGGCGGTCGAGCGCCGTCGCGAGGAGCGGGCGGGGCAGCGCGTAGTTCAGCCGCAGGAAGCCGGGGGCGCCGAAGTCCGCACCGTCCTGGAGGCCGAGTCCGCGCTCCTCCAGCAGCAGCCGGCAGGCCCCGGCGGCGGGCAGGCCCAGCGCGGCGGCGTCCAGCCAGAGCAGGTAGGAGGCCTGCGGCGGGGAGGGCACGGCGCCCGGGGCGGCCCGGCGCAGGGCGTCCAGGGCGAGGTCGCGGCTGCCGGCCAGGTACCCGAGCAGGCCGTCCAGCCACGGCCCGCCGTGCTCCAGGGCGGCGTTCTGCACCAGTTGGGCCGTCAGGCCGCCCTCCCACAGGCCGTATCCGGCCATCGCCTCCCGCAGGCGCTCCCGCAGCACGGGGTCGGGGACGAGGGCGAAGGCGCTGGGGAGGCCCGTGGTGTTGAAGGTCTTGCCCACGGAGTTGAGCGTGACGACGGAGGGGGCGAGGTCGCCGGCGGCGTCCACCGCGACGGGGTGGGACACGCCGGGGTGGACCAGGTCGGAGTGGACCTCGTCGGAGACCAGCACCCCGCCCGCGTCGGCCGCCGCCTCGGCCAGCGACCGCACGGCGGAGCGCGGCCACACCCGGGCGGTGGGGTTGTGCGGGCTGCTGAGCAGGACGGCGGACAGCGGGCGGCCCGCGAACCCCCCGACGGGCAGGCGGTAGCCGTCCGCCTCCAGGGCCAGCGGCACCTCCTCGTACGGCAGCCCGGCCGCCCGGCAGGTGGGGGCGAAGCCGCCGTACTCGGGCACCGGGGCCAGCACCGGTCCGCCGCGGCCCGCGGCGCGCAGCACCTCCAGGAGCAGGCGGACGGCGGTGCGCGGGCCGAAGGGCAGCAGCAGCACCCAGTCGGGGTCGACGGCGGCGCCGTGGCGGGCCCGGTACCAGGCGGCGACCAGGTCGCGGCCGCGCGGGTCGCAGACGGTGTAGCCCCAGGCGCGGTGCGCGGCGCGGGAGGCCAGGGCCTCGGCGACGGCGGGCGGGCCGGGGAGGTCCATGTCGGCGAGGCCCAGCGCGATCCGGCCGGGGCGGCCGTCGGCACCGGCGGCGGCCCACTTGCTGCTGCCGGTGCCGGAGCGGTCGAAGGGGAGGTCGAAGCCGGTGGGCGGCGCGTCGGTGGGCGGGCCGGCGGTGCGCCGGTCGTCGGTGGGCCGGTCGTCGGTGGGCCGGTCGTCGGTGTCCAGGGCTCCTCCACGGGGTCGCGCGGGCGGGCGTCCCTCTCCCTACCCGCGCGACCGGACCGCGACGCCGGCGGCGGACGGTGGGCGGCGGCGCCGGGGCGGGGCGGGGCCGGTACGGGCGGGCGGGCGGGCGGAGGCGGTCTGGTCCGGCGGGCGGGCGTCGGCTAGCGTCGTCCCGCCCCCGGCCGGAGCCGCCGCGGGCGCCCGCCCGACCGCGGGCCCGCCCGTGGACCGGAGGGGCCCGCGGGTCCCGTCCGCACCCTCCTGGAGTCCCCGTGCGCGCCGACCTCGTCTCCCCCGACCGCCTCGTGCTCGGCGAGAGCCCCCGCTGGGACGCGGCGGCCGGGCGCCTCCGCTGGGTCGGCATCGAGGACCGCGCGGTGCTGTGGCTGGACCCGGCGACCGGGAAGTCCGGCCGCACGGACCTGGACACCATGCCCGGCACCCTGGCCCCGTACGACGGCGACCGGGTGCTGCTGGCCACCGACCGGGGCTTCGAGGTGCTGGACACGGCCTCCGGCCGCCTCGGACCGGTCGCCGCGGCGGAGGCCGACCGGCCCGACCGCCGGATGAACGACGGGGCGTGCGACCCGTACGGGCGGATGCTGGCCGGGACGACGGCGCTCTCCGGCACGCCGGAGCCGGGCCCGCTGTACCGGCTGGAGACCGGCGGCGGTGCGCCGCGCGCGGTGCCGGTGCTCGACGGGCTGCTCGTCCCGAACGGCCTGGCGTGGCCGGAGCCGGACCGGCTCTGGCACATCGACAGCCCGACCCGGCGGATCGGCCTCCACGTCTATCCCGAGCACGGGCCGGTGGGCCCGCTCGTCCGCAGCATCGACACCTCGGACCTTTCCGGCGACCCCGACGGCATGGCGCTGGACGCCGAGGGCAACCTGTGGGTGGCGTTCTGGGGCGGTTCGGCGGTGCGCTGCCTCGCGCCGGACGGGCGGGTGCTGGAGACGGTGGAGCTGCCGGTGCCGCAGGTGACGAGCGTGGCCTTCGGCGGCGACGCCCTGGACACGCTGTGGATCACCACCGCCGCCCGCGGCACCGACCCGGACGACCCGGCCCCGCACGGCGCGCTCTTCCGCTGCGACGCCCCGGTCCGCGGCCTCCCGGCCGTGCCCTGGGCCGGGCCGTCCGCCTGACGCCCGCCCCTGCACCGCCGGTCCGCGTCGCGTCGGCCGCGTCCCGGACGGGCGGCGGCCCCGCCCGTCCCCGTCGCGGGACGGGGCCGCCGGAGCGGCCCCGCCGGCTCACCCGCCGTCGCGCGGGTCCTCCGGCGGCAGGCCCAGCGCCGAAGGCAGGCCCTCCCGCCCGGTGCCCAGCTTGCGGTGGACGGCCGCGAGCAGCCGGTCGACGATCCGCACCCCCGTGCCCAGCTCCACCGCTATCCGGTCGGACGGCACGCCGCGCACCGCCAGCTCCGCGGCCCTGCGCTCCCGGTCCGTCAGCGCCTCGGCGCCGAGCATGTACAGGCCGCGCGGGCGCAGCCCGGCCGCGGAGAGCTCCCCCGCGGCCCGCGCCGCCAGCGCCTCGGCCCCGCACTGGTTGGCCAGCTGCACGCCGTGGCGCAGCTGCTCGGCGGCGTCCGAGGCGCGCCCCACCCGGCGCAGGGCGGCGCCGTGGTCGACGAGGGCGAGGGCGTACTCGTACGCGGACGGGGAGCAGCCCAGCCGGGCGACGGCCAGTTCCAGCATCGCCTCGGACTCGTCGGGGCTCTCGGCGACGGCGGCGCCCATCCGCAGGGCCTGGCCGACGGCGGTGCCGGTGCCGTAGCGCTCCGCGTCGCGGACCGCGTCCCGGGCGAGGGAGCGGGCGCGGGCGGGGTCGTCGCCGGCCACGGCGAGGGCGAGGAGGGACCGCCAGGGCGACCAGACCGGGTTGCGCCAGCCGCGGGCGTCGAGGCGGGCGCCGACCGCGGAGAGCTCGGCGGCGGCCTCCTCGGTGCGGCCGTGGGCGAGCAGCAGCCTGCTGTGGAGGGTGGGCGCGTCCGGCAGCAGCAGGGCCGCGGGGTAGGGCGGGCCGAAACGGTACTGCTCGGCGAGGGCCATGGCCTCGTCCGCCCGGCCGCGGGCCAGGAGCGTCTCGATGAGGACGCCGACGGCGTCCCACTGCAGGGGGACGCCCCGGCCCAGGCGTTCGGCCGTGCGCAGGCTGCTGCGCAGGAAGTCCTCCGCCTCGCTCAGGCGGCCGCCGCGGAAGCGCACCAGGCCGAGCAGGAAGTAGGCGAAGCCCAGGTGGGACCCGCTCCACCCGGCGACCTCGAACTCCCGCACCGCGTCGCCGAACAGCTCCTCGGCGAGGTCCAGCCGGTCGGTGTAGGTGCAGGTCATGCCGAGCATGGTGGGGACCTCGAAGCCCCAGGTGCGGTTGGTCCAGCCCAGCTCGGCGGGCAGCCTCCCGGCGTCGAGCGCCCGGTCCACCAGGGCCTGGGCCTCCGCCGCGGGCTCGCCGCGCAGGGTGAGGTCCCAGGCGCGCAGCACGTGCACGACGCGGGCGGCGGCGTCGTCGCGGCCGTCGAGCTCCCCGGCGAGGTCGGCGAGCTGCCGGGAGCGGTCCGCCCGGCCGCGGTCGTCGGTCTGCAGCGCGGACCAGATGAAGCGCCCCGCGAGGAGCCGGGTGCGGGCGGGGCCCGGCGGGGTGCGGGCCGCCTCGGCGGCGAGCACGCCGACGGCCTCGTCCAGCCGGTCCAGGTGGCCGAGGGCCTGGGCCAGGCGCAGCGCCGCGTTCTCCCGCCGGGAGGAGGTCAGGCCGGGCCGGGCGAGGGCGGCGGTCAGGTGGTTGACGGTGACGGCGGGCTGGGTGAGCAGGGTGGCGCAGCCCAGTTCGTACTGCACGTCGGCGCGGTCGCCGTCGGCGGGCGGCTCGGCCAGGGCCCGCTCCAGGCAGCGGCGGGCGGCGTCGGGGGCGCCGACGGCGACGTGCTCGCGGGCCGCCTCGCGGAGGACCTCGACGAGGTCGTCGTCGCCGTCGGGGTGGACCTCCAGCAGGTGGCGGGCGGCGACGGCGACGCCGAGGCCCGCGTCGCGCACGGCCTGGGCGGCGACGCCGTGCATCGCGGTGCGGGCGGCCGGCGGGACGGCCCGGTAGACGGCGGTGGCGATCAGAGGGTGGACGAACTCCAGGACGGGCCCGCCCTTGATGACGCGGGCCTCCCGCAGCCGCTCGGCGGCCTGCCCGGCCTCGGCCGGGTCCATGGCGGCGAGCCGGGCGGCCAGCGGCGCGGGGGTGCCGTCGCCGAGGACGGCGGCGGCCCAGGCGTAGCGGAGGGTCTCCGGGCCGAGCTTCTCCAGCTCGGCGACGAGTCCGGCGCCGCGCACCGCGGCGCCCAGGTCCCGCAGGAGCTCCGCGCTGTCCGCGGTGGGGGCGATCCCGCGCTCCTCGGCCCGGGCGAGCAGCTCCACCGCCTCGTACGGGTTGCCGGCGGTGACGGTCCAGCACTCACGGCAGAAGGCGTCGTCGGCGTCGCGCCCGAGGGTGGCGCGCACCAGTTCCGCCACCGCGGCGGGGCCGAGCGGGCGCAGGACGAGGGGGCGTCCGGCGCCGTCCTCGACCAGCCGCGGGAAGGGGTCCTCCCGGGGGAGGTCGTCGGGCCGGTGGGCGAGGACCAGCAGGACCGGGAGCTCGCGGACGCGCTGCCGGAACGACGCGAGCCACCCCGCCGACTCCGGGTCGGCCCAGTGCAGGTCGTCGACCACCAGCACCAGCGGGCTCCCGGGCCGCGCCAGGCGGGTGAAGACCTGGTCCAGGCCGTCGCGGACGCCCTGCGGGTCGGCCAGGGCCCCGTCGGGCGGCGCGAACAGACCGGCGGCCGGGCCCGTGATCCCGTACCAGAGGCCGAAGAGCTCGCGCTGCTGCGCCTCGCTGCGGCCGACGAGGACCGGCTGCAGCAGCTGCCTGACGACGTGGAAGGGGAGGGAGCGCTGCTGCTCGCCGCCGCGGGCGAAGAGCACCCGGCAGTCCCCGCGCGCGGAGGCGATGCGGCGGACCTCGGTGAGGAGGGCGGTCTTGCCCGTGCCGGCGGACCCGCTGACGAGCAGCGTCCCGCCCGGCCGGCCGCCGCCCGCGGCGGCGCGGCGGCAGAGGTCGTCGACGGCGCGCTCGGCGGCCGCGACCTCCTGTTCGCGCTCCAGCAGCACGGCCGGGGCCCCGCCCTCGGGCCCCGGGCCCCGGTTGTCGTCCCGATCGGTCACGGCCGGCCTCTCTGTGTCGTCTGCGCCGCCGACATGACTTCCCGTCACGAGGCTATCCGGTGGCGGCCGGGTCCGGGGGCGCATCGGCCGCGCGGAACCGGACAGGTTGGCCGGGAAGGGTGTTTACCGCTGAGGTCTCCGGAACGAGGATCACCGTGAGGCGACCCCGCGCGCAGTCCGGCCGTGCGCCCCCGCACCCCGGCATGCGCCGTCCCGGAGGAGGAGACGCCGTGCCCCCACCGGTGGGCGGCCGTGCGCCGCAGAGGCCTCCGGCGCCGTCGAGGCGACTGGACGAAGAATCCGGAGAAGACCGTGGAACTCACCCTCCCGCTGCCCGAATTCCCCTTCCCTTCCGTGATCAGCCCGTACGCCGCGCAGGCCGAGGAGCACCTGCGGGGCTGGGCCCGCAGCAGGCGCATCGTCGCCCCCGGGGCGGCCGCCGACGCCTTCGACTCCATGCTCTTCGGCCGGTTCGCGGCCCGCGTCTACGCGGACGCGGAGTACGGGCGGCTGCTCACCCTCGCCGACTGGACCGGCTGGATCTTCGCCTTCGACGACCTCCTGGACGACACGCCGGAGGGGCGTGACGCGGAGTTCGTGGAGCGCGTCATCGCCTGCATGGAGCCGGTCTGCCGCGGGCGGCGGACCCTCCGCAGACCCCCGGCCCCCAGCCGCGAGGTGGCCCGTTCCCGCGACGCGCTGGCCCGGCTGCGGCGGCGGATCACCCGGGCCATGCCCGCGGAGTGGAACGCGCGGTTCACCCGCAACGTCGTCGACTTCCTGCACTCCTACCGCCGCCAGGCCTCGGTGAACGGGTCGCGCGCGGTGCTGGACGAGGCCGCGTACAGCGCCCACCGGTCGTCGACGGTCGCGATGTACACGGGGGCGGACCTCATCGAGTACGGCACCGGCCGCCCGGTGCCCGAGCACCTGCTGGCCCGCCCGGAGGTGGCGGCCCTGCGGGAGTCCGCGGTCAACGCCATCGGCTGGACCAACGACCTCTTCTCGGCGCCCAAGGAGATCTCGGTGGGCGACCTGTGCAACTACGTGACCGTCCTCCACCGGCAGCTCGGCGTGCCCCTGGAGGAGGCCGCCCGGGAGGTGGTAATGCGGATCGACGCCGAGGTGAAACGGTTCTGTGAGGCGGCCGCGGCGGTCCGCGACCTCTGCCGGGGCCTGCCGGACGACCAGGCCCGGGCGCTGCTCGGCACGGTCGACGGACTGGGGCACTGGATGGCGGGCCACGCCGCCTGGTCGCGGGAGACCGGCCGGTACCGCTCCCACGCCGTGCCCGACGGGCGGGAGCTGCTGGAGGCGACCGGCCGGGCCCCGGGCGGGCCGCACGCCTGACGGTGCGGGCGCGGGTCCGGGCCGCGGCAGGCCGGACCCGCCCGGCCCGGGCGCGGTTCCGGGGGACGGCCCGGGTCCGGGTACGGGCGCGGTACGGGCGCCGGTCCGGATGCGGGTCCGGGCGCGGTACGGGCGGTCCCCGGTGGGGTTCAGGCCGGGCCGGGGACGAGCACCGCGGCGCCGGTGACCCGGTCCGCCGCGAGGTCGGCCAGCACCCGGTCGGCCTCGGCCATCGGGCGGCGGGTCACGTGCACCTGCGGGCGCAGCCGGGCCGCCTCGGCGAGGTAGGCCCGGCCGTCCGCCCGGGTGTTCGCGGTGACGCTGCGCAGCGTCCGCTCCTGGAAGAGGTGGTCGGCGTACCGCAGCGGCGGGATGTCGCTCAGGTGGATGCCGGCCACCGCCAGCGTGCCGCCGCGGTCCAGGGCGGCGAGGGCGGTCGGCACCAGGTCGCCGACGGGGGCGAAGAGGATCGCCGCGTCCAGCGGCTCGGGCGGCGCGTCGTAGGCGCCGCCCGCCGAGGCCGCGCCCAGGTCCAGGGCGAGCCGCCGGGCCTCCTCGGAGCGGGTGAGCACGTGGACGACCGCGCCGCGGGCGGTCGCCAGCTGGGTCGTCAGGTGGGCCGACGCGCCGTACCCGTACACGCCCAGGCGGCCGCCGCGGGGCAGCCGGGCCCGCTCCAGCGCGCGGTACCCGATGATGCCCGCGCAGAGCAGCGGGGCGATCTCCTCGTCGGCCCAGCCCCGCCACGCGGGGGCGTCCTCGGGCAGCCGGTAGGCGTAGCGGGCGTCGGCGAGGAGGTGGCCGGCGTAGCCGCCGTGGACGTCCCAGCCGGTGTAGCGGGAGTGCGGGCAGAGGTTCTCGCGTCCGCTGCGGCACCAGGGGCAGTGCCCGCAGGTGCCGGCCAGCCAGGCGACGCCCACCCGGTCGCCCGGGGCGAAGCCCTCCGCGTCACCGGCGAAGCCCTCCGGGTCACCGGCGAAGCCCTCGAGGTCGTCGGCGGAGCCCTCCGGGTCACCGGCGGAGCCGTCCGGGGCGGTGCCGGGCCCCTCCGCGCCAGGACCGGCCGCCAGGACCCGGCCCACCACCTCGTGGCCGGGCGTGCAGCGCGGCAGGTGCGGTACCAGGTCGCCCTCGGCGAGGTGCAGGTCGGTGCGGCAGACGCCGCAGGCGGAGACCTCGACGAGCAGCTGGTGGGGCCCCGGGGGCGGGAGCTCCCGCTCGACCCGGCGCAGCGGGCCGTCCGCGGCGGGGCCGGGCCGGTCCACGACCCAGGCCGTGGTGGTCGTCGGCTGGTGTGCTGTCGGCACGGTCGGACTCCTCCCGCGGTGGCCCCTCGACGCTACCGCCGCCCGCGGCCCGGCGCAGGGCGTGACCGGCGGGGCACGCGGCACTGCGGGGCGGGCCGCGGGGTGCGGGCTGCGGGATGGGGGCTGCGGGCTGCGGAAAGGGCGGGGAGGGCGGGGGGCCGCGGACAGGGCGGCGGGCGGGGACGGACCGCGGGCATAGGGTGCGGGCCATGCTGGACTACGACACCGAGGCCGACCGCTACGACGCGAGCCGGGGCGGGGTGCCGCGCGCCGGGGCCGCCGCGCGGGCGGTCCTGGGGCTGCTGCCGCCGGACGTCCGCACCCTCCTCGACGTCGGCTGCGGCACCGGCCTGGTCAGCGCCCGGATCTCCCGGCCGGGCCTGCGGGTGGCGGGCGCGGACGCCTCCCCCGGCATGCTCCGGCTGGCGGCGGCCCGCCTGGGCGGGGCGGTGGTGCTGGCGGACGCCCGGCGCCTCCCGTTCGCCGACGGCACCCTGGACGCGGTGAGCGCCGTCTGGCTGCTGCACCTGCTGCCCGACGCCGCACCGGTGGTCGCCGAGTGCGCCCGGGTGCTGCGGCCGGGCGGGGTGCTGGTCGCGACCGTCGACAAGGACGCATCGCACGACGTGGGCAGCGACATCGACGCGCTGCTCGCGCCCTTCCGGCGGCCGGACGCGTCCGACGGACGCGCCCTGGTGGCCGGGCACGCCGCACGGCACGGGCTGCGGCCCTGCGGCGGGGCGTCCTTCACCGGGCACGGCCAGGGGCGGTCGCCGCGGTCGGCCGCCGCCGGACTGGCGCACGGCGCCTACCCGTCCGCGATCCGGGTGACGGAGCGTCAGGCCGCCTCCCTCGCGGCGTCGCTGGCCGCGCTGCCCGACCAGGACCGCCCCCGGCCGGATCCCGTGTACCGCCTGGTGGCACTCCGCAAGGACGTCTGAGCCCGGCGGTCCGGTCAGCCCGGCAGGGCGGCCGCCGGGACGGCGGCCGGGACGGTGTCCGGGCGGGTGCGCACCGCCCAGCGGGCGGCCGGGCCGGTGGCGAGCCCGGCGCCGAGGAAGAGGAGTCCCAGCAGCAGCCAGCCGGACGTGCCCCCCTCCACCACGAGTCCGGTGAGGAGCGGCGGCCCGAGCGTCCGCGCGACGGCGACCCCGCTGCCGTAGAAGCCCTGGTACTGGCCCTGCCGGTGGTCGGGGGCGAGGCAGGAGCCCAGCTCCCACCCGCCGGCGGACTGCACCGTCTCGCCCGCGGTCAGCAGGGCGACGCCCACGAGCAGCAGCGCCACGGCCGTCGGGGCAGGAACGGCGCCGCCGGAGAGCGCGAGGACGACGCACGAGGCCGGCACCAGCAGGCCGGACCGCCGGACGGCCCGGACGGCGGCGGCCGGTCCGCGGACGCCCCGTGCGGCCCGCACCTGGAAGAGCACCACCCCCAGGGTGTTGAGGACCAGCAGCGCGGACCCGGTCCAGGGCGGTGCGGCGGTCCGCTGCACGGTCCAGAGCGGGAGGGCGAGGCTGAGCAGCGGCATCCGCAGCAGCATCAGGGCGTTGAGGAGGGTGAGCAGGGCGTACGGCCGGTCGCGCAGCACCGCGAGGGCCGGACCGCCGCCGGGCGCGGGCGGGGCTGCCGGGACGGCGGGCACCCGCAGCAGCAGGGCGGCACAGGCCAGGAAGGCGGCCGCGTCGAGGGCGAGCGCCCCCAGGAACGCCTGGCGGGTGCCGAGGTGCAGGGCCACTCCTCCGAGGGCCGCGCCCGCGGCGAGTCCGGCGTTGCCGCAGGACTGCAGCCGGGCCCGCACGGCGGTGCGCCGGTCGGGGCCGACCAGCCCCGCCAGCAGGGCCTGGCGGGCAGCGGCCAGGCCGCACTGGCCGGACGCGTAGAGGCAGGCGACCGCCAGGAACGGAGGGAAGGAGCGGACGAGGAGGAGGGCGCCGAGGGCGCCGGCAGTCGCGAGGGCGAGCAGGGCGGAGGTGCCGCGCGGCCCGTGCCGGTCGGCGAGGTGCCCCAGCGGGATGCCCGCCAGGGTGCCGACGGCCCAGGAGAGGCCGAGGCCGAGGCCGATGAGGGCCGGGGAGAGGCCCGCGACGCGGACGAGGAAGAGGGCGGAGCAGACGAGGTAGGCGCCGTCGCCGACGGAGTTGGCCGTCTGGGCGAGCGCGAGCCCCCGCTCCGGACGGGCGGGTCGGCCGGGGCCGCCGGGACGGGCAGGACCGCCGGGACGGGCGGGGCGCGACAGGCGCTCAGGGCGGCAGGTCCGGGAGGTCCGGGGAGTCCGGAGGGTCCGGGGGGTCCGGCTGGGCATGCGGCTCCTCGGTCGTCCGGCGATGGGGAGGGGTGCGCCGCACCACCGTAGGGCGGGGAGGGCCGTCCGCCCAGGGCCGCTCCGCCGCCGTCCGCGTGGGCCACTTCGGCCCGCGGACGGCGGGCCCCGGGCACGCGCCGGGGCCCGCTCCACGCGTGGAGCGGGCCCCGGACGGGAGGGGCGCGGCCGGGCCGCGCCGGTGGGCGTGCCTCAGTGGGCGACGACCGGGACGGGGACCTCGTCAGCGGCGCCCTTCCCGGAGGCGACCGCGGCGCCGCCGTCCTGGCGCCCGGTGGTGATGAAGGTGAAGGCGATGGCCGACGCGGTGGCCAGGATGCCGGCGGCCCACCCGATGGCGGTGGCGTAGCCGTGCACCGCGGCCTGGTTGACGAGCCGCAGGTCGCCGCCGTGGGAGGCCAGCCAGTGGGTGGTGGCGCTCGCCGCGACCGTGTTCAGCAGGGCGGTGCCGATGGAGCCGCCGACCTGCTGGGAGGTGTTGACCATGGCGGAGGCGACACCGGCGTCGCGGGGCTGGACGCCGTACGTCGCCAGGCTCATCGCCGGCATGAAGGAGGTGCCCATGCCGAGGCCGAGCATGAGCTCGGCGGGGAGGATCAGCCCCGCGTAGGGGCTGCCGACCTCCAGCCGGGTGAGGAGCAGCATGCCGAGCGCGGCCAGCAGGAAGCCGGGGCCCATGAGCAGGCGCGGGGGGACCCGGTTCATCAGGCGGGCGCCGATCTGGGTGGAGCCGGTGATCATGCCGGCGACCATCGGCAGGAAGGCCAGGCCGGTGACGACCGGGGAGTAGCCCTTGACGACCTGCAGGTAGTAGGTGAGGAAGAGGAAGAGGCCGAACATGCCGATGATGGCGAGGCCCAGCGAGAGGTACACGCCTGCGCGGTTGCGGTCGGTGACGACCCGCAGCGGGAGCAGCGGGGCCTTCACCCGGGCCTCCACGGCGACGAAGGCGGCCAGCAGGACGACCGCGGTCGCGAAGAGGCCGAGGGGGGCGGGGGCGGTCCAGCCGTCGCTCTCGACGCGGGTGAAGCCGTAGACCAGGGTGACCAGGCCGAGGGTGGCCAGGATGACGCCGGGGATGTCGAGGCGGTTGCGGTTGCGGCTGCCGGCGGGCTCGTGCACGACGGCGGCGGCGCCGAAGGCGGCCACGGCGGCGATCGGCACGTTGACGTAGAGCGCCCAGCGCCAGTTGAGGTACTCGGTGAGCACGCCGCCGAGGATCAGGCCTAGCGCGCCGCCGCCGCCGGCGATGGCGCCGAAGACGCCGAACGCCTTGGCGCGCTCCTTGGCCTCGGTGAAGGTCACGGCGAGCAGGGACAGCGCGGCGGGGGCGAGCAGCGCGCCGAAGACGCCCTGGAGGGCGCGGGCGCCGAGGAGCATGCCGGTGTTCAGGGCGGCGCCGCCGAGGGCGGAGGCCCCGGCGAAGCCGATCAGGCCGGTGATGAAGACCCGCTTGCGGCCGGCGATGTCCGCGATGCGGCCGCCGAGCAGCAGCAGGCCGCCGAAGGCGAGGGTGTAGGCGGTGATCACCCACTGGCGGTTGCCGTCGGAGATGCCGAGGTCGTGCTGGGCGGAGGGCAGGGCGATGTTCACGATGGTGCCGTCGAGGACCACCATCAGCTGGGCGAGGGCAATGAAGACCAGGGCTGTCCAGCGCCTGGGGTGCGGGGCGGCCGTTTCCGGCATGGGGGTACTCACAATCGTCACGGGTCGGGCGGTCGTCACGGGTCGGGCGTGCAGGATCGGACGCACGGGTGCGCCGTCCGGTCGGCGGACGGGCGCACCGGCGTGCCGGTGCGTACGGGTCGGGCTGCGGGTCGGTGCCGTTGCTCGGGGCCGCGGTGGCGGCTCGGTCAGCGGTACTCCCCCTGGAGCCTGCGGAGGTCTTCGAGGGTGGTGGCGGAGCCGGACAGCTCCGTGGGCCGGGGGGTGCCCAGCCCGTCGAGGAGCAGGTCGAGGTGGCGGTGGACGAAGCGGTCGGCGCCGCCGCAGCCGGTGCCCGGCAGCGGGCGTGCCAGCTGGGTGACGGCGACGATGACGTCCCCCGCGGCGATGTCGGGGCGCAGGTCGCCGGAGCGCCGGCCGGCGTCGATGATGTCCGAGACGGCGCGCTCCAGGCGGGTCCGGGCCGCGGCGAACTCGGGGTCCCGGGGGTCGACCCAGCCGGAGAGCAGCGGGCAGACGGCGCCGATGCGCTCGTCCGCCGCCGCGTGGACGAAGCGCCGCAGCGCCGCGAAGGCGGACGGCTCCTCGTCGCGGGCGGCCTCCGCCTGCTCGGCGGTGCGGACGAGGACGGAGAGGGTGACCGTGCGGATCAGCCCGCGCCGGTCGGGGAAGTGCCGGTACAGCGTGGCGTTGCCGATGCCGGCCCGGCGGGCGATCTCGTCCAGCGGGACGTCCGCGCCGTGCTCGACGAACGCCTCCCGGGCGGCAGCCGCGATCCGCGCACGGTTGCGGCAGGCGTCCGCCCTCATGCGGGCCCCCTGCTGCTCCACGGCGCCGACGCTCATCGGACTGCTCCTCCGGACGGTGAACCGGGGACTGCTTCCCCGGTTGCTCGCATGGGAAGAACGGGGAAGGACTCCCCGGTTATTTCACGGAGCCGTGTGACGCGCGTCACACACCCGGGGGGCGGCCTCCGGGACGGCCGGACGGAGCCGCACCGGGGAGGGGCCGCGCCCGGGCAGGGCCGCGTCCCGGCAGGGCAGTGTCCGGACGGGCAGTGTCCGGACGGGGTCACATGAGGCGGGCGCCGCGCTCGGCCTCGCGCAGCTCGTCGAGCAGGCCCTGCTGGCCGGCGAGCAGTTCGGTGAGGATCCGGCGGGCGGCGCGCAGCAGGTCGGCGACGTCGGCGCCGGCCAGCGAGTAGACGACCGTGGAGCCCTCGCGGGCGGAGACCACGATCCCCGAGCGGCGCAGCACCGCGAGCTGCTGGGAGAGGCTGGACGGCTCCGCCTCCAGGTCCGCCAGCAGGTCGCGGACGGGCTTCGGCCCCTCCTGGAGGAGCTCCAGGACGCGGATGCGGACGGGGTGGCCGAGCATCCGGAAGAACTCCGCCTTCGCCTGGTACAGCGGAACCCGTTGCACTGCCGGTCACCCCTTTCCGGACGCCGCCCCCTGTTTCCCGCGGTCGAAGGCTACGGGCGGGGGGCCCGATCTGCCGGGGAGTGAAGCATCCGGCGGATCGGGAATTGAAGAAGGCTTCAACTTGTGGGCAAGAAAAAGGGGTTCAGAGTTCCAGGGCGTCGCAGACCTGGCGGGCGCGGTGCCGGGCCAGGGCCAGGTTGGCCCGCTTCCGGTCCAGGACCAGGTAGAGGAAGATCCCCTGGCTGCCCCGCTTGGTCAGCGGCCGGATCAGGTGGAACTGCCCGGAGAGCGTGATCAGCATGTCCTCGATGGTCTCGCCGCGCAGGTCCAGCAGCTCCATGGCGCGCATCTTGGCCCGCACCACGTCGGTGTTGCCGGCCGCGGCCACGTTGAGGTCGAGCTCGTCATTGCCGCCGAGCACGCCCAGCGCCATACCGCTGCCGTAGTCGACCAGTGCGGTGCCCAGGGCACCGTCGATGGCCATGCACTCCTTGAGGGAGGTTTCCAGGTTCATGGCTGCGTCCCCTTCTTCGTCGGTCCCCGGCCCGTCGGGCGTGCGGCGGTCGGGCGTGCGGCGGTCCGGCCCGCGGACCGGTCGCGATCACGACGCTAGGGGCCGCCCGGGCGCGCCGGGACACTCGACCGCAACCGACCGGAAGAGGCCGCACAAGCGGAGGAAAGCGGAAGGAATGCGTGCCCGAACGGTCTTCCGGCGCCGGTCCCGGTCCTTCCTGACGCAGTGTCGGACATCCCGTGGCGCGACGGCCCCCCGCCGGAGGACCGCCTCGCGCGACGGCACGGGACCGCACGGGACCGGACGGCGCGCCGCGGACGGCGCGGACCCGCCACCGGCGGCGGACCGCCGTTTCCGCCCGGTGGACCCGGGGCAGACGCCGCACGACCTGAGAGGGGTGGAGAACCGTGACGGCATCGGCAGCTGCATCGGAGGCGGGCCGGGAGGCCCGTTCGGCGGGACGGGAGGTGGCCGACAGCAAGGCCATGCGCATCGCCGCACGGGCGGGCTTCGCCGCCCGCGGCGTGGTGTACGTGCTCATCGGGGTGCTCGCGGTGCGGATCGCCTTCGGCGACTCGGGCGCCGAGGCGGACCGGCGCGGTGCGCTGGAGCAGGTGGCCCGCCAGCCCTTCGGCGAGTTCCTGCTCTGGGTGATCGGCCTGGCGTTCGTCGGGCTGGCGCTGTGGCGGCTCACCGAGGCCGTGTACGGGCCCACCACCGGCTCGGGCGGCGGCGAGGGCAAGCGGACCGTCAAGCGCCTGACCGCGCTGGGCCGGGCCGTCTTCTACGGCGTGGTCGCGGCGGGCGTCTTCGGCCTGGTGCTCGGCTCGGGCGGCCCCCAGTCCAGCGACCACCAGTCCAAGGGCCTGAGCGCCCGGGCGATGGAGTGGCCGGGCGGCCGCTGGCTGGTCGGGGCCGTCGGGATCGGCTTCGTGGTGGCGGGCTGCTGGATCGCGGCGCGCGCCGCGATGCGGAAGTTCATGAAGAAGATGGAGACCGGCCGGATGAGCGCCAAGGAGGAGCGCGCCGTCAAGGTGCTCGGCGCCGCCGGCGGCGTCGCCCGGGGCGTGGTCTTCGCCACGGCGGGCGTCTTCGCGGTCGTGGCGGCCGTGCAGTTCGACCCGGACAAGGCCAAGGGCGTCGACGACACCCTGCGGTCCTTCACGCAGACCCCGGCCGGGCCGTGGCTGCTGGTCGTGGTCGCCGTGGGCCTGGTGCTCTTCGGCGTCTTCTCCTTCGCCTGCGCCCGCTGGCGCAAGGTCTGACGGGATCTCAGCAGCCGTCGGCGCGCCCGGCGGCGGACCCCTCCGGTCCGCCGCCGGGCGCGTCCGTGCGGGCGGCGAGGTCGAGGCGCCAGTCATTGCTGCGCATCGTGCGGCCGCTGCCGGGCGGGTACGGGAAGTCGCACTCCCCCAGCAGGACGAAGCCCGCGCGGCGGCAGAGGGCGTTGGAGGCGGGGTTGTCCACGGAGGGGAAGGCGTGCAGGTACCGGTGGCGCCCCTCGGCCCGGGCCCGGTGGAGCACGGCGGCGACGGCGGCGGCCGCGACGCCCCGGCCCTGGTGGGACGGCAGGACGTTCCAGCCGCTCTCGTACACCGCCTCGCCGCGCCAGACCCGCGCCCAGTACCCGACGGTGCCGACCGCCTCGCCGCCGGGCAGGAGCACCCGGAACATGCGGCCGTCGAGCGCCCCGAGGTACCGGCGGTGGCGGGCGAGGACCTGCTCCTCGGTCTCCGGGCCGCCCACGTGCCGCTTCATCTCCGGCGTGTTGATCCGCCGCAGCAGCTCCAGGCCCTCCTCGGACCAGGGCTCGATCCGCACGCCCAGGGCGTTCTCCGGTGTCCTCACGCCGCTCATCCTGGCAGGGCCGCCCGCCGTGCCGGAACCGCTTTTCCGCAGCCCCGGGAGGCGGCGCGCGGGTTCAGGCGCCCCCGCCCAGCAGGGCTCCGCGGTGCCGCGAGGCGAGGCGGAGCAGGGCGGCCCCGGCCGGCTGGACCGGTTCGCGGTCCAGGAGGCGCCCGACGGCCTCCGCGGTGAAGGGCAGGCCGACGGACCTGCCGGTGCCGTCCTCGGCGCCGACCCGGCGGCCCTCGGCGTTGACCGCGGCGAGCCGGGGGAAGACCCGGTCGAAGAAGGCGGCCTCCACGACGGCCACCGTCAGCAGGTCCACGGCGAAGGTCAGCGGGTCCGCCCCCAGGCCCAGCCAGTGCACGGAGAGGTCGCCGCGCCGCCGGCCCGCGCCGAGCTCCCGGTACAGGGGCCACGCGTCGTAGTCGAGGGGCGCGGCGGCGGTGCCGTGGTCCTCCGCGGCGCCGAGCAGCTCCTCGGCCAGTTCGCGCACGAGGCAGCGCCACAGGTCGAAGTCGTTGGCCTCGTTCCACGGGGCGTCGTGCGAGGGCTGGAACATGCCGGCCGGCATCACCTGGTACAGGCCGCCGCCCGCGGCGACCTTGGCCGGGTCGCGCCAGTGCAGCACGAACTCCGCCGTCCCGGCCCGGCGGTCGTGGCGCAGCAGCAGGGTCGAGACGCCGGGCAGGGCGGGCCGCCGGGCCAGGTCGGTCGGGTCCCCGAGGGCGTCGCGGAAGGGCGTGCCCGGCACCTCGCCGAGGTCGGCGGCGGCGAGCTCGTGGGCGGCGGCCTCGTGGACGTCCAGGCCCTCGAAGTACCGGGCGCGGCCGAAGCCGAGCACCGGCGCCCCGCCCTCGTCGTCGACGGAGAGCAGGCGGTAGCAGGCGCGGTCCTCCAGGAGGCGGGGCCGGGCGAGGGCGGCCAGCGCGTCCGCGTAGGCGGCGTGGGGGGTTCCGTCGTCGCGCAGCGGCCGCAGCGGGTCCAGTTCGGGGCGCAGCCCGTGGACGGGCGGGGGCGGGGCGTCGGTGAGCGGGCGCAGCCGGACCCGCTCCAGCGGCACGGGCGCGGCCGGGATCCAGTGCGGCCGGGCCAGCAGCGGCGCGGCGGGCCCGGGGGCGGCGCCGGCCGCGGCGAGCCGGGCGAGGCGGTGCCGGTGGGCGTCCAGGTGGCGGCGGACGCGCAGCCAGCGGGCGCGCGAGGCGGCGGGCACGCCGGGCGCCGGGGCGGCGGGCGTCACGGGCGGGCCGGACGGGCCGGGCGCGGGGGCGGTCACCGGGCGGACCCGCCGGGCCCCTGGAGGGCGCCGATCCGGTGGAACAGCTCCGCGCCGAGGACCCGGACGTCCAGCGGCGTCTCCACCCCGGGCAGCTCGGCGGCCGCCACCCAGTGCAGGGGGTGCCCGGCCTCCCCCACGGGACGGTCGGGCCGGTCGGCCACGGCGATGTAGTGGTGGTCGACGTGGACGTGCGGCGCGGGGCAGTACCGGTCCGCCCCCACCGGGATCTCCACCGTCCACCAGGGCGGCGGCACCGTCCGGTGCGGGTAGCCGTCCGGCAGCTCCCCCGGCGCGCCGTACCCGGGCGGGACGAGGAAGCGGGCGGACAGCCCGGTCTCCTCCACCACCTCCCGGACGGCGGCCTCGGCGGGGGTCTCGTCCGGCTCCACGTGGCCGCCGGGGACGAGCAGGCCGCCGAGGCGGGGGTGCTCGATCATGCCGAGCCGCCAGTCGCCGCCGACCCGGGCGAAGAGGTAGACGCTGGCGGTGGCGTGCTTGGCCGTCATGGGCGTCCTCGTCTCGGGCGGGGTCCCGGGCGGGGCACCCGGGGCGGGCACCCGGGCGGCGGGCGGGGTGCTCCGACTCTTTCACGTCCCGCCGCACCCCGGCGGCGGGGGCCGCCCGGACGCGGACACGGGCCGCAGCGGTCCGCCCGTGTGCTTGGATGCGGGCCATGACGACTGCGGACCCCTCCCTGGAAATCCTGGACATCGTCGACGAGCAGGACCGCGTGACGGGCACCGCGACACGCGGCGAGGTGTACGAGCGGCGGCTGACGCACCGCTGCGTGTTCGTGCTCTGCCGGGACGCCGAGGACCGGATCTTCGTCCACCGCCGCACCGCGGCCAAGCTCTTCTCCCCGCTGATGTACGACCTCTTCGTCGGCGGCGTCGTCGGCGCGGGCGAGACGTACGCGGAGGCGGCGGTCCGCGAGGCGGAGGAGGAGCTGGGCGTCTCGGGGATCAGGCCGCGGCACCTGTTCAAGTTCCTCTTCGAGACGCCGGAGCACTCCTGGTGGTGCGACGTCCACGAGGCGCGGTGGACCGGGCCGGTCGACCCGCAGGTGGAGGAGGTCGACTGGCACGCCTTCCTCACCGAGGAGGAGGTGGGGCGGCGCCTCGCCGAGTGGCCCTTCGTGGCGGACGGGCTGGAGGCGTGGCGCCGCTACCGGGAGCTGCGGGACCGCGGCTGATCCGGGGCGGGCCGCTCCGGCGCGTCCGGGGCGTCCCGCCCGGCCGCGGCCCGTTCCCGTGCGGCGCGTTCCCGTGCGGCCCAGAGCGGGTGCTCGCGGGCGGCCCAGCCGGGCGAGACCGTGCCGGTGCGCATGCCGAGGCGGGCCTCCGGGTCGCGCGAGGCCATCCACAGGTGGCCGGCGACCACCGCGGCCACGGCGAGCGCCAGCCAGTCGTGGACGAAGGTGGCGCCGGTCCGCCACACCAGCGGCGCCAGGTGCGGGAACCACATGAGCAGTCCGGTGCCGACCATGACCAGGGCGGCGCCGGCCGTCCAGGAGGCGTAGAGCTTCTGCCCGGCGTTGAACTTGCCGGCCGGCCGCTCCCAGTGCCGCCGCAGGGCGGACCGCAGCCACTGCCGGTCGTGCGGGCCGAAGCGGTTGAGGAGCCGCAGGTCGGCGCGGAACGCCCGCGACGCCAGGCCCGCCAGGACGGGGAGCGGCAGCAGGATCCCGGACCACTCGTGGACGGTGACCACCAGCCGCCGCCGGCCGACCAGCTCGGCCAGCGGCGGCAGGTAGAGGCAGGCGGCGGTCACCAGGCACAGGCCCATCAGCGCCGCCGTGGAGCGGTGGACCCACCGCTCGGCGGCGGTGAACCGGCGCAGCCGCCCGCCGGGCGGCGCGGCGTCGGGCCCCGGCCCGGGGGCGTCAGGCTGTCGGGGCATCGTCACGTCCGTTCGACCGTCCCACCCAGGCGTCCACGTCGTAGCCGTACTGCTCCCAGTAGCCGGGCCGCACCCGGTCGGTCACGGTGATGCCGGAGAGCCACTTCGCCGACTTGTAGAAGTACATCGGGGCCACGTAGAGGCGGACCGGGCCGCCGTGGGCGTGGCCGATGGCGGCGTCCTGCATCCGCAGCGCGACCAGGACGTCGGGGCGGCGGGCCTGCTCCAGGGTGAGGCTCTCGCTGTACGCGCCGTCGAAGCAGGTGAACCGGACCGCGTGCGCCCCGGGCCGCACGCCGGCCGCGTCGAGCAGGCGGGAGAGGCGCACGCCCTCGAACGGGGTGCGCGGCACCCGCCAGCCGGTGACGCACTGGACGTCCCGCACCAGCCGGTCCTGGGGCAGGGCGCGCAGGTCGGCCAGCCGGTAGGAGCCGGGCCGGTCGACGAGGCCGTCCACGGTGAGCCGGTAGTCGGCCTCGCCGCGGTGGGGCACCGAGTCGGCGACGGAGTAGTAGCGGAAGCCGCCCCCGCCGGGCAGCAGTCCGGTGAGTCCGGTGGGGTCCTTGCCGGCGGCGGCCCCGAGGAAGGAGTCCACCCCGCGCTGGAGGAAGGGCCCGGCGGCGACGCCGGCGGCGCCGAGCCCGAGCATGCCGAGGACGACGCGGCGGCCGACCGGCGTGCCGCGCCCCTCGGGTTCGGAGGTCGTGTCCACCCCTCGATTCGACCAGGTGGAGCGCGTCCTGGCCAGGGGCGGCGGCCGGACGTCAGCGTTTCGTCACACATGGCGGGGCGGCCGGGAGGGGGCGGGCGCCCTCGGGGCCGCGGGGACAGCGCCCCGGGGAGCCAGGGCCGCGTCCGCCGGGGGGTGCGGACGCGGCCCTGGGGAGGAACGCTATCCGTGTACATGACACTGCGTCAATGCCGCGTGCCGCCTCCCGTTAGGGTGGGCCCATGGCCACGCGCACGCGCCCCCGCAGCACCCCCGCAGCACCGGAGCGGCCCGACCGCGGCCCCCGCCGCCGGCTCAGCGTGGACGAGCGCCGCGAACAGCTGATCGAGGTCGCCCTCGACCTGTTCAGCCGCTGCGCCCCCGACGAGGTGTCCATCGACGACATAGCGGCCGCCGCGGGAGCCTCCCGCCCCCTGGTCTACCACTACTTCCCCGGCAAGCAGAGCCTCTACGAGGCCGCCCTGCGCCGCGCCGCCGACGAGCTCGCCGGACGCTTCCGGGAGCCCGCCGAGGGCCCCCTCTCCGAACGGCTGCACCGCGTCATGGTCCGCTACTTCGACTTCGTCGACGGCCACGGGCCGGGCTTCGCCGCCCTGCTGCGCGGCGGGTCCGTCGCCGCCGGCTCCTGGAGCGGCGCCGTCATCGACGAGGTCCGCCGCGCCGCCCACGACGAGATCCTCGCCCACCTGGGCGCCGAGGACCCGGGCCCGCGGCTGCGCCTCACCGTCCGCACCTGGATCGCCGACGCGGAGATCACCGCCCTCGCCTGGCTGGAGGACCGCTCGCTGTCCCGCGAGGAGCTGCAGCTGCGCCTCGTCCAGGAGTTCACGGCGGCCCTCGCGGTCACCGCCTCCCGGGAGCCCTCCCTGGTACCCGTCCTGCGGGGCCTCCTCGCGGAGGAGTCCCCCTCCGGGCCCGCCGGACGGCTCCTCGCGCAGCTCGGCGGACTGCTCGCCGACCCGGGCATCGCGGACGCCGTGGGACGGCTGGCGGCGGAGGGCTGACGGCGGCCGGCCCGGGCGGGCGGGGGCCCGGACCGCAGGCCGCCGGTGCGTCCCCGTCTGGTAGAAAAGCCGGGCCGATCCGTACACGAGGGGGAACAGGCACGCATGTCTGAGAACGGACTCGCCCACGCACGGGCCGCCGCGAACCGGGTGGCCGCCACCGTCGACGCGGTCTCCGAGGCCCTGCTGTCCGGCCGGGCCTGGCTGCACCCCGCCGCCTCGCTCACCACCCCCGTCCGCGTCGCGGCCCTCCCCTCCCCCGGCGAGCCCGCCACCGGGCACGAGCGCCGGGTCGTGGCCGGGGCGGGGGCGGTCGTCGGGTGGGCCTCCGCCGAACCGGCGCAGGGGCCCGTCGCCGCCGACGCCGTCCGCCGCGTCCTGGACCGCCTGGGGGCGGGTCCCGTCCTCGGCCGCGAGGCCGACGCCGAGGCCCTGCACCTCCCCGTCGCCGCCGGACCGGCCCCCGGCGACCCCCGGCCCGCCCTCCCCCCGCTGACCGGTGCCGCCGACCGGTCCGGACCGCTGCGCACCGCCGACGTGACCGGCGTCCGGGTCCGGCTGACCGTCCCCGTGGTCTTCCACTCGCTCCTCGTCCGGGGCGGCGCCGACCGGGTGGCCGACCACCTGGTCGAGACCGCGGAGGAGGTCCTGGCCGGCGCCCGCGGCGCGGCGCGCCGCGACTGGGCGGCGGTCACCGCGTCCTGTGCCGACGCCGCCCGGGCCGACGGCGCGTTCTTCGCCGGGCTCTGCCGGCTCGACGTCGGCGGACGCGAGAGCACCGCCACCCTGGCCGCCGTCGTCGCCCCCCTCGACCCCGGCGCGTCCGCGGAGCCGCCCGGCGATCCGGGAGCGGCACCCGGCCACGCGGGGGCCCACCGGGTCGAGCTGCCCTGCGGCCCGGCCACGGTCCTCACCGAGGCCCGGACGACACCAGTCCCGGCGGCGCTCGCCGCCGACGGCCGCCGCCGCCTGATCGGCACCGCCGCCGCCGTCGCCCTGGTCCCCCTCCCGGACGGGGAGCGGGTGCTCGCCGTGCAGCTCAGCACGCCGCACGAGCAGGACTGGGAGCTGTACGGCGCCGCCTTCGCCCTGGTGCTGGAGAGCATCGAGATCGCCTGGGACGGCGTCACCGCGGCGCCCGAGGCGCCCATGGCACCCGAGGGACGCGAGGGACGCGAGGAGGCGGCAGCCGCGCCCACCGCCCCTGCCGCTCCCGCACCCGCGCCCGCGCCCGCGCCCGCCGCGGAGCCCGCCGCCGCCGCAGCTCCGGCGGGGACGGCCGTGCCCGCCCCGGCCGGCCCCGCCCCCGTTCCCGCCGCGCCGCCCGCTCCGGCTCCCGCCCCGGCCGCCGCGCCGACGCCCGCTCCGGCAGTCCCGGCTCCCGCACCGGCGGACGCGGCCCCGGCCGCCGCCCCGGCGGGCACGGACAGGCCGGGCAAGGGCACCCCCGTGCGGGTCCCCCCGGCCGACTGGGACCCCTTCGCCCCTCCCGGTGCGGCCCCCGCCGGCCCCGCGGCCGCGCCCGCGCCGCCGACCCGGGCGCCGGCCGCGGGCGCGGCCGCCGGCGGCGAGGGCGGGCCGGGCAAGGGCACCCCCGTGCGGGTCCCCCCCGCCGACTGGGACCCCTTCGGCACCACGAGCGCTGCCCCCGCCGCCCCGGCCCCGGCCGCCGCGCAGGACCCGGCCGAGGAGGCCGCACCCGCCAAGGGCACCCCCGTCCAGGTCCCCCCGGCCGACTGGGACCCCTGGGCCTGAGCACCCGTGCCCGGCCCCGCCCGCGCACCGGCCGGAGACCGGGCGGGGCGGCGGTCCGGACTCCGGGTCAGTGCGCGGCGGAGCTGTTGAGGAGGCGTCCGCCGAGGGCCGCGGCGGCGGTGGCGACGACCGCGCAGCCGAGGACGACCGCCCAGCCGACCGGTCCCAGCGCCGTACAGCCGAAGAAGCGGTTGATCCCCGGCACCTCGACCGCCGCCACCAGGGCCGCAGCCGAGACACCGCTGGTGAGCAGGACGAGCGGGCTGCGCCAGCGGCCGATGAGGGTCTGTCCCAGCTGGGCCCCGACGAGGGCCGCGAGCGCCATCGTGGAGGCCCGCCGCCCGCCGTCGGGCAGCACCCGGGTGGCGCGGCCGAGCTGCCAGGCCACCAGCGCCGCCGCCGCGGTGGCGCTGCCGCGGACGGCGAGCATGCGGGCCACCTCGGGCCCGGCGAAGCCCCGCGCCGGACCGTCCGTGACCGCGCGCCCGCCGCCCTCCGCGCCCCGCACGCCCTCCGCCTCCGCGTCCGACCGGCGGGGCGTCAGGGCCACGGCCAGGGCGGGCAGCATGTCGGTGAGCATGTTGACCACCAGGAGCTGACGGGTGGTCAGCGGAGCCCGTCCGCTGACCGCCGTACCGGCCAGGGTGAACGCGATCTCGCCCGCGTTGCCGCCCACCAGGATCGCGATGGCGTCCCGGACGCTCGCCCACAGCGAGCGGCCCTCGGCGAGCGCGTCCAGGATGAGCCGGGGGTCGGGCGCGGTCAGCACGAGGTCGGCCGCGCTGCGCGCGGAGCCGCTGCCGCGCCCGGCGACCGCGATGCCGACGTCGGCCCGGCGGATGGCGGCGGCGTCGTTGGTGCCGTCGCCCGTCATCGCGACCACGCGTCCGGCCCGCTGGAGCTCCCGGACGATCCGCACCTTCTGGGCGGGCGACACCCGCGCGAAGACCGCCGCCGCGGCCACCACCTCGGCGCGGCGGGCCGCGGGCAGCGCCTCCAGCTCGGCACCGGTCAGCACCCGGTCGGCGTCGGGGATGCCGATGTCGGCGGCGACGGCGGCGGCGGTCACCGGGTGGTCGCCGGTGACCATCACCGGCCGCACCCCGGCCCGGACCAGGCCCGCGACCGACGCGGAGGCGTGCGGCCGCGGCGCGTCCGCGATCCCCACGAACCCGAGCAGGCAGGCGTTCCGCACGCGTCCGGCCAGCTCCTCGCCGGACATCCCGGCTGGCTCGCCCGGCCCGTCCACCGCGATCCGGGCCACCGCGAGGACCCGCAGGCCGCGCCCGGCCAGCGCCTGCACCCGCTCCCGGGCCCGGTGCCGCCTGGCCTCGGTGAGCGGCAGCGCCCGGCCGTTGCGGTCGGCGACCTCGGAGCAGCGCTCCAGGACGGTCTCCGGCGCGCCCTTGACCGCGATGACCGGCCCCTCCCCTGCGTCGCCGAGCGCGGCCGAGAAGCCGCGGCCGGTCTCGAAGGGCAGCTCCGCGAGGAGCTTCCAGCCGGGGACCTCGTCGTGGTCCAGGGCCGCCTCGGCGACGGCCCGGTCGGTGGCGTGCGCCATCTCCCGGATGCCGTCGGCGAACGGGGGGCAGGCGCGGGCGGCGTTGCGCAGGATCCGCCGGCCGGTGCCGCCCGCGATCGGCACCGGGCCGTGCAGGGCGGCGGTGCGGACCAGCGAGAGCCGGCCCTCCGTCAGGGTGCCGGTCTTGTCGAAGCAGACGGTGTCGACGCGGCCGAGCGCCTCCAGGGCGCGGGTGGAGCGCACCAGGACGCCGAGCCCGGAGAGGCGCCGGGCGGCGGCGAGCTGGGCCACCGTCGCGACCAGGGGCAGGCCCTCCGGCACGGCGGCCACCGCGATCGCGACGCCGGAGGCCAGGGCCTCGCGCAGCCGCAGCCCCCGCAGGAGGCCCAGGCCGGTGACGGCGAGGCCGCCGACGCCGGTGGCGGGCAGGGCGATGCGGGTGAGTTCGGCGAGCCGGGCCTGCAGGCCCGCCGTGGAGCGGACCCGGCCCGCGGCGCGGGCGGCCCGGCCGGCCTCGGTGGCGCCGCCGGTGGCGACCACGACGGCGACCCCCGACCCGGCGAGCACGACCGTGCCCTCGTAGAGCATGCAGCTGCGCTCGGCCTGGTGGGCGTTGGGGACCGCCTCGGGCGACTTGCCGACCGGGAGGGGCTCGCCGGTGAGGCTCGCCTCGTCGACCTCCAGGGAGACGGCGGCCAGCAGCCGGGCGTCCGCGGGCACGACGTCCTCCGGGTGGACCGCGATGAGGTCGCCGGGGCGCAGCCGGTCGGCGGGGACCTTCCGGCCCCGGGTGTGCGCGGGTTCGGGCGGGTGGGGGGCGTCGCCGGGGGGCTGCGCCACGAGGCGGGCGTGGGTGCGCTGGCGCAGCAGCAGGGCGTGCAGGGCGCGTTCGGCGCGCATCCGCTGGGTGCCGCTGACGACGGCGTTGCCGAGCATGACGCCGCCGACGAGGAAGGCGTCGACGCCGGATCCGACGACGGCGGAGGCGGCGGCGCCGAGGGTGAGGACGGGGGTGAGCGGGTCGTGCAGCTCGTCGCGGGTGGCGCGGTACAGATCGGCGGCGGTCCGCGCCGGGCCGGCGAGCCGGCGGACGGCGGTCCGCACGCCGGGCACCGCGCAGGCGGCCCGCCGCACGGCGGCGGCCCGGTCCCGGAGCGCGGCGGCGGGGCGCTGCCCCAGCTCCGCCGCCGTCCGCGCCGCCCGGGCCCGTTCGGCCTCCTGGAGCTCGCGCATCCGCTGCCACACCTCGTCGGCGGGGAGGGCGTGCCAGGCGTCCCGGACGACGGGCGGCGGGGAGGGGCGGCGGGAGACGCCCCTGGCGCGCAGGGCGGAGGTGGCCATGGCGCCGAACGCGGCCAGGTGCACGGGCGGCGCGGTCCGCCAGCCGAGGAACGGGCCGCGGCCGCGCTCCGGGGGGCGCGAGGCGGAGAGCAGGGCGCCCAGGGCGGAGGCCGCCACCGAGGTGTGGGCGGCGCTGGTGCTCTGCTCGTGGGCGGCCGGCACGGCGGCCAGGACCCGCCAGGCCTGCTCCAGGGCCGAGCCGGGCGGGCCGCCGGCGCCGCAGACGATGTCCGCCGTCCAGTCGGCGCCGCCCTCGTCGGGGGCGACGCAGACGCCGACGTCGGCGGCGCGCAGCGCGTGGGGGCGGTCGCGGGCGACCAGCAGCACGCCCCGGCCGTCGGCCTGGAGGGCGCGGACCGTCTCGGTGAGGCCGTCGTCGCCGTCGCCCGCCTCCTCGGCCTGGCCGAGGAGTTCGTGGACGGCGGCGTGGGGGGTGACCGCGACCTGGGCGGCGCTCTGCTGCGCCACGTCGAGGAGCGCCTCGGCGAGGGGGGCCGCGCACACGCCGATCCGCACGGTGCCGCAGAGGCCCTGGGGGCCGTGGAGCTCGGCGAGGACGCCGCGCGGGTCCGCCGGGTCGGCGTCGGGGCCCGGGACGGGCACGGGCACGGGTGCGGGTGCGGGTGCGGCCTCGGCGCCCGCGAACGGGTCGGCCGTGGGCGCGCCGGGGGCCGCGGGCCCGTCCTGCACCGGCCGCAGGCGGTAGTGCCCGCGCCGCCAGGCGGCCGGGTCGGCGAGGTCCGCGGCCGTGCGCCCGTGCAGGACGCGGGCCGCGGCCTGCCACACCGCCGCGTCGTCGAGGTCCTCGTGGGCGGAGCGCGCGGCCAGCAGCCGCACCTCCTCCCCGCAGAGCACGCGGGCGTCGATCACCACCGCGTCGATCCGGTCCAGCCGGCGCAGGGCGCCCGGGTCCAGGACCACGGTGCCGCGCCGGGCGAGGTCGTGCCCCAGGACGGCCGCGAACGCCTCGCGGCCGAGCCGGGCGGCGCGCGGCAGGGTGGCCAGCAGGGCGTCCGCCGCCCCCTCCATGTGCTGGGAGACCAGGACGGTGACGGCGGCGCCGAGGACCTCCGCGAGGGCGGTGCGGTCGGCGGCGCGCTCCACCGGGCCCTGCGGGAGCGGGACCGGCCGCGGCGGCGGCTCCGGCAGGTGCGCGGGCACGGGCACCCCGCCGGCGCAGAGCCGGGGGTGGGCGGCCGTCCAGGCGGCCGCGCGGGCGCCGATCTCGTACAGCTGCAGGCAGCGGTGGGCCACGTCGACGGCGAGCGGAGCGACGCCGTCGGAGACGCCGTGCAGGACGGCGTTGACGCCCGCGAGCAGCACCTCGGCCCGGTGGTGGCCGATCCGCGCACCGAGGTCCTGGCGGACGGCGGGCAGCGAGTCGGCCATGGCCACGGCGGCCCGCACCACCCGGGGCGCGGGGGCGATGCGGGTGAGCCGGACGACGGAGGCGCCGAGCAGGCCGACGCAGTCGAGCACGAGGGCGACCGACGCCGCGGCGGTCGCGGCCTGGTCGTCGGGCGGTCCGGGGCGGTCGGGCTCGCCGGCCTCCCACGCCTCCAGCTCCTCCTCGCCCAGCTCCTCCCCGCCCGCCTCCGGCGCGGCCTCCCTCGGGGCGCCCGGGCGGCGGACGGCCTCCTCGGCGGAGCGGACCGCCTCGACGAGGTCGGCGACGTCCACCCGGTCCTCGGCGAACGCCACGAGGACGTGCCCGGTGACGGCGTTGACCTCGGCCAGGTCGACGCCCTCGACGTCCTTCAGGGCCGCGGTGACGGCGGAGGCCAGCCGGTGGTGGTGGGGTCCGCCGGCGGGGAGGCCGCGGACCTGGATGTGGGCGCGGCCGCCGTACGCCCAGATGCGGCGCCTGCCCTCCCCCTCGACGAGGGCGCGCAGGCCCCGCCCGACGGCCTCGGAGTCGGGCAGCGGCCGGGCGGCGGCGGCCGCCGCGCCCGCGGCGCCGGAGGCGGCGGACCTCCCGAGGGAGCCGGCCCCGGTGGCCGCGGACCGGGCGAGGGAGGCCGCGCCCGCGGCGCCCGTGCGGCCGATCGCGGCCGCCGCGGCGGCCCCGCCCCGGGCCAGCGCGATCGCGTCGGCGGCGCCGCCCGCCGCGGCGCGCAGCCCGGTGGTCAGGGCGGGGCGGGCGGGGAGCAGCGCGACGGCGGCGGCGAGCAGGGCGGGCGACCGGGCCAACGCGGCCTCCTGGGGTGCGGCGGAAGGTACCGCGGCTAGCCATACCCCGTACGGTCACACAACGGACATTTCATACACCAATGCCGTCACTCCCGGCCGTGGACCTCCCTGCGGTGCTCCGCCAGCGCCTCGTCGAGGCCGTCGTGGACCGGCGTGGTGATGCTGACCCCCGTCAGGTCGATGATCCGGCGCACGGCCGGGGTGGGGCGGGCCAGCCGGAGCGAGCCCTCCGCACGGCGGGTCTCCTGCTGGGCGCGGATGACGATGTTGAGGCCGGAGGAGTCCATGAACGGGACGTCGGCCAGGTCGAGCACCAGGTGGCGGCGGCCGTGGTGGAGCTGGTTGGCCAGCTGGAAGTGCAGCTCGGTGGCGGTGTCCACGTCCAGTTCGCCGGTGATGGCGACCACCGCCACGTCGGGGTCCGGCACGCTCACCTCCACCGTCAGGCGGGGCGCCTCCTCGGCGGTCTCGTCCGCCTGCTCCGCCCCGGGGAAGGGCTCGGCGTCCGTGGGGTCCTGCGCCGCCGCGTACGGGTCGGAGCCGGTCCGGGCCGTCGCGGAGTCGCTGGGGGTCCTGGGGGTCACGGGGGTTCCTCCGGGGGTTCGGGAGTGCCCCGGGGGAACTCGGACCCCCCGGGGCACACAGGGTCGTGCGGGCGGCTGCCCCGCCGGGCGCGGTCCCACGCCTCCCGGGGGCGGGTTTTCCCGCCGGACCGCCCCGAGCGCCCCCGGCCCGCCGGGGACCGCCCCGGCCGCCCCCGGCCACCCCCCGGCCGCCCCCGGCCCGCCCGCACGCGCAGGCGCGGGCCCGGGACGGCCCTGCGGCGGGGAGGGCGGCTCAGCCCTCGTCCCGCCAGGAGCGCCACAGCGCGGCGTACGGGCCGCCCGCGGCCACCAGCTCCGGATGGCTGCCGTACTCGGTGATCCGGCCGTCCTCCACCACCGCGATCAGGTCCGCGTCGTGGGCGGTGTGGAGGCGGTGGGCGATCGCGATGACGGTGCGCCCGTCGAGCACCCGGGAGAGCGACCGCTCCAGGTGCCGGGCGGCCCGCGGGTCGAGGAGCGAGGTGGCCTCGTCCAGGACCAGGGTGTGCGGGTCGGCGAGCACCAGCCGGGCGAGCGCCAGCTGCTGGGCCTGCGGCGGGGTGAGGGCGGTGCCGCCGGAGCCGACCTCGGTGTCCAGCCCCTCGGGCAGGGCGTCGGCCCAGGGGCCGGCGTCGACCGCCTCCAGGGCGGCGCGCAGCGCCGCGTCGTCGGCGTCCGGCCGGGCCAGCCGCAGGTTGTCGCGCAGGGTGCCCACGAAGACGTGGTGCTCCTGGTTGACCAGCGCGACGTGCGTGCGGACCCGCTCGGGCGGCATGTCGGCGAGCGCGGCGCCGCCGAGGGTCACCCGGCCGGTCCGCGGCGCGTGGATGCCGGCCAGCAGGCGGCCGAGGGTGGACTTGCCGGCCCCGGACGGCCCCACCAGGGCCAGCCGGGCGCCGGGCTCGACCGCCAGCGAGATGCCGTGCAGGACGTCGGCGCCCTCGCGGTAGCCGAAGCGGACCTCGTCGGCCCGCACCCGCCGCCCGTCGGGCCGCACCGAACCGTCCCGCCCGGGGTCCGCGACCTCCCGCACCCCCACCAGCCGGGCCAGCGAGGCCTGGCCGACCTGCAGCTCGTCGTACCAGCGCAGGATCAGGTCGACGGGCTCGATCAGCATCTGGGCGTAGAGGACGCCGGAGGTGAGCTGCCCTACGCCGATCCAGCCCTGGAGGGTGTAGAGCCCGCCGAGGCCGAGGGTGGCGGCGACGGCGAGCACGTACGGCAGGTCGACGGTCGGGAAGTACCGGGTGCGCAGCCACATCGTGTACCGCTCCCAGGAGATCCAGGTGCGGATCCGCTCGTCGGTGAGGGCCACCCGGTCGTCGCCGATGCGCAGCGCCTCGACGGTGCGGCCGGCGTCGACGGTCTCGGCGAGCACGGTGTTCACGGCGGCGTAGGAGGCGGACTCCGCCCGGTACGACTGCGGGGCGCGCCGGAAGTACCAGCGGGAGCCGGCCAGCAGGACCGGCAGGCCCACCAGCGCGGTCACCGCCAGCAGCGGCGAGGTGACGAGCAGGGCGCCCAGCACCAGCAGGACGGAGACGACCGCGACGGCCAGCTCCGGGACGGCGTCGCGCACCGAGCGGGCCAGCCGGTCGACGTCCGTGGTGGTGCGGGAGACCAGGTCGCCGGTGCCGGCCCGCTCCAGCACGCCGGGCGGCAGCGCGACGGAGCGGACCAGGAAGTCCTCCCGCAGGTCGGCCAGGACCTGCTCGCCGAGCACGGCGCCGCGCAGCCGGGACATGCCGGTGAACGCGGCCTGCACGGCGAGCGCGAGCAGGTACCAGAGGGCGGCGTGGGCGATGCGGGCCTCGGTGGTGCCGCCGTCGAGCCCGTCGACCAGGGAGCCGAGCACCCAGGGTCCGACGAGGCCGGCGGCGGCGCCGACGGCGTGCAGGCCGACGACGCCCGCGAAGGAGCGGCGGTGGCGGGCGGCCAGCAGTCGGACGTAGGCGCGCACGGTGGCGGGGGAGCCGACGGGCAGCAGGGTCGCCGCCTCGCGCTCCTGCGCCGCGGGGTCGGCCGGGGGCCTCATGCGGTCTCCTCCTGCAGGTCGGCGGTCTCCTCGCGGGTGACCACGGAGCGGTAGCGGGGGTCGGTGTGCATCAGTTCGCGGTGGGTCCCGGTGGCGGCGACCCGGCCGTCCTGCAGGAGGACGACGCGGTCGGCGCGGTCCAGCAGCAGCGGGCTGGTGGCGAGGACGACCGTGGTGCGGCCCTTGCGGACCTCCCGCAGGCCGTCGGCGATCCGGGACTCGGTGTGGGCGTCGACGGCGCTGGTGGGCTCGTCCAGGACGAGGACCGGCGGGTCGGCGACGAGGGAGCGGGCCAGGGCGAGGCGCTGGCGCTGGCCGCCGGAGAGCGACCGGCCGCGTTCGGTGATCCGGGCCCGCATGGGGTCGCCCTGCGCGTCCGGGGCGCCGTCCACGAGGGCGTCGAGGACGTCGTCGGCGCGGGCGGCGGCCAGGGCGTCGGCGGGGGCGACCCGGCCGGAGGCCGGGACGGCGAACAGGTCGGCGAGGGTGCCGGAGAGCAGGACCGGCTCCTTGTCGTGGACCAGCACCAGGGCGCGGGCCTCGGCCAGCGGGAGCGCGTCGAGGGCGACACCGCCCAGGCGGGCGGAGGGCGGGGAGGGCGCGGGGGGCGCTGCCGGGGTGCCGGCTCCCACGGCTCCCCCGGCCGCGCCGGTCCCGCCGTCGGCGTCGTCCGCGGTACCGGCCGCGGTGCCGGCCGCAGCCGCCTCCGGGGCGCCCTCCGCGGCGCGGCCGCGCGGCGCATGGCCGCCGAGCCGCTCCGCCAGTGCGCCGGCCGCGTCGGGGTCGCCGCAGACCACGGCGGTCAGGAGGCCCGCGGGGGCGGTGAGGCCGGTGGCCGGGTCGTGCAGGTCGGACCGGGCGGCCCGGTCCGCGGGCAGGCTCTCCGCGGGGGCGGCGGGGGCGGCCGTGCCGGAGGCCCGCTCCAGCCGCAGGACGCGCACGGCGCGGGCGGCCGAGACCCGGGCGGCCGTCCAGGCGTGGGCGGCCTCGCCCAGCACGCGGAGCGGACCGGCGAGGAACGCGGTGGCGCCGTACACGGCGACCAGGTCGCCGACGCCCAGGTCCCCCCGCACCACCAGGTGCGCGCCGTACCAGGTGACGCCGACCACGAACGCGCCCGGGAGCAGCACCTGCTGGGCCCGCATCAGCGCCCACACCCGGGCGGTGCGCACGGCGGCGGCGCGGACCTTCTGGGACGCCTCGCGGTAGCGGTCGAGGAAGAGCTCCTCGCCGCCGATGCCGCGCAGCACCCGCAGTCCGGCCACGGTGTCGGCGGCCAGCTCGCCCGCCTTGCCGCCGAGGGAGCGCTGCTCGTCGAAGCGGCGCTCGAACGGGCCGATGAGCGGCCAGAAGGCCGCGGCGAGGACCAGGACGCCCAGCAGCACGGCGAGGCCGAGCACCGGCTGGCGGACCAGCACGACGACGGAGACGCCGAGCCAGACGGCGACGGCGGCCCACAGCCGGGCGGAGATCTCGACGAACCAGCCGATCTTCTCCACGTCGCCGGAGCTGACGGCGACGACCTCGCCGGTGGCGATCCGGTCGGAGAGGCCCGCGCCGAGGCGGGACGCCTGGCGGGCCACCAGCTGGCGGATCTGGCAGGCGGCGGTGATCCAGTTCCACACCGTCTGGCGGTGCAGCATGGTCGCGGCGGCGGCCTGGACGGCGCCGAGCACGAAGGCCCCGGCGCCGGCCGCCAGGACCGCGGACCGGTCGCCGTCGATCGCGGCCTGGATGCCGCGGCCGACGAAGAGCGGGATGGCGGCCTGGCCGCCCATGTGGAGGACGCCCCAGAGGACGGCCAGGACGCGGCCGCGCCGCTGGGAGCGGCCGAGCCAGCGCAGGAAGCGGCGGGGCGAGGTGAGGTCGGGACTGCCGGGGTCGGACATCGGCAGCTGGACGAGCGACATGACGCTCCGTGGGGGTGGTGCGGGCGGGAGGGGGGGTGCCGCCGGGCCGCGGGGTGGGCGGTCCGGGGCACGCCGGGGCGCCGCCGGACGGGACTGCGCGCCGGGCGGGGCTGCGGGTACGGGGCGGAAGGGTGCCGGGAGGCGGGTACGGCGGGAGCCGCCGGCGGCTGGGGGTCAAGGGGTGGCCATGGTCACCGAGCGTGCCCGTCCCGGACCGGGACCGCAACGGGTTTTCCGGGCGGCGGGGCGGTCCGGCCGCGGCGTGCGCGGGGCGCGGCGGTGAGAGGGGCGGCAGAACGGCGCGGCGGGGCGCCGTGGGGTGCGGCGGGGCGCCGTGGGCGGACGGGCCGTCAGCGCCCCGGCCCCGGCGGGGGACTCCGGAAAGAAGAGGACCGCCCCCGGGGTCCGGGGGCGGTCACAACGGTCACGACGGGGACGGCGGCGGGCCGTCCGGCGGCCGCGCGGCCCCCCTTCAGGCGGCGGTGCCGAGATCGCGCGAGGCGGCCTGGAGGGCCTGGTACGCCACCAGGTAGGCGCCCTGCAGGTGGGCGAGGGTGGCCGACTGCCGGTCGGTCCACGCGATCATCGGCGTGCCGGACCCGGCGCCGCCGGAACGGCGCCGCTCGCCCTCCACCTCGGTGACGTAGGCGCGCACGGCGTCGTTGGCGCGCTCGACCGCGCGCTCCAGGTGCCCCAGGTCTCCGGGACCCGGCAGGACCTCGGCGTTCGACAGGACTGACGACATGTACTGATTCTATGGAGCGTCACCGACAGCCGGGACGGGGCCGGACGGCCCCTCCCCCTCCCACCTGCGAATTCCTGCGCCGGACGTTGCCGACATCACACTGCGGACGCGTTTGGGAGCGGCCCCGGGTGGCGAAAGGAGGGCTCCGGGGTCACAGCCGGGCGGCCTTCCGGAGAAGTTCCAGGGCCCGGTCGCGGTCCGCCTCCTCCAGGGGCTCGAGGAGCAGCCGCTGGACCTCCCGCACCCCGTCGGCGGACCGGCGCAGCGCGTCCTGCCCGTCCGGGGAGAGGGAGAGCAGGTTGCGGCGGCCGTCGGCGGGGTCGCGGCGGCGCAGCACCAGGCCGCGCCGGACCAGCCGGCTGACCATCTCGGCCATGGTCGCCTTGTCCAGCGACGCCCGCTCCCCCACGGTCCGCTGGTCGATGCCGGGCTCCAGCGCCAGGACGTGCATCACGGCGTACTGGGGCGCGGTCAGCTCGGCGCCGACGTGCTCGTTCCACAGCCGGGTGTGCACCTGCTGGGCGACCCGGATCAGGTAGCCGACGGCGCGCTGGGCGTCCAGCAGGGGCCGGGCGTCGGCGAGGGCGGCGATGGCTATGGGCTCCAGCCGGGCGACCAGGCCCAGGGTGGCGACCAGGTGGTGGCGCTCCGTCTCGTCGAGGGGCTCGAAGAGGGTCCGCTGCACCTGCACCACCCCGGCGGTGGCCTCGCGGACGAGCTGGACGCCGTTCGGGGAGAGGGAGAGGAGCTTGCGGCGGCCGTCGGCGGGGTCGCGGCGGCGCAGCACCAGGCCGCGCCGGACCAGCCGGCCGACCATCTCGGCCATGGTCGCCTTGTCCAGCGACGCCCGCTCCCCCACGGTCCGCTGGTCGGAGCCGGGCTCCAGGGCCAGGGCGAGCAGCACCCCGAACTGGGGCGCGGTGATCTCCAGGCCGACGTGCTCGTTCCACAGCCGGGTGTGCACCTGCTGCGCGACCCGGATCAGATGCCCCGGTGAGCGCAGCAGGCCGTCCGATGTTCGGGTGATCTCGATCTCCCCCAGCACCATGAGTCCGTCCCCATGTCGCGCCCGACGCGCTCACGGCCGTCGGGGGGCGCAGTAACGGCGTGCCGGCGTCCCGCAGCGTCGAGGGGAGCTCCGCCGAGCAGCCGACGGCTGCTGGCGCACACTATACAAATGTCCGACTGGTCTGCGGAGTCCGGTGGGACGGTAAACGCCTGTTCGTTCCCGGCAGCGGTTCCCCCCGGGACGTCCACAGGAGCTTCACGGGGCGGACAGGCCCCGCAGCAGCAGGTCGGCGAAGGTGTCGCCGATCTCCTCGGGGCGCAGGCCGCCGTCGGGCCGGTACCAGGTGCCGAGGTGATGGACCCCGCCGAAGAACTGGTGGACGGCGAGGTCGGCGGGGACGTCCGCCCGGAGCGCGCCGTCCCGCTGCCCCTCCTCCACCAGCGCGCGGAAGCGCTCGTGGTAGCGGCGGCGCAGGGCGCGCACCGCCGCCTGGCGGTCCTCGGGGAGCATGTGGAGGGAGCCCATGGAGACCAGGGCGTCGTCCAGGTGCTCCAGCGTGGTGACGACCACGTCGGCGGCGGCGGCGCGCAGGCGGCCGGCGGCCGGCCCCGGTCCGCCGGCGACGGCGGCCAGCCGCTCGGACTGCAGGGACAGCAGGCGGGTGTAGACCTCCTGCAGCAGGTCGTCCTTGGACGAGTAGTAGTGGTACATCGCCCCCTTGGTGACCCCGGCGCGCTCCACGATGTCCTGCACGGAGGTCTGCGCGAAGCCCCGCTCGGCGAAGAGGGCGCTCGCCACGGCCAGCAGCCTGGCCTGCACGGGGAGCCCGGCGACGGCGGGCGCGGCGGACCGTCCGGCGGTCCGGCCCGGCGGCGGGGCGGGCAGCACGCCACGGGCGGGGCGCCCGGACGGGGCCTCCTGCACGGGTCTGCGGCGGGCGGCGGACACCTCGACTCCTCTCCCCGGGTGGATCCCGCGGTCCACCCTAGCGGACATACCTACTGGTCGGTATGGTGACGGGGCGGCACGGGCCGCGCACGCCGCGGCGTCCGCGCCTCCCCACAGGCACGCCCTCCACCGGCACCGGCGGCACCGCCCGCACCACCGACAGCCCTCCCTTCCCCGAGAGGACGGCACGCATGGCCGACCAGCCCCCGGGTCTCGACCCGGACCGGCTCCACGCCCACCTGGAGCGCGTCCGACCCGGCACGGCCGCGGGCCCGCTGACGGCGGAGCTGATCGCCGGCGGCAAGTCCAACCTGACCTACAGGGTCACCGACGGCGCCTCCCGCTGGGTGCTGCGCCGCCCGCCGCTCGGCCACGTGCTCGCCACCGCGCACGACATGGCCCGCGAGTACCGGGTGATCTCGGCGCTGGCGGGCACGGCCGTACCGGTCCCGGGGACGTACCTCCTCTGCGAGGACCCCGAGGTGCTCGGCGCCCCCTTCTACCTGATGGAGGAGGTGCAGGGCACCGTCCACCGCACCGCCGCGGACACCGCCGGGCTCGGCCCCGAACGGGCCCGCGCCCTCTCCGCCGAGCTGGTGGACGTCCTCGCCGCGCTCCACTCCGTCGACCCGGCCGAGGTCGGGCTGGCGGACTTCGGCCGCCCCGAGGGCTTCATGGCGCGCCAGGTGGAGCGGTGGCGCCGCCAGTTCGAGGCGTCCCGCAGCCGGGAGGTCGCGGGCATGGACGAGCTGTACAGGCGGCTGCGCGGCTCGGTGCCCGAGGCCCGGCGGGTGGCGGTGGTGCACGGCGACTACCGGCTGGACAACGTCATCGTCGGGCCGGGCGACCGGGTGGCCGCCGTCCTGGACTGGGAGATGGCCACCCTGGGCGACCCGCTCGCCGACCTCGGGCTGATGCGCGTCTACTGGGAGATCTCCCGCGAACTGCCGGGCAACCCGGTCGCCTCCGCGGTCAGCGCCGAGGCGGGCTTCCCGCCCGTGGAGGAGCTGGTGGACCGGTACGCCGCGCGCAGCGGCGCCGACACCTCCCCGCTGCCCTGGTACACCGCGTTCGCCCGCTACAAGCTGGCGATCATCGCGGAGGGCATCCACTACCGCTTCACCCAGGGCAAGACCGTCGGCGACGGCTTCTCGCACCTGGGCGCCATGGTGCCGCCGCTGGTGGCGGCGGCCCTGGAGTCGCTGCCGGCGTGACGGCCGCGGCCCCCTCGCGGTCCCGCGCCCCCGGCGGGGCACGACGGACCGTACGACGAACCACCCGAGCCACGACGGGCCCCCACGGGTCCGGACGCGTCCCGACGAAGGAGTCGAGTACCAGATGACCGAGCAGACCCCCGCCCCCCGTGTCGCGATCGTCACCGGTGCCGCCCGCGGCATCGGCGCCGCCACCGCCGTCCGGCTCGCCGCCGACGGCCTCGCCGTCGCGGTGGTGGACCTGGACGAGTCCGCGGGCAAGGACACCGTGGAACGGATCACCGCCGCGGGCGGCCGCGCCCTGGCCGTCGGCGCCGACGTGTCGGACGCGGAGCAGGTGCAGGCCGCCGTCGACCGCGTCGCCGCCGAGCTGGGCGCCCCCACCGTGCTGGTGAACAACGCCGGCGTGCTCCGCGACAACCTGCTGTTCAAGATGTCCGAGTCGGACTGGGACACCGTGATGTCCGTCCACCTCAAGGGCGCCTTCCTGATGACCCGCGCCGTGCAGAAGCACATGGTGGACGCCGGCTTCGGACGGGTCGTCAACCTCTCCTCCTCCTCGGCGCAGGGCAACCGCGGCCAGGCCAACTACTCGGCGGCCAAGGCCGGCCTGCAGGGCTTCACCAAGACCCTGGCGATCGAGCTGGGCAAGTTCGGGGTCACCGCCAACGCGGTCGCCCCCGGCTTCATCGCCACCGACATGACGGCGGCGACGGCCGCCCGGGTCGGCATGGACTTCGAGGAGTTTAAGAAGGCCGCCGCCACCCAGATCCCGGTGGCGCGGGTCGGCGTCCCCGAGGACATCGCCCACACCATCTCCTTCCTGGTGAGCGAGGGCGCGGGGTTCGTCTCCGGCCAGGTGGTCTACGTCGCCGGCGGCCCGCTCGACTGACGGCCCGCACCCCCAACCAGCCCCCACGAGAGACAGGTACGGACGGATGAGCGAGGACAGCGGGCGCGTCGCCCTGGTCACCGGGGCGAGCCGCGGCATCGGCTTCGCCGTCGCCGAGGCCCTGGTGGCCCGCGGCGACCGGGTGGTGGTCACCGGCCGGGACGCCGGGGCCCTGGAGGAGGCCGTCGAACGGCTCGGCGGCGCGGAGCACGCGGTCGGCGTGGCCGGCAAGAGCCACGACGCCGCCCACCGGGAGGCGGCGGTCGGCCGGGCGATGGAGCGGTTCGGGCGGATCGACGCCCTGGTCAACAACGTGGGCACCAACCCGGTCTTCGGCTCCATGGTCGACCTCGACCTGGACGCCGCCCGCAAGATCCTGGACATCAACCTGGTGTCCACCCTCGGCTGGGTGCAGCTGGTCCACAAGGCGTCCATGGAGGAGCGCGGCGGCGCGATCGTCAACGTCTCCTCGGTGAGCGCCCTCGGCCCCGCGCCCGGCATCGGCATGTACGGGGCCAGCAAGGCGGCCCTGATCCAGCTCACCCAGCAGCTGGCGTACGAGCTCGCGCCCTCGGTGCGGGTGAACGCGGTGGCCCCGGCCGTGGTGCGGACCCGCTTCGCGGAGGCGCTCTTCGCCGGGCACGAGGAGCAGGTGACGGCGGCCTACCCGCTGAAGCGGCTCGGCGTCCCGGAGGACGTCGGCGGCGCGGTGGCCTTCCTCCTGTCGGAGCAGGCCTCCTGGATCACCGGGCAGACCCTGGTGCTGGACGGCGGCCTCACCCTGGGCGCCGGCCTGGGCTGACGGCGGACGGCCGACGGCGCACGGGGCCGGGAGGGCCGTACGGAAGGGCGGGAGGGCCGCGGTGGCGCGGCCCTCCCGCCCTTCGGCGTCCGGGGCCGCTCCTCCCGCGGGGCCCGGGTCGCGGGATCCGCGGGATCCGCGGGATGCGATGGAGGAGGAATTCAGGAAAACTCCCCGTGACGTTTCCCGAAAAGCACGGGAACGCCGCCGTCCGGAATGAGGACACTCCGCGGGGAATGCCGCGGCGACGCACCGGCGGCGCCGCCCGAATGGCGGACGCCCGCCCGGGGCCCTTCCCGTGGACCCTCCCCGCGGCGCGCCGCGGCCGATGCGCCGGGGGTTCCCCGAACGGCGGCGCGGAAGCGCCGCCGGAGCCACGGAATGACGCGTGTCACATTTCCGCCCCGCAGCACCCCGGGCCTGCTGCTTTATCCCGCCGCAAAGCCGCCGGCGAGGTCACATCGTCATTACGAAGGCCAGGTCGGTCACGGGCGCCCCTGTCACGGGCGGTAACGTCAAGGGAGTGCGTACCCAGACGAACGACGCCGCACCGCCGGTGCGGCAGGACCACCACGTCGCGGAGCGGCCCCGGCAGGAGCGCCGCTGGCCGCCGCTGACGCGCGCCCACAAGGTCCTCTTCGCGGCCACCATCGCGCTCTACGTGGTGGTGGTCGCGGGCGTGCTCACCGACTCCTGGCTGGTCACCCTCGACTGGGACGCCATGCTGGCCAAGCCCTACAAGCGCTGGCCGGAGCTGCTCCCCTACCTCAACGTGTGGATCGTCGTCGGCCAGCGCGGCCCCTCGGCGATCGCCGCCGTCGCCTGGCTGGTGTGGCGCAGCAACCGCACCCGGAGCCTGCGGCCGCTGCTGGTGATGGCGGCGGCCCTGCTGCTGCTCAACATGACGGTGGGCGCCGTGAAGGTCGTGACGGGCCGGCTGGGTCCGCACTACGCCCACTACATCGGCTCGCCCGAGCTGTTCGCGGGCGGCCAGATCTTCCCGTCCGGCCACACCGCCAACTCCGTCGTGACCTGGGGCGTCATCGCCTACCTGGCGGTGCGCCTGCGGCGGACCGGCTCGGTGGCGGCCGGGTTCACGGCCTTCTCCATCGGCCTCACCACGGTCTACCTGGGCACCCACTGGATCAGCGACGTCATCGCGGGGTGGACCGCCGGACTGCTGGTGCTCCTCGTGCTGCCGCTGTTCGAGCCGGTCGTCGCGACCGCCGACGAGCGGATCCGGGCCGCGTGGAGCCGCCGGGGCCGCGGGCACGCCGGGCCGACCGGGTCCGGAGGGCGCGGCGGCACGGACTGGTCCGCCTGGGACGAGGCCGTCCAGGACGAGCTCGCCGGCGTGGCCGCGGCCGTCCCGGCCCTGTCGCCGGGCGGGACCGGACCGGGCCGCCCCGGCCGCCGCCCCACGCGCCGCAGCGGCGCGCGCGCCTGAACCGGGCGCCCCGGGCCCCCTCCCCCGGATCCCGCCGCCGCCGGGGCCGGACGTCCGGACGGCGCCTCAGCCGGTCCAGCAGCGGACCACACGGCCCCCGTCGACGGTCAGGTTGATCCGGCCGATCCGGTACTCCAGCGTGGTGACCGCGCCGGGGGGCAGCACCCGGACCGTGGTCCAGCCGCGCGCCCGGGCGGCCGCCTCCGCCTCCTCCGCGGGCAGTCCCAGGTAGCTCTCGGGGTCGTCCCGGGGCGGGGTCTCCCCGCCGGGCGCGGTGTCGGACACGGTCTCCGCCTCACTCGTTCGGGGGTGCCCGGTCAGCACCCTGCGTACCCTTCGCCCGCCTCCCGGGCGGTGCCGTCCCCGCCACGTTATGCCGACCCGCGGCGTCACGGAAGAGTGCCGCCGAACGGGCCCCGGGCGGTCCCGGATTCGTCACGGCCGTGAATGTCCTGTGCCCCCGCCGTGCAGGAACCGGTTCCAGGACGGCCAATAGCGCACACCGGCCGGGAGCGCACGCGCGCATTCCGGAATTCCGCGGCTCCTCACCACGGCTCCACCGGCCGGGAAATCTGCGTACACGTCGCATTCGCCCCCGCCGCGAAACCGCGGACCGGTGCGGCGGGGGCGGCCGTCCCGGTGAATACGGGACGGGACGCGGGGATTCGCGGTGCGCACGCTGGTGCACCCCTGCGGCGGCTGGCACAGTGAGGCGCAGCACGGCAACCGCACCAGCCGCTTCCAGCCGGGGGGACCGCAGCGATGGACCAGACCGGGCCCGCCTCCCACCGCACCGCAGCCGGACCGGCGGGCGCCGGGACGCGCCCGGGAGCCGCCGGATCCCCCGCAGTCGGAGCCCCGAACGGTCGGACGGCGGCCGGTCGGGCGGCGGCCGGGGCGGTGGACGGCCGGGCGGCGGACAGCCGGGCGGGGGCGGGCGCGGCTGCGGACACGGCCCCCGGCGGCCTGGTGCTCGGCCTCGACGCGGGCGGCACCCGCACCCGGGCCCTCCTGTGCGACCTGGCCGGGAACCGGTACGGCCACGCCGCCGCCGACGGCGGCAACCCCGCCGCGCACCCCCTCCACCGGGCCGCCGCCGCCCTGTCCGTGGTGCTGCGCGGGGCGCTGGCCGGCGTCGACCCGGCGGAGGTCCGGTACGGCGTGGTCGGGCTGGCCGCGCAGGGGCCGCCCGGCGGGTCCGGGATGCGGGCCGCGCTGGGCCGGGCCTGGCGGGAGGCGGGACTGAGGTGCCCGGTGGCGGTGGTGCCGGACGCGGCCACGGCGTTCGCGGCGGGCACCGCCGCCGGCAGCGGCAGCGTGCTGGTCGCCGGGACGGGCGCCGTGGCGGTGCGGGTGGAGCACCGGGACGAGGCGGCCCGCGCCGACGGGCTCGGCTGGCTCCTCGGCGACCTGGGGTCCGGCTTCTGGATGGGCCGGGAGGCCGTGCGGACGGCCCTGGAGGCGCTGGACGGGCGGGCCCACGCGCCGGTGCTGGCCCCGCTGGTGCTGGAGGAGCTGCTGGGGCCCGACGCGCCGGGCCCGGGGTCCGCGGGGTCCGCGGCGGGCCCGGGGGGCGTCCCGGGGGCGGGGCGGGCGGCCCGGCTGGTCGCGGCCGTGTACGCGGAGCGGCCCGCGGCACTGTCCCGGCTGGCGCCGCTGGTGGCCGCCGCCGCGGAGCGCGGGGACCCGGCGGCCGGGGGCATCGTGGAGGCGGCGGCCGGGCACCTGCTGGCCACCCTGGCCGCGGTGCGCAGGCCCGGTGAGCGGACCCCGGTGGTGCTGGCCGGCTCCTGCCTGGTGACGGCGAACCCGCTGGCCCGCCGCGTCGCCCGGGAGGTCGTGCGGCACTGGCCGGGCGCGCCGGTGGGCCGCGCCCGGGACGGCGCCGCGGGCGCGGCACTGCTGGCCGCGGACGCGCTGGGACTGGACGAGGGGACGCTGGCCTCCCTGCACCTGCGGCTGCTGGGGGAGCACGGCGGGGGGACCTGCGGCGCGGAGGCACGGGACGCACGGGCCGCCGGGCACGGGCAGGTCTGAGCCTCGCGGCACCCGGACCGGGCTGCGCCGTGGGCGTCGACGGGTTGCCAGGGTGCTGCCGGGGTTCTGCCGGGGTGCTGCCGGGGTTGCTGTCAGGGCACCGGGGGCATCGGCGGGGCACTGTCCGGCAGGGGGACGCACCCCCGGACGGCCCGCCGTTCGTGACGGGCGCGACCGGCAGGCCCGGCAGCCCGCCCGGCGGCCGGGCCCGCGCACCGCGGCCCCGGGACGGGGGCACCCCGTCCCGGGGCCGGGCGGCGTGCGCGTGTCGGGCGCGGCGGGCGGGTGTCAGGCGCGGCGGCCCAGGAGGGCCAGGAGCCGCGTCTGCCCGTCGGCGTCGTCGGACACCTTGACCGGCGGCGCGAACAGGCCGCTGGCGGCCAGCTCGTCGGCGTAGGGCTCGACCTCGCGGCGGGCGAAGGCGACCAGCTCCGGTGCGAGCCTGGTGTCGCCGCCGGTGGCGCGGGCCAGGTCCCAGGTGTGCACGGCGGCGTCCATGGCCATCTGGCTGCAGTACTCCACCGCGCGGGTGTCGCCGGACGAGAGGTGCACGGTGGCGTCGAGGGCGCCGTGGCGGGTGAAGGCCTCGCGGGCGGCGGTGGCGGCGCTGCGCCAGGCGCCCACCGGGTCGTCGCCGAGCCGGTCGCCGTCGAAGCGGTCGCCGACCTCCTCGACGGTGGCCCCCTCCATCAGCGGCGGCACCCAGAGCTGCTCGACGGTCAGGTGGTTGACCAGGTCGCGGACGGTCCACTCGGTGCAGGGGGTCGGCGCGTCCCACTGCCCGGCCCCCACGGCGCGCACCCGGCGGCCGAAGGAGGCGACCGCCTCGGCGTGCATCCTCAGCACTTCCTGCTGCTCATGGGTGAGCGTGTGCGCCATCGAATCGCCTCTCCGGATGCTGGGCCGGGGGCCCGCGGCGGCGGGCCGTGCCTCCCGGGACGTCCGGGTGGCCCCGGAGCCGCCCTGCGCCTTCCCGTCGCCCGTGCGGGCACACCCGCCGGATGCGAGGGACGCACGAACGGCCGAACCGCGGGACGGGCACGGACGGCCCGGCCCGCGGCGCCCGCACGCTGCGGGCCGGGCACGCGGGCCGGGCACAGGGGCCGGACACGGGGGCGGCCCCGCACCGTCCGCCGGAGGTGGACCGGCGGAGGCCCGGGGCCGTGCCGCGGGGACCCGCCCGGCCGCCGCGGTCCGGCGCGGCGGCACCCGGGGTCCGGGGGTGCGGGGCGGGTCAGCCCGCGATCTGGCGGCGGTCCCCGCCGTGGGCGATGGAGATCCGCCGGGGCTTGGCCTGCTCGGCGACCGGGATCACGAGCGTGAGGACGCCGTTCTCGTAGTCGGCGCGGATCTGCTCGGTGTCCAGGCTCTCGCCGAGGAAGAGCTGCCGGCTGAAGGTGCCGGTGGGGCGCTCGGTCACCAGGTACTCGCGGCCGTTCGCCCGGGGCACGGGGCGCTCCGCGCGGACGGTGAGGACGTTCTGCTCGACCTCCAGGTCCACCGAGTCGGGGTCCACGCCCGGCAGGTCGAAGTGGACCACGAACTGCTCGCCCTCCCGGTAGGCGTCCATCGGCATGGCGGCGGGCCGGGCCGGGCCCGCCTGGCCGAGGAGCTGCTGGGTGAGCCGGTCGAGGTCCCGGAACGGGTCGGTGCGCATGAGCATCGTGTCTTCCTCCTCTGATGTGGCTGCGGTGCGTAATCCTGAGCCGGATGGGCTCAACTTGCCTATGTATATAGCCCGCAGATCACCTGCTGTCAATCGCCGTCCGGACGGTCGGCAGGGGGGCCGCGGAGGACACCGGCGGCGGCCCGGACGGCACTCCGACGGGAGGCCCCGCGGGCGGCCCGGCGACGGCGAGGGCGGAGGGGAGGACAGAGGGGAGGGCGGAGGGGAGCGAGAGGGCCGAGATGGTGTCCCCGAAGCCCCCACGCGCCCGCACCCCGCGGCGCGCGGAGGTGATCACCGGCAGGTCGGCGGCCCGGCGGACCGGACGGCCGAGCGCCTCCAGGGCGGCCACCAGGGCGTGGTCCTCCCCCACCGCCAGGGCCGCGAAGCCGCCGGCGGACCGGTAGGCGCCGGCGCGCACCCCCAGGTTGGCGCCGTGGACGTGGGGGTGCTCGGCCCGCGGGCCGCCGCGCAGCGTCGGCTTGGGCGCGGTCTCCACCGAGGGCCGCACCGGGGTCGCGTACTGGCGCTGGAAGCGCTCGGCGGTCCCCGGGGGGTGCTCGGACCAGTCGAGCACCTGGACGGTCCCGACCACCGCGTCCCACCCCTGCTCCGCGTAGGAGAGCTGCCGGGCCAGCCAACCGTACGGCACCCGGGTGTCCGCATCGGTGTGGGCGAGCCACAGTTCGTCCGGCGCCGGTCCGCGGGAGGGCGACAGCACCTCGGCGAGGGCGCGGTCCGTACCGCGGGCGCGGGCGGCGCCGACGTTGCAGGCCCGGATGGTCGCCACCTCGGCGCCGGCGTGGCGGGCGATGGCGGCGGTGCGGTCCTGGCAGCTGTCCGCGACCACGACCAGGCGGACCGGGAGGCCCGCGACCCGGGGGTGGCGCGCCGCACGGCGCACGGAGGCGAGGCAGCCGCCGAGCAGTCGCTCCTCGTCCCTGGCCGGGACGACGACGGCGATGGCACGGATCATGGGCGGACCTCCTGGGAATACCGCGGAGGCCCGGCTGCGCCGGGAGGCCGGGAGAGCCGGGCGGGGTGCGGTGTGCGGCGTGCTGGGGGGCCGGTCGGGCGCGCGGTCGCCGCGCGCCTCCGAGGGGCCTCTCCGGCCACGGTGACACGGCGGGGGCCGGTACCGCGCGGGACGGTTCCCCCCGGGGCCGCGCCTTCACCCGGCCGGGTGCGTCCGGGGCCCGGGCGGGCGGGGGCGCGGGAGCGGGGGCGGCCGGCACCGGGCGGGGACGCGGACCGGGCGGCGGTCAGGGCGGAACGGCGGGCCCCGTCCCGTGTCCGGACACCGGAAGCGGGTATCCGGACAGTGGGTGGCACGGCGGTGCCGCGCTGCGCGCGGTCCGGCAGCCCCCGGCCATGGAGCACGACGCTGGAGGCGACGAGACCATGCGGCAGTACATCCCCAACCGGGACCGCGGCGCGGCGGGCGGGACCGAGGCCCCCCGGACCTCTCCCCACGGCATGCCCCTGGAGGGGCCCGGCATGCCCGGCCGGCGCAACCACGTGCAGGCCACCGACACGCAGTTGCCGGACACGCACCTGAAGTACGACATCACCGGGAGGCGGCGCGGCCTCCCCACCACGCCGGGCGGGCGCGGGATGTCGGACATCCGGATCTTCCTGGCGAGCGTCTTCGCGCCGATCCTGCTGGTGGGTACGGCGATCTTCGCCTTCGTCGCCTCGCAGGTGGGCAGCGGGAGCCGGAGCGTCTACGTCGGCCTGGCCATCGCCTGCTTCGTGCTCTCGGTGGGCGCGGCCCTGGACGTGGCGCAGTCGGTGTGGCGCCGCAGGCGCCGTGAGCAGCGGGAGGCCGCCGCCCTCCGCTGAGAGGAGCGCCACCCGGCGCACGGCGGGCACGGCCGCGGCACCGCGGCGGCGCCCCGGACGGACGTGCCGTCCGGGGCGCCGCCTGTGCCCGGGCGGCCCCGGGCACCCCGGGGACTCGGCCATACGGGTGGCCCGGCGTCCCCGTCCACCCTTTCACCCGATCGGGCGTCCGCCGCGCCCTTTCGGATCACTTCGTTCATCCTCCGACTCCGGACGATCACCAAAAGACAGTTGATCGTTCAAAAAAGGCCAAGCGACATGTGCCCGGCAAGGCGGTCCCTAAGGTCACCAGTGCCCCGACCGGCGGGGGTACTCCTGACACCCGCTGATCACCCGTGCTGCCGATCCGCCGGATCGGCCCCGTCCGGCCGAGCCGGCACCACCAACGGAGGACACCCACACCATGACCAACATGGAAGCGGCACTCAAGGAAGCGATGAGCATCGAGGGCGCCGTCGGTGTCGCCCTGGTCGACTACAGCAGCGGCATGGCCCTCGGCACCCTGGGAAGCAGCAAGGAGCTCGACCTCAACGTCGCCGCGGCGGGCAACACCGACGTGGTCCGCGCCAAGATGCGCACGATGGAGATGCTCAACCTCCACAACGAGACCATCGAGGACATCCTGATCACCCTGACGGCCCAGTACCACCTGATCCGTCCGCTGACGCACCGCACCAGCAAGGGGATCTTCCTCTACCTGGCCCTCGACCGGCACCGGGCGAACCTGGCCATGGCCAGGCACATCATCCGCAGGCTCGAGGAGAACCTCGAGATCTGACCGCACCGCGGCAGCCGGGCCGTCCGCCGCGCCCCCGGGCCGGTCGGCGGCCCGACGCGTGTCCGGGCCCCGGGACGCGCCGGCCCCGGGACCGGGTCCGGGAGGCCGGGCCCCGGGCCCGGCCGCGGAGGACGGGCCCCTCAGCGGTTGGCCACCGCCTGCTTCACCAGCGTCCGGCCGAAGTCCCACATCAGGCCGCTGCCGCGGTGGGCGTCGTCCATCACGTCGGTGAAGGCGTCGACGAAGCGGTCCACGTCGCGCTCGGTGACGACCAGCGGCGGGATCAGCTTGATGACCTCCAGGTGGTCCCCGGAGACCTGGGTGAGGATGCGGTGCCGCTGCATCAGCGGTACCACCACCATCTGGGCGAAGAGCCCCTTGCGGGCCGCCTGGAGCGCGGCCCAGCGGGTGCGCAGCGCCAGCGAGCGCGGCCGGCCGAACTCGATGCCGACCATCAGTCCGCGCCCCCGCACGTCCGCCAGCAGCTCGTAGCGGTCCACCAGGGCCGCGAGCCGCCCGCGCAGCAGGTCCCCGGTCCGGCGGGCGTGGGCGACGGTCCCCTCGTCCTCCATCACCTGGAGGACGGCCAGGCCGGCCGCCATGGCCTGCGCGTTGGAGCCGAAGCTCGCGGAGTGCACCAGCACCCGGTCCATGGAGGAGTACACCTTGCGGAAGATCCAGTCCTTCCCCAGGGTCGCCCCGACCGGCACGTACCCGCCGGAGAGTGCCTTGGCCGCGCAGACCAGGTCGGGCTCCACGCCCTCCTCGTGCTGGTGGGCGAAGAAGTCGCCGGTGCGGCCGATGCCGGTCTGCACCTCGTCGCAGACCAGCAGCGCCCCGTGCCGGTGCAGCAGGTCCTGCGCCGCCCGCAGCCAGCCGAGCGGGGCCGCGTGCACGCCCTTGCCCTGGATCGGCTCCACGATGAGCGCGGCCACGTCGCCCCGGCGCAGCTCGCGCTCCAGCGCGTCCAGGTCGCCCAGCGGGATCGCGGTGTCGGGCAGCAGGGGGCCGAAGCCCTTGCGGAACCCCTCCTCCCCGTTGACCGAGAGGGAGCCGGTGGTGAGGCCGTGGAAGGCGTGCTCGCAGTAGAGGATCCGGCGGCGGCCGGTGGCGCAGCGGGCGAACTTCAGCGCCGTCTCCACCGCCTCGGTGCCGCTGTTGCCGAAGAAGACCCGGTCCAGGTGGGGGGTGTGGGCGAGCAGCCGCTCGGCGAGGAGGCCGGGCAGCGGTGAGCAGTCGAAGCGGGTGAGGTCGGGCAGGTCGAGGTCCATCGCCTGCTGCACGGCGGCACGCACCACCGGGTGGTGGCGGCCCAGGGCGAAGACGCCGAAGCCGGCGAGCATGTCGAGGTACTCGTTGCCCGCGGCGTCGTAGAAGTAGGGGCCCTCGGCACGTTCGTAGAACCGGTCGAAGCCGATGGTCCGCAGGACCCGCGGCAGCTGCGGGTTGAGGTACCGCTCCTGCAGGTCGTAGCGCTCGGCGCCGCGCTCGGCGATCAGGGCCGCGAGGTCGAAGCCCCTGCCGGGGCGGGAGGCGGCCCCGGGACCGGTTCCCGCGGCGCCGGGAGCGGCGGGGCCCGGGCCGGCCGGGGACGTGGGGGCGCCGGGCCGGCCGGGCTCCTCGGCACGGGGGGCGACGGTGTCAGAGGCCACGGTGGGGTTCCCCTCCTCGGGTGCGGGCGGTACCGGCGGCGCGCGGGCTGCGGACGGGGACGCGCGCGGGGGCGTCCGGGCCGTCCGCCCCGTTCGGCCGGGGGCGGGATGCGGTGCGCGGGCGCTCGGCGGCGCGGGCGCGGTCGGCGGTGCGGACCGGGACGGGCCGGGGGCCTGGGGCGGAGGTCCTGCCGTCGTCGGCCGCGGCGCCGGCCGCCCGGGCGCGCTCCCCGTCGTCCGCGGTCCGCGGCCCGGTGCGGGGCCGGGCTGTGCGGACGAGCCGGGCGGCGCGGTCGGCGATGCCGGGGCCGGTCAGCCCCAGCTCCTCCAGGATCTGGCCGCGGGAGGCGTGGCCGAGGAACTCCTGCGGGATGCCGAGGTCGCGCAGCGGCAGGTCCACGTCGGCGTCGCGCAGCGCCTGGGCGACGGCGGAGCCGACGCCGCCGGCGCGGCCGTTGTCCTCGACGGTGACCACGGTGCGGTGCCCCGCAGCGAGCCGCACCAGGGCCGGGTCGACGGGCTTGACCCAGCGGGGGTCGACCACGGTGGCGGTGACGCCCCGGTCGGCGAGCAGGCGGGCCGCGTCGAGGCAGGGGCCGGCCATGGTGCCGACGGCGACCAGCAGCACGTCCGGCCGGTCGGCGGGCCCGCCGGGCGGGGCGGTGCGCAGCAGCACGTCGACACCGCCGATCCGCTCGACGGCGGGCACGGCGGGGCCGGTGTCGGCCTTGGGGAAGCGGACGACGGTGGGGGCGTCGTCGACGTCGACGGCCTCGCGGAGCTGGGCGCGGAGCTGGTCGGCGTCGCGGGGTGCGGCCAGCCGCAGCCCGGGGACGACCTGGAGGATCGACATGTCCCACATGCCGTTGTGGCTGGCCCCGTCGGTGCCGGTGACCCCGGCCCGGTCCAGTACGAACGTCACGCCCAGGCGGTGCAGGGCCACGTCCATCAGGACCTGGTCGAAGGCCCGGTTGAGGAACGTCGCGTACACCGCGACGACCGGGTGCAGGCCCCCGGTGGCCAGGCCCGCCGCCGAGACCGCCGCGTGCTGCTCGGCGATCCCCACGTCGTAGACCCGCTCGGGGAACTCCCGCGCGAACGGCGCCAGGCCCACCGGGTGCAGCATCGCCGCGGTGATCGCCACCACGTCCCGCCGCTCCCGGCCCAGCGCCACCATCTCCCCGCCGAAGACCGATGTCCACGAGGCGCCCGTGGACGGGGAGAGCGGGAGGCAGGTGGCGGGGTCCATCGGGCCCACGGCGTGGAAGCGGTCCTCGTCGTGCTGCTCGGCGGGCCGGTGGCCGCGGCCCTTCTGGGTCAGGCAGTGCACGATGACCGGGCCGCCGAAGTCGCGGGCCCGTCTCAGGGCGGACTCCAGGGCGCCGATGTCGTGGCCGTCGACCGGGCCGATGTACTTCAGGCCCAGGTCCTCGAACATGCCCTGCGGGGCGAAGGAGTCCTTGAACCCCTTCTTGGCCCCGTGCAGGGCGTCGAACACCGGTCGCCCCAGCACGGGGGTGCGCTCCAGCGCCTCCCGCGTCCAGGAGAGGAACCGCTCGTAGCCCCGGGTGGTGCGCAGGGTGGCGAGGTGGTCGGCGAGGCCGCCGACGGTGGGCGCGTAGGAGCGCTCGTTGTCGTTGACGACGATGACCACGGGCCGGTCCTCGGCGTCGGCGATGTTGTTCAGCGCCTCCCAGGCCATGCCGCCGGTCAGCGCGCCGTCGCCGATCACCGCGACCACCGGG
>NZ_JAJLRA010000110.1 GCF_020991365.1 Streptacidiphilus sp. ASG 303
GCCCGGCCGCGGCCGGCTGCTCCTCCACGGTGTCCTTGAGGTCGCGCAGCGCCGTGACCAGCCCGCCGGTGTCCCGCGGCTCCGCCCCCGCCTGGAGCAGGTCGCGCACCAGGCGGCCCTTGGTCGCCGTGTTGAAGTGGCTCACCACCGACCGCTTCACCACCCCGCCGGCCTCGCGCTCGTGCAGCACCCGCACGGTCGCCGTCCGGGCGGCCACCTCGCCGGCGGGCCGCCCCGCGGCCGCGTACGCCGCCGAGCGCAGGTCCAGCACCGGGCCGGCGTCCGCGGCGGCGGCCTCCGTCAGCGCCTGCGCCGCCTCGCGGCGCC
>NZ_JAJLRA010000111.1 GCF_020991365.1 Streptacidiphilus sp. ASG 303
CGGGCCGGGCTCGCGTCCCAGGCGGCCCGGAAGCCCGCCCGGACCTCCGCGCGCCCCGGGTGGCGCGCGGGCATGCCGGGGAAGGGGACCGGGAACTCGTGGACGGCGTCGGCCGCGTCCAGGTCGGCGAGGTCGTCCGCGGACCGGTCGAGGACGGCCCGGTGGTAGCGGGCCAGGACCTCGCGCGGGGCGGAGCGGTCGGACTGCGGCATCGCGGGCTCTCCGTGTCGCGGGTCGCCCCGGGGTGCCCGGGGCGTGGACGGGCGCCCCGGCCGCCGGGCCGGCGGGGCGGGAACGCCCCCGCCCGCCGGCCCGGCGGCGGGGCG
>NZ_JAJLRA010000112.1 GCF_020991365.1 Streptacidiphilus sp. ASG 303
TGGCCGCCTACGGCGGGGTGTTCGTCGCCGGGTCGCTGGCCTGGGGGGCGGCCGTGGACGGCTACCGGCCCGACCGGGGGGACGTGGCGGGCGCCCTCGTCTGCCTGGCCGGCGTCGTACTGAGCATGTACGCACCGCGCGGGCGCTGACCGGCGGGCCGGGCGGGCCGGGCGGGCCGGGCGGGCGCCGCCCGCGGGCCCCCGGGGGAACTCGGGGATTTCTCTGGGAACGGCCCACCGGCGCCGCGGGCCGCGCCGCCCCGGGTTAGGGTGCGGCCGGATCCACGGGCGGCGGAGGGCGGTGGGCGGCAGGTGGCGGACGCGAC
>NZ_JAJLRA010000113.1 GCF_020991365.1 Streptacidiphilus sp. ASG 303
AGCGCCGGCTCACCGACTCCGTGGAGACCGCGCTCGGCCTCTCCGGCGGCATGGTGGTGCTCGACTGCGTCGACCTGCCCGAGGACGCCCCGCAGCGCGAGCGGATGTTCTCCGAGCACCTCTACTGCCCGTACGACGACGTCTCCTTCGAGGAGCTGGAGCCGCGGTCGTTCTCCTTCAACTCGCCGGTCGGCGCCTGCCCGGAGTGCACCGGCATCGGCACCCGCATGGAGGTCGACCCCGAGCTGGTCGTCCCCGACGAGGAGAAGTCGCTCGTCGAGGGCGCCTTCCACGAGTGGTCGCTCGGCCACACCAAGGAGTA
>NZ_JAJLRA010000114.1 GCF_020991365.1 Streptacidiphilus sp. ASG 303
ATCTGGACCGAGCAGCCCCTCCCCGACGGCCCCCTCCCCGCACCGGCCGCCGCCTGAGCCCGCCGCCCGGGCCGTCCGCCGCCCGGGCCCGCGCCGCCGGAGCCGCCCGGCCCCTCCCCTCCGCCCCCGGACCGGCCGGCGGCGCGTGCCGGGCGCCCCGCGGCAGCGGCCGGTCAGCCGACGGGCAGGGCCAGCGAGGTGGGCGGGGCGACCGACCCATGGCGCTGGAGCAGGACCAGGTCGGCGACGGTGGCCCCCTCGCCGAGGCCGAGCCGGTCGATCGGCACGGTGCCCGGGAGCGGGACGGCCGAGAGCGCGGTG
>NZ_JAJLRA010000115.1 GCF_020991365.1 Streptacidiphilus sp. ASG 303
AGGCGGAGCATGCCGACGATCTCGGCGGCGACCTTCTCCCAGTCGGTGTACAGGGCGCGCGCGGCGTCGTCGAGGATGACCCAGCGGGTGAGGGTGCGCTCGCGGTGGGGCATGGCGTCGAAGTCGGCGAGCAGGACGCGGGCCAGGTGGTTGGCGGCCAGGACGTCGGTGCGCCTGCCCAGGACGACGGCGGCCTGGTCGGTGAGGGAGTCGAGCCTGCGCCGGACGGCGGGGCGCACCCGCTGCACGTCGGGGGCGACGCGGCGCACCGGGCCGCTCCGGGGGCGGTCGAGGTGGTAGTGGTGGGCGCGCGCGGCCTGG
>NZ_JAJLRA010000116.1 GCF_020991365.1 Streptacidiphilus sp. ASG 303
TGACGACGGGGCGCCACTGCTCTACGGGCATGCGGACCATGTATCGGACCCTTCGCGTGGTGCTCGACGGGGGGAGCCGGGCCCGCGGCCCGGCACACGGTGATCGTTCCCCGCCACGGCCCGCCGACGAGGCGGCGGGCCCGGCGCGCGGCAGCGGTGGTCCGTGCACGGACCGACGCGCGCGCCCCCCGGTCCGTTCGGGGGGAGGCCCGGCCGGCCCGGCGCCGCGGAGGCGCGGACGGGCCGTTCGGGGGGCGCGTCTCCGGAACGGGCGCCCTCGACCTGCCGCTCCCCCGGCGCCGGGGTAACAAGGGTTGGA
>NZ_JAJLRA010000117.1 GCF_020991365.1 Streptacidiphilus sp. ASG 303
CCGCAGGTCGGGCGGATACTCCTCTTCGGGCGAGAATACGGTCTTTCGGGCTAACCGCATCCCGGATGCGGCGTGCCGCCTCCGGGGGGCCCGCAGCCTCCTGCGGGTGAGCGAACGGCTTCTCCCCCGGACGGGTGCCCGGACCGGTGCCCGGACCGACGTCCGGACCGGCGAACGGACCGACGAACGGACCGACGACCGGACCGGCGAACGGACCGGCGTCCGTCACTGCGCCCGCGCCGGCGCGGTCGCGCTGCTGGCCGCGGTCGCGGCGGGGGTGTGCGGCGGCGTCGCGGCGGCGTTCCCGCCGCCCGCGCC
>NZ_JAJLRA010000118.1 GCF_020991365.1 Streptacidiphilus sp. ASG 303
CTCGCCTTCGTCACCGTCCTCATCGCCCTCGACGCCGACGCCCGCGTCTCGCTCTACGTCTTCCCCGTCTGGGCGCTGCTGCTGACCGCCGGCTACGCCGTGCTGCGCCGCCGCACCCCGGCCGCCGTCGCCGCCCCCGCCCCGGCGCCCGCCCCCGCCGCAGCCGCAGCCGCAGCCGGGACCGCCGAGCCCGCGTCCGCCGACGCCTGAACCGCCCCGGACCCCCCGGAACCCCCGGGGCCTCCCGGCACCCCCGCCGCAGGCCCTCCCGCCCCCGCCCGGGACGGGAGGGCCCGGCACGCCGGGCCCCGCCTCTC
>NZ_JAJLRA010000119.1 GCF_020991365.1 Streptacidiphilus sp. ASG 303
CACCCGGGGCCCCGTCGTCAGGGGGGCGGCGCCCCGGTCCGCAGGGAGGGTCCGCTCCTCCAGGAGGGAGGCGAGCAGGTCGGCCGAGACGCGCACGCCGTTCTGGCTGAGCAGCGACTCCGGGTGGAACTGGACCGAGCGGAAGCCCGGGCCGCGCAGGGCGTGGACCTGCCCGGGCCCCCGGTCCCGGCAGACCTCGACGGCGCCCGCCACGCCCGGGGCGACGATCAGGTCCGCGTCCGCGCGCGCCGCGAAGGTGTTGTAGAAGCCGACCATCTCGGACCGGCCGAAGAGGTCGATCTTCTTCTGCACGCCCT
>NZ_JAJLRA010000011.1:0-92055 GCF_020991365.1 Streptacidiphilus sp. ASG 303
GGCGGCTGCACACGATCGAGGGGCGGTCCCATGAAGACCGCCCCTGATGAGACGTTCGCCCACTACACTCACGCGCGCAGGCCTCTGAACAGGCAAAACGTCGAAGTCCTGCTGGAGTACTAGGCGGACCGCCCGGCCGGGACGGCCCGGCGCGGAGCGGGGACCGCCGGTCGCCGGCCCTCCCCGCCGGACGCGTACGGACCGGCCTCGGGGGACGCGCGAACGGACCAGCCCGGATCGCGGCGGCCCGGCGCCCCGCCGATGCTGGGGACGTCGTCGGCACCCCCGGCACGGGTGCCCCCGAGTCCTCCGCGGCCCAGTGCCGTCCGGGGAGTCCCGGAGGGGCGTGGTGCGCATGGTGAGGTTCAGGATGTGGCCGGCCCCCGGGGCCCGGCGGACCGGCCGCGGCGCCCGCCGGTCCGGCCGGCCGGCGGATCCCCGGACGTGGACCGCCGTGGCGGTCGTCGCCGCGCTGGTGTCGTCGTCCGTCGCGGGGGCGCCGGCCCGTCCGGCCGCCGCGCCCGCCGCCGGCGTGCCGGGGCCTCGCGCCGGGGAGGCGGACCTGCTGCTGGACGGGGACTCGTTGACGCTCGGCCAGATGTTCGCGGTCCTGGACGCCTCCCGCGTCTCGGTACGGCTCACCGCAGGGGCGCGCGCGAGGATGCGGCGGAACCGGGCCGGGGCGCTCGGGGCCCTGCGCTCCGGGGCGCGCGTCTACGGCTGGAACCAGGCGCTCGGCCCGCTCAAGGACCGCGAGCTCACCCAGGCCGAGCAGCGCCGTTTCCAGCGCAACATCCTGCTGTCGAACGCGGCGGGCACCGGTGCGCCCTTCCCGCCGCAGGTGGCGCGGCTGGCGCTGGTGCTCCGCGCCAACCAGATGGCGCGCGGCCGGATGGGGGTGCGCCCCCAGCTGGCGGAGCGGCTGCTGGACCTGGTGAACGCCGGGGTCACGCCCGAGATGCCGCAGGTCGGCTCGTTGGGGATCGGCGACCTCCAGCCCATGGCCGAGGCCGGGCTGGTCGCGATCGGCGAGGAGGCGCCCGCCCGGTACCGCGGCGTGGTCGGCCCGGCTTCGCGGGTCCTGCCCAGAGCGGGCCTGGCGCGGTCCTTCACCCTGGAGCAGGGGGAGGCGCTGGCGGTGATCAGCGGCAGCACCGTGGTCGCCGCCGACTTCGTCCACGCCCTCCGGCGGGCCGAGCGGCTCGCCGGCCTGGCCGAGGGCGGCCTGGCGCTGTTCATGGACGCCACGGGGGCCGAGGCCGCCGCCCTGGACGCCCGGACGCACGCCGAGCGCCACATCCCCGGCGAGACCGGTGTCGCGGCCCGGTTGCGGGCCCTCGTGGCGGGCAGCGGCTGGATGACCGACGCCGGGCGCCGTCGGCGCGGGGAGACCCACGACCGGGTGCAGGACGCAGTGTCCGTGCGGGCGGCACCCCACATCCTGGGGGCGCTCCGCGAGGCGCTGGCCGACGACCGCACCGTCCTCGAACGCGAGGCCGGCTCGTCCACGTCCAACCCCCTGGTCTTCCCCGTGCCCGGCGGACCGGACGAGTTCCTGATGGGCGGCAACTACGACGGCGACCTGCTCGCCCACGAGATCGACCGGCTGAACGGCCACATCGCCGACGTCGGCGTGCTGTACGAGCAGCTCTCGGCCCGCCTGCTGTCCCCGGTGTGGAGCTACGGCCTTCCCGCGAGCCTCGCGGGCGGCAAGGTCGGGCTCAACTCCGGCATGGTCCAGGTGCAGACGGTGGCGACCGCGCTGGTGCCCGAGATGCAGGTGAGGGCGTACCCGCCGAGCGTGCTGTCACGCCCGGCGAAGACCGGGCAGGAGGACCACAACACCATGGCCATGGCCTCCGTCCGGGCGCTGCAGGAGAACCTGGACCGCCTGGAGGTCGTCATCGCCGTGGAGATGCTGATGTCCGCGCAGGGCATCGACCTGATCCGCGCGAGGATGGACGGACTCCCCCTGGGGGCGGGGACGGCGCTCCTGTGGCGCGCGATCCGCCGCCGCATCCCTCCCCTGGGGGACGACCGGTGGATGTCCCCGGACCTCGACGCGATGATCCGCCTGGTGGCCGGCGGGGAACTCCTGGACGCCGTCCGCCGGGCCGACGCCGGGAGGCTCCGGCGGACCCCCTGAGGAGCCGCGGCGACCCCTGACGCCCCTCCCCCCGGCCGCCTCCGGAACGCACCGGACGGGCCGGGACCCGCGCGCCTTTCCTGCCCGGCAGGGTCGTCGGCGCCCGCCGGGCCGACGAGCGTCCGCCGAACGGCGACCTCTGCAGGGCCGGGGGCGAACCGGCCGCGCGGGGCCGATGGTTGCGGGGCGGTGGCCACGAGGCAAAAGGTCCCCCCTGTTTCGGTACGGGATTGTTCGAAAGCCGCTCTGCGGGCCGTCGGGGCGCCGGCGATGACGCATGCTGCCTGCCATGGGCACCAGCAGCATCCGTACCGGGGCGGCGGCCGCGGGCATCGGCCCCGGCGACGGGCGCCGCCCCCCGGACGTCCCCGGGGGCCGGTCGGGACCAGGGGTGTCCGCGCCCGGCAGCCGGGCGCGGTACCGGCGCGCGGCCGCGCCGTGCCGCTGCGCCGCCCGCCTCCCGTACGTCACCGACCGCGCCGAGGAAACACCGTGACCGTGGCACCCGGCATCCCCGCAGCCGACGAGGGGACCGCGTCCGGCGTACCGCCGGCCCGGCGGGTCCTCCCCGGGCGGATGCCCGGACGCCTGCGCCCCCGCCTCCCGCGCCTGCGTGCGGCGGTGCGCGACGCGGCACCGGCGCTGCTGGGCTTCGCCGCCGTGCGGGCGGTCGGCGTGGGTGTGCTCCTGGCCTGGGGGCACCGGCGCGGCCGCCCGGCCGTCGGGAGGCTCTCCACGCTGTGGGACGCGAAGTGGTACGCCGACATCGCGGCGCACGGGTACGACCGGGCGATACCCGCGCCCGACGCGCACGGGCACGCCTACACGAACCTGGCGTTCTTCCCCCTGTACCCGTGGCTGATCCGCGTGGTGCGGGCCCTGACGCCGCTGGCCACCGCGCACGCGGCGCTCCTGGTCGCCTGGGCGGCGTCGCTGGCCGCGGCCTGGGGGATCTTCGCGGTGACCGCCGGCCGCCACGGCCGCCGGGCGGGCGCGCTGGCCGCCGTGCTCTGGGGGGTGCTGCCGCACGCCGTGATCGAGAGCGCGGCGTACACGGAGGCGCTCTTCACCGCCCTGGCCGCCTGGTCGCTGCACGCCGTGCTGGCCCGGCACTGGGTGCGGGCCGGTGCGCTCTGCTGCCTGGCGGGGCTCACACGGCCGAGCGCGGTGGCCCTGGTGGCGGCGATCGGGGCCGCGGCGGCCGCCGAACTCGTACGGATCCGCCGGGGGCGGCGCCCGGACGCCGCGGCGGACGGGACGGTGCCCGGGGCGGCGTGGTGGCGGCCGTGCCTGGGGGCGCTGATCGCCCCGCTCGGCTGGCTCGGGTTCGTCGCCTGGGTCGGCGCCAGGCTCGGCCGGTGGGACGGCTACTTCGCCGTCCAGATGCTGTGGGACTCGCACGTCGACTGGGGGCGCTCCACCGCGCACAGCCTCAGGGGGCTCATCGTGCACGCGGCCCCGGTGCCGCTCGGGCGGGTGGTGGTCGTGCTCGTCCTCCTCGCCGCCCTGGTGCTCCTCGCCGTGTCGGTGGCGCAACGCCAGCCGCTCGCCCTGCTCGCGTACGGCGCGGGGGTGATGGCGATCGCCCTGGGGGACGCCGCCTACCTGAGCAGCCGGGCCCGCTTCCTGCTCCCCGCCTTCCCCCTGCTGCTCCCTCTGGCGACCGGCCTGGCCCGGGTCCGCTCCCGGAGCACCCGGGCCATCCTGGTCTGCTCGGCGGCCCTGCTCTCGGCCGCCTACGGCGGCTACCTCGTGTACGCCTCCCGCCTCACCCTCTGAGGCCGCCCGGCCGGTGCCCCGGAGCAGCGGTCCTCGGCGGCCGGGGCCCGGGCCCGCGCCCGGACCTCCTCGGGTCTCCCCCGCCGAGGGGGCGGGCACCTGCCGGCGGGGACGGGCCCCGGTGCGGCCGGCGGTGCGGCGGGGCTGCCGCGGTGCGGTCGGGGAGTCCGTGCGGCGGTGCCGTGCCCCCACGTCCGGTCGGGACCGACCGCCGGAGACCCGGCCGCGACCGGACGTGCGGGCGGGAGAGGCGCCCCGCGGGCGGCCGCTACGGGCTGACGGCGAGGAAGGCGGTGGTGCGGACGGTGTCGTCGCACTCCGCGATGTCGCTCCCGTCCTCCATGCCGAGCTGCAGCCTGCCGCCCGCGACGCCCAGCACGAGCGACGGGGCGGTGCGCGGGGTCGCGCCGGAGGGGCAGTAGCCGTCCCCCTCCCCCAGGACCTGGTGGAAGGTGAGCCGGACCCAGGCCCGGCCGCCGACGGCCAGCAGGACCGGCCGGGCCGTGCCCTCGGGGGTGGCTCTCAGCGGCCGGTTGCGCTGCGGCGCCCCCTGGCCGGCCAGGGCCACGAGGGCGGGGAAGCCCTTCAGGACGCACGGCCCGGGCCCCTTGTTGACGAGGGGGACCCGCGCCGACCAGGTGCCCTTCGGGGTGCCCGACGTGAGCCGCCGGGCTGCGGGGGCGGTGAGCCGGTCGTACCGGCAGGGGCCGGGCGCGGTGCCCGCGGGCGGTGCGGGGGCGGACGGGTCCAGGACCTGCCGGACGGCCCTCGGGGACGGGCCCGGTGCCGGTCCGGCGGGGCCGCCGCAGCCCGCGAGGAGCGTCCCCGCCGCCGCCGCGAGCACCGCGGCCGCCCTGCCCCTCGACGCACAGCTCATGGCCCGTCCTCCTGGTCCTCATCGCCGGACGGTGCCGGCCGACGGCCGCGGGACGGCGTGGCAGCCGCAGCCGCGGGCGGCGGCCGCCCGTCCCCTCACACCGTGCCCGGGGAGGGGCGGGTCCGCCTGCCGGGCGGGCCGTACGGACGAGGTCCGGCGCGGCCGCCGGCGTCTCAGCCGGCGGCGGACGGGGCCGGGAGAGCCCGGACGGCGGCGGCCATGGCGGCGGCGGTGTGGCCCGGGGCGACGCCCTCGAAGAGGATCACGTCGCCGCTGATGTGGTCGGTCCGCAGCGGGAGGATCTCCTGGTAGGCGGGGGACGCGTACCAGGCGCGGGCGGCGGCGAGGTCGGGGAACTCGATGACCACGACCGTCCCGGGCCACTCCCCCTCCAGGACCTCGACGTCGGGGCCGTGGACGAGGAAGCGGCCGGAGAAGGGGGCGAGGGTGGCGTCGACGCGGTCCAGGTAGTCGAGGACGTCGGGCTCGCGGGGGCTGGGATTGCGGAGGTGGGCGAGGGCGTAGGCGGTCACGGTGCCTCCTGGTCGTGGAACGTGCCGGACGGACTGTCCCGATCATGCCGTCCGGACCGGGGGGCGTCCACGGCCTTTCGGGTCATCGACGGGCGGGCCGGGGTCCGGTACCGGCCGGGCGGCGCCGCGGGCGGCGGACGCCGCCGGACGGGAGGTGACGGCAGGTCAGGAGAGGCGCGCGGCGGGTGTTCCGGTGACGTCCCACAGGTGGTGGACGGGGTCGTGCAGGAGGTAGCGGGCGAAGGACTCCACGGTGAAGGAGGCGCCGTCGCTGCGGTCGCCGGTGCGCTGCCACCGGTCGCCGGCGACGCGGTCGAAGGCGGCGGCGAGGGACTCCGCGGCGGCGGCGAGGTCGGCGGCGACCGCGGCGGGGTCCTGCTCGCCGTAGCGCTCGGCCTCGGCGGTGGCGTCCTGGTCCCAGTTCGGGAAGAGCGGCCGCTCCCGGGTGAGCATCAGGTCGAGGCGGACGGCGAAGAGGCGGAAGACGTCCCGGACGTGGCAGGCGTACTCCAGGGGCGACCACGTGCCGGGGTCCGGGCGGCGGCGCAGCTCTCCGCCGTCGGCGGAGCCGGCGGCCAGGAGGCCGGTCCAGGCGGCGGCGTTGGCGCGGAGGAGGCCGGCGACGGCCTCGCGGGGGACGGAGGAGGCGTCGAGGCCGCAGTCGGGGCAGGGGCGGCTCAGGACCCAGGTCCAGTCCTTGGTGTCGGGCGTGATCATGGTTCGAGGATGGCGGGGCGGCGGGGCCGGCTCCAGGGGCGGGACGGCCAGGTTGCGGGGAGTTCCTGCCATCGGCCGTCCATCCGCCCGTGCGCCCGCCTGCCCGCCCGTGCGCCCGCCTGCCCGTGCGCCCGTCCCCCGGCGCCCGCGGGCGGGGTCAGGGCAGGAGGCCCGCCCGGATGCGCTCCTTGACGGCGGGCCACTCGGGGGCGAGCAGCGAGTGGACGACGGTGTCGCGCCAGGTGCCGTCGAGACGGCGGACATGGCGGCGCAGCGGCCCCTCGCGCAGGCCCCCGATGCGGGCCAGGACGCCCTGGGCGGTGTAGTCCTGGTGGTCGGTCTGCCACTGCACGCGGCCGAAGCCGAGGACCTCGAAGGCGTGGTAGAGCAGGAGGAGGTGGGCCTCGACGTCGAGGGCGGTCCCGCGGTAGGGGCGGGCGACCCAGTTCCAGCCGATGCCGAGGCGCTCGTCGGGCACGGAGATGTCGAGGTAGGCGGTCCAGCCGACGGGCCGGAAGGTGCCGCGGGGGACCACGGCGAAGAGCACGGCCTCGCCGGCCGCCTGCTGGGCGAGGCGCTGCTCGACGACGCGGTGCATCTCCGCCTCGGAGCGGGGGGTGAGGGCGGGGAGCCAGCGCCACACCTCGTCGTCGTTGCCGCCGGCCAGGTGCAGGTCGGGCACGTGCGCCGGGACGAGCGGCTCCAGCCGCAGGTTGCGGCCGTCCAGGACGACGGGGGCGGGCGGTTGCGAGGCCATGGGTCGCACGTTAGTCCGGGTTCCGCCGGTCCGGGCGGTTTCCGCGGGGGCCGGTCCGCGCCCGGGAGGGCCGCCGTGCGCGGGGGCCGGACCGGGGCGTGCACGGGCGGGTCCCGGGCCGGGCGGGGCTCAGAGCGAGCTGCCGGCCTTCCAGTCCGCCCAGGAGAGGTTCCAGCCGTTGAGGCCGTTGGCGGGCGCGACGGTGCGGTCCCCGGAGTGGACCACCTCGACCACGTCGCCGACCATCGAGCTGCCGTAGAACTCGGCGCCGGGGGTGTTCGGGTCCCTGCCGCCCTTGGTGTCGCGCAGGCCGATGCAGCCGTGGCTGACGTTCTCGTGGCCGAAGACGGAGGGCGGGGACCAGTAGTTGCCGTGGATGAAGGTGCCGGAGGTGGTGAGCCGCTGCGCGTGGGGGACGTCGGGGATGTCGTACTCGCCGCCGAGGCCGACGGTGCGGGAGTTCATCCGGGTCTGCGGGTACCGCTCGGAGATCACCATCACCCCCTCCCAGGTGGGGTGCTGCGGGCTGCCGCCGGTGACCTCGTAGACCGCGCTCGTCCGTCCGTCGCGGCGGACGGTCATCCGCCCGGTGGCGAGGTCGACGGTGCTGACCTGGCTGCGGCCGATGGTGAAGTGCACGTCCTTGGACTGGACCCCGTACACGCCCTTCGCGCCCCGGACGTCCCTGAGCCGCAGCCGCAGGGTGATGCGGGTGCCGGCCGCCCAGTAGTGCCGGGGGCGGAAGTCGAGCCGGGTGGCGTCGAACCAGTGGCCGACGACCTCCACCGGCGGGTCGGCCTCCACGGTGACGGCCTGCTGCACGGCCCTGCGGTCGGTGATCGGCGTGTTGAAGACGATCGAGACCGGCATGCCGACGCCCGAGACGGAGCCGTCCTCGGGGGTGAAGAACCCCACGAAGGTGTGGTCGGGCGCCTTGGTGGTGAAGGAGGTGTTGGACACCGCCTGCAGCTTCGCGGCGTCGACGGCGGTCGCCGACACGGTGTAGCGGGTGGAGATGTGCAGGGGGCCGGTGGACCGCCAGCGGGTGGAGCCGGCCTCCAGGGTGCCCGCCACCTGCCGGTCGGCCTCGTCGGCGACCCGGACGGAGGTGAGGCGGCCGCCGGAGGCGGTGACGGTGACGCCCTGCTCGGAGTCGGCGTTGCGGGTGCCGTCCGGCGGGTCGACGGCGATCCGGGCGGTGGAGACCCTGGGGGTGCTGCTGCTCGGGGAGGCGGACGGGGTCCCGGCGGGGGCGGCGGAACCCCGGGGGGAGCCGGCCGAGCCGGAGGCGCCGGGGCTCTGCCCGCCCTTGGCCCCGTCGGAGCCGTTGCTGCACGCGGCGGCCAGGGCGGCGGGGGCCACCGCGAGGCCGGCCAGGACGCTGCGGCGCGTCCAGTCGCGGGGGGCTGGCGGGGCGGCGGGCGGGAGCGGGCCCGCGGCGGCGGGCGGCCCGTCCGGCGGGGCCGCGCCGGGCGGAGCCGTGTCCGGCGGGCGGGCGGGGCGGTCCGGGGGACGTCCGGCGTCCGGCGGCTGCGGGGGTTCCGGACGCCGCGGGGTTTCCGGGGGCTGCCTGTCGGGTGCCGTCACGTCGCCGTCTCCCTTGCTGCTCCTCGCGCCTGCCGCTCCTCGCGCGTGCTGCCGGTGGTGGGGGGCGTACCGTCCAACATATGCCCGTCGGGGAGGCCCCGCCGGGCGGGGCCCCCCCGACGGGAGGGGTCACTCGGGGACGGGAGGGGTCACTCCCGGGCGGCTCCGTCGCCGGTGTCGTAGAGGTCCCAGTCCTCGTTCTCGGGCTCGAACTCGGTGTGCGCGGACTCCCAGGTGGCCTGGGCGAGCTCCACACCGGGGACCTCGCCGAGCAGCTGCAGCGGGTCCACGAAGTGGGCGAGCGAACCGGACGGGTCCAGCTCGATGGCCTCCACCGCCTGGGCCCGCTCGTCGTCGTCCATGTACGTGTCGTGCTTCACCTGCTCCAGCGCGGCGGCCTTGAGGGCGGCCTCGTCGGTGATCTCGGCGACGAGTTCGATGTGCAGGCGGACGTAGCGGGGCTCGCCGCCGTCCTTGGTGTCGGTGCTGGTCATGCCTGCGAGCGTAGGGCAGCGGGGGCTCCCGGCGCGGTACCGGCCCCGGCGGGCGCTACCCAAGCGGAGCCCCGCTCACTACGATCGTCCGGACGGCCCCGCCGGAGGAGCCCCCCGCAGCGGGGTCCCGGCCGGGTCCGGTGCGTGGACCGGGTACGGCACGAGGAGGTCCGGTGGGCAAGCGGAAGGCGGCCCAGCGCAGCCCGCTGGCGATCACGGCGGCCGCGGCCGGCGGCGCGGCGGCGCTCGCGCTGGTCCTGGGCCCGGTGGCGTCGGCCGCGTCCGCGGACGCCTCGGCGGAGGTGGCGGCCGCCCGGCAGGGCAGGGCCTCGGTGGCGGCGGCGCAGGCGGCGGAGCGGTCCCCCGCGGTGCGGTCGGCGGCGCGCACGGCGCGGGCGCAGGCGGCGGCCGGGGTGCGGCTGGCCGACACGGGCGGCGTGGACACCACCCCCTACCTGCTCGGCGGGACGGCGTTCCTGGGGATCGGGGCCGGGCTGCTGGTGGCGGCGCGGCGCAGGGGGACGCCGGTACAGGCGGGCTGACGCGGGGCCCGTCCGCGGCCGTCCACGGAGCCGGACGCCGGTCCGGTTGCAGGACCGGATGCAGGTCCGTGCGGCGGACCGTACGGCGGTGGCCGCGGCGGGGCTCCCGCGCGGCGGGGCCGGGTGCGGGAGCGGACGGATTCCGGTTCCGGCACGACGGCCCGGGAGGACCACGGCACCGGCGCACCACCGCACCGGAACACCACGACGCGCATCGGCGCGCCCCGGCGCCCGGCGGCGCACACGGCGAGGGCCGGTCCTGGATACCAGGACCGGCCCTGCCGTCTCCGTATCGCTCCCCCACCCGGGAGCACGGAGTGCGCGCCTTGCGGCGCGAGGGGTGCCGCAGGGGCCGCCGCACCCTGGTGGCCGGTCGGGGCCACCAGGGGCGGGACGACGGCGCCCCCTGCGGACGGGACGCGGCCGGCCGGGTCAGGGCCGACCGACGCGTCCTCCTGGTGGCCTCGGAGCCGGGGAGCCGCTCCCGGTTTCCGCTGCCACCACGTTCGGCGTCTTGCCGTGACCCCTACGATGCCGGTCCCGTGTTAAGCCCGTGCTGCGCGGACGTGACACCGGTGTACCACTTCGGCGGCGGACGGGTGAGCCCCGCGCGGGCACGGGGGTGCGCCGCGCGGGGCGGGCGGGCCGTCCGGGGCCCGGGGCGCCCGCAGGACGGGCCCGGGGCGCCCGCAGGACGGGCCCGGGGCACCCGCGGGACGGGTCAGTGCGTCCGCTGGGCCAGGAAGGACAGCAGGTCCTGGCGGGTGACGATGCCCTGCGGCTTGCCGTCGACCAGCACCACCACGGCGTCGGCCCGCTCCAGCACCCCCATCAGGCGGGTGACGGACTCGCCGGAGCCGACCACGGGCAGCGGCGCCGACATGTGCTTGTCCAGCGGGTCGTCGAGCTGCACGCGCCGCGCGAAGAGGCCGTCCAGCAGCTCCCGCTCGACGACGGAGCCGATGACCTCGCCCGCCATGACGTCGGGGTGGCCGGCGCCGGGCGAGACGACGGGCATCTGGGAGACGCCGTACTCGCGCAGCACGTGGACGGCCTCCCCGACGGTCTCGCCCGGGTGCATGTGGACGAACTGCGGGATGCCGCCGTGCTCGACGGCGTCCTTGCGGCCGAGCACGTCGCCGACGGTGGCCTCGTCGGTGGGCGAGGAGAGGAAGCCGTAGTCCGCCATCCATTCGTCGTTGAAGATCTTCGAGAGGTATCCCCGGCCGCCGTCCGGCAGCAGCACGACGACGACGTCGTCCGGTCCGGCCTTGCGGGCGACCTCCAGCGCGGCGACCACGGCCATGCCGCAGGAGCCGCCGACGAGCAGGCCCTCCTCCTTGGCGAGGCGGCGGGTCATCTGGAAGGAGTCCTTGTCGGAGACGGCCACGATCCCGTCGGCCACCGTGCGGTCGTAGGCGGTGGGCCAGAAGTCCTCGCCGACGCCCTCGACCAGGTACGGGCGGCCGGTGCCGCCGGAGTAGACGGAGCCCTCGGGGTCGGCGCCGATGACCTGGACCCGGCCCTCGGAGACGTCCTTGAGGTAGCGGCCGGTGCCGGAGATGGTGCCGCCGGTGCCGACGCCCGCGACGAAGTGGGTGATCCGGCCGTCGGTCTGCTTCCACAGCTCGGGGCCGGTGGAGTGGTAGTGGGAGGCCGGGTTCTCCGGGTTGGAGTACTGGTCGGGCTTCCACGCGCCGGGGGTCTCGCGGACCAGGCGGTCGGAGACGTTGTAGTAGGAGTCGGGGTGCTCGGGGGCGACCGCGGTCGGGCAGACCACGACCTCGGCGCCGTACGCCCGCAGCGTGTTGATCTTGTCGGTGGAGACCTTGTCCGGGCAGACGAAGATGCAGCGGTAGCCCTTCTGCTGCGCCACGATCGCCAGGCCGACGCCGGTGTTGCCGGAGGTGGGCTCCACGATGGTGCCGCCCGGCTTGAGCGCCCCGGACTTCTCGGCGGCCTCGATCATCCGCATCGCGATGCGGTCCTTCACCGAGCCGCCGGGGTTGAAGTACTCCACCTTGGCGAGGACGGTGGCCTCGATCCCCTCGGTGACCTTGTTGAGCTTCACCAGGGGCGTGTCGCCGACCAGCTCGATGATCGAATCGTGGTACCGCACGGGGGTCCTCCCGAGAACGTGGAACAGGTGCGCACGGATGAGTGCCGCAGGAGTGTCTGTACCGGTCAGGGTAGAGGCCCGGGCCCCGGTGCGCGGATGCCCGGCCCGCCGGGGCGGTGATCGTGCACGGTCGGACGGGCGGTAGGCGGCGGGGGCCCCTGGGTATGGAGGCTCTGAGAGGCGGTCCCGCCACGAGCGGGGCCGCGGAGCAGGGCCCCGGACCGCGGGGCCCGCTGGATCGGGCTCCCATGAGTCGGGAACGGACCGGGTGAGGGGGTCGCGGATGTCGCGGGCACGGGTGGCGCGCCGGATCGCGGCGGCCGCCGCGTACGGCGGCGGAGGCATCGGGCTGCTCGGGGTCGGCGTCCTGGGGCTGCTGGTCACCGAGGCCAAGTTCGCGGAGCGCGCGGTGGGCGCGCTGGGGAGCGAGCCGCCCCGGGCGGACGGGGTGTACGGGGGCGCCTTCGCCGACGGCCCGCAGGCCGCGGCGCCGCCGCTGGTGCTGGCGTTCCTGGGCGACTCGACGGCGGCCGGGCTCGGGGTGCTGCGCGGGCACGAGACGCCGGGCGCGCTGCTGGCCGCCGGGCTGGCGTCGGTCGCCGAGCGGCGGGTGCGGCTGGTGAACGCCGCGCTGTCCGGGGCCCGCTCCGCCGACCTGGACCACCAGGTGGACCTGGTGCTGGAGGCCGTCCCGGACGTGGCCGTGGTCATCGTGGGCGCCAACGACGTCACCCACCGGGTGCCGGCGGTGGAGTCGGTGCGGCTGCTGGGCGACGCGGTGCGGCGGCTGCGGTCGGCGGGCTGCGAGGTCGTCGTGGGCACCTGCCCGGACCTCGGGACCATCGAGCCGGTGCGCCCGCCGCTGCGCTGGGTGGCGCGGCGGCTGAGCCGGCAGCTGGCGGCCGCGCAGACCATCGCGGTCGTGGAGGCGGGCGGGCGGACCGTGTCGCTGGGGTCGCTGCTGGGCCCGGAGTTCGCCATGCGCCGGGAGCTGTTCGCCGCCGACCGCTACCACCCGTCGGCGCAGGGGTACGGCACCGCCGCGATGGCCGTGCTGCCGTCGCTCTGCGCGGCCCTGGGCCTGTGGCCGGAGGACCGGCCGGACGCGGCCCGCGGGGAGGCCGTGCTGCCGGTGGCGGTGGCAGCCGCCGAGGCCGCCGGGCGGTCCGGCACGGAGGTCGCGGCGGCCGCGCCGGGCGGCTCCCCGGGCCGCTGGGCGCTGGTCCGGTACCGGCGGCGGCGCAGGCTGCCCGCAGTGGGGGACGGGGAGCCGGGGTCCGGCGGGGGCGGGGAGCCCGGGTCCGGCGGGGGCGGCGGCGCCCGCCGCGAGGGGTCCGGCGGGGGGAGCGGGGGAACGGCCGGGGAACGGCCCGGGGAGCAGTCCGGGGGAACGTCGTCCAGCTCACACGCAGCCCTGGGTGACGGCCGCGGTACTAAGCGGTAGCTTACGGCCGTAGCCGCCCACCCGTACGTCGAGGAGTCACCGTGCCCGAAGCCGTCATCGTCAGCGCCGCCCGTTCGCCGATCGGCCGGGCCTTCAAGGGCTCGCTCAAGGACGTCCGCCCGGACGACCTCACCGCCCACGTCATCCGCGCCGCCCTCGACAAGGTGCCCCAGCTCGACCCGCGCGAGATCGACGACCTGATGCTGGGCTGCGGACTGCCCGGCGGCGAGCAGGGCCACAACCTCGGCCGCATCGTCGCCGTGCAGATGGGCATGGACCACCTGCCCGGCTGCACGATCACCCGGTACTGCTCCTCCTCGCTGCAGACCACCCGCATGGCGCTGCACGCCATCAGGGCCGGCGAGGGCGACGTCTTCATCTCGGCCGGCGTCGAGACCGTCTCGCGCAGCGTCAAGGGCACCTCGGACGGCATGCCCGGCACCGAGAACCCGGTCTTCGACGAGGCGAAGGCCCGCACCGCGAAGCGCGCCGCCGAGGGCGGCGACGAGTGGCACGACCCGCGCGAGGACGGCCTGCTGCCCGACGCCTACATCGCGATGGGCCAGACCGCCGAGAACCTGGCCCGGCTCAAGGGGATCACCCGTGCCGAGCAGGACGAGTTCGGCGTGCGCTCGCAGAACCTCGCCGAGAAGGCGATCAAGGACGGCTTCTGGGCCCGCGAGATCACCCCGGTCACCACGCCCGACGGCACCGTGGTCTCCACCGACGACGGCCCGCGCGCCGGCGTCACCCTGGAGGGCGTCTCCGGCCTCAAGCCCGTCTTCCGCCCCGACGGCACCGTCACGGCCGGCAACTGCTGCCCGCTGAACGACGGCGCCGCCGCGCTGGTCGTCATGTCCGACACGAAGGCGCGCGAGCTGGGCATCACCCCGCTGGCCCGGGTGGTCTCCACCGGGGTCTCCGGCCTCTCCCCCGAGATCATGGGCTATGGCCCGGTCGAGGCCTCCCGGCAGGCCCTGCAGCGGGCCGGCCTCACCATCGGCGACATCGACCTGGTCGAGATCAACGAGGCCTTCGCCGCCCAGGTGATCCCCTCCTACCGCGACCTGGGGATCGACCTGGACCGCCTCAACGTCAACGGCGGCGCCATCGCCGTCGGACACCCGTTCGGCATGACCGGCGCCCGCATCACCACCACGCTGATCAACTCGCTGCAGTGGCACGACAAGCAGTTCGGCCTGGAGACCATGTGCGTGGGCGGCGGGCAGGGCATGGCGATGGTGATCGAGCGGCTGAGCTGAGCTGAGCCGGGCCGGGCCGGGCCGCGGCGGAGGGCGGGGCCGCCGGCCGAGGGACCGGGGGAGGCGGCAGCCTCCCGCGGCGGGGGCGGGCCCCGGTCGCGGCACGGTGGCCGGAATCACCCGTTCGGAGTGACCCTTCGTGTTTGAGGGCCGGATCACATGGAGAAGGTGATCCGGCCCTCCGCACACCCCCGGAGGGCCCCGCGGTCGACGGTCCGCAACCGGTCGACTCCCCCGCGTATACCACGCCCACCTGCACCGACGTGGGCAAGGTCACAGCTCACTCACGAAGGGGGCCCCTTCCCCTGACGCCGCGCGCGGACATACGGCACTGTGGGGGTGATCCCCCGTTCAGCTCCGCGCAAGGAGTACGTTCCGTGAACGCCGTGTACACCGTTCTTCTGCTGCTCCTGCTCGTCCTCACGGCAGGGGTGCTGGTCCACGTGCGCGGGCTGTCGCGCCGCCTGGAGGCGGCTGCGGCCACGGCCCCGGACGACGCGGCGATACGCCGGGCGGTCGCCGCCGCCCTGGCCGAGGACCGCGAGCGGGAGGTCGCGGAGGCGCGCGCGTTCTGGGCGGAGCAGGAGGCCCGGTCGGCGGAGGACGCCCCGCTCTTCGACACCCCGTTCGACGGCGCCGACCCGGTGGACGGCTGGCCGCTGTACTTCCCCCGGCCCACCGGCCCGCAGGAGGCCGCGGAGAGCGCCGAGGACTTCCCGCGCCCGGCGGGCGGGCGGATGGACCCGGAGTTCACGGACGCGCTGCGCACGGCCCTGGAGGAGCTGATCGCCGAGGGCAACGGGCTGCGGTCCGGCCACCCGGTGCAGGGCGGCGCCGGGTCCCCGGCCGTCCAGGCCGACAACGGGGTGCAGGCCGACGTGGAGGTGCAGGCGGGGCCGGCCGCCGGCCCCGACCCCCGCCGCCACCCCTCCCACCCGGACTTCGTACCGGCCCAGGCGCCGTCCCGGGAGTGGACGGACTCCACCCTCAACCGCCTCGCCGACGACGGCACGGCCCTCACCGACGTCCGCCCCGGCCCGCTGGGCACCCTGGACGTGTACGCCTTCGCCGACGGCACCACGCTGTGCGTCGCCCCGGGCGACCGGGAGGCGGCGGAGCGGCTGATCGAGGCGGTCCGCTGCGGCGACGCGGTGCGGCTGCTCGGCGGCTCGCGCTTCTCCGGCTCCTACTCGCTGACCTTCGCCACCGGCGAGGGCACGGTGTACGTGCTCGCCGACCGGGTGGTCGCCAGCCTCTGACCCGCGGGCCCGCCGAGGCCCTCCCGGCCCTCCCGGGGCCGGGCCCGCCGCCTACCCGCCCACCAGCTCCGCCACGGCGCCCACCGCCGCGACCGCGTCCGCGAGGACCGCGTCCGCCGCGGACCGGACGCCGTCGCGCGTGGCGACGGGGGCGTCCGGCGCCAGCGGCGCCAGCGCCGCGGCGAGGTCGTGGCCGGCCACGGCGAGCTGGTCGCCGGCGGCGAAGGGGCCCGCGTCCGGCATCCCCCCCGGGGCGCCGCCGGGGGCCGCCGCGCCCTCCACCGCGAGGGCGTCCGCGGCGAGCCGGCGGGCGAGGGCGAGGGCGGCCGCCGCGCGGGAGGGGTGGCCGGGCACGGGGGCGGTGAGCCTGCTCTGCGGCATCGAGCGGAAGCGGTCGGCCAGGCGGTCGACGGCGGTGAGCAGCGGGGCGGGATCGGGCATGGGGCGAGCGTATCCGGGCGCGGACGGGTGACCGTGCGACCGGCAGGCGTCAACGGGGTGGAGGGTGGGTAAGGAGGCGGCAACGAGGACCGACCGCCCCCACCTCGCACCGCCCCCGTGGCGGGTGTTGCCAACGGTTACGACCTCAGGCACGGTGGGAGGACGGACCGCTCAACCGGAGGCGCCCATGTCCCTGATGTACTCCGCAGCGACCCACCAGAACCTCCTCTCCAGGATCCCGGCCGTCACCGGCCGCGAGATCAGCGACTGGCTCAAGGCCGTCGACGACGGGCCCGGCCTCACGCGGTGCGAGGAGAAGATCGACTGGCTCCGCCGCGAGTACGACATCTCGTACGGCTACGCCAAGGCCATCGTGCACGAGCACGACCTGCGGAGGGCCGCGCGCAAGCTCGCCTGAGCGGCGCCCCCGTCCGAGTCCCGACCCCCCTCCGACCCACCCTCCCCCATACGCCCGAGGGCCCGGGAGCCGACGGCTCCCAGGCCCTCCGAGGTGTCCGGCACCGCCCGGACCCCGCGACGGGGTCCGGGGCCGGGGCGGATCAGTCGTCTCCGCGCAGGATGGCGATCAGGCGCAGCATCTCCAGGTAGATCCAGACCAGCGAGAGGGTCAGGCCGAAGGCGGCCCGCCACGCCTCGCGCTCCGGGGCGCCGCCCCGGACGCCCTGCTCGATCTCGTGGAAGTCCAGCGAGAGGAAGAAGGCGCCGAGGCAGATGCCGAGGACGCCCACCAGGATGCCCACGGGACCGGAGCGCAGGCCCAGGTCGGCGCCGAAGAGGGCGGCGACCACGTTGACCACCAGCAGCAGGACGAAGCCCATGGCGACGGCCAGGCCGATCCGCTGGTAGCGGGCGGTCACCCGGATGCGTCCGGAGCGGTAGGCCACGAGCATGCCGGCGAAGACCGCCGCGGTGCCCAGCACGGCCTGGACGGCGATGCCGGAGAAGTAGACGTCGAGCGCCTTGCTGATCGCGCCGAGGAAGACGCCCTCCAGCGCCGCGTAGGCCAGCACCAGGGCGGGGCTGACGGTGCGGCGGAAGCTCACGACCATGGCGACGGCGAAGGCCGCCAGGGCGGCGACCATGGGGATGCCGAAGGCGCCCGCCGGGACGGCGAACCAGGCGAGGGCGCCGCCCGCCACCAGGGTCAGCAGCGTCATGGCGGTGCGGGCGACCACGTCGTCCATGGTCATCCGGCCGGTGTCGAGCGGTCCGGCCGCGGGCGCGCCGTACATCTGCTGCAGCTGCTCGGCGGAGAGGGGCTGCTGGTCGTACGGGTTGTTCGCGTACGGGCCGCCCGCCTGCGGGGCGGCGGCGTACGGGCCGCCCGCGTAGGGGCCGCCGGGCGGCGGGGACTGCGGCGCGTGCGGCCCGGCGGACTGCGACGGACCGAACCCCGCGTAACCGGTGTCGCGGGTGAAGGCTCCCTGCCGCGAGAAGACCGGGTTGCTGCTCCTCATGTGCTTCCTCCCGGGGCCGCACGGTGCAGCCCTCACGCCAATGGTAATGCCCGGGTAAAGGAAAGCCATGCGTCCCGGGGCGCGCCGACCGGAGCCGCGGGCGGCGGCAGCGGGGGAACGGCGGCACCGGCGGGGCGGAAGGCACCGCGGGGCGGGGCGGCGGGGCGGCGGGCGGAGCTGCGGGGACGGCGGGGCGGACGGCGCCGCGGCGGCCGGGCCGGGGGGTCCGGCGGAGGGGGAGTGCCCGGAGCCGGATTCGAACCGGCACGGCCTCACGGCCAAGCAGTTTTAAGCTGCCCGTGTCTGCATTCCACCATCCGGGCGCGCACCCCACTCCCCCTCGCGGGGTCAGCCCCGAGCCTAGTGGCGGACGGCACGGCCTGCATGCCCCAGGCCGGGGAAGTTGTCTTGTTTTCATGTGATCTGACGCATCATGAGGTTCTCTTGAGCCTCCCTTGACCCGGAGACCGCCCGTCCGCCGTCTCAGGGGCCCCGTCATACCCCGGGAGGAGACGGCGTCCTCCCCGTACGACCCGCGGCGGTACGCCCAACCGTCCGCCGGGCCGACGGTCCGCCGCCACCGCGTGGCCGAGCATGGAGTGACCCCGCAGACCCGGCCCCCAGGAGCCCCCGTGACCACGACCGCCGACCCCGTCCTCACCGGCCGCGCCGCCGCCCGCGCCACCGACCTCAGCAAGGTGTACGGCGAGGGCGAGACCCGCGTCGTCGCCCTGGACCGGGTGAGCGTGGAGTTCCGCCGCGGCGAGTTCACCGCGATCATGGGCCCCTCCGGCTCGGGCAAGTCCACGCTGATGCACTGCATGGCCGGGCTGGACACGGTGAGCTCGGGCTCCGCCACCATCGGCGCCACCGAGCTGGTCGGACTGAAGGACAAGGAGCTGACCCGGCTGCGCCGCGACCACGTCGGCTTCGTCTTCCAGTCCTTCAACCTGCTGCCCACGCTCACCGCCCTGGAGAACATCACCCTCCCCATGGACATCGCCGGCCGGAAGGCCGACCGGGAGTGGCTGGACCGGGTCATCGCCACGGTCGGCCTGTCCGGGCGGCTCTCCCACCGCCCCGCCCAGCTCTCCGGCGGCCAGCAGCAGCGGGTGGCCTGCGCCCGCGCCCTGGCCGGGCGGCCCGAGATCGTCTTCGCCGACGAGCCGACCGGCAACCTGGACTCCCGGTCCGGCGCGGAGATCCTCTCCTTCCTGCGGAACTCGGTGCGCGAACTGGGCCAGACCGTGGTCATGGTGACGCACGACCCGGTCGCCGCCTCCTACGCGGACCGGGTCGTCTTCCTCGCCGACGGCCGGATCGTCGACGAGCTGCACGGCCCCACGGCCGACGGGGTGCTCGACCGCATGCGGCGGTTCGACGCCAAGGGCCGCACCAGCTGACCGGACGCCACCCCGGCCGAGCACGCGCCCGGCCCCCGCGTCCCGGGCCCGCACCTCCGCACGCCCGCACCCCCGCACCCCCGGGCCGCGCCGCCGACCGGCGCGGCGGCCCCCGCCATCCGTTCCGCACCGATCCCAGGACACCCCACCCATGTTCCGCACCGCCCTGCGCAACGTCCTCGCGCACAAGGCCCGGCTGCTGATGACGACGCTCGCCGTCCTCCTCGGCACCGCCTTCGTCGCCGGCACCCTGGTCTTCACCGACACCCTCGGCGAGGCCCTGAAGAACAGCTCCGCCCGGTCCTTCTCCGACATCTCCGTCGCCGTCACCGACCCGGCCGCCGACGCCTACGCGGGCGCCGCGCAGCGCAACCGCCGCGGCCCCGCCCTCACCGAGGACGTCCTGCGCCGGATCTCCGCGGCCGACGGTGTCGCCGGGGCCCGCGGCGTCGTGACCGGCTTCGCCGGCGTCGCCGACCGCGCGGGCGCGCTGATCGGCGACGGCTGGTCCACCACCGGCACCAACTTCGCCCCCGGCGCGGGCGGACGCGACCCGCGCTACCCGATGGCCGAGGGCCGCGGCCCGTCCGGGCCGGGCGAGGCCGCCCTGGACGCGGCGACCGCCGCCAAGGGCGGCCTCCGGGTCGGCGACACCGTGCGGGTGGCCGTCAACGGCCCGGTGATGCGGCTGCGGCTGACCGGCGTCTTCCGCACGGACGACCCCCGGGTCTCCTCCGGCGGCTCCCTCGTCCTCTTCGACACCCCCACCGCCCAGCGGCTCTACCTCACCCCCGGCCGGTACAGCGAGATCGACGCCGCCGCCGCGCCCGGCACCTCCGAGACGGCGCTGCTCGGGCGGATCGAGGGACTGCTGCCGAAGGGCGGCGCGCTGAAGGCCGAGACCGGGCGCCGGCTCGCCGACGACCAGGCCGCGCAGATCGCCCGCGCCACCGACAACCTGTCCACCGCCCTGCTGGCCTTCGCCGGGATCGCCCTCTTCGTCGGCGTCTTCCTCATCGCCAACACCTTCACCATGCTGGTCGCCCAGCGCACCCGGGAGCTGGCGCTGCTGCGGGCGGTCGGCGCGAGCCGCCGCCAGGTGACCCGTTCCGTGCTGGCCGAGGCCCTCGCCGTGGGCGTCGCCGCCTCGCTGGGGGGCCTGGCCGCGGGCGTCGGCATCGCGGTCGGCATGCGGGCGGTCATGGGCGCGACGGGCGTGGACCTGCCGGACGGCCCGCTGGTCGTCACCCCGTCCACGGTGCTGGTCTCGCTGGCCGTCGGCACCCTGGTGACCGTGCTCGCCGCCTGGCTGCCGGCGCGCCGCGCCGCGACGATCCCGCCGGTCGCGGCGATGAGCAGCGCCGAGCTGCCCGCCTCGCAGCGGAGCCTGCGGGTGCGGAACTCCCTCGGTGCGGCCCTGGCCGTGCTGGGCGCCGCCGCCGTCGTGTACGGGGCGTCCACGGGCGGCAGCGCCGGCCGGATGCCGGTCGCCGTCGGCGCCGTCCTCGTCCTGGTGGGCGTCTTCGTCCTCACCCCGCTGCTCTCCCGGCCGGTGATCGCGCTGGCGGGCCCGCTGCTGGGCGGCGCCTTCGGCGTCTCCGGGCGGCTCGCCCGGCGGAACGCGGTGCGCAACCCGCGCCGCACCGCCGCCACCGCCTCCGCGCTCACCGTCGGCGTGACCCTGATCAGTGCGCTGTCGGTGATCGGCGCCTCGGTGGGCGCGGCGGTGGACCGGGCCGTCACCGACGGCATGAAGGCCGACTACATGGTCTCGATGGCCAACTACGCCTCGCTCTCCCCCGAGGTCGCCCGCGGGATCGCGAAGGTGCCGGGCGTCTCCGCGGTCAGCCCCGTGGAGTCCGTCCCCCTGCGCCTGGGCGGCCGCAGCCAGGAGGTCTCCGGCGTGGACGCCGCGGCCCTGGGCGAGCTGGTCGAGGTGCGGATGCGGAGCGGCTCCGCCGGGGCCCTGGCGCAGGGCCGGCTGCTGGTGCGGGCCGACGTGGCACGGGAGCGGGGCTGGCGCACCGGCTCGGCGGTGCGGGCGGCGTACCCCGACGGAAGCCGGGCCCGGCTGGTGGTCGGCGGCGTCTTCGAGGAGAACGCCCTGCTCTCGGAGGCGGTCCTCGCCGGCCGGGTGCTCGACCCGCACGTGCGGCAGCCCTACGTCAGGCAGGTCCTGGTGAAGGGCGCGGACGGGGCGGGCCCCGCCCTGCAGCGCGCCCTGCGGGACGCCACCGGCGACAACCCGCTGATCAAGGTGGAGGACCGGGACGGCGTCCGCGCCTCCTTCAGCGGGAAGATCGGCTTCCTGCTGAACCTGCTGTACGGGCTGCTGGCCATGGCCGTGCTGATCGCCGTGCTCGGCGTGGTCAACACCCTGGCGATGTCGGTCTTCGAGCGCCGCCGCGAGATCGGGATGCTGCGCGCGGTGGGCCTGGACCGGTCCGGGGTGAAGCGGATGGTGCGGCTGGAGTCGCTGGTGATCTCGCTCTTCGGCGCGGTGCTGGGCATCGGCCTCGGCACCTTCCTCGCCTGGGCGGTCAACGGGACCCTGAGGGCGGAGCTGGACGGGCTGACCACCGTCGTCCCGCCGGCCACGGTGGGGTACCTGCTGGCGGGCGCCGCGGTGATCGGCCTGCTGGCCGCCCTCTGGCCGGCCCGCCGCGCCTCCCGGCTCGACGTGCTGGAGTCGATCAAGGCCGCGTGACGGCGGCACCCCCCTCGCGGGGCGGCAACGCGCAGGCCCCCCGGTCGACGGATGTCGACCGGGGGGCCTGCGTCACACCTGCGATGCGCGGTGCGGCTCCGCCCGGCACCGGGGCCGGCTGAGCACCACGGAGGTCGTGGTCCGGCGACGCTGCCGGGCGGAGGGCCTCCGGACTACCGCGAGGTCAGGACGCCTTCTCGGCGAGGGCCTTCTCGCTGCGGGGGGCGGGGACGGGGGCGGCCGCCTCGAAGAACGCCTCGCGCGGCTTCTCCATCTCGGAGAGGCCAACGGTCTCGCGCTTGAGGAACATCGCCAGCGTCCAGTCGGTGAAGACCCGGACCTTGCGGTTCATGGTCGGCACCCGGCTGCCGTGGTACAGGCGGTGGAACCACCAGGCCGGACGGCCCTTCAGCTTGTACTTGCCGAAGAGGATCGCCACGCCCTTGTGCAGGCCGAGGCCGGCGACCGCACCGAGGTTCTTGTGCTTGTACTCGGCCTGCGGGAAGCCGCGCATGCCGGACACGACGTTGTCGCCGAGGACGAGCGCCTGGCGGACGGCGTGCTGGGCGTTCGGCGGGCACCAGGCGCCCTCGCCGACCGCGAGGTCCGGCACCTGGGCGTTGTCGCCGGCGGCCCAGACGTAGTCGAAGCCCTTGACCTGGAGGGTGGGGGCGGTGTCGACGTGGCCGCGCGGGCCCAGCGGCAGGCCGAACGCGGAGAGCACCGGGTTGGGCTTGACGCCGGCGGTCCACACGATGGTGGAGGCGTCGACCTCGACGCCGTTCTTCAGCACGACGTGCTTGTCGACGCACGACTCCATGGAGGTCTCCAGGAAGACCTCGATGCCGCGCTCCTCGAGCTTCTCCTTGGTCCAGACGCCGAGGTCCGGGCCCATCTCGGGGAGGATGCGGTTGGCCGCCTCGACGAGGATGAAGCGCATGTCCTCGCGGCTGACGGTGTTGTAGATCTTCGCCGCGTCGCGGGCCATGTCCTCGACCTCGGCGATGGTCTCGACGCCGGCGAAGCCGCCGCCGACGAAGACGAAGGTGAGGGCCTGGCGGCGGACGTCCTTGTCCGTGGTCGACTCGGCCTTGTCGAGCTGCGCCATCACGTGGTTGCGCAGGCCGATGGCCTCCTCCACGGTCTTCATGCCGATGCCGTGCTCGGCCAGACCGGGGATCGGGAAGGTGCGGGAGACCGAGCCGGCCGCCACCACCAGGTAGTCGAAGGGCAGCTCGTACGCGTCGCCGGCCAGCGGGGTGACCGTGGCGACCTTGCGGCCGTGGTCGATCCCGGTGACGTGACCGGTCAGCACCTCGGCCTTCTTCAGGACGCGGCGCAGCGGCGCGACGAGGTTGCGGGGGGCGACGTTGCCGCCCGCGGCCTCCGGGAGGAAGGGCAGGTACGTCATGTACGACCGCGGGTCGACGACCGTGACGGTCGCCTCGCCGTAGCGCATCTTCTTGAGGATGCGCATCGCGGCATACAGGCCGACGTAACCACCGCCGACGATGAGGATGCGAGGACGCTCCGTGGTGCTCATATCGGAAAGTATCCAGCACGCCCCGAGGGGCCCCTCGTGAGCCCGGTCACACACCCCTGGACACGGTGTGCTATATTTCGCGGCCCTCTCTCCGGGGCCGCCCGGACGCCCGGGAGGGGCGCCGGCCGTCCGCGCGGGGGCCCCGGCGGAGCGGCGGCGGGACCACGGCCGTGAGCAGCAACGATCGCCGGAGGCGTACGGTTCCCGGCCCCGCCTTTCGAAACTGCGCGCGAATCCGCGGCCGCGCCTGCGATCCCCACGCCGAGGCGTCCGGACGCCTTCGTCCCACATGGCGGACAGCGCGCCCCGGAAGGAGGCACGCGGGCCAGGAACTCCATGTGAAGAAATTCACGAAGTTCGTCGCGGCGCTCCGCCGCCAGACGCCGGACGGGCCCTTCCGGAGGGCCGGAGCGCCCTTCCCGGGGGCCCGGACGGCCCCGCCGCTACCCCGCCGCTACCCCGCCGCGACCCCGCGGCGGCACCGCGCGGGGCCGCCGCGGACCCTCGGGACAGAGCGGCGCGGAGGCGCCCCGGCACGGCGGCCGGAGCGCCTCCGCACGCCCCCGCGGCACCCCTCAGCGCCCGGCGACGCTCCAGGCGATGCCGTCCAGGATGTCGTGCTCGCTGACGACCACCTCGGCGGCGCCCGTCCGCTCCACCAGGGCCTGCAGCACCAGGGCGCCGGCGCCGATCACGTCCACCCGGCCGGGGTGGATCACCGGGATCGCGGCGCGCTCCTCGTGGGTCGCCCCCAGCAGCCGCTCCGCGACCGCGTGGACCTGCGCCGCCGGGATGCGCGCGTGGTGGATGCGCGCCGAGTCGTACGCGGTCAGCCCCAGTGCCACGGCCGCGACGGTGGTGACCGAGCCGGCCAGCCCGACCAGGGTGCGGGCCTCGCCCAGCGGCACCTCCTCGGCCGCCAGGTCCAGGGCCCGCTCGATGTCCGCGCGGGCGGCCGCCACCTGCGCCGGGGTGACCGGGTCCGCCCCGGCGAAGTGGCGCTCCGTCATCCGCACGCAGCCCACGTCCACCGAGCGGGCGGCGCGCACCGACGCGTCGCCCAGCACGAACTCGGTCGACCCCCCGCCGATGTCCACCACCAGGTACGGCTCCGCCAGCCGCAGCCCGGCCGCGGCCAGCTCGCGGGTGGCGCCGGTGAAGGAGAGCTGCGCCTCCTCGTCGCCGGTGACCACCTCGGGCCGCACGCCCAGGATGTCCACCACGCCGCGGACGAAGTCGTCGCGGTTCTCCGCGTCGCGGGAGGCGCTGGTGGCCACGAACCGGGTGTGCGCCGGGTCGACGCCGAGGCCCCGGACGGCCTCCGCGTACTCCCGGCAGGCGGCGAAGGTCCGCTCCAGCGCCTCCGGGGCGAGGCGGCCGGTGCGGTCGACGCCCTGGCCGAGCCGGACGATGGTCATCCGGCGGTCGAGGTCCTTCAGCTCGCCCGTCTCCGGGTCGAGGTCGGCGACCAGCAGGCGGATGGAGTTGGTGCCGCAGTCGACGGCGGCGACGCGCGTCCCGGTCACTGGTCGTCCCCTTCCTCGGAGCTCTTCCCGGCGCCCTCGGCGTCCCCGCCGTCGGCGCAGACGCAGGGGCCCTTGCGCCACCACTCGGGCAGCATGTCCAGCGCCTCGTCGCCGAGCGGGTTGACACCGCGGCCGGCCGCCAGCGAGTGGCCGACCAGCACGTGGAGGCACTTCACCCGGTCCGGCATGCCGCCCGCGCTGGGGAAGCCCTCCAGGACCTCCACGGCGTCGCGGCGGGCGAGGTAGTCCTCGTGGGCGGCGCGGTAGCCGGCGGCGAGCCCCTCGTCCTCGCCGAGGCGCGCCGTCATCTCCTTCATCACGCCGTCGGCCTCCAGGGTGCCGATCAGCGAGGCGGCCCGGGGGCAGGTCAGGTAGTACAGGGTGGGGAACGGCGTGCCGTCCTCCAGCCGCGGCGCGGTCTCCACCACGTCGGGCAGGCCGCAGGGGCAGCGGTGGGCGACGGCGCGCAGGCCGCGCGGCACGCGGCCGAGCTGGGCGGCGACGGCGGCGACGTCGGCGGGGGCGACGGGCTCCGCGGGCGCGGCGGCCCCGGAGGGGGAGGCCGGGGCGGCGGAGTCGGCGGGGTTCTCGGGAGAGGTCATGGGATGCGCTGTCTCGTGCGGGGGCGGTGGGCGGGGGTGCGGCGGGCCGGGGTGCGGCGCGCGGGGACCGGGAGGGGCGGCCGGGGTCAGGAGCGGGGTGCGGGGCGGTCGGGGTGGTCGGCGGCGTCCACGGAGTCCCAGACCCCGGTGTACCAGGGCGGCCGGGCGGCGCCGCGCGAGGACGCCGCACCGCCGGGGTCCTCCCCCGCCCCGGCGGTCCCGCCCGCGTCCGGGTCCACGGAGACGTACGGGGTCTCCCCCGGCAGCGCGTAGTGCAGCCGGGCGCGGGCCTGCGCCCGGACGTACGCCGGGTCCTGCCAGCGGGCCTTCTCGCGGCGCAGCTCGTCGACCCGCTCGCGGGCCTGCGCGGCGGCGGCCCGCCGGGCGGCGATGTCGGCGCGCTGGGCGATGAACTGCCGGGTGGGGTAGGCCAGGATCGCGACCAGCGAGCAGAGGACCAGCGCGAGCACCGCGGCCCGGCCGGTGAAGCGGGGCCGGGCCCCGGCCGCGCCGGGGCCGCGTCCGGGTGCGGCCGCCTTCCGGATCGCCATGTGGTCCGTCCCCTCCGTGGTCGTGCGGGTGCCCCGCCGCCCACCCTAGAGGGTGAACGGCGGGGCACCGGGAACGCGGCGGGGTGTCAGCCCTCGTAGCGGAACCGCGGGAAGGCGCCGCGGCCGGCGTACTCGGCGGCGTCGTCGAGGATCTCCTCGATGCGCAGCAGCTGGTTGTACTTGGCGACGCGCTCGGAGCGGGCCGGGGCGCCGGTCTTGATCTGGCCGCAGTTGGTGGCGACGGCCAGGTCGGCGATGGTGACGTCCTCGGTCTCGCCGGAGCGGTGGGACATCATGCAGCGGTAGCCGTTGCGCTGGGCGAGCTCGACGGCGTCCAGGGTCTCGGTGAGCGAGCCGATCTGGTTGACCTTCACCAGCAGGGCGTTGGCGGTGCCGGACTCGATGCCGCGGGCCAGGCGCTCCGGGTTGGTGACGAACAGGTCGTCGCCGACGAGCTGGACCTTGTCGCCGAGGCGCTCGGTGATGGCCTTCCAGCCGTCCCAGTCCTCCTCGTTCAGCGGGTCCTCGATGGAGACCAGCGGGTACGCGGCGACCAGCTCGGCGTAGTAGTCGACGAGCTCGCCCGCGGAGAGCGACTTGCCCTCGAAGGTGTAGGCGCCGTCCTTGTGGAACTCGGTGGCGGCGACGTCGAGGGCGAGGGCGATGTCCTTGCCCGGGGTGTAGCCGGCCTTCTTGATCGCCTCGACGATGAGGTCCAGGGCCTCGCGGTTGGAGTCGAGGTTCGGCGCGAAGCCGCCCTCGTCGCCCAGGCCGGTGGAGAGGCCGCGCTCCTTCAGGACCGCCTTGAGGGTGTGGTAGACCTCGACGCCCCAGCGGACGGCCTCGGAGAAGGACTCCGCGCCGATCGGGGCGATCATGAACTCCTGGATGTCCACGTTGGAGTCGGCGTGCGAGCCGCCGTTCAGGATGTTCATCATCGGGACGGGCAGCACGTGCGCGTTGGGGCCGCCGATGTAGCGGAAGAGCGGCAGGTCCGACGCCTCGGAGGCGGCGTGCGCCACCGCGAGGGAGACGCCGAGGATGGCGTTGGCGCCGAGGGACGACTTGTCCGGGGTGGCGTCCAGGTCCAGCATCGCCTGGTCGATGAGGCGCTGCTCGGTGGCGTCGTAGCCGACGAGCTCGGGGCCGATCTGCTCGATGACGGCGAGGACGGCCTTCTCCACGCCCTTGCCGCCGTAGCGGGACTTGTCGCCGTCGCGCAGCTCCAGCGCCTCGAAGGCGCCGGTGGAGGCGCCCGACGGCACCGCCGCACGGCCGGTGCTGCCGTCGTCGAGGCCGACCTCGACCTCGACCGTGGGGTTGCCGCGCGAGTCGAGGATCTCCCGGGCTACGACGACATCGATGGACGGCACGAGGCATCTCCTTAGGGCGGATATGGATGCGTTACGTCCAGAGCCTAACCGCACGGGTGGCCGGGGCCGCCCCTGGCCGGGCCCTGTCTCGCCGGTCGAACACCCCTACCCGCCGGTAGTCCACCGGGCGTTCCCGGGGCGTTCCCCGGATGCGGCCCGGCGGCCCGGCACGGCGGCGTCCGTGCCGGGCCGCCGGGCGGGGCCGCGGCGGCCGGGGTCAGCCGAGGTCGAGCACCTGGCCGGGGAGGATGAGGTCCGGGTCGGCGCCCACGGTGGAGCGGTTGTCCTGGTACAGCTGCTTCCAGCCGTCGAGGTGGTGGGCCTGCGCGATGCGGGAGAGGCTGTCGCCCGTGCGGACCGTGTAGTCGCCGTCCCGGCCGGCGTCCGGCGCGGCGGGCCGCTGCGGCGCCGCCGCGGCGGGGGCCGCCTGCTGCGGGGCGGCGTGCCGGGGAACGGCCTGCCGGGCCGAGGGGTGGGCGGCGGTGCGCTGCTCGTACACGCTCCGGTGGCTGGTCCAGTGCCAGGCGCCGTCCTGCTGGAACCAGTACACGCCGTCCTGGGCGTCCCAGCCGGCCCGGCCGTCGAAGCTGGGCCCCTGCTCCTGCTCGGTGGCGGAGGCGCCCGCGGGGCTGCCGCCGGAGGCGTGCAGGTCGCCGCGGCCGCTGCCGCGCGAGGCCGCGGAGCCGGAGTCGGAGACCGAGGTGCTGCCGCCGGTGTCCACGGAGGCGTCGGGGCCGCCCGAGGAGAGGCCGGCCTTCACCGAGCAGACCGGCCAGGCGCCGGGCCCCTGACTGTCCAGCACCTGCTCGGCCACCGCTATCTGCTGGCCCTTGGTCGCCAGGTCGGCGCGGTCGGCGTAGGCGGTGCCGCCGTAGGCCGCCCAGGTGCTCTGGGTGAACTGCAGGCCGCCGTAGAAGCCGTTGCCGGTGTTGACGGCCCAGTCGCCGCCGCTCTCGCACTGCGCGACCTTGTCCCAGGTGGAGACGGAGGCGGCGGAGGCGCTGCCCGAGGTGATCAGCGGCAGCGCGATGCCGGCGCCGGTGACGCCGGCGGCGGCGACGAACTTCCTGGTCTGGCTGGGGCGGATGCGGCGGTGGCGGCCGTTTCCGGAAAGCAGCATGAAGGGGTCCCTCTCCGACGCCTGCGAGGTGAGCTGTCGGGTTCGGGCCGGGAGGTGGCCCGGCCGCTCGTGGCGGCTTCACCCCGAGCCGCGCACGGGGAGGTGCGCGGCGGACTACCTGGTTCCCCCGCTCCTGTCGCCAAAGGTCGGTCTCGGCGGTCCGGACGCACGGCGGACAGGACTCGGCGTCCCGCGCGTCGGGTCCGCAGCAGCGGACGCCCGGAGCCTAGACAGATCATCCGACTGATAACAACCCGGCATCACAAACATCACACAGGCGCAAACCCAGGGTCGCGATACGCCTACTGCGGGTCGCTTCACGACCGGTCCCCGGCCGCTCCGCCCCGGCTCGTCAGCCATGTCCGGAATGCACTTGATGCCCTTTTGGCGGGGCTGCCGCCCGGCCGGTCCGCCCGCTCCGGCCGGTCCGACGGGCCGTCACTCCGGGGTGAAGCGGACCGGCAGCTCGCGCAGGCCGCGCATGATGAGGCCGCCGCGCCAGCGCAGGTCCTCCGGTGCGGCGGCGAGCCCCAGGTCGGGGAGGCGGGTGAGCAGGGTCGCCAGGGCGGCCTGCGCCTCCAGGCGGGCCAGGGGCGCCCCCAGGCAGTAGTGGATGCCGTGGCCGAAGCCGAGGTGGGGGTTGTCGCGGCGGGCGAGGTCCAGGGTGTCGGGGCCGTCGAAGCGGGCCGGGTCGCGGTCGGCGGCGGCGAGGACCACCAGCACCGGGTCGCCCGCCGGGATCGCGGTGCCGCCGATGGTGAGCGGTGTGGTGGCGAACCGCCAGGTGGCCAGCTCCACCGGGCCGTCGTAGCGCAGCAGCTCCTCCACCGCGCCGGCCAGCAGGGCGGTGTCGCCCGCCCGGAGCGACGCCTGGAGGAGGGCGCGCTGGCCGGGGTTCCGCAGCAGGGCGTAGGTGCCGTTGCCGATGAGGTTGACGGTGGTCTCGAAGCCGGCGAAGAGCAGGATGAAGGCCATGGCGGCGGCCTCGTTCTCGGTGAGGTGCTCGCCGTGGTCGCTCGCCCGGATCAGGCCGGAGATCAGGTCCTCGCCCGGCTGCGGCTCCGCGGTCAGCGCGGCCCGCTTGCGGTGGATGAGCTCCGCCAGGTAGGTCCGCATCCGCTTCACGGCGCGGGCGACGCCGCCGCGCGGGCCGCCGCCGTGGCGGATCATCATGCCCGCCCAGTCGCGGAAGTCGTCCTGGTCCTCGGCCGGCACGCCCAGCAGGTCGCAGATGGCGTGGATGGGCAGCGGGAAGGCGAACTCGTGGATGAGGTCGGCGCTGCCGCGCGCCGCGAAGGAGTCGATCAGCCGGTCGGTGAGCTGCTGCACCCGCGGCTCGAACTCGGCCACCCGGCGCGGGGTGAACGCCTTGGAGACCAGCCGCCGCAGCCGGGTGTGGTCCGGCGGGTCGATGTTGAGCAGGTGCGTCATCAGGTCCGCGCTGCGCTCGCCGGGGATGCCGACCCGGCCGGAGCGGTGGGCCTGCTCGCTGTGGTGCGCCGGGTCCTTGGAGAGCCGGGCGTCGGCGAGCGCCTGCCGGGCGTCCGCGTACCGGGTGACGAGCCAGGCGTCGACCCCGCTGGGCAGGGTGGTGCGGTGCACCGGGGCGTGCTCGCGCAGCCACGCGTACGCGGGGTACGGGTCGGCGGCGAACTCGAAGGTGAACAGGGCGGGGGCGTGCGGTGCCGGCATCCCCCGAACCTAACGCCTCCGGCGGGGCCGGACCGCACGCCTCCGGCGGGGTGGCGGCGCACGCATCCGGCGGGCGCGTGAGCCTGGTCACCTGCCGGAAAGGGCCTGTTGCGGCGGGTGGTGGTGCGCCTACGATCCCCGGCAGTGCGATGCAGCGGCCGGACAGGGCGACGCCGGCCGCAGGGAGGAGCGTTCCATGCAGGTACGCGGTGCGGTGGCGGTCGTCACCGGGGCGGCGGGCGGGATCGGCGCGGCGCTCGCGCGGCGCTTCGCGGCGGAGGGCGCGGCCGGGCTGCTGCTCGCCGACCTGGACGCGGACGCGGTGGAGGACCTCGCCGGCGAGCTGGACCGGGACGGCTGCCGCGCGGTCGGCGTCGGCAGCGACGTCTCCCGCGAGAGCGACGTGAAGGCCCTCGTGGACACGGCCGAGAAGCACCTCGGGCCGATCGACCTGTTCTGCAGCAACGCGGGCGTCGGCACCGCGCGCGGGATCGACGCGCCCGACGCCCTCTGGCAGGCCGCGTGGGACGTCAACGTGATGTCCCACGTGTACGCGGCGCGCGCCGTCGTCCCCGGCATGCTCGCCCGGGGCCGGGGCTGGCTGCTGAACACCGCCTCGGCGGCCGGCCTGCTGACCATGCCGGGGGACGCGCCGTACAGCGTCACCAAGCACGCGGCGGTGGCGTTCGCCGAGTGGCTGTCGATGACGTACGGCGGGCGGGGCGTCGGGGTGAGCGTGCTGTGCCCGCAGGGCGTGCGGACCGGGATGACCGCCGACCCCGGCGTGGAGGCCGTGCTGAAGGCGTTCGGCCCGATGCTGGAGCCGGACGACGTGGCCGCGGCCGTCGTCGCCGGGCTGGCCGAGGAGCGGTTCCTGATCCTGCCGCACCCCGAGGTGGCCCGCTACGAGCAGGGCCGCGTCGCGGACCGCGACGCCTGGCTGGCGGGCATGCGGGAGGCCGTGGGCGGCGTCGTGCTGCGTCCGGGGGCGGACGCCGCGGACGCGGCCCCGGCCGGCGGGGATGCTGCCGCCACCGAGCGGCGCGACGGCGTGGCCGAGCCCGTCCTCTGATCCGGGCCGCCGGGCCGCCGGGCGCGGGGGCCCGGCGCCCGGCCCGGCAGCGGTTCCCCGGCGGCCCGGCCCTCAGCCGGCCGGGCCCTCAGCCGGCCGGGCCCTCAGCCGGTCCGGCGCTCCGCCGCCCGCACGGCGTCGCGGTAGCGGCGGGCCGCCGCGCGCAGCGCCGCCTCGGGGTCGACCCCCTCGGACTGGGCCAGGGCGGCCAGGCCCAGCAGGGCGTCGCCGAGGTCCTCCTCCGCCGCGCCCGCGGGGAGCGCGGCGGAGGAGCCCGCCGGCACGTCCAGACCGGCCTTGCGGGCCCGGGAGACCAGCTTGGCGGCGAGGGCGAGGGCGGGCTGGGCCAGCGGCACGCCGTCCACGGCGGAGTCGCGCTGCTTCTCGGCCGCCTTGAGCCGGTCCCAGTTGGCCTCGACCTCGGCGGGCGTCTCCGCGTCGGCGCCGCCGAAGACGTGGGGGTGCCGGTACATCAGCTTCTCGACCAGCCCGGCGGCGACGTCGTCGATGCCGAACGGCTCGTCGGGGTCCTCCTCGGCGATCCGGGCGTGGAAGAGGACCTGGAGGAGCACGTCGCCCAACTCCTCGCGGAGCAGTCCGCGGTCGCCCTCCTCGATGGCCTCGACGAGCTCGAAGGCCTCCTCGACCAGGAACCTCACGAGCGAGCCGTGGGTCTGCCCGGCGTCCCACGGGCAGCCGCCGGGCGAGCGCAGCCGGTCCATCACCGCGACCAGGTCCAGCAGGCGGGCGCCGGGCAGGTCGTAGGAGCCGGGCAGGAGCTCGATCTCGGGCACCGCGTCGAGGCCGCCCTCGACCGCGAGGCGGGCGAGGGCGTCGGTGAGGCCGGGGTCGCCGTCGGAGCCGCCGATCCAGACGACGGTGCGGCCGGGCGCCGCGGCCGCCTCGGCGAGGCCGCGGGCGAGGGCGGGCACGGAGGCGGGGGCGTACTGGCCGACCCGCACGCCCGCCTGCCGCACGGCGGGGAGCTGGGGGTGGGCGGGGTCGCCGGCCAGGACGAGGTCGGCGCCGCGCAGGGCCTCCCAGGCGGGCCAGGAGAGCAGGCCGGGGGCGACGCGGTGGGTGGTGGTCAGCAGGACGAGCCGGCCTGCGGCAGCGGGCGCGGGTCCGTCGCGGACGTCGAGGGCCCCCGGCGCGGGCGCGGGGGGCCGGGGAGGCTGCGCGGAGGGGGCCGGGTGCTCGGAGGCGTGCGGGTGCGGGCCGCCGGGCCGTTCGCCGGCCCGGGCATCGGTCCGGTCGCTCGCCTGGTCACTCGTCCGGTCGCTCGTCTGGTCGCTCGTCTGGGCCACCCCACGAACCTACCGCCCGGCGGCGCCGAGGCGCCGCCGGGCGCGGCGGTGCGGCCCGCGGCCGACCGGCGTCAGTGCGCCGGGCCGTCGTGCTCCCGGCGGCGTCCCCGGCCCTGCTCACGGCCGGCGGGGGCGCCGGGCTGCTGCGCCCCGCGCCGGTGCCGCTCGTGCTCCTCCGGGGTCTCCCACGACTCGCTGCCCGGCCCGTGCGAGACCGGCGGCGGGGGCTCCTCCTGCTTGCGGCGGTACCCGGCGATGAAGGCCGCGACCAGGGCCACGACGATCAGGACGCCAATCACGATGATCACCACGACCGCGGGCTTCACGTCGCTGACCACTGCTGCTTCCATCGGCATGATCCCCGCCTACCCGGGGCGGACCCGTGCACACGGGGCGGACCCGCCCGATGCGCACGGGTCCGACCGGGTCAGGAGGGCAGGGAGCCCTGGTCGTGGATCCAGTCCTCGGAGACGTCCGTGAAGGCCGCCTTCCGCGGGTCCCAGGCGCCGTAGCGGGGGTTGACCCGCACCCCGAGGCTGCGGGCGGTGCCGGACAGCTCCCGGCGGACCGCCTCGGCGCCCTGCTGGGTGCCGATGTCCTGGCCGGACAGTCCGGCGAGCTTCCGCATGCCGAGGACCTGCCGGTAGAAGTCGTCCGCCGCCTCCGGGGCGATGCCCTTCTGCTCCAGCAGGGCGCGCTGCAGGGCCGCCTCGCCGCCGAGCTGGCGTGCGTCGGCGGTGCGGGCCTGCTCGACCTCGCCGGGGGTGACGGTGAGCCCGTGCCGCTCCAGGGCGGCGGCGACCAGGTCGGAGAGGACCATGTCGCTCACGGTGTTGCGGGCCAGGCCGCCGTTCTCGGCCTGGGCGCTGCCGTGGTTCTCCCGGGCGGCGGCGTCCCGCCACTGCACGATCCGGGCCTGGACGGCGGAGGTGGTGATCCGGTGGTCGCCGACCACGGCGGCCGTGCCGGGGTTCGCGGTGCCGCCGCAGGCGGTGAGCGCGGCGGCGGCGAGCACCGCACCGGCGACGGCGGTGGCCCGGCGGCGCGCGGGCGCCGCGGGGCGGTCGGGGACGGGGATGCGGATCACGGAGCCTCCCGGCGGTGGCGTGCGGTGTGTCCTGCGGTCGTGTCCTGCGTGCGCGTGGTGCGGTCGTGCGGTGCGGCCGTCCGCCCGGTCCGGCGCGGTCCCGGGGCGGTCCCGGGGCGGTCGTGCGGTCGTCGTGCGGGTGGGGCGGGTCGTGCCGGCGGGGCGTGCGGTGCGCACGGCGCCGGGAGGAAGGATAGGTACGGCGGGGTGCGAAGGCCATGCATTCACCCGATCGCGGCGCCGCGGCCCCCGGACGGCGGCCCGTCCGGGGGCCGGTCCGGCCGTTCAGGGCCGCCGGACGGCGGGGGCGCGCGGCCTCACGGGCCGGACCGGCCCCCGTCGGAGGCGTACGGGTTGCCGGGGACGGGCCCCGGCCGCACGGCGGGCCAGGACCCGCTGCGCGGGTCGGGGCGCGGGTCGGGCACCGGCGGGGCGGACGCGGGGGCCCGCAGCCCGCGCTGCACCCACTCCAGCCCCTCGCGCAGCCGCACCACGCCGGGGTGGTGCGGGCCGTGGCGGCGCTCCTCGTCGAGCAGCAGCTGCAGCAGGACCTCGCGGGCCCCGCGCGGGTCCCCCTCGGCGGCGAGCAGCCTGCCGACGCGCTCGCGCAGGTCGAGGACGCGGCCGGGGTCGTGGTCGAGGCCGCGGTCCAGCCGGGCCTGGAGGAGCGGCAGCAGCTCCCGGTACTCGGCCAGCGCCGCGGCGTTCTCCCCCAGCTGCTCCAGGCATACCGCGGCCTGGCGGCGGCACTCCAGCGCCTCGGCGTCGTCCGGCCCGCGCTCGGCGGCGGCCGCGCGGGCCAGCAGCCGCCACTCGGGCAGCGCCGTCCGGTACCGGCGCTCCACCAGCAGGGTGCGGGCGTACACGCGGCGCAGCGTGCGCACCAGGGGCGCCTCGTCGCCGTGCCGCTTCCCGGCGGCGGGCAGGACGCGGGCGGCCAGGTCGATGACCTCGCTGAGGCGTCCGGCGTCGAGCAGCTCGGGCACCCGGCGGCAGGCGTCGGCGAGGCCCGTGCCGGTCCCGTCGCGGGACGCGGCGCCGTCGGCGTACGGGGAGGGCGCGGGCCGGCCGGGCCCGGGGGGACGCGGCGCGGACGGTCCGGCGGCGGACGGTCCGGCGGGCTGCGGGGCTGCGGGCCGGGGGGCGACCGGCTGGGGGGCCAGCGGGTGGCGGTACGGGCGGGAGGGGTCCGGGAGCGGCCCGTACGGGCGCAGCGCCGCCGCCGGGTCGGCCTCGGCGGCCGGGAGCAGCGGCAGCAGCAGGCGGTAGACCTCCTGGGCGTCGGCGGGCCGGTCGCGGGGCTGCTTGGCGAGCAGCGCCAGCACCAGCGCCTCCAGGGCGGCGGGGACCTCGGGGCGGAGCTCGCGCAGCGGCACGGGCGGGTCGTCGGCGTGCCGGTGGAGCACCCCGAGCGCGGTGGGCGCGCGGAACGGCGGCTCGCCGCAGAGCATCTCGTGCAGCATGCAGCCGAGGGCGTAGAGGTCGCTGCGCGGGTCGGCGGTGGCGGACAGGGCCTGCTCGGGTGCCATGTACGGGGGGCTGCCGACCAGGCCGCCGGTGCGGGTGAGGCGGGTGGCGTCCGGTTCGAGGACGGCGGCGATGCCCAGGTCGAGCACGACGACGCGGCCGTCGTCGCGGACCATCACGTTGCTGGGCTTGAGGTCGCGGTGGACCACCGGCACGGCGTGCACGGCGGCCAGCGCGGCGCAGACCTGGGCGGCGACGGCGACCGCGCGCGCCACGGGCAGCGGGCCGTCCTCGGCGACGAGGTCGGCGAGGCTGAGCCCGGGGACGCGCTGCATGACCAGGTAGAGGTCGTCGCCGTCCTCGCCGGCGTCGTAGACGGTGACCAGGCCGGGGTGGTCGAGGCCGGCCGTCACCCGGCACTCCCGGCGGAACCGCTCGCGCAGCTCGGTGCGGGCGGTCCCGGTGCCGCGGCCGTCGTCGGCGAGGGCGAGGTCGGTGCGGAGGAGCTTGACCGCGACCCGGCGGTCGAGCTGTTCGTCGTAGGCCGCCCACACCTGGCCCATCCCGCCGTGGCCGATCTTCTCGGCGAGGCGGTAGCGGCCGCCCACCAGCCGGTCGCGGGCGGTCACCGGGGTCCGTCCCGCCAGGGGGCGGGGGCCGGGCCGGGCCCGGGGTCGCCGTCGGCGGCCTGGCGGCGCAGCAGCTCGCCCAGTTCGCGCAGCTCGGCGCGGGCGGCCGCGTCGCCGTCGTCGGCGACGGGCGCGGGTGGGGGGCCGGATGCGGGTGCGAGGCCCGGTGCGGGTGCGGGTGCGGCCGGGGGATGCGGTGCGGCGGGGCCGGAGTACGGCAGGGGCCCGGCGTACGGCAGGGGCCCGGAGTACGGCTGCGGCTGCGGCCGGTGGGCGGTGGGCGTGTACGGCGGGGGGACCTGCGGGTACCCGTAGCCGGGCTGCGGCAGGGGCGGGTACGGCGCCGGACCGCCCGCCCAGGGGGCGGGGCGCGGGGCGGCGGCCTGCCACTCCCGGGGCCGGTCCATGACGAGGAAGTGCACCGGTGCCAGGAGGAGTCCGACGACCATCATGGTGATGCCGGTGTAGTCGGCGGGGCCGTACGCGGCGCCCTTGGGCTTGGAGCCGCCGATGGCCGCGCACAGGCAGAGGGTGACGGCGGTGGCCGTGAAGAAGGCCGCCCCGGCCCAGTCGCGGAGGCGGCCGCGCCGCACGGCCAGGTACAGGGCGGGGCCGAAGGCCAGCACGCCGCAGGTGAGCACCGCCAGGAGGACCCAGAGCACCCTGACCGCGGGGCGGGACGGCCCGGGCGGGGCCGGGTACGGCGCGCTCGTGCCGGGCTGCGGGCCGTACATGGCTGCTCCTGGGCGGGGACGGGCGGGGCGGCGGGGCGGTGCCGGGGAAACCGTACCGCTCCGGGCACGCACGGACGCGGTTCCGCGGAGGTCCGAGGCCGATCCGCAATCGCGTGTACGCGCCCCGCCTCCGAGATTCTGTTGACGAAGTTCACATGCTCTGCTGTCATTGACTCATCGCTCGAACGGAAGAGTCCTCACTCGAACCGGGGGTCCCACCATGCTCCGCACCGCCCGCACCGCCGCCGTCGTCCTCTCCGCCGCCCTCGTCGCCCTCGGCGCGACCGCGTGCAACGCGGACACCGGGGAGTCCGTCTCCACCGCCCCCAAGGCGGCCGCCGCCGACAGGGCCCAGGGCAACGGCGCCTCCCGCAAGGCCGCCCCGAGGAAGGCCGCGAAGGTCGGCGACACCATCTCCCTCAAGGGCATGGAGACCACGGCCGACGTCACCGTGCTCAAGGTCGTCGACAGGGCGAAGGGGGCGGACGAGTTCAACACCCCCGACGCCGGGAAGCGCTTCGTCGCCGTGCAGTTCCGGATCAGGAACACCGGCCGCAAGGCCTACAGCGACTCCCCGTCGAACGGCGCGAAGGTCGTCGACGCCGAGGGCCAGGGCTTCGACTCCTGGATCGCCGACACCGCCGCCGGCCCGGGCTTCCCCGCCGACGTGCACATCGCCCCCGGCGGCACCGCGAAGGGCTTCATCACCTTCCAGGTCCCGAAGGGCGCCCGGATCGACAAGGTCCAGTTCGGCATGGACAGCGGCTTCGCCGACCAGACCGGCCAGTGGGACGTCCGCTGACGCGGCACGGCTCTCAGGACGGCTCCGGGACCGAGGACGGCTCCGGGCCGTCCACCTCGCCGAAGCGGGCCAGCGCCAGCGCGCCCGCCACGGCGAGGGCGAAGCCCGCCACGGCGGGGGGCACCATGCCGTGGCGGGTCGTGTCGCCCAGCAGCAGGACGCCCAGCAGGGCCGGCACGGCGGTCTCGCCCAGCACCATCCCCGCCGTCGCCGCGGTCACCGAGCCGCCCCGCACCGCCTCGGTGAGCAGCAGGAAGGCCGCCGCGCCGCCGCCGAGGAGGGCGTACAGCGCCGGGTCGCGCAGGAGCGGCAGCACGTCGGGCGGCGCGACGTCCGGCAGCACCCGGACCGCCAGGCCCACCAGGCCGAAGCCGAACCCGCAGAGCGTGCCCAGCGCCCCCGCCCGGACCGGCCCCCGCAGCCGCCAGGCGGCGGCGCCCAGCGCGGCCAGCACGGCCACGGCGGCCAGCAGCACCCAGTGGAACGCCCCGCCCGGCTGCCGGTGGCCCTCCGCGCCGGCCGTCGCGCCGAGCAGCGCCAGACCGCCGCAGACCCCCGCCACCCCGAGCCACTCCGCGCGGCCCGGCCGCACGCCCAGCAGCAGCGCGCCCGCCACGGCGGTCACCGCCAGCGAGCCCGCGAGGGCGGCCTGCACCAGGTACAGCGGCAGCGTCCGCAGCGCCACCAGCTGCGCGACGAAGCCGAGCCCGTCGAGCGCCAGGCCGGCCGCGAAGGGCGCGTTGGCCATCGCCCGCACCGTGCCGCCCACGCCCGTGCCGCCCGCCCCGGCGCCGGCCGCCCCCGTGCCGGCCGTGGCCGCCCGGCGGGCGCCCAGCGCCTGGAGGACCGTCGCGACCCCGAAGCAGAACGCGGCGGCCAGCGCCGCCGCAAGACCCGTGAACACCCGTAGAGCGTAGGCGACCGCGCCGCCCGCCCGGTCCGTGCGGCCCTGCGTCCGGCCGCCCGGCCGCGGGTGCCCCGCCCGCGGCGGCGCCCCGTCAGCGGGAGGCGGCGGCGTGGAGGGGGAGCCAGGCCGCGTCCGGGCAGCGCAGCGGGACCTCGGCGCGCGGGACCCAGGCGGCCTCGGCGCACTCGGAGGCGGGGTGGGGGCGGGTCGGTGCGCCCGGCCCGTCCAGGCGGAGCGTGTAGAACGCCATGAACGCCCGCGCCGGGTAGGCGTAGTCGGCGGGCGGGGTGCCGAGGAGGGTGATCCGCTGGCCGCCGAGGAGGGCGAGCCGGGCCGGGTCCGCCTCCAGGCCGGTCTCCTCCGCGAGCTCGCGGGCCGCCGCCGCGTGCGGGGGCTCCCCCGGGTCCAGGTGGCCGCCGGGCACCTCCCAGGAGCGGCCGGGCCGGTCGACCCGGGTGAGCAGGGTGCGGCCGGCGCCGTCCAGGGCGAGGACGAAGGCCGTGGTGACGGTGTGCCCGGCGGGCAGGGCGCCGGAGAGGAGGAGGTCCATCCGGTGCGGCGGGCGGATCCACGGCACGGTCGTCGTGCCGATCACGGTGGGGTCCATGGCCCCATCCTTCCCGCGGCGCGGCCCGGGCCGCGCCCCCGGACCGGGACCCGCGGATCGCGGGCCCGGTCCGGGGGCGGCGGACGGCGGACGGCGGACGACAGCCGACGGCCGGCAGTCGGCGGCGTCAGCGGGCCGCGGGCAGCTCGTCGAACATGGCGGTGAGGAACTCCCGGCACCAGGCCAGCAGTTCGCGCCCGACGACCGGCTTGCCGCCGATGCGCCCGGTGGTCGGCCGCGGCACCAGCAGCTGCCGGGCCGCGCCCTTGACGAGGCTGCGCGGGTAGAGCCGGTTCAGCCGCAGCTCCTGCGACTCGCGCAGCTCCACCGGCCCGAAGCGGACGTTGGAGCCCTGCAGGGTGATGTCGCTGATCCCGCAGCGCCGCGCGAAGAGCCGCAGGCCCGCCACCAGCAGCAGGTTCTCCACCGGCTCCGGCAGGCGGCCGTAGCGGTCGGTGAGCTCCTCGCGGACCTGCGCGATGTCCTCCTCGGAGTTCACCGCCGCGATGGACCGGTACGCCTGGAGGCGCAGCCGCTCGCCGGGCGCGTAGTCGTGCGGGACGTGCGCGTCGACGGGCAGCTCGATCTTGACCTCCAGCGGCTCCTCCTCCGCCTCGCCGCCGCCCTCCAGCTGCTCGCGGAACTCCGCGACGGCCTCGCCCACCATCCGCATGTAGAGGTCGAAGCCGACGCCCGCGATGTGGCCGGACTGCTCGCCGCCCAGCAGGTTGCCCGCGCCGCGGATCTCCAGGTCCTTCATGGCGACGTACATGCCGGCGCCCATCTCGGTGTGCTGGGCGATGGTGGCGAGCCTCTCGTGGGCGGTCTCGGTCAGCGGCTTCTCCGGCGGGTACAGGAAGTACGCGTACCCGCGCTCGCGGCCGCGGCCGACGCGGCCGCGCAGCTGGTGCAGCTGCGAGAGGCCGAAGGTGTCGCCGCGCTCCACGATGAGGGTGTTGGCGTTGGAGATGTCGATGCCGGACTCCACGATCGTGGTGGAGACCAGCACGTCGAACTCCTTCTCCCAGAAGTCGACGACGACCTTCTCCAGCTGAGTCTCCCCCATCTGCCCGTGCGCGGTGGCGACCCGCGCCTCGGGGACGAGGTCCTTCAGCCGCGCCGCCGCCTTGTCGATCGACTCCACCCGGTTGTGGATGTAGAAGACCTGGCCCTCGCGGAGCAGCTCGCGGCGGACGGCGGCGGCGATCTGCTTGTCGTCGTAGGGGCCGACGAAGGTCAGCACCGGGTGGCGCTCCTCCGGCGGGGTGGTGATGGTGGACATCTCGCGGATGCCGGTGACCGCCATCTCCAGGGTGCGGGGGATGGGGGTGGCCGACATGGTGAGCACGTCGACGTTGGCGCGGAGCTTCTTCAGCTGCTCCTTGTGCTCCACGCCGAAGCGCTGCTCCTCGTCGACGATGACCAGGCCCAGGTCCTTGAAGCGGGTCTCGGAGGCGAAGAGGCGGTGGGTGCCGATGACGACGTCCACCGAGCCGTCGCGCAGCCCCTCCAGCACCGCCTTGGCCTCGGTGTCGGTCTGGAAGCGGGAGAGGGCCCGGACGCTGACGGGGAAGTTGGCGTACCGCTCGGAGAAGGTCGAGAAGTGCTGCTGCACGAGCAGCGTGGTGGGGACGAGCACGGCGACCTGCTTGCCGTCCTGCACCGCCTTGAAGGCGGCCCGCACCGCGATCTCGGTCTTGCCGTAGCCGACGTCGCCGCAGATCAGCCGGTCCATCGGGACCGACTTCTCCATGTCGCCCTTGACCTCGGCGATGGTGGTGAGCTGGTCGGGGGTCTCCGCGTACGGGAAGGCGTCCTCCAGCTCCCGCTGCCAGGGGGTGTCGGCGCCGAAGGAGTGGCCGGGGGCGGCCATCCGCGCCGAGTACAGCCGGATGAGGTCGCCGGCGATCTCGCGGACCGCCTTCTTCGCCCGCGACTTGGTCTTGGCCCAGTCGGCGCCGCCGATCCGGTGCAGCGAGGGCGCCTCGCCGCCGACGTACTTGGTGACCTGGTCGAGCTGGTCGGTGGGGACGAACAGCCGGTCGCCGGGCAGGCCGCGCTTGGCGGGCGCGTACTCCAGCACCAGGTACTCGCGGGTGGCGCCCTGCACCGTGCGCTGCACCATCTCCACGTACCGGCCCACGCCGTGCTGCTCGTGGACGACGAAGTCGCCGGACTGGAGGGCGAGCGGGTCGATGGCGTTGCGGCGGCGCGACGGCATGCGCCGCATGTCCTTGGTGGAGGACTTCTGGCCGGACAGGTCGGTCTCGGTGACGACGGTCAGCCGCAGCGCCTCGTCGACCAGGCCGTGCTCGATCGAGCCGCAGGAGACGTGCACCACGCCGGGCTCGGGGGCGGCGGCCAGGTCGGCGACCAGGCGGGCGCCGATGCCCTCGCCGCCGAGCATCTCGGCGATGCGGCTCGCCGGGCCGTGGCCCTCGGTGACCATGACGACCCGCCAGCCGTCGGCCAGGCGCTCCTTGGCGTCGGCGATGGCGCGGGCGGTGTCGCCCCGGTACGCCTCCACGGCGCGCATGCCGAGGGTGAGGGTGTCGGGGTCGGCGTCGAGGCGGGCCTCGAAGGAGTCGGCGGAGTCGCTGGTGGCGAAGGGGCTGACGGACCACCAGGGCAGGCCGATCGCGTCGGCGTGCTCGCGGACGTCGGCCAGCGGCCACAGGGAGGCGGCGGAGACGTCGATCGGGGCCAGGTCGATGGGCCGGTCGCCGCCGGAGGCCGCGGCCACCCACGACGCCTGGAGGAACTCCTGGCTGGTGGCGACCAGGTCGGCGGCGCGGGTGCGGACCCGCTCGGGGTCGCAGACCACGGCGACGCTGCCCTGCGGCAGCACGTCCAGCAGCAGCTCCATGTCGTCGACCAGCACGGGGGCCAGCGACTCCATGCCCTCCACGGCGATGCCCTCGGCGATCCGGTCGAGGATCTCGGCCAGTTCGGGGTGGGCGGCGGCCAGCTCGGCGGCGCGGGCGCGCACGGCGTCGGTGAGCAGCAGCTCCCGGCAGGGCGGGGCCCACAGGCCGTGCTCGGCGACCTCCAGGGACCGCTGGTCGGCGACCTTGAAGTAGCGGATCTCCTCGACGTCGTCGCCCCAGAACTCCACCCGCAGCGGGTGCTCCTCGGTGGGCGGGAAGACGTCCAGGATGCCGCCGCGGACGGCGAACTCGCCGCGCTTCTCCACCAGCTCGACCCGCTGGTAGGCGGCGGCGGCCAGGCGGCGGGCGACCTCCTCCAGGTCGTGCTGCTCCCCGCGGCGGAGCGCCACCGGCTCCAGATCCGCCAGGCCCCTGACCTGCGGCTGGAGCACGGAGCGGACCGGCGCCACGACCACCTGCACCGGCCCGGCGGCCGGGTCGTCGGCGCGGGGGTGCACGATGCGGCGCAGCACCGCGAGGCGGCGGCCGACGGTGTCGGAGCGCGGGGAGAGCCGCTCGTGCGGCAGGGTCTCCCATGCGGGGAAGTCGGCGACGGCGTCGGGCGGCAGCAGCGAGCGCAGCGCGGCGGCGAGGTCCTCGGCCTCGCGGCCGGTCGCGGTGACGGCGAGCACCGGCCGGCCCCGGTCCCCGGCGGCGCGCGCGGCGAGCGAGCGGGCCAGGGCGGCGATCGCGAACGGGCGGGCGGCGGGCGGCCCCACCAGGTCGAGGTGCCGGCGGGCGCCGGTGGCGGCGGCCTCGACGGCCTCGGCGAGGGCGGCGTCCTGGGCGACGACGTCGAGCAGTCCGGTCAGGGTCATGGGGTCTTCTTGTCCCGTGCTTCCGGTCAGTGGCGGTCTGGGGTGGTGGGGCTGGGTGCGGAGTGCTGGGTGCGGGGCCGTCGGCGGTCCGGTGCCCCGGCGGCCCGGGCCGGGTGGGGACGGGCGCCGCGGGGCGCCGGGACGCCCAACGCGAACCGCCCGGCACGCGGTGCGGGCCGGGGGTCCCAGGGTACGCCCGGGGCGGGCGGCCCGCCGTGCGGCGGGGGCGGGGCGGGCCCGGCTCCGCCGGAAACGGCCCCGCCGGACCGCGCCGCTCTCTACGCTGATTCTGTGAAGGCGGCGTGGGGATGGCGCCGTCACGAGGGGGGTGCTGTTCCACGATGCGCGTCGTGATCGCAGGCCAGGGGTACGTGGGGCTGCCGCTGGCGGTCCGGGCCGCCGAGGTGGGGCACGAGGTCGTCGGCTACGACGTCGACGAGCGGCGGGTCAAGCGGCTCGCCGTGGGCGAGTCGTACGTGGAGGACATCCCGGCGGAGCGGCTGCGGCCCCTGCTGGACGCGGGCTCGTACCTGCCGTCCACGGACCCGCGGGACGCGGCCGGGTTCGACGTCGCGGTGATCACCGTGCCGACGCCGCTGCGCGACGGCGCGCCGGACCTGTCGTACATCGAGTCCTCCGCCCGGATGCTGGCCCGCTTCCTGCGGCCGGGGGCGACGGTGGTGCTGGAGTCGACGACGTACCCGGGGACGACGGAGGAGCTGCTGGCCCCGCTGCTGGAGGAGGGCTCCGGGCTCGCCGCGGGCCGCGACTTCCACCTCGGGTACAGCCCCGAGCGGATCGACCCGGGCAACCCGGTGTGGCGGCTGGAGAACACGCCGAAGGTCGTCTCCGGCCTGGACGCGGCGTCGCTGGCGGCGGTCGACGGCTTCTACGGGCAGCTGGTGGAGCGCACCGTGCCCGTCTCCTCCTGCAAGGAGGCGGAGCTGACCAAGCTGCTGGAGAACACCTTCCGCCACGTGAACATCGCGCTGGTCAACGAGCTGGCGATGTTCGCCCACGACCTGGGGATCGACGTGTGGGAGGCCATCGACGCCGCCTCCACCAAGCCCTTCGGCTACCTGCGGTTCACGCCGGGGCCGGGCGTGGGCGGGCACTGCCTGCCCATCGACCCGTCGTACCTGTCGTGGCGGGTGGAGCGGGCGCTGGGGCACCCCTTCCGGTTCGTGGAGCTGGCCAACGACGTCAACAGCCACATGCCGGACTACGTGGTGCGGCGGCTGGTGGAGGCCCTCAACGAGCGGCAGCGCTCGGTGAAGGGCTCCCGGGTGCTGCTGCTGGGCCTGGCCTACAAGAAGAACACCGGCGATGCCCGGGAGACCCCGGCCGCCCGGGTCGCCGGGCTGCTGACCCGGATGGGCGCCGAGGTCCGCGCCGCCGACCCGCACGTGGTCGCCGGGGTGCACGTCGACGAGCCCCGCCTGTCCGGCGAGCCGCGGGTGCCCGGCCCCCGCGCCGCGGCGGACGCCGGGCACGGGGACGCGCTCGCCGCGGTGCGGCGGGTGGAGGCCACGGCGGAGGAGCTGGCGGCGGCCGACGCCGTGGTCCTGCTCGCGGACCACGACGAGTTCGACTACGCGGCCGTCACGCAGCACGCCCGCTACGTGCTGGACTGCCGCCGCCGCCTGAGCGGGGCGGCGGTGGAGGTCCTCTAGGGCCGCGCCGGCCCCGCCGGGGGTGCGGCGCCGGTCAGCCCGCCCGGCGCTCCTCCCCGGCGGAGCCGGTGCGCTGGGCCGGGGGCGGCGGGGCGGCCGGGAGCGGGATCTCGGCGGTGTCCGAGTCGGGGTCGTGCGCGGGGTCGTGCGGCACGCCGTCGACGGCGCCCACGCTCCGCACCGGCCGGACGGCGGCGGCGGCGACCGGCAGGGCCTCCGCGGCCGGCGCCGGGACGGAGAACGCGGCCGTGCCCGCGCCCGCCGCGGTGGGCATGTTGGTCAGCGCCGACAGGGTCTGCCGGATGTGGTCCAGGTGCACCTGCACCAGTTCCTGGCGCTCCTCGTACGTCCGCTGCTCGCGCTCGGAGGCGGCGGTGATCCGCTCGGCCTCCTGGCGGGCCCGGTCCAGGATGCGCTCGGCGCGGACCCGGGCCTCCTCGTCGATCTCGGAGACGCGGGCCAGGACGGACTGGCGGTGGCGGGCGGACTCCTGGTCGCGGCGCTCGGCGACGGCGTTGATCCGCTCCTCCAGCTCCTCCTCGCGGGCGAGCGAGGCGGCGGCCTCCTCGTCGGCGGCCTTCTGCCGGGCGGCGAGCTCGGACCGGGACCGCTCGGCCTCCTGCTCGGCGCGCCCGCGCACCGCGGCGGCGTCCCGCTCGGCGGCCGCGAGCAGTTCCCCGCTCTCCTGCGCGGCCTCCTCGCGGAGCTTCGCGGCGGCGGCGCGGGCCTGCTCCAGGAGCTGCTCGGCGTCGGCGTCCGCCCCGGCGCGGGCGGCGCCCGCCGCCTCGGCGGCGTGGCCGGACTGCCGCTGGGCCTCCTGGACGGCGAGGCGGTGCAGCTGGGCGGCGGCGCGCTCGGCCTCCTGCACCACGGTCTCCGCCTCGGCCTCGGCACCGGAGAGCAGGCCGGCGGCCCGCGCGCTCAGCTGCGAGAAGTCGGGCGGCGGGGCCTCCTCGGCGGCCTGCACCGCGGCGGCCAGCTCCGCCTCCATCTCGCGGATGCGGGCCCCCAGGATGCTGAGGCGCTCCCAGGCCTCGTCCCGCTGGGTGACCAGCGCCGTGACCGCACGCGCCACCTGTTCCGGCGCGTAGCCGCGCCGGGCCGTGGTGAAGTCGTACGCAGAGACGGCGTCGCTCATCGGTGCTGCTCCCCTCGTCGCCAGCGACCAGGAAGCAACCTGATCACTTTTGATCCGTTTTGACCCCCAAGTTACCTGCTCCGAAGGCACTCGTACCCGAACCACCGCCCGCGACCCGCGCGGGAACACGTGGGAAACACGACAGCGAGGGGCGCCCCGGATGTCCGGAACGCCCCTCCCGCCGTACCGCGCCGCCCTACAGCAGGCCGTCCCAGAACTGCTCCAGGACCACCGCCCACCACGTGTCCTGCGACTGCAGCGCCGCGGGGTCGACCGCGGCGAGCTGCGCCTGGAAGTCCGTGGTCCAGCGCCCGGCCTGCTCGGGCGTCAGGCCGTACCGCAGCCGCCACATCCGGCCGAGGAGCGCCATGCAGCGCACGAACTCCGGGACGCCGGAGTTCACGAACCGCGGCCGGTTCTGCTCGGGCCCGCCCTCCAGGTCAACCGCGACCACGGCGGCCGTGCCGTACTGCACGCACAGCTGGCGGCCGTAGTCGTTGCCCAGCACCAGGTACCCGCCCGCGTCCGGCGCCGCCGCACGCCCGCGCTCGGCCGCCAGCTCCGCCAGCGTCGGGATCGGCCGGCCCGGCTGCGCCTGCGCCCAGAAGAACGGGCCGAACTCCACCGGCAGGCCCGCCCAGGTCAGCGTCTGCGCCACCGCCTCCGGCACGCCCTGCCGGGCCACCGCGCGCTGCTCGTAGCGGAACACCGCCGGGCCGAAGGCCTGCGCCAGCTCCCCCGCCAGCTGCTGCGGGGCGAGCGGCGGCAGCTTCGGCACCGCGCCCGGGTCGGGCAGCGGCACCCGCACCGGCCGGGGCCGGGCCGGGCCCGACGCCAGGGCGTGCAGCTCGTCCAGGTGCTCCAGCAGGTGGCGCATGCCGGACTGCCGCGCGGCGTGGTCGCGGCCGTAGGCGGCGGTGTGGCTGATCCTGACGTTCGGCCAGGCCTCCTTGACCATGCGGGCGCAGTAGCCGGCCGGCAGGTCGCAGCACTCCAGCTCGGTGTGGAGCTCCAGGACCTGGTCCGGCGGCACGTTCAGCCGCCGCAGCTCCTGGAGGATCTTCCACTCCGGGTGCGGGGTGCCCGGCTCGCTGCGGTGCATCACCTTCTGCTCGGAGCCGTCGGGACCCCGGTAGCTGAGCACCGCCAGGTAGCCGGGGCCGACCGTGGGCACGCCGGGGGCGCCGGGCATGCCGGGCATGCCGGGGACGGGCGGCACGCCCGGACCGCCGGCCGGGCCGGGCGGCGGGGGCGGCGGCTGCTGCGGGAAGGGGCCGCCGAGCGGGCCGGGCGGCGGGGCGGCGGGGTAGCCGTAGGCCGCACCGGCGCCCGGCGGGGGCGGCAGTGGAGCACCCGGCATCCCCGGCGGCGGGGGCAGTGGAGCACCCGGCATCCCCGGCGGCGGGGGCAGCGGGGCGCCCGGCATCCCCGGCGGGGGCGGGGGCGGCGGACCGGGAGGCGTGCCCGGACCCGGCACGGCGAACGCACCCGGGGGCGGGGGCGGGGGCGGCGGCACGGCGGACCGTCCGGCGCCCCGGCCGGGGCCGCGGCCCAGGTCGACGGCCGGGGAGAGCTGGGTGGCCGCGTGGTCGAGGTCGGCCGCGGCGGGGGACGGGGACGCCGGGGCGCCGCCCGCTCCCGGCCCGCCGCCTCCCAGCAGGCCGGGCGGCGGCGGGGGCGGCGGGGCGCCGCCCGCGGCACGGCCGGCGCCGCCCGAGGGTGTGCCGGGGCCGCCGCCCAGCAGGCCGGGGGGCGGCGGCGGGGGTGTGCCGCCCGCGCCGCGGCCCGCGCCGGACGGGCCTCCGGACGGGCCGGGCACGACGGGCATGCCGGGGCCGCCCGGCGACGCGAGCATCGTCGGGGCGTGGTCGAGCTCGGGGGGCGACGGCACCGGGCCGCCGGGACGTGCGCCCGGGCCGGACGGCGCCGCGCCGCGCAGGCCCGGCGGCGGGGGCGGCGGAGGCCCGAGGGGGGCGGGCGGCGGGGCCACGGGCGGCGGCGGGTACACGCCCCGCGGCAGGCCGTCGGCGGGGTACGCCGGCGGCGGCGGGGAGGCCGGGCCACCCGGCGGCGGCGCGGGGTGGCCGTGGCCGACGGGAGGCACTGCGGGCCCGCCGGTGCCGAAGGGGTCGGACGGCGGCGGGGTCGGCCCGCCGCCGGTGCCGCCGGGCCGCGGCGGGGGCGTGTGCCCGGGCGGCGCGAGCATGGTCGGCACGTCCCCCGGCGGCCCGTCGGGCACCGGCGGCGCGGTCAGGACGGCGGGCGGCGGGTCGGCGGGCGCGGGAGCCGGCCGGGCGGGCCCGGCGGGGCCGCCGGAGGTGCCGAGCTCCGCCGCCTCGGCGGCGATCGCGGCCGCACCGGCCTCCTGCAGCCACTGCGGCGGGCTGAGCAGGAAAGAGGTGGCCTCCACCGAGTCGCGGGCGGGCGGCGCCGGGGTGCCCGCGGGCGCGGCCCCCGCGGGCCGCCCGTAGACCTCCTCGTAGCGGCGGACCACCTCGTGGACGGGCAGCGGCGGCCACATCGTGGCCGCCCCGCTGTCGCGGGCGATGACCAGCCGCACCTCGCCGCCGTCCGAGGTCGGCCCGTCGGCCCGGTCCGCGGCCCAGCAGACGAAGCCCAGGTCGAACTCCCGCACCCGCACCTCGCGGCGCTGGAAGTGCGGCACCCCGCCGTTGACCCAGTCCTCGGCGGTCTCCTGGGCCTGCGCGTACGTCACCACGGCCGGATCACCCCTGCCCCTTCACCGGGACGGCGCGGGCGAACCCGCCGTCCACCATCAGCTCGGCCACCGTCTCCAGCTCCGGCGGGCTGCCGGCCAGCCGCAGCAGGAACGCGTCGAAGTCGTCCCCGCAGGGCAGCAGCAGCCGCTCGCACCGCAGGTCCGGCGGCTCCTCAGCGCCGGTGTCGCGGGCGTCGTCGTACGGGCAGAACCAGACCGACCCGGTGCGCGGGCCGCGGACCTTCAGCGCCAGCAGGCCGCCCTGGACGTAGGCGACGGCCAGGTAGTCCTTGGTGAGGTGGTCGCGGACGCACTTGTTGACGTAGACCAGGTCGTCCAGCGCGTACGTGTCGCGGACGGTGAGGAACGGCTGGTCGAGCAGCAGGCCCAGCCCGGGGTCGAGGGCCACTCCGACGGGCGCGCGGCCGCCGGCGAGCTTGAGGAAGCCGCGGTAGGCGCCGGGCAGCCGGTAGCCGAGCCGCTCCTCCACCCGCTGGACCTGGTCCTCCGTCACCGCGAGGGGGTCGCCGCCGTCCTTCGTGAGGGAGAAGTGCGCGGGGCGGTGCTCCTGGAGGGGGCGGGTGCCGCGGCGGGAGTGGTCGGCGGTGGACAGGGCGAGGCCGCCGTGGTGCCGCAGCAGCGCCTTCACCTCCACCGGGACCAGCTCCAGGCGGCGGCTGCCGGGGGCCGCCGGGCCGACGGCGTGGTGCCAGGTCCAGCCGTGGGGGGTGGCGACGGCGCAGTCGAGGTCGGCCCAGAGCTCGTGGCCCTGGGTGTAGAGGGCGGCGTTGGCCGACACGTGGTCGGTGAGCCGCAGCTCGTCGACGCCGAAGCCCTCCGGCGGGTCCGCGACCTCGGCGGCCGCGGCGGCGAACGCCCCGAGGTCGGGGTACCCGCGCTCGTCCACCGGCACCCCCGCGGGGTACCGCTCCGCGCGCAGCGGGTCGGGGAAGCGCACCGCCTGCCCCGCGTAGGCGGCGCCGGGCGCCTGCGCTCTCCCGGGTCCGGCGGGCGCGCCGGGCCGACCTGTCGTCATCGAGTTCGTCCCCCACTGGCTCGGCTCGTACGTCTGCGCCCCCAGCGTAGGGGGTGGCCGGGCGGCGGTGCTCCCCCGGTGGCGGGCCCCTCTGGCGCACCGCGCCGCCGCCGGGAAGGATGGGGGGCGGCCGCCCGGTCCCGGACACCGTGCGGCCGTCGGGGAGGTGACGCCGCCGTGGCGGGACCTGCGGAGCCGGACGCCGGGGGGCACACCATCCAGGGCCTGATGATCGCACTCGCGGAGGAGGGGCCGCCGGGCGGCTCCTGGAGCATCGACGGCGGGACGCTCACCATGACGGCCGCGCCGCGCAGCGACCTGTTCGCGGACCCGGCGGGACGGGAGGGCGAGCAGCTGCCGGACGCCGCACGGCTGGTGGGCGTGCCGCCGGAGGGCGACTTCACGTTCGCGGCGCGGGTGGAGGTGGGCTTCCGCTCCACCTACGACGCCGGGGTGCTGCTCCTGCACGCCGGCGAGCGGCTGTGGGCGAAGCTCTGCCTCGAGTACTCCCCGCAGGCGCGGCCGACCGCCGTGACGGTGGTGACCCGCGGCACCTCCGACGACGCCAACGCGCACGAGGCGGCGGGCGGGCGGCTGTGGCTGCGGATCGCCCGCACCGGCGGCGCCTTCGCCTTCCACTCCTCCGCGGACGGCCGCTGGTGGCGGCTGCTGCGCTACTTCACGCTGGGGCCGGAGGCGGCGGGCCGGGTGCGGATCGGGTTCATGGCGCAGTCGCCGCTCGGCGAGGGCTGCACCGCCGTCTTCGACCGGATCTCCCTCCTGCGCGAGGCCCCGAAGGACCTGCGCGACGGGAGCTGACCCGCCGCCCCCTCCGCGACGGCGCGTCAGGCCCGGGCGAGGGCCCCGGCCAGCGTCTCGGCGACGCGGACCTGCTGGGCCTCGGTGATCTGCGGGAAGAGCGGCAGGGTGAGCAGTTCGCGGGCGGCCCGCTCGGCGACCGGGAAGGCCCCCTCCCCGTGGCCGAGCCACCGGAACGCGGGCTGGAGGTGGACGGGCACCGGGTAGTGCACGCCCGCGCCGATCCCCGCCGCGTGCAGCGCCTCCAGCACCGCGTCGCGGGAGCGGCCGGGCAGGACGCGGACCGCGTACAGGTGCCAGACGTGCACGTTTCCGGGCGCGGTGCGCGGCAGGGCGACGCCGTCGAGGCCGGCGAGCAGGGCGTCGTACCGGGCGGCGGCGGCGCGGCGGGCGGCGTTCCAGGCGGGCAGGCGGCGGAGCTTGGCGCGCAGCACCACGGCCTGGAGGGTGTCCAGGCGGGAGTTGAAGCCGAAGCGGTCGTGGACGTACTTGCGGGACGAGCCGTGGTCGCCGGTCAGGCGCACCGCCTCGGCGAGGGCGTCGTGGGAGGTGGTGACGGCGCCCGCGTCGCCGTAGGCGCCGAGGTTCTTGCCGGGGTAGAAGCTGGTCGCCGCGATCCGGCCCCAGGAGCCGGCGGGCCGGCCGTCCTGGGTGGCGCCCTGCGCCTGGGCGGCGTCCTCGGCCACCGGCAGGCCGTAGGCGGCGGCCAGGTCGAGCAGCGGCCGCATCGGGGCGACCTGGCCGTTGAGGTGGACGGGCAGCAGGGCGGCGATCCGGCCGGGCCGGGGGTCGGTGCCCGCGGCGGCCGCGGCGGCCACCGCCCCGCCGTCGGCCTCCAGCACCTCGGCGACCCGGGCGGGGTCGGTGAGCAGGTGCTCGGGGTCGGCGTCGACGAGGACGGGCCGCAGCCCGGCGCGCACCACGGCCTCGGCGGTGGCGACGAAGGTGTTGGCGGGCAGCACCACGCCGCCCCCGGGGGGCAGCTCCAGCGCGCGCAGGGCCAGTTCGACGGCGTCGGTGCCGTTGGCGGTGCCCACGCAGTGGCGGGTGCCGCACAGGGCGGCGTACTCCTCCTCGAAGGCGGCGACGTCGGGGCCCTTGACGTAGGCGCCCGCGGCGAGGACCCGGTCGAAGCCCTCCCGGACCTCGTCGGCGACCTCGGCGTGGGCCGCCTGCAGGTCCACCAGCGGCACCGGCGGGGCGGCGGCCGGCGGGGCGGCCGGGCCCCCGGCGGGCGGGGTCGTGGCGTCGGCGGCCGTGCTCGCGGTCATGGTGCGGTCCCCCTGGGTCCGGGTGTGGGCGTGCTCAGCAGGCCGCGGCCAGCAGGGCGGCGGCGACCTGGTCCTGCTGCTCCTCCGTCAGGAAGTGGTGCAGCGGCAGGACGAGGGAGTTGCGGGTGAGGTGCTCGGTGGCGGGCAGCGGCACCCGGGCGGTGCCCGCGTACGGGGCCTCCAGGTGGGCGGCCATGATGCCGCGCCGGGCGGAGATCCCGGCGGCGGCGAGCCGGCCCAGCAGGTCGTCGCGGCCGACGGGGAAGGCGTCGGGCAGCAGCAGCCAGCAGGACTGGAAGTTCGTGGTGCCGTGGGGCGGGTCGGCGACCAGCCGCCCGCCGTCCTCGCCGAGCAGCGGCGCCAGCAGCGCGCGGTAGCGCCCGGCGAGGGCGCGGCGGCGCTCCACCAGGGCCGGCAGCCTGCCCAGCTGGACCAGGCCGACCGCGGCCTGGATGTCGGTCATCCGGTGGTTGAAGCCGATCTCGTCGTACGTCTCCAGCAGGGCGGCGCCGCCGGGCGCCGCGTGCCGGTCGGCGGCGGAGACGCTCATGCCGTGCTCGCGCAGCCGCCGCAGCCGGGCGGCGACGGCCCCGTCGCGGCAGGTCACCATGCCGCCCTCGCCGGTGGTGAGGAGCTTGCGGGGGTGGAAGGAGAAGGCGGCCAGCTCGGCGCCGCGGCCCGCCGGGGCGCCCCGGTACACGCTGCCCGCGGCGCAGGCGGCGTCCTCGACCACGGTGGTCCCGCGCGGGTCGAGCAGGGCGCGCAGGGCGTCGAGGTCGACGGGGACGCCGCCCTGGTCGACGGCGACCACGGCCCGGGTGCGGGCGGTGAGCAGCGGCTCCACGGTCGCGGGGGTGAGGTTGCCGGTGGCGGGGTCGACGTCGGCGAAGACGGGCACGGCGCCGACGTAGGTGACGGCGTTGGCGGTGGCGACGAAGGAGAAGGAGGGGACGACGACCTCGTCCCCCGGGCCCACCCCAGCGCCGATCAGGGCGAGGTGGAGGGCCGTGGTGCAGGAGGAGACGGCGACGGCGTGCTCCACGCCGAGGTGGTCGGCGAAGGCCCGCTCGAAGGCCGCGGTGCGCGGCCCCTGGGCGATCCAGCCGGAGCGGACGGCCTCGGCGGCGGCCTCGGCCTCCTCCTCGCCGAGCCAGGGGACCATGACGGGGATGGTCACGCGGCACCCCCGGGCGCGGCGGCGCCCTCGGACGTCCCCTCGGACGCCTCCTCGGCGGCGGTCCCCCGCCACCAGTCGACCAGGCGGCGCAGGCCCTCCTCCAGGCCCAGCTCCGGCTTCCAGCCCAGGTCGCGCTCGGCGGCGGAGATGTCGGCGAGGCGGCGGACCACGCCGCCCGCGGTGTCGCGGGCCGGCCCGTGCTCCACGCCGAGGCCGGGGCTGTCCATCGCGGCGAGCAGCGCCTCGGCCAGGCCCCGCAGCGAGACCTCGCTCGCGGAGGCGATGTTGTAGACGCGGTCGGTGGCGGGTGCCCGCGCGGCGAGCAGGTTGGCGCGGGCGATGTCCTCGGTGTAGACGAAGTCCATGGTCTGCGCGCCGTCGCCGAAGATCAGCGGCGGGCGACCCGCGGCGATCCGCTCCATCCAGCGGATGAAGACCTCGGTGTAGCGGCCGTGGACGTCCATCCGGGGCCCGTAGACGTTGAAGTAGCGCAGGGCCACGTAGTCCAGGCCGTACATGGCGTGGAAGCTGCGCAGCAGGCCCTCGTTGAAGGCCTTGGCGGCGCCGTAGAGGGTGTCGTTGTTGTAGGGGTGCTGGGTCTCGGGCGTGGGGAAGGTGTCGGCCAGGCCGTACACCGACGCCGAGGAGGACGCGACGACCTTGCGCACGCCGGTCTCGGCGGCGGCCTCCAGCACGTCGAAGGTGCCGTCGACCAGGACCTCCAGGGCGAGCCGGGGCTCGGTGGCGCACTGGGTGATGCGGAGGGCGGCGAGGTGGAAGACGACGTCGGTGGCGGGCCGCAGCAGCTCCCGCAGCAGGGCGCGGTCGCGGATGTCGCCGTCGACGACGCGGAGCCGGGCGGGGTCGGCGGCGGCGAGGCCGCGGGCGCGGGCGAGGTTGGCGGCGCGGCCGCGGACGAAGTTGTCGAGGACGACGACCTCGCCGGCGCCGGCCTCCAGCAGCTGGTCGACGACGGCGGAGCCGATGGTGCCCGCCCCGCCGGTGACCAGGCACCGGGCGCCGTGCAGGTCGACGGCGGGACCGGTGCGGGCGGTCCCGGCGGCCCTGGCGGCGGCGGCCAGGGCGGTGCCGCACACGGGCCCGGGCGGGGCGGCGGGCGGGGTGCTGCCGGGCGGGACGGTTCCGGGCGGGGTGGGGCCGGACGGGGTGGGGCCGGACGGGGTGGTGGCGGTCATCGGGCGGCGGCCCCTTCGGTGAGCGTGTCGGTGAGGGCGTCGGCGGCGAGGGGGCCCGCGGCGAGGCCGGACGCGGCCGGGCCCGCCCCCGCGGCGCCGACCGGGACGGTGGCCCCGCCCAGCTCCAGGCTGCGGGAGGCGGCATGCAGCAGCCGCAGCACCCGCACCCCGGCACGGCCGTCGGTGAGGGGGGCGCGCCCCTCGGTGACCGCGGCGGCGAACTCCGCCATCACGTTGCGCAGGGCCTCCTGCTCCACCAGCGCGGGGGCGACCATCTCGCCCACCCGGTAGGAGATCAGCGCCTGGTGGCGGATGGCGTCGGTGAGCTCGTCGGGCGGTGTGAGGTCCACGCCGCGGTCGTACACCGACAGGCGGGCCTGCGGGTTGAGGTCGTCCCAGACCAGGGTGCGCCGCGAGCCGCCGATCATGGTGGTGCGGACCTTGGTCGGCGACAGCCAGTTGACGTGGCAGTGGGCGAGCGCCCCGCTGCTCAGGTGGACCGTCAGGTACGCCACGCAGGCGCGGCCCGCGCCGATCGGGTCGGCGCCCTGCGCGGAGACCCCCACCGGCTCGACGCCCGGCGGCAGCACGAAGTCGAGGATGGACAGGTCGTGCGGCGCGAGGTCCCACAGCACGTCGACGTCGGGCTGGACCAGCCCGAGGTTGATCCGCACCGAGTCGAAGAACTGCACCTCGCCCAGGTCGCCGCGGTGCACCATCTCGCGGATGCGGCGCACCACCGGCGTGTAGCAGAAGGTGTGGTCGCACATCAGCACCCGGCCGTGCCGCTCGGCGACCGCGACCAGCTCCTCCGCCTCGTCGGCGTCGGTGGTGATCGGCTTCTCCACCAGCACGTGCCTGCCCGCCTCCAGCGCCGCCCGCACCAGCCGGTAGTGGCTGGCGGCGGGGGTGGCGACGGCGACGGCCTGCACCCGGTCGTCGGCGAGGACCTCCTCGAAGGACGTGGTGGTGCGCACCGTGCTGTACCCGCCGAGCACCCGCCGCGCGCGGGACTCGTCCAGGTCGCAGAGCCACCGCAGCCGCAGCCCGGGCGTCTGCTGGGCGTTGCGGACCAGGTTGGGCCCCCAGTAGCCGGCGCCGACGACGGCGATGCCGACCGGCCCGCCCTCCGGAACCGCGGGCGGCCCGGGGGCGGGCACGTGCTCGCCGGGTGCCTCGTGGGCCTCCTCGGGCCCGGTTGCGCCGCTCGTCCGCTGCGAATGCGTCATGGCATCGACCCCCCTGCGTGCCGCGCGGCGCCTCGGCCGGCGCGGCTGACACCCTCGGACGCACGGCCGGACACCGGGGCGGCCCGGCCGCTCTCCCCTGCGGTGCCGGAGCCGCGCACACCGCCTCCGGCTGCGCTGCAGGAACGCTACCGCCGCCCTCCGGCGCGAGGGGGCCGAATGCGCAAACCCCGCCCGCGGGTTGTGGACGACCTGTGATGATCCGGGTGGGGCGCACGGACCCGCGAACGCGCGCCTGCGCGCACGCCCCGACGGCCGGGAGACGCAGGCCACGACCGGCAAAGCGGGACACAAGATGGCGAAACACCCCGCGGAACACGCCCCGGATTAGTGATCACCTGAAGTATTTGGCAGTCTGACCCTCTGCACTTCGCCGACGAACGTGTCGGCCGGACGGAGGGACGGGAGGAGCGGCCATGGCCATCGGCGACCGAATAGCGGCCACCGCCACGCCCCCGGCGGCCCCCGCCCCGTCAGGTCCGCAGCCGTCAGGACCAGGTCCCGGCCCCGGCCCCGACGCCGCACCCGCCGCTCCGCGGCCGCCCGCCGGCGCCCCGGTCCTGCGCCAGCACCGCGACAGCCTGCTGCCCGCCGTGGCCGCGGCCCTGTCCGCGCGCGACGGCACCCGCACCCACCCCGGCCACCGGGACGACGCCCCGCCCGCACTGCACCCGCTGGTCGCCGCGTTCCTCGCCGGCCTGCCGCCGGAGAGCCGCGAACGGTTCACCGGCCGCTGCGCCGAGGCGATCCTGCTGTCCCAGTACCTGGCGACCGCCGAGGCCAACCGCTCGCGGCGCGCCTCCCGCAAGCCGCTGGGCCTCTCCGACGCCCGCAAGGCCCTCAAGGGGGCCCGCATGACGACGGTGCGGATCCGCGAGGAGGGCGACCCGGCCCACGGCACCCACCAGCCGCCGTGCCGCTCCTGCGCGCCGATGCTGGAGCACTTCGGCGTCCGCAGCGTCGCGGTGGCGCCGGCAGCCGCCGGCTGAGCCGCGGCCGCACCCGCCCCGGCCCCCGACCCGAGGAGCCCCCTCCTGAACGCCCGATTCCCCGCCGACGTCGCCTCCGCGCTCAAACACGCCGGGTGGCACCCCGGCCGCTGGCAGATCCGCCAGGCCGAGGCCTGGGCGGACGCCCTGACGGCGTACGACTCCCCCGACGGCCACCGCCACAGCGTCTTCCCCGCCGCCGTGGAGGCCTGGGCGGAGTTCGGCGGCATCGGCGTCGACCTGGCCGGCGCCGGCGAGCAGATCGCCCGCACCCCCTTCCTGATCGACCCGCTGCGCGGCCTCCACCAGCCCCGCACCCTCGCCGACCTCGGCCGGGCCCTGGACACCCCCCTCGCCCCCCTCGGCGAGGAGAACGGCGGCCTCGGCCTCCTCGCCGTCGACGCCGCCGGGCGCGTCTACAGCCTCGACCACACCGGCGAGTGGTACCTGGGGGACACCGTCGACCGGGCGGTGACGACCCTGGTCACCGGCGCCCTCCCCGAACGGCTGCGGACCGCCGTCCAGCCGCTCTGAGCCGCGCCCGCCCTCCCCGGCCCGCACGGCCCGCGGCCCCGTCCTCGTCCTCGTCCCCGGGGCCCCTCCCCGGCCCCCGCGTCCGGCGGGCGTCCGGCGGACCGGGCCGCTGAACCGCCCCGCGCCCCCCGGCGTACAGACCGGCGGACAGCACCGGCCCCGCAGCACACCGCCCCGGGAGGGAACCCCCATGACCGATCCGACCGCCTCGCGCCGCACGTCCGCCCTCCACCCGCGGGCCGCAGCCGGTGCAGTCGCCGCCGTCGCCGTCCTGCTCAGCTCCGCCGTCGCCTGCAGCGCCAGCAACCACGTGGGCAGCCCCAGCCAGGCCGACCCGGGCGCCGCCCAGGCCGCGCCCGCCCAGCAGTTCCCCGCCGGGATGCAGACCATGGCCGGCGCCCCCGGCGCGCCCGCCGGGCAGCAGCAGGCCGCCGCCCAGCCCCAGCCGGGCAGGCCGCCGGTGGCGCTGAACGCGTTCGGCGCGGCCACCGGCTGCTCCCTCACCCCGCCCGACGCCGGGCAGCAGCTCAAGCAGACCACCTGCACCGACAAGCAGGGCGCCCGCTTCGCGGTCACCTCCTTCGCCAGCCGGTCCGACCAGCAGCAGTGGCTGCAGGCGACCCTCGGCGGCGGCAGCTTCCTGGTCGGCGACCGCTGGGCCGTCGGCGCCGACGGCACCACCCTGCAGACGCTGCAGCAGACCGTCGGCGGCACCATCACCAGCGCCTGACGGCGCGCAGGCGGCGGCGGGGGGACGGGACGGGCCCCTCACCCGTCCCGGACGGGCCCCTCACCCGTCCCACCGCCCGCGTGCGGACCCCGCAGGCCGCAGCGGTCCGGTACGCGCGGGCCGCTCCCCCGCCGCAGGCCGGCGGACGGATCCCTCGGCCCTAGGGCGGCGGCCCGGCGGACCCCCGCCGCAGGGGCACCGCGCTCACCGCGAGCCGCGACGGCAGCACCGCCTCCACCCGGAAGCCGCCCCCGTCCACCGGCCCCGCCGCGAAGCTGCCGCCCAGCGCCGCGACCCGCTCCCGCATCCCCACCAGCCCGTTGCCGCCGCTCGGCAGCGGACGCCCGCCGTCCGCCGCGTCCTGCTCGCAGGGCGCGGTGTTCACCACCACGACCCGCACCCCGTTCGGCACGTACGCCACCGTGACGAGCGCCTCCGCACCACGGGCGTGCTTGTGCGCGTTGGTCAGCGCCTCCTGCACCACCCGGTACGCCGTGCGCTCGGCCTCCGCCGTGAACGCCCGCCGGGCCCCGCCGACCTCCAGCCGGGCCGGCAGCCCCGCCGCCCGGGACTGCTCCACCAGCCGCGGCACGTCCGCCAGCCCCGGACCGCCGTCAGCACCGGAACCGCACCCACCGGAACCGCCCGCACCCGCACCACCCGCACCTGAGGCGTCCGTACCGCCCCGGCCCCCGGCGTCCGGGCCGTCCGGGCCCTCCGGGGCGTCCCCCGCAGCCGCCCCGGCCCGGACCGCCGCGGGCGGCGCCCCGGCCCCGGCCGCCTCGCCCTCGGCCATCCGCAGCACCCCCAGGATCTGCCGCAGCTCGTCCAGCGCCTGACGGCCCACCTCCCCCATCAGCCGCGCACTCTCCGCCGCCCGCTGCGGATCACGCGCCACCACCCGCTCCAGCGCCCCCGCGTGCACCACCATCAGGCTCACCCGGTGCGCCACCACGTCGTGCATCTCCCGCGCGATCCGGGTCCGCTCCTCCATCCGCGCCCGCCGCGCCCGCTCGCGCGCCTGCTCCGCCAGCAGCCCCAGCTCCGCCTCCAGGCCCTCCGCCCGGTCCCGCAGCGACTCCACCAGCCGCCGCCGCGCCCCCACGTACAGCCCCAGCACCATCGGCGGCACCGTCAGCCCCACCGACACCAGCACCGCCAGCACCACCAACAGCCACCGCGGCGGCACCTCCCGCGCCTGCGGGTCGGAGAGGAACGCCACCAGCACCATGCCCAGCGTCTCCGCGAACGCCAGCGCCGACAGCGCCGCCACCGTCCACCGGCGCGCCCGCCAGTCCCGGCACGCCGCCAGCGTGTACAGCGACACCACCAGCAGCACCACCCCCACCATGCCGGGGACGAACACCAGCGCCGCCGCCACCGGCACCACCGGCCACCGCCGCCGCACCACCAACGACGCCCCCGCCAGCGCCCCCAGCACGAACGCCACCGCCGGCACCGGGGCGTGCCAGTGCAGCCGGTCCCCGGCGAAGCCCGCCGCCCCCCACCCGCACTCCAGCGCAGCCACCACGGCCAGCAGCACGTCCAGCACCAGCCCGCGCGGCCGCGCCCACCACCACGGGCCGCCCGCGGTCCGCCGCCCGCCCGACGGCGCACCGGCCGCCCCCGCCGCCACCCCGCCGCCCGGTATCCCGTCCCCCGTCGCCATGCTCATGGGCACCAGACTAGGCGCCGCCCCCGGCCCGCCCCTCCCCCCTTCCGCAAGCGGACCCGGGCCCGCCGCCCCCGCCCGGCCACCGCCCGCCCGGGCACCCCGGCGGGTCACCAGCCGCGATGCCCCGCCCCGGCACGCCGTGTCCGCCATACGGCCGCCTCGACCTGCGCCGGCACTCGGACACCTATGCTGGGACACGTCGGACAGCGCGGTCCGCACCGGCTGCGGCGGAGCACCGCTCCCGCCCAGCCCGCACCCCCCGGGCACCGCCGAGGACAACCCGCGCCGGGCGGGCGCCGCCCCCACCGGGCCGGCCCCGCCGCCCTCCGCGCGGGACGGCGGCCGAGCCCCCCACCGTCCCGTAGCCGTATCCGTGAGCAAAGGGAGCCAGCCGTGACCGCACCGGTCCCCACCCCGGCCGACCGCCCCGCGGCAGAGCACGACACCGCCGCCCCGGACGCCCTCGCCGCCAACGCCGCGCTGCGCGCCGACATCCGACGCCTGGGCGACCTCCTCGGCGAGACCCTCGTCCGCCAGGAGGGCCAGGAGCTGCTCGACCTCGTCGAGGAGGTCCGCCACCTCACCCGCAGCGACGGCGCCGCCGCCGCCCGCCTGCTGGAGCAGACCGACCTCGACACGGCCGCCAAGCTGGTCCGTGCCTTCTCCACCTACTTCCAGCTCGCCAACGTCACCGAGCAGGTCCACCGCGGCCGCGAACTGTCCGTGCAGCGCGCCCGCGAGGGCTCCACCATCGCCCGCACCGCCGACCGGCTCGCCGACGCCGACCCCCGGCACCTCGCCGACACCCTCGCCCACCTCGCCGTGCGGCCCGTCTTCACCGCCCACCCCACCGAGGCCGCCCGCCGCAGCGTCCTCAACAAGCTGCGCCGCATCGCCGAACTCCTCGACCGGACCCACCGCGAGCACACCGTCTCCGGACTCGCCGAGGCCGACCCCGACCGCCACAGCTCCGCCCGCCGCCAGGCCGACCGGCGCCTCGCCGAGGTCATCGACCTGCTGTGGCAGACCGACGAACTGCGCATCGCCCGCCCCGAGCCCACCGACGAGGCCCGCAACGCCGTCTACTACCTCGACGAGCTGTACCGCGGGGCCGTCCCCGAGGTCCTGGAGGAGCTCCACGAGGAGCTCGCCCGCGTCGGCCTCGCCCTCCCCGACGGCGTCCGCCCCCTCACCTTCGGCACCTGGATCGGCGGCGACCGCGACGGCAACCCCAACGTCACCCCCGCCGTCACCCGCGACGTCCTCATCCTCCAGCACGAGTACGGCATCAAGGACGCCCTGGAGACCGTCGACGACCTGCGCGCCACCCTCTCCACCTCCGTCCGCCTCGCCGGCGCCTCCCAGGAGCTCCTCGACTCCCTCGCCGCCGACCTCGAGGCCCTCCCCGAGCTGAGCCCCCGCTACAAGCGCATGAACGCCGAGGAGCCCTACCGGCTCAAGGCCACCTGCGTCCGCGAGAAGCTCGTCAACACCCGCGACCGCCTCGCCGCCGGCACCGCCCACCAGCCCGGCCGCGACTACCGCGGCACCCGCGAGCTCGTCGCCGACCTCAGGCTCATCCAGGACTCCCTGCGCGCCCACCGCGGCGGCCTCATCGCCGACGGCCGCCTCGCCCGCGCCATCCGCACCGTCGAGGCCTTCGGCCTCCAGCTCGCCACCATGGACGTCCGCGAGCACGCCGACGCCCACCACCACGCCCTCGGCCAGCTCTTCGACCGCCTCGGCGAGGAGGCCTGGCGCTACGAGGACATGCCCCGCGAGTACCGGCAGAAGCTCCTCGCCCGCGAACTGCGCTCCCGCCGCCCCCTCGCCCCCACCCCCGCCCCCCTCGACGCCGCCGGGGCCAAGACCCTCGGCGTCTTCCAGACCGTCCGCGAGGGCTTCGAGCGCTTCGGCGACGAGATCGTCGAGAGCTACATCATCTCCATGTGCCAGGGCGCCGACGACGTCTTCGCCGCCGCCGTCCTCGCCCGCGAGGCCGGCCTCATCGACCTCCACGCCGGCGTCGCCCGGATCGGCATCGTGCCGCTGCTGGAGACCACCGACGAACTCCAGCAGGCCGACCGCATCCTCGACGACATGCTCGCCGACCCCTCCTACCGCCTCCTCGTCTCCCTGCGCGGCGACGTCCAGGAGGTCATGCTCGGCTACTCCGACTCCTCCAAGTTCGGCGGCATCACCACCTCCCAGTGGGAGATCCACCGCGCCCAGCGCCGCCTGCGCGACGTCGCCCGCCGCTACGGCATCCGCCTGCGCCTCTTCCACGGCCGCGGCGGCACCGTCGGCCGCGGCGGCGGCCCCTCCCACGAGGCGATCCTCGCCCAGCCCTGGGGCACCCTCGACGGCGAGATGAAGGTCACCGAGCAGGGCGAGGTGATCTCCGACAAGTACCTCATCCCCTCCCTCGCCCGCGAGAACCTGGAGCTCACCGTCTCCGCCACCCTCCAGGCCTCCGCCCTCCACACCTCCCCCCGCCAGTCCGCCGAGGCCCTGGCCCGCTGGGACGCCTGCATGGACACCGTCTCCGAGGCCTCCCACACCGCCTACCGCAGGCTCGTCGAGGACCCCGACCTCCCCAAGTACTTCTTCGCCTCCACCCCCGTCGACCAGCTCGCCTCCCTGCACCTCGGCTCCCGCCCCTCCCGCCGCCCCGACTCCGGCGCCGGACTCGACGGCCTGCGCGCCATCCCGTGGGTCTTCGGCTGGACCCAGTCCCGGCAGATCGTCCCCGGCTGGTACGGCGTCGGCTCCGGCCTCGCCGCCGCCCGCGACGCCGGCCTCGGCGACGTCCTCGACGAGATGCACGGCGAGTGGCACTTCTTCCGCAACTTCCTCTCCAACGTCGCCATGACCCTCGCCAAGACCGACCTGCGGATCGCCCGCCACTACGTCGAGCAGCTCGTCCCCGACGAGCTCAAGCACGTCTTCGCGACCATCGAGGCCGAACACCACCTCACCCTCAAGGAGGTGCTGCGCCTCACCGGCGAGAACGAGCTGCTGGAGCACAACCCCGTCCTCAAGCAGACCTTCACCGTCCGCGACGCCTACCTCGACCCCATCTCCTACCTGCAGGTCGCCCTGCTGCGCCGCCAGCGCGAGGACGCCGCCCGCGGCGCCGAGGAGGACCCGCTGGTCTCCCGCGCCCTGCTGCTCACCGTCAACGGCATCGCCGCCGGCCTGCGCAACACCGGCTGACCGGACCGGCCGGTCCGGGGCCCGGGCCCCGGACCGGCCGCAGGGCCGCGCCACGACGGAGGGCCCGCCCGCACCCGCTCGAAGCGGTGCGGACGGGCCCTCCGTCGTGTCCGACGCGCCGGGGACACCCCCGCGGCCGGAGCCCGCGGCTCAGTGCACGGCCGGCTCCTCGCGGCGCCGCAGCGCCCACAGCGCGCCGCCGCCCGCCGCCACCAGGAGCCCCGCGTACACCACCAGCAGGCCCGTGTCCTCACTGCCGGTGTCCGCGAGCAGCGGCGCCACCGGCGCGGACGCGGGCGCCACCCGCGGACCCGGCGAGGCGGCGGCCCCGGCCGACTCGGCGTGCGCCGCGCCGGCGCCGCCCATCACCGCGGTGGTCGTCAGTGCCGCGGCGCCGAGGAACCGGGCCGCGCGGGTGCGTCGCGAGAAGGACACACGTACCCCTTAGGTCTGGTCGCACGGGGCCCGGACGGGATGGTCAGGCGGCGTCCGGCAGCGAGGAGGCCGGAGGAGGGGAGGCACTGAGCACGCCGGGCCCAGGAACACCACCCATCGTCATCCGCCACGGGGGGTGAAATCAATTCGCCGCAGACACGTCAAACCTGTCCGGATCGGACACCCCGTCATCCACGAACCCCACCGAACCGGGACACAACCCACCCCCCGTCCGGCGGGTAACACTTCGGCCACGCACCCTCACAAGCCCTGCACCTCCAAGCACCGGCGCCAGGAAGTGAACTGAGCAACCGTCAGAAAGAGCAGGCCCCGGAGGACCGCGGAGACCCGAGCGCCCGGCCGCACCCGGGCCCCCACCGGGACACCCCCGCCGCCCCGCGACGGCCCGCACGGACCAGCGCCGACCCGCACCGACCTGCGGCGACCCGCACCCCGGGACCCCCGCACCCCGGCACCGCAGCACCGCAGCACCGCAGCACCGGCCGCCCGGATCAGGACGACGACACCGCGAACGCCCCGCCCAGCACCGCCGCCCCCAGCACCGCACCCGCCCACGCCGTGCGCCGCCACCGCAGCACCGCCCCCACCAGCGCCGCCCCCAGCAGCAGCGCACCCCCGAACGGGATCCACGCGTGCAGCACCCCCGCCCAGCCCGTCCGCACCGCCTCCGACGTCCCCGGCCGCAGCGCCACCGCCAGCCGCACCCCCGCACGGCCCCCCGCCCCCGGACGGCCCCCCGCCGGCACCTCCGACCGCGCCACCGACACCAGCCGCGACGCCCCGTCCGCACCGTCCGGCACGAACGACCCCCGGCACACCCCCGGATCGCACGACCGCACCGTCAGCACCCCCCGCTCCCGGCCCCCCAGCACCGCGTCCCGGCACCCCTGCCAGCTCGACCAGGCCGCCGCCCCCAGGAGCACCAGCACCACCGCCCACACCGCCAGCAGCCGCAGCAGCAGCGCCATCCCCACCGCCCGCTCACCGGCCCGGCGTATCCGGCTGCGCCGCCCCTTGAACCGCGGCGCCGCCTCCGGCCGCCGCGCCCCGGACCCCGACGCCGTCCGCTCCGCGGACCCGGCCGCCCCGGCCTTCCGCTCCGCCGTCCTCGCCACCGCCACCACGCACTCCCGGGACTCGACACACGGGGTCCGGCCTTCCACCGCCCCCGCCTCCGGCCCGTCGGCGCCGCACGCTACCCCCCGCGACCCGCACCGCACCAGCGCCGACCGGCGGCAGGCCGACCGCAGCCCCGCACCCGGCCGCACGGAAGGCGGCCCGCCGACCACGCCCGGGGACTCCGCGGGACCCCGCAGGGCACCGCCGCACCCGGGGCCGCGCACCCGTCTCCGCACCCGCCCGCGGACGGCAGCACGGGCACCCCGGCGCAGGCCTCCCGGCGGCCCGGCGGGACACGGGCCGACCGGACCCGCCGCCTCACTTCGGCAGGCGACTGGGCGGCAGACGGCAGGCCACCCGGTCCGCGCCGCTACGTGTTGTACGACTGCTGCGCCCGCTCCAGCCCCTCCGACACCAGCGCCTCCACCGCGTCCGCCGCCCGGTCCACGAACCAGTCCAGCTCCTTGCGCTCCGCCGCCGAGAAGTCCTTCAGCACGAAGTCCGCCACCTGCATCCGCCCCGGCGGCCGCCCCACCCCGAACCGCACCCGGTGGTAGTCCGGCCCCTGCGACTTCGTGATCGACTTCAGCCCGTTGTGGCCGTTGTCGCCCCCGCCCAGCTTCAGCCGCAGCACCCCGAAGTCGATGTCCAGCTCGTCGTGCACCACCACCAGCGCCGACGCCGGAGCCTTGTAGAAGTCCCGCAGCGCCGTCACCGGACCGCCCGACAGGTTCATGTACGACATCGGCTTCGCCAGCACCACCCGCTGCCCCGACAGCCGGCCGTCCGCCACCTGGTTGCGGCTCTTGTGCGCCTTGAACCGCGCACCCATCCGCTCCGCCAGCAGGTCCGCCACCATCCAGCCCACGTTGTGCCGGTTGCGCGCGTACTGCTCCCCCGGATTGCCCAGGCCCACCACCAGCCACGGACCCGTGTAACCGCCTTCACCGCTGCTCATCGCCCGCTCCACTCCCGAACTCGACACCACACACCACCACGGCACCACCGCGGCGCCACCACGACACTCCCGCGGCCGCCCGGGCCGCGCCGCCGACGGCCACCATCATCGCCGCGCACCCCCGCCCCGCACGGCCGCCCACCCCGACCGCCGGGTCCGGACGCACCGCTGCCCCGGCCCGCCGGAGCGGGCCGGGGCAGCGGCGACGAACGGATCCGCGACCGGATCAGGCCTCGGAGCCCTCGGCGGCCTCGGCGGCCGGAGCGGCCTCGGCGGCCTCGGCGCCCTCCTCGGCCGGGGCCTCCTCGACCTGCGCGGCGACGACGTGCAGCACCACGGCGTCCTCCTCGACGGCCAGGGTGGTGCCCTTCGGCAGCTCGATGTCCTTGGCGTGGATCGAGGCGCCGGCCTCCAGGCCCTCCACCGACACGGTGACGTTCTCGGGCAGGTGGGTGGCCTCGGCCTCGACCGGCAGCGCGTTCAGGACGTGCTCCAGCAGGTTGCCGCCCGGGGCCAGCTCGCCCTCGGTCAGCACCGGGATCTCGACGGTGACCTTCTCGCCGCGCTTCACCAGCAGCAGGTCGACGTGCTCCAGGAAGCCCTTGATCGGGTCCCGCTGCACGGCCTTCGGCAGCACGAACTCGTCCTTGCCGCCGATCGGCAGGGAGATCAGCACGTTCGGGGTCTTCAGGGCCATCATCAGGTCGTGGCCGGGCAGGTTCAGGTGGACCGGCTCCTGGCCGTGGCCGTAGACCACACCCGGGACCAGACCGGCACGGCGGGCACGGCGGGCAGCGCCCTTGCCGAACTCGGTACGGGGCTCAGCGGCAAGACGGACCTCGGACACGACAGCACTCCTCGTGGCGTACGCGGGGTGCGGACGGAACAACAGAAAGCCGCCGGGACCACACCCTCGGAAATTCGGGGCAGATCACTCGGCGGCAGCACGCACGGAACTCGCAGCAGCGCGTCGATCACGGAAGCCGAGCCCTCGCGAGCCGTACGGCCTCCCTCGCCGAGCAACCCCCCGATCCTACCCGCTCCCCCGCACAGGAACGAAATCGGCCCGCCGCCGGACGAATCCGGCGGCGGGCCGATCACACGGACGGCGGAACAGTCAGTGCACGCCCTCGAACAGACTCGTCACCGAACCATCCTCGAACACCTCACGGATCGCCGCCGCGATCGACGGCGCGATCGACAGCGTCGTCACCTTGTCCATCCCCAGCGACGCAGGCGTCGGCAGCGTGTTCGTGAAGACGAACTCGCTCACCCGCGAGTTCTTCAACCGGTCCGCCGCCGGACCCGACAGCACACCGTGCGTCGCCGCCACGATCACGTCCGCCGCACCGTTCTCGAACAGCGCGTCCGCGGCCGCACAGATCGTGCCCGCCGTGTCGATCATGTCGTCGACCAGCACGCACACCCGGCCGCGCACGTCACCGACCACCTCGGCCGACATCACCTTGTTCGCCACGTTCGGGTCACGCCGCTTGTGGATGATCGCCAGCGGCGCAGCCAGCCGGTCCGACCACTGGTCCGCCACCCGCACCCGGCCCGCGTCCGGCGACACCACCGTCAGCCGGTCCGCCGCCACCCGCGTCGCCACGTAGTCCGCCAGCATCGGCAGCGCGAACAGGTGGTCCACCGGCCCGTCGAAGAAGCCCTGGATCTGCGCCGTGTGCAGGTCCACCGCCATCAGCCGGTCCGCACCCGCCGTCCGCAGCAGGTCCGCGACCAGCCGCGCCGAGATCGGCTCACGGCCCAGGTGCTTCTTGTCCTGACGCGCGTACCCGTAGAACGGCAGGATCGCCGTGATGCTCCGCGCGGAGGCCCGCTTCAGAGCATCGATCATGATCAACTGCTCCATGACCCACTGGTTGATCGGCGCCGTGTGGCTCTGCATGACGAAGCAGTCCGCACCACGCGCCGACTCCAGGAACCGCACATAGATCTCGCCGTTGGCGAAGTCGAACGCCTTGGTCGGAACCAGCTCGGTCCCCAGCTGCTCGGCGACCTCCTTCGCCAGCTCCGGGTGGGCCCGGCCGGAGAAGAGTCGAAGATTCTTCTCACCGGACGTGGTGATGCCGGTCACTGCACCGTCTCCTCGGTTGCTGCCGCACACAGGTCCGCGCTCCGGAACCGGGCGACTGGCCGTTCAAAAAGGGAAACGCCACCACAGGCCGGGCATCGGACCCGCAGCGCACGCATGTCCACCAGGTTACGCGCCCCCGACCGAACCGTCCGCCCCGGGAGCAGCCGCAACCTCCCCCGACGCAACCCCGCCCGCCCCCCGCGACGCAGCAGCAGCACGCGCCGCAGCCGACCCCTCCCGGCGACGCTCCACCCAGCCCTCGATGTTCCGCTGCTGCCCCCGCGCCACCGCCAGCGCACCCGCCGGCACATCCTTCGTGATCACCGAACCCGCCGCCGTGTACGCCCCGTCCCCCACCGTCACCGGCGCGATGAACATCGTGTCCGAACCGGTCCGGCAGTGCGCACCCACCACCGTCCGGTGCTTGTTGACGCCGTCGTAGTTCACCGTCACCGACGCCGCCCCGATGTTCGACCCCTCACCGATCTCCGCATCCCCGATGTACGACAGATGCGGAACCTTCGCCCCCTCCCCCAGCGACGAGTTCTTCACCTCCACATACGTCCCCACCTTCGCCCCCCGCGCCAGCCGCGCCCCCGGACGCAGGTACGCGTACGGCCCCACCGACGCCCCCGGACCCACCTCCGCACGGTCCGCCGTGGCGTTGCTCACACGCGCCCCCGCACCCACCACCGTGTCCGTCAGCGAACAGTTCGGACCCACCTCCGAACCCGCCCCCAGATGCGTCTCCCCGTACAGCTGCACATTCGGCAGCACCACCGCGTCCGGCTCGAACGACACCGACACGTCCATCCACACCGACGCCGGATCCACCACCGTCACACCCGCCCGCATCGCCCGCTCCAGCAGCCGGCCGTTCAGGATCCGGCGCGCCTCCGCCAGCTGCACCCGGTCATTGATCCCCAGGATGTCCCGGAAGTCCCCCGCCACCACCGCACCCACCCGGTGACCCGCCTCCCGCAGGATCCCCAGCACGTCGGTCAGGTACTCCTCCCCCTGACTGTTGTCCGTCCGCAGCTGCCCCAGCGCCTCCACCAGCAGCTTCCCGTCGAACGCGAACACCCCCGAGTTCACCTCCGACACCGCCAGCTGCTCCTCCGACGCGTCCTTGTGCTCCACGATCGCCGACACCGCGCCGTCCCCGTCCCGCAGGATCCGCCCGTAGCCCGACGCGTCCGGCACCACCGCCGTGAGCACCGTCACCCCGTTCCCCCGCGACGCGTGCTCCTCCGCCAGCGCCCGCAGCGTCTCCCCCGTCAGCAGCGGGGCGTCCCCCGTCGTCACCACCACCGTGCCGTCCACCGCCACGCCGTCCGCGGCCAGCGACTCCAGCGCCACCCGCACCGCGTGCCCGGTGCCGTTCTGCTCCTCCTGCACCGCCGTCCGGACCCCCGGGTCCACCTCGGCCAGGTGCGCCACGACCTTCTCCCGCATGTGGCCCACCACGACCACCAGGTGCTCCGGCTCCAGCTCACGGCCCGCGGCCACCGCGTGCCCGACCAGGGTGCGCCCGGCCATGGGGTGCAACACCTTCGGCAGCGACGGCGACTTCATGCGGGTGCCCTCACCCGCGGCGAGAACGATGACGGCGGCGGGGGAGTTGGCACTCACGCGGGAGGCTCCTCGGCATTGCTGGGGGCGGGGACGGGCCGGGACGCACATCCGCACAGGCGTACCCGGACGCCTTGAGAATAACGGGGGTGCGGGGAACGGCCACCCGCAAGCGATCGGAAACGATCAGAAAAGGAGCTCCGCCGCTAGGATTCGAACCCAGACTAAGGCCACCAAAAGACCCTGTGCTGCCCTTACACCACGGCGGAAAGCTCGTCACTCGGCAGGACCGAGGTCCTGACCTTCGACAGCAGACACTATGCCGCACCACCAGCCCTCGATGCGACGGTAAAGGTCAGCCGCGTCCAGCACCTTCACGAAGAGGCATCCGCGGTAGGCACTGCCGGTGTTCCTGCGGTTCGTCGCAGGGTTGTGCCTCTTGACTGTCGTCCGCTGCAGCGCCGCGGGGTCGACTCCTGCCAGTTCCGCCCAGTAGCGCTCCGCCGCTTCGATGTCCGCCGTCTCATGGATGTGGACCCGCAGCCGCCACCGGGACTCCTCCACGCCGAGGAGCCTCAGCCAGGCGAGGTAGACGCGGACGACGCCAGGGTCGCTGTTGATGAAGCCGACGGCCTCGCGGCGGTCGTACGCCTTGTCCTTGGCACCCTCGGCCCAGTACAGGGCCACACCGATCATAAAGAGCTCCCGCTCGGAGAGCTGTCCGATCTCGGCGTGGGCCGCAGCCTTCACCGCCCGCCGCTCCGCATCGCGCTCACGCCGCAGCGGTTCCCATCGCACTTCGTTCATGTGGCGCGCCTTCTCCTCCGGCGTCATGCGCGGGGCCGGTCTCGGCAGGTCGCGGACCCAGAGGGAGACGGAGCTCTTGGAGACGTCCAGCTCGGCGCTGATCTCGTCGTAGGTCCTCCCTTCGAGGCGCAGCTCGCGGGCGCGGGCGCGGAGGTGGTCCTTGGCGCGGGGGCGGCGGGTCCACTCGGGCGGGGGCTCGCCCTGGAGGAGGCGGCCGAGCCGGTCCTCGCTGCGGATGCCGAGCTGTTCGCGGATGCTGCGGCGGCTGTGGCCGGCGCGGCGGAGGGCCCTGGCCCGTTCGCGGAGGTCGGTCTCGGCGCGGTCGGTCTCGGCGCGGTCGGTCTCGGCGGGGCCCGCCTCGGGGGCGGGGACAGGAACGGGACCGGGTGGCGGAGGTGTGGATCCGGTGAGGACGGGGTCGGCGGGTGCGGCCTGGGCGGGGATGGTCGGGGTGGCGCCGTGGGGCGCGTTGTCGCTGGTCACGGATCCAGCGTCGGGCGCCGGGCGGGCACCTGTCCGGGATATCCGAATAGATCACACGTTCGAGTGATTCTGCTCAAGTCGTTCTTTCGGCCCTGTGGGCTTCCCCTGGAGGGGTGCACCAACCTACGATGGCGTAAGTTACGCATCCGTAGGTGGCCCTTCCCGAAGGCCCGAGCCCGTCATTCCGCTCCCGCCGCCGCCTCCGCCCCCGTCCGCCGATGTCCGGCACCCGAGGACCGCCGATCCGGCACCCCGCGCCCGGCACGCGACGGCGGCGTCCAGAGCCGACCTCCGGCACCGACATCCGGCACGCACCACCGACACCCAGCAAGGGGACGCCCATGACAGCCCAGTCCACCGAGGTACGGCCCACGGCCGCCGCTCCCGACCCGCTGCCGAGCGCGACGCTCGGCGGCGACACGCAGGGCACGGTGGAGCGGGTGACGCTCGCCGTGTTCATCGTGGTGCCGTTCCTGGCGCTGGTGGCGGCGGTGCCCGTCGCCTGGGGCCGGGGGGTGGGGGTGCGCGACCTGGTGATCGCGGCGGTGATGTACTTCGCGACCTGCCACGGGATCACGGTGGGCTTCCACCGCTACTTCACGCACGGCTCGTTCAAGGCGAACCGGGGGCTGCGGATCGCGCTGGCGATCGCGGGGAGCATGGCGGTGGAGGGTCCGGTGGTGCGCTGGGTGGCGGACCACCGCAAGCACCACCGGTACTCGGACAAGGACGGCGACCCGCACTCGCCGTGGCGGTACGGGGAGACGGTCCCGGCGCTGCTGAAGGGCCTGTTCTGGGCGCACCTGGGCTGGATGTTCAACGAGGAGCAGACGGACCAGCGGAAGTACGCGCCGGACCTGGTGCAGGACCGGGACGTGCGGCGGATCTCGCGGCAGTTCCCGCTGTGGACGGCGGTGTCGCTGCTGCTGCCGCCGCTGGCGGGCGGTCTGCTGTCGTGGTCGTGGCAGGGTGCGGCGACGGCGTTCTTCTGGGGGTCGCTGGTGCGGGTGGCGCTGCTGCACCACGTGACGTGGTCGATCAACTCGATCTGCCACGCGGTGGGGCGGCGTCCGTTCCGGTCGCGGGACCGGTCGGGGAACGTGTGGTGGCTGGCGGTGCTGTCGTGCGGCGAGTCGTGGCACAACCTGCACCACGCGGACCCGACGTCGGCGCGGCACGGGGTGCTGCGGGGGCAGGTGGACTCGTCGGCGCGGCTGATCCGGTGGTTCGAGCTGGCGGGGTGGGCGCGGGACGTCCGGTGGCCGAGCCGGGAGCGGGTGGAGTCCCGCCGGGCGGAATGACGGCCCGCCTGCCGGGGGGGTTGCTCCAGAATGGGGGGGTGAACGGGAGCAGCGGCAGGAGCGCGGACGGTGGTACGGCCGGCCGGTCGGAGGCGGTTTCGGCGGGGGCGGCCCCGGCCGGGGCGGCCCCGGCGGGTCGGGAGCGGCGGCCGGCCCGGCGGGGGAGCCGGGTGCGGATGACGGGGAAGCAGCGGCGGGAGCAGCTGTTGGAGATCGGCCGGACGCTGTTCGCGGAGCGGGGGTTCGACGGGACGTCGGTGGAGGAGATCGCGGCGAAGGCCGGGGTGTCGAAGCCGGTGGTGTACGAGCACTTCGGGGGCAAGGAGGGGCTGTACGCGGTCGTGGTGGACCGGGAGATGCAGCTGCTGCTGGACATGGTGACGGGGGCGTTGACGGGCGGGCATCCGCGGGTGCTGCTGGAGGAGGCGGCGTTCGCGCTGCTGGACTACATCGAGACGTCGACGGACGGGTTCAGGATCCTGGTGCGGGATTCGCCGGTGGCGCAGTCGACGGGGACGTTCGCGTCGTTGATCAGCGACATCGCCACCCAGGTGGAGGACATCCTGGGGTTGGAGTTCAAGTCGCGGGGGTTCGATCCGCGGCTGGCGCCGATGTACTCGCAGATGCTGGTGGGGATGGTGGCACTGACGGGGCAGTGGTGGCTGGAGGTGCGGCGTCCGGCGAAGGCGGAGGTGGCGGCGCATCTGGTGAACCTGGCGTGGCACGGCCTGGAGGGGATGGAGCGGCATCCGCGGTTGATGGGGGAGCGGAAGGACTGAGGGCCTCGGTCACCGGGGGGCGGGGTCACCGGGGGGCGGGGTCACCGGGGGGCGGGTGGTTCGGGGAGGGCGGCCTGCCAGGTCCAGGCGGTGCGGCGGGGGCGGTCGGGGAGTGCGGTGCGGCCGGTGCACCAGAGGAGTGCCTGGGCGGGGTCGCCGGGCGGGGCGTCGGGGAAGAGGCGGCGGAGGGCTGCCTCGGCGAGGTCGGCGGGGGGCTGCCAGGGGACGTCGAGGCCCTGGGTGATGTCGTGGGTGTGGAGGAGCGTCTCGGCGACGCCCATGGCGGCGAAGCCGGTGGGGTCGCAGGGGCCCCAGTGCCAGGCGCGGGTCTCGGGGTGGGCGGTGGCAAGGGCTGCGGCGAGGAGGCGGCCGGCTGCGGCGGCGGCCTGGAGTGCCTGGCGGGGGGTGGCGTCGGGGCGGACGGTGAGGTCGACGGGGAGGTAGGCGTCGTCGGGGCGGGCGGTGAGCTGGGCGGCGTAGGCGAGCAGGTCGTGGGCGATGTGGGCGGCGGTGTCGCGGCAGGTCCAGGTGAGGGGGCCGGCCGGGGTGTCCCAGTCGCGGTGGGTGTGGGGGCCGAGGGTGCGGAGCATCTCGGCGACGGCCTGCTCGACGTGGCGGTGGTCGACGGGGTGGGGCGGTGTGCCGGGGTGGTCGGGGTCCGGGCGGTCGGGGTTGCGGGGGCTGTCCGGGTGCATGGCGGGATGGTAGGGGCGGGCGCCGGGGTGCGGGGGCTGCTCCGCCGGGGAGCGGGGCGGGTGGGGTTCAGGGGGTGCCGGGGGTGTGGGGTTCGAGGAACTCGATGCGGTTGCCGGCGGGGTCGCGGGAGTAGAAGCGGTGGTGGCCGGGGAGGTCGTGGTCCCAGGTGACGGGGGCGCCGCGTTCGGTGAGCCGCTGCGCGTAGGCGTGGATGCCGGTGACGCGGAGGGCGGGGTGGGCCTTGCGGGAGGGGGTGAAGCCCTCTTCGGCGCCGAGGTGGAGCTGGGCGGTTCCGGCCTGGAACCAGCAGCCGCCGCGGGCGGCGAGGACGGGGGGCTTGGGGACCTCGGTCATGCCGAGGACGCCGGTGTAGTAGGCGCGGAGGGCGTCCTCGGTGCCGGGCGGGGCGGCGAGCTGGACGTGGTCGAGGGCGGTGATCACGCCCTGCTCCGTGGTCGCGGGTTCCTCCGCGGTCGCGGGTTCGTCCGTGCTCATCGGTTCCTCTGCACTCACGGGTTCCTCTGCGCTCACGGGTTCCTCCGGGCGACGGCGAAGATGCGGCGGAAGGGGAAGGCGGTGCCGTGGGGGCCGGGCGGGTACGCCTGGCGGAGGAGGGCGGCGTACTCGTCGAGGAAGGCGGCCCGGTCGGGCGGGTCGAGGCGGGTGAGGACGGGGCGCAGGGCGGTGCCCTTGACCCATTCGAGGACGGGGTCGGGGCCGGGGAGGAGCTGGTGGTAGGTGGTCTCCCAGACGTCGGCGGTGCAGTGGGCGGCGGTGAGGCGGTCGAGGTAGGCGGCGGGGTCGTGGGCGGCGGCGTCGCGGCGGGCGCCGTCGGCGAGGCGGTCCTTCCAGCGGGGGCTGGTGCGGAGGCCGGCGAGGAGGGTGTGGCTGGGGGCGTCGAAGTTGCCGGGGAGCTGGAGGGCGAGGGTGCCGCCGGGGGTGAGGGCGCGGGTCCAGCGGTCCAGGAGGGGGAGGTGGTCGGGGATCCACTGGAGGAGGGCGTTGGTGACGATGAGGTCGGGGTGGTGGGGGGCGGGGTCCCAGGTGGCGGCGTCGGCCCGGACGTAGTCGGTGGTGCCGGTGCCGCCGGGGTTGGGGCCGGCGTGGCGGGTGCGGGCGGCGGCGAGCATCTCGGGGGAGGTGTCGACGCCGGTGATGCGGGCGTCGGGCCAGCGGGTGCGGAGGGGTGCGGTGGAGTTCCCGGGTCCGCAGCCGAGGTCGAGGATGCGGTGGGGGCGGGTGTCGGCGGGGATGCGGTGGAGGAGGTCGTGGTGGGGGCGGGTGCGGTGGTCGTCGTAGCGGAGGTACTGGTCGGGGTCCCACCGGGTCATGTCCGCTCCGCAAAGTATCTCGACGTCAAGACACATGCAGCGTGCACGCGGCCTGTCTCGATGTCAAGAGACTTCACATCGACACACCGCCCACTACACTGATCGCCATGGAGGACGAGGTCGACCGCCTGGTGGCAGCGTGGCGCCGTGAGCGCCCGGACCTCGACGTGGAACCGCTCGAGGTGCTGAGCCGCGTCAGCAGGCTGGCGCGCCACCTGGACCGGGCCCGCCGCGCGGCCTTCGCGGAGCACGGCCTGGAGCCGTGGGAGTTCGACGTGCTGACGGCGCTGCGGCGGGCGGGCGAGCCGTACCAGCTCTCCCCCGGGCAGCTGCTGACGCAGACGCTGGTGACCTCGGGGACCATGACCAACCGCATCGACCGGCTGGCGGAGAAGGGCCTGGTGCGGCGGCTGCCGGACCCGGGCGACCGGCGCGGGGTGCTGGTGCGGCTGACGGCGTCGGGGCGGGACCGGGCGGACGAGGCGCTGGCGGGGCTGCTGGGGCACGAGCGGGCGCTGCTGGCGGAGCTGGCGCCGGGGCGGCGCCGGGAGCTGGCGGGGTTGCTGCGGGAGCTGGTCGCGCCGTTCGACAACGTGCCGGACTGAACCGGGACGCCCGCCGGGGCCCTCGCCGGCGCGGGCCGGTACGTGCACGGGTCTTGCCCGCTACCCATCGGTAGTAGGCATACTCCGTCTGCCCGCCGCCGACGCCCGACCACCTCAGGCACTCCTGGCGCGGGCAGAAGGGGGGCACATCCGTGTCCGCAACACTCCGCAGCCCGTGGCGGTCCGCCGTGCGGCTGCTGGCCGCGGCGGCCAGTGCCGTCGTGCTCACCGCGGGGGCGACGGCGCCCGCGTCCGCCCACGACGGGGGCCGTCACGGAGGCCACGGCGGCGACCGCGCCACCTACTACGTCTCGCTGGGCGACTCGCTGGCGGCCGGCTACCAGCCGGACGTGCACCGGGACACCGACGTCTCGTACACCGACCGGCTGTACGAGCGGCTGAAGAAGGACGACCCGCGGCTGGTCCACGTCCGCCTGGGCTGCAGCGGGGAGACGACCACGTCGATGATCGTCGGCGGGAGGTGCTCCTACCCGGGGGCGTCCTCGCAGCTGGACGCCGCCACGCGGTTCCTGAGCGAGCACCGGGGGCGTGTCCGCTTCCTGACGGTGGACATCGGCGCCAACGACATCGGCGGCTGCCTGGCGGGCGGCGCCATCGACACCGCCTGCGTCTCCGGCGGCCTGGACACCGTCGCCCGCAACCTGCCGCGGATCACGCTGGGGCTGCGTGCGGCGGGCGGCGGCGCGCCGCGCTACGCGGGCATGTCGTACTACAACCCGTACCTGGCGCTGTGGCTGACCGGTGCGGCCGGGCAGGCGACGGCACGGCAGTCGGGTCCGCTGCAGGACCGGCTCACCTCGCTGCTGACGTCGGAGTACCGGGGGACGGGCTTCGCGGTGGCGGCGGTGGGCCAGGCGTTCTCCAGCGGCGACTTCGCCACGACGGTGCAGCTGCCGGGTGTGGGCGGGGTGCCGCTGAACGTGGCGCGCATCTGCCAGTGGACCTGGGAGTGCACGCCGTACCGGGACATCCACGCCAACCCGCTGGGGCACCAGGTGATCGCGGACGCGTTCGCGGCGGCGCTGCACCGGCACCACGGGGGGCGCTGACGGCGTCGACGCCGTCGACGGCGGGGCCGCGGGCCGGGTGGTCCGCGGCCCCGCGCGCTCCGCGGGGCGGGGGTCGGGCAGGCCCCGCCCCGCGGGGCGTTCAGAACCCGTCGGGGTAGGGGGCGGCGAGGGCCGGGACGGCGGGTTCGGGGGTGCGGTAGCCCGGGAGGAGGGTGGTGAGGCGGCGGCGGACCTCCTCGTCGTCGTTGCCGTCGGCGGCCCGGTAGAGGCCCGTGAGGCCGCCGGCGAGGTCGTCGGGGCCGGTGCCCCGGGCGGCGGCGGTGGCGAAGATGCGCGGGTGGTCGGTGGGCAGGCGCTCCTCGCCCTCGGAGAAGAGGGCCTCGTTGAGCTTCTCGCCGGCGCGCAGGCCGGTGAAGCGGATCTCGACGTCGTCGACGTCGAGGCTGACCTGGCGGGCGAAGTTGCGGACGAGGTCGACGATGCGGACGGGCTCGCCCATGTCGAGGACGAAGACCTCGCCGCCGCGGGCCATGCGGCCGGCCTCCAGGACGAGGCCGACGGCCTCCTCGATGGTCATGAAGAACCGGGTGACGTCGGGGTGGGTGACGGTGACGGGGCCGCCGCTGCGCATCTGCTCGGCGAGGACGGAGAGCAGCGAGCCGCGGGAGCCGAGGACGTTGCCGAAGCGGACGGCGGAGAAGACGCCGGTGCCGAGGTTGCGGGCGTCGCGGGCGTTGGCCTGGACGATGAGCTCGGCGAGGCGCTTGCTGGCGCCGAGGACGGAGGTGGGGTCGGCGGCCTTGTCGGTGGAGATGAGGACGAACCGCTCGACGCCGGTGGCGAGGGCGGCCTCGACGAGGCGGTCGGTGCCGAGCACGTTGGACTTGACGGCCTCGGAGGGGTGGCGCTCCAGCAGCGGCAGGTGCTTGTGGGCGGCGGCGTGGAAGACGACCTCGGGCCGCAGGTCGCGGAAGATCTGCTGGATGCGGGGGCGGTCGCGGATGTCGGCGATGACGAGGGAGTCGTCGGTGAGGAGGGCCTCGCCCCAGATCTCCAGCTGGAGGCGGTGGAGGTTGGACTCGTCGTGGTCGAGCATGTAGAGGGCGCTGGGGCCGAAGGCGTGGACCTGGCGGCACAGTTCGCCGCCGATGGAGCCGCCGGCGCCGGTGACCAGGACGCGGCGGCCGGCGATGACGGAGCGGACGTCGGGTGAGGCGACGTGGACCTCGTGGCGGCCGATGAGCTTGTTGACGTCCAGGGTGCGCATGTCGGAGCCGACGACCTCGCGGCGCAGGGCGGCGAGGAAGGACGGCAGGTAGCGGACGGAGGCGCCGGCGGCCGCGGCGGCGGTGGCGAGGCGGCGGACGGTGCGGTGGGGCAGTCCGGGGATGGCGAGGGCGACGACCTGGGCGCGGTGGGCGAGGGCGAGGTCGGTGAGGTCCCGGAGGGGGCCGAGGACGGGGACGGCGTGGTTCTCGGCGGGCAGGGCGGTGCCGATCTTGGCGGGGTCGTCGTCGAGGACGCCGACGGGGCGCAGGCCGAACTCGGGGGTGCGGACGAGGTCGCGGACGAGTGCGGAGCCCGCGGAGCCGGCGCCGACGACGAGGGTGCGCAGGCCCTGTCCCGTCCCGGCCTGCGCGGGGACCGGGTGCGGGCCGGCGCCGCCGCGGGGGGCGGTGGTGACGGGTGGGGCGGTGGTGACGGGTGGGGCGGGGGTGACGGGTGGGGCGGGGGCGGCGTGCCGGTCGGCGGGGCCGCTGGTGGATGACGACATGTGTCCTCCGGTTGCCTGACCTGACGGAGTGTGCGGCTTGGGTCAGCCGCCGGCGGCGGCGGTCTCCGCGGGGCTCATGCCGGCGCGGCGCGCCAGGGCGACCGCTGCCAGTGCGGAGTGCACGCCGAGCTTGCCCAGGACGTTCTGCACGTGGGTGCGCACGGTGTGGGGGGAGAGGTGGAGGCGTTCGGCGGCGGCCTGCCGGCCGAGTCCGTCGACCATGCAGCGCAGGACCTGCCGCTCCCGGGGGGTGAGCGTGTCGAGGAGGCGGCGGTTCTCGGCGCGGTCGGTGCGGGTGGCGACGAGTTCGCGGACGACTCCGGTGAGGAGCGCCGGGGGCAGGTGGGTCTCGTCCCTGAGGACGCCGCGGACGACGGCGGTGAGGCGGTCGCGGGGGCAGTCCCTGGGGAGCCAGGCGCCGGCCCCGGCCTGGAGGGCCCGGACGGCCCGCCGCGGGTCGTCGGCGGCCGCGAGGACCACGACCCTGAGGCCGGGGTGGTCGGTGCGGCTGCGGGCGGCGAGGGCGAGCCCGTCGGCGGCCGGGGTGCGGGCGCGGGGTCCGGCGCCGCCGGGCGTGCGGGCGGCGGGCGTGCGGGCGGCGGGCGGGGTGGCGCCGAGGTCCGCGTCGACGAGCAGGACGTGGACGGCGCGTCCGTCGGCGGCGGCCCGGCGCAGGGCCTGCTCGGCCGCCCTGGTGCTGTCCGCCGCCGCGACGTCGATGTCCGGTTCGGCGGCGAGCGCCGCGGCGACTGCTTCTGCGAAGACGCGGTGGCCGTCGGCCACCAGGACACGGATGCGCCCCATCACCAACCCCCCTGACTCGGGGCTCGGCCGCCGCCGGAAGAGCGCGTGCGCGGCGGGACCGCCCCCCGGTGCCGGCCCCCACCGGCACCGCCCCTCAGGGTACGGGCCGGGGTGTGGCGGTGGTGGGGATTCTGTAAACACGCCCGCCCGTCCCGGCGGGTGCCGGGGCGGGCGGGCGGCGGTGTGCGGCACGGGCGGGGAGGGGTCCGGGCGGGGCGGGCGCGGGTCAGGCGAGGCGGCGGGCGCCCTGCGCCGGTACGGCGGTGAAGGCGCGGGGGGCGGTGCGGCCGGCGGCGGCGAACGCGTCGGCGACGGCGGCGGCGACGCGGTCGACGGCGTCCTCCTCGACCAGGGCGATGACCGAGCCGCCGAAGCCGCCGCCGGTCATGCGGGCGCCGAGGGCCCCGGCGGTGACGGCGGCCTCCACCGCGAGGTCGGTCTCGAAGCAGGAGACGCGGAAGTCGTCCCGCAGCGAGGCGTGGCCGGCCGTGAGGACGGGCCCCACCGCCCGCAGGTCGCCCGCGTCGAGGAGGGCGACGACCCGCTCCACGCGGGCGTCCTCGGTGACGACGTGCCGGACCAGGGGCCGCAGGGCGGGCTCGGTGAGCCGGTCCAGGGCCTCCTCCAGCCCGTCGAGGGGCACGTCCCGCAGGGCGGGGACGCCGAGGAGGGCTGCGGCGCGCTCGCAGCCGGCGCGCCGCTCGGCGTAGGCGCCGTCGGCGAGGTCGTGCTTGACGCGGGTGTCGACGACGAGCAGCCGCAGGCCGGCGGCGGCGAGGTCGAGCGGGACGTGGCGGCTGGTCAGGTCCCGGGTGTCCAGGAAGAGGGCGTGGCCCGCGATGCAGCAGGTGGAGGCGGTCTGGTCCATGACGCCGCAGGGGACGCCGACGAAGTCGTTCTCGGCGCGCTGGGCGAGCAGGGCCAGCTCGGCGGGTTCCGGGCCGAGGTCGTGGAGGTCGGCGAAGGCCGCCGCGACCGCGCACTCCAGGGCGGCGGAGGAGGACAGGCCGGCTCCGGCCGGCACGTCGCTGTCGACGTGGACGTCGGCGCCGCCGACGGCGTACCCGGCCTCGCGCAGCGCCCACACCACGCCCGCGGGGTAGGCGGCCCAGCCCTCGGCGGCGCCGGGGGCGAGGGCGTCGACGGGGAGTTCGACGACGGCGCCGGGGGCCTGGGCGCTGTGCAGGCGCAGCAGGCCGTCGGTGCGGCGCCGCACGGCCGCCCGCGTGGTGTGCGGGAGGGCGAGGGGCAGCACGAAGCCGGCGTTGTAGTCGGTGTGCTCGCCGATGAGGTTGACGCGCCCGGGGGCGGCCCAGACGCCGTCGGGCGCGCCGCCGTGGACGGCGGCGAAGCCCGCGGCGGCCGCGGCCGCCGCCTGGTGGGCGGCCGCGGGCGTGGTGTCGGTGGCTGCGGTCACGGTCGGTTCTCCTCCAGGGAGCGGGCGAAGGCCCAGGCGTCGGCGACGATGCCGTCGAGGTCGGTGCGGCTGGGCCGCCAGCCGAGGACGGCCTTGGCGCGCTCGGCGGAGGCGACGAGGACGGCGGGGTCGCCGGGGCGGCGCTCGGCGGTGACGGCGGGGATGTCGCGGCCGGTGACGCGGCGGACGGCCTCGACGACCTCGCGGACGGAGAAGCCGTTGCCGTTGCCGAGGTTGCAGATGAGGTGCTCGCCGGGGCGGGCGGCGTCGAGGGCGAGGAGGTGGGCCTCGGCGAGGTCGGCGACGTGGATGTAGTCGCGGACGCAGGTGCCGTCGGGGGTGGGGTAGTCGTCGCCGTACACGGAGATGTGGGGGCGGCGGCCGAGGGCGACCTGGAGGACCAGCGGGATGAGGTGCGACTCGGGGTCGTGGCGCTCGCCGTGCCGGCCGTGGGCGCCGGCGACGTTGAAGTAGCGCAGGGAGACGGCGGCCAGGCCGTGCGCGGCGCACTCGCCGGTGATCATGTGGTCGACGGCGAGCTTGGTGGCGCCGTAGGGGTTGGTGGGGGCGGTGCGGGCGGTCTCCTCGATGGGGACCTGCTCCGGCTCGCCGTAGGTGGCGGCGGTGGAGCTGAAGACGAGGGTGCGCACGTCCGCCTTGCGCATGGCGGCGATCAGTTCCAGCGACCCGGCGACGTTGTTGCGCCAGTACTTCTCGGGGTCGGCGACGGACTCGCCGACCTGCGAGGAGGCGGCGAAGTGCAGCACGCCGTCGTAGGAGGGGTCGAGGACGTCGGCGGCGTCCTGGATGCGGCCGCGCACGAAGTCGGCGCCCGCGGGGACGCCCTCGGCGAAGCCGGTGGACAGGTCGTCCAGCACGGTGACGGCGTGTCCGGCCTCCAGGAGGTGGGCGGCGACGACCCCGCCGACGTATCCCGCCCCGCCGGTGACCAGGTACTTCCGCGTCGGCTGGCTCATGGTGCGACCTCCCGCAGGCGCTGCGCCGCCCGCTCGGGCGACACGTCGTTGACGAACACGTCCATGCCGGACTCGCTGCCGGCGAGGAACTTGAGCTTGCCCACCGTACGCCGGATCGTGAACAGCTCCAGGTGCAGGGCCAGCTCGGTCGCCGCGGGCGGGCGCCCGGCGGCCGCGGACTGCCGGACGGGGGCCTGGTGCCAGGCCGCGATGTACGGGGTGGGCGAGGCCTGCGCGGTCTGCCCGTCCTCGACGAAGAGGCGGTCGAAGCGCCGCAGGAGGTCGAGGTAGATGCCGGGGAACTCGGCCCGCTGGTCCTCGTCGAGGGCGGTCAGGTCGGAGACCCGGCGGTTGGGGTACAGGTGCACCTCGTAGGGCCAGTGGGCCGCGTAGGGGACGAACGCGGTCCAGTGCTCGCCGGCGACGACGACCCGTTCGGGGGCGGCGCGCTCGGCGGCGAGGAGGTCCTCGAAGAGGTTGCGGCCGGTGCGGCGGCGGTGGGCGGCGGCCGAGGCGAGCATCCGCTCGGTGCGGGGGGTGGTGAAGGGGTAGGCGTAGATCTGGCCGTGGGGGTGGCCGAGGGTGACGCCGATCTCGGCGCCGCGGTTCTCGAAGCAGAAGACCTGCTCGACGCCGGGCATCGCGGACAGCTCGGCGGTGCGGTCGGTCCAGGCGTCGAGGACCAGGCGGGCCTGGGCGGGGGTGAGGTCCGCGAAGGAGAGGTCGTGCTCCTGGGTGAAGCAGACCACCTCGCAGCGGCCGGTGCCGGGGCGGCCCAGGTACGGCAGGGGGCCGGTGGTGCGGGCGGTGCCGGGGCCGCTGTCGCCCTCGTAGTGGGCGGCGGCGTCGGCGGCCAGGGACGGGAAACGGTTCTCGAAGACCGCCACCTGGTAGTCGGCCGCGGGGATCTCGGTGTGCCGGCCGTCACGGGACGGGCACAGCGGGCACTCGTCGGCCGGCGGGTGGTAGATGCGGCCCTGCCGGTGGGAGGCGACGGCGACCCACTCGTCGAGGACGGGGTCGTGCCGGATCTCGGAGAGGCTGGCGACGTGCTCCAGGGGTCTGGGGTCCTGGGTGTCGGCGGCGTCGCGCACGGCGGAGTCGTCGGCGTCGTAGTAGATCAGCTCGCGGCCGTCCGCGAGTTTGGTCGTCGTCTTCTTCACGGTTTCCGCCTCTCCCAGCACCCCCGACTGCGAACATAATCAAACACAAGGCACCACCAGTCAACAGCGGAGGCGGGTGAAGTTGCGGGGGACGCGGCGGCCGCGCCCCCTTTCGCGCCCTGGAGAGGCGGCCGACGGGCGGTCGGCGGCGGGAAGCAACACGAAACGCCACCGCGGGCGGGGCGGGCTCCCGCAGGGGCCATGCTGGTCCCATGCAGCGACGACCCGACCATGCCGCTCCCCGGCTGCGGCACGAGCGCCCCGAGCAGGACGGCAGGGACGGCCGGAACGGGAGGGCCGGGACGGGCCGCCCGGACGCCGCCCCCGCGCGGGAGACCTCCGACACCCTCGCCGGCCTGCTCGACGACGCCCTCGCCCTCCCCGGCCCCCGCACCCTCCTCGGCCTCGCCGGACCGCCCGGCGCGGGCAAGTCCGTCCTCGCCCGCGCCCTCATCGCCGCCGCCTGCGAACGGCTCGGCGACGGCGCCGCCGCCTACGTGCCCCTGGACGGCTTCCACCTCTCCACCAGCCGGCTGGAACAGCTGGGCCTCACGGACCGCAAGGGGTCCCCGCCCAGCTTCGACGCCCACGGCTACGCCGCCCTGCTGCGGCGGATCGCCGACGCTCCCCCGCACACCGTCCACGTGCCCGACTACGACCGCGCCCTCCACGAGCCCGTCGCCGCCCGGCACACCGTCGAGCCCCACTGCCGCCTCGTCGTCACCGAGGGGAACTACCTCGCGCTCGACGGACCGGGATGGCGCGAGGCCCGCGCCCTGCTGCACGCCCTCTGGTACGTCGACGCGCCCGACGGGCTGCGGGAGGAGCGCCTGCGCGCCCGCCACCGGGGCAACGGCTCCTCCCCCGAGCGCGCCGCGGCCCGCGTCTCCGGCAACGACCGCCCCAACGGCGAACAGGTCAAGGCCGCCCGCTCCCGCTGCGACCGCACCGTGCTGGCCCCGCCGCTCGGCTGACCGCGCCGGGCGGGCGTACGGGAACGCCGGGCGCCCGGGAACGCCGAAGGCCCCCGCCGTGGTGGCGGGGGCCTTCGACCTGGTGGAGCCCCAATACGGAATCGAACCGTAGACCTTCTCCTTACCATGGAGACGCTCTGCCGACTGAGCTATTGGGGCGAGCGAGGAAGACATTACATGGTCATCGCCGGGAACACGAAATCGGCGCCGCGGACCCGGCCGGGCGGAGGACGGCGCAGCCCCGCACGCCGGTGCGTGCGGGGCCGGCGACCGGTCGTCCCTACTGCGGGGGCGTCGTCCCGCCCCCGTACGGGCCGCCCTGCGGCGGCCCGAAGCCGCCCGCGGGCGGCGCCTGGTACCGGTTCGGGTACGGGCCCGGGTGCGGCGGCGCGGGCGGTGCCGACGGCGCGGGGTACGGCGGGGCCTGCGGCCCCGGGTACGGCTGCCCGTACCCGCCGCCGGGCCCTCCCGGCCCGCCGGACGACGGGCCGGAGCCGCCGCCCCGGCCGCGCCGGACGAGCAGGAGCACGACCACGGCCGCGACCGCCAGGACGGCCGCGCCCACGCCGATCCACAGCCCCGCGCCGCTTCCGCCGCCGGACTCCGCCGCCGGGGCGGCGGACGACGGCGCGGGGGACGCCGCGTCACCGGGGGGCTGCGACGCCCCGCCGGCCGACGGCGGCCCGGCGGGCGCGGAGGCCCCGGCGGACGGCGCGGTGGCGGCCAGCGGGTACACGTCGGCCGGGCCCGGGTCCCCGGGGTCGGTCAGCGCGACCCGCGGCCGCACGACGCCGTACCCGAGGTAGTCGCTGCGGCCCTTGCCGTCCTTGCCCGCCGTGTTGATCAGTACCCGCAGGACCTGGTTCGCCGTCCAGTCCGGGTGCTCGGACCACACGAGCGCGGCCGAGGCGGAGACGAGGGCGGCGGCGTCACTGGTGCCGTGGGCCTTGCAGTATCCGGAGGGGCGGGTGCAGGCCCGGTAGATGTCCTCGCCCGGTGCGGCGAGGGCGACCTGGGGGCCGTGCTCCGACTCGGCAGTCACCTCGCCGTCACGGCCGACGGCGGAGACCGCAACCACACCGGGAAGGGAACTCGGGTACTCCACCGCATTGCCGCTGTCGCCGCTGTTCCCGGCTGACGCAATGAGGAGTTTGCCCTTGGAGCGTGCGTAGTCCACTGCCGCTTGCAGTGCTGCGCTTTTCGAGCGGAGACCGAGCGACATGTTGATGACCTTGGCATCGCTGTCGGCGGCGTAACGGATGGCCCGGCTAAGCTGTCCGAGGATCTCCGCACTCTTCTCACTATGAGAGGTGTCCACGAGGTTCACGCGGATCGGCAGGATCATGGCGCCCGGGGCCAGTCCGTACGCCCCCTTGCCGCCGAGGCCTTTACCGCTACCGGCGATGATCTGGGCCATCCCTGTGCCGTGGCCTTCGGAGTCGGTGGAGACACCGCCAGGCAGCCCGGAGAAATCCTTACCGGGAAGGATGTTCGGGCCCAGATCCGGATGGTCCGTCTTGAAGCCGGAGTCGATGACGGCGACCGTGATTCCGCGGCCTGTCGAGATCTTCCACATCTCGGGGGCCTTCATCGCATCGAGGTACCACTGCTCAGCACGGATGGAGTCCACGGCGGCGGCGGGCTGGACCGCGCCGCCGAGCAGGAGTGCCCCCGCCGACATCAGGACCGCCGCCATCCGGAGCGGTGTTCTCGTGCCCGACTGGTGCATCGGTCTGTCTCCTCGTCGGCCGGACGGCACATGGGGCTGCCCGGTCCGCAACGGGTGCGGACCGGGCAGCCGGAACTCGCTGCTACTCAATCACGGTCGGATTGCTCTCGGAAGCGGAGGAGCCCCAGGTCTCCTCGTCCTCCACCAGGTAGTCAGGCCGACGGCCCCGTCGGTCCCGGGAGCCGCGGCCGCCCGCGGCGGATCCGCCCGGCATTCCGTGGCCGTCGGGGTCCGCACCGGCGGCGCCGCGGTTGCGCAGCCCGGAGCCGCCCGGGGTGAACTCCCCGCCCGCGCCCGGACCACGGCGGCCGCCGACCATGCCGCCCTCCTCCGTCGCGAGACGGCGCCCGGCAGAGCCCTGGCCCCCGCGGTAGCCGCGGCCGCCGGCGCCGCCCGCGCCGGTGCCGCCGGCAGCGCCGTGCCCCTCCTCGAGTCCGTCGAACGCCGCACCGCCGGCAGGACGCCTGGCGGCCGCGCCGCCCCGGCCGGCCCCGGCACCCGTGCGGGCCGACCCGGTCGTCCCGGCGCCCTCCTCGGCCCCGACGGTGGTGCCGCCGTAGCCGGGACGGCGGCTGCCCGCACCCGCGCCGAGTCCGGGCTCGCCCTCGCCGAACACCCCTCCGACGGCCTTGCCTCCAGGGCGGAGACCGCCGCCCGCAACGGGACGGCCGCCGGGGACGCGCACGCCACCGGAGCCGGGCGACCCGCCGAGCCGTCCCCCGCCGGGCAGCAGACCGCCGCCGGGAAGGCCTCCGGTCGGCGGGACGGCCGTGCCCCCCGGCGCCGTGCCGGGGCCACCGCCCGGAAGGGGCGTGGAGCCGCTGGGCGACGTCGGGAGGACGGCCACGCCGTCGATGCCCGTGCCGACGTGGGAGCCGGTGCCGCCGGTGACCGGAGTGGTGTGGGGAGACGTCACGCCACCGGTGACGGAGCCCCCTCCACCGGAATGCGTGATCAAAGCTCCGACCGTCACACCGGAGGAGCCGCGGACAGTGCCGCCACCGCCGGTGCGCGATCCGGACGATCCTGTGGATCCGGTGCCACCGACATTGACATCGGTGATGCCGTCCTCGGCATACCTGCGCGGAGGCATCAGCGTCTCCGGCGTCGGCGGGAACGTCGGAGTCTTGGCGCTCTTCATGACGTCCGTCGACATCTCGTACGACTGCCCCAGCTTCTCCATCTGCGCGATGGCCTGCTGGTGCGCGACGTCGATCCGCTTCTGGGCGGCGGCGGCCTCACTGGCGGTCACCCAGTCGGGGTTGACGGCCTTCATGGCCCGGTCGGCGACGCTGGGGCCGGCCGCGGCGCCCAGGGGGCCGCCGAGGGCGGCTCCGACGACGGTGCCGGTGATCGCCGTGGCGGCGGAGGGCTGCGCCCTGTGCCTGGCGACGGTCTCCATGTCCTTGACGGGCACGTCGGGAATGGCCTTCTTGACCTCGCCGAGCGTCGAACCCGCGTTGGTCATGAAGTCGCCCGCGACCCGCGAGTACTCGGAGAGTTCGAGCGTGGCCTTGGCGACCTGCCGCCCCCACTCCCGGAAGGAGTCGGCGGCGTCACCGGTCCAGTCGAGGTTGGACATGTGGGACATGAGCTCGTTGCCGATCGAGTCCATGACCGTGTGGGCGTTGGTCAGGCGTGTGCCGACGTCGATGACGGAGCCGGCGTCGGCGCCGTGGACCATGGCCTTGAGGGCGGCGTGGTCGTAGCCCTCGAAGTTCGACTTGGGGCTGTAGGGGTTCGCCCCACCAGCGTCCTGCATTCCTCACCTTCCCCGTGGACTGTGACTGCTGCACGCGTCCGCCGTCACGGCGGGACGCAGTGGACGCAGCATCAGAAAGCGCCCTGCTTGGTGCCCTGGGACGCGGCGGGCGCGGGCGCTCCCCCGGCCGCCGGGGGCTTCTGCGCGGCCTCGGCCTGGTCGCGGATCTTCCAGAGCTCGGCGAGCCGGGACTCCTCGACGTTCTGGTAGCCCTTGGTGGAGACGTCGACCGTGATGCTCATCGCCTCGATCTGCTGGGAGAGCGTCTTCGACAGGGTCTCCAGGTTGTCGTGGACCTTGGCGTACGCGGAGAAGAGGTCCTCGGCCTCGCCGAAGCCCGTGCCCAGGTGTCCGCTGGCGAGGCGCTGGTCGGAGATCTGCTTCTGGGAGGCCGCGGAGCCCTCCAGGTCCTGGAGCATCTGGTCGACCTTCGACTTGAAGGTCTTGAGGTTCTCGACCTCCGCCGTGAACGCCTGGCGCCCGACGGCCGCCGCCAGGCCGGGCATCCCGCCTCCGCCGTCAGCAATCAGCACAGCACTGCACCTCCCCCGTGCGCGGTGCCTGCACACCGGGACCGCGCCGTCACACCTCGTCGGTTTCCCTCGTCCTGCCGCGGCCCGCACGCAGGGGCACGCCGCGGCCCCAGCTTACCGAGCGCGGGTGTCATCGGGTCAGGGGGCCGGTTCCGTACCGGCGCTCCTGGTACGAAGTTGGTACAGGAGCGCCGGTGCGGGCGCGTCGGTGCGGGCGCGCCGGCCGGCCTGCGGTCAGGCGTCCTCGGCCAGTTCGAGCCAGCGCATCTCCAGTTCCTCGCGCTCGTCCTTGAGCGTGCGCAGGCGGGTGTCGAGCCCGGCGACGCGGGAGAAGTCGGTGGCGTGCTCGGCCATCTCGGCGTGGAGCTTCGCCTCCTGCTCGTCCAGCTTGGCGAGCTGCCGCTCGATGCGCTGCAGCTCCTTCTTGGCGGCGCGGGTGTCGCCGGTGGGCCTGGCGGCCGCCGCGGGGGCGGCGGCGGGGGCCGCGGCGGTCTCGGCGATGCGGGCGCGGCGCTGGAGGTACTCGTCGACGCCGCCGGGCAGCATCCGCATGCGGCGGTCGCCGAGGAGGGCGTACTGGTTGTCGGTGGTCCGCTCGACGAAGTACCGGTCGTGGCTGACGACGACCATGGAGCCGGGCCAGCCGTCGAGGAGGTCCTCCAGCTGGGTCAGGGTCTCGATGTCGAGGTCGTTGGTGGGCTCGTCGAGGAAGAGGACGTTGGGCTCGTCCATGAGGAGCCGCAGCAGCTGGAGGCGGCGGCGCTCGCCGCCGGAGAGGTCGCCGACGGGCGTCCACTGCTTGTCCTTGCCGAAGCCGAACTGCTCGCAGAGCTGGCCGGCGGACATCTCGCGGCCCTTGCCGAGGTCGACGCGCTGGCGGACGCGCTCGACGGCCTCCAGGACGCGCCAGTCGGGGTCGAGTTCGGCGACCTCCTGGGAGAGGTAGGCGAGCTTGACGGTCTTCCCGACCTTGACGGTGCCGGCGGCGGGCTGCGCCTCGCCGTGGGTGGCGGCGGCCTCGGCGAGGGCGCGCATGAGGGAGGTCTTGCCGGAGCCGTTGACGCCGAGCAGGCCGACGCGGTCGCCGGGGCCGAGCTGCCAGGTGAGGTGCTCCAGCAGGGTCTTGGGGCCGGCCTGGACGGTGACGTCCTCCAGCTCGAAGACGGTCTTGCCGAGCCGGGAGTTGGCGAACTTCATCAGCTCGCTGCGGTCGCGCGGCGGCGGCACGTCGGCGATGAGCTCGTTGGCGGCCTCGACGCGGAAGCGCGGCTTGGAGGTGCGGGCCGGGGCGCCGCGGCGCAGCCAGGCGAGCTCCTTGCGGACGAGGTTCTGCCGCTTGGTCTCCTCGGTGGCGGCGATGCGGGAGCGCTCGGCGCGGGCGAAGACGTAGTCGGAGTAGCCGCCCTCGTACTCGTGGACGTCGCCGCGCTGGACGTCCCACATGCGGGTGCAGACCTGGTCGAGGAACCAGCGGTCGTGGGTGACGCAGACGAGCGCGGAGCGGCGGGCGCCGAGGTGGGCGGCGAGCCAGGCGATGCCCTCGACGTCGAGGTGGTTGGTGGGCTCGTCGAGGACGATCAGGTCGTGCTCGTCGAGGAGGAGCTTGGCGAGGGCGATGCGGCGGCGCTCGCCGCCGGAGAGGGGGCCGATGACGGTGTCGAGGCCCTGGGGGAAGCCGGGGAGGTCGAGTCCGCCGAAGAGGCCGGTGAGGATGTCGCGGATGCGGGCGTCGCCGGCCCACTCGTGGTCGGCGCGGTCGCCGACGACCTCGTGGCGGACGGTGGCCGCGGGGTCGAGGGAGTCGTGCTGGGTGAGGACGCCCAGGCGCAGGCCGCCGGCGTGGGTGACGCGGCCGTCGTCGGGGTCCTCCAGCTTGGCGAGGATGCGGATCAGGGTGGTCTTGCCGTCGCCGTTGCGGCCGACGACGCCGATCCGGTCGCCCTCGCTGACGCCGAGGGTGACGCCGTCGAGGAGGGCACGGGTGCCGTAGACCTTGCCGACGGATTCGAGGGTGGCGAGGTTGACGGCCACGTGCGCTGCTCTCCAGGGGTGGTGGGGTACCGGTCTCCCAGGGTAGTGGGCGCCCGGCGTCCTCCGGTCCGGGCGGTCCCTTGGGCCGGTGCGGCCGCCGGTCCTCGCGGGGTTCCGGCGCCGGTGCGGGGGCGCGGGAGTCGCGGTTCCCGACGCGCGCCCGGCCGCCGTCCACAGGCTGTGGACGGCGGCGGCGCGGCGGGCCGCGGCCGCGGGCGGGCATGGAGGCGCCCCGCCCCGCCGCGGCGGGGCGCGGCCGCAGCCGGGACCGGCCGGCTTTAGCCGCAGGCGGGCGTGGAGGGACGCGCCGGACGCCGGGAGGGGGCGGATGGCCGGAAGGGAGCGGACGGCCGGAAGGGAGCGGACGGCCGGAAGGGAGCGGACGGCCGGAAGGGAGCGGACGGCCGGAAGGGAGCGGACGGCCGGAAGGGAGCGGACGGCCGGAAGGGAGCGGACGGCCGGAAGGGGGCGGCGGGCCTGTTACCGGACGACGGCGGTGATGTGGGCCCCGGGCACCGGGCCGTGGGTGACGCGGACCGCCCGGCAGGTGCCGGAGGCGGCGAGGGCGTCCGCGACGGCGGCGGCGGATTCGGCGTCCTTGGCCAGGAAGGCGCAGGTGGGGCCGGAGCCGGAGACGAGGGAGCCGAGGGCGCCGCCGTCCGCGCCCGCGCGCAGGGTGTCGGCGAGGGCGGGGCGCAGGGAGAGAGCGGCGGCCTGGAGGTCGTTGGTGAGGGCGGCGGCGAGCGCGGCGGTGTCGCCGGCGGCGAGGGCGTCGAGGAGGGCGGGGTCGGGCTGGGGGTCGGGGACGGCGTCGGTGTCGGAGCCGGTGCCGGCCTCGTCGCGGAGGCGGTCGCACTCGCGGAAGACGGCGGGGGTGGACAGGCCGCCGTCGGCGACGGCGAAGACCCAGTGGACGTCGGCGCCGACGGGCAGCGGCTCCAGGATCTCGCCTCGGCCGCGGCCGAGGGCGGCGCCGCCGAGGAGGGCGAAGGGGACGTCGGAGCCGAGTTCGGCGGCGAGGTCGAGGAGGACGTCGAGGGGGGTGGCGGTGCCCCACAGGGCGTCGCAGGCGACGAGGGCGGCGGCGGCGTCGGCGCTGCCGCCGGCCATGCCGCCGGCGACGGGGATGTCCTTGGCGATGTGCAGGTGGACGTCGGGGGTGCGGCCGTGGCGGTGGGCCAGGAGGCGGGCGGCGCGGGCGGCGAGGTTGGAGCCGTCGAGGGGGACCTGGTCGGCGTCGGGGCCGGAGACGGTGATCCGCAGGGTGTCGGCCGGGGTGGCGGTGACCTCGTCGCCGAGGGCGACGGCGAAGAAGACGTTGGCCAGGTCGTGGAAGCCGTCGGGCCGGCGGCCGCCGACCGCGAGCTGGACGTTGACCTTGGCGGGCACGCGCACGGTGACGGACTGCGGCGGGGCGGCGGGGGTCACGGTCATGGCTCCTGCGGGGTCTGCTGCGGTGCGGTGGGCGGTACGGGCGGTGGGGGTGTTGCGGAGGCGGTGCGAGGAGGTCCCGGCGCGGGTCAGGCCCGGCCGGGGCGGTGCTCGGCGATGGCGGCGAACTGCTCGACGGTGAGCGCCTCGCCGCGCAGCCGGTGGTCGACGCCGGCGGCGGCGAGGGCCTGCTCGGCGGCGGCGGGCGAGCCGGCCCAGCCGGCGAGGGCTGCGCGCAGGGTCTTGCGGCGCTGGGCGAAGGCGGCGTCGACGGCGGCGAAGACGTCCTTGCGGGTGGCGGTGGTGGACGGCGGGTCGCGGCGGACCAGCGAGACCAGGCCGGAGTCGACGTTGGGGGCGGGCCAGAAGACGTTGCGGCCGATGGCGCCGGCCCGCTTGACGTCGGCGTACCAGTTGGCCTTGACCGACGGCACGCCGTAGACCTTGGATCCGGGGCCGGCGGCGAGCCGGTCGGCGACCTCGGACTGCACCATGACCAGGGTGCGCTCGATGCTGGGGAAGGCCTCCAGCATGTGCAGCAGCACGGGGACGGCCACGTTGTACGGGAGGTTGGCGACCAGGGCGGTGGGGGCCGGGCCGGGCAGCTCGGTGACGTCCATGGCGTCGGCGTGGACGAGCGCGAACCGGTCGGCGCGGTCGGGCATGCGGGCGGCGACGGTGGCGGGGAGGTGCTGCGCCAGCAGCGGGTCGATCTCGACGGCGGTGACGCGGTCGGCGACCTCCAGCAGGGCGAGGGTGAGCGATCCGAGGCCGGGGCCGACCTCCACCACGGTGTCGTCGGGCCGCACCTCGGCGGCGCGGACGATGCGGCGCACGGTGTTGGCGTCGATGACGAAGTTCTGGCCGCGCTGCTTGGTGGGGCGGACGCCGAGGACCCGGGCCAGCTCGCGGACGTCGGCGGGGCCGAGGAGGTGGCTGTCGCCGGCCGGCCGGCCCTCGCCGGGCTGCTGGTCGTGGGGGGTCCGTTCGGTACCGGAAGGGGTGCTCACCCCCCTAGGGTACGGACCTCCGGCGTGCGCCCGGCGCGCACCGGGTACCGGTCGCGCGGCGGCGGGCCCGGCCGGGCCCGGTGCCGCGCGGCCGCCTCACTGGGGCACGTCCTGGAAGTGCTCGAAGTTCCGGCCGACGAGGTCGTCGTTCCACTCGTGGCCGTCGGCGGAGCTGCGGAGGTTGGCGGCGCCCGCCGCGGTCCGGTCGTGCAGCCCCTGGAGGGCGGGCCCCCAGGTCTCCGCGACGGTCCGCAGGGCGGCGGCGAGGTCCCAGCCGGTCAGGGACTCCGCCGCGGCGGTGGTCTCCCTGACGGCTCTGCCGGTCGGCTCCTTCATGTCCTGCGCGATCCCGTCGGCGGCGTGCGCGGACGCCCGCAGCTCGGCGGGGGTGACCTCGATGTCCCGGGTCATGGCGGGGGCTCCTTCCTCTCGCTACTGCGGCTGCTGGGTGGCGCCCGGGGGGATCATGCAGGGGCTGCGCACGGAGAACAGGATGGTCCTGCTGGGCTTCCTGGCCGGCCCCGCGGACTCGGCGCTGAGGGAGAAGCGGGTGTCGTCGTCCACCGCGTCGACCACGGCGGTGTAGTAGTCGTCCTGGTACTCCCGGTAGCCGGCGATCCGGTACCCCTCCTTCTCGAAATCGGCACGCACCTTGCGGACCACCTCCGTGTGGCGCTCCTTGGGGGCGGGGGCGTAGACGGTGTAGTACAGCGAGTAGCGCCCGTCGCGCACCACCTCGTCGTTCCTGCCGACGCACTCCTCGAAGATCGACTCCGCGCTCTTCCGGTCGAGTTCGACCCCGGCCGCCTCGGCCATGCGCGCGGTGTGCTCCTCGGCCCACCGCGTCGCACGCTCCCGGCTCAGGCGCGGCAGCGGGTCGTTCTTCCCGTCGTCGGACATGCAGGCTCCCGTCGTGAGGAGGAGAAGGGTGACGCCGAGCGCGCACCGGGCGGACCTGATTCTGTTCATCGGACACCCCCTTCGGGGCGGGCAAGGACGACCTCGATGTCCCGGGTCATGGCCGGGGGGCTCCTCTCGCTACTGCGGCTGCCGGGTGGCGCCCGGGGGGATCATGCAGGGGCTGCGGACGGAGAACAGGAACTTCACAGGGCTCACCGACCCGGTCGCGAAAGTGACCCGGGTCTCGTCGTCCCGGGCGTCGACCAGGGCGCTGTGGTAGTCGTCCTGGTACTCCCGGTACCCGGTGATCCGGTACCCCCCTTCTCGAAGTCCGCGCGGAGCCTCCGGGCGACCTCCGTCTGCCGCTCCCGGGCCACGGGGGCGTAGACGGTGTAGTACAGCGAGTAGCGCCCGTCGCGCACCACCTCGTCGTTCCTGCCGACGCACTCCTCGAAGATCGACTCCGCGCTCTTCCGGTCGAGTTCGACCCCGGCCGCCTCGGCCATGCGCGCGGTGTGCTCCTCGGCCCACCGCGTCGCACGCTCCCGGCTCAGGCGCGGCAGCGGGTCGTTCTTCCCGTCGTCGGGC
>NZ_JAJLRA010000011.1:92153-204066 GCF_020991365.1 Streptacidiphilus sp. ASG 303
GACTCCGCGCTCTTCCGGTCGAGTTCGACCCCGGCCGCCTCGGCCATGCGCGCGGTGTGCTCCTCGGCCCACCGCGTCGCACGCTCCCGGCTCAGGCGCGGCAGCGGGTCGTTCTTCCCGTCGTCGGGCACGCAGGCTCCCGCCGTGAGGAGGAGAAGGGTGACGCCGAGCGCGCACCGGGCGGACCTGGCGTCGGCCATGGGGACTCCCGGTGGTCAGGGCGAGGGGGGTCACCCGGGGAACAGGGGAACGTCGTTGTCCTGCTTGGGGACTTCCGTGGGGGGCCTCCCCGCGATGATCCGCCCCTGGTTGGCGAGGCTCTGGCTCCCCTGGTCCCAGTAGCCGCTGTGGCCGTGGGTGTCGACCTCGAAGTTCCGCCCGCCGAAGGGCTCCTCGGCGGGGTTGTCCCCGAGGCTGAGGTCGGAGAAGTCGTCGATGACGGCGTCGTCGGAGGCCGCCCCCACCCAGACGTGCGAGGGGTCCATGTGGAGGTCGCGGGCGTGGTCGACCGTCATGCCCGGGCTGCCGACGACCGCGATGTCGTCGGCGCCGAGGCCGTGGCCGCCCGCTGCGGCCGCACCGACGGCGGTGGAGCCGTAGCTGTGCCCGATCACGGTGATGTGCCCGTGGCGGTCGCCCTGGGCCGCGCGGGTCCCGGCGATGAAGTGCCGCAGGTCGGGGGCGGCGTCCTGGGCCCGGCCCTGGCCGGCCACGCCCGCGTCGAGGTCGCCGCCGGACGCCTCGGGCGCGTCGTAGCCCAGCCACATCACCATCGCGACGTCCTCCCCTCGGCTCTGCTTCGTCGCGGCGTTCTGGAGCCTGCCGATCCGGTCGAGCTGGCCGTCGACCGAGTCCATGGTGGTGTTGGTGCCCGGGACGAGGACGCCGGTGTGGGCGGCGGTGTCGGGGTTGCCCATGGCGATGACGGCCTGGCCGTCGCCCGCGGGGTCGTAGTCCAGGAGGTAGAGCTCCTTGCCGCGCGGGGCCCCGGCCCCCTGGTCGAGGCGGTCCTGGAGGACGTGGAGGTTCTGCAGCCGCTTGTTCCGCTCGTCCTGGGAGATGTCCGTGAAGTCCTCGGGCCCGCCGAACTCCAGGTCGTTGAGCTCCTGCTCCATGGCGAGCCGGTTGGCGTGGTCGCGGACGTCGCTGGGCAGGCCGTCGGTGCCGCCGATCCGGGCGGGGTAGAGGGCCGCGTACTCGGCGCGGTCCTCGGGGCCGAGGGCCTTCCACCACGCGGCGGCGTCCCGGGGGTCGTCGGGGATCTGCGGTCCCTGCTGTCCGATCGCCTTCACGGCGTCCCGCACGTCGTGGGCCGACTCGGCGGACGCGGCGTCGTTGAAGCGGTCCATGACCATGCCGTCCAGCGAGGACAGGGCCCGCACCCCGTCGGCGTCGGCCTTGCGGGCGTCGCGCAGGGCGGCGTCGATCCGCTCCTGGAACTCGAGGCGCCGCCCGCCGCGTTCGCGTGCGATCTGCTGGGCGTCGGGGTCGTTGTGCGGCAGCGACGCGCTCTGCGGGTCGGTGACGGTGCCGTCGTGGCCGACGGCGTAGCCGTCGTCCTCGGCGCGGCGGACCGCGTTGCGCAGGTCGGTGCGGGCCTGCTCCATCCAGAACCGGGTGGTCTCCAGGACGCTGCCGATGGTCATGGCCTCGGTCCGGACGACGTCCATCCTGGCCTCGACGTCCCCCAGGTAGAAGAAGGCGGCGTCGGCGTCCTCCCCCTTCCAGCCGTGCCGGAGCGGTCCGGTCACGCGGCCGCGGTGGCGCCCGGCTGCCTCGTCCATCTCCCCGGAGACCCGGGTCCACGCCTTGGCCGCGGCCTCCAGGTCGCCGAAGTCCTGCGCCATCAGGCGTGCGAAGTCACTGCTCATGCCGGTCCTGGACTCCCCCGTGGTGATCAGCCGTCGAGCACCGCCGATCCTAGGGGCCCGCGGGGGCCCGGCCGCACCGGCCCCGCGCGTGTGACGCACACCTCGCCGCCGGGCGGGGCCCGGCAGCGGGCGGGGCTCAGTAGTCGAAGGCGCGGGCGGTGTTGGCGGCGACGGCGGCGGCGAGCTCGTCCTCGGTGACGCCCTTGGCCTGCGCCATGGCCCGGAGGGTGACCGGGATCAGGTAGGGGGCGTTGGGGCGTCCCCGGTAGGGGGCGGGGGTGAGGAACGGCGCGTCGGTCTCGACCAGCACCAGGTCCAGGGGGGCGACGGCGAGGGCGTCGCGCAGCGGCTGGGCGGACTTGAAGGTGACGTTGCCGGCGAAGGACATGTAGTAGCCGCGCTCGGCGCACACCTTCGCCATGGCGGCGTCGCCGGAGTAGCAGTGGAAGACGGTGCGCTCGGGCGCGCCCTCCTCCTCCAGCACGCGCAGGACGTCGTCGTGGGCCTCGCGGTCGTGGATGACCAGGGCCTTGCCGTGCCGCTTGGCGATGGCGATGTGGCGGCGGAAGGACTTCTCCTGGACCTCGGCGCCCTCGGGGCCGGTCCGGAAGTGGTCCAGGCCGGTCTCGCCGACGGCGCGGACCTCGGGCCGGGCGGCGAGCGCGTCGATCTCCGCGAGGGCGTCCTCCAGGGCGGGCAGGCCGCCAGGGGCGCGGCGCTGCCCGCTCCAGCCGTCGGGGTCGCCGAGGACGATGCGGGGCGCCTCGTTGGGGTGGAGGGCGACGGCGGCCCACACCGGCTCGTGGGCGGCGGCGAGGTCGGCGGCCCAGCGGGAGCCGGGCAGGTCGCAGCCGACCTGGACGACGGTGGTGACCCCGACGGCGGCGGCCCTGGCGAGGCCCTCCTCCGGGGTGCCGTCCTGCATGTCCAGGTGGGTGTGGGAGTCGGCCACCGCCACCGCCAGGGGCTCCGGCAGTGGCGGCGGTCCGGACTTTCCGCTGCTCATGGAGGTCAGGCGTCCTTCTTCTCTTCCAGGCGGGGGAAGAGGATGTCGCCCTTGGTGACGGTGGAGCCGGCCGGCAGGCGCCCCCAGTCGGCGGCCTCGCCGACGCGCTGGTCGGCGAGGGCGCCGAGGGACGCCTCGGCGCCGAGGGAGTCCCACAGCTTGGCGGCGGCGGCCGGCATCACCGGGTTGAGCAGGACGGCGACGGCGCGCAGCGACTCGGCGGCGGTGTACAGGATCGTGGCGAGCCGGGCCCGGCTCTCCGCGGAGCCGTCCTTGGCGACCTTCCACGGCTCCTGCTCCGTGAGGTAGCCGTTGACCTGCTTGATGAAGTCGAAGACCGCGGCGATGCCGCCGGAGAAGTCGACCTCGTCGCCGATCCTGCGGTCGGCCTCGGCGACGGCCCGGGCGAGGCCGTCGGCGACCGCCTGCTCGGCGTCCCCGGGGGCCTCGGCGGCGGGCAGCTTGCCGTCGAAGTACCTGCCGACCATGGCGGCGACGCGGGAGGCGAGGTTGCCGAAGTCGTTGGCCAGCTCGGAGGTGTAGCGGGCCGTGAAGTCCTCCCAGGAGAAGGAGCCGTCCTGGCCGAACTGGATGGCGCGCAGGAAGTACCAGCGGTAGGCGTCGACGCCGAAGTGCGAGGTGAGGTCCTGCGGGGCGATGCCGGTGAGGTTGGACTTGCTCATCTTCTCGCCGCCGACCATCAGCCAGCCGTTGGCGACGACCTTCCTCGGCAGCGGCAGGCCCTGGGCCATGAGCATGGCGGGCCAGATGACCGCGTGGAAGCGGAGGATGTCCTTGCCGACGAGGTGCACGTCGGCGGGGAAGGTCGCGTCGAACTTCGCCGGGTCCGCGCCGTAGCCGACGGCGGTGGCGTAGTTGAGGAGCGCGTCGACCCAGACGTAGATGACGTGCTTGGGGTCCCAGGGGATCGGGATGCCCCAGTCGAAGGTGGAGCGGGAGATGGAGAGGTCCTGCAGGCCCTGGCGGACGAACTGCAGCACCTCGTTGCGGGCCGACTCGGGCTGGATGAAGCCGGGGTTGGCCTCGTAGAACTCCAGCAGCCTCGGGCCGTAGGCGGAGAGCTTGAAGAAGTAGTTCTCCTCCTTCAGCATCTCCACGGGCCGCTTGTGGATGGGGCACAGCTTGGCGCCGTCCTCGCCGTCCAGCAGGTCGCCGGGGCTCTTGTACTCCTCGCAGCCGACGCAGTACGGGCCCTCGTAGCCGCCCTGGTAGACCTCGCCCTTGTCGTACAGGTCCTGGACGAACTCCTGCACCCGGTGGGTGTGCCGCTCCTGCGTGGTGCGGATGAAGTCGTCGTTGGCGATCTCCAGGTGCTCCCAGAGGGGCTTCCACGCCTCCTCGACGAGCTTGTCGCACCACTGCTGGGGGGTGACGCCGTTGGCGTCGGCGGTGCGCATGATCTTCTGGCCGTGCTCGTCCGTGCCGGTGAGGTACCACACCTTCTCGCCGCGCTGGCGGTGCCAGCGGGTGAGCACGTCGCCTGCGACGGTCGTGTAGGCGTGGCCCAGGTGGGGGCGATCGTTGACGTAGTAGATCGGCGTGGTGACGTAGTACGCCGACGCCCCGTTGCTGTTGGTTCCAGTGGCCGCCATGCAGGAATCCTATCCGCCGGGCGGGGCTGCCCCGGCGCGCCCGGGCCGCCTGCGCGGCCGCCCCTCACCGCCGCACGGGAGGGGCGGCCGCCCGGGAGCGGGCGGTGTCAGTCCTGCGGACCGCCGTGCCGGCGGCGCAGGTGGAGGTGGAAGGGGAGGTGGAGGCGGCGGCGGGGGCGCTTCCGTCCGGCGTACTCGTCGCGGCGGGGGGCGGCGGCGCGGGGTTCGGGCTCGTGATGCCCGGGCTCGTGGTGTCCGGCCTCGTGGCGCTCCGGCTCCGTCCCGGCCGGGTGGGGGCCCGGCGCGCCGGGGTTGCGGGTCCAGGAGCGGCCGACGGCGGCGACGCGCCCGGCGCGCATGATGCGGACGGTGTGGCCGCCGCAGCCGGGGCAGGTGGGCTTGAGCAGCGGCGAGGGGACGCGCACGCCGTTCGCCCGGTACTGGCAGACGGTGCGGCCGTCCCGGTCGGTGTGGTGCTCGATGGCGTAGTCCTGCTCCCAGCCGTACCCGCAGCTGAGGCAGGCGAAGGAGTAGGCCTCGTGGACGGCCGGGGCCGGGTTCCCGGCGGTGGCGGTCGCCGACGACGGGTCCGTGCCCGGCCTGCTCACAGGGTTACCGATGGTCTCGCTCATGACGGTCTCCCGGTGCCCTCCGGACGTCCGTCCGGTACGGGTCTTTCCTCTCCAGGGAATTCCCGGGGCGGGCCTGCGGACTCCCGGGTTGCCGAGTCTTGGCCCGCTGTTGGGGATTCCTGTACGGACCGCGGCGCGGTCCCCGTCGCTCCTTGGCCTTCCAGGTCTCCGCTTTACCTTGCGCGCGCCCGGTCGCCACCGCCCGCGCGCGGACCGGCGGCGGTGCGCCGGCGCGGCGCGCCGGTGGCGCCCGCGCGGGGCGCCCTGTCCGTCCACCGTACGCCGCCCCGGGGCGGCGCGGCAGGGCGGACGGGGCACGCCCGGCAGGCGCCCGCACCGGCCCGGACCTGCGCCGGGCCGGTCCCGTGCCGGGCCGCTCCCGGCCCGGTCCGGCCCCCGGTCGGGCCCCCGCCCGGTTCAGCCCCGGCCCGGCTCCGCGGACGGCGCGTGCTTGGCCGCCACGACCGCGTCGAACACCTCCCGCTTGGGGATCCCGGCCTGGGCCGCCACCGCCGCGATGGCCTCCTTGCGCCGCTCCCCCGCCTCCTCCCGGACCGCCACCCGGCGGGCCAGCTCCGCCGGGTCGAGCTGCTCGGGCGCGGCGGGGGGCGCGCCGGCCACGACCACGGTGATCTCGCCGCGCACGCCGTCCGCCGCCCAGGCGGCGAGGTCGGCCAGGGGTCCGCGGCGGACCTCCTCGTAGGTCTTGGTCAGCTCCCGGCAGACCGCGGCGGGCCGGTCCGCGCCGAACGCCTCCGCCATCGCGGCCAGCGCCTCGGCGAGGCGGTGCGGGGCCTCGAAGAAGACCAGGGTGCGGGGCTCGGCCGCCACCTCGCGCAGCCGTCCGGCCCGCTCCCCCGCCTTGCGCGGCAGGAAGCCCTCGAAGCAGAACCGGTCCACCGGCAGCCCCGAGACGGCCAGCGCGGTGAGGACCGCCGACGGGCCGGGCACGGCCGTGACCGGCACCCCGGCCTCGACGGCCGCCGCGACGAGCCGGTAGCCGGGGTCGGAGACGGACGGCATGCCGGCGTCGGTGACCAGCAGCACCCGGGAGCCGCCGGTCAGCGCCTCCACGAGCTCGCCGGTGCGGGCCGCCTCGTTGCCCTCGAAGTAGGAGACCACCCGGCCGGCCGGGGCCACCCCGAGGGCCTGGGTGAGGCGGCGCAGCCGCCGGGTGTCCTCCGCGGCGACGACGTCGGCGGCGGCGAGCTCCCGGGCGAGGCGGGGCGGCGCGTCGTCCACGTCGCCGATGGGGGTTCCTGCCAGTACGAGTAGACCTGTCACCGCCCCATCCTCGCAGCCCGGCGGCGGGCCCGGGGCGGCGCGGCGCCCCGGGCCGGGCCGGGGCGGGACTCCGTGCGCACCGGACCGGCCCGCCCGCGGCGGCCCACCCCTACGATGTGCGGGTGAGCGGTGACAAGGCGACAGGAGCCCCAGCGGGCGGTGACCCCACCGGCGGCGGCGCGGGCACGCCGGGCGCACTCCCGGCGGACGGCCGGGCCGCGTCCGGCGGCGGCGCGCCCGGCGGCGCGCTGCTCACCGGCGAGCGGTCCGGCGGGGCCGGCGCGCCCGGCGCGGACGGCGGGCACGGCACGGACGGCGGGCCCGGGGACGGCGGGGGGCCGGGGACGGCCTGGCGGCGGGCCCTGGCCCGGTACGGGTACTCCGGGCCGGACCGCGTCCCGCTGCGGCACCGGCTGGTGCCGCCGATGCCCGGCGGCGCGCCCGCCGGGGACGCGGCCGTGCTCCCCTCCTCCGGCGCGGCGCTGCTCGCGGCCCGGATCCCGCCGGGGCTGTGGCTGTGGCTGTGCCGCTGGTCGGGCTGGCTGGGGCCGCTGGCGGTGGCGCTGTTCGCGGGGGTCCTGCGCTTCGCGGACCTGGGCAGCCCCAACGCGGTGATCTTCGACGAGACGTACTACGCCAAGGACGCCTGGTCGCTGCTGCACCTGGGCTACGAGGCGAACTGGCCGGAGGACGCCAACAAGGACATCATCGCCTCGCCGCAGACCGTCCCGCTCTCCTCCCAGGCCGCGTACGTGGTGCACCCGCCGGTCGGCAAGTGGGTGATCGCGCTGGGCGAGTGGGCCTTCGGCCTGCACCCCTTCGGCTGGCGGTTCGCGACGGCGGTGCTGGGCACCCTGTCGGTGCTGATGATCGCCCGCATCGCCCGGCGGCTGCTGCGGTCCACGCTGCTGGGCTGCACGGCGGGGCTGCTGCTGGCGGTGGACGGCCTCCACTTCGTGATGAGCCGCACCGCGCTGCTGGACCTGGTGGCGATGTTCTGGGTGCTGGCGGCGTTCGGCCTGCTGCTGGTGGACCGCGACCGGACGCGGGCCAGGATGGCCGACGCGCTGGGCGCCACCGCGGACCACCCGGACGCCGACCCCGACGCGGCGGTCGCCGCCCGGCTGAACCTGGGGTGGCGCCCGTACCGGCTGCTGGCCGGGGTGAGCCTGGGCCTGGCCTGCGCCACCAAGTGGAGCGGCCTGTACGTGGTGGCGGCGTTCGGCGTCATGGCGGTGCTCTGGGACCTGGGCGCGCGCCGCACGGCCGGAGCCCGCCGCCCGCTGCTGTCCGTGCTGCGCCGGGACGCGCTGCCGGCGTTCGCCTCGCTGGTCGTGGTGACGGTGGGGGTGTACCTCGCCTCGTGGGCGGGCTGGTTCGCGAGCAGCGCGGCGCCGGGGAAGGGCGGCTACTACCGGGACTGGGCGTCGCAGCACCCGGGCGGCGCGACCTGGGTGCCGGGCCCGCTGCGGAGCCTGTGGCACTACCACTCCGAGGTGTACGGCTTCCACGTCAACCTGCACTCGCCGCACACCTACCAGTCCAACCCGTGGAGCTGGCTGGTGCTGGGGCGGCCGGTCTCGTTCTTCTACGAGTCGCCGAAGCGCGGCGAGGCGGGCTGCCGCGTCCAGGAGTGCGCGCGCGAGGTGCTGGGGATCGGCACGCCGCTGCTGTGGTGGGCGGGGCTGGTCGCGCTGGTGTACTGCCTCTACCGGTGGGCGCTGCGGCGCGACTGGCGGGCGGGTGCGGTGCTGTGCGGGCTGGCCGCGGGCTACCTGCCGTGGTTCCTGTACCAGGACCGCACGATCTTCCTCTTCTACGCGGTGATCTTCGTGCCGTTCCTGGTGCTGGCGCTCACCATGATGATCGGCGCGATGGTCGGGCCGCCGCGGGCCAGCCGGGAGCGGCGGATGGCCGGCGGTGTGGTGGCCGGACTGCTGGTCCTGGCGATCGTGTGGAACTTCCTGTACTTCTATCCGATCTTCACCGGGCAGACCCTCCCGATGGACGACTGGCGCGACCGGATGTGGTTCAACGCCTGGATCTGACCCGTGCGGACCCGGCGGCCGGGTCCGCACGGGTCCGCACGGGTCCGCCGGGGTCTGCGGAGGTCCGCAGGGGTTCGCACGGTTTCGCGGGCGGGCCCGTTGAACGCGTTCAAGGGAACTGCTGCGCCCACGGACGAACACGCCTACGATCGCCGGGTCACCGTTGGTTCGCAGGGGGAGCAGTCGTGGGCAGAGCGGCGAAGGTCACGGTCGGGGCGGTGTGCGCCGGGATGCTCTCGGTCGCCGGGTACGGGGTCGCGAACATCGCGGGGGCGCTGACCGGAGGCCACCGCGGGAGCGCTCCCGCCGCCCGGGCGACGGCCACGGGCGACGGCCGGCAGGCCGCGTCCGGCGAGGCGCCCTCGGCCGGCCAGGCCCGGCAGGCCGCGCAGTCCTTCCTCGCCGCCTGGGCGAAGGGCGACACCGCGGACGCCGCCGGACTGACCGACGACCCCGCCGCCGCCGCGGACGGCCTGGCCGGCTACCACGACGACCTGCACCTGGACTCCCTCACCCTCGCCCCCACGGCCGGAACCCCCGCCGCCACCCCGCACGACCCCCCGCTGCCGGGCTCGGTCGCGGTCGGCTTCCACGCCGGGGCCCGGCTGTCCGGCCTCGGCACCTGGGCGTACGACGGGACGGTGCGGGTGGTGCGGACCACCGACGGCGGGGCGAAGGTGCACTGGTCGCCCTCGGTGCTCCACCCCCGCCTGACCGGCCAGACCGCCCTGCGGGCCCGGGACCTGCCGCCCGCCCCGCCGCGGATCACCGACCGCGACGGGAGGCCGGTCGACGCCTACCCCTCGCTGAAGGCCCTCGCGGGCGACCTGCAGGAGGCGCTCCGTGCGCGGCCCGACGACGGCACCCCCGGTAAGGGGGTGGTGATCGCGGGCGCCGAGAGCGGCGACACCCTGGCGGTCCTGCACACCTTCCGGAGGTCGAGGCCCGGCCGGGGGCTGCGGCTCACCGTCGACGGCCGCCTGCAGGCCGCGGCCGAGCGCGCGGTCGCCGAGCAGGGCCGCGGCGGCAGCCGGCTCGCCTCCCTCGTGGCCGTCGAGGCCTCCACCGGGCGCATCCTCGCGGTGGCCAACTCCCAGCCCTTCAACGCCGCCTTCCAGGGCGCCACCGCCCCCGGCTCCACGATGAAGATCGTCACCGCGGCCGCGCTGCTGGAGCACGGCGTCTCCCCCGGCGCCGCCGCCCCCTGCAGGGCGCACCTGTACGTGGACGGCAAGGAGTTCCACAACGTCGAGGGCAGCGCCATCCCCGGGGCCACCCTGCGGGACGACTTCGCCGCCTCCTGCAACACCGGCTTCATCGCCCTGCGCGACCGGCTCGGCGACGGCGACCTCGCCGCCGAGGCCCGCGACGTCTTCGGCCTCGGCATGACCTGGCACACCGGCGTGCCCAACCGGGACGGGCAGGTCCCCCCCACCGGCGGCGACGAGGTGGAGAAGGCCGCCGACATGATCGGCCAGGGCCGGGTCCAGATGAACCCGCTGGCCATGGCGTCGGTCGCGGCCACCGTCCGCTCCGGCGTCTTCCGCGAGCCGGTCCTGCTGCCGGACCTCCCCCAGCAGCCGGCCGCCCGGCCGCTGCCCGCCCGCGTGGCCGCGCAGCTGCGCGGCATGATGCGGGCCACCGCCGTGCGCGGCACCGCCGCCGGGGTGATGGCCGGCCTCGGCGGGACCGTCGGCGCCAAGACCGGCACCGCCGAGGTGGGCCGGGCCACCGACAGCTGGTTCACGGCCTACCGGGACGGCGTGGCCGCGGCGGCCATGGTGCAGGGCGGCGGCCACGGCTCGGCCGCGGCGGGCCCGGCGGTGCGCGCCGTCCTGGCGGCGTCCCGCTGAACCGGCCGGGAGGCCGGCCCGAGGGGCCGGCCCGAGAGGCCAGCCGCCGCGGTCAGGCGCCGTAGACCTCGTGCAGGTTGTCGGCGGCCGGATGGGTGCGGCCGGCCGGTCCGGCGGCGAAGGCCCGCAGCACGTTGGCGGTGACCCGGGTGGTGAAGGCGCCGGTGCGCCCGTCCAGGCCGTGCCGCACCCCGGGCACGCCCGGCCCGGAGGCGTCCAGCGACTCCACCCACCGCATGGTGCCGGTCGCGAAGAGGCCGGAGCCGCCCGGCCGGGCGCCGTACGCGGAGTCGCTGTGGCTGCGGGTGCCGTTGCAGACCAGCGGGGAGTGCGCGAGCACCTCCAGCGGGCGCGGCGTCGGCGCCTGCGGCGTCACCCGGTCGTACTCGACGCCGACCAGCGCCCGGAAGGAGTCCCCGGCGCGCACGCCGGTGCCCTCGAACACCCAGTGGTCCGGGCGGGAGACCACGTACGGGGCCTCCACCGGGTAGCCCTCGTAGAGGACGCCGGTGAGCGAGCTCTCCGGGTCGGGCGCCGGGTCGCGGCGGAAGTCGTTGGTGACCAGGGCGTGGTCGCCGCGGGCGTAGGCCGGGTCCTGCCGGTAGTCGGCCTTGTAGCAGACGGCCAGGCGGTGCGGGCCCGCGGCGGTGGGCTCCAGGCGGATGCGGCGGAAGCAGGTGTTGGCGCCCAGCACCGCGAGGTTCGCCCCGGCGTCGCGCGCGCGGGCGGTGCGGGCCCGCTGCTCGGGGGTCCAGTACTCGTCGTGGCCGAGCAGGACGACGGACGCGGCGCCCGCCAGCCCGTCCGGCCGGGTCGCGACGTCGATCCCGGTGGTGTACGCCAGCGGGAGGCCCAGGCGCTCGGCGAGGCAGACCAGGGGCAGTTCGTAGACCAGGAACTTCCCGGCGCCGTCCTTGGCGTACGGCCGGTCGAAGGAGACGGCGAGGGAGCGGGTGCGGAAGGCGCCGTCCGGGCCGTTGTAGAGGCTGCGCCCGCCCCACTCGTTGTACGCCTGCCAGGTCGCCGGGGCGTTGACCAGCACGGTCCGCCCGGCGGTGCGGGCCGAGCGGACGGTGAGCGGGACGTACCGCTGGGCGGTGCGCCCGTCGGCGTCCAGCCGCAGCAGGTAGCAGCCCTCGGGCCAGCCGCGGGCGGCGACGGTGAGGCTGCGCTCCCAGTCGGCGTGGACGGTGCGGGTCGCCGCGTCCAGGCGGGGGGCGCGCTGCCGGCGGCCCCGGACGCGGCCGGACTCCCAGACCAGGCGGGCGCGGGCGCCGCCGTACCAGCCCATCCGGTAGGCGCGGACGGTGAAGCCGGGGGCGGTGGTGGAGACGTGCAGGCCGAACTCCTCGCCCGGCAGGACGCTCACCCGGTCGGTGTAGCCCTCGATCGCCGACGGCGCGCCGCGGCGGGTGATCCGCCAGTCGCGGTCGCCGGGGCGGGCGCTCTCGGCGGGGGCGGCCGGTGCCGGGCGGCCCGCCGGGGTGCGGGCGGGGTGCGCGTCGCCGCCGCCGGCCGAGCAGCCCGCGGCGGCGAGGCCCGCTCCGGCCGCCAGGCCGAGGAAGCGGCGGCGGTCCGCCGCGCGGGGGGCGTCGCCGCCGTCGTCGTGCCGTCCGTTCCCCGCCGGCCCGTCCGCCGCCGGTCCGTCCGCCGTCGGCCCGTCCGCCGTCGGTCCGTTCCCCGCCGGCCCGTCCGCCGCCCGTCCGTTCTCCGCTCGTCCGTCCACCGCCGCTGCCGCCTTCCGTGTCCGCCCGCGGGGGCCTCCCGGGACACCGTCGCACCGGGTCGGACAGGACGTGCCCCGCGGGCCCCGCGACGTCACCCCTGCGGGTCACGGTTGCGCCGGATGCCGGGCGCGACGGCGGGAGCCGCGCGCCGGGCGGACCGGTCGGGGCTGCGGGGCTACGGGGCGGCGGGGGCGCGCAGGTCCAGCGGCGGGCGCGGCACCGGGACCACCGCCGCCGCGTCCTCCGCGGCGGCCCGCCCGGGGACGGCCCGGTCGGGGACTGGCCGCTCGGGGACGGCCAGGTCCACGGCGGCCCGCCGTGCGGCGCGGGCCGCCAGGCGCGGCCACAGGGCGATGAGCGCGGGCAGCGCCAGGTAGCCGAAGCGGCCGGCGGGGGCCAGCAGGAAGGCGGTGGCCAGGCCGACGGCGAGCTGGTCGGCCGCCTGCACGGCGGTGAGCGGGGGCCGCAGCAGCAGCCGGGCCGCGACCGCGCCGCCGCCCAGGCAGAGCAGCACCAGGCAGGTCGCGCTGCCGCCGGGGGCGTACGCGGCGATCAGCCGGCCCGGCAGCGGGCTGGCGGCGGGGGTGCGGACGGCGGTGAGGCCCAGCGGGAAGCGGACCACCTGCTCCAGCATCGCGCCGGGGTGGGTCAGCGCCGTCGGCAGCACGGTCGCCGCCGCCCCCGCCACCGCGATCGCGGCGCAGCGCAGCGCGGCCCGGCGGCCGTGGGCGGCCAGCAGCAGGACGGCCGCGACCGGCAGGGCCGGCCACGCGGTCCACTTCAGGGCGCAGGCCAGGGCGAGGGCCAGGCCTGCGGCGGCGGCGCGGCCGCGGGCCGCCAGGGCGAGGGCGAGGACGCAGAACCCGGTCAGGGGCAGGTCGACGCCGCCGACCGCGAGCGGGAGGGCGACCAGCGGGGAGGCGGTGAGGACGAGCAGGGGCGAGGCGGGGCGCGGGGCGCCGGCCGGGACGGCCGGGGTGCCGTGCGGCCGCAGCAGCCGCCAGGCGGCGGCGGCGCAGAGGAGGAAGGCGGCGGCGAACCAGAGCCGGGCGTCGCCGAGCAGGCCGGTCAGGCCGCCGTCGCCCGCCGTGACGTCGGTGGTGGCGTCCCCTCCGCCGAGCAGGGCCCGGGGCAGGCCGAAGAGGGCCATCGCGGGCAGGTAGGGGTTGTAGTCGGTGACCACGGCGGGGTCCGCCAGATAGGGGCTGCCGGTGTGGAGGAGCAGCTGGGCCGACCGCTCGACGACCCCGACCTCGGACTGCCGGTGCCCCTGGAGCGCCAGCACGGCGAGGGGCAGGACGACGGCGCCGGCGAACGCGGTCCGGGCGGCGGTGCGGGCTCCGCGGGCGCGGGGCAGCAGGCCGACGGCGAGCGCGGCGGCCAGGTAGGCGGCCGCCGCGAGCAGGCCCCAGGTGCGCTGGTTGGCCAGGCGGGAGGTCAGGGGGAAGGCGGCGGCCCAGGCCGCGGCGGCCAGGCAGGCGAGGACGCGGGCGCGGCGGCTGCCGGCCGCCCGGGTGCAGGCGGCGAGCGCGGAGCGGACCGCGGGGGACGCGGCCCGCACGGCCGGGGTCCGCGGGAGGGGCAGGGCCCGCACGGCGGCCAGGGCCCGCAGGGCGGCGGGCAGCGCCCGTGCGGCGGCCGGGGCGGGCACGGTCCGCGGGGCGGGCCGGGCCGGGCCGGGCAGGCCGCCGCCGGCGGCGCGGGGGGAGGGGACCACCGGCGCGGGCCCCGGGAGCCAGGGGCCGGGCATCCGGCGCGGCGGTGCGGTGCGGGCGGCCGTGAGGGCCGCGAGCGCTTCGAGGGGCGCGGGGTGCGGGGTGCGGCCGGTCCCGGGCCTGCGGAGGGCGGCGGCGTGCAGGCGGCCTGGCAGTCGGGTGGTCACCATAGCCGGTCACGCTATGCAGGGGGCGGCCGCGGCGTCGTCCCGCTGGAGGGGGTATCGGGTGTACCCCTACGGGTTGACCCGGGGCGCCCCACCGGACCCGGTGCGTCCGGTTCCGTGCCGGTGCGTCCGCCCGCCGTCGCGCCGCGTGACGGCGCCGCCCCTCCCGGCGGCCTGCGCCCGGCCCGCGTCCCGGCGCGTCCCGGCCCGGCGGACCTCGGCGGGTCCCGGCGCGCCCCGCCCGGCCGCGGCGGTCGGCTCAGCCCTCGCCGCCCGGGGGCGGGGTGAGGCCGTTCTCGTACGCGAAGACCACCGCCTGGGTGCGGTCGCGCAGGCCGAGCTTGGCGAGGATGCGGCCCACGTGGGTCTTCACGGTCTGCTCGGAGAGCACCAGCCGTTCGGCTATCTCGGCGTTGGACAGGCCGCGGGAGACCTCGCGGAGCACGTCCAGCTCGCGCTGGGTGAGCGCGGCGGCGGCCTCGGGGCGCAGCGCCCCGTACCGGCGGCGGCGGGCGAAGTCGGCGATCAGGCGGCGGGTGACGGAGGGGGCGAGCAGGGCCTCGCCGCGGGCGACCACCCGCACCGCGTCGATGAGGTCGCGGGCGGGGGCGTCCTTGAGGAGGAACCCGCTGGCGCCGAGGGCGAGCGCCTCGTAGACGTACTCGTCGAGGTCGAAGGTGGTGAGGATGAGGATGCGCGGGGCGCCGGGGTCGGTCTGGTCGCCGATGATGCGGCCGGTGGCGGTGAGGCCGTCCATGCCGGGCATGCGGATGTCCATCACGACGACGTCCGGCCGCAGGCGGGCGGCGGCCTCGACGGCCTGGAGGCCGTCGCCGGCCTCGCCGACGAGCTCGATGTCGGGGGCGGAGGAGAGGAGTGCCCCGAGGCCGTCGCGCACCATCTCCTGGTCGTCGGCGAGCACCACTCTGATCGTCTGCCCCACGGGGTCCTCCTGCTGCGGTCCGCTTCCTGCGGCTCTCAGTCTCCCTCCCCGGGGAGGCCCGTCTGCTCGCGGGGCTCGGGCCGCGGCGGGCGCCGGGGCAGCGGGCCGTGGCGGCGCACGGCGGCCAGGTCGACGGGCAGCTCGGCCCGCACCTCGAAACCGCCGTCGGCGCCGCCGCGCGGCCCGGCGCGCAGGGTGCCGCCGAGCATGGCGACCCGCTCCCGCATGCCGACCAGGCCGTGGCCGCCCCAGGCGGCGTCGGGGACGGGCGGGCGGCCGTGGCCGCGCCCGTCGTCGCTGACCCGCACCACCACCGCGTCGCCGCGCTGGACGACCTCGACCTCGACCCGGGCGCCGGGGGCGTGGCGGCCCGCGTTGGACAGCGCCTCCTGCACGATGCGGTAGGCAGAGACGTCGACCCCGGCGGGCGGGGTGCCGGAGGCGAGGGTGAGGGAGAGGTCGACCTGCATGCCGGCGGTGCGGGCGGTCTGCACCATGTCGGGGATCTGCCCGATGCCGGGCTGCGGGGCCAGCTCCAGGTCCTCGTCCTCCTCGCGCAGCAGCCCGATGACCCGGCGCATCTCGGTGAGGGCGGTGGTGGACGCCTCCCGGATGGCGGTGAAGCTGCGCAGCGCCTGCGGCGGCAGGCCCGGCGTCTTGTAGGGGGCGGCCTCGGCCTGGATGGCGACCATCGACATGTGGTGGGCGACGACGTCGTGCAGTTCGCGGGCGATGCGGGAGCGCTCCTCCAGCACGGCCTGGCGGGCGAGGTCGCGGCGGCGCTGCTCCTCGGCCTGGACGAGGCTGCGCTCGGCCTCGCGGCGGGAGTGGATGGCCTCGCCGAGGAGCAGGACGAGCGTGGTGATGAAGACGGCGACGGCCAGCACCAGCCAGGAGAGGCCGGTGAGCGGCACGGCGGGCAGCAGGACGACGAGGAGGACCACGGCGATCGCGCCGAGGGAGATGCGGCGGCCGTAGGTGATGGCGCAGCCGAAGACCAGCATCAGGTAGGCGGCGCAGCCGGCCGCGGGCCACGGCCAGAACGGCTCGGGGATGCGGGGCGACTCGGCGAGGACGGTGAGCAGCATCCCGGCGGTGGCGATCCGCCAGGCGGTGAGCGGCCGTACGGGGGCGACGAGCAGCGGCAGGACCTGCAGGCTGCACAGGGCCCAGGCGAGGCCGGGCGGCACCAGGGTGGAGAGCTGGGCGGCGGCGGCGACGGCGAGGAGGAGGACGCCGGCGGCGGCGGGCACCGAGAGGGCCTTGCGCCAGAACGGGAAGGCGGGCCCGGCCAGCCGCATCGGCCGGTCCGGGGCGGACCAGGCGGCCTGCCGGACCAGGTCGAGCACGCGGGCCGCCCGCCGCAGGGCGCGGGCGTGCGGCGGGCGGGGGGCTGCGCTGGTGGTGTCCATGGTGGGGTCAGCGTAGGGCCCGGGGCGGCCGCGGGGGGCGCCCCGGGCGCGCGGGGTCCGGGTGCGGGAGGGGGTTCAGCGGCGGGGCGCCGGGGCGGGCGCGGCGGGGGCCGCCTCGCGGCGGGCGAGGCGGGAGTGCCGGATGCCGTAGCCGAAGTAGAGCAGGGCGGCACCGGCCAGCCAGACCCCGAAGAGGGTGAAGGTGAGGCCGTGCAGCCCGTAGATCAGGTACGCGCAGAAGGCGACGCTGAGCAGCGGCACGACGGGGTAGCCGGGGACCTTGAAGCCGCGGTCGAGGTCGGGGGCGGTACGGCGGAGCACCATCACGCCGACGGAGACGACGGCGAAGGCGACCAGGGTGCCCATGCTGGTGAGGTCGGCGAGGACGTCCAGCGGGACGAAGGCGCCGAGCAGGGCGACGCCGGCGCCGACGACGACGGTGTTCCACACGGGGGTGCCGGTGCGGGGGGAGACCCGGGCGAAGCGGGCGGGGAGCATGCCGTCGCGGCCCATGGAGTACAGGATCCGGGTCTGGCCGTAGAGGACGACCAGGGTGATGCTGAAGATCGACACGATGGCGCCGAGGGCGAACATGGTGGAGGGCCAGGTGCTGCCGGTGACGTCGCGCAGGATCTGGGCGAGGCCCGCCTCCTGGCCCTCGAACCGCTGCCAGGGCTGCGCGGCGACGGCGGTGAGGGCGACGCCGACGTACAGCAGGGTGACGACGCCCAGCGAGATGAGGATCGCCAGCGGCATGGTGCGCCGGGGGTCCTTGACCTCCTCGCCGGCGGTGGAGACCGCGTCCAGGCCGATGAAGGAGAAGAAGATCGACGAGGCGGCGGCGCCGATGCCGCCGATGCCCAGCGGCGCGAAGTCGCTGAGGTTGCCGGAGTGGAAGCCGGTCAGGCCGATGCAGACGAAGAGCACCAGGATGGCCAGCTTGACGGCGACCATGGCGGCGTTGACGCGGGCGGACTCCCGGGCGCCGCGGACCAGCAGCACGCAGCACAGGGCGACCAGGACCACGGCGGGCAGGTTGACGTAGCCGCCGTGGCCGGGCGGCTGGGCGACCGCGTCGGGCAGGGTGACGCCGAGGACGTCGTGGAGGAACTCGTTGAGGTACTGCCCCCACGTGACCGTGATCGCCGAGGCGGAGACGCCGTACTCCAGCAGCAGGCAGGCGCCGACGCCGAACGCGGCGGCCTCGCCGAGGGTCGCGTAGGCGTAGGAGTAGGACGAGCCGGAGACGGGGATCGCGGAGGCCAGCTCGGCGTAGCAGAGCGCGGTGAGGCCCGCGGTGACCGCCGCGATGACGAAGGAGAGCACGACGGCGGGCCCGGCCTCGGGCACCGCCGAGCCGAGCACGAAGAAGATGCCGGTGCCGACGGTGGCGCCGATGCCGATGGAGGTGAGCTGCCACAGCCCGATGGAGCGGCGCAGGCTGCCCCCGGTGGTGACGCCGCCCTCGGCGACGAGTGCGGAGACGGGCTTCCTGCGCAGCATGCGCTCGCCGAGGGGGGTGGTCCTGGGCACGACGTGTTTCCTTCGCACGGGGGGCGGGGCCGGCCGGGTCGCGGGGGCGGTACCCGGAGAAATCGGCACTGTCGTCCATGAACAGTGCAGATGTTTTTATTATACGAATCATTGCATGAAAACACGGCGGCCCGCGCAGGGCTCCCCCGCCGGGCGCCCGGGAGACCCCGGGAGACGGGGAAAGCCGGAAAAGGCGGCTGCTAGGTTACTGAGGCCGATGGGGCAGCCACCTGCGGGGAGAAGGCACCGGAGCATGGGCGAGCGGAACGTGCGGGGCGGGAACGGCGCGGGCTCGGGCGGGGGACGGCATGTCCCTGCCTGCTGAGAGCACCGTGCCCGGCCGCACCGCGGTACGCCTGCCGCGGCAGGCGGGCCCCGAGCCCCGGACAACGGCGCGGCCCGCGCCCGGGCCCGGGCCCGCACCGGCGCCGTCGGCCCGGCGGGCCGCCGCCACGGCGGCGCTCTGCTTCGCCCTGACCGCGGCGATCGGCCTGCAGTCCTGGCTGACCGGCCGGGTCGGCGGCTTCGACCTCGGCATCTTCGACCAAGGCGTCCGCAGCTACGCGCACCTGCAGCTGCCGCACTCGGCGATCAAGAACGTCCACCACGGGTTCCCGGCCGGCTTCTCCCTCCTCGGCGACCACTTCTCCCCCGTCCTGGCGCTGCTCGCCCCGCTGTACTGGGTCTGGGACGACCCGCGCATGCTGGTCCTCGCCCAGTCCGCGCTCTTCGCCGCCGGCGTCCCGGTGGTGCGGCGCATCGCGGCGCACTGCCTGGCGGCGCGGCCGGGGGCGGTGTCCGCGGCCGCCGACACGACCGGGCTGGTCTACGCGCTGGGCTGGCCGCTGTGCACGGCCGCGAGCGTCGGCTTCCACGAGGTGGCCTTCGCCGTCCCGCTCACCCTCCTGCTCCTGGAGCGCGGCCTGGCCCGGCGGTACCGGTCCGTCCTGCTCTGCGCCGCGCTGCTGGCGTGCACCAAGGAGGACCTGGGACTGGTCGTCGGCGTGTACGGCCTGGTGCTGGCGGCGCGGGCGCACCGGCGCGCGGACCGGCGCGGCACCGCCACCGGGGCGGTCCTCCTCGCCGCGGGCCCGCTCTGCTCGGCCGCCGCCATCCGCTGGGCGGTCCCGGCCTTCGGCGGCCGTCCCGACTACTACTGGAGCTACGGGAGCCTGGGGCCCGACGGCGGTTCGGCGCTCGCCCGGATCCTCGCCGACCCCGGCGTCCTCCTGCACACCGCCACCACGCCGCTGATCAAGCCGGCCCTGCTGCTGTGGCTGCTCGGCACGCTGCTGCTCCTGCCGCTGGGCTCCGCGACCGCCCTGCTGGCCGTGCCGCTGCTGGCCGAGCGGGTCCTCTCCGACAACCCCAACCACTGGCCGGCGACCCACCACTACGACGCCTTCGTCTGGCCGATCCTGCTGGTCGCCTCGGTGGAGGTGCTCGGGCGGCTGGCCGGCGCCGGACGGCCGCGGCTGCGGCGCGCGGGCCGCGCGCTCGCGGCCGGTGCGGTCGCCTGCAACCTCGCCGCCACCTGCTGCATGGGCCTGTACGGGCTGGCCAACCCGCGGATCTGGAAGCCGCGGCCGGACCGCAGCGCCCTCGTCCGGGCGGCGGCGCTCATCCCCGACGGCGCCTCGGTGGAGGCGGACAACAACGTCGCCCCCCACCTGACCCCGCGCACCGACGTCGTCCTCGTCGACGCCGTGCCGCACGGCCGGGAGTACGTGGTGATCCGCAGCGGGGTGCGGGCCTTCCCGTTCGCCGACGTCGGGCAGCAGCAGGAGCGGATCCGCCTGCTGCTGGCCCACGGGTACGAGACGGTGTGGAGCGGGGACGGCGTCGTCCTGCTCCGCCGGACGAGGACCGAGCCCATCCCCGGCATGCGGGACCCCGCCTCCGGCGGGCCGGTGCGGGACGTCGTCCCGCCGGACGTGGGGAGGAACCTCTTCCGGGGGTGAGCCGGCCCGGGCGCGGGCGCCGGGGTCCGGGCGCCGGTCCCGGGCGGGACGGGGACCGGGCGGGACGGGGACCGGGGGACGGTGCGCCGGGGTCCGTGCCCGGGCGGACGCCCCGGCCGCCGCAGCGGGCCCGCGGGAGGGCGCGGCCCCCTTTCCCGCGGCCTCCCGGAATTCCGGGGGAGGCGGCGTCCGGAACGGCGCGGGGGAATCCGGGAATTCCCTTTGCAGGAGGCCCGGGTGACGCCGCGGCGGAATTCCCGGAATTGCCGCACCGGGACGGCGGACGGGCCCGGGCGCCGCACGGGAACGGCTGCGGCCGACGGCGGGTGACCCCGCGTCAGCGGACCCGCAGGACCGCCTGCATCACGTCCCGGGCGATGGGCGCGGCGAGCCCGCCGCCGCTGATGTCGGCGCGCCGGGCGTCGCTGTCCTCGACCACCACCGCGACGGCGACCCGCGGCGCCGCCCCCTCCCGGCCCGCGTACCCGATGAACCAGGCGTAGGGGGTGCCCCGGTTGGCCACGCCGTTCTGCGCGGTGCCGGTCTTGCCGCCGACCACGGCCCCCGGGATCTGCGCCCTGGTGCCGGTGCCCTCGGTGACCACGTCCTCCATCATCGAGCGCAGCTCGGCGGCGACCCGCGGGTCGACGGCCTGCCGGTACGTCCGCTCCGACTCGATGGCGACGGCGGTCCCGTCGGCCCGGGTGAGCCGGTCGACCAGGCGGGGCGCCATGATCCGGCCGCCGTTCGCGATCCCGGCGGCGACCATGGCCATCTGCAGCGGGGTGGCCCGGGTGTCGTACTGGCCGATGGAGGAGAGGGCCAGGCGGGCCGGGTCCATGCGGGTGTCGAAGACGCTCCGGGAGACCGCGACCGGCACCCGCAGCCGGGGGTCGTTGAAGCCGAACGCCTCCGCCGCGGCCACCATGCGGTCCAGGCCGAGGTCGACGCCGAGCTTGGCGTAGACGGTGTTGCAGGACCGGGCCAGGGCCAGCCGCAGGGTGGCGTCGAGGCAGCCGGGGGCCTCGTTGGTGAGCTCCCGGTCGGTGTCCGGCAGCCGCAGCGGCTCCGGGCTGTCGGTGGGCACGTCGGGGTCGGCGCCGGCCGTCAGCGCCGCCGCGGCCGTGACCACCTTGAAGGTGGAGCCCGGCGGGTACGTCTGCCGCAGCGCCCGGTCCAGCATCGGCTGCAGCGGGTCGGCCTGGAGCGCGGCCCACGCCCGGCGGACGGCTGCCGACGACCCCGCGAGGCTCCCCGGGTCGTACGACGGCGTGCTGACGAGGGCGAGGATGCGGCCCGTCGCCGGCTCGACGGCGACGACCGCGCCGCGCTTGCGGTCCATCGCCCGGTACGCGGCCTGCTGCACCGCCCCGTCGAGGGTGGTCACCACGTCACCGCCGCGCTGCGGGGTGCGGGTGACCGCGTCCCAGGGCGCGAAGACCGCCAGACGGGGGTCGGTCCCGGCGAGGACGTCGTCCTCCACGCCCTCCAGCAGGGTGTTGCCGTAGATCTGGGAGGAGTAGCCGGTCGCCGCCGCGTAGACGGGGCCGTCGCGGTAGGTGCGCTCGTACCGGAACATGCGGCCGTCCGCCCGCGAGCCGGTGACGGGGCGGCCGTCGACCAGGATGTCCCCCCGCGGCTGCGCGTAGCGGGCGATCGCCGCGCGCCGGTTGGCCGGGTTGTCGTCGTACCGCTGCGCCCGGAGCACCTGCACCCGGGTGGCCTGCACGAGCAGCGCCACGATCAGCAGCAGGCAGAAGGTGCCGGCCCGCCGGCCCGTGACGGAGATGCCCGGCCGGCTCACCGGGGCACCGCCGGGCGCCGCGCGGCGTCGCTCATCCGCACCAGGAGCGCCACCATCACCCAGTTGGTGACCACCGACGAGCCGCCCTGGGCCAGGAACGGCATGGTCATCCCGGTGAGCGGGATGAGGTCGAGCACGCCGCCGGCCACCACGAAGACCTGGAGGGCGACGATCCCGGCGAGCCCGATGGCGAGCAGCCTGCCGAACGGGTCGCGCAGCGCGATGCCGGTCTTGAAGCCCCGGCCCACCAGCACCGCGTAGAGCAGCAGCAGCGCGGTGAGGCCGGCCAGGCCCAGTTCCTCGCCGACGGTGGCCAGGACGAAGTCGGACTTGGCGGCGAAGCCGATCAGGATCGAGTGGCCGCGGCCCAGGCCCGTCCCCAGCAGGCCGCCCGCGGCGAACGCGAAGAGCGACTGCGCCAGCTGTCCCGCACCCCGCCCCGCGTCGATGGACGCCGTCGGGTGCAGCCAGTCCTCGACGCGGCCGTGCACGTGCGGCTCCAGCAGCCCCACCGCCACCGCGGCCGCCGCCGACAGCAGCAGCCCGATCGCGATCCAGCCGCTGCGGGCGGTGGCGACGTACAGCAGGATCACGAAGAGGCCGAAGAAGAGCAGCGAGGTCCCCAGGTCGGTCTCCAGCACCAGCACGCCGACGAAGACCGCCCACACCACCAGGACCGGCCCCAGCACCCGCCCCCGGGGCAGCTGCCAGCGCCAGATCCGCCGTCCGGTGAGCGCCAGCGCGTCGCGGAACGCCGCGAGGTAGGCCGCGAAGAAGACCGCCAGCAGCACCTTGGCGAACTCGCCGGGCTGGATGGAGAAGGAGCCCACCGTGATCCAGATGTGCGCCCCGTACACCGCCGGGAAGAAGACCGGCAGGACCAGCAGGACCAGCGCCGCCAGGGCGCTGATCCAGGCGTACCGGCGCAGCACCCGGTGGTCGCGCACCGCGAGCAGCACGGTGACGAAGAGGGCGACGCCGGTCGCCGACCACAGGAGCTGGGTGGGGGCGGCCTGGTCGCCGGGCGTCGCCCGGTCGAGCCGGTAGATCACCACCAGTCCGATGCCGTTGAGCAGCAGCGCGATCGGCAGCAGCAGCGGGTCGGCGTAGGGGGCGCGCCAGCGCACGGTCGCGTGCGCCAGCAGGGCCAGGACGCCGAGCGCCGCGCCGTAGCCGCCCGCGCCGGCCGGCACGCCCCCGTCGATGGCCGCGCCGACCGCGACGTACCCGAGGACGGACACCCCGACCGCGGCGGCGAGCAGCAGCAGTTCGGTGGTGCGCCCGGTGGGGACGCGGACGGCGGGCGGTGGGGCCATGGGCAGGTCCGTCCTCTCGGCGGAGGGGGCGCGGCGGAGGGACGGTCCGGACGGCCGTCCGGACGGGGACGCCCGGACGGAGGCGCCCGGAGAGGAGCGCCCGGACGGGGCGGCTGCCGCCCGGGAACGGGGAGCGCCCCGGGGCGGAGGCGCCCCGGGGACGGACAGCGGGACGGACGGGCCGCTGCCCGTCCGTCCCTCTGCGGAACCCGCCCGTCGCTACGCGGGGTGCGCCACCTTCGTGGCCTTCAGGGTCTCCCGCAGGTGCTCCTCGGCCTCGGCCGAGAGCGAGGTCTGGATGATCTCGCCGCCGAAGCGGGCGATCTCCGGCAGCACCTTGTCCGGGGTGGCCTGGCGGACCAGCACGAAGAGGGCGGCGCTGCCGGGCTGCAGCTTCTGCCCGACCTTGCGCATGAAGTCGTCGTCCACGCCCACCTCGGTGGCGGCGCCGACCGCCGCACCGGTCGCACCGCCGATGGCGGCGCCGAGGAAGGGCATGAAGAAGAGGAGGCCGATCACCCCGCCCCACAGCGCGCCGGAGGCGGCGCCCATGCCGGTGGTGCTGACCGCCTGGTGCAGCTTGATGCGGCCGTCCTGGCGGCGCTCGACGACGACGGCGTCCTCGATGTCGATGAGCTTCTGCTTCTGCAGGTTCCCCAGCTCGGTGCGGACCTGCTGGGCGGTGGGGAGGTCGGGGTAGGAGATGGCGAACAGGTTGCTCACGGGAGTTGCTCCTTCCGGGGGGGCGGGCGGCCCTGCCCCACGGGCCATCCTCGGCGAGGCGGGCCGTTCCCGCCCGGTGTGCTGGTCCACTCGGGCGGCAGCGGCAGCGGCGGCGGACGGGGGTGGGGTGGGCCGGGCCGGGTCGGAGCCGCGGGCGGGCCCCGCCCGGCCGGCGGCGCACCCGCGGCGGCTACCGTGGCGGCCGTGACCCGCGAGCAGGAACTGGACCAGCTGATCGGCGGCGCCGTCGGAGCCCCGGCGGACGCCGCGGAGGACGCCGTGGACGCGGCCGCGTCCGCCCTCGCCGCCGCCGCGGGCGCCCCGGCGGCGGACCGGGCCCGGGGGCGGGCCGGGGCGGACGGCCGGAACGGGGCAAAGCCGCGGGACGGGGCGGACGCGGTGGGCACGGCCCTGCTCGCCGCCGCCGGACGGGCGGTGCGCCGGGCCTGGGAGAACGGCTGGCAGCCCGCCGACCTGGTCCGGGTCGTGCGCCGCGACCTCGCCCCGCACCACGCCGCCCTCGCCGTGGACGCGGTCGCCGCCGAGGGCCTCCGCTACGGCGACGGCGAGCTGCCGCCGCGCTGGGCCGCCCAGCTGTCCGACCTGGACGCGGCCGTCCGGTGGGACGGCGGCGGCGCCCACCTCGCGGCCTTCGCCGCACAGTGGCGCCTGGACCGCTTCGGCGCGGTCGTGGCCTGGCTGGAGCTGCTGCGCCTGCTGGTCCGGCTCCCCCGGATCACGCCGGTCGCCCCGCCCCCCGGCAGCCGCTTCCCGCGGCCGGGCTCCGCACCGGCGGCTGCGGCGCCCCGGATGCTCGCCCGGGTGCGGGCGCTGCTCGCCAAGGCCGAGGCGACCCCGTACGCCGAGGAGGCCGACGCCTTCACCGCCAAGGCGCAGCAGCTGGCCGCCCGGTACAGCATCGACGAGGCCCTGCTCGACGCCGACCCGGCGCACCCGGCGGGCGGCCCGGAGGCCCGCCGGATCGGGGTGGAGGAGCCGTACGCCGCGGCGAAGGCGGTGCTGCTCGACGCCGTGGCGGCCGCGAACCGCTGCCGCAGCGTCTGGTCGTCCGACCTCGGCTTCTCCACGGTCGTCGGGTACGGGCCCGACCTGGACGCCGTCGAGCTGCTGCACGCCTCCCTGCTGGCCCAGGCCACCGGCGGGATGAACCGGGCCGCCGACCGGCACCACCGCAGCGGCCGCTCGCGGCGCACCCGCGACTTCCGGCAGACCTTCCTGGTCGCCTTCGCCGGGCGCATCCGCACCCGGCTGGCCGACGCGGCCGGCGAGGCGGCGCGGGAGGCCGAGGCGGAGGCGGCCGCGGGGGCGTCCGGCACCGCTGCGCGCCCTCCGCTGCTCCCGGTGCTCGCCGCCCGGGAGGTCGCGGTGGAGGACGCGGCGGAGCGGATGTTCCCCGGCACCGTCCGGCACCGTCTGCGCGGCCGCGACCTGGCGGGGTGGGAGCACGGCACCGAGGCCGCCGACCGCGCCCGGTTGGGCGTTCCCGGCCCGGGAGAGGCCTGACCGTTCCCGGGCCGGGACCGCGGCCGCCCCTCCCCTGACGATCGGACAGTCTGACGATCACTAGGATCTGCGGGTGATCACCAGACGACGGTCGGCGGCGGTCCTGCTCGGCGTGCTCGCCGCCCTGACGACACTCGGCGCGCCACCGGCCGCCGCCGACGAGACCACCCCCGCGAAGGAACCGCCCAAGGTCGAGCTGGTGCTCGACGTCAGCGGCTCGATGCGTGCCACCGACCTCGGCGGCCGCAGCCGCATCTCGGTCGCCCAGCAGTCCTTCCGGGAGGTGGTGGACTCGCTCCCGGCCGAGACCGAGCTCGGCATACGCGTGCTCGGGGCCTCCTACCCGGGCAACGACAAGCGGCTGGGCTGCAAGGACACCCAGCAGATCGTGCCGGTCGGCCACCCCGACCGCACCGAGGCCAAGACCGCCATCGCGACCCTGCGCCCCACCGGCTTCACCCCGGTCGGCCTCGCCCTGCGCGAGGCCGCGAAGGACCTGGGCACCGGCGAGACCACCCGGCGGATCGTCCTCATCACCGACGGCGAGGACACCTGCGCCCCGCCCGACCCCTGCGAGGTCGCCCGCGAGCTCGCGGCCCAGGGCACCCACCTGGTCGTCGACACCCTCGGCCTGACCCTGGACGACAGGGTGCGCCGCCAGCTCACCTGCATCGCCTCCGCCACGGGCGGCACCTACACGGCCGTGCAGAGCGGCAACGAGCTGACCGGCCGCATCAAGCAGCTGGTCAAACGGGCCGGCGACACCTACGACCAGACCCCGCAGCGGATCTCCGGCGCCGCCGAGTGCGCGACCGCGCCGCTGCTCTCGCCGGGCGTCTACAGCGACCGCGAGCAGGTCGAGGAGCACCGGGCCTACCGGGTGCCGGTCCGGCCGGGCCAGGAGCTGCGGGCCTCCGTCAGCGTCGCCCTCGACCGGCCCCTCGGCCGGGACCGCGGCGTGCTGCTGCGGGCCCTGTCCACGGACGGGCAGGAGCTGGTCCGCGGCAGCGACGCGGGCAGCGGCCGCACCGACGTGCTCTCGACCGGCCTGCGCTGGTCCCCGGCGCAGGGCGACGGTGCGTCGGCGCCCGCCACGGCCGCGGACGGCGGGACGGGCACCGGGACGGACGGCACCGCGCAGGCCGCGGAGAGCGTCTGCCTGGTCGTCAGCAACTCCTTCGCCGTGCCGGCGGCCGTCCGGCGCGCCCCGGGCATGCCGGTCGAGCTGACCGTCGACGTGGTCGACGCCTCCCCCGCCCCCGGCGGCCCGGACCTCGGCCGCGGCTGGGTGCTGCTCGGCGTCCTGGCCCTCGCCGGCCTGCTCACCGGTCTGGTCGCGGGCTGGCTCGCCCGCTGGCGGATCGCCGTCTGGAGGGAGAACTGACATGCGTACGGCACACCTCCTGCGCACCGCCGCCGGCCTGACCGCCGCCGGGGCGGCCCTGCTGGCCGGGGCGTCCGCGCCCGCGTCCGCCGCACCGGCCGACACCGGCACCGCGTCGCCCGGGGCGTCCGGCTCCGCCGTCCCCGGCACGGCGGGGACGTCCTTCCTCACCGCCGCCGCCCTGGGCCGGGGCGCCCCGGTCCAGCTGTCCGCCTCCACCGGCGACTACCTGTACTGGGCGTTCGGGGCGGCCGCCGGGCAGACCGCCACCGTCGGCGTGACCGTCTCCCTGCCGCCCGCGGCGAACCGCCACGGCGCCGCCACCTGGACCGTCGACGTCTTCGACGGGCTGCGCCGCCGCCAGGCGTGCACGGCCGGGACGCAGACGGCCGCCGCCGCGGCCGACGCCGCGACCGTGTCCCTGGACTGCACGCTGCGGCAGGTGCGGTCCTGGGCCGAACCGTGGTCCGGCGACCCGCTGCCCGGGACGTACTACGTCCGGCTCTCGGCCACCGACCTGCCCGAGCCCGACCTGGGCCTGCCGGTCCGGGTGGAGGCGCGGGTGACGTCCGAGGACGGCGACGCCGAGCCCGAGGGCGGCGGCCTGCGGGCGCCGCTGGTCCCGGCCGTCCACCCCGGCGCCACCCTCGCCCCGGGTGCCGTCCCGTCGGCGGCGCCCCCGGCTCCGTCCGGGCCCTCCGCGGCCCGGCCCGTCGAGAGGGCCCGCGGGTGGTTCTCCGGGATCTCCTCGCGCTGGATCTGGACGGCCGGCGGCGGCGTGCTCGCCGCCCTGCTGGGCGTGGCCGGGTACAGCCTCACCCGGCACCCGCGCCGCCGGCCCTCCGCCGGCTGACCCGGCACGGCGGCCGGGGGGCGTTTCCTCCCCGGCCGCCGTACCGGGCCCTGGCCCCTCGGCGGCCGGGGCCGCGGGGCCCCGGAGGCGGGCCCCGGAGACGGGCCCCGGGGCGGCTCGCGGCGGAACGCGCTGCGGGGGACGCCCCGCGAGGGAGCGCCCCGCAGAGAAACCTGGGCCGGAGTGTGCCCATACTGGCGGTGGGTGCCTCCCGCCGCAGCCCCAGCCGCCACGAGGGGAGCAGAGCGCATGTGCCGATGGCTCGCCTACTCGGGTTCGCCGATCCTGCTCGAGGACATCGTCTACAAGCCCTCCCACTCGCTGATCGAGCAGAGCCTGCACGCCAAGCTGGGCGTGGAGACCACCAACGGCGACGGGTTCGGCATCGGCTGGTACGGCCACCGCTCCACCCCGGCGGTCTTCCGCGACGTGGGCCCGGCCTGGAGCAACCGCAACCTGCGGGAGCTCACCAGCCACATCCGCTCCCGGATGTTCTTCGCCCACATCCGCGCCTCGACCGGCTCGGCCACCCAGCAGACCAACTGCCATCCCTTCCGGTACGGGCGCTGGCTGTGGATGCACAACGGCATGATCGACGGCTTCTCCGCGATCAGGCGGGAGCTGGCCCTCGCCGTCGCCCCCGCGCTCTTCCCCTCGATCGAGGGGTCCACCGACTCCGAGGTGATGTTCTTCCTCGCGCTGGGCCTGGGCCTCGCCGAGGACCCGCCCGGCGCGGTGGCGCGGATGGCCGGGCTGGTGGAGGAGGTGGGGTGGCGGCACGGTGTCGAGCACCCCGTGCAGATGACCGTCGCGGTCTGCGACGGCACGCGGATGTGGGCGTTCCGGTACTCCACGGAGCACCGGTCGCGGTCGCTCTTCCACAGCACGGACATCGAGGGCCTGAAGGAGCTGTACCCCGACAGCCCGCTGGTCCGGAGGGCCTCGGAGGAGGCCAGGCTGGTCGTCTCCGAGCCGCTGGGCGACGTCCCGGGGGCCTGGAACGAGGTGCCCGAGTCCAGTTACGCGGTCGTCGAGCACGGCCGCTACGAGATCCGTCCCTTCGCGCCGGCCCGGGTGCCGGTCCCGGCCGTGGGGGCGTGACCGCCGCCGTCCGTCCTCCGTGACCCGCCGGGGCCGCCGGGGCCGCGCCGCGGGCGTCCGCCGCCCGCGGCGCCGGACGCCCGCCGGAGGTCAGGCGGGCACCCGGACCTGCTCCGCCCCCTCGCCGCCGTGCAGGCCCTGGCCGCCGTGCCGGGCGGTCCAGTCCTCCAGCGCGGTGCGGCAGGCGTGGTCCAGGTGGCGCAGGCCGGACGTGTCCAGGGTGGCCGGACGGTCCTGCGGCAGGGCCTCCAGGGCGGCCAGCAGCCTGGGCAGCCGCAGGAAGGTGGCGTTGCCGGAGAGCCGCACGAGCACCGGCGCGCCCGCCCCGAGCACGTCCGGCGCGAGCACGTCCGGCGCGAGCACGTCCGGCGCGAGCACGTCCGGCCCGTCCGCACCGCCCTCCCCGCACCCGTCGGCCGCGGGCGCCGGGTCGACGACCTCCACCTGGAGGTGGGAGATCTCCCAGGCGCTCTTGAGGACCGCCAGCAGCAGCCCCAGCAGCACCCCCTCCAGCAGGTTGGCCGCCACGACCGCCACCGCCGTCGCCAGCAGGACGACGGCCTCCCCGCGATGCGCCCGCCACAGCGGCGGGAGGGTGGAGACCGGTACCAGCTTGGCCCCCGCGTGCACGAGGACGGCGGCCAGCGCCGCCAGCGGGATCACGCCGAGGGCCCCCGGGAGCAGCGCGGCGAACAGCAGCAGCCAGCAGCCGTGCAGCACCCGGGACGCCCTGGTCCGCGCGCCCGCCTGGACGTTGGCGGCGCTGCGCACGATCACCGCCGTCATGGGCAGCGCCCCGAGCAGCCCGCACACGGTGTTGCCGACGCCCTGCGCCACCAGTTCCCGGTCGTAGTGCGTGCGCGGGCCGTCGTGCAGGCGGTCCACCGCAGCCGCGCAGAACAGCGACTCGGCGGAGGCGACCAGGGCGAAGGCGACGGCGGTGCCGAGCAGCCCCGCCCCGGCCAGTCCCGCCAGGTCGGACAGGCCGGGCGGCCGCACGGCCTCCAGCAGGCCGCGGACCTCGACCCTGGGCGTGTCCACCCCGGCGAGGACGGTCACGGCGGTGGCTGCGGCGACCGCCGCCAGCGGGCCCGGCACGGCGGTGCGCACCCGGTACGGCAGACGCGGCCACAGCAGGAGCAGCAGCAGGGTGCCGCCGCCGACCGCGGCCGTGGTGAGGGCCTGCGGCGAGCCGGCGGTGGCGGCCGCCAGGGCGGGCAGGCCGGCCAGGTCGGCCGGGCCGTTGCCGTGCCCCTTGGCACCGAGCATCGGGTACAGCTGGCCCGCGACCAGGACCAGCCCGATGCCGGCCAGCATGCCGTGGACGACGGAGACGGAGACGGCGCGGAACCAGCGGCCGAGCCGCAGCGCCCCCATGGCCGTCTGCAGCAGTCCGGCGGCGAGGACGACCACGCCCAGCGCGGGCAGGCCGTGGTCGGTGACGGCCTGGTGCACCAGGACCGTCAGGCCCGCCGCCGGTCCGGACACCTGGAGGCTGCTGCCGGGCAGCACGCCGGCGACCAGGCCGCCCACGATGCCGGTGACCAGGCCCAGTTCGGCGGGGGCGCCGCTGGCGACGGCGATGCCGACGCAGAGGGGGAGGGCGACCAGGAAGACCACCAGGGAGGCGGCGAGGTCGCGGCGGAGGACGGCGGGCCGGAGGAGCGCGGACCGGAGGAGGGCAGGACGGAGGGCGGGACGACGAGTCATCAGGTCCTCACTGGGAGTGCTCGCGGACGGATGTCCGGGACGGGTGGAACAGGACTGCGGGCAGGCGGCCGCGCCGCTCCGGGGGCGCTGGAGGCCGCCCCGGGGCCGGGCGGGACCGCCGGGCGGCGGCAGGGGCCGCGGGCGTCAGGCGTCAGGCGTCAGGCGTCAGGCGTCAGCAGAGGAGAACACGCAGACGGACGGGATCGGGTGCGGCCGGTGGTGCGGCTGCCGCCGGGCGCCCGGCGGCGCGGCGTCCGCCGGTACCGGGTCCGGCCGGAGGGTCCGGCAGGGGCGTCCGGCATCCCGTGGAGCGGCCGGACACGGGACCGCCGGGGGCCGGGCCGCGGCGGGTCGGAGGGGACTCGGACCGCCCGGCGCCCTGCGGGAGCGGTTCCTCCTCCCCCGGCGGCTGCTGCACGAGCGACGGCTGCACGGCCGGGGCGGTCGGCCCGGCGTCCTGCGCAGCGGCCGGGCCCGTACCGGCGAGGGCGAGCAGGGCCGCCAGCAGGAGGACGACGGCCGTCCGCACGGTCGTGCGCGCAGCGGCGAACGGCACGGGCCACCCCCTCCCGACACAGGATGTCATCACTCACCGTAAGTAAAGCATGCGGATGTGACGAACAATCCGCTACCGGACGCGTCCCGCAGCCGCCGAACGCACGCCGCGGAACCACGGCGGCCCGGCGGCAGGGGCCTTCCGACCTGCGGCGTCACGCGCCGGACGGCCGTCCTCCCCCGGGCGCGCGGGCGCACCACCGCACCGGCGCCCGCCCTCCGGGCGCCTCGCGATCCCCCCGCCCGCACCCCGCCGGGCAGGCGGCCCGCCAGGCCGCGGACCCTTGCCGTCCGGTCGCCCCCCGGCCGGTCACACCCCGGCCGGACGCGGTCCGACCGGGAGCACCTCGGCCCGGCCGGCCGCCCGGTGGCCGGAGACCAGGTGCGGAGCGGCCACGAAGAGCAGCCACACCGCGCCGGCGATGAGCGCGAAGACGATGCCGATCGGGGCGGCGAAGGCGACGACCGGCGAGGAGGCCGCCCAGACGGTCGCCTTCAGGGGCTCCCTCCGCGACCTGAGCGCCATCCCCAGGCACCCCAGGAAGGCCAGGATCATCACCACGTAGTACAGGACGTTGAACCAGCTCATGGACCTGCTCCCTGCGACGTCCCCCCTCCACCGTGGCCACGTCCGGCCGCACCCGTCAACCGGGCGGCCGCCCGCCGGGGAACCGGCCGCCCCTCGACCGCGGGCCCCGGCTGCGACTGCGATTGCGGAGACACGTCTCCGAGGCGCACCCCTCCGGGCGCGGCGGCCGGCGCGACCGCGGCGGCGCGCCTCGGGGCAGCCCGCAGGCCGCCCGGACACCCGGGCACCCGGGCACCCGGGCACCCGGAGGCCGACCGTGTGACGCCCGGTCACGGGAGGGTGCTGCGGCCGTTCTCTGCCTGCCCTGGCGAACGCGGAGGACCCCATCCGCACACCGTCCCCGGAAGGGACCACCCGTGCACGCCGCCTCCCGCGCGACCGCCGCCCCGCTCGGCACGCTCCTCCTGCCCACCGGCCGCTCCGGCGGGGCGCGTCCGCCCCGCACGCCGACGCCTCGGCGGGCCCCGACGACCACGGCTGCCTGACGTCCGGCCAGGCGGCCGGCTCCTTCCCGCTCAAGCTGACAGGGCAGCCGGTCACGACCGAGGCCTTCGCAGCCGGGAAGGGCACGGTCGGCATCGTGTTCGCGCACACGGCCGGGGAGACCGTGTGCGCGCGGGCCCCCACGGCCTCCCCCGGCGCCGCCCGCGACTGCCTCGCCCTCACCTTCACCTCGCTCGGGGCGTCCGGCCGGCCGAGGAGAACGTGGCCGACGCCTGTCCGGGAGCGGGTCAGGGGCGGTCCGCAGGGCGTGGGGGAGGCCGGGGAGGTCCGCCCTGGCTGCGGCGCCCCGCCGCCCCGCACAACGCCGGAGGCCCTGCCCGGTTTCCCGGGCAGGGCCTCTGTTGGGTGGAGCTGAGGGGATTCGAACCCCTGACCCCCTCGATGCGAACGAGGTGCGCTACCGGACTGCGCCACAGCCCCAACGAGAAAGAACTCTAGCATCCTTGGGAGGGTGCTCGCGCACGCCCCGGCGCCGGGACCGGCGGTTATCCGCCGGGCGTCACTCGTTGGCGGCGCGGGGCCGGGGCTGCTCGGCGGCGATGTCCGGGGCGGGGTGTTGGGGTGCGGCGTACTGGTCGAAGAGCGGCGTGCGCCCGCGCGGCTCCTCGGCGGCCGGGGGCGCGGCGGCCCGGCCGGCGCTCCAGGCGTCGGGTGCGCCGAGGTCGAGGCTGCCGGTGCTGCGGGGGGCGACCGGGGCCGTGACGTAGGTGGGGAGCGGGACGGGCACGGGCTCCCAGGAGTCGGGGTCGGCCTCGGCGGAGCGCTCGCGCAGCCCGTCGACCCACTCCTCGTGGTCGGTGGCCTCGGTGGCCTCGACGAGGGCCGGCCGCTCGGCGGCGGGGTCGGCCCCCGGGTGCTCCCGGTCGGCCCCGGCCCGGTGGCCCGCGTCCGCCGCGGTGCCCGCGTCGTCCCGGTGGCCCGCGCCGTCCCGGTGGCCGGGTGCGGCGGGGCGGTCCGGCGCCGCGGGGCGGCGGGCCGGGCCCGGCTGCGGGTGGCGGGCGGTGGCCTGGGGCGCCGCGGGGCGGGCCTCGGACCGGTGGTGGCCCCGGTGCCCCTGGTGACCCTGGTGGCCCTGGCGCTCGCGCAGCCGCTGTGCGGCCTCGGCGGCGCGGCGGCGGTCGAGCTTCACCTCGTAGCGCAGGCGCTCCTGGCGGCGCAGGCGCCCGATGTAGAGGGAGAGCAGCACGGCGGGGGCCGCCGGCGCCCAGAGCAGGGACAGGCCGCCCACGGCGGCGGCGATCGTGCCGAGGGTGAAGGCCGCGAAGAGGGCCGTGACGATGCGGCGGCGGCGGGCGAGGAGCCGGGCCCGGCGGCGGGCTCCGGCGCGGGCCTCGCGCTCGGCGCGGGTGGGCCGCGGCGCGGGCGCCGGGGTGCGGGGGGCGGGCATCCGGTCGTGTGCGGACGCACGGGTCGCGGCGGGCGCGCCGTCCGCCGCGGCGTCGGCGCCGGGGCCGTCCGCGCCGGGGGCACCGTCGTCGGGAGCGTCGGCGCCGGGGGCGCCGGTGTCGTCGTTCCGACCGTCCAGGGACCGGGTGATGCGACGCTCCATCGCCGCCCGCCCCGACAGGAGGCGGATGGCGGTGCTGAAGCGTTCCGTCGGGCGCGCCTCGTTGAGCTCGTCCTGCCTGCGGAGCCACATCGGCACCAGGTAGGCAGCCCAGGCCCCTACGATCGCCGCGTAGATGAGGCCACTACTGCTCACGTGTCACACCGTAGGGGTGGGAAGCGGCGCCTGTCGCCGTTTACTGCCGGTGTGTCGCATGATCAAGCTGATTCTCCGACTATTTTGTGGGCTCGCATGACGGAATGACGTTCCCTTTGCGAGCCTTCGGGATCGATTTCGAACGCTTATTCAATTCGCCGGTCGGCCCGCCCGGGAGGCCCGCCAGCGGCCCAGCAGGCCCTCCGGCACCTCCTCCGAGGTCAGCGCGTAGACCAAGTGGTCGCGCCAGTCGCCGTCGATGTGGAGGTAGCGGGGGCGGAGCCCCTCCTCGCGGAATCCGAGTTTCTCCACGACGCGCCGGCTCGGCGTGTTCTCGGGGCGGATGCAGATCTCGATGCGGTGCAGTCCGAGGGCGCCGAAGCAGTGGTCGGCGGCGAGCGCGACGGCGGTGGGCGTGATGCCCCGGCCGGCGACCGCCTGGTCGATCCAGTAGCCGATGTTGGCGGAGCACATGGAACCCCACGTGATGCCGCCGACGGTCAGCTGGCCGACCAGCCGGCCGCGGTACGTGACCACGAACGGCAGCATCCGGCCCGCCGTGGCCTCCGCCTTCAGGTAGCGGACCATCTGCCGGAAGGTCGGCCGGGGCCCGGCGAGCCGGCCGGGCGGGGGCGGCGGCGTGGTGGCCTCCCAGCGCCGCAGCCAGTCCCGGTTGCGGCTGCTGACCTCGCGCCAGGCCTTCTGGTCCCGGACCCTTATCGGCCGCAGGCCGACGTCCCCCTCGTCGAGGGTCACGGGCCAGACGGGGTTCAGGGGGTGCTCCTGGGCTGGGAGTGGTGCCGGTGCCGCCCGTCCTGGTCGGGGCGGGGGTGGTCGCCCCCGCGCACCTGGTCCACGGCGTGCGCGAGGAGCGGCGCGAGGACGGCCAGGCCGTCGCGCACGCCGCCGGTCGACCCCGGCAGGTTGACGATCAGCGTACGTCCGGCCAGTCCGGACAGGCCACGCGACAGGACCGACGTCGGGACCTTCTCGCGCCCGTACGCCCGGACCGCCTCGGCGATGCCGGGGACGGGCCGGTCGATCACCCGGGCCGTCATCTCGGGGGTGAGGTCGGTGGGCGAGATGCCGGTGCCGCCGGTGGTGAGCACCACGTCGTACCCGGCCGCCACGGCCTCCCGCAGCACGGCCTCCACGGGCTCGCCGTCGGGGACGACCCGGGGGCCGTCGGCCGCGAAGCCCATCGCGGTGAGTCCCTCGACGAGCAGCGGGCCGCCCCGGTCCGCGTAGACGCCCGCCGAGGCCCGGTTGGAGACGGTGACGGCGAGGGCCCGTCCGGCGGTCCCCCGCGCCTCGCCCGCGGGCCCCCCGGCGCCCGGCCCGGTACCCGCCGGCCCGGCGCTCACCGGCTGCCGCCGCGGTGCCAGTCGCCGCTGCGGCCGCCGGTCTTGGACTCGACGCGGACCGCGTCGATGACGGCCTCCCGGTCGACGGCCTTGACCATGTCGACCACGGTGAGCCCGGCCACCGCGACCGCGGTGAGGGCCTCCATCTCGACCCCGGTGCGGTCCGCGGTGCGGACGGTGGCGGTGATCTCCACCGCGTCGTCGGCGACCGCGAGGTCCACCTCCACGCCGGAGACGGCGATGGGGTGGCAGAGCGGGACGAGGTCGGGGGTGCGCTTGGCGCCCATGATCCCGGCGATCCGCGCCACCGAGAGGGCGTCGCCCTTGGGCACGCCCTCGCCGCGCAGCAGCTCGACCACGCGCGGCGAGACCAGCACGCGGCCGGACGCCCGGGCGGTCCGCACGGTGGCGGCCTTCTCCGAGACGTCGACCATGCGGGCCGCCCCCGCGTCGTCGACGTGGGTGAGGCGGTCGGCCGGGCGGCCGTCGGGCGGGTTCGCGGTCACGGGTTCTCCGGTTGCGGGGTGGGGCGCCTGTCCTGCCCCGCGCGGGGCCGCGCGGGGTGCGGGCGCTACCGTACCCGGCCTCCGGCGCCGGAATCAGCGGGCTCCTCCAGCAGGACCACGTCCAGCAGGGAGCCCGCCTCGGCGGAGGTGGTCCCCTCGTCCAGCACGATCAGGCAGTCGGCCCGCGCGAGGGCGCCCACCAGGTGCGACCCGGCGCCGCCGACCGGCGTCACGGTGCCCGGCCGGCCGCTGCCGTCGGCCGGGGGCCGGTAGCTGCCGCGCAGGAACTGCCGGCGGCCGGCGGGCGAGCGCAGCGCGGCCGTGGTCACGGCCCGCACGACCGGCCGGTGCACCCGGCCGGCGCCCATGAGGGTGCGGATGGCCGGCCGGACGAAGAGCTCGAAGGAGACGTAGGCGCTCACCGGGTTGCCGGGCAGCGCCAGCAGCGGCACGCCCGCGCCGGGGCCGATCCGGCCGAACCCCTGCGGCTTGCCGGGCTGCATCCGCAGCCGCCGGAAGTCGACCTCGCCGTACTCGGCGAGGACCTGCTTGACCACGTCGTACGCCCCGACGCTGACCCCGCCGCTGGTGACGACCAGGTCGGCGCTGCCCGCCAGCTCCTCCAGGACCGCCCGCAGCGCGGCGGGGTCGTCGGGGACGGCGCCCACACGGCGGGCGTCCGCGCCGGCCTCGCGGGCGGCGGCGGTGAGGGCGTAGCTGTTGGACTCGGAGATCTGCCCGGGGCCGACGGGCTCGCCGGGCGGCACCAGCTCGCTGCCGGTGGACAGCACCGCGACCCGGGGCCGCGGGCAGACGCGGACCGTGGCGCGGCCCACGGCGGCCAGCAGGCCGATCCCGGTGGGGCCGAGCACGGTGCCCGCGGTGAGGACGGTCTCGCCCGCCGCCACGTCGCTGCCGCGGCGGCGCACATGGGCTCCCGGCGGCACCGGGCGGAAGACCTGGACCTCGGCCGAGAGGCCGGCCGCCATGCGGTCGGCGGCCTCCGGGCCGCCGCTGCCGCCGTCGGTCCACTCCACGGGGGCCACGCCCTCCGCGCCGGGCGGCAGGGGCGCACCGGTCATGATCCGGACGGTCCGGCCGGAGGAGACCACCGGGAGCTCCCCGGTCCCGGCCGCGACGTCGCCGACGACGGAGAGCACGGACGGGTAGCGGTCGGTGGCGCCGTCGGTGTCGGCGCTGCGGACCGCGTAGCCGTCCATGGAGCTGTTGTCGAACGGCGGCAGGTCGCCCGCCGCCACCACGTCCTCGGCGAGCCGGCAGCCCTGGGCGTCGAGCAGCGGCAGCTCGACGGGCGGCAGCGGCCGCACGGACGCGAGGACGTCGGCGAGGTGCTCGTCCACCGACCACATGCGGGCGGCGGGGGCGGCGGGCGGGGCCTGGTCCTGTCCGCCGGTCCGGTCCCGCCGCGCCTGCCGCCCGCCCCGTGGGCCGTCGTGCGCCGCGCCTGCCGTTCCGTCCGTGGACCCTGTCATCGCCTCGCCGCTCCCGCCGCCCGTCATGCCTTCGTCCTCGTCCCGCGCGGACCTGCCGCGCCCCGCGCCCCGCCCCGCACCGTGGGCCGGACCGGGCCCGTCACGCCTGCAGCTCGGTGGAGGCGAACTCCTGGAGCCAGGCGCGGAAGTCGGGGCCCAGGTCCTCACGCTCGCACGCCAGCCGGACGATGGCACGGAGGTAGTCGGCGCGGTCGCCCGTGTCGTAGCGGCGGCCCTTGAAGAGCACGCCGTGGACCGCTCCGCCCGTGTCCGCGCTGCGGGCGGCGAGGGTGCGCAGGGCGTCGGTGAGCTGGATCTCGCCGCCGCGGCCGGGCTCGGTCTCGCGCAGCACCTCGAAGACGGCCGGGTCGAGGACGTAGCGGCCGATCACGGCGTAGCCGGAGGGGGCGTCGGCGGTGTCGGGCTTCTCGACGAGGTCGGTGACCCGGACGACCTCGCCGTCCTCGCCGGAGCCCTGCCACCCTATGGGCTCGACCGCGGCGCAGCCGTAGAGGTGGATCTGCTCGGGGTCGACCTCGATCAGGGCGACGACGGAGCCGCCGAGGGCCTGCTGCACCTCGATCATGCGGGAGAGCAGCGGGTCGCGCGGGTCGATGAGGTCGTCGCCGAGCAGGACGGCGAAGGGCTGGCCCGCCACGTGCTGCTCCGCGCAGAGGACCGCGTGGCCGAGGCCCTTGGGGTCGCCCTGGCGGACGTAGTGCATGGTGGCGAGGGTGCTGGACTCGCGGACGCGCTCCAGTTTGGCCTCGTCGCCCTTGCGGGTGAGCTGCTCCTCGAGCTCGTAGTTGCGGTCGAAGTGGTCCTCGAGGGCGCGCTTGTTGCGACCGGTGATCATGAGGACGTCGGAGAGGCCGGCGGCCGCCGCCTCCTCGACCACGTACTGGATGGCCGGTTTGTCGACGACCGGCAGCATCTCCTTCGGGGTCGCCTTGGTGGCGGGGAGGAAGCGGGTACCCATTCCGGCGGCGGGCACCACGGCCTTGGTGATGTGAGGGCGGGCGTTGGTCATGCGGAGACTCTACTGAGGTGCGGAAACACCCAGATGAGCATGGTCTGATTTTGTGATGAGAGTGTGCCCGTCCGTGGTCGTGAGGCCTCCCCGGGACGGCGCCGGGGTGGGCGGCAGGGGCCGCCTGCGACTGCCGGGGGCACGCCTGGCCCCGGCGAGGGACCGGTCGGCGGCGCGCAGCAGGGTCGCGGCGTGATCTCCGTCACCCGGCAGCACCGCGACGCCGGCGACGGCGGTGAGGCCGCTGCCGCCCAGCCGGGAGCGGCCGGCGGGGCCGTCGCCGGACAGGCCGTCGCCGGACAGGCCGCCGGCCCGGCCCGGGGGGCCGTCGGCGGTCCGGACGGGGGCCGCCCCCGGGGCCCCGCCGCCGTCGGGGCCGCCGGGGAGGGGGAGCCGGTGGCGGCGCACCGTCCAGCAGAGGCGCTCGGCGACCTGGGCGGCCCCCTCCCTGCCGGTGTCCGGCAGCAGCACCAGGAACTCCTCGCCGCCGTAGCGGCCCAGGGTGTCGGTGCGGCGGACCTCCACGGCGAGGCGCTGGGCGAGGTCGCGCAGCGCGGCGTGGGCGCGGGGGTGGCCGTGGGCCTCGCTGATCGCCCCGAAGCCGCCCACCTCCAGCAGGACCAGCGCCATCGGACGGCCGCTGCGCAGGTGGCGGTCGATCTCGCGGTCGAGGGTGAGCTGCAGGTGGCGGTAGTTCCCCACGCCGGTGAGGGGGTCGGTGGCGGCACTGCGCTCCAGTGCGGCGCGGGCGGACTCCAGGTCCAGCACCCGGCGCCCGAGCTCGGCGGCGCGGGCGGCGGCCCGGCGCTGACCGCGGCGCAGCCGCAGCGCGGTCCCGGCGAGGGCGGCGGAGGCGGCGCACGCGGGCACGCTGAGCGCCGCCAGGGCCTGGACCAGCACTGCCGTGCTCATACCGCCGCCTCCCGGGGTCGCCCTATCTTGTCGTGCTCATACCAGAGTGATGCCCCTACCCCGTCTTCGCAGCCGTACCGCCGAAACGGCAGACCCGTCGGCCGGCCGACCGGCCGACCGTCCGGCGCACGGACCCGCGTACGGGCCGGCGCGGCAGACTGGGCCCGGACGACGCCCGGACGTCGGTGAGGAGCACCGGACCATCCATGGACAACGAGAAGACCGCCCTGAGGTCACGGCTGCTGGCGCGCCGCCGCACAATCCCCGCGGCGGAGCGGGGCGCGGCGGCGCGGGCGTTCGCCGAGCGGGTGCCGGAGCTGCTGGCCGCGGCGGACGCCGCGGGCGGGGGGACGGCGGGGACAGGAAGGCGGCCGACGGTGGCGGCCTACGCCTCGGCGGGGACGGAGCCCGGCACCCGGCTGCTGCTGGAGGCACTGCGCGGCCGGGGGATGCGGGTGCTGCTGCCCGTGCTGCTGCCCGACGACGACCTGGACTGGGCGCTGTACGACGGACCGGACGGGCTGCTCCCGGCGGGGCGCGGCCTGGTGGAGCCCGCCGGGCCGCGGCTGGGCCCGGAGGCCGTGTGCGGGGCCGGGGCCGTCCTGCTGCCGGGGCTGGCGGTGGACCGCCGGGGCCTGCGGCTGGGCCGCGGCGGGGGCAGCTACGACCGGGTGCTGGCCCGGCTGGCGGCGTCCGGGTCGCGGGCGCGGGCGGTGGTGCTGCTGTACGACGGCGAGGTGCTGGACGAGGTGCCGGCCGAACCGCACGACCGGGCGGTGGACGCGGCGGTGACGCCGTCGGGCGTGCACGCCTTCGGCTGACCCGGGACCGGGCGGGGACGCCCGTGGGGGCCCTCCGGCGGAGGGCCCCCACGGGCGTCGGGCGGGTCGGGCGGGCGGGCCGTCAGCCCCGGGTGAGGACCAGGCGGTCCTTGGCGGCCTTCTTCACCGCGTCCGCGGAGAAGGCCCAGGGCAGCAGCTGCCCGTCCTTCCACAGCTCGGTCTGGTCGTTGTAGTGCGGGTGGAAGGCGTGGCCGGAGGCGCCCCCGACGTTGATCCAGCGGGAGGCGTCGAGGTTGCTGAGGTCGACCACCATCCGCATGGAGGGGATCCAGTCCACCTGGTAGCCGGCGGCGGCGTTCCAGCCGGCCGCGTCCACCGCGGCGGAGCCGCCGGACAGCTCGTACGGGCCGCGGTTGAGCAGCCGGTGCACCAGCCCGGAGGCGACGGAGGAGTCGTCGCTGCCCAGGGTCTGCTCCTTGAGGGTCAGCGTGTGCAGGCGGCCCCAGCTCCAGGTGGAGACGTCCTTGCTGAGCTTGGAGGTGAGCTCCTGGCGGGCGTCGGTCATGGCCTGGAGCAGCAGCGCGTCCCGGCCGTGGTGGACCCGGCCGTAGACGTCGGTGTAGTCCCACCAGGGGCTGTCCGGGTTCTTCAGCTGCTGCCGGACCACCTCCGTCCAGCGGTCGCCGCCGTCGGGCTGCGCCTGCGAGGGCTCGCGGGTGCCGCACTCCTGGACGAGCTTGGGCTTGCCGCCCACGGCGTCGTCGGGGAGGTTCTGGTCGGACTTCTGCTCGACGAGCTGGCAGTCGCCCTCGGCCCGCAGGTCGGCGGGGAACTTGTCGCCGAAGGCGCGCAGCAGCAGGTTGCGCCAGACGCCGTTGTAGAAGGCGGCGGCGGCCGAACCGGCGTCCTGGTGGTAGTTCCAGTCCTTGAGCAGGTCCTGGGCCTCGCGGACGTAGGAGTCGCCGACGCGGGTCCGCAGCAGGTAGGGCACGAGGGTGCGGGCCATGACGCTGGTGTTGTCCAGCTGCATGTCCTGCATGTCGTCCGGGGAGATCCGGCCGCCGTTCCTCAGCTTCCCGTCGATCAGGTCGGTGATCTGCCGGGCGCGGGTGCCGTACTCCCAGTCCTCGGTGAGCCGGTACCGGTACGTCGGGTCGACCACGGCCTGGTTGGCGGTGACGATGTAGCCCTCCGGCGGGTTCTCCGCCCACGGCAGGGCGGAGAAGGGGATCCAGGCGTCCTGCTGCCGGGCGTCCTTCTTCCAGCTGTAGGCCGGGTCCCAGCCCGGGGCGGGGTAGGTGCCGTCGAAGCCCTTGGCGCGGATCGGGACGAGGCCCGGCGCCTGGTAGCCGATGTTGCCCCGGGTGTCGGCGTAGACCAGGTTCTGCGCGGGGACGGCGAAGTCCTTCGCCGCGGCGCGGAACTGGGCGAAGTCCTGCGCCCGGTCCAGCTCGAAGACGGCGTCCATGGTGTTGGAGGGGGTGAGGGCCGTCCACTTCAGGGCGACGCCGTAGCCGGTGACGCCGCGGTCGGGGGCCGCGTCGCCGACGGGGGCGTACTTGCCGACCTTCTGGTCGGACTCGCTCTGGTCCGAGATCAGCGGGCCGTTGTTGGTCTCCCGGACGGTGATCTCGACGTCCTTGCCGCCGGCGACCTTGATGACCTCCCTGCGGACGGTGAAGGGCCTGTCCCTGCCGTCGTAGAGGTAGGTGCCGGGGCCGGTGATCTTCTCCAGGTAGAGGTCGGTGACGTCGGGTCCGAGGTTGGTGAAGCCCCAGGAGATGCTCTGGTTGTGACCGATCACGACGCCGGGCATGCCGGAGAAGGTGAAGCCGGCGGTGTCGAAGGGGCAGGAGGCGTCCACCGAGCGGCAGTGCAGGCCCATCTGGTACCAGACGGACGGCATGCCGGGGCCGAGGTGCGGGTCGTTGGCCATCAGCGGCTTGCCGGTGGTGGTCCTCTTCCCGGAGACCACCCAGGAGTTGGAGCCGATGCCCTGGCCGGCGGGGCCGAGGAGCTGCGGCAGGCGGTCGGCGGTGCCGGAGAGCGAGGTGAGCAGGCCGGAGACCTCGGCGCGGGCCTGAGTGGTGCGGGTCCGGGGGGTGCGGGACGCGGCGCCGGAGGCGGAGGTGCCGGTCGCGGAGGTGCCCGGCCCGGAGGCGCCCTGCCCGGCGGTGCCGGTCGGCGCGGCGCCCGGGGCGGTGCCGGCCGACCCGGTGGCGCTCCCGGTCCCGGTCCCGGTCCCCGTCCCGGCGGCGGTGCCCGGCGGCAGGTACCGGCCGTCGGCGGAGACGGTGCCGGTCTTCAGGATGGTGCCGTTGCGCTGGTACGGGTAGTCCGGGTACAGCTGCTTGATCTGGTCCGCCGTGAAGTCCTGGCTGAGCAGCGAGCGGTCGATCTCGTCCTGCATGTTGCCGCTGAGGTCCCAGGCCATCGCCTTGAGCCAGGCGACCGAGTCCACCGGCGTCCACTTCTCCGGCGTGTAGCTGCCGTTGACCGCGCCCAGCAGGGTGTACTCCAGGGAGGCGGAGGAACCGCCGGGGTGCTTCGCCAGCCAGGCGTTCACCCCGTCCGCATAGGCCTGGAGGTACTTCTTGGTCGTCGCCGACAGCTTGGTGTCGTACTCGGCCCTCGCGACCCGGGCCCAGCCCATGGTGCGCAGGAAGGCGTCGGTGTCCACCTGGCCCTTGCCGAACATCTCGGACAGGCGGCCGGAGGTGATGTGGCGCCGGACGTCCATCTCCCAGAAGCGGTCCTGGGCGTGGACGTAGCCCTGGGCGCGGAAGAGGTCCTCGGGGCTGTCGGCGTAGAGCTGGGGGATGCCGTGGGCGTCGCGCTCCACGTCGACCGGGCCGGACAGGCCGGGGACCGGCACGCTGCCGGAGACCTGCGGGTACGAGGCGCGGACGGTCCGCACGCCGAACCAGCCGCCGGCGCCGAGTCCGGCGACGAGCAGCAGGACCAGCACGATCACGATCAGGCGGGCGCGCCGGAACTTCTTCGAGCGGGGCATCTGTGTCCTTGGCAGAGGTCCTCTTCGGCGTACCGTCCGGGCGTGCCGGACAGGGGCCACCCTAGGCGGGGCGGTCGGACCGGTACGCACGCGGGGTCAGAGGGAGGCTACCGGGCCCGCGTGACCACTCCACCCTTCACCAAGGAAAGGTAAACTGTTAGGCTGTATAACGATCCTCTTCCCAGGCGTGCCCTTCCGCCCACACCCACGACAACCAGCGGGGTGCCACTGCGTGACCGTCGACCGCCTCAACCTGCTGCTCCTGGTCTTCGCGGCCATCATGATCGTCGCGATGGCGGCCGTCCGGCTGGCCACCCGCACCGGCCTGCCCAGCCTGCTGCTCTACCTCGGCATCGGCGTCGCGATGGGGCAGGACGGACTGGGCGTGCGCTTCGACGACGCCGCGCTCACCCAGGTCCTGGGCTACGCCGCGCTGGTGGTGATCCTGGCGGAGGGCGGCCTCGGCACCACCTGGCAGGCGATACGCCCCAGCCTGCCCGCCGCCGGCGTCCTCGCCACGGCGGGCGTCGGCGTCAGCGTCCTCGTGACGGCGGCGGGCGCGCACTGGCTGGTCGGCCTGGACTGGCGGCTCGCGCTGCTCATCGGCGCGGTGGTCTCCTCCACCGACGCCGCGGCGGTCTTCTCCGTGCTGCGGCGCATCCCGCTCCCCCGGCGGGTCACCGGCCTGCTGGAGGCGGAGTCCGGCTTCAACGACGCCCCCGTGGTCATCCTGGTCGTCGCCTTCGCCACCACCGAGCCCCTGGAGCCCTGGTACGTCCTGCTCGGCACCATGGCCGCCGAGCTGGCGATCGGCCTCGCCGTCGGCCTCGCCGTCGGCCGGCTCGGCGCCCTCGGGCTGCGGCACGTCGCCCTGCCCGCCTCCGGCCTCTACCCCATCGCGGTGCTGGCCCTGGTCGTCCTCGCGTACGCGGGCGGCGCCCTGCTGCACGGCTCCGGCTTCCTCGCCGTGTACGTCGCCGCGGTGGTCCTCGGCAACTCCCGGCTGCCGCACGGCCCCGCGGTCCGCGGCTTCGCCGACGGGCTGGCGTGGGTCGCCCAGATCGGCATGTTCGTCCTGCTCGGACTGCTCGTCACCCCGCACACCATGCGCGACGCGGTGGTGCCCGCCCTCGTGGTGGGCCTGGTGCTGGTCTTCGCCGCCCGGCCGCTGTCCGTCGTGCTGTCCACCGCGCCGTTCCGCACGCCCTGGCGCGAGCAGGCGCTGCTCAGCTGGGCCGGGCTGCGGGGCGCGGTGCCCATCGTGCTGGCCACCATCCCGCTGGTGGCGGACGTGCCCGGCGCTCGGCGGGTGTTCAACGTCGTCTTCATCCTGGTCGTCGTCTTCACCCTGCTCCAGGGGCCGACGCTGCCCTGGGTCGCCGCACGGCTGCGGATCTCCGACGACACCCTCGGCCGCGACCTCGGCATCGAGTCCGCACCGCTGGAGAAGCTGCACGGCCACCTGCTGTCGGTGGCCCTGCCCGAGGGGTCCCGCATGGTCGGCGTCGAGATCGGCGAGCTGCGGCTGCCGACCGGGGCGGCCGTCACCCTCGTCGTCCGGGGCGGGCAGAGCTTCGTCCCCGGCCGCACCACCGTGCTGGCCCCCCGGGACGAACTGCTCGTGGTCACCACCGACCAGGTCCGCGACGCCGCCGAGCGGCGGCTGCGGGCCGTGGACCGGGGCGGCAAGCTGGCGGGCTGGCTCGGCGTCCGTACCTGACCGGCGTCCGCAGCTCACCGGCTTCCGCAGCTCACCGGCGGCCGGGCCCGGCCGGGCGGTTCGTTACCATGGCCCGACGTACGACCACGACTGGACTCTGCAACATCCGCCTGATGCAGAGCCGGCGCGACCGCCCGGCGGCCGCGGTCCGCTCGACGGATCCGGTATCTACCCCGGTCGACGCACCTGAGGACGGCTCTCGGTGCGCCCCGGGGGTTCGCCGTGCGCGGGTCCGGGGCGTACTACCAGGCGGCAGGAAGGACCGACCGTGACGGTTCGCCGAACGGTCGACAGGACGGGCGGCGCGGGCCCTGCGGGCGGCACGGGCACCCCGGACGGCGCGGGCACCCCGGACGGCACGGGCACCCCGGACGGCATGGGCAGGACGGGCTACGGCGCGCTGCTGCGCACCCCCGGCGCCTGGGCGTTCCTCGTCCCCGCGTTCGCCGCCCGGCTCCCCTACGCGATGCTCACCATGGGCGTCGTGCTGCTGGTGCACCGCACGCACGGCTCCTACGGGACCGCGGGCGGCGTCGCCGCGGCCGCCGCCGTCGCCCAGGCCCTGGCCGGGCCGCAGACCGGGCGGCTGGCCGACCGGTACGGGCAGGCCGCGGTGCTGGTCCCCGGGGTGCTGCTGCACGCCGCGTCCACCGCCGCGCTGACCGCGCTGGCCCTCGGCCGCGCGCCGGTGTGGGCGCTCTTCGCCGCCGCCGCCCCCGCGGGCGCGACCGTGCCGCAGATCGGCGCCATGGTGCGGGCCCGCTGGGTGGCGCGGCTGGACGGCGGCCCGCTGCTGGGCACCGCCTTCGCCTTCGAGTCGGTGACGGACGAGTTCACCTTCGTCGTCGGCCCGGTGCTGGCCACCGCGCTGTGCACCGGCGTCGCCCCGGCCGCCGGGCTCGCCGCCGAGGCGGCCCTCACCGTCGCGGGCGGCCTCGCCTTCGCCGCGCTGCGCCGCTCCGCGCCCGCCCGGCACCCGCGTCCGGCGGGCGGCGGCCGGCGGGCCTCCGCGCTCGCGGTCCCCGGGGTGCGGCTGCTGGTCCTGGCCTTCCTCGGCGTGGGGTCGGTCTTCGGCGCCGTGCAGGTGTCGGTGACGGCCTCGGCGGGCGAGGCGGGGCGGCCCGGCATGAGCGGGACCGTCTACGGCGTCTTCGCGGTCGGCAGCATGCTGGCGGGGGTCCTCTACGGGGCCGTGCCGTGGCGGCGGCCGCCGCACCGGCGGATGCCGGCCGCCTACCTGGCGATGGTGCTGGGCTGCTCGGCGCTGTGGGCGCTGCCGGACCTCACCGCGCTCGCGGCGGGCGTCCTGGTCTGCGGGCTGACGGTCGCCCCGAACCTCATCACCGGCTACACGCTGGTGGAGTCGCTGGTGCCGGCCGGCGCCAAGACGGAGGCCTTCACCTGGCTGACCGGCGCCATCGGGCTCGGCCTGGCGGCCGGGTCGACGGCGGCCGGGCAGCTGGTCGACGCGGTGGGCGCCCGGGCCGGGTTCCTGGTGCCGGTGGCCGGCACCGGGGCGGCCCTGGCGGTGCTGCTGGTGCTGCGCGGGCTGCTGGAGCCGGGACCGGCGCCGGGCCGCACGGTGGCCCGCGGGACGGGTGCCGGGGGACGGCCGGCCGGCAGGGCGGGCGCCGGGGCCGCGGGCACCGGCACGACGCAGCTCACACCTGCCGCGCTGGACTGATCGCCGGGAATGCCGCATCATTGAGGGTCGTTAGCACTCACCAGGTAAGAGTGCCAGGAGGAAGCAAGTGCCGACGTACCAGTACCAGTGCACCGAGTGCGGCAGCGGCCTGGAGGCGGTGCAGAAGTTCACCGACGACGCGCTGACCGAGTGCCCCCAGTGCCAGGGCCGCCTTCGGAAGGTCTTCTCCGCCGTGGGCGTGGTCTTCAAGGGCTCCGGCTTCTACCGCACGGACAGCCGCTCGTCGTCGAGCTCCTCGGTGGGCTCCGCGTCCACCTCGACGCCGGCCTCCTCCGGCGACTCCGGCGGTTCCGGCAAGGCTGCGGCCAAGCCCGCCGCGAGCAGCACCCCGGCGTCCGGCGCCTCCTCCGCGGGCAGCACCTCCGCCGCCTGAGCGGCGGCACGGCACGGCGGTCCCGGCACGCCCGGGGGCCGCACGCGCGGCAGGCACTCCGAGGCCCCGCACCCCCTCCGGGGCGGTGCGGGGCCCCTGGTGCGTCCGGATAGGCTTCCCGCCATGGCGGACACCAGCAGCACCCCCACGGCCGCGGCGGGCCCCGCGGACATCGCCCCCGTCGAGGTGGGCGTCCTCGGCGGCTCCGGCTTCTACGCGTTCCTCGACGAGGTCACCGAGGTGGTCGTCGACACCCCCTACGGACCGCCCAGCGACTCCCTCTTCGTGGGCGAGCTGGCCGGGCGCCGGGTGGCGTTCGTCCCCCGCCACGGGCGCGGCCACCACCTGCCGCCGCACCGCATCAACTACCGCGCCAACCTGTGGGCGCTGCGCTCCCTGGGCGCACGGCAGATCCTGGGCCCCTGCGCGGTGGGCGGCCTCCGCCCCGAGTACGGCCCCGGGACGCTCGTCGTCCCCGACCAGTTCGTGGACCGCACCTCGGGCCGGCTGCAGACCTTCTACGACGGCGTGCCGCTGCCCGACGGCACCGTCCCGCGGGTGGTCCACGTCTCCTGCGCCGACCCCTACTGCCCCGCCGGCCGGGCGGCCGCGCTCGCGGCGGCCCGCGCCTCGGACTGGGAGCCGGTGGACGGCGGCACCCTGGTCGTCATCGAGGGGCCGCGCTTCTCCACCCGCGCCGAGTCGCGCTGGTACGCGGCACAGGGCTGGTCGGTGATCGGCATGACCGGGCACCCGGAGGCCGTGCTCGCCCGTGAGCTGGGCCTCTGCTACACCTCGATCGCCCTGGTCACCGACCTCGACGCCGGGGTGGAGACCGGGGAGGGCGTCACCCACGAGGAGGTGCTGGCCGTCTTCGCGGAGAACCTCGGGCGGCTGCGGACGGTGCTCGCCGAGGTGGTCAGGGGCCTGCCGTCGGAGCGGGACTGCATCTGCGCCCACGCGCTGGACGGGCTGGAGACCGGCCTGGGGCTCTGAACCCGGGGGTCCGGGAGCGGGGCTCGGACCGGCGGCTCGGGGCCCGGACCGGCGGCTCGCGGCTGGGACCGGGGCTCCGGGTCCGGGGCGGACGGCGGGGCCTCCCGGCCTCCCCTTCGGGGGGACGCCTGTCAAGCGGAAGGCCCACACCTCACCCCCCGGGGTGAGGCGGGTCGTCCACACCCCGGGTCTGTCCACAGGCTCCGGGGGCGGGGATGCGGGGGCCGCCGATCGGGGCCACCGTGGCGGGGCGGTCGTCACCGGCCGCCCGGTCCGGCCGCCCGGACCGGCTCCTCCCGCGAACAGGTGGTGTGACGGCCCATGACCGCGTTCCACGGCACGTTCCCCGCGTCCCCGCGCCACGCGGGCGTCCGCAGCGGGGTGCCCGGGCCCCCGTCCGAGGTGCCTCCCCGCCGCCCCGTACCGCGCTTCCCGCCGGTCCGGGCGGGCTGCGGCGGGCTGTACCGGCTGGGGCGGGCCGTGCGCCGCAGTCCCGCGCCGCTGGCGGCCGGCCTGCTCGCCACGGCGGCGGCCCTGGCGTCCGGCGCCCCGTCCGGGGCGGCGGCGCCGGACGGCGGAACCCCCTGCGCCCCCGCGCCGGGGGCCGTCCACGACGGCGGCCGCCGGTGAGGCCGGCGGGTGGTGCGGCCGGGCGTGCGGTCCGGGCCCTCCGGGTGGCGGGGGCTGGGTCAGCCGCCGTGGTGCGGAGGCTTCTGGCTCAGGTACCACTCCAGGTCGCGGCCGCCGGAGGCGCGCGGGGCCGACTCGCCCCAACCCGCGTCCGTGTCGTCGGAGGTCTGCCGGTCCAGCGGGTCGTCGAAGACCAGGCCGGCCGGGGGGCGGGGCCGCGACCGGTCCTCCCGGCGCGCCCGCGCCTCCTCCTGCCCCTGCTGTCCGTCCCCGCCGCGGTCGTCGCTCATGCTGCCGGTCCCGTTCGTGTCGTCCATGCCGTTCGTGCCGTCCGTACCGCCGTCGCCGCCCGCAGGGGCCGGGCCGCCGGTGCGGGCCGCGGGCACCCCGGCCCCTCCGCTCCCCAGCCTAGGCGTCCCCTCGCCCCGGACAGCGCGGAGCCCCGGTGCGCGGGGCGCGCACCGGGGCTCTCCGCAGGGCGGTCAGGCTGCCTCGAAGCCCGAGTGGTGGGCCATCCGCTTGAGCTCGGCGAGGGCGTGCTTCTCGATCTGCCGGATGCGCTCGCGGGTGAGGCCGTGCTGCTTGCCCACCTCGGTGAGGGTGCGTTCACGGCCGTCCTCCATGCCGTAGCGGGAGCGGATGATGGACGCGGTCCGGTCGTCGAGGCGGCCGATGAGGTCGTCCAGCTCCTCCCGGCGCAGCATCACCAGGACGGCGTCCTCCGGGGAGACGGCCGCCGTGTCCTCGACGAGGTCGCCGAACTGCGTCTCGCCCTCGTCGTCGACCGACATGTTGAGGCTGACCGGGTCGCGGGCCCAGTCCAGCACGTCCTTGACGCGCTCCTCGGTGGAGCCCAGCTCGGCGGCCACCTCGGCGGGCTCCGCCTCGCGGCCCAGCTCCTTGGACTTCTCCCGCTGGACCCGGCGGATCCGGCCGAGCTCCTCCACCAGGTGGACGGGCAGCCGGATGGTGCGGGACTGGTCGGCGATGGAGCGGGTGATGGCCTGGCGGATCCACCACGTCGCGTAGGTGGAGAACTTGTAGCCCTTGGCGTAATCGAACTTCTCGACCGCCCGGACCAGGCCGGCGTTGCCCTCCTGGATGAGGTCCAGCAGGGGCAGGCCGCTGCGGGGGTAGCGTCGGGCGACCGCGACGACCAGGCGCAGGTTGGAGCGGATGAAGACGTCCTTGGCGCGGTCGCCGTCCTCGGCTATCGCCCGCAGTTCGTCCTCCCCGACGCCCTCCGGCAGGACGCCCGCGTCGAGCAGGTGCTCGGCGTAGACGCCGGCCTCGATGCGCAGGGACAGCTCGACCTCCTGGGCGGCGTCGAGCAGGGGGGTCCGGGCGATCTCGTCGAGGTACATGCCGACGAGATCGCGGTCGGCCTCACTGTTGGCCGGGCGGGCGGTGCGCGCCCGGTCGGCCTTGTCGCGAACGACGGCACGGGTGGCCATGCGTACTCCCTTGCTTCCGGTGCCTGCTTGCCTTCCTGTGACGGCGCGGACCGGTCCCGGCCCCGCGTCGACGTAACGATTCAACGAGCAGAATCCGGACATCATTCCCAACGTTCCCGATTCCCCGGGGAGATGCAGTACCCTGCCGATCCTCCCCGGAAAGGTGGACGCGGAGTCACCTTCTGCTCACGATCGGTCGACCGGTTCCGTCCCGCGCAGGGCGCCTACCCCCGGCGCCCTCACCGCACGTCAGCTTCCGGACGGGTCGCGGCCGTAGTCCGCCAGCTTCGCGGCCGCCTCCTCCAACTGCCCGGCGTCCAGGGTGCGGGGCAGTCCCGCGGCGCGGGTGCGCAGGTACACGTCGCAGAGCCACTCCAGCTGGAGCGCGAGCCCGTACGCCTCGGGGAGGCCGGCCGCCGCGGTCACGGCGCCGTGGTTGGCCAGCAGGCAGCCGCGGCGCCCGCCCGCCAGCGCCGCGGCCACCCCGGCGGCGAGTTCGGGGCTGCCGTAGACCGCGTAGGGGGCGATCCGCAGCGGGCCGCCGAACATCGCGGTGTAGTAGTGCACCGGCGGCAGCTGCGAGAGCCCGTCGAGGCAGGCGGCGGCGGTGGCCGCCGGCGAGTGGGTGTGGACGACCGCCCCGGCGCCGGTGGCGTCGTAGGCGGCCAGGTGGAAGGGGAGCTCACTGCTGGGCGGCAGCGGCGCCTCCACGGGGCTCCCGTCGAGCCGGTGGACGCCGACAAGTTCGGGGGTCAGGTCGTCGTAGTCCACGCCGCTGGGGGTGACCGCCAGCAGTCCGCCCTCGCGGACCGAGAGGTTCCCGGCCGTGCCGACGACCAGGCCGTCGGGCCGCAGCCGCCGGGCATGGCGGACGACCTGGGCGCGGGCCTCGGCGAGCAGCACGTCTCCCCCTGCGGGGTCGGGGCCCGTCGGCGGGGTGCGGGGGCCGGTCTCTGCGCAACTCCGGGCGCCGTCCCCGGGTTCCCCGGGGCCGGCCCGGTCCCCGCCCCCGTCCGGCTACCGGCCGCCGTCCGCCCCCCGACCGCCGTCCGGCTCCGGACCGCCGATCGGCTCTCCGATGTCGGCGGCCGTCACCCGCTCCAGGCGGGGCTCGCCGCCCTCTCCCCGCCGGGCCCGTTCCAGCAGCAGCCTTCCGCTGCGGCCCCGCAGGGACAGGGTCATCACCTGGTTGCCGAAGTAGGGCCCGGCCAGGCGGTCCCAGCGGACCGGGGTGGGGGCGAGCCGGCCGTGCCGGGCCAGCAGCGCGCCGATGCGGCGGGCGGTGCGGCTCCAGCCGAAGCGGAAGGCCAGCCGGATCGGGGTCGGGACGCTGTTGTGCACCGGCGAGCAGGTGAGCTGCAGGAGCCGGGCCCGGGGCGCCGGGCCGCTCCGGGGGAACGCCTCGGCGAGGTAGGCGTGGTGCACGTCCCCGGAGAGCACGCAGACGCTCGCCGGCCCGTCGGGGGCGTCGGCCCGTTCGAGGAGCAGGTCGGCGAGGGCGTCGAAGGAGCGCCGGAAGGCCGCCCAGTGCTCCAGGTCCCCCGCGCGCCGCAGCGGCTCGGACCGGGCCGCCCACCACGGTCCGCGGACGCCCGCGCACAGGGCCTCGTTCCACGACTCGACGTCGTGGACCGCGGGCGGCAGCAGCCAGGGCAGGGAGGCGCCGACCAGCAGGTGGTCGCACTCCCCGTCGGCGGCCTGCTCGGCGATCCAGTCCAGCTCCTCCCGGCCGACCATGCCGCGGTCGCCCTCGGTGAGCACCCGGCCCGCCCTGGAGTCGATCATCAGCAGCCGGGTGCGTCCGAAGTCCCGCCGGTAGCTCCACCGCACCCGGCCCTTGGCCCCCTCCTCGTCGGGCAGGTCCGCCTCGCCGTCCGCCCGGCGGGCGTGGGCGCGCACCAGCTCCGCGCAGTCGCCCGTGTGGGAGCGGACGGCGGCGTACAGCTCGTCGGCCTCCAGGTCGTCCGGGGCGAGGTTGCCCAGGTGCTGGTAGATCCAGTACGAAGCCAGGCCGCTGGTCACCCGCTCCGCCCACCAGTCGGTGGCGGCCATGTCGCGGCGCCAGGAGGCGGAGGTGTTCCAGTCGTCGACGATGTCGTGGTCGTCGAAGATCATGCAGCTGGGGACGGTGGAGAGCAGCCACCGGATGTCCGGGTCGAGCCAGCTCTCGTAGTAGAGGTGGGTGTACTCCTCGAAGTCCGCCACCTGGCCGTGCGGGGGCTTCGCCAGGTCGCGGCGGCCCGCCAGCCACGCCTGGGTGGGCTCGGAGGTCTCGTCGGCGTACACCTGGTCGCCGAGGAGCAGCAGGCCGTCGGGCCAGTCCGCGGTGTCCGGACGGGCGGCGAGGCGCTGCGCCAGGGTGTCCAGCGCGTCGGGGTCGAGCCGGGAGCCGTCCGTGCTCGGCGGGGAGGCCCAGCGGCAGGAGCCGAAGGAGAGGCGGAGCGGGCGGTCGGCGCCCTCGGGCGGCAGGGTGCGGATCCGGCTGGGAGGCAGGGCGGAGTCCTCCGGCGGCCAGACCTGCACGCCGTCCAGCTCGACCCGGTAGGTGCTGGTGGTGCCGGGGCGCAGGCCCCGGAGCACGGCGAGGGCGTAGTGGTGGCCGGCGACCTCCCAGGTGCGGGCGGTCGCGGTCACGGCTCCGGCGGCCGCGCCGCCGGTCCGCGCCCGCTGCCCGGCCGCCTCCTCCGGTCCCGCCGTCCCCTCCGGTCCCGCCGCTCCCCCGGCCCCGGGGCCCTCCCCGGGCCCGGCCGCCCCGTCCGTGCGGACGGCGACCTCGCAGGGCCCCGCGGTCTCCACCCACACGGTGGCCGAGTCGCGGTCGACGTACCGCAGCAGCGGCCCCAGGACCAGTCCGGGCATGGGCTCCCCCACCTCTCCTCCTGCGGACCGCCGCAGCGGCGGTCCGGTCTGCGTGGCGGTCCGAGCGGCTGCCCGCCGTCGGCGGTCGGCATGCCTGCAGCCGGGGAACCGGCGGCGTGGGAACCGGCGGCCGGCTCCCGGCCCGCCGGGTGCCCGGCAGCCGGGGGGCCGGTGGCCGGGGGGCCGGCGGCCGGGGTGTCAGCGGTCGACGATGCGGTCGAAGTGCGTCGTGGTGTGGCGCAGGGTGGCCCGCAGCTCCTCGCCGACGGTCGGCGGGGCGGTCTCGCCGGGCACGAAGAGGAGGCTGACCTGCATGTGCGGCGGCTCGGCGAAGGCCGCCTTGCGGCCGGCCCAGGTGAAGGGCGACGGGGTGCGGTTCACGGTGGCGAGCCCCGCGCGGGCGAGGTTCTTGGCCCGCGGAGTGACACCCTGCATGTACTTCGGCGCCTCCAGCCCCACGCCGTGGGCGGTGCCGCCAGCCACGACCACCAGGTGGCCGTCGACCGGCGCCTTGAGCTGGCGGTAGCCGTAGCGGTCGCCCTTGGCCAGCGGGGTGACGTCCAGCACGGTGCCGCGGCAGTCCAGCGCGTCGTGGTCGCCCAGCCAGAGCCGGGTGCCGATACGGGGACGGAAGTCCAGGCCCGGGTGGAGTCCGCGCAGCCGGCCGATCTCGTCGGCGGACAGGTGGCTGACGTAGACGGCGGGGATCGGCAGTCCGGCGGCGGAGAGCCGCGTGACCCAGTCCGAGCACTCCTGCACGGGGTCGTAGTCGTCGGGACGGTCCAGCGGCAGGTGCAGGGCGAAGCCCTCCAGCCGCACGTCGTCCAGGGCGGTGGCCAGCTTGGCCACGTCGTCCTCGCCGATGCCGTGGCGGCGCATGCTGGTCATGCACTCCACCACGGCCCGGCGGCCGACCAGCGCCCGCACCCCGGCGACACTGCCGACGGTCCGCACCACGCGGCCGGGCAGCGGCACCGGGTCCTCACCGATCCGGTAGGGCGTGAGCACCAGGACGTCGCCGCCGAAGTACTCCACGGCCTCGGCCGCCTCGTAGGCGGTGCCGACCGCCAGCATCGGGGCGCCGAGCAGGGTGGCCTCCTCGGCCAGCCGGCGGTTGCCGAAGCCGTAGCCGTTGCCCTTGGCCACCGGCACGAGGCCGGGGAACGCCTGCAGCACGGACTGCTGGTGGGCGCGCCAGCGGGCGGTTTCCACGTAGAGCGAGAGCGCCATCCTGGTGTGCCTTCCTGCGGTGGAGACGGGGTGCGGGGAGACGGGGTGCGGGACCGCCGGCCGTCAGCGGGCGACTGCTCGACTCGTCATATACATGTCGAAGGCCTTCTGCAAGACCTTGCTCAGCGGGAAGTCCCACTCGCCGAGGTACTCCGCCGCCTGGCCGCCCGTACCCACCTTGAAGCGGATCAGGCCGAAGAGGTGGTCGTCCTCGTCCAGGGTGTCGCTGATGCCCCGCAGGTCGTAGACGTGGGCGCCCATGGCGTGCGCGTCGCGCATCATCTGCCACTGGACGGCGTTGCTCGGCTGGACCTCGCGCTTGCGGCTGGTCGAGGCGCCGTAGGAGTACCAGACGTGGCTGCCGGTGCGCAGCATGGTGGTGGCCGCCAGCACCTCCCCCTCGTGCGAGGCGAGGTAGAGCCTCATGCTGTCGGGGGTCTCGCTGTTCATGGCCTTCCACATGCCCTGGAAGTACGACAGCGGGCGCGGGATGAAGTGGTCCCGCTCGCCGGTCTCCCGGTAGAGCTCGTGGAAGAGCGGCAGGTCCTCGAAGCGGCCCAGGTGGACCTGGACGCCGGCCTTCTCGCTCTTCTTGATGTTGCGGCGCCACTGCTGGTTCATGCCCTTGAGCACGTCGTCCATGCTGCGGCCGGCCATCGGGACCTGGAAGACGTAGCGCGGCTGGCCGGCGGAGAAGCCGCCGCCGTCCTCGTCGTCGTTCTGCAGCCAGCCCATGCGGCGCAGCCGGTCGACGACCTCGAAGGCGCGCGGTTCGTACGCGCTGGCCTCGACGTCGCGCAGCCGCTTGGCGGTCTTGCCCGCGATGGCCTGCTTGATGGTCTCGGCGTTCCAGCGGCGGATGACCACCGGCGGTCCCATCTTGACCGAGAAGGCCCCCTGCGCCTTCAGGTGCGCCAGCATCGGCTGCAGCCAGCGCTCCAGGTCCGGGTCGAACCAGTTGATCACCGGGCCCTCGGGCAGGTAGGCCAGGAAGCGCTTGAGCTTCGGCAGCTGCCGGTACAGCACCAGGCCGACGCCGACGAGGCGGTTCTGCTCGTCGAACCAGCCGATGGACTCAGGACGCCACTCGGCCTTCACGCCGCCCCACGCGGGCACCTGCATGTGGCTGGCGGAGGGCAGGCTCTGGATGTAGGCCAGGTGCTCCTCGCGGCTGATGGTGCTCAGGCGCAGGCTCATGGGTCGCGAGCTCCTCGTGCGGCAATGGTGATCGGTGTGAGCCTACCTGCCGCTGCCCCGGACCCCGTAGGGACGGAGGGGGCTTCTCCGCCGGGCGGGGCAAGCCCGGCGGCGGGGGGCGGCTCAGGGGACGACGGTGACCGGCCAGCGCCCGGCCTTGACCAGTCGCACCGCCACCGAGCCGACGATGCGGTGCCCGGCCCGCTCGGAGGCGCCGACGACCACGGCGTCCGCCTTCAGCCGGTCGGCCGTCGCCACGATGCCGGTGTAGGGGTCGCCCGGGAAGGTGTGGAACTCCCAGCGGAAGTGGTCGGGGTCGCCGAAGCGCGCCACCGCCTGCCGGATGTACTGCAGCAGGTCGTCGGCGACCTGCCGGCCGGCCTCCAGGAGCGGGCCGCCCACGCCCGCGGCCACCGCGGACGCCACCGGCTGGACGTAGACCAGGGCCAGCAGCGCCCCCTGCCGGCGGGCCAGGCCCGCGGCGTAGGCGGCGGCGCGCCAGGAGGAGTCGGAACCGTCCACCCCGGCCAGGATGGTCTTGGGACCGTCCATGCCGTACTCGAAGCCCTGCCCGCTGCCCGCTGCCTCAGCCACGGGCCGAGCCTACCCGCGCGGGGGCCGCCGCACGGCACCGCACGGCCCCGGCACCGGCACCGGCACCGGCACCGGCACCGGACGGTCCATGCACCGCGGGACGTCCGCCGCTCCGGCCGGGGTCGCGGCGGGGTCACGGCGGGGGCGGTCGGGCGGCGCGGGCAGGCGGCGCACGCGGACAGGCGGGTCGGCGGACAGTCGGGCCGGCGGCGCGGCCGGTCAGGCGGACAGTCGGCGCGGCCGGTCAGGCGGTCCGGCCGTCCGGGCCGGACCGCCGGGCGCGGCGCGGGCGGTACTCGACCAGGGTGAGGGCGAGGGAGACGTACCGCTCGACGAGGTCGTCGACGGTCAGCTCGCCGTCGGGCCGGTACCACTGGGCGACGGCGTTGCACATGGCGATGACCGCCCGGCGGGCGTCGTCGGGGTACGGGGTGAGGAAGAGCGCGCGGGCCCGTCCGTCCTCGACCACGTCCTGGAACATCCGGGTGGCCTCGGCCCGCCTGCGGTGGAAGTGCGCCCGCTGCTCGTCGTTGAGGCTGCGGTCCTCGGTCAGCTCGACGGCGCTGCGGTCGCGCTGGCCGGCCCGGAAGCGGACGGTGGCCTCGACCAGCGCCTCCAGCCGCTCGGCCGGGTCGTCGCCCGCCCCGGCGAGGGCCGTGTCGCAGGCGCGGCGGTAGCGGTCCATGCCCTCGTCGAGCAGCGCGTGGAGCAGTTCCTGCTTGCCGCCGTAATAGTGGTACAGCGCGGAGAGGCTGACCCCGGCGCGCTGGGCGATGTCGCGGATGGAGGTGGAGCCGTACCCGCGCTCTGCGAACTCCTGGCGGGCGGCCTCCAGCAGGGCCCGGTGGCCCGCGGGCCGCAGGGTGTCGAGGTCCATGGGCGCTTCCCGTCCCCGAGGTCGACAGCTGATCGAACGTTCAGCATTCTAGGCGAGAAGAGGGCAGGGAGGGCTCTGGACAGCCCCAGGACCGATGGTTAGCTTAACAAGCGTTCGACCACCAGAAGGGACCACGTCGTGCGCCGCACCGTTTTCAGCGAGGACCACGAGGCTTTCCGGGCGACCGTCCGCGAGTTCATCGCCAAGGAGGTCGTGCCGGTCTACCCGGAGTGGGAGAAGGCCGGCCACGCGCCGCGCGACTTCTACCGCAGGCTGGGCGAGCTCGGCGTCTTCGGCATCGAGGTGCCGGAGGAGTACGGCGGCGCGGGCATGGGCGGCTTCAAGTACCAGGCCGTGGTCACCGAGGAGACGATGCGCGCCGGGGTGAGCCTCGGCAGCGCGGGCGTCCACACCGGCCTGGTGCTGCCCTACATCCTGGAGTACGGCAGCGAGGACCAGAAGAAGCGCTGGCTGCCCGGCTTCGTCTCCGGCGAGATCATGACCGCCATCGCCATGACCGAGCCCGGGACCGGCTCGGACCTCGCGGGCATCACCACCCGCGCCGAGCTCTCCGCCGACGGCACCCACTACGTCCTCAACGGCGCCAAGACCTTCATCACCGGCGGCGTGCAGGCCGACCTGATGCTGGTGGTCTGCCGCACCTCCCCCGCCGGCCCCGAGGACCGGCGCGGCGGCCTGTCGATCCTCTGCGTGGACACGAGGTCCCCCGGCTACGCGGTGGGCCGCAAGCTGGAGAAGATCGGCCTGCGGACCTCCGACACCGCGGAGCTGTCCTTCACCGACGTCCGCGTCCCGGTGGAGAACCTGCTGGGCGAGGAGGGCCGCGCCTTCTCCTACCTCACCCGCAACCTGGTCCAGGAGCGGCTGGCCATCGCGGTGGGCGGCTACGCCTCGGCGCAGGCCGCGGTCGGCTTCGCCGTGCAGTACGTCAAGGACCGGCAGGTCTTCGGCCGCACGGTGGCCGAGTTCCAGAACACCAAGTTCGTGCTGGCCGAGTGCGCCGCCGAGGTCGAGGCCGCCCAGTCGATGGTCGACCGCGCCCTGGAGCTGCACGAGACCGGCGAGCTGACCCCGGCCGACGCCGCCAAGCTGAAGCTGTTCTGCACCGAGGTGTCCGCGCGGGTGGTCGACAAGTGCCTGCAGCTGCACGGCGGGTACGGCTACATCCTGGAGTACCCCATCGCGCGGCTATACACGGACGCCCGGGTGACCCGCATCTACGGCGGCACCAGCGAGGTCATGAAGACCGTCATCGCCAAGTCCCTCGGCCTGTAGGCCGCGGGGAACCCACGAGGAGGACCCCTGATGCGCGACGCAGTGATCGTCGACGCCGTGCGCACCCCGGTCGGCCGGCGCGGCGGCGCCCTGGCCGGGATCCACCCCGCCGACCTCTCGGCCCACGTGCTGAACGCCCTCGCCGCCCGCACCGGGCTCGACCCGGCACTGGTCGACGACGTGGTCTGGGGCTGCGTCTCCCAGGTCGGCGAGCAGACGGCCTGCATCGGCCGGTACGCGGTGCTCGCCGCCGGCTGGCCGGAGGAGGTGCCGGGCGTCACCGTGGACCGGCAGTGCGGCTCCTCGCAGCAGGCGGTGCACCAGGCGGCGGCCGGGGTGGTCTCCGGCCAGTACGACATCGCGGTCGCCGGCGGCGTGGAGTCGATGACCCGGGTGCCGATGGGCTCCTCCTGGGGCGGCGGCGCCGTCGGGGAGCCGTACGGGCCGCTGGCACGGGCCCGGTACGGGGGCGTCGAGTTCAACCAGGGCGTCGGCGCCGAGATGATCGCCGAGGAGTACGGGCTGGGCCGCGCCGAGCTGGACGCGTACGCCCTGGAGTCGCACGCCCGGGCCGCCCGTGCGATCGACGAGGGGTTCTTCCGGGACCAGACCGCGCCCGTGCCGGTCGCCGGCCCGGACGGCGAGGAGCGCCTCTTCACCACCGACGAGGGCGTGCGGCGCGGCTCCACCCCGGAGCAGCTGGCCGGGTTGAGGACCCCGTTCCGCGCGGACGGGGTGGTCTCGGCCGGGAACGCCTCGCAGATCTCCGACGGCGCGGCCGCGCTGCTGGTCACCACGGGTGAGATCGCGGCCCGCCACGGCTGGCGGCCGATCGCGCGGGTGCACACGGCGACGGTGGTCGGCACCGACCCGGTGACGATGCTCAAGGGGCCAATACCGGCGACCGCGAAGGTCCTCAAGCGGGCGGGGCTGTCGCTGGGCGACATCGGGGCGTTCGAGGTCAACGAGGCGTTCGCCTCGGTGGCGCTCGCGTGGCGGAAGGAGACCGGGGCGGACCCGGCACTGCTCAACCCGCACGGCGGCGCGATCGCCCTGGGGCACCCGCTGGGCGGCTCCGGCGCCCGGCTGATGACGACCCTGGTGCACCACATGCGGGACAACGGCGTGCGCTACGGCCTGCAGACCATGTGCGAGGGCGGCGGGATGGCCAACGCCACCGTCCTCGAGCTGCTCTGACGGCACCGGGGCCCGTCCCCGCGCCGCGTCCGGCCCCGGCCGGGCGCGGCATCGGCCCCCTCGGGCGGTGTCAGCCCTCCCCGGGCGGCTCGGCGGCCTCGTCGGGGGCGGCCGTCCGGGCCGCCCCGTCCGTCCGGGCCGCCCTGTCCGTCCGGGCCGCCGTCCCGGCACCGGCCGCCGTCCCCGCCCGGGCCGCCTTCCCTGTCCTCGGCCCGGTCTCCGCCCCGACGGCCAGCGCGGCGGCGTCCAGCCCGCGGGTGAGCGCGTCGAGGCGCGTCCGCAGGTCGGCGATCTCCTCGAGGCTCATCCCGGTGGCGGAGGCGATCCGCAGCGGCACCTCGCAGGCCCGGTCGCGCAGGGCGTCCCCCGCCGCGGTGGGGGTGACCGTGACGGACCGCTCGTCCTCCGGGCTGCGGCGGCGCTCCACGAGGCCGGCCGCCTCCAGCCGCTTGAGCAGCGGCGAGAGGGTTCCCGAGTCCAGCCGGAGGGCCTCGCCGAGGCCCTTGACGGTGGTCCCGCCGTGCTCCCAGAGCACCATCATCACCAGGTACTGGGAATAGGTGAGGCCGAGGTCCCTGAGCAGGACGCGGTAGACGGCGCCGAAGGCGCGGTCGGCGGCGTTCAGGGCGAAGCAGACCTGGTTGTCGAGCCGCAGGGCTTCCTCGTGCTTGGTCCTCATGCCTCCAGGGTAACGGCCTGCAGCGCGCCATCGAGTTGCGCACAACTCAATTGCGTGCTTCAGTTATGTCCGTACGCAGGAACACCGGACATGCAGGACCCCAGAGATGCGGGATCCCGGAAACACGGGATCCAGGACGGGAAGGACGCGCACGATGGACGCGCTGTACACCGCTGTCGCCACCGCCAACGGCCGCGAGGGCCGGGCCGTCAGTTCGGACGGCCAGCTGGACCTGCCCCTCTCCCCGCCCCCGGCGCTCGGCGGCAGCGGACAGGGCACCAACCCCGAGCAGCTCTTCGCGGCCGGCTACGCCGCCTGCTTCGCCAGCGCCCTCGGCCTGGTCGGCCGGCAGGCCAAGGTCGACACCAAGGACGCCTCCGTGACCGCCGAGGTCTCCATCGGCAAGGTCGGCGAGGGCTTCGGCCTGGCCGTCGTCCTCCGGGTGGAGCTGCCGGAGGAGCTGCACGGCGAGACCGGCGAACTGCTGGTCAAGAAGGCGCACGAGGTGTGCCCCTACTCCAACGCGACCCGCGGCAACATCCCCGTGGAGCTCGTCGTCGAGTGAGACGACGGGCCGGGCGCCCCGCGGGGCGGCCGGCCCGTCGCACCGGCCGCGCACACGCCGTCCCCCGACGGCGGTGCGCGGCCGGCGTCGTCGCCCCCGGACCGGCGGCCGTGCCGGTCGGTCCCCCGGGGCGGCCCGGCCGCAAGGCCGGGCGGACCGCCCGGGCGGCTGCGGCCCCGCCCGGGCGGTCCTGCTGTGGGACCCCGCGCCCCGGACCCCGCACGCCCGGGGTCCGGGGCGCGGGGTCCGTGCGCCTCAGGGCTCGTACACCTGGTCCATCCGCACCACGCGGCCCCCGGCGTCCTGCCGGACCGCGAAGAGCAGGCCGGGGTGGCGGGCCAGCCCGGCGGCCAGCTCGGCGAGCGAGGCGACGGCCGGCCGGCTGCCGGTGCTGAGCGGGGCGGTGGTGGTGACCGCCGCCGTGGGCGCGACGGCGATCCGGCGGACCGCTCCGGACGGCGCCAGGGTGGTGCCGCCGGGGGCCGACGGGTCGGCCGCACAGGAGAGCGGGACCGCCTCGACCGCCGCGGCGAGCCCACGCAGCGGGTCCTGGCGCAGGGTGATCCCCCGGACCCGCATCAGCACCGTGCGGGCGCCCGCCGCCGCACAGGAGGCCTGCGCCGTGGGCAGCGGCAGCGGCAGAGCCGTCGCGGTGCCGGCCGGCCCTCCGGCCGTCGGGGACCCGGCCGTCGGGGCGGGCGCGCCCGTGCCGCGGGACGGGCCCGTGGAGGCGGACCCGGTGGCGGCGGGCCCGGACGTCCGGCCGGGCGCCGGGGCGCCGGGGCGGGTGTCCGCGGGTGCGGGCACCGCCGGTGCGGTGGCCGCCGGGCGGACGGGCCCGGGGGCGGGAGGCGCCTGCGCACCGTGGAATCCCCCGGCCAGGCCGTACGCGGTGCCGCCCGCCAGCAGGCCCGCGAGGGCCGCCGACGGCACGAGGACGATCCGCCTGCGGCGCCGCTGCTCGGTGCGGCGGCGCAGCCGTGCGGGGTGCAGCGGCGGCGCGGCGTCGCGCTCCGCCGACTCGGCGAGCCCCTGCAGGGCGTCCCGGAACTGCTGATCCCAACCGTTCATCGCGCGGAGATTCCCAGGAGGTCGTCGGACAGGTGTCGGGCGAGGGTCGCGCGGGCCCGGGAGAGCCGGACCTTCACGGTGCCGACCGGCGAACCGGTCTCCGCGGCGACCTCGGCGACCGGCAGGTCGCACAGGTAATGGAGCACCACCGCTCGTCGCTGCTCCTCGGGTATCCTCCGCAGCGCCGCCACCAGGGCGGCGTGCTCCGGTCCGGGTTCGCGGACGTCGCCGGGGGCGCCGTGGCGGAACCAGGCCATGAGGGTGCTGCGGGCCCGGCGCCACCGGCTGACGGCGAGCCGCCAGGCGACGGTGCGGACCCAGGCCTCGGGCGCGTGGGCGGAGGAGAGCTCCTCGCGCCGGTCCCAGGCGCGCACGAAGGCCTCCTGGACGACGTCCTGCGCGTCGGCCAGGTTCCCGGTCATGGCGTAGAGCTGGCCGACGAGGCGCGGCCAGCTCCTGCTGTAGAAGGCGTCGAACTCGTCAGGCGCCAAGCGTCCCCGCTCCTTGCTCCGGCCGGTGCGGCCTCCTCCGGACGACGCGCGCGCCGCCGCGCCCCGGCGCGCCCGGGGTCCGGCGCACGGGGCGGCCGCCGCCCCGCGAGGGGCGGCACCGGTGCCGCACTCTATCCGCCACGTCTTCCTGTCCCTGCCCGGTACGTCCCCCTGCCCGGTACGTCCCCCGCCCGGCACGCCGCCGGCCGGTCCGCGCCCCGCCCGGGACGGGCGGGGGCCCCGGCCGGCGGCGGCCCGGTGCGTGTGCCGCGGGGGCGGTCCGGGGGCCGGGCCGGCGGCCCTGTCCCCGCCGGCTCCGGTCCCGGTCCTCCCCCGCGGCCTGTGCCCCGCCCGGCCCGGTCCCGCGCCAGGGGGGAGCGGCGGGGCCGGATCGGGCGGGGCCCTCCCCCGGCCCGGCCGCGGCATCGGGGGGACGGCGCCGCGGCCGGACCGGGGGAGGGTGCTCACTCCCGGCCGGGAGGCGTCCGCCGGGAGGAGTTCGGGTGCGCCGGCGTCAGCCGGCGGCCTTCAGCACCTTCAGCGCCTTCTGGGTGTCGGTCGAGACCGGGCCGGTGCGGAGGATGCCCGGGCAGACGTTGAGCGGCCTGTCGGCGCCGGTGGAGGTGTGCACCGGGAGGCGGAGCAGGCCGCTCTGGCCGGGGATGCCGACGTCGAGGCCGTCCAGCGCGGGGCAGGCGGTGCCGGTGACGAACCGGACGCCGACGTAGACGCTGCCGCCGGCGGCGACGGTGACCTGGCCGGGGGCGGTGCCGACACGGGTCTGCTTCACGCCCTCCAGCGGGCCGCCCACGGAGAGGGGGGTGATGCCGGTCCAGCCGTCGAGCACGCAGGACGAGGTGGTGGTGTTGACCAGCTTCACGACGGTGGTGACGACGCCGGGGGGCAGGTTGCCCACGTCGATGCCGGAGGTGGCGGCGGGAGCCACGACGGAGCCCTTGAGGTCCTTCAGGGCGCAGACCGAGCCGACGGCGTCGCCGGCGGTGCCGACCGCGCTGCCGACCGCACGGCCGGCGGCGCCCTTGACGCTGCCCGCGGCGGAGCCGGCGACGCCGCCCACCGTGCCGACGGCCTTGCCGGCGTCGACGGAGGCCGGCAGCGAGGCCGCGCCCGAGGGAAGCCTCACGCCGCGCCCGGCCGGGAGGGAGGGCAGGCCGGCGGGGACGCTCACCGAGGGCGAGGGCAGGGCGGCGGCCGCACCCGCCGGGGTCGGCAGGCCGGCGGCGGCGGGCGTGCCGGACTTGCAGGCGGAGAGGCTCAGGGCCGCGGCACCGGCGATCGCGAGGACGGCGAGGTGCTTCGGGGTGCGGGTTGCAGCGCGCATGGGGGGCTCGGCTCCAGGGGCGTGGGCTGGTGACTTGCCCCCTCTACGCAGCTCGGCGGGTGCCGGGTTACATGCCCCTGACGACTTTTCTGCGTGACCCCGGTCACATCGTCGTACCGGCCGTCCGGCGCGGGCCGTGGGGCACCGGCGTCCGTACCGGCGCCCCGGACGGCGCCACCCGGCCCGCGCACACCGCACGGCACGGCACGGCCCGCACGCACCCCGCGTCCCGGCCCCGGCCTCACATGGCCAGATAGGCCCGCATGTGGGTGGTCTCCTCGATCTCGCCTCCCGCCTTGGCCAGCAGCTGCCTGGACAGGTCGCCCAGCGCACGGGCCGCGGCCACCTCCTCGCCGACCCGCTGCTGCTCCGGGTCGTCGGGGTGCCGGGTCGCGTGCCCGTGGGCCCTCAGCTCCGACCCGTCCTGCAACCGGAGCAGGGCCGCCGCCCGGGTCCGGGCGCCCTCCTCGCGGAACTCCATCTCGACGTGCCACCCGACGATCGTCTGCGCCGGGTCCCTGGTCTGCGTCCGCGTCTGCACGGCAATCACCTCCGAGCACTGACCCTTCCAGGGTGCGCCGGTCCCGGCGCGCGCACCACCCGCGGGCGGGCGCACCGGCGCACGGCGGCCCGGGCGCCGGCCTCAGCGGGTGGGCAGCACGGCGAAGCCGACGGCTCCGGCCGGCTCCTCCTCCGCCACCTCGACCCGGTCCACCCGGGCGGCGGGCGGCCCGTGGCGCACCCAGGCGAGCAGCTGCTCCACGCGCTCGGCGGGCCCCTCGAAGACCGCCTCCACGCCCCCGTCGGCGCGGTTGCGCACCCACCCGGCCACGCCGTGCCCGACGGCCGTCCTGCGGCAGGCGTCCCGGAAGAAGACGCCCTGCACCAGGCCGGTCACGACCACACGCCTGCGGACCATGCGCCCCGCCACCTCGCCTCCTGGACGGCCGTTCCCGGACAACGTATCCCCGGGGCGCCCCGGCCGCCCGCAGCGCCGGCCGGAGGCAGGCGGCGAGGGGGCGGCGCGGCGGCGGCGGGCCGCCGCGTGACGGCGGGCGCCGCGGGCCGCATGCTGGAAGGTGGGGCGAGCGGCGGGAACGGGACGGGGTGACCGGTGATGGCCGTCACCGTGGCACTGGCAGGGGACACCATGCTGGGGCGGGGCGTCGCCGCCCGCATCGGGGCGGGCGGCCGGGCCCGGGAGCTGTTCGGGCCGGAGGTGCGGGCCGCCGCCGCGTCGGCGGACCTGTTCGTGCTCAACCTGGAGTGCTGCGTCTCGGACCGGGGAGAGCCGTGGCCGGAGCCGGGCAAGCTGTTCTTCTTCCGCACCCCTCCGGCCGCGGCCGGGATCCTGGCGGAGCTGGGCGTGGACTGCGTGACCCTGGCCAACAACCACGCGCTGGACTACGGCTTCGACGCCCTCGCCGACACCCTCGCGCACCTGGCCGCCGCCGGGATCCGCACGGTGGGCGCGGGCGCCGGCCTGGAGGCGGCACGCCGGTTCGAGGTGCTGGAGGCGGGCGGGGTGCGGCTGGCCGTGGTCGGGGTCGCGGACCACCCGCCGGACTTCGCCGCCGCGCCGGACCGGCCGGGCACCGCCCTCGCCGACCTGCGGTCCGGGGTGCCCGAGTGGCTGGAGGCCGAGGTGGGGCGCGCCGCGGCGGCGGCCGACGCGGTGCTGGTGACGCCGCACTGGGGGCCCAACATGACCGCCCGCCCGCCCCGGTACGTGCGGCGGGCCGCCTGCGGGCTGCTGGACGCGGGCGCCGCCCTGGTCGCGGGCCACTCGGCACACGTCTTCCACGGGGTGGCGCACGGCGTGCTGCACGACATGGGCGACTTCGCCGACGACTACGCCGTCCACCCCGTGCTCCGCAACGACCTGGGGCTGCTGTTCCTGGTCACGCTGGCCGGGGGCGCACCGGCCGAGGGCGCACCGGCCGAGGGCGCCGCGCCGGGCCGGGCGCCGGGGGGCCGGACGCGCCCGGTGCGGCTGGAGGCGCTGCCGCTGGTGCTGGGGACCGGCCGCACGGAGGCCGCCCGGGGCGAGGCGTGGGAGTGGGTGCACGACCGGTTCGCGCGGGCGTGCTCGGAGTTCGGGACCGCCGTGGCGGCCGAGGACGGCCGGCTGGTGGTGGACTGGTCCTGAGGCGGCAGGCCGGGCCCGCACGGCCGCTCCGGCCGGACGGGGGGTCCGGGCCGGCCGCGCCGGACCTGCGGCTCAGCGCTCGGGGGCGCCCTCGTCGGGCCGGTAGGACCTGGTCCACGACTCGCCGCAGGGGCACCGGGACAGCTCGACCAGCTGCCCGTCCTCGGTCACGGAGAGGCCGCGGTTGACGCGTACGTGGACATGCTCACCCATGGGCGGGACCGCCTTCCGTCGGACGTGCGAACGCGCGGACGCGCATTCCGGGCTGAACGCCCAAAGCCCAACATAGGCGGACAGGACGCCCCGGAAGGGCGCCCTGTGGGGCATCCCACACGGCCGCCGGCCGGCCCGCTACATGTTGATCATGTGTCCGGCGAGCCCGTGGACGGCCTCCTTGACCGCCTCGCCGAGCGTCGGGTGGGCGTGGACGTTGCGGGCGACCTCGTGGACGGTGAGGTCCCACTGCTGGGCCAGGGTGAGCTCGGGCAGCAGCTCCGTCACCTCGGGCCCGATCAGGTGCGCGCCGAGCAGCTCCCCGTGCCGCCCGTCGCTCAGGACCTTGACGAAGCCGGACGGGTCGCCGAGGCCGTGCGCCTTGCCGTTCGCCGTGAAGGGGAACTTCTGGACCCGGACGTCGAAGCCCTTCTCCCGGGCCTGCGCCTCCGTCCAGCCGAAGCTGGCGACCTGCGGCTGGCAGTAGGTCGCCCGCGGGATCATCACGAAGTCGAGCTCCATCGTCTCCGCCCCCGCGATGGTCTCGGCGGCGACGATCCCCATGGCCTCGGCGGCGTGCGCCAGCATGAGCTTCGCCGTGACGTCGCCGATGGCGAAGATGTGCGGCACGCTGGTGCGCCCGCGGCCGTCGACCTCCACCGCCCCGCGCTCCGTCAGCCGCACCCCGGTGTTCTCCAGCCCGTAGCCGGTGACCCGCGGCTGGAAGCCGATGGCCTGCATGACCTTGTCGGCCTCCAGGGTCTGCCGCTGCCCGCCGGTCGAGACGTGCACCTTCACCGTCCCGCCGGAGTCGTCGACGGACTCGACCCGGGTGGAGGTGAGGACGTCCACGCCGAGCTTGCGGAAGCGGCGGGCCAGCTCGGCGGAGACCTCCTCGTCCTCCAGCGGCAGCAGGCGGTCCAGGAACTCCACCAGGGTCACCCGCACGCCGTAGTTGTGGAGCACGTAGGCGAACTCGACGCCGATCGCGCCCGCCCCGGCGATCACGATCGACCCGGGCAGCCGGTCGCTGAGGATCTGCTCCTCGTAGGTCACGACCCGCTCGCTGAGCGAGGTGCCCGGCAGCAGCCGGGTGGAGGCGCCGGTGGCGAGGATGCAGTGGTCGAAGGTGACGGTCTCGGTGGAGCCGTCGGCGCCGGTCACGGTGAGCGTGCGGTCGTCGGTGAAGCGGCCGGTGCCGTGGTACTCCCGGATGCCGTTCTTCTTCATCAGGTAGTGCACGCCCTTGACGCGGCCGTCGGCCACCCGGCGGCTGCGCGCGTACGCCTCGCCGTAGTCGAAGGTGACCCGGCCCTCGACCCGCATGCCGAAGGTCTTGGCCTCGTGGGTGACGATGTGGGCGAGCTCGGCGTTGCGGAGCAGCGCCTTGGAGGGGATGCAGCCCACGTTGAGGCAGACCCCGCCCCAGTAGCGCTCCTCCACGACGGCGGCGCTGAGGCCGAGTTGGGCGCAGCGCACGGCGGCGGTGTACCCGCCGGGACCGGCACCGAGGACGACGACGTCGAAGTGTCCGCTCATGCCCGCAACCCTAGGCCGGTCCCGCCGCGTCCGCCCGGCGCCCGGGGCTGACACGCGGGTCTTGGCAGGGATCGGCCGACCAGTTATCGTCAAACTGACGTTTACCGAGCAAGGAGCCCGCCATGGCCGTCAGCGACGCGCTGGCCGACCTCGTCGCACCCCTCAACACCGTGCTGTTCCATGCCGGCGCGGACGCCGTCACCTGGGCCGAGCTGCTCGGCTTCGGCACCGGCGCCGCCTGCGTCTGGCTCACCGTCAGGGCGAAGGTCGCGAACTTCCCCGTCGGCATCGCCAACAACCTCTTCTTCCTCGTCCTGTTCTGGAGCGCCCGCCTGTACGCGGACGCCCTGCTCCAGGTCGTCTACCTGCTGCTGGCCGCCGCCGGCTGGTGGACCTGGCTGCACGGCGGCGAGCACCGCACCGCCCGCCCGACGGGGCGGGCCACCCCGCGGACCCTGGCCGTCCTGCTGCTGCTCCTCGTCCCCGCCACCTGGGCGCTGACCGCGGTGCTCGCCCGCGCCCACGACACCGCCCCCTTCTGGGACGCGCTCACCACCGCGCTCTCCCTCGCCGCGCAGTGGCTGCTCAACACCAAGGCGTACGAGAACTGGTGGTTCTGGATCGCCGCCGACCTGGTCTACATCCCGCTCTACCTCGCCAAGGACCTCGTCCTCACCTCGGCCGTGTACGTCGTCTTCCTCGGCATGTGCGCGGCCGGCCTGCGCGCGTGGCGGCGGCAGCCGGACCGGGCCGCGGCCGCCCCCACGGCGGTGCGCGCATGAGCGGCACCCCCGTCCCCGCCCCCGCCGCCGCGTCCGCCGCCGCGCCCGTCCCCGCCCCCGCGCCCGTCCCCTCGCCCGGGACCGGCACCGGACCCGGGCGGGACTTCGACCACGGCCTGGTCATCGGCAAGTTCTACCCGCCGCACGCCGGGCACCACTTCCTCATCCGCACCGCCGCCGACACCTGCCGCCGGGTCACCGTCGTCGCCATGGCCGCCGACGTGGAGTCGGTGCCGCTCGCCGACCGGGTCGCCTGGCTGCGCGAGGCGTACGCCGACCGCCCCCACGTCGCCGTCACCGGCGTCACCGACAACCTCGCGGTGGACTACGGCAGCGGCGCGGCCTGGGACGGGCACACGGCCCTGATGCGCGAGGCCGTCGCCGCCGGGCCGCACCGCGCCCGGCCCGTGGACGCCGTCTTCACCTCCGAGCCCTACGGCGCCGAGCTCGCCCGCCGGTTCGGCGCCGCCGACGTGCGGCTCGACCCGGGACGGGACACCTTCGCCGTCTCCGGCACCGCGGTCCGCGCCGACCCGGCCGCCTTCTGGGACGCGCTGGAGCCGCCGGTCCGGGCCTGGTTCGCACTGCGGGTGGTCGTGGTCGGGGCCGAGTCCACCGGCACCACCACGCTCTCCCGCGACCTGGCCGCGGCGCTGCGCTCCCGGGGCGGCCCGCACGCCCTCACCCGCTGGGTCCCCGAGTACGGGCGCGAACTCACCGTCGCCAAGCTCGCCGTCGCCCGCGCCCGGGCCGCCCTCGCCGGGGCGCCCGAACCGGCCGTCTCCGACCTGGACTGGGACGACGCCGACTTCGAGTCCGTCGCCCGCCGCCAGTGCGCCGACGAGGAGGCCGCCGCCCGGGCCGGCGGGCCGGTGCTGGTCTGCGACACCGACGCGCTCGCCACAACCGTCTGGCAGGAGCGCTACCGCGGGCGGTCCACGCCCGCCGTCCGCGCCGCCGCCGACCGGATGCCGCCGCGCTCCCTGTACCTGCTCACCGACGACGCCGGCGTGCCGTTCCACGACGACGGGCTGCGCGACGGGGAGCACCTGCGCCCCTGGATGACCGGGCGGTTCCGGGAGGTCCTGGCCGCGTCCGGCACGCCGTGGCTGGAGGTGCGCGGCGGCCGGGACGCCCGGCTGCTCCGCGCCCTGCAGGCGGTCGACGCGCTGGTCGCCGAGGGCCGCCGCCTGGCCGACCCGCTGGGCTGAACCGCCGGGCCGGGCCGCCGGCCGGACGGACGCGGCCGGTGCGGCGGTGCGGCCGGTGCGGCCTGCCGGGCCGGTGCCGGGACGCGCCGCGGCACCGGCCCGGCGGGGCCCGTGGCACCATGCAGACGGCGGCCGCACGCAGTCCACCCCGAGGAGTCGCACCCCATGCCCCCAGCGCAGGCGGCCCGGCCGCCGGTGATCACGGTCGGCGGCCCGGGTTCGTTCCCGTGGCGGGTCTTCCACGAGCGCCACCCCGTGCTGCTGCGGCAGGTCCTGGACGGCCTCCCGTACGGGCCCGCGCAGCGGACCGCCGTGCAGCGGCTGCTGGAGGAGAGCACCGACGGGGTGGTCGGCCCCCTGGAGGACGGGGCGCCCGACGCCGCGGCATGGGACGCCTGGGGACTGCCCGGCCACCTCGGCGAGCGCTGGACGGACCTGCCGTTCCTCTGGGCGGAGGGCTACTTCTACCGGCGGCTGCTCGCCGCGGTCGGCTGGTTCGGGCCGGGGCCGTGGCAGGGCGTCGACCCGTTCGGGCCGGTCAAGGCCGCCGAGCTGGGCAGCGCGGCGGTGGACGGGGAGCTGGCGGCCCTGGACGGACTCGCCCGCCTCGACGGGGAGCGGCGCGACGACGCCCTGCTGCGCTCCGCCCTGTGGGGCAACCGCGCCGACCTCTCCTTCCGCCTCACCCCCGGCGGGGAGGGCACGGCGGAGGACGACGGGGGCCTCGTCCACGACGACGGCGCCCGGTTCCGGGCGCTCCTCGCCGCCGGGCCCCCCGGCACGGTCGCCCTGCTCGCCGACAACGCGGGCCGGGAGCTGCTGCCCGACCTGGTCCTCCTCGACCACCTGCTGCACACCGGCCGCGCCGCCTCGGCCCGCCTGTACGTCAAGCCGCAGCCCACCTTCGTCTCCGACGCCACCACGGCCGACGTGCTCGCCGCCGCCGGCCGGCTGCTCGCCGCGCCCGGCGCCGCCGGATCGGTCGGCCGCCGCCTGCGGCAGGCGCTGACCGGGGGCCGGCTGGAGATCCGCACCCACCCCTTCCTCTGCGCGCCGCTGCCCTTCGAGGCCATGCCGGACGACCTGCGGGCCGAGCTCGCCGAGGCGGTGGTGGCGGTGGTCAAGGGCGACCTCAACTACCGGCGCCTGGTGGGCGACCGCCACTGGCCGGCCACGGCCTCGTTCGCCGGCCTCACCGCCCACTTCCCGGCGCCGGTGGCGGCCCTGCGCACCCTGAAGTCCGACGTGGCGGCGGGCCTCGACCCCGCCGTCGCCCACCGCCTGGAGGCCGCCGACCCCCGGTGGCGCACGAGCGGCCGCCATGCCGTCGTCCAGGTCCGCCCGTGACGGGTCCGCCCGTGAGGGATGCGGCCGTCAGGGATGCGGCCGTCAGGGATGCGGCCGTCAGGGATGCGGCCGCGCCGGGTCCGCACGTGCCGGGGTCCCGCCCGTGACGACGGGGGACCGCCGGCGCCCGCCGTGCGGCGGCCGCACGCCCCTCCCTCGCCGCCGCGTGGCAGGCTACGGGCGACCCGTCCCTGACAGGAGGCACCCATGGAGCAGCAGCGGCAGCGTGTCACGGTCGTCACGGGAGGCAGCCGCGGCATCGGCGCGGCGGTCTGCGTGCGGCTGGCCGCCGACGGGCACGACGTCGCCGTCGGCTACCGCGCCGACGCGGACGCCGCCGAGGCCGTGGCCGAGGCCGTCCGCGCCGCCGGCCGGCGCTGCGTGACCGTGGCCGTGGACACCGCCGACGAGGCCGCCGTGGACCGCCTCTTCGCCACCGCCGCGGCGGAGCTCGGCCCCGTCACCGGCCTGGTCAACAACGCCGGCGTCAGCGGTCCCAACGGCCGCCTCGCCGACGCGGACGCCGAGGGGATGCGGCGGGCGGTGGACGTCAACGTGACCGGCTACCTGCTCTGCGCGCGCCGCGCCGTCCGCGCCATGGCGCGGACCGGCGGCGGCGCCGTCGTCAACGTCTCCTCCGCCGCCGCCACCCTCGGCAGCCCCGGCCAGTACGTGCACTACGCCGCCACCAAGGCCGCCGTGGACGCCATGACCGTCGGCCTCGCCAAGGAGGTCGCCGCCGACGGCATCCGGGTCAACTGCGTGGCGCCCGGCATCATCCGGACCGGGTTCCACCAGGACCCCGAGCGGCCCGCCAAGCTCGCCGGCACCATCCCGCTGGGCCGCCCCGGGCAGGCCGAGGAGATCGCCGGGGCGGTCTCCTGGCTGCTCTCCGACGACGCCTCCTACGCCACCGGCGCGGTCCTCCGGGTGGCCGGCGGCATCTGACCGCCGCCGCCCGGGACGGGCCGGCGCCGCCGTTCGCCGGAGGTCCTCCGCGGGCCGGACCGCGCCGCCGTCACACGGGATCCCCGCCGGGCAGGGCGATCTCCGCCCAGATGGTCTTGCCGGACGGGGTGTGCCGGGTGCCCCAGCGTGCGGAGAGCTGGGCGACCAGCAGCAGGCCGCGGCCGCCCTCGTCGTGGGTGCGGGCGCGCCGCAGGTGCGGGGAGGTGCTGCTGCTGTCGGAGACCTCGCAGATGAGCGTCGCGTCGCGGATCAGGCGCAGCCGGACGGGCGGGCCCCCGTACCGGACCGCGTTGGTGACCAGTTCGCTCACCACCAGCTCGGCCGTGAAGACGAGCTCCTCCAGCCCCCAGGCGGCCAGCCGGTCCGCCACCCGGGCGCGGGCCGGGGCGACGGCCGCCGGGTCCGAGGGCAGGTCCCAGGTGGCGACCTGGTCGGCGGCCAGGGCGCGGGTGCGGGCGACGAGCAGGGCCACGTCGTCGGTGGGCTGCTCGGCGAGCAGGTCGGCGAGGATCGCGTCGCAGCCCTCCTCCGGGGTGGCGGCGGGGCGGTCCAGGACCGCGCGGAGCCGGTCGAGCCCGGTGTCGACCTGGCGCCCGCCGGCGGTGATCAGCCCGTCGGTGTAGAGGACCACCAGACTGCCCGGGTCGAGCTCCCGCTCCGTGGTCTCGAACGGCAGGCCGCCCACGCCGAGCGGCGGTCCGGGCGTCAGGTCGAGCAGTTCGGCGGCCGCGCCGGGTCCGACCACGACGGGGGGCGGATGCCCGGCGCTGGCGGCGGTGCAGCGGCAGGAGACGGGGTCGTAGACCACGTACAGGCAGGTGGCGACGATGCCGGGTTCGGGACCGGTGTCGGCCTCGGCGTCCTCCTCGGCCAGGTGGGTGACCAGGTCGTCGAGGTGGACCAGCAGCTCGTCGGGCGGCAGGTCGACGTCGGCGAGGGCGCGCACGGCGCTGCGCAGCCGGCCCATGGTCGCCGACGCGCCCAGCCCGTGGCCCACGACGTCCCCGACGACCAGGGCGACCCGGGCCCCGGAGAGCGGGATGACGTCGAACCAGTCGCCGCCGACGCCGGCCCTGCTCCGCGCCGGCAGGTAGTGGGAGGCCGCCTGCACCGCCTGGTTGGCGGGGAGGCGGTGCGGCAGCAGGCTGCGCTGCAGGGCGAAGGCGGTGGCGTGCTCGCGGGCGTAGCGACGGGCGTTGTCCACGGCCACGGCGGCGCGTGCCCCGACCTCCTCGGCGAGCAGCAGGTCGTCCTCGTCGAAGGGCTCCGCGCGCCGGTGGCGGGCCAGGACGGCGACGCCGAGCGCCGTGCCGCGGGCGGCCAGCGGGACGACCATGACCGAGTGGACCCCGTGGGTGCGCATCAGCTTGCCCCGGGCCGGATCGCCCGCGGCCCAGTCCCGGATCTCCCGGTCGAGGACGGGGTGCAGCGACGCCTTGCCGGTGGCCAGGCAGCGGGCGGGCGGCGAGCACTCCGGGTAGTGGTCGACCTCGCCCACCCGGGTCACCGTCTCGGGCACGCCGGGCAGGACGGACTGGTGGGCGGCCCGGCGCAGCACCAGGCCGGTACCGGGGGACCGGGTGTCCGGCTCCCCGCCGTGGAAGAGCGGTTCCAGCAGGTCGACGGTGACGAAGTCCGCGAGGCCGCCCGTGACGACGTCGGCCATCTCCTGGGCGGTCCGCACGACGTCCAGCGTGGTGCCCACGCGGGCGCTGACCTCGTTCAGCAGGGCGAGGCGCTCCCGGGCCCAGTACTGGTCGGTGGTGTCCAGCGCGGTCAGCTGCACCCAGCACGTGCGCCCGCTCCCGTCGCGCAGCGGCGACAGGGTCACCGACCAGACCCGGGGCCGGCCGCCGGAGCGGGCGGCCCCCAGCACCCGCAGCGTCGTCGGCGCCCCCGAGGCGAGGACCCCGGTCATGGCCTGCTCCGCGCCCTCGCACAGCGGGCCGGGCATGATCTCGCTGAGCCGCCTGCCGAGCATCCCGTCCTCGCGGACGCCCAGCACCCGGGCCATGCCGAGGCTGGCCCGCAGGGTGCGCAGGTCCCGGTCGTAGATCGCCACCGGGAGGTGGCACTGGGAGAACGCCTCCTCCACCAGCGCGCCGTACGACCCCGGCCCAGGCACGATGAGACCTCCACAGTCCCGCGGCTGCGGCGGCCGGCGCCTCCGCCGGTCCGCTCCTCATTCTCACCCGCTTCCGGGCCGACCGCGCGGCCTCGGGTGCGTGCGCGGCGGGCGGGCCCGCCGACGGCGGCGGGCCGGGCCCCGGTTCCGCCGCCTCCCCCGCCGACGGCCCGGCTCCCGCGACGCCGGGGGGACGCGCGGCGCCGGGGGGACGCGCGGCGCCTGTCCGGGGAGCACGGGAGCCGCCGGACCGGGAGACGCCGGACCGGGAGACGCCGGGGTCCCCGCCGGTACGGCTCCGTCGCCGTCGGCGTCCTCGCCGCCGTGCCCCCGTCGTACGGTTTCCGGGGCCGGATGTCGGTGGCCGGGTCTACGGTGGCACGCATGACCGACAGCGACCGCCCGTGGGAACCGCCCCTGGCCGGCAGCGAGGTCGAGCACCTCACCGGTGCGCTCGACCGGCTGCGCACGACCTTCCGCTGGAAGGCCGACGACCTCGACGCGGCCGGGCTGCGGGCCCGTGTCGGGTCCTCCTCGCTGACCCTCGGCGGCCTGCTCAAGCACCTCGCCGCCGCGGAGGACCACCTCTTCACCATCCGGCTGAGCGGGGAGCCGATCGGGGCGCCGTGGGACGCCATGGGCTGGGACGGCAGCGGCGACTGGGAGTTCACGTTCGCCTCCGCCGCCGACGACACCCCCGAGCAGCTCTACGCGCTGTGGGACGGCGCCGTCGAGCGGTCCCGCGCGCGGCTCGACGCGGCCCTGGCCGACGGCGGGCTCGACCAGCTCGTCCACCTGACCTGGCCCGACGGCCGCCGTGCCGGCCTGCGCCGGCTCGTCTGCGACCTGATCGAGGAGTACGGCCGGCACACCGGGCACGCCGATCTGCTCCGCGAGGCCGTGGACGGACGGGTCGGCGAGGACCCGCCGCCCGGATGGCGCCCCAGGAGCGGGCCGGCCGGCCGGGGCGCCCGGCCGTAGGACCGCCGGCGCACGGCCCCGGCGGTCGGCGCCCGCCCCGATCCGTACGAGCGCGTCGGAGCGGGACGCCCGGGCCCTTCGTGCAGGACGGGCAGCCGGCCGGACGGCACGGTGCGGTCCTGCGGCTCCCCGCCCGGCGGACGCGGGACCCTCCGGCCGGGCAGCCGGGAAGACCCGTCGCGGACCGACGGCGTGCACTGCCGCGGTCCCGCGACGGGTCTCCCCGGTCCTCCGTCCCCGTGACGTGCCCGGCGGGGGCCGGGAGACCCGCGGGAACGGGCGGGAGGCGCGGACCGGGGCCCCGGCGGTGCCGTGATCACCTCCGGGCCCGTCCGGCCGCACCGCCCCCTTTGGCCGTCAGCCGGCGGTCGACGCCCGGATCTCGCTGTACGGCGAGTAGTTGCCGGCCGCGTCATAGGTACGGGCCCGGTACTCGTAGGTGCGCCCGTCGGCGGGCAGCGGGTCGCAGACGGTGACGGTGGCGGGGTCGAGGCGCGGGTCGTACGCCTTGTGCAGGACCACCGACCGGGTGTCCGTCCCGGCCTCGCGGCGTTCGATCTCGAATCCGGCGAAGTCGCGGATCGGGGACGGCGTGTCGTCGGTCGCGGTCGCCCGGATGCCGCCCGTGCAGGAGCCCAGGGACAGCTCGGGGGCCCGGGCCGGGGCGATGCCGTCGGGGATGCCGAGCCAGAGCTCGTTGGCGGCGGTGGCGTCGAGCCAGTCGGGGTTGTAGGTGGTGGTGCCGCCGTCGTTGGTGACGAGGACGCGGTAGTGGCGGGTCTCGCCGTCGGCGGCGACGGGGCCGGCGGTCCAGGTGCTGCCCCGGGTGGTGCCGAGCGGGACCCACCTGTAGGAGCCGTCCACCTTGTCGTTGCTGAGGACCGTGTAGTGGTCGAAGTGCGGCTCCGTGTTGAGCGGCCACGTCAGGGCGACCTTGCCGGTCGCCCTGTCGTACGTGCCGGTCAGGGAGGTCACCACGGGCAGGGGGCGGACGATGGTGTCCACGCTGCCCGACGAGGTGTTGCCCGCCTTGTCCCTGGCGCGCACCTCGTAGGAGTAGGGCGTGCGGTCGTCCGGGTTGACCAGGGGGTCGGTGTAGCTGCGGGCGGCGGTCGTGGCGACCGTCGTCCAGGTGCCGGAGCCGACGGGCCGCCGGTGGAGCGAGTAGCCCGCCAGGTCCATCTCCTTGTTGGCGGACCAGGAGACGGTCGTCCTGCGGGTCCTGGTGTCGTAGGCGGTCCTCACACCGGTGGGGGCGAGCGGCTTCGTGCTGTCGTACGCGGCCGACGTCCGGGGCGTGTACGTGAACGCGACCTTGGCGGCGCCGCTCCAGTTCACGTAGTCGACGCGCAGGGTGTGCCTGCCGGAGGGGACGGTGAGGTTGACGCCCTTGGAGCGGGCGGTGTCGCCGGTGCCCGTCCACAGGTCGATCCTGCGGACGCCGTCCAGGTAGACGCGGACGCCGTCGGTGGCGGAGGCGGTGAACGTGAAGGGGCCGCCGGAGCCGAAGTCGCGCGTCACCGACCAGCGGACACCGAAGTTGTCCGACGGCACACCGGTGGCCGGGCTGCCGGACCAGCTCTGGCTGATGACGTCGTCGCAGTCGGTGCGCACCGCGGAGCCGGAGAACGCGGTGTTCTTGTAGAACGTCCGCTGGTAGACGTTGGCCGAGCAGGCGGCGGCGGCCGCCGCCTGCGGGGCGGCGGCGGCCAGCAGACCGCCGAGGGCGACGGCGGACAGAGCGCCGCCGGTCAGGACGGCGACGGATCTCTTCTGGTGCACGGGGGCCTTTCGCGCTTGTGCGGGCAGGGACGTACAGCGCGAAGACCCGTGGGACGGCGGGAAGGTTGCACGGCCGCGGCGGGCTGCCGCCCCGGGCCGACGACGTGGAGGGAGCCGGCGGTGGTCACGGCGTCCGGCGTCCCCCGCCGCGTACGTTCGATCCGGGCCCCGGGGCACGTGCGGGAACCACGTGGTCGCTGCTGGACCCGGGTGTCCTGGCAGCCGTCCCGATCCGGGGTCGTCCGCCGTCGTCGACGGCAGCGTCGGAAGTCGGCGCACCAGCTTCGTCCGCGGGCAGACCACCCCTGGTTCCTCTGATCACACCCCGGGCGCCGGCAGAGTGACGTGAGGGCCTGCTGCTCCGGGGTCGCCTGGACGATCAACGCTGTGACCTGCGACCGAGTGGTCAACGGTCGTCAGCGTTGGTCGTCGCCGGGTGCCCGCGGGGCCTGGACCGCCTTCGAGGACGAGGCCGGGCAGACGGGGGCGAAGGAGCCGCCCGGGACAGCGCACGCCTGCAGGCACGGCCTCCGCCGGCAGCCGGACGTGCCCGGTGCCGGACCACCGCGGCGCACCGCTGGGCGTCCCGCCCGGCCCCGGCGCCCCGGCCGGCGACGCCGCGCCTTTCATGTGGGCGTGGAGGTCCTGCCCGTCTTCTCCGCCCGCGTCCTCGTGCACCCGACGCCCCAGAGGACAAAGGGCACTCCCACGGCCAAGGCCGCCTCGACCGCAGCCAGGATCAAGAATCCGCGGGTGACACCCGCGGACAGGGTGATCCCCAGGGCAACGGCGGCACCGACGGAGAAACCCAACGACGGACGCCAGTCGTCGGTACGGATCACCGTCCAGCCCAGCGGCGGGAGCGAAAGGACCGCGACGACGGCGACGACGGTGTACCAGCCGTAGCCGTCCGGCGCCTCGCACGCCGCACCCCGGCTGTCGTAAACCCAGTCGCACCCCCCCTCGACGACCCCGGTCACACCCCAGCCGAACGCCACAGCGAAGCACAGCCCGTAGAGGGCTCCCCACCCCTTGCTGTTCATGCCCGGATGCTACTGGGGCGCCTCGGCCGGCCGGTCTTCCGATGGTCCCGGCCCTCTCTGCAGGGACCGCCGGACCAGCCGGGCGCGCCTCGCACACCTCACATGCGCTCCCTGTGGCGCGGTGCCGGTGCACGGCAGGGGTCCGTGCGGCCTGTTGGACCCTTCGAGTTCGGCCTCCGCATGCCCACCGATCCAGAGCACCCGCACTCCACCGCCGACATCCCCGCCGCCCACCGGTTCAGCGGTTCCGGGTCCCTGCGCCGGGCCGGAGCCGGCACCGCCGGAGCCCGGAGCGCACGCCACCCGGGTCGGGTGCACCGGTCGCATGAGGTCGGACCCCGCGTGGCCGTCGCCACCCAAGGATCCGGCCATCACTCGCACGGCGTCGCGGAACGACCACCCGGGGGGCGCTGCCGCCAAAACGCCCCGGGCCTTCTCGGCTCCGGGGCGTTCGTGCTGGTCGTGCTGTGTGCCACAGGCAGGATTCGAACCTGCGACACCCGCTTTAGGAGTTCGAGCCGGGCTTCGCGCGGCTTGCCGGAATCCGTGCTCGGGCCCATTGCCTGGTCCCTGCCCGGATGGACAGATCCGCCGGCCTCCGGCGACGTTGATGTCACCTGGTGATGTCACTTCGCAGAGCGCTTACGCGCCGCCAGTCGCCTTGGCCTGCGATGGCGTTGCCCTGCTGCACGCTGTTGGGCTTCCACGATGGCGACTGCCTGCGGATCGCTGATCAGGTCGTAGTCGCAAACCAAAAGCGGGTCGTCGTCCTCGGTGAGGAGGTGGCGCAACGTATCGATGTGGCGCTCGGGGCTCACGAGCAGCCTCTTTGACTCCAGCCAGGCGGCCAGGCCGCCATCATCGCCCCGCACCGGTACACCGTAGCCAGTCAGGCCGGCGTAGTCATGGCTGATCTCCGGGTGCAGGCGTGGTTGTTCCAGTGCCGCGGATACCGGTACCCGCCCCAGGCCGCACAAGGGGTCGAGGGGGCGTCCTCGGTCGGCATCCGTCATCGTCGGCCGCCCGGGGACGGCCCCCGGACAGGCCGAGGCAGCAGCTTCGGCGGGGAAGGACGGAGGCCGTCTCGGTTGTCCGTGGCACCGCCTATGCTCTCGCCGAGTCGAATGAGGGAGGACGGCATCATGGGTGGCAATGGCTGGTTCCAGACCGGTCCGTACCACGAGGATCTGTCGGCTGCGTTTCGCCGGGCGCAGGAGGAATCTCTGGTGAATCAGGGAGACGGATTCGAGGGCCGGAGCATCGATGATCTCTGGATGGATCCGGAGTGGTGGGAATACATCGGCACCGGCGGCACCGGCTCGGTCGTGGACCAGTACGCACTGATTGCTCCGGATGCGGAGGAGGAGTTCGGCACCATGCGGCCGCTGACCGAGCAAGAGGTACGGGAGTGGGCGCCAGGCGGCAGACCGACGTACGCCGAGTGGTCCAAGGCACTGGACGAGCTGGAGTTCTACCCGGGGCGCGGGTCTGGAAGGTGCACCGTCCTTTACGACGATGGCAAACCAGTGGAAATGGTGTATTGGGGAGTCACCGCAGACTGAGCCAGGTGTCCGACGTCCTCAGGATCCTCGTCGGTCATGGATGGGCTTGGTAGCCCGACGGCCCTGTTGCCCGCTTGGTGGATCTCCCGACCTCGGTGAGCCGTCGCGGGCGTTGACGCGATCTTCGGCAGGTGTCCTGCCGGCGCCGGGCCGTGGCCGGCTCGGACGCCCAGCAGACAGCGGATCAACCCGGTGGGCCCAACCCGGCTTCAGCGTTCGACAACCGGCACGCCTTCACACCGTACGGAACGCAACCGACACCGCCCCCCGCGCGTCACACGAGCACAGCCTCCGACATCCGACAGGACGACCCCGCATGCGCAAACCTATGTCCTCCCTGCTTGCCGTCGTCGCCACCGGCGCGCTGGCGATCGGTGCTCTGAGTCTGCTCCCCGAATCGGCGTCGGCTACGGGCTCCGGCCTCCAGGGCGACTTCAACGGGGACGGCTACCGCGACCTCGCCATGGGATCCGGCGGCGGCGCCGGACGGGTCACCGTGATCTACGGCTCCGCCAAGGGGCTGCCCGACGGCAGGCGCGTCACCATCCACCAGAACTCACCGGGTGTGCCGGGCAGCAACGAGACCGGCGACGAGTTCGGCGCCGCGCTGGCGGTCGGGGACATGGACCACGACGGATACAGCGACCTCGTCGTGGGCGTACCGGGCGAGAGGATCGGGAACGGCGAGTTCCCGCAGGGGGACCTCGTCGTGCTGTGGGGTGGGAGCGGGGGCCTCACCGGCGGCACCTCCCTGCCGGGCGGCCTCCAGTCCGGCACACCGGAAGGGTCCGCCGCCAGGCAGGTCGGCACCGGCGACTTCAACCACGACGGCCGCACCGACCTGGCCTTCACCGTCAACGGGGCGCTGCGGGTGGTACTCGGCCCGATCACCCGGGCCGGGGGCACCGGGGCCGTCTCGATGGTCTCGCCGGTCGCGGAGGGCACCTGGATCGGCGAATTCACCGTTGGTGACTTCGACGGCGACGGCCGCAGCGACGTGGTCTACAACGAGGATGCTGTGCCGGAGATGGAAACCGACCACGGCGCCTACGGACTCCAGTACCTGCACAGCACGTCCAGCGGGCTGGTGGCCGACGGCGCCCTGCCGCTCCCGAACCCGCTGTACAGCAGAATGTCCCTCGCCGCCGGGGACATCGACCACGACGGCCGCGCCGATCTGGCCTTCACCACGAGCGGCGGTGTCAGCGTCTACTACGGCGAAGCAGGCTCCCTGGGCGCCACCCGCAAGCCCGTCACCATCTCCGAGGCGACCCCGGGTGTCGCCGGCGACAACGACGCGTGGGACAGCTTCGGCGCAGCCCTCGCCTTCGGCGACGTCGACGGCGACACCTACGCCGACCTGCTGGTCGGCAACCCGACCGAGCGCCTTGGCGCCGACGCCTCCATCCAGAACGCAGGCACCATCACCCTGCTGCACGGCTCAGCCCAAGGCATCAACACCGCCCGCACCCAGACCTTCAACCAGGACAGCACCGGCGTCCCCGGGCACGCCGAACCCGGCGACCGCTTCGGATCCCGACTCCAGCTCGGCGACTTCAACCACGACGGCCGGGCGGACCTGGCAGCCACCGCCTCCGGCGAGAACGGGACCGGAACGGTCTGGGCCTTCCCCGGCACCGCCAACAACCTCACCAGCACCGGCTCCGCCTACTTCGGCCCCCCGGCCGGCGCCACCGGCTTCGGCGCGCCACTCGCCGACTGACACTCCATCCCTGCACGTCGGCCTGCACACCATCCGCACCACAGACGGCCCCGGCCACCCGGCCGGGGCCCACCCGCACCGGACGGCCGGTCGAGCCGCGCAACCTGTACCGGTCGTTCACGCGGGTCGCTCAAAGGGCCGGCCTGCGAGTGATCCGGCTGCACGACGCCCGGCACGGCTGCGCGACGCTGCTGACCGCGGCCGGGGTGGCGCCGCGCGTGGTGATGGAGATCCTCGGGCACAGTCAGATCAGCATCACCATGGATGTCTACACGCACGTGGTGCAGGACACCCAGCGGGAGGCGATCAGCCATATGGGCCGGCTGCTCCAGCGGCGCCGCCCGGCTGGTGGGCCGCCCTCGTCTCCCGAAAATCTCCCATGTTGATGTCATCCGGTGATGTCATCCGGCACGACAACGCCCCGGGCCTTCTGGCTCCGGGGCGTTCGCGCTGGTCGTGCTGTGTGCCCCAGGCAGGATTCGAACCTGCGACACCCGCTTTAGGAGAGCGGTGCTCTATCCCCTGAGCTACTGAGGCGCGGACGTGTCGAGATCTCCGGAGAGGACCCCGCGGGGGAGCCTCGGCCGTGAACGCAAACCGTCCGGAGCCCTTCCCCTGCCTCGGGCGAGGGCACATGCGCTGCGGGCAGGCAGGCAGATGCCGACGTCGGACGGCCGAGGGTTCGGACCTGGGGACAGCGTAGCGGACCCGCACCGGGTGGGGTGCAGGCCCGCGATCGGAACGTGTCCGGCGCGGCCCGGTCGCCGGGAGCCGCCGTGCACCCCTCGCCGCCTGCCGCGGCCCGGCCGCCCGGCGTCGGCCGCGGAGGCATGGCCGCGGAGGCATGGCCGCCCTGCGTAGCATGCCCCCGAAATCCCGTCGTCCGACCGGCCGTCGGCACACCGGCGGAACCCGTCGGCAGACCGGCAGAACAGGGAGGCAGGAGGAGTGGACGCGTCGGAGGCCGCCCCGGGGACACCGGCCGCGACGGGGCCGGGCTCCTCCCTCACGGGCCTCGGCCTGGGTCCGGAGGAGGACAGGGTCTACCGGCTGCTGGTGGACCGGCCCGGCAGCACACCGGAGGAGCTCGCCGCCGGGCCGGACGGGGTCGCGGCCGTGACCCGCGCCCTGGAGTCCCTGGTCGCCGCCGGCCTGGCCGGCGCGGACGTGGGCGACGGCACCGCACGCTACCGGGCCGCGCCCCCGCTGCTGGCCCTGGCGTCGCGGGTGGAGGCCCGGCGTGCCGAGCTGCACCGGACGGAGTCCCTGGTCAGCGACCTCGCCGAGCGGCACCGGCTCGCCCAGTCGAGGGTCTCGGGCGCCCCCGTCGAGGTGCTGACCGGGGCCGCCGCCATCCGTGGCCGCCTGCTGTCGATGCAGCAGGACGCGGTCGACGAGGTGTGCTCGATGGTCCCGGCGATCCGGACCCAGGTGATCACCTTCGCGGACAACGCGGAGGCGGCCGAGCACGACCTCCGGCAGCGGGGCGTGGCCATCCGGAGCGTCGTGGCGCGCGGCTGGCTGGAGCGGCCCGGGACGGCGGAGGCCCTTACCGGCATGGTCGCCCAGGGCCAGCAGATCTCGGTGGTCGACGATCTGCCGATCAAGCTCGTGGTCGTGGACCGGAGGGTCGCCCTGCTGCCGCTGGACCCGGACCGCGAGGACGCGGAGCCGGCCGCCCTCGTCGTCCACCGCACCGGCCTGGTCGTCGCCATGGCCTCGCTCTTCGAGCAGTACTTCGCACGGGGGCGGCGGCTGCGGTCGCACGCCTCCGGGGGCGTCGCGCCCGGGGACGGCCGGGAGCCGCGGATCGACGCGGTGGACCGGCGGATCCTCGCCCTGCTGCACATCGGGCTGAACGACTCGGCGATCGCCCGCCACCTGGGCATGGGCTACCGCACGGTGCAGCGGCGGCTGCAGGCGCTGATGGGCCTCGCCGGTGCCGCGACCCGCTTCCAGCTCGGCTGGTACGCGGCCGAGAGCGGCTGGATCGAGGAGACGGCCTCCGGCGGGGGCGGCCGGCCCCCGGCCGCCGGCGAGGCGTGCGAGGCGTGCGAGGCGCATTCACGCCGGGGCGCGTTCACGCCCCCGGCGGTCCCTTGATCGCAGGGATCCGGCTCGGAACCATCGGTCCGTCAACGGGGCGGAGGCCGGACGGCGTCCGCACGTTCGTGTCCCAGGAGGCTTTCTTGAGGAGAACCAGGATCCGGGGCGTCATCGTGGCCGCCGCCGTCGTTGCGGCCACCGGTTCCGCACTGCTGGTCCCGCCCGCGTGGGCGGACGGGGCGGACACCGCGCCGCGCCCGCCCGGCCGGACCGCGGTGCCGGTCGCGCCCACCGTGACGGAGGGTCTGGACCGCACCGTCCGTGGCGGCTCCCCGGCCGACGCCGCCCGGTCCCACCTGAGGGACCACCAGGACGTGTACCGGATAGCCGACTCCGACCTGCGGACGCTCGGGACGACCGGGGGCGGGGGGCACGCCGCGGTGCGCTTCCAGCAGCTCCACCACGGCGTCCCGGTCTTCGGCGCGCAGTACGCGGTGCAGACGGAGAAGGTGGACGGCGGGCAGCGGGTCGAGTCGACCACGGGCACCCTGTACACGGCGCTGACGGTCCCCACCACCCCCCTGGTCGACCGGGACACCGCCCGCCGCCGGGCGTTCGTCCTGGACCGGCGGCTGGCCGACGTCGAGGACGCCAGGACCGCCGACCACGGCCTGACCGTGCTGCCCGGCGCCGACGGCGGACGCCTCGCCTGGCACTTCACCGTGACCGGAGCCGCGCCGGACGGCGGGCCGGTGCGCCAGGAGGTCTTCGTCGACGCCCGGGTCGGCGGGATCGCGCTCTCGTACGACAACGTCGAGACGCTGGACGCCGGGACCGCCTCACCCGTGCAGGGCACCGGCGTGCGCTTCGACGGCTCCGAGACCCCGGTCGCGGCCAACCGGGAGGCCGACGGCTCGTACACGCTGGTCGACTCCACGCGTCCGATGTACGCGACGGCCCGCGGCCAGATCCGGACCTTCGACGCGCAGCGCCTGGACTACAACGCGGTCACGGGGGGCGGGGTCCCGGACGGCATCCCGCCGGCCTCCTCGGCGAGCACCCGGTTCGACGGCGCGCAGACCGCCTCCGGCGCGGTCGACGCCCACGTCAACGCGGCCAAGGTCTACCAGTACTACCTGCAGGAGATCGGCCGCGACGGGCTCGACGGCAAGGGCGGCACGATCGACTCGGTGGTCAACGTCTCCAGCAAGGGCAAGGACTTCTACAACGCCTTCTGGGACGGCTCCAAGATGGTCTACGGGTCGAACAAGGGCATCCCGCTGTCCGTCGCCCTGGACGTCGTCGGCCACGAGATGACCCACGGCGTCACCGAGCACGCAGCGGGCCTGGTGTACCTCAACCAGTCGGGCGCCCTCAACGAGGCGGTCTCCGACTACTTCGGCAACGCCATGGAGACCGCGGACAAGGGCATCGCCATGGACGACCCGGACTCGGGCCTGGTCGGCGAGTACCTCTGCAACGGCACCAAGACGCTGCGGGCCTGCGCCCTGCGCGACATGAACGACGGCCGCAGCGCGCAGAAGGACTACATCCCGGCCACCCTGGACGTCGACAACGGCGGGGTGCACGACAACTCCACCGTCGTCTCCGGCGCGATGTGGGACGTCCGCAAGCGGCTCGACCACGGGCTCGCCGACCGGATCATGTACCTGGCCGCCCAGGACTACCTGACCCCGCTCTCCGGCTTCACCGACATGCGCCACGCGGTCACCCTGGCCGCCAAGGCGCTGAAGGCCTCCAAGGACGACCTGCAGGCCATCGGCGACGCCTTCGACGCCCACGGCATCGTCGACGGCTGGGAGCAGCTCGGCGGCGTGCACGACGGCACCGCCCTGGCCGCCGGCGTCGTCCCCGCCTACGAGCTGACCTCCGGCGTGGACGAGCAGGCGGCCCAGGTCGACGGCGACGTGTACGCCGTCGGCCACGGCGACGCCGTCGCCTGGAGCCGGGGCGGCGCCGCCTTCGGCATCACCGTCGGCCGGTTCGGCAAGCAGGCCGGCGAGTCCGACCACGAGCTCGCCGAGGACGGCGCCTACCTGGTCGACCCGTCGCTCGACGACGACCGCGTCGTCTTCACCCGCATCGCCCCGGACGGCGTGGGCGTCTACACCGCCGACGACAAGGGCCAGGGCGCGGTGAAGAAGCTGGTGGACGGTCCGGACGACGAGATCGAGCCGGTCACCGACCACGGGAGCCTCGCCTGGATCGGCGTCTCCGCCGACGGCGAGCGGGACGTGTACCTGCGCACCCCGGACGGCACGACCACCGACCTCACCCCGGAGGCCGGCACCGCCGCCGGCAACCTGGCGATGAAGCACGGCCGGCTCGCCTGGCGGGACGGCAAGGGCCGCTACCTCCACGTCTACGACACGGCCACCGGCACCGCCCGGAGCACCAAGATCCAGTTCTTCCTGCTGAACTCGATCACCGACATCCAGATCACCGGGGACCGCGTCTTCTGGCGGGAGTCCGGGGGCTTCATCTTCCCGGGCAGCTACTTCTACTCGGCCCCGCTGGACGACCCGGCGCACTTCCGGGTGATCTCCCAGCCGTCCCCGTACTCGTTGCACGGCGCCCAGTTCTCGGTCAACGAGGACTACTTCGTGTACTCGACGTACGACGCCTACGGGTCGCTGGGCAGCTGGACCGGCAAGGTCGGGAAGGTCTGGGCCGCACCCGTCGCCGACGTGGTCGCCGGGACCCCGGTGTACACCCGGGTCTCCTGCAGCTCCGGCTACCAGCTGGCGCCCTCGCTCGGTGACGGGCAGCGCACGGTGTGGCTGGACACCACCGCCGCCTCCACCGACGTGGTGACCCGCGGCTCGTTCGCCGGCACCTGCTCCTAGGCTCCCCGCGCGTCCGTGGAGGAGGCCCCGCCGTCCGGCGGGGCCTCCTCCGCGTGGCCGGCGGACGGCAGGTCCCGCCGCACCGGGTCGCCGGGGCGGTGCGGGGACGGGGCGGGCGGATCCCGGCGGGTGCGGCGCGGGTGGAGGGGGTAGAGCCAGCGGCGGAGGAGGCGGTTGAGGGCCGGCAGGACCAGGTACGTGAGGAGCGGGACGAGGAGCAGGGGGAAGGCGGCGGCGCGCAGGGCGAGGGGCCAGCCGACGGTGTGCGGGGCGGCGAGGCCCTGGAAGAGCAGGGAGAAGGGGTAGGCGCCGCAGAAGGTGACGACGCACATCTTCCAGCGGGGCGTCTGCTCCTCGGAGCCGGGCGGCAGCGGGAACCACGTGTCGAGTCCGGTGTGCCGCCGCTGCTCGTCGGCGGGGACGGCGATGTCGGCGACGCGGGCGTGCCAGGCGGCGCGTTCGGGCGATTCCATCCAGGCGGCGAGCCGGCGGGCGTCGCGGAAGTGCAGGACCGCGTGGTAGTGGTGCGTGCCGTCCTGGGGGCGGAGCCAGGTGACGCCCCGGTCGCGGCGCAGGAGCGGGAGGCGGCGCGGGTGATGTCGCGGGCCCACTCCTCGAAGGCGTCCTCGCGGCCGGGCAGCACCCGCCAGGTGACGACCGCGCTCACGGGTTCGGGGTTGGCGGCGGGGGTCGCGGGGGTCACGGGGGGCTCCCGGCACCGGGCGGCGGGACGGGGGTGTTCTCGGCGGGGTCCCAGCCGAGGAGGCGCATGCCGAAGCCCGCCGCGATCCGGGCGAAGGCGGTGCCGATCCGGCCGGTGCCGAGGATCCCGGCGGTGCGGCCGTGGAAGTCCCGGCCGAGGAGCCCGGTGAGGCGGAAGTCGAACTCGCGGGTGCGGCCCACGGCGCGGACGACCCGGCGGTCGGCGGCGAGGGCGAGCGCCCAGGCGAACTCGGCGACGGAGTACGGGGAGTACCAGGAGACCCGGGCGACGGTCAGGCCCAGCAGGCGGGCCTCGTCGAGGTCGATGTTGTTGCAGCCGGTGGACCGCTGGGCGGTCGTCCGGGTGCCCCCGGCGGCGAGGGTGCGCAGCACTTCGGCGTCGAGGACGTCGTTGACGCTGCTGCAGACGATCCCGTACCCGGCGGCGGTGGGCGCGGTGTCGCGGTTGAGCATCAGGTCGAGGCAGCGCAGGTCGTGCTGCCCGGCGAAGGCCTTCTCCAGCAGGGGGCGCTCGTCGGTGAGCACGCCGTACGCCACGATGTCCGCCATGCCGGGACCGCTGCCCCGGGGGCGGGCGCGGAAACACGTCCCGGCGGGCGGGTCCGGAGGCGGGGAGGGCACGGATCAGCGGCGGGGAGGGCACGGGAGAGGGCGGGAGGGGACGGCGGGCGGGGCGCGCGGCCCGGGCCGGCGGCCCTCAGCGTCCCGGGCCGGCGGCCCTCAGCGGCCCGGGGGCACGGTGAAGCGCCGCTCCTCCCCCGGGTGGACGAGGGCGGACCGGCCGCCGATCTCCACCCGGATCGGCGACTCGTCCGAGTCGGGCACGCCGATGCGCAGCTGCCCGGGGTGCATCCGCACCCGCACGCCCCAGTGCCCGCGGTAGCGGACGCGGAAGCCGAAGCGGGAGAGCGGGGGCAGCGGCACGGGGTCGAGCCAGAGGGCGTCCTCGCGGGTCTCCAGTCCGGTGAGGCCGCGCTGCACGAGGTCGAGGGTGCCGGCCATGGCGCCGAGGTGGACCCCCTCCCCCGTGGTGCCGCCCTGGATGTCGGCGACGTCCTCGGTCAGCGCCTCCTGGCAGTACCGCCAGGCGTCGGCGCGGCGGGCGCGGGCGAGGACCCAGCCGTGGACGAGTCCGCTGAGGGTGGAGCCGTGGCTGGTGCGGCGCAGGTAGTGGTCGACGGTGCGGTTCCAGGTGTGGTCGTCGAGGTCGTACCCGAGGCGGCGCAGCAGGGCGGCGAGTTCGGCGGGCGAGAAGAGGTAGCCGAGCATGAGGACGTCGGCCTGCTTGGACGCCTGGTAGCGGTTGGTGCTGTCGCCCTCGGCCTCCAGGATGCGGTCGAGGCGGCGGATGTCGCCGTAGCGGGCGCGGTAGCCGTCCCAGTCGAGTTCCTGCAGGTCGCCGTAGCCGTCGAACTGGCTGATCACGTCGTCGTGGAACGGCACCGTGAGGCGGCGGGAGACGTCCTCCCAGCGTTCCAGTTCGGGCCGGTGCAGCGCGGTCCGGTCCAGCAGCTCGTCGTGGCGGAACGGCGGCAGGGAGCGGACGAGTTCCAGGGCGCGGCAGAGCACCCAGGCGGCGGTGACGTTGGTGTAGGCGTTGTCGTCGACGCCGGGCCGGTCGGCGCCGGGGTAGGCGTCGTGGTACTCGTCGGGGCCGACGACGCCGAGGATGCGGTACCGGCCGGTGGCGGGGTCGGGGACGGCGCGGTCGGCCCAGAACCGGGCGATCTGGAGCAGCATCTCGGCGCCCCGGGTGTGCAGGAACTCCGTGTCGCCGCTGGCCTGGCAGTACTGCCACACGTCGTAGGCGACGGCGGAGCCGACGTGGTGCTGGAGCCGGGAGCGGTCGGGGAGCCAGCGGCCGGAGCGCGGGTTGAGGTGGAGCTCCTGGGTCTCCTCGCGGCCGTCGCTGCCGCTCTGCCACGGGTAGAGGGCGCCCCGGAGCCCGGCCGCACGGGCGTTCAGGCAGGCCTGCGGGAGCCGCCGGTGGCGGTACGTCAGCAGGCCGCGGGAGACCTCGGGGAAGTGCAGGTTCAGGTAGGGCAGCACGAACAGCTCGTCCCAGAAGACGTGGCCGCGGTACGCCTCGCCGTGCAGGCCGCGGGCGGGGACGCCGACGTCGAGGTCGGCGGTGTGCGGGGAGAGGGTCTGCAGCACGTGGAAGAGGTGGAGGCGCAGGATGCGCCCGGCCTCGCCGGGGACGTCGAGCTCGGCGCGCCGCCACAGGTGCCGCCAGGCGGTGCGGTGGGAGTCGAGGAGGGCGTCGGCGTCCGGTGCCTGCCGGACGCGGTCGAGGGCGCTGTGCAGGGGGTCGGAGATGGCGGGGTCGCGGGAGGTGCAGAGCGCGACGGTCTTCTCGACGACGGCGGGGCGGCCGGGGGCGAGGGGGAGGGTGAGCAGGCGGGCGGCGCGGCGGCCGGTGAGGGAGGTGTCGGCGGCGGCCGGGTCGGGGCGGGTGCGGGTGCGGGCGGCGAGGGCGACGCGGATGTCGGAGGCCGTGGTGCGGCAGCGCAGCCAGACGGTGCCGGGGTCGCCGTCGGCGGTGCCGGTGTGGAGGTGGGTGAGGTGCTGTCCGGCGAGGGCGCGGTAGCGCTCGACGCCGGTGTTGGCGATGCGGCCGTCGAGGGCGGACTGGACCTCGACCGTGCCGCTCCAGCCGTCGGCGGTGAACTCGGTGCGCAGCAGCGCCAGGTGGGGGTCGCCCATGTGGACGAGGACGCGGTGGACCACGAGCAGGCCTCGGCCGCGGTCGTCGGCGTACCGGGTGGTGCGGGTCAGGACGCCCTCCTCCGGGTCGAGGACGAGCCGGTGCGCACGGGTGCCGGGGCCGCCGGGGACGAGCCAGCGGCCGTGGGGGGCGCCGTCGGGGCGGACACGGTAGCGCAGCGGCAGCCAGTTGGGGAGGTTGACGAGGTCCTCGTTGGTGATCTGCCGCCCGGCGGCGGTGGACTCCAGCCGGTTGTAGACGCCCGCGGCGTACGTGCCGGGGTAGTGGAGCGGGCCGGGGGCGGCCTCGGGGGCGGCGGCGCGGGTGGCGAAGCGGCCGTTGCCGAGGGCGCACAGGGCCTCGCGCAGCCGCTCCTGCGCCGGGTCACAGCCCTCGTACTCCCAGGTGGACTGCGGCAACGGGACCACTCCTCCGCGGTGCGGCCCCGGGGCGGTTCGGGCGCCCGGGGGCGGGGGCCGGGGTGCGGGCGCCGGCGGCGGGCCGGCGCCGGGGTCGGCGGCGGGGTCAGCGGCGGCCGACGGCGAACATCGCGATCAGCAGGGCGGCCCACAGGTGCGTGACGGCCACGTAGACGAAGACGCGGACGGCGGTGCCGCGCCTGCGGCTCCGCTCGGCGGAGGCGTCGGGGGTGAGGGCCGCACCGGCCGCACCGGCCGCACCGGGCCCGCGGGGCGGGGTGGCGCGCGGTGCCCCGGCGGGGGTGCCGGGGCCGCTCATACCGGTGCCGTCCGGGAGCCGGCGCGGGCTCCGGACCCGCGCAGTTCGGCGAGGAGGCCGCCCTGGTCGGTGATCATCTCGGTGAGGATGCGGCGGGCGGCGCGCAGCAGTTCGGCGACGTCGGGGGTGCTCAGCGCGTACACGACGGTGTTGCCCTCCCGGGTGGCGCCGACCAGGCCGGCCCGGCGCAGCACGGCGAGCTGCTGGGAGAGGCTGGAGGCCTCGACGTCGAGGTCGGCGAGGAGGTCGCGGACGGGCCGCGGCCCCTCCTGGAGCAGTTCCAGCACACGGATGCGGACCGGGTGGCCGAGCGTGCGGAAGAACTCCGCCTTGGCCTGGTACAGCGGGACGGGCACGTCAGCCCTCTCCTTCTTCCTCCGGTTCGTGGGGGACCCTGACGCCGTGGACGGCGGCGAGCCGCAGCAGTCCGGCCACCCGTCCGACGTAGGCCTGGACGCCGTCGTCGTCGCCGGCGGCGCGGGCCGCGGCGAGCTCGCGCCGGGCGTCGTCGATCTGCCGGCGCAGTTCCTCGTCGAAGGCACCCATCGGCCCTCCCGTCCTTCCGGATGTTCAGGATCTCCGAATGTGCACAAGTCTTCAACTTCCGGCCGCCCGGCGTAAGGGGCCGGCGGGTCGTGCGGACGGGGCCGGGTGTCCCTGGCGCGCCGGCCGGGAAGGCGGCAGGCTGGACCGGGTGCGTGCCCGCCGGCGGCCCCGCACGCACCGCGGCCGGGGCCGTCCCCGGCAGGCCCGCCCCGGCACACCCGTCAGCCCGGGCCGCCCCCCGTCACCCCCTCGTCCTCGGAGGTCAGCATGGAGCGCAGTGTCACCGTCGGCGTCGACGGCTCCCCGGAGAGCCTGTCCGCCGCCGAGTGGGCGGCCGGCGAGGCCGAGCTGCGCGGGGCGCCGCTGCGGCTGGTCCTCGCGTGGCCCTGGCTGTTCAACGCGCCGCCGAAGGTCGAGGACTCCGACACGGGCCTCGCGCAGGAGATGCTGCAGGAGGTCGAGTCGGGCCTGCGGGAGGGGCACCCGGGCCTGGGGATCACCTCGGAGCGGATCGCCGACCACCCGGCGGAGGTGCTGGTGGCCGCCGCGGGGGAGGCCGGGCTGCTGGTACTGGGGTCGCGGGGGCTGGGGGCGCTGGCCGGGTTCCTGGTGGGGTCAGTGGGACTGCAGGTCCTGGCGCGCGCGGCCTGCCCGGTGGTGCTGGTGCGGGCCGGGGAGGGGGTCGAGGCCCGGGGGGCGGGCGACCCGCGGGAGGTCGTGGTCGGCGTGGAGCTGGACCGGCCGTGCGAGGAGGTCGTCGAGTTCGCGTTCAGGACCGCCGCCCGGCGCTCCGCGCGGGTCCGGGCGGTGCACACCTGGAGCCTGCCGTCGACGTACGGCTACGCGGCGGCGCCCCTCGGCGTCGACCTGACCGCGAGCCTGTCGGCCGACGCCGCACAGGGGCTGGCGGCGGTGCTGCGGCCGTGGCGGGAGAAGTACCCGCAGGTGGAGGCGGTGGAGGAGGTGCTGCTGGGCTCGGCCGGGGAGGTGCTGGCGGAGGCCTCGCGGGAGGCGTCGCTGGTGGTGGTGGGCCGGCGGGTGCGCTCCTCGCCGCTGGGCATGCACGTGGGTCCGGCGGCGCACGCGGTGCTGCACCACGCACGGTGCCCGGTCGCGGTGGTGCCGCACCCCTGAGCCGGACGCCTGAGCCGCACCCCCGAGCCGGACGTCTGAGCCTGACACCCGAGCCGTATCCCTGAGCCGCACCCCCGAGTCTCGAGCCCGGGCCGGACGCCCGAGCAGCGGTCCGGCGCGGGACCCGGCGCGGGGGCGGCCCGCCGGCCGTGTCCGCGCGCCCCGGCGCCGCGCCCCGCGCTCCGGGCGCTCCTCCGCGGGCCCCCGGTCCCGGTGCGGTGGGGCCGGTCGGCCCTGGTTGCCGGGCGTACCGGCGGGCAGGATGCCCCCGTGGGGTCCGCGCGGCGTGCGCCGGACAGGGACGAGGCGAAGGCGGAGCATGCGATGGCGGAGAACGGCGGTCCCGCCGGGTCCGGACCGATCAGGGTCTTCCTCCTGGACGACCACGAGGTGGTCCGGCGCGGGGTGCACGACCTGCTGGACGCCGAGCCCGACCTGACGGTGGTGGGCGAGGCCGCCACCGCGGCGCAGGCGCTCGCCCGCGTCCCCGCGCTGCGCCCCCAGGTCGCGGTGCTGGACGTGCGGCTGCCGGACGGCGACGGGGTGAGCGTCTGCCGGGAGCTGCGCTCGCAGATGCCGGAACTGGCCTGCCTGATGCTGACCTCCTTCGACGACGAGGAGGCCCTGCTGGACGCCATCATGGCCGGTGCGGCCGGGTACGTCCTGAAGCAGATCAAGGGCACCGACCTGGTGACGGCGGTGCGCACGGTGGCGTCCGGCCAGTCGATGCTGGACCCCGGCGCGACCACCCGCCTGATGGCGCGGCTGCGGGACGAGAAGCACCCGGAGCCGGAGGAGGAGCTGCTGTCCGGGCTGACGGAGCGTGAGCGGCAGATCCTCGCCCTGATCGGCGAGGGCATGACGAACCGTCAGATCGGCCAGCGCCTCTACCTGGCGGAGAAGACGGTCAAGAACCACATCTCGCGGCTGCTGGCGAAGCTCGGCGTGGAGCGCCGGGTCCAGGCCGCGGTGATCGCCACGCAGGCGGCGTCCGGGGCCGCGGAGGACCGCGCCGGGGCGCCGGGGCGCACCCGGCGCTGAGCCGGACGCCGGCGGCGGGTGCCGCGGGGGCGCCCGGAACGCACGGAGCAGACGGAACGCACACCGGCCCGGACCGGTGCCGCCGGGGCGGCGCACGGTCCGGGCCGGTGCCGTCCCCGGTCAGTCGCGCTGCAGCGGGGCCCGCCAGACCAGCCGGGTGCCCCCGCCCTGGGGGACCTCCAGCAGCAGGGTGCCGCCCAGCTGCTCCGCACGCTCGGCCAGGTTGCGCAGGCCGCTGCGGCGTCCGTCGCCGGGTATGCCCACCCCGTCGTCGGTCACCGTCAGGACCACCTCGGAGTCGGTGGCGCGCAGGTCGGCCTCCACCCGGCGGGCCCGGGCGTGGCGGGCCGCGTTGCTGAGCGCCTCGCGGAGCACGGCCACCACGTGGTCGGCGGTGGCGGGGGGCACGTCGGTGTCCAGCAGCCCCTCCATGCTGAGGCGGGGGGCGAAGCCCAGCGCCGCGGCCGCCTCCTCCGCGGCCCGGGCGGCCCGGGCGCGCAGGCTGGCCTCGCCCGCGGAGTCGCGGGCGCGCAGCCCGAAGATGGTCGACCGGATGATCTTGATCGTCTCGTCGAGGTCGTCGACGGCGCGCATGACGCGGTCGGCGGCCTCGGGGTGGTCGATGAAGCGGCCCGCGCTCTGCAGGGTCATGCCGGTGGCGAAGAGCCGCTGGATGGCCAGGTCGTGCAGGTCCCGGGCGATGCGGTCGCGGTCCTCCAGGATCGCGAGCTGCTCCGCGTCCCGCCGGTGCGCCGCCAGCTCCAGCGCCAGCGCCGCCTGGCCCGCGAACCCCAGCAGCGGCCGCACCTCCTCCTCGGTGAACGGCTGCTCGTCCTTGCCCCGGGCCAGCAGGACCACGCCCCGGACCTCCTTCTCCGCGGTGCCCATCGGCACGGCCACCGCCGGGCCGAGGCCCGCGAAGCGCGGCGGACCGGCCGTCACCCGCGGGTCGTGGCCGATGTCGGCGCTGAAGGCGGGCTCGCCGGTGGTGTACGCGGCGCCGGAGAGGGTCCCCTCGAACGGCAGCACCATGCCGCGGCGGTGCTCGGCGTGCTCCCCCGCGGAGAACCGCACGGCCAGCTCGCCCGGGGCGCCGGGCATCGCGATGTCGACCAGCTGGGACGCCGTGAACTCGCGGGTCCGCTCGGCGATGAGCTCCAGGACCTGCTCCTGCGAGCCGCCCGACAGCAGGTTGCTGGTGATCTCGGAGCTGGCCCGCAGCCACGCCTGGCGGCGCTGCGCCTCTTCGTACAGGCGCGCGTTGTCGATCGCCACGCCCGCGGCCACCGCCAGGGTGGAGATCACCGCCTCGTCCTCGGCGTCGAACCGGGCGCCGCTCTGCTTGTCGGTCAGGTAGAGGTTGCCGAACACCTCGCCGCGGACCCGGATCGGCACGCCCAGGAAGGTCCGCATCGGCGGGTGGCCGGACGGGAATCCGTAGGAGGCGGGGTGCCGGGACAGCTCCTCGATCCGCAGCGACTCGGGGTGCCGGATCAGCTCGCCCAGCAGGCCGTGCCCGGACGGCAGCGGGCCGATGCGGTCGACCTCGCCCTGCGACAGCCCCACCGTGAGGAACTGCGACAGGGTGCGGCCGTCCGGGCCGATCACGCCGAGCGCGGCGTAGCGGGCGTCGACCAGCGTCGCGCCGGCCTCCACGATGGTGCGCAGCACCTGGGTGAGGTCCAGCTCGCGGCCGACCGACAGCACGGCCTCCAGCAGGCTGTGCACCCGGTCACGGGTGCCCCTGGCCGCGTCGATGCGGGCCTGGAGCTCCTCGAGGAGCTCGTCCAGGCGCATCTGCGGCAGCCGGGCGGCGCCGGCGTCGCGGCCCACGTTGGTCCTCCTCGGTCCCGGGCGGCCGTGGGGCCGCCTGCGCTCCCAAGGTACCCGGACCGGCGGACGACCCGATACCGGACGGGCGAAGGACCTGCGGAGGGGCGGCCGGGGCCCTTCGGCCCCAGCGGGACGGCCGCGCCGCCGGTGGAATGGCAGGGCCGCCGCGGAACCGCCCGGGCCACTCGCCCGCGGTCCCGCGGTGCCGGGCCGTCGCCGCGCCGCGGGTCCCGCGGAGGCCGCGACGGCGCCCGCCACGCCGCCCCACGTGCGGACGGCCCGTACCCACCCCGAGGCAGCCATGGACACCGCTCCCCCGCAACGGACCCCCGGCCGTTCCGCGCGGTCCCGCGAGCAGTCGCGGCTGGACGAGCTGCTGGACGAGCTCCAGGCCCGCGTCGACGCGGCCAGGGTCACCCGCACCCGGATCCACGGCCTCTTCGAGGCGGTCCTGTCGGTCGGCCGGGAGCTGGAGCTCGACCAGGCCCTGCGCCGCGTCGTGGAGGCCGGCGCCGCCCTGGTCGACGCCCGCTACGCCGCGCTCGGCGTGGTCGGACCCGACGGGTGCACCCTGTCGCGCTTCCTGACCGTCGGGATCGGCGGCGAGGAGGCGGCCGCCCTCGGCCCGCCGCCCTCGGGCCGGGGCCTGCTGGGGGAGCTGATCCGCAACCCCGGGCCGCTGCGGCTGGCCGACATGTCCGCCCACCCGGCCGCGTACGGGCTGCCGGAGGGGCACCCGCCGATGCGGACCTTCCTGGGCGTGCCGATCCGGGTCCGCGGCGAGGTGTTCGGCACCCTCTACCTGGCGGAGAAGCGGTGCGGCGGCGAGTTCGACGCCGAGGACGAGGTGGTGCTGGCCACCCTGGCGGTGGCGGCGGGCGTGGCGGTCGACAACGCGCGCCTGTACGAGGAGGCCCGGCGCCGCCAGGCGTGGCTGCAGGCCGGGGGCGAGGTCATCGGCAGTCTGCTGTCCGGCAGCCCGCACGGGCAGGTCCTGGGCCTGATCGCGGAGCGGGCCCGGGAGATCACCGGCGCCGCCGTCGCCGACGTGGCCGTGCCGCTCCCCGGCACCGGGGACCTGGTCGTGGAGCTGGCGGCCGGGGAGGGGGCGGCGGGCCGCGAGGGGCTGGTGCTGCCCCTGGAGGGCACCCTCACCGGAGCCGCCCTGACCGGCGCCGCCCCGGTGAGCAGCCCCGACGTGCGCAGCGATCCGCGGCTCACCGCCGGTCCGCCGGGCGGCTCCGGTCTGGGCCCGGCGGTGGCCGTGCCGATGGGGACCACGGCGGGGCGCACCCGGGGGGTGCTGATGCTGGCGCGCCGCCCCGGTGAGCAGCCGTTCACCGAGGAGGAGGTGCGGCCGCTGCTGGGGTTCGCGGGCCAGGCGGCGCTGGCGCTGGAGCTGGCGGCGCACCGGCGGGACGCCGAGCAGCTCGCGATCCTGGAGGACCGCGACCGCATCGCCCGGGACCTGCACGACCTCGCCATCCAGCGGCTCTTCGCCACCGGCATGACCCTGCAGAGCGCGGGCCGCTTCATCGACCACCCCGAGGCCGCCGACCGCGTCATGCGCGCCGTCGACGACCTCGACGAGACCATCAGGATCATCCGGTCGGCGATCTTCGGACTGCGGGCGCGGGAGCGCGGCTCCGGCCGGGGCCTGCGCGCCCGTGCGGCCCGGCTGGTGGACGAGGCCGCGTCGGCGCTGGGCTTCGCCCCCCGGCTGCGCATGGAGGGGCTGCTGGACACCGCCGTGCCGCCGGCCGCGGCCGAGGCGGCGGCGGCGGCCCTGGCCGAGGCGCTGGCGAACGCGGCCCGCCACGCCCGGGCCCGCCGGGTGGACGTCGTCCTGGAGGCCGGCGCCGGCCTGGTGACCCTCACCGTCGAGGACGACGGCGCGGGACTGCCCGCGGGAGAGGGTGTCGGCGGGAGCGCCGGCGAGGGCGGGGGTCCCGGGGACGGCGGGGGTCCCGGGGACGGCGGGGGTCCCGGGGACGGCCGGGGCGGCCTGCGGGACCTCGCGCGCAGCGCCGAGGAGCTGGGCGGCGCCCTGCTGGTGGAGACGCCGCGCGGCGGTGGCACCCGCCTGGTGTGGCGGGTCCCGCTGGCGGCCCGCGCCGCCTGATCCGGACGGGGAGCCGGCGGTCGGCCACGGTCACGGACCCGGGCACAGGCACGGACCCGGGCACGGCCATGGGCGGGAGTGCGGGGCCCGCCCCCGGGCGGCCCGGGGTCCGGGCCGCCCGGGGGCGGGGTGCGGCGTACGGCGCGGGCCGGCCGGCGTCAGCGGGTCCAGGACCAGTCGGCGACCTCGGGCAGGTCGGTGCCGTGCTCCCGGATCCAGCCGTGGTGGCGGAAGCGGACGTCGGCCATGGCCTGCCGCACGTGCGCCGCGCGCACCGCCAGCCCCGGCACCCGGTCGATGACGTCCATGACCAGCCGGTAGCGGTCCAGGTCGTTGCGGAGCACCATGTCGAACGGCGTGGTGGTGGTGCCCTCCTCCTTGTACCCGCGGACGTGCAGATGCGGGTGATCGGCCCGCCGGTAGGTGAGGCGGTGGATCAGCCACGGGTAGCCGTGGTAGGCGAAGACCACCGGCCTGTCCCGGGTGAACAGCGCGTCGTACTCGTGGTCCGGCATGCCGTGCGGGTGCTCCTCCTGCGGCATCAGCCGGGCGATGTCCACCACGTTGACCACCCGTACCCGCAGGTCGGGCAGGTGGCGGTGGAGCAGGTCGGCGGCGGCCAGCACCTCCAGGGTGGGCACGTCGCCGGCGCAGGCGAGCACCACGTCCGGCTCGCCGTCGCCGTCGGTGGACGCCCACTCCCAGATCCCGGCGCCGCGTGCGCAGTGGGCCCGGGCCTGCTCCAGGTCGAGCCAGTCGAAGCAGGGCTGCTTGCCGGCGACGACGACGTTGACGTAGTCGCGGCTGCGGAGCACGTGGTCGGCGACGGCGAGGAGGGTGTTGGCGTCCGGCGGCAGGTAGACCCGGACGGCCTCGGGGCTCTTGTTGAGGACGTGGTCGACGAAGCCCGGGTCCTGGTGGGAGAAGCCGTTGTGGTCCTGGCGCCAGACGTGCGAGGTCAGCAGGTAGTTGAGGGAGGCGATCGGCGCCCGCCATCCCAGCCGGCGGGAGGTGCGCAGCCACTTGATGTGCTGGTTGGCCATCGAGTCGACGATGTGGACGAACGCCTCGTAGCAGGAGAACAGCCCGTGCCGGCCGGTGAGGAGGTAGCCCTCCAGCCAGCCCTGGCAGGTGTGCTCGGAGAGGATCTCCAGCACGCGGCCGCCGCGGGCCAGGTGCTCGTCGGTGGGGAGGGTGTCGGCCTCCCACGCCTTGTCCGTGACGTCGTAGACGGCCTGGAGCCGGTTGGAGGCGGTCTCGTCCGGGCCCACCAGGCGGAAGTCGCGGCGGTCGGAGGTGGCCTCCATGACGTCCCGCAGCAGGTCGCCGAGGACGCGGGTCGGCTCGTGGACGGAGCCGCCGGGCTTGTCGACCGGGACGGCGTGCCGCTCCAGCGGCGGCAGGGGCAGCTCGCGCAGCAGCAGGCCGCCGTTGGCGTGCGGGTTGGCGCCCAGGCGGCGCGGGCCCTCGGGGATGCCGGCGAGGACCTGCGGGCGGGGGCGGCCCTGCGCGTCGAAGAGCTCCTCCGGCCGGTACGAGCGCAGCCACTGCTCCAGCTGCCGCAGGTGGCCGGGGTCGGTGCGGACCTCGGCGAGCGGGACCTGGTGGGCCCGCCAGGTGCCCTCCACCGGCACGCCGTCGACCTCGGCGGGGCCGGTCCAGCCCTTGGGGGTGCGGAGCACGATCACGGGCCAGCGGGGCCGGTCGGGGATGCCCTCCTCACGGGCGGTGCGCTGGATGACGGCGATGTGGTCGAGGGCGGTGTCCATGGCGTGGGCCATGGCGCGGTGCACCTGGGCGGGGTCGTCGCCGGTGACGTAGATCGGGTGGTGCCCGTAGCCGCGCAGCAGCTCGTCGAGCTCGCGCTCGGGGATGCGGGCGAGGACGGCGGGGTTGGCGATCTTGTAGCCGTTGAGGTGGAGGATCGGCAGGACCGCGCCGTCGCGGACCGGGTCGAGGAACTTGTTCGAGTGCCAGGAGGCCGCCAGCGGCCCGGTCTCGGCCTCGCCGTCGCCGACGACGCAGGCGACCAGCAGGCCGGGGTTGTCGAAGGCGGCGCCGTAGGCGTGGGAGAGGGAGTAGCCGAGCTCGCCGCCCTCGTGGATGGAGCCCGGTGTCTCGGGCGCGACGTGGCTGGGGATGCCGCCGGGGAACGAGAACTGCCGGAACAGCCGGGCCATGCCCTCGGCGTCCCGGGTGACGTCCGGGTACGTCTCGGTGTAACTGCCCTCCAGCCAGGAGTTGGCCACGACCGCGGGGCCGCCGTGGCCCGGGCCCCAGATGCAGACGGCGTCCAGGCCGCGGGCGGAGATCACCCGGTTGAGGTGGGTGTGGACCAGGTTGAGGCCGGGCGAGGTGCCCCAGTGGCCGAGCAGGCGGGGTTTCACGTGCTCGGGGCGGAGGGGTTCGGTGAGCAGGGGGTTGGCCATCAGGTAGATCTGGCCGGCGGAGAGGTAGTTCGCCGCGCGCCAGTGGGCGTCCAGGGCCGCCAGTTCCTCGTCGGCGAGGACGGGGGGGCCGGCGGGGGGTCGGACGTCGTGCATGGCTGCTCCTTCGCGGGGTCGCTGGACCGGTCGCAGTGCGTCGCTCGTCGGCGCCCGCGGGGGCAGCCGCCGCCTCGAGCCTGGTGGTCCGCGGGCGGGGCCGCCAGGGCCGTACGGGCACCCCCGTGCGGGCCGTGCGGGCCGGGGGTACCCGCGGACGGTCCGGTCATGCGGGGCTGTACGGGGCGGGACGGCGGGGGTCGGGCAGCGCGGGGGTCGGGCAGGCGGGACGGCGGGGGCCGGGCGGGCGGCGCCCCCGTCCCGCCGGGCGGCCTGCGGCGGCCCCGGACCGCCGTGGTCCCGCTGAGCCCCGGCGGGCCGCCGAACGTACGATGGACGGGTCCGATGTCCGGCGGCCCGAGGAGCGCTGCCATGGCCAAGAGCATCACCTGCCGGAGGATCTACGAGGAGGCCGCGCCCGGCGACGGGGTGCGGGTGCTGGTGGACCGGATCTGGCCGCGCGGGGTGCGCCGGGAGGACGCCCGCCTCGACGAGTGGCTGCAGGACGTGGCCCCCTCGGCGGACCTGCGCCACTGGTACGCCCACCGGCCGGACCGCTTCGCCGAGTTCCGCCGCCGCTACCAGGCCGAGCTGCGCGACCCGGAGCGGCGGCAGGCCCTGGAGCACCTGCGGGAGATCGCCGAGCACGACGGGCTGACCCTGCTGACGGCGACCCGCGACGTCGAGCACAGCCAGGCCGCCGTCCTGGCCGTGCTGCTGACCGACGCCGAGTGACGCCGGGCGGCGTCGGGCGGCAGAACCCCGGCACGGCGCCCCGCGCCCCGGGCCGCCGCGCGGGTCAGCCCGGGTCTCCGAGGAGGCCCAGCAGGGCCGCGGCCCCGGCGGCGCAGGCGACCCCGAGGAGGGAGAGCGCCAGCAGCCTGAGCCGCAGCGCCCGGTACCGGGCGGTGTACTCGTGCCGCAGCTCCCGGGCCCGGTCGGCGATCCGGCGCACGGTGGCGCGGGAGACCTCCAGCCGGTCGGCCGTGTAGACCCGCACCACGTCCTCGCGCTGCGGCCCGGTCAGCCAGGGCAGCCGGTCGGCGAAGGCCTCCGCCTGCTCCCGGGCCGCCGCGGTCTCGCCCTGCCAGAGCAGGTAGCCCTCCAGCTGGTGGATCCCCCGGTCGCTCTCCCCCCGCGGACCGGGCCGCCTCACCGGTCCGGGCCCTCCGTCTCGCCGATCGTCCGCCGGCTGCCGACCGTCTCCAGGGGCAGGCCGTGCTCGGCGAAGTAGGACCGGGCGGCGATGTCGGGGTGGTGCAGGTCGAACGCCGGGGACTCGGAGCGGATCCGCGGCAGGGTGAGGAAGTTGTGCCGCGGCGGCGGGCAGGAGGTCGCCCACTCCAGCGAGCGGCCGTAGCCCCACGGGTCGTCGACGGTGACCCTCTCGCCGTACCGGGCGGTGTGCCAGACGTTGTAGAGGAACGGCAGGATCGACAGGCCGAGCAGGAACGAGCCGATGGTCGAGACGGTGTTCAGGGTCGTGAAGCCGTCGGAGGCCAGGTAGTCGGCGTAGCGGCGGGGCATGCCCTCGGCGCCGAGCCAGTGCTGCACCAGGAAGGTGGTGTGGAAGCCGACGAAGAGCGTCCAGAAGGTGATCTTGCCGAGGCGCTCGTCGAGCATCCGGCCGGTGAACTTCGGCCACCAGAAGTGGAAGCCGGCGAACATCGCGAAGACGACGGTGCCGAAGACCACGTAGTGGAAGTGGGCCACCACGAAGTAGGAGTCCGAGACGTGGAAGTCGATCGGCGGGGAGGCCAGCAGCACGCCGGTCAGACCGCCGAAGAGGAAGGTGACCAGGAAGCCCACCACCCAGAGCATGGGCGTCTCGAAGCTCAGCGAGCCCCTCCACATCGTCCCGATCCAGTTGAAGAACTTCACCCCCGTCGGGATCGCGATGAGGAAGGTCATGAAGGAGAAGAACGGCAGCAGCACCTGGCCGGTGACGAACATGTGGTGCGCCCAGACGGTCGCGGAGAGGCCCGCGATGGCGATGGTGGCGCCCACCAGGCCGGAGTAGCCGAAGATCGGCTTGCGGGCGAAGACCGGGATGATCTCGGTGATGATGCCGAAGAACGGCAGCGCGATGATGTACACCTCGGGGTGGCCGAAGAACCAGAAGAGGTGCTGCCACAGGATGGGCCCGCCGTTGGCGGCGTCGAAGACGTGGGCGCCGAACTTCCGGTCCGCCTCCAGCGCGAAGAAGATGGCCGCCAGCACCGGGAACACCATGATGACCAGCACCGCGGTGAGCAGCACGTTCCAGGTGAAGATGGGCATCCGGAAGAGCGTCATGCCGGGGGCGCGCATGCAGATGATCGTGGTGATGAAGTTGACCGAGCCGAGGATCGTGCCGAAGCCGGAGAGGGCCAGGCCCATGATCCACATGTCGGCGCCGACGCCCGGCGAGCGGACGCCGTCCGACAGCGGCGTGTAGGAGAACCAGCCGAAGTCGGGCGCGCCCTGGGAGGTGAGCAGGCTGCAGATGACGATGAGCGACCCGAAGACGTAGAGCCAGTAGGCGAACATGTTCAGCCGAGGGAACGCCACGTCGGGCGCGCCGATCTGCAGCGGCATGATCCAGTTGGCGAAGCCCGCGAAGAGCGGCGTGGCGAAGATCAGCAGCATGGCGCCGCCGTGCAGCGTGAACGCCTGGTTGTACTGCTCGTTGGAGAGGATCTGGGTGCCCGGACGGGCCAGCTCGGCCCGCATCACCAGGGCCAGGACCCCGGCGATCAGGAAGGCGCCGAACGAGGTGAAGAGGTACAGCGTGCCGATGGTCTTGTGGTCGGTGGTCGTCACCCACTTGACGATCACCTTTCCGGTACTGGTCCGCTCCGCGCGCGGTGGTTCCGCGCCGACGCGGCCCGCTCTGTCCGTCGTGGTCACCGGGACACTCCCTCGCGGTCGACAGCGGTCCGACCGGATCACGATGGCACGCGGCACCGACAACTTCGAGTAGTCACGTCACTGCGTAGTGCAATCGGGGGACCGGCCCGCCGCCGGACGCGCGGCGCTCCGCCCGGGACCGGGGAGGCCGCCCCGTACGCCCGCCGGCCCGCGGTCCGCCGCGCCCCGCGCCCGCCGGCCGACAGTCCGCAGCCCGGCGGGGTGCGACCGGCCGGCGGCGCCGGGGTGACGTTCGGCCCTGGCGCCCGGGACCGCCGGGCCCTGCGCCGCGCGAGGGGCCGGAGGCACGCTGGTGGCGTGACCTGATGCCGCGGACAGCCCCGAGGAGGGGATGGCCATGACCACGCCGGTACTCGACGCCGGAACCCTGGAGACGCTGGTCGCGGCCGCGGTCGCCGCCCCCTCCATCCACAACACCCAGCCCTGGCGGTTCCGCCTGGACCCCGCCTCCCGTGCCGTCGAGGTGTACGCGGCGCCGGAGCGGGCGCTGCGGCTGGCCGACCCCACCGGGCGGGCGCTGCACGTCTCGGTGGGCGGGGCGGTGTTCAACCTGCGGGTGGCCGCCGCCCACTTCGGCTGGGAGCCGGTCCTCGCCCTGCTGCCCCGCCCGGCCGACCCGGCCCTGCTGGCCGCGGTCCGACTGGCCGGCCCGCCGCGGGCCGCCCGCCCCGCGGACGCGGCGCGGCCCCGCTGGGAGGGCCTGTACGAGGCGATCTGGCAGCGGCACTCCAGCCGGATGCCGTTCAGCGACCGGCCGCTGCCGGAGGGGCTGCCGGAGGCGCTGACCGCCGCCGCCCGCACCGAGGGCGCGGACCTGCGCTTCCCCGGCGCGGAGGAGTCGGTGCGGCTGCTCGCGCTGACCACCGAGGCGGAGCAGCGCAACACCGGCGAGCCCGCCCGCCGGGTGGAGAGCCGCTCCTGGATCACCGGCCCGGACGGGGGGCCGTACGGCATCCCCGCCACGGCGCTGGGCCCGCAGGACGCGGAGGCCCGGGTGCCGATGCGGGACTTCTCCGGGCGGCCGCTGCGGCGGCACCTGCCCACCGCCGACTTCGAGTCCCACCCGCACCTCACGGTGCTGACCACCCGTCAGGACCGCCCCGTGGACTGGCTCCGGGCCGGCCAGGCGCTGGAGCACGTCCTGCTGCTGCTGACCGCCCACGGCCTGCGCGCCTCCCTGCTGCACCAGGCGCTGGAGTGGCCGGACCTGCGCTGGCTGCTCCGCGACCCCGGTGCCGCGGTGTGCAGCCCGCAGATGCTGGTCCGCGTCGGCTACGGCCCCCAGGGGCCGGCCACGCCCCGCCGCGCGGCGGCGGAGAGCATGGACGAGCGGGCGCTGCTGCACCGCGTCCGCTGAGGGCGGCCCGGAGGGGCCGGAGGATGCGCAGGGACCGTGCGGCACGGGCGCGGGGCCGGGCGCGGGCCGGACGTGGCGTCAGGAGGTGCGCGGGGGGAGCGGGAGCGGCACCGCGGGCAGGCCGTCGATGGAGACCGCGTTCTTCCGCTCCACGTAGTCGGCGTGGAACGCCTCGTCCCGGCGCCCGAAGTACCGGACGAGGAGGTCGCGCTCGCCGCGGTACTCCAGGAACGGCACGGCGTACCCGCAGGAGTCGCTGACGCGCAGGGCGTGGACGAGCACCACGGCGCGGGCCCCCGGGTGCCCCGACACCTGCGGGAAGTGCCCGATCAGACCGTCCCACCGGGGGTCGTCGCGGAACACCGGCTCCCCGCGGCCGTGGACCCGCACCACGTCGGGCGTCGCGCCGAACGAGCACCACATGAGGGTGATCCGGCCGTTCTCCCGCAGGTGCGCGAGGGACTCCGCGCCGCTGCCGGTGAAGTCCAGGTAGGCCACCGTGTGCTCGTCGAGGACGGCGAGCGACCCCCTGGCGCCCTTGGGGGAGATGTTCACGTGCCCGTCCGGCGCCAGCGGGGCGGTGCCGACGAAGAAGACGGACTGCTCCTCGACGAAGGCCCGCAGGCGTTCGCCGATCCCCTCGTGGACGTGTGCCATGCGCCCATGGTGGCGGCTGTCCGCAGAGTGGACCAGGGGGCGTCCGCGATGCGGACAGGCAGGGCGGGCGTCCGCGGGCGTACGCGGGCGGTGGCCGGGAACGGACGCCCGGGTTTCGGCGGCGGGAGAGGGCGGGCAGGAGCCGTTCGCCCGCCGGAGGTTCCGGGGGCGGCTCGGCCGGAGGGGGAGCAGCATGAGATCGGCTGTCACGGGAGTCCTGCTGTCGCTGGCGCTGGCCGCGGGAGGGGTCGCGGCCGGGACCGCCGCCTCCGCCGCGCCGGCGCCGGCCCGGGCGGCGGTGGCCGGCAGCGCCGCGCCGGGGGGCGGGGCGGCCGCGGGCGCGGACCCGGCGGCGCGGACGGGCACGGTGCCGACGGGCGCGGTGCGGACGGACCGGGCCCCGCAGGCGGTCCGGGCGGCCCTGCCCGCCAAGGTGAAGATCAGGAAGCGGCACCGCAGCCGCCGGAGCCACGGCTTCTTCTCGGGTGTCGTCCTCGTGGTCGTGCTGGTCCTGGTGCTCGCGGCGATCCTGGTGGCGCTGCTGCTGGCCCGCCGGGCGATGCGCCGCAGGCGCCTGTGACGCCTCCGCCGGAGGCGAGGGCGGCGGGAGAGGCCGGCCGTGCCGCGGGCACGGCCGGCCGGCGGCGTCAGCCCTCCCCGTCCTCGCCGCCCTTGGCGGCCTTCTGGGAGAAGCCGTCGTGCCATGCGGCCTTGGCCCCGGAGTCGCCGATCCGGTAGACGTCCACCACGGCGCCGGCGCCGACCGCCAGGCAGAGCACGGCGACGACAGCGCGCAGGGCGACGGGGGCCGTGCGGGGACGGGCCGCGGCGTCGCCGGCGGCCGGGGCGGCGGCGGTACCGGCGGCGTAGCGGCGGGTCGTCCACCACACGGCGGCCGCGAGGACGACGAGGCCGGCCGCCCAGGGGAGCATCCCGTCGCCGAGCTCCGCGTGGCGGCGGACCAGCGGGTCGCTGTCGACGTGCCGCTCCAGCCACTCTCCGGCGTGGGTGGACAGCGGGACGAAGCCCAGGGTGACCAGCGCGAGCACGGGCAGCGCGACGCCTATGCGGCGGGCGGCGCGGGGAAGCAGCGCGGCGACGACGAGGACGAGCGCGGTCAGCGGGACGAGCACGATGACGGCGTGCACGAAGAGCACGTGGGCGGGCAGCCCGTTGATGATCTCGAGACTCACGGGACGGTCCTTCCGGGGAGTGAGCCGGTCCTGGCGGCCGGTCCCGGGCAACCTACTACATGAATGTAGACAGAAACGGGGCCGGACGGCAGTGCCGTCCGGCCCCGTGCGCTCCGGCCCGGGCGCCCCCGCCCCTACAGCAGGCGCGTCAGGCGCGAGCCGATCGACGGCGGCGCGAGGGCGTCCCGCAGCACGACCGGGACCTTCACCTCGCCCTGGCCGCTGCCGACGGTGACGGTGCCCACCCGGGTGCCCGCCCCGGCGGTGTGCGGGAGGGAGCCGACCGGGTCGAGGCCGATGCCCACCTTCAGGCCGGACCAGCCGACGACCGTGACGTCCCGGGAGACGACCGCCGGGACCCGGCCGCCCAGGCCGTCGTCCACGTAGCCGACGACGTCGCCCTTCCGCAGCACGGTGTGGTCGGTGAGGCTCTTCTGCGCGGCGGCGATGATGCCGCCGCTGACGTCCAGCGCCTTCTGCAGGATGCCCGCGCCCTGCTGGCCCATCACCACGCCGATGATCAGCTGGGTGGTGCCGCCGACCTGCTTCTCGGCCGCCCACATCAGGCAGCCGCCGGCGGGGGTGCTGGAACCGGTCTTCACGCCGATGACGTGGTCGCCGGTGGCGAGCAGCTGGTTGTTGTTGAAGATCCGCTGGCCGTCGCTCAGCACCACGTTCTGCGTGCTCACGACCTGCCGGAAGACCTCGTCCTGCATCACCCGCTCCGCCAGCTTCAGCTGGTCCGCAGCGGTGGACTTCGTCGACGCCTCCAGGCCGCTGGGGTCGGTGTAGACGGTCCTCGTCATGCCGAGGCGCTTCGCGGTGTCGTTCATCCTCCTGACGAACGCCTCCTGGGAACCCGCGTCCCAGCGGCCGAGGAGCCGGGCGATGTTGTTCGCCGACGGGATCAGCAGCATCTGCAGCGCCTCGTACTCGCTGATCTTCTGCCCCTCCGTCACCTTCACCACCGACTCGCCCTCGGTGACGCCCTTGGAGTAGTCGGACGCCGCCTGCTTGTCGGCGGTGAGCACGGGGCCGTCCTCGCCGGGCTTGAGGGGGTGGTCCTGGAGCACCACGTACGCGGTCATCACCTTCGTGACGCTCGCCATCGGCGCGGGGGTGGCCGCCCCGGACCCGCCGAGGCCGCCCAGGCCGTAGACCTCGGCCACGGCCTGGCCGCCGGTCGGCCACGGCAGGTCCGGCCTGCTCCCGGGGAACGCGTAGGAGGCCGGTCCGGTGGACCTCACCTCGGGACCGGGCAGCGGACGCAGCAGCTGGACGACGCAGACGACGGCGAGGACGAAGGCCAGGAAGACGCTCCAGACCGTGATCCGCCGGACCGCGCGGCGCAGCGGCGTCATGGGGCGCGCACTGAGCGAGGCCAGGACCTCCATGGCCTCGGAGGTGGTCTCCGGGGTCCGCGGCGGCTCCGGCTCCCCGTCCGGCCCCTGCCCGGGCCCGGACGCGGAGACGGGGTGCGGCTGCGGCCGGGTCACGGGCCGGGAGACCGGCCGGACGGCGGAGGACGCGGAGGCGCCGGAGACGGGCGCGGAGGGCGCGGACCCGGGTGCGGGTGCAGGTGCGGGTGCGGCACCGGCGGCGGTGGCGCCGGCGGGCACGGCACCGGCGGCCGTGGCTCCGGCGGCGGCCGTGGCGGCGGTCACGGTGGGGGTGGTCCCGGCGGCGGCGGCCTGAGGAACCTTCGGCAGCGGCACCTCGGTCACCGGGGCGTCCCCGGTCCCGGGTGCGTCGCCGGGTGCGGGGGTGCCCCCGTCCGCCTCGGCACCGGCCGCGGCCTTCCGTCCGGCCGGGGTCGCGGGCCGGTCCGCCGTCCCCGCGGCGGCTGCGGCCGCAGGTGCAGCGCCGACCTCCGTCCCGGTGCCGGTCCTCCCCTCTTCCGCCTCTGCCTCTGCCTCTGCTCCTGCCTCTGTCCCCGCCTCTTCCGTCCCGGCCTCCGGATCGGCCGTCACCACGGCACTGCCGACGCGCCGTTCGGCCTTTCCGGCCTCCTCCGGCGCCTCCGCTCCGGTTCCGGCCTCCTCGTCCTTCCCGGCGCCGGCCTTCCCGAATCCCGCCTTCCCGGTCCCGCCCTTCGCGGTGGCGGCACCGGACGACCGGCCGGCACGGGACGGCGCCCCGCCGGCCCGCAGGGCGAGGCGCGGGTCGTCCGGCACCGCAGTGCCGCCCGCGGTCCCGGCCCCGGCATCGTCCGCGGCGCCCCCGGCGGGATCCGCGCCCTCGGCGGGCTCCGCACCCTCCGCGGGCTCCTCCCGGTCCGGGACGGCCGTCGCACCGGCGGGGAGGCGCAGCGTCCGGGTGGGGCTGTCGACCGGAAGCCGCAGCATGGTGGTGGGGCTGTCCGTGCCCCGCACCCGCAGCTGCACGGTGGACTCGGCCCGGACGGCCGTCCCGCCGTCCGCCTGCTGCTCCGCGCCGGCGCCGTCCCGGGCGTCCGCCGCCGGTGACGCACCGCCCTCGGCGGAACCGCCCGGAGACTCACCGTCCGGATCGGCGCGCCGCCGCTCCTCGTCGCGCTCGACCGTGCCGGGGGACTCGCCCACGTGACCCAACCTCCTCACACACCTGGCGGAACGCCCTGCGCACCGGCGTCCCGCCCCACAGCGGACAGTCTCCGCCACGAACATGATGTCGCCCGTCCAAGCCCCGTCCGACCGGCGTTTCTCCCGGGTCCGACACCCCGGACACGTGGGTGACGAGCCCCGGGCGGACACCGGTTCCCGGGTCACGATTCAGAGGCGGTCTCGACAGCAGGGTGTGAGAGGCGTCACTCTGTCATTCATCCACGCGGGGAGGCTTGGATGGGCAGGAGCCGCAGAACAATTCCCGAGGAACTGCTGCTGCTCGCTTTGGACCCGGCCACGGGTACCACGGCGCAGCCGCAGACCCTTGACCTCGGACTCGCCGGGGCACAGCTCGTCGAGCTGGCCCTGGCCGGACGGATAGTCCCGGACGGAGATCGTATCGCCGTGGTGCTGCCGCGGCCGACGGGTGACCCGACCCTGGACCACGCGCTGGAGCTGCTGCGCAGGCGCGGCAGCGCGGTGCGTGCCGTGCACTGGATCGGCGGGCCCCGGCTGGGGCTGCGTCAGACGTACCTGGCGCACCTGGAACGGTGCGGCATGGTGACGGCGGTGCCGGGCCAGGTGTGCGGGGTGCTGCCGACGACGCGCTACCAGGCGTCCGACGAGTGCACGAACGGTGCGATCAAGCAGCGTCTGGACACGGCCATCAGGACGGGCGTGCCACCGGACCCGCGGACGGCCGCGCTGGCCGCGCTGGCGCACGCCGTGGGCCTGGGCAAGCACCTCTACCCGGGCAACGAGGGCCGGTCGTCCAGGTCGCGGCTGCGCGACCTGATCCGGTACGACCCCCTGGGCGGGATGGTGGCCCACGCGGTGATGGACGTGCAGAACGGCCTTCCGGCGCAGGCGCAGCGCGGTGCCGGCGGGCCGAGCCGCCCGGGGTCGCGGACGGCCGTCGGGCGGCCCGGGCGCGGGGCGGCGGCCGCCGTCGGCCCCGGCATGGCGCACGCGGTGGCGCGCTAGCGCGGCGGGGCCCCGCCGGAAGGGGCGTCCGCGGGAGCCGGTCCCGGAACGGGACGGCCGGAGCGGTCCGGAGGGCGGCCGATCGGCGTGCGGTGTGCCGGTCGGCCGCCCTCCGGCATGTCCGCGGCGCACCCGATCCGATGAGCCGGACCGATTCCCCGGCACCGGATGATCCACGGTGGCATGCTCGTCCCGTCGAGGTGGTTGGAACGAATCCGAGACCCACCGGAGGTCGCCGTGTCCGCCAGCATCAATCCGACCGTGCGCCGCCGCAGGCTCGGCGCCGAGCTGCGCCGCCTCCGCGAGCAGAAGGGCATGACCGCCGAGGAGGTGGCGGGCCGGCTGATGGTCTCCCAGTCGAAGATCAGCCGGCTCGAGAACGGGCGGCGCAGCATCAGCCAGCGCGACGTCCGCGACCTGTGCGAGGTGTACGGGGTCGAGGACGAGCGGATGCGCGAGTCCCTGATGGCGATGGCGCGGGAGTCCCGGCAGCGGGGGTGGTGGCACGCCTTCGGCGACATCCCCTACAGCGTCTACATCGGCCTGGAGGCGGAGGCCTCGGCGGTCCGCAACTACGAGTCGTCCTTCGTGCCCGGCCTGCTCCAGACGCGGGAGTACGCCCAGGCGGTGGTGACCGGGATCCAGCCGGACACCGACGCCGAGGCGGTGCGCCGCCGGGTCGAGGTGCGGATGGAGCGTCAGCGGCGGGTGCAGGGGCCGGACCGGCTGGACAACTTCTGGGCGGTGGTCGACGAGGCCGCCCTGGCCCGGGTGGTCGGCAGCCGGGAGGTGATGGCCGCCCAGATGGAGCGGCTGGCCGAGCTGTGCGAGGAGCCGCACGTCAACCTGCAGGTGATCCCGTTCGCCAAGGGGGCCCACCCCGGAATGACCGGGGCATTCTCCATCCTTGAGTTCCCTGAGTCAGCAGATACGGCTGTTGTTTACCTCGAAGGAGTGACAAGCGACCTCTACCTGGAGAAGGAGGCCGACGTCCGTCGCTATACCGGTCTCTACGACCACCTGATGGCCGCGGCGCTCGGCGTCACGGATACCCGGTCGCTGATAGCCAGGTACGCGAGGGAGTACGCACAAGATGAACGCGGATAACAGCAGCGCTCCGGTGTGGCGCAAGAGCAGCTACAGCGGCGCCAACGGCCAGTGCGTGGAGGTCGCGGTCCCGCAGGTCTCCACGGTGGCCGTACGCGACTCCAAGGACCCCGAGGGACCGTCGCTGGCCTTCTCCCCCGAGGCCTGGTCCGCCTTCGTCGCGGCGGTCGGCCGCGGCTCCTTCGACGCCGCCTGAGCAACCGGGGCCGGCACGCCCCTCCGGCCGCAGCGGACCGCGGCCGGAGGGGCTGACTGCTGCCGGGGCGTCAGGGGTCCGCACCCACCGGTAGGTTCTCCGGCATGACGATCACACCGGAGTCCGGCGGCTCCTTCGAAGCGTTGCAGGCGGGTGCCGTACGGGACGCCGACGGCCTCCGCGCCCTCTACGAGGCCCCCGGCGACGCCGCCCGGCGCAAGGAGACCTCCTTCCTCACCGACGCGGCCCGGCGGCTGGTCGGCTGCGCCTCCCTGGTCCTGGTGGCGACGGCCGACGCCGAGGGCCGCTGCGACGTCAGCCCCCGGGGCGGCCCGCCCGGCTTCGTCTCCGTCCTCGACGCGCGCACCGTCGCGATCCCCGACGCCACCGGGAACAAGCGCATCGACTCCCTGCAGAACATCGTGCGGACCGGCCGCGCCGGCCTCCTCTTCGTCGTCCCCGGCCGCGACACCACCCTGCGGCTCAACGGCCGCGCCTGCGTCTCCGCCGACCCGGAGCTGCTCGCGGCGCTCACCCCCGTCGGGAAGCCGCCGCGCAGCGCGATCGTGGTGGAGGCGGAGGAGGTCTACCCGCACTGCCCGAAGGCCTTCCTGCGGGGCGCGGCGTGGAAGCCGGAGCAGTGGCTGCCGGCGGACGCGGCGCCGAGCTCCGCGGAGGTGACGCTGGCCCAGCTGGACGTGCCGGGGCTGACGCTGGAGGACGTGCGGCAGAGCGAGCGGGAGTCGCTGCAGCACCGCTATGCGTGAGGGCTCCGGGGCCCCCGGGGCCCCGCCGCCGCACCGGCCGGGCGCTCAGGCCGCCGGGTACCGCCGCGCCCAGGAGCCGTCCGCGCCGCCGGGCCCGTGCAGCTCCGGCCCGTGGGTCATCTCCAGGGCGAAGTCGTCCGCCAGCGTGAGCAGGGTCCCGCGGCCCTCCAGCTCCCCCAGCCACTCCGGCGGCAGCGCCGTCTCCCCGTGCAGCACCCCCAGCAGGTTGCCGCAGACCGCCCCGGTGGAGTCGCTGTCCCCGGAGTGGTTCACCGCCAGCAGCAGGCCGGAGCGGACGTCCTCCGCCACCAGGGCGCAGTACAGGGCGATCGCCAGCGCCTCCTCGGCGACCCAGCCCTCCCCCAGCGACTCCACCCGCTCCGCCGACGGCGGCCCGGCCCGCACCGCGTCCAGCGCGCCGCGCAGCGCCGCCGTGGTCTCCTCGTGGCCGGGCCGCTCCGAGAGCAGCGCCAGCGCCAGGTGGACGCCCTCCTCCAGGGTGCCGCCGCGCACCGCCGTGTGGACGACGACGGCGAGGGCGCCCGCCGACAGGTAGCCGGTGGGGTGGCCGTGGGTGAGGGCGGCGCACTCCATGGCGAGCTGGAGGACGAGGACCGGGTCCCAGCCGACCAGCAGCCCGAACGGCGCGGAGCGCATCACCGTGCCGCAGCCCTTGGAGTGCGGGTTGCGGGGGTCCTGGAGGGTGCCCATCCGGCCGTCCTCCAGGCCCGACAGGCAGGCCTGGCCGGGCGCCCGCCGCGCGTACAGCCACTCCTCGCGGGCCAGCCAGCCCAGGTCGGGGCGGCGCTCGTCGGGCCCCCAGTCGCGCTGGGTGGCGGCCCAGCGCAGGTACGCCCGGTGGACGTCGGTCGGCGGGTGCCACACCCCGCTGTCGCGCCGCACGTGCGCCCGGATCAGGCCGTCGACGGTGAACAGGCTCATCTGGGTGTCGTCGGTGACCGCGCCGCGCCGCCCGTAGGCGGGCACGTAGCCGGTGACGCCCGCCGGGCCGTGCGCCGCGCGGATCGCGGCCAGCGACTCGAACTCGATCCCCGCGCCCAGGGCGTCGCCGACCGCACCGCCGAGCAGGCATCCGCGCACCCTGCTGCGGAAGTCCTGCTCCTGCGCGCGCGACCAGAGTGCCTGCACGGTCGGATGCCTCCTCGTCCAGCGCGGCCCGCCGGCGGCCGCCGCCCCCGCGGAACTGTATGCGAAGAGCGGTGCGGGGGCCGTACAGGTCTACGCATGCGGACGGCGGCCGGCTCCGGGCGCGCGGGGCCGGGCCGCGGACCGGCGGTTCAGCCCTCCAGCAGCGGCAGCAGCTCCGGCAGGTGCCCGTCGGAGGCGAGGGCTGCGGCGCGGCGCTCGGCGGGCACCTCGCCGTAGAGGGTGGTGCGCTGCCGGGCCGGGCGGCCGGCGGCCTGCGCGATGGCCTCCAGGTCGCGGACGGACCGGTGGGAGCCGTAGGCGGAGCCCGCCATCCGGGAGATGGTCTCCTCCATGAGGGTGCCGCCCAGGTCGTTGGCGC
>NZ_JAJLRA010000120.1 GCF_020991365.1 Streptacidiphilus sp. ASG 303
AAAAGAAGCGCCGTCCGCGCCGTGCCCGGACACCGGAGCACAATGACGCCATGGACAGCCACCCCACCCCCTACCCGCTGGTCGCGGCCGCCGACCTCGCCGAGGCCCTCCGGGACGCGCGTCCGCCCGTCCTGCTCGACGTCCGCTGGCAGCTCGGCGGCCCGCCGGGGGAGCAGGAGTACCGCGCGGGCCACCTCCCCGGCGCCCACTCCCTCGACCTCGACCGGGACCTCGCGGCCCCGCCCGGTCCGGCCGGCCGCCACCCGCTGCCGGACCCCGGCGTGCTGGCCGCCGCCCTGCGCCGCGTCGGGCTCTC
>NZ_JAJLRA010000121.1 GCF_020991365.1 Streptacidiphilus sp. ASG 303
CAACCTCTTCCCCCGCCACCAGGAGGTCGAGCTCTCCGGGAAGATCCTCGACCCGATCGAGGAGTACTGGGAGAAGCACGGCAGGCCGGCCGAGTACGCGGCCGGCACCTGGGGGCCGGCCGAGGCGGACCCGATGCTCGCACGAGACGGCAGGAGCTGGCGCCGGCCATGAAGACCGACCTGACGGACACCACGTCCAGCAAGATCAACTGCGCCCTGACGGAGGCCCGCCGCTCCATCGGCACCGCCGCCATCGGCATGGTCCTCACCCTCGTCGTCGTCACCGACGAGGGCAGCGCCTACGACGCCCTCAAGG
>NZ_JAJLRA010000122.1 GCF_020991365.1 Streptacidiphilus sp. ASG 303
AGTCCGTCGAGGGCGCCCTCGCGCCCGGCCCGCTGGTAGACGGCGAGCTGGGGGTGGCCGGCCACCTCGGCGGCGGTGGGCACCGACTTCCCGGTCTTGAAGTCCACGACGTAGGCGAGGCCCGCGGCGTCCCGCTCGACGCGGTCCATGCTGCCGCGGATCTCCACCGCCCGGCCGCCGGCCTCCAGCGTGACCTCGAAGCCGTGCTCGGGGGCCACCGGCACCCGGCCCCGCTCCAGGGTGTGCCAGTGCAGGAACCGCTCCAGGGCCGCCCGGGCCTCGCGGCGCTCCTGCTCCGACTTCCAGGGGGCGTCG
>NZ_JAJLRA010000123.1 GCF_020991365.1 Streptacidiphilus sp. ASG 303
TACATACCCATTTAAATCGGCGCCGTCGAGAGGGCGCGGCGCGCACATCGGACGGCCGAAGCTGTTGTTGATCCTTTGACCACCCGGCCGGGCCGCTGCGACACTGCACGCATGGAGATCGGCATCATGTCCGGAAAGCGGACACGCGGCCCGGCATTCGCCGCCCTCGCCGGCCTCGCCGCCATCGCAGCCCTCGGCCTGGGAGTCCTGCGGCCCGGCCCCACCGGTCCGGCCCACGCCGGCCCCGTCCCCGCACCCGGGTGGTCCGTCGACATCCGCGAGGTCGCCCCCATGGCCGACCCGCCGCCCGCCCCG
>NZ_JAJLRA010000124.1 GCF_020991365.1 Streptacidiphilus sp. ASG 303
CGGCGCGCTGGTTGCCGGCGCCGCGGGGGTTGCCCCCGCGGCCGCCGCCCTGGCCGGCCTGGCCGCCGCGGGCGCCGGAGCTCCCGCCCTGGCCGCCGCGGGCGCCCGGGCCGCCCGGGCCGCTGCGGGCGCCGGGGCTCCCGCCCTGGCCGCCGCGGCCGCCGGAGCCGCCGCTCCGGTTGCCGTATCCGCCCCGGCTGCCGCCCGGGCCGCCGCTGTTCCTGCCACTGCTACGCATTGAAAGTCCGTTGGCGATTCCGTCGTCGGCCGAGCTGCGATGTCACCGTCACGTGGTGCTGACCACGTCACTGTC
>NZ_JAJLRA010000125.1 GCF_020991365.1 Streptacidiphilus sp. ASG 303
CGACCGCCTACCGCACGGCGCGCCCGTCGGCCATGGACAGGGCCTGGACGGGAGGCCCCAAGTGCGGACCCGTCCCGGGTCGGGGAGCCGTCCCGCGGAGTCCGCACCCCCGACCGTCGAGGGCCCGGTCTCTGCCCTCATGGGCGGACTCCGTCCCTCCCGTGAACCGGAGGCCCGTCGGCGGCCGGCCCGGGCGGGGCCCCGCGGCGCCGCCGTCAGGCGTGGGGGGGACGCCGGGGGGCGGCGACCTCCTGGTCGGCGAAGCCGGTCAGCCCGGTCGGACGGTCCGGACGCCAGCCGCGAGACCAGGCC
>NZ_JAJLRA010000126.1 GCF_020991365.1 Streptacidiphilus sp. ASG 303
CCGGCGGGGCGGCGGGAGCGCCTGGAGGCCTACTTCGGCGCCCTGGCGGAGCGGCTGGCCCCGGTGGCGGCGGTGTGCGACCCGAGGAGGACCTCGTGAACCGGCGGCAGGGAGTGGGCCGCAGGTCGTTCCTGCGCGGCGCGCTGGCGGCGGGGGCGGCCGGTGCGGCCGCCGGTGCGGCGGCGGTGGGTGCGGCGGAGACGGCCCGGGCGTCGTCCCCCGCCGGCACCGGGCCGGCGCCCGCGGTGCCGGTCCACGGCCGCCACCAGGCGGGCGTCCTCACCCCGCCGCAGCGCCACGGCGTCTTCGCC
>NZ_JAJLRA010000127.1 GCF_020991365.1 Streptacidiphilus sp. ASG 303
AGCTGTCGCCGGGGCGCCCCCGCACCAGCATCACCGCGTTGCGCACCCGGGTCGCCAGCACCCAGGCGGCGTCCAGCACCGCGGCGTCCGCGGCGTCCACCAGCCCGGCGTCGCGGGCGGCGGCCCGGGCGGCCCTGGTCCGGGTGGTGCGCAGGGCGGGGAGCCGGTGGCCGTGCCGCAGCTGGAGGAGCTGCACCGTCCACTCGACGTCGGCGATGCCGCCCCGGCCGATCTTGGTGTGGGTGGTGGGGTCGGCTCCGCGCGGCAGCCGCTCGGACTCCACCCGCGCCTTGATCCGGCGGATCTCCCG
>NZ_JAJLRA010000128.1 GCF_020991365.1 Streptacidiphilus sp. ASG 303
GGCCGAGATCACCGAGCGCAACGCCGCCGCCGTCCTCGTCCACGACGCCCACAGCCCCAGCCCCACCACCGCCTTCGCCCTCTCCCGCCTCACCGACCCCGACACCCTGCACCACACCCCGATCGGCGTGCTGCGCGCCGTCGACCGCCCGGTCTACGACACCCTCATGGCCGAACAGCTCACCGCCGCCACCACCGCCCGCGGACAGGGCGACCTCGCCGCCCTCCTCGCCGGCCCCGACACCTGGACGGTCGGCTGACCCGCACCCGCACCCGCGCCCTCTCCCGGGTGGGGGTCTCAGGGGGACGT
>NZ_JAJLRA010000129.1 GCF_020991365.1 Streptacidiphilus sp. ASG 303
GAGCCGGGGTCCGGCGGGGGCGGGGAGCCCGGGTCCGGCGGGGGCGGCGGCGCCCGCCGCGAGGGGTCCGGCGGGGGGAGCGGGGGAACGGCCGGGGACCGGCCCGGGGCGCAGTCCGGGGGAACGTCGTCCAGCTCACACGCAGCCCTGGGTGACGGCCGCGGTACTAAGCGGTAGCTTACGGCCGTAGCCGCCCACCCGTACGTCGAGGAGTCACCGTGCCCGAAGCCGTCATCGTCAGCGCCGCCCGGTCGCCGATCGGCCGGGCCTTCAAGGGCTCGCTCAAGGACGTCCGCCCGGACGACCTC
>NZ_JAJLRA010000012.1 GCF_020991365.1 Streptacidiphilus sp. ASG 303
CATGGCCCACCGCGCCCACGCCCACACCGTCGCGGTCAACGCCTCCCACTCCGTGACCGTCTCCCACCCCGGCGCCGTCACCCGCCTCATCGAGCAGGCCGCCCACGCCACCACCCGCTGACCCCCCCGGCCCCACCCCCACCCCGGAAGGACACCGCGGCCCCCGCCCTCTGACCTCCCCGGCCCGCCGCACGGCCCCCGCACACCGCGCGGCGGACGGCCCCGGACCGCAGGCGCACCCCGCGCCCGCGGCCGGGGCCGCGGTGTTCGCGGGCCGTCCCCCGCCCGACCACCGCCCACCGTCGCCCGCCGCGCGGGTCCCGGCCCCGGGACCCGCGCGGCGGGCGCGGGCTCAGGCCCCGGTGCCGGGCCGCAGGACGCCGAGCCGCGGTACCGAGGCCTTGCCGGTGTTGGACACCGCTCCTCCCGGCCACCGCGCCGTGAGCGGAGCGGTCTCGTCGGGCGGGGTGACGTGCACGGCCGCGGGCACCACGGTGGTGACCCCCGTGAGGGCCGGGTTCGCGAACGTCATGGGCGCCCAGGCGCTCTGCCCGGGCCGCAGCCGGACGGTCACCGGCGTGGTGCCCGCCGCGCGCTCGGGATCCGGTGCCACCTGCTGTCCGGCGCCGTCCACGAACGCCGCGCCGGGGAAGCCGCGGACCGTGCAGGTCCGCCCTGAGGCGTTGGTCAGCACCAGGGCGAAGTTCTCCTGGCCGGCCCCCGGGCTGCCGGGCGTGACGGACGCCCTGAGGTCCTGCGTGCGGCAGCGCCCGTCCCCCGTGGGCGCGGAGGCGGCCGGGGACGCGCCCGGGGCCGTGGACGCGGCGGACGGTCCGCCGGCCGGGGACGAGGCCCGGCCGTCCCCGGGCCGGGCGGACCCCCGGACCGACGGGGCGTCCGACGGCGTACCGGCCGGTCCGGCCGTGCCCGTGCCCACCCCTGCGGGCGCCGCGGAGCCGGGGAGGGTGCGCGGGGCGGACGCCTCCGTGCCGGTGCCGCCGGTGCAGCCGGCCAGGGCCGCCAGGAGGGCGGCCGCACCGCCGCACGCGGCGCCCCTCCGCAGCGCCGTGCCCCTCCGCCGGCGGCCGCCGGCCTCCGCGCCCCGTCCGCCGGCCGTGTGCTCCTGGTGTTCCATGGTGCCTTGTGCCTTCCTGGTCCGTGCCCGCCCTCCTGCCGGAGGGGCGGGGTCGTCGGCGGGGCGCGCCCGTCGTCTGCGGGACCGCCGCCCGGTGGGACGGACGGTCCAGTCACGTGTCCGCCACTTGGTGGGACGGGGCCCGCCGCCGAAAGGTTCGCGAGGGCTCAGGAGGAGCCGGCGACCCGGAGGCCCTCCAGGATCCGGCCGGTCGCGTCCGGACCGCCGTCCCGCCGGATCTGCACGTAGACGAGCGGGGAGGCGCCGCCGTCCCGCCGCGCCAGGGTGATCTCCTCGACCGGGCCGCCCCCGCAGCCCGTCCACGTCCGGATGCGCCCCTCCCACACCGCGCCCCGGTACGGGCGGCTGCCGGCCGGGACGCAGCCCGGGTGCGCCAGCCGGTCCACCGCGGCGGGCAGCGCGTCCTTCTCGCTGAGGCCGACGAACACGCCCGCGGCCCCCGACCGCAGGTCGGGCCAGCTCCCGAGGTCGGTGGCGACGGTGAGGCCCGGCTCGGCGTCCTCGTCCAGACCCAGTGCCCGGGGCGCCCACCCCGAGCCGACCGTCTCGCGGGCCCACCGCGCGGGCAGCTCCAGCCGGATCCGTCCCGTGGCGTCGCCCACGCCCGCCAGGGCCGACGCGTGCCGGGTGTCCGGGAGGGACCGCGCCGTGGCCACGGTGCCCCCCGCGGCCGCCAGCGTCACGGCGGCACCCGCGGCGAGGAGCCGCCCGCGGCGCGCGCGGAGGCGCGGCGCGGACCGCTCCCCGTCGGCCTCCGCGACCAGCCGTCCCACCTCCCGGGCGAAGCCGTCGGCGGTCGGCCAGCGCCGCCCGCGGTCGGGCTCCAGGGCGCGCAGGACCGCGCGCTCGACGCCGCGGGGCAGGTCCGGGCGCAGCCTGCGTGGGGGGACCACCTGTCCCGGCGGCCCCGGCACCGCCCCGGTCACCAGGTGGTACAGCAGTGCGCCGAGGCCGTACACGTCGGCCCGCTCGTCGATGCCGCCCTCGGGGCGGGCCTGCTCGGGGGCCGTGTAGCCGGGGGAGCCGACGGCCTGGGTGAGGCCCGACGCGTGCGCCAGGCTCTTGGCCAGGCCCAGGTCGGCCACCAGGATCCGCTCCCCGCCGCCGGGCGTGCTCGCGACCAGGACGTTGGAGGGCTTGACGTCCCGGTGGAGGATGCCCGCCCGGTGGAGGTCGGCGACCCCGCGTGCGGCCCCGGCCGCCATCCCCAGCGCCTCCGCGACGGGCAGGGGGCCGGGGGTGATCCGGTCCTCCAGCGTTCCCCGGTCGGTGTACTCCATGACGAAGTACGGGCGCCGGTCGGGAAGCTCCCCCACGTCGAACACCCGGACCACGGAGTCCGACGAGACGCGGCGCAGGAAGCGGGCCTCGGCCAGGAAGCGTTCCCGGAAGTCCATCCGGTGGGCCCAGTTGTCGGCCATGACCTTGACCGCCACCCGGGCGTCGAGGGCGTCGTCGTGCGCGAGCCACACGGTGGCGAAGGCCCCCGAGCCCAGGCGCCCGTCCAAGCGGTACCTGCCGATCTGCCGGACTGGGAGCATGGGACCATGATGCCCCAGCCGAGGAAGGGGAGAGGAGCCCGCCCGTGCCCGCCGATCCCGAGACGGAGTCGCTCGCCGCGAGGGCTGCCGCCGGCGACTCAGCCGCCCTCGACGCCCTGCTGGAGCGGATACGGCCCGAGGCCCTGCGCCGCTGCGGCCGCTTCCTGCCCTGCCGGGAGGACGCCGAGGAGGCGGCCCAGGACGTCCTGATCCAGGTGGCCCGCGGGATCCGGTCGTTCGAGGGGCGCAGCCTGTTCAGCACCTGGCTCTACACGGTCGTCGCCAACTGCGCCCGGCAGAAGTACCGGGACCTGAGGCGGCGCGCGTCCGAGACGCCCCTGGACGGCGAGGAGCTCCACCGGCCCGACCCCCGCACCACCAGCGTCGTCGCGGGCTCCCGCATCGACCTGCTGGAGGCCCTGGAACGCCTGGAGCGCCAGAGCCCGCACCTCGTCGCGCCGCTGGTCTACCGGGACGTGTGCCAGATGGACTACGCCGAGGTCGCCGAGCGGACGGGGCTGCCCCTGGGGACCGTCAAGTCCCGGCTGCACGCCGCCCGGCGCACGGTCCGGCCCTGGCTGGCGGAGTCCTCCGGGCCTGCGGGAGGGGCTCCGCCGGTTTCGGGCTGACGCCGTCCGGTCTGCGGCGCCCGGGTTCCGCGGACCGTCCCCGCGGGCACGGATCGAACCCGGAAGTGCAGCCGGCCACCACGCCTGCGGCCGCCGGGCGGTACGGTCCTGCCCAGCCGCGACCGCGGGCTGTCGGGGCTGCGTGGACACCACCCCGCCCGCGGCCACCGCTTTCCGGTGCCTCCCGGGTCCGGGGCCGAGGCCGACGGAGCCGGACGGGTCCGTGCGCTCCGGGAACCGCCGGTGCGGCGCCGCTCCGCCGTCACAACACGTGCGGCGTGCCTTCCGTGGACCATCTCCGGTCGACGGCTCCGTGCAGCCTGATCAGTGAGGGCCAGATCCCATGACACGCACCGCACCCCCGCCCGTCGCCGCTGCCGACGGCGCGGGAAAGTCCTCCGCCGGCATGGCGGCGTGGGCTTCCGCGACAGCGGCCGCGCTCACCGGAGGAATCCTCCTCGGCATCCTCACCAACCTCGCTCAGGGCTGGCTGCCGAACCCCTGGAACCAGCTCGCGAACTCCGGTGCCGTGTGGACTGCAGTGGCTTTCGCCTCCGGAGCCCTCGCGGCCCGCCGGATGCCGTTCTCCGCGTCCGTCGTGGCCGGCCTCTGCTCCGAGGTGTGCCTCGTCGTGGGCTACTACGGCTATGCGGAGCTCGGGCGCGACGGGATGGGCGATCTGAGCTACCCGTTTCTCTGGCTGGGCATGGCCTTCCTCGTCGGACCGCTCTTCGGGGCCGCGGGTTCCTGGTGGCGCCGCGGGAGCACCGGGTCCCGCCGCGTCACGGGACCGCTGCTCCTCGCGGGCGTCTTCGGTGCTGAGGGACTGGACTACGTGTTCGACCTCCACTACGCCGCCCAGGCATGGGCGTGCCTGGCGGTCGTCCTCCTCGTGCCCGTACTCATGCTCCGTACCGCAAGAGAGCGTCTGACCATGCTCCTGGGCGCCGTCCTCCTCTCCCTCCTCACCTACGCCACCGTCTTCATCGGACTGCAGCACCTCGTCCTCTGAGCCTGATCGGCCTGCACGGCCCGGCGGCGCCCGGTCGGCCGTGATCCTTCGCCTGTCGGGGCTTCTAGGGCGGGCGTGGCATCATCGCGGGACATCCGTTCTCCCTGGCTCGGTCCGTACGTTGCGGAGCGTGACCAGGAGTCATCGCGCGCGTGTTCCTCGCAGGTGCGACCGGCGCCGTCGGCCGCATGCGCGTACCGCGGCTCCTGGAAACCGGGCACCAGGTGACGGGTACCACCCGCTCGGCGCCCGGCGCAGCCCGGCTGGAAGCCCGGAGGGCCGAGGCCGCGGCGGTCGACGTGCCCCGTGCGCACCCCGTCCGGCAGGCGAGGGCCGAGGCCGCCCCGGACGCGGTGATCCACCGGCTGACAGACCTCTCGAACGCCGACGGGGGACGCCGGCAACCGCATCCGCCGCGAGGGCATCCGCAACCTGGTGGATGCGGCCCGCTCCTGTGGCGCGGGCAGGACCGTCGTCCAGTCCATCGCCTGGGTGCACGGACCCGGAGACCGCCCCGCGGACGAGCCGGCAGCCCTCGACACCGGCGCGCCGGAGCCTCGGGCCGCTCTCGTCGACGGTGTCCGGTGCATGGAGGAGGCGGCCGCGGAGCTGGGGACGGTGGTCCTGCTGCGCCACGGGGTCCTGTACGGCCCCGACACCTGGTACGCGCCCGGCGTGCCCGTGGTGGCGACCCTCGCAGGCGCCCCGGCCGTGGACCTCCCGGGTAGCGTTGAGGCGAACGACGCCGTGACCTCCTTCCTCCACGTGTCCGACGCGGCGCGGGCGGCCGTCGCCGCACTCGGCCGGCCGGCCGGCCCGGTCAACGTCGTGGACGACGAGCCCTCCCCCTCCCGTGCCCGGCTGCCGGTCCTCGCCCAGGCGGTCGGTGCATTGCCCCGCCGGTCACCGCAGGCCGCAAGGGCTGGGAGTGCGGCGCGCTCAACGCCCTGGCCTGTTCTCGCGGCTGGCGTCCGGACCGTCCGACCTGGCTGACCGGCTTCGCCGACCAGGAGGTCGCCGCCCCCAGGCGTCCCCACCACGCCTGACGGCGGCGCCGCGGGGCCCCGCCCGGGCCGGCCGCCGACGGGCCTCCGGTTCACGGGAGGGACGGAGTCCGCCCATGAGGGCAGAGACCGTGCCCTCGACGGTCGGGGGTGCGGAATCCGCGGGACGGCTCCCCGACAATGGACGTGTCCGCACTTGTTGCCACCCGTCCAGGCCCTGTCCATGGCCGACGGGCGCGCCGTGCGGTAGGCGGACCGTGCCGAAGGGTCCACGGTCCGCCGCGACCCGTGCGGGGGACGCCGCACGGGTCGGCCCGGGGCCCGCCGTTCCCCCCGTACCGGCGGGTCCCGGTGCCGCGGGCCCCCGCCCCACCCCGAGGGCGGGGGCCCGCACGCCGTTCACCGACCTGCGCGCTGCGACGGGAAGCGGTGCAGCCGCCCCGCCCCGGCGGCCCGTGAGGCCGGGGTGTCGCACCGTTCCTGTCGGCTCCGCCCCCCTACGACCTCGTCCGCCGGACCGCACGGCGTGCACCGGCCCGCCCGCGCCGCCCGGCGGTTCCGCGCCCCGGCCTGCTGCGTTCCCGGCTGCGGTCGGCCGGTGTCCCGTCCCCCCTCGCGGCCGCTCCGGGCGCCGGCCCGGGCGGCGGGTCCCGCCCGCCGCCCGGATGCCGGTGTTCCGCTGCCGCGCCCCCCGGCCCCGGCGGCTCCTCAGCCCCCGGCCCTGCCCCCCGCCGGTCCGACGGCGAACCACGTGCCGCCCAGCCCCTGGCCGTTCAGGTCGCCGGGCCGGCTGTCGCCCGCGTACCGGTAGACGGGCCGCCCGCCCACGGTCACCTGCACGCCGCCGTCCTGACGGCGGATCGCCCCGACCTGCCGCGGGTCCACCCCCGACAGGTAGACGTTGCCGCCCTGCCGGACGGTCACGGGGGGCCACTGCACGGCGCAGGCGTCGTTGCACTGCGACCTGCCCGGGGTGGCGGCGTCCCCCTCGAAGCGGTACAGCGTCGAGCCGTTGACGTCCACGAGGTGGGCGGACGGGAGCGCGCGCGAGGTCACCGCCGTCAGCTGGGCCCATCGCGGCGGATCCACCTGGAGGGCGGCTCCGACGACGGTGCCTCCGGTCCCCGTGAGACCGGCCGCGGCCGCGGTGGTGTCGACGATCTGGAGGCCCGTGTTGCCCGCCGGCGCGGCGCTTCCCGGGGCGGCGCCCCCGGGCGGCAGTGCCGACGCCGCGGTGGCGGCGGGCGGAGCGGCCGCCTGGCGCGGTCCGTCGCTGATCGTGATGGTCCTGCCGCAGGAGGCCAGGGCCGCGGTGCCGCAGACCGCGAGGACGAGGGCGGCGGCGGCACGGCGCGCCCGCCCGCCCGCAGGAACGGTGCGCACGCGAGTGCGAGGGAGAACAGCTGTCACTCCTGGCACACGGACCGGGGAGCCCGGCGGTTCAACGCACCCGGGGATCCGTCCACCGCCGCACCCGCCGGTCCGCCGGACTGAACGCCGCGGACGGTCCGTCCGTGTGACGGGAGGGGGAGTGGGAGCACAGCACGAGGAGGCGGCATGGCCGAGGACATCCAGATACCCGGGGACGAGTTGCAGGAGGCCCAGCGCACGCTGGGCTTCGTCCACGACTTCATCGACATCGGGCACCACACGTTCGACTTCGACGCGGCGTTCGGCCGCGAACTGTCCCGGGGTGCGGCCCAGCACTTCGAGAACAGGTGGGAGGACGGCAGGCACCAGCTCCAGAAGCAGGTGAAGGGCGTCTCGGACGCCATCGGCAGCATCCTCGACGCGTTCGACCGCACGGACCGGGACGCCGTCAGCAACCTCAGTGACGGGAAGGGGGGCCGGTGAACACCGCGGAGCGCTTCCTGCTCGACGTCCCCGACCTGTGGCGCGAGGTCGACCTGAGCGGGGAGGAGCTGGCCGCCGTCCGCGCGAAGGCGCTGGCCGCCACCTCCGACCCGCGCGAGAAGGCCCGGATCAACGACATGGTCCGCCAGGGCCGCGAGGTGGCCCGCGCCGCCCGCAGGCACGGGGCGCTGCTCGCCACGGGCACGGCGACCCTGTACGACGACGGGCTCTTCCTGGCGTACGGCATGGTCTTCGCCGTGAGCACGCCGCAGGGCTCGGAGCTGACGCTGCCGGTGCTGTCCGCGCAGCTCGGCGCCGGGGGCGACGCCACGCCGAAGGATCGGGTCGTGACCTCGGTGGAGCTGCCCCATGCGGGGACGGCCGCGCGCGTCACCGGCACCGAGACCGCCCGGCTGACCGGCGACGTCGAGGTCCGGCTGCTGACGATGCACACGATGGTGCCCGTGCCGGAGAGGCCCGGCGACTTCCTGGCCGTGACCCTCGCCAGCCCCAACCTGCCGCTCCGGGCCGAGGTGTACGACCTCTTCGACGCGATCACCTCCACGTTCCGCTTCGTGTCCGCCGACGGCGAGGCGGCACCGGAGGGCACCGCCCCCGGCCGCTGAGGCCGGTCGGGGGCAGGTCGGGGGCAGGAAGGGCTCGCAGGCCGCGACAGCTGCGACAGCCGCGGCGGCTGCGGCGGACAGCACGGAGGGCGGCACCGGGACGAGGAGTCCCGGTGCCGCCCTCCGCCGTTGTCAGAACCCGGTCCCGGTCAGCGGCACCTGGACCGACAGCAGCGTCCCGTCGCCCAGGTGCAGCAGCCCCCGGCCCGGCTGGGGGGCCTGTCCGACGACCCCGCGCGTCAGCCGCACCCCGATGACCTCGCCGTCGCCCAGGCCCTGCGGCGAGAGCAGCATGCCGGTGCGGTTGCGCTTGACCTGGCCCATCCACCCGGCCAGCGACAGCGACAGCGACTCCGCGTTGCCGGCCGCCAGCACCCCCCAGCCGTTGCCGGCGCCGCCCCGGGCGAGCAGGGCGAGGTCGGCGTCGATCTCGGCGCCCATGAACAGCTCGGCGTCGTCCACCACGACGACCGCGTTCGCCTCGGGGACGTTCCCCAGCACCTCCCGGAACTCGGCCACCGGGACCTGCGGGTCGGTGAGGACGGCGGCCACACCGGGCCGCCCCTCCAGCTCGCGCAGCGGCGACCGCCGCGGCGCGAGCACCACCAGGCCCGTCCCGGCGGCGAGCAGCGAACGGGCCGCCGTGAGCAGCGCCGTGCTCCGGCCGGTCCGCGGCGGTCCCGCGACCACGAACGTCGGGACGTCCGCGAGGTCCGGGCCGAGCGAGGCGAGGGTGTCGCCGCCGACCGCGACCAGCGGCCGCATCGGCCCGCCCTGCGTGTGCAGGGCGGCGGCGTCGTCGTAGGCGATCCGGTCGGGCAGCACGTCCAGCCGCAGCGCCCGGCGCTCCGCCGGGACGCCGGCCTCGCGCTCCGCCAGCCGCGCGCCCAGCTCGGTGAGGGCCTGCGCCTGGGCCGTGCCGGACAGGTCGGCGCCGAGCACCGCGATCTGGACCTCGCTGAGGTCCTGCGTCCGCACACCGCGCCCCGGGGCGGGGTCGGCGGGCGCGGACCTGCTCGGGATGCCCACGGAGGAGTAGTCCTGGCGGTCGTTCAGCCGCAGGACGACCTTGTCCTCGGTGGTGCCGGAGAACCGGCTGCCGCCCAGCACCCGGTCGCCCGCCGGCACGACGTGGATGCCGACGCCGGCCCCGTCCCGCAGCAGCCGGACCATCCGCTCCATGAAGCTGCCGTTGTCGTAGGAGGTGAACTCCCGCTCGAAGACCTCGAAGCGGTCCACCATCAGCACGATGTGGGGCAGGCGCTCCCCCGGGGCCTGGGCCCTCCGCAGTTCGGCGAGGTCCGCGGTGCCCCGGGTGCCCAGGGCGGCCTGACGGGAGGTCAGCTCCGTGTTGAGCCGGTCCAGCAGCCGGCCCAGCCGCTCCACCTGGTTGCGGTCGACCACCGCGCCGCAGTGCGGCAGCGAGGCGAGGGCGTTGAGCGCGCCGTTGCCGCAGTCGATCCCGTACAGGTGGACGTCGTCGGCGCCGTGCGCCTGCGCCAGGGCGGCGGCCAGGGTGCGCAGCGTCTGCGAGCGCCCGCTGCGGGGCGAGCCGACGACGTGCAGGTGGCCGGCGCGGTCGAGGTCGAACAGCAGGGGGGACCGGCTCTGCTGCGCCGGCAGGTCGACCATGCCGTACGCGACGGCCGGCAGGGCCGCCCCGCGCACCTCGGCGGGCGCGGGCGCCGGGGGCGCGGTCCACTCCAGCAGGTCCGGCAGCGGCGGCAGCCACGGGCTCGGCTGCGGAGGGACGCCGGCGGACCGGGCCGCCTCCGCGACGGCCGCGGCGAGGACCGCGAGGTCGGTGACGGCCTCCGTCGGGGCGCCCGCCGGACCGCCGCGGGACCGGCCGGCCGGCAGCGGGCCGCCGAGGTCCCGCCAGGACACGGCCTCGGCGCGGACCGGCGCCTCCGTGCCCGCCGCCGGGGCGCCGCCGGGACGGCGGCCGCCGACCCGCCCGGCCTGGAAGGGCAGCAGGGCCGACGGACCGAGCCGCGCGTGGGCGCGGCCCGGCGTGGCCGGGGAGATGTCGCCCGAGTCGGGCGCGTCGATGATGTCGCGGCTCTCGGCGGTGTCGGTGGTGCGCAGGGCGATCCGCAGGTTGGTGTTGGCGCGGATGTCCGGGGTGACCGCCCCGCCCGGCCGCTGGGTCGCCAGCACCAGGTGGATGCCGAGCGACCGGCCGCGCTGCGCGATGTTGACCAGGCCCGGGACGAAGTCGGGCAGCTCGCGCACCATGGACGCGAACTCGTCGACGACCAGCAGCAGCCGCGGCAGCGGCGGCAGTGCGTCCCCGCCGCGCGAGCGCTTGTCCAGGTAGTCCTCGATGTCCTTCGCGCCGGCCTCCGCGAGCAGCGTCTCGCGGCGGCGCAGCTCCGCGCCGAGGGAGACCAGGGCGCGTTCCACGAGGTGCGTGTCGAGGTCGGTGACCAGGCCGACGGTGTGCGGCAGGTCGGCGCACTCGGCGAAGGCGCTGCCGCCCTTGTAGTCGACGAGCACGAAGGTCATCTCGTCGGGGCGGTTGACCACCGCGAGCGAGGCGACCAGCGTCTGCAGCAGCTCGGACTTGCCGGAGCCCGTGGTGCCCGCGACCAGCGCGTGCGGGCCGTCGCGGACCAGGTCGACCGCGAACTCCCCGTCGTAGCCGCTGCCCAGGACGGCCCTGGTGCTGCGGCCCCCGAGCGCCCAGCTGCCCGCCACGGCCTCCGCGGTGGGCGGCTCCACGCCCAGCAGGTCCAGCAGCCGCACGGAGCCGGGCAGGGCGCCCTCGTCGCCGTCCCCGACGCCCCGCAGCGGCGCCAGCGCCCGCGCGAGGTGCTCGTACCAGCCGGACTCCGGCGCGTCGGTCCGCACGCCCTCCAGGGGCGCGCCGCCCCCGGTGCGGACCCGGCAGGAGCCCCCGGCCGGCGACGGGCCGGTGACGACGACGGCGCCGCACTCCTCCGGCAGCAGCCGCTCCTCGCGGTCGATGCAAATGGTGTGCACGCCCACCGAGGGCCCGTCGCGCAGCAGCCCGATCACGCCGGGCAGCGAACGGGCCCGGCGGGCCTGCTCCAGGACGACCAGGACGTCCGGGTAGCCGTGGACGCCGCCCCGGACCAGGTCCGGTCCGGCGGCCAGCCGGGACGCCACGAGCTGGCCGAGCTCCCCGATGCGCCGCGCCAGCGAGTCGGTGGTGCTGCCCACCAGCGCGTACGCGTCCTCGCCCTGTGCCTGGGCGTGCGGCAGCCAGCGGGTCCAGGACCAGTCCGCCTCGCCGTCGGGGCCCGCGAGCACCACCAGGCGCAGGTCGGCGGGACTGTGGAGGGAGACGGCCTGGGCCGCCATCCACCCGGCGAGGCGGCTCGCCCCTGGTCCGGCGACGCCCGCGACGCCGACCTTGCGCAGGGGCAGCGCGACGGGCGCCTGGTGCAGCTGCGGCACCGTGGTGCGCCGGTGCTCGTCCCGGGTGGGGTCGTCGACGCTCAGCGACGACGGCAGGTCGGCGGTGCCGACCCGGACCGTCAGGAAGTCGGGGTCCTGCCAGCGGCGCTCCCACAGCCTCTCGGAGGGCTGGACGGCCGTCAGGAGGAGCGAGGCGGGGTCCGGCAGCGACAGCCGCAGGTTCACCTGCTCCTCGCGCAGGGCGGCGTCGACGTCGGCGCCGACCCGCGCCACCGTCTCCTCGTACTCGGCCTTCTTCTCCAGGTACTTCGCCATGCCCTGCTTCCGGCTGCCGAACTGGCTCACCAGGGCGGCGATCGGCGAGAGCAGGGCGAGGAAGACGAAGGTCCAGTTCTTGGTGACGAAGATCGCGATGGCCGCGCTGCCCGCGGGCAGGAGCAGCAGCGGCAGGAGGGGGACGGGCCGCTTGTCCGGCCTGATCGGCGGCGTGGGCAGCCGGAACCGGGGGGTGCCCGTCTGCGGCAGGAAGCGCGGGGGGCGGTTGAACTCCAGTCCGAGGCCGTCCGGGGACGGCGTCAGGGGCGCCCTGGCCGATACGGCGGACGCCAGCTCCAGCAGCGAGTCCCCCACGGCGAGCCGGCTGCCCTCGTGCCAGGGGGAGGTCCCCTCCAGCTCCCGGCCGTCGAGCGCCGCCCGTCCGGTCGCCAGCAGATCCGCGCCGCCGTCGAGCCGTACCCGCACCCGCGCCGCGGACGGCGGCACGTCTTCCCCCTCGGGGAGCCGCACACGGCAGGCCGCGGCACTGCCGATGTCGTACTCGCCGGGCAGCAGGCGGAAGACCGTCCCCGCGCCGGGCCCGGACACGACCCGGACCTCCGTGCGGCCCTCGGCCTCGGGCACCCCCGGTACGGGGGAGCCGAGCCCGAGGGCCATGCCGTCCCTCACCCCGGCCGCCTGGAGGGTGTCCTCGGGGTCGACCGGCCGCTGGCCGACGTACAGGGCCGGCCCGGGGCCCTCCGCCCCGCCCGCTCCCGGGGAGCCGACGGCGCGCGCGAGTTCCGCCGCGAGCCTGCCCGCCCGTGCGGAGGGCTCCGTGTCGACCACGACGGCCGTGGACACCCCCTCGGCATGCGGGTCGGGAACGCTGACGTTCAGTCGCACGGCTTGTCGTCCTTCTCGTGGGTCGGGAGTGGGGAGGGCGGGGCGGGGCGGGCCCGCCCGGGGCGGGCCCGCGGGGGTCAGCCGAGGTTGGAGCCCAGCTGGTCGTCGGTCTGGGAGAAGGCGTCGCCGACGGACTTCACGTACTGGCCGATGCCCTGCAGGCCCTGGTTGACCTGGTCGAAGCCCTTGGCGAACTCGTCGAAGAACGGCTGGAACTTCTGCTGGGCGGCGGGCGTGCTGTAGCCGTTGGCGAGCAGGTTGCTGATCTTCCCCCTGACCTCGGTCAGCTTGTCCTGCAGCTGGGAGAAGTCGTTGAGGAGGGCCTGCGAGGTGGAGGCGGTCTCCTCGGAGTTGACCTTGTAGTCGGGCATGTCGGTGCTCCTTGCTGGTGATTCACGGTGTCCGTCCGTGTGCGGACGGAGGTCTGAGGGTCGGCGCGGTTCCCGGGCCGACCGTCCCGGGAGGGGGGGCCTACCGGGCGGTGCCGCCGCCGCGGCCGGACGTCTCCCGGCTCTGGGGCCCGGAGTCCTGGCCGCCGGGTCCGCCGCCGTGGGTGTGGTCGACCTGGGGGGCGGCGGGGGACGGCTGGCCGCCCCCGCCGCCCGACGGATCGGGCAGCGACCCGCCCCCGCCGGCCGGGAGCTCCGTACCCGCTCCTCCGGTGGAGGTGGTGGGGGAGGGCGGCAGGGGGATGTCCGCGGGGTGGGTGGAGGTGGTGGGGGAGGGCGGCAGGGGGATGTCCGCGGGGTGGGTGGAGGTGGTGGGGGACGGCGGCAGCGGGATGTCCGCGGGGCTTGTGGGATGTGCGCCCCCGGCCGTGCCGGATCCGACGGACCCCTTGATCGGGATGCGGCCCGCGAGGCCGTCGACCTGCCTGCCTAGCCCGCCCTTGCCCACCGGGCCGGAGCCGAGCTTCGAGGCCGAGTTGGCGATCTCGCCGGCCGCCACCTCGTTCGGGTCGCCGCCCTGGGCGACCCCCACGCCGATCTTGGTCCCGAGCGTCGCGCCCTCCTCCACGAAGTTGCCGGCCTGGTCGGACGCGCGCTTGCCGAGGCTGTCGTTCGCCGCGCTCGGCGTGGTGTCGCCGAACCGGCCGCCGGCGCCGTTCCCGGGCTTCGCGTTGCCGCGGGCGGAGCCGATCTTCCCCACACCCCCGCGGAAGGCGGCCCCGGCGACCGCGCCCGCGGCGGCCCCGCCGAACACCCCGGCGGCGGTCAGCTTGTCGTGGTTGGCCGCCTTGGCGGCCGCCTCCAGCGCCGAGTTGGCCGCGAACTTCCCCGTGACCTCGACGGCCGTTTTGCCGACCGGGTTGGAGAGCACGGCGCCGACGGGCCTGGACGAGAGGGCGGACTCGCCGATCTTCGTCAGGCTCGCACCGCCCTTGGTGACCAGGGCCGAGTTCTTGACCGCGGCCACGGCCGCGGGGGCGATCGCCTTGACCGCCTTGCCGCCCAGCCCCAGCAGCGCGGCACCGGGGACGATGCCGAGCAGTCCGGTGATGAAGTCGCCCGCCTTGATGCCGCCCGTGCGGCCGGCCACGACTTGGTTGAACACGAAGAGCGCCCCGGCGAGCAGGCCGCCGACGACCGGGAAGAACACCGCCGTGATGGCGATCGCGATCGCGAGGAGGATCTGAACGAACGGGAACTCCTTGAAGAAGTCCGCGATCTTCTGGAAGACGTTCCGCGGCGGGATGGCCTCGCCTGCCGCCTTGTCGAGGACATCCGAGCAGGACCGCTGAGCCGACTCCCGCATGCTCTTCGCCTGTTCGGCGAGGCTCCGGGCCGCGCCGAGCTCGGCCCGGCCGGCGTCGACCGCCTCCTGGGCCTTCTTCGCGTCCGCCTTCTCCTGGTCGGTGGGGTTGTCGCTCAGCGGCTCGGGGGTCTGGCCGGCCTTGGCCGACGCGCTCCGGGCCTGCTCGACCGCCTTGTCGAAGGTGTCCTGTGCCTCCCGCAGCTTCGGGATGTAGTCGGCATAGGCCTGCGCGGCGTCGTGGTAGGAGTTCACGGTCTTGGCGAGCTTGTCGGGAAGATCGCTGCCGATCTTCTCCTTCAGCTTCTCCATGGCCGAACCCCGGCCGCGGGAGACCGCGCCGTCTTTCTTGAGGACGTTCAGCGCCTTCTCCGCGGCGTCCCCGATCTCCCTGTACCGCTGGACGACGCCCTGGATCAGGTCCGGGTCGCCCGGCGTCGGGTCCTGGTCCATCCCGACCAGGTGGAAGTCCGCCGGACTTGAGTGCTGCCGTGCCATCCGGTCCTCTGCTGTCGTCGCTCCGATGGGGTCCGCCTCCTACACGGAGCCGCGCGCTCCGAGGTTCAGACCGTCCCCGCACTCGAACCGCTTCCCGCGCGCGGCCGTGTAGGGGGTGGGGCGCGGGGGATCCGGACGCCCCTCCCTTCCACGCAGGGGCCGCCCGCACCCCCGGCAGACGGGGCGCGCGGCGGACGACACGGACGGAGAACATGAGCAAGCCTTCCACCGCCACGGCCCGGTCCGGGCCGGGAGGGGCACCGGCGCACCGGACCGCGCGGGCCGCCGCCCGCGCCCTCGCCGCCGTCCTGCTGGCGCTCTGCGCGGCGTTCATCGGGGCCGCGACCGCGGAAGCGGCCGACGGCGGCCTCGTCAAGGTGTTCGTGGTCCAGGACCCGGCGCGGACCGGCGGCCGGCTCGCCACCCTGGAGTCCGTCGCCGCCGCCACGCTCGGCGACCCGGCCCGCGCCGGCGAGGTCTTCGCCCTCAACCGCGGCCAGGCGCAGCGGGACGGCGGCGCGCTGAACAGCCCGGCGGACCCGCTGCACCCCGGCTGGATCCTGCGCCTGCCGCAGGACGCCTCCGGAGCCGCCGTGCAGCTGGCGCGGGACACCGCCGCCCAGGGGCAGTCCTCCGGCGGCGCTGCAGGAGCGGGTGCGGCCGCAGGCGGCACGCCGGCCGCACGCACGACCGTCCTGACCGTCCCGCTCCCCGCGGCCGCCGCCGCGCTCGGTGCGCTCCTCCTCGCCCTGGTGACGGCCGGCATCGTCGCCAGGCGGCGGCTGGGCCGGATGCTCGGCGCCGGGGCCCGCCTCGTCCACCGCCTGGGCGCGGCGGGCAGGCGGCGGCGTACCCTCCGTGCGAGGCGGTCGGCAGGGAGCGCCTTCGCGTCCGACACCTCGCCCCTCCTGCACGCCCACTCCGTCCTCGCCCGGTTCGAGGCCGCGCCGCACGCCCCCGCGACGCCTGTGCACGCGCTCACGGCCGACCGGACGGGGGTGACGGTGTGGCTGGACGCCCCCGACCTCCCCGACCCCTCCTGGCAGCACCTGGGCGGACCTCGCTGGCACCGCCCCGCCGGCGCGCCGGAGCAGGGGGCCGCGGACCCCGGCGCCCTCAGGGCCGCCGCCGAGGCCTGCCCGGTGCGGGTCGGCACCGGACCCGGCGGCGGGCCGCTCGTCGTGGACCTCAGCCGCCTCGACGGGGTCCTCAGCGTGACGGGCGACCGCGCCGTGGCCCTCGACGTGGCGCGCAACCTCCTGGCGGAGGTCGGCCGCAGCAGGCCGGGCACGCCGCTGATCGTCATGGCCGGGACGGAGGGCGGCCCCACGCCCGCGGTCCCGCCCGGCCTCCGGCAGGTCTTCGCGGAGGAGGGGCGGGCCGCTGCGGTCGAGGGGCGCCTCCACGGCCCCGTCCGCGGCGCCGCCTCCCGCCGTCCCGTCAGGGGGCTGGTCCTCGTCGCGGGCACCCCGACCGGGAGCGAGCGCGCTGCGCTCGCCGGGCTCTGCGGCCCGGACGGCAGTGGCTGGACGGGCATCGTCTGCGGCGAGGTGGACGGCGCCCACTGGCGCTGGCACGCGGACGAGGACGGCAGCGCGGACATCCCCGTCCTGGGGGTGAGGACGACGGTTCCGGCGTGAGCCCCGCCGCACGGCGGACCGCCGGGGGCCGCCCCGGGACGGGGGCCCCGGCTGCGAGCGGCCGGGGCCGGCCGCGTGCGGCAACCTGACCGTGGCCGTCCGGGCCGTCCGGGCCGTCCTTCCGCGCTCCTCTCCCTGGTCCGGCCGGACGGCGCGGTATCGGACGACGCGCGGGTGCACGACGGGCGGCACCGGAGGCGGTCCGCTATCGTCACCAACGGGGCTGCGGCTCCGCCCGACCCGCCGTCGGCAGGCGTCCGGGGGCTGCGGCGACCCGACGAGCGGGACGGCTCCCAAGGACGGTGACCGACGTGCCGGATGTCTCCTTCGGCAGCCTCTTCGCGGTCATGGTGATCGGCGTGCTGGTCCCGCTGCTGCTCGGCCTGGCACCCCGTCTGCGGGTTCCGGCCGCCGCACTGGAGATTCTCGCGGGCATCGCCGTGGGACCCCACGGCCTCGGCTGGGTCGCGATCGACCTGCCGGTGCAGATCACGGCCCTGCTCGGGCTCGCCTTCCTGCTGTTCCTGGCCGGTCTGGAGATCGACGTCCGCGGACTGCGCGGCCCCCCGCTGGAGCTCGCCGCCGTGGGTTACGCCGTCTCCGTCGTGCTCGGCCTGCTGGCCGGCTCCTCGCTGCATGCAGCCGGATGGGTCCGCAGCCCCCTGCTGGTGGCCGTCACGCTCTCCGCCACCTCCCTCGGACTCGTCGTGCCGGTGCTCAAGGACGCCGGGCTCACCGCGGGAGCACTAGGCCGCAACGTCCTGGCGTCGTGCTCGGTTGCGGAGTTCGGGTCGGTGGTCCTGCTCTCGCTGTTCTTCTCGACCTCGGGCGGCAGCACGGGGGGCCGCGTCGTGCTGCTGGCCACCTTCGTCGGCCTGGTGTCCGTCACGGCCTCCGTCGTCATGCTCGCCGGACGGTCGACGCGGCTCGGTGAGGTGCTGCAGCGCCTGCAGGACACCACGGCCGAGATCAGGGTGCGCGCGGCCGTGGCCCTGCTGGTCGCTTTCGCCGCACTGGCCGAGAGATTCGGTCTGGAGAGCATCCTCGGAGCCTTCCTCGCAGGCGCGGTCGTCGGCCTGGTGGACCGCGACTCCTCCTCCCACCCGCGCTTCCGCGGGAAGGTGGAGGCCGTGGGGTACGGCTTCGTGATCCCGGTCTTCTTCGTCGCCAGCGGGCTGAGACTGGACCTGGGCGGCCTGTTCGCAAGTCCGGCCGCCCTGCTGAGGATCCCCTTGTTCCTCGCCGCCCTGCTGCTCGTGCGGGGGCTTCCCGCCCTGCTGTACCGGCGCTCGCTCGGCATCCGGGCCTCGCTGGCCGCAGGCATGCTCCAGGCCACCTCCCTCGCCTTCATCGTCACCGTGACCCAGATCGGCCTCGCCCTCGGCCTGATGGGGCCCGTCACCGCCGCGGCCCTGGTCTGCGCGGGAGTGCTGTCCGTGCTGCTCTTCCCCGCCGGAGCACTGACACTGCTGCGGGACCGGCGTGCGGCACCGCGGCCCACGGGTTCGGGGTCCCGCACGGACGCAGGGCTGTAGCGCGGGGGTCGCAAGGGCCCTTCGCCGCCCTCGCGGGACACGGGAAGCCGACCTCTCCACGCGACCCGTCCATGGCCGCCGTGAGACGTCGGCAGGCTGCGCGGACCATGGTCGGAGCTTCCTCGACAGGCGCTCCAAAAGGCTGCCCGAGGACGGGGGGCCTGCGGCCGTCGTGCGTGCCGCGGCAGGCCCGGGCGGCTTTGCGCGGGGCGGTTGCCGGAGGCCGGCGTGGTTGCGGGGCCACCCCTCCCGTGGTTGCCTGAGAGCGGGTCCACCGAGCTCCCCGGATACTCCCTGCCTGTCGGGACGGGGGCCGACCCGGGTCCGGCGGGACTCCCGCTCCCCGGAACCGGAAGGCACCGTCCGGGCATGCGCTGTCAGGACGTACCCGTTCTGGGACCGCCAGGACCCCGGCCGTGCTGGACTGCTCCTGTGGAGGGTCGGCCTTGGACGACAACCGCCGTGCAGACAGCGCACAGCGCCATGCGACCCCGGAGCCGGAGGCCGACGGCTGGAACCTGGCCCTGACCGAGGTCCTGGTCGAGCTGTGCGACGGGCTCGGCGCCCACGCGGCCTCGGTCCACCTTGCCGCGTCCGACGGTCGGGACCTGGTCTCCGTGGCCATTGCCGGCACGCCCCTCACGGTCTTCAGCCTTCCCGAGCGCACGTCCGCCGACGGGTCCCACACGGCGGCGATCGCCTATCGCACCGGCCTGCCGGCCCACCTCGCCTCCAGCCCCTCCGAGGGCCCCGTCCGGCTGCTCCCCTCACCCTGTTCGGCCGTCTCCGTGCCGCTGACCGTCCGCGGGAGGGTCCGTGGCGTGCTGACCGGACTGTGGACGCCCCCCAGACCCGAGGCCGGGCTCGGCGCCCTCCAGTCACTCCTGGGCCTGCTCGCCGACCGGCTCACGGAGTCGTGCGTCCCGTCCGGGCCCCCGGAGCCGGAGGTCCGCACCGCAGGGTTCCCGGCCATCATCCCGACGCGGGGGTCCCGGACCCGGGACCCTTCCTCCGCGGACCCCGGCTGGGGCCTGGCCACGGTGCCCGCGTCGCGCGGGCTCTCCCTCATGTACCAGCTGCACAAGCTCTCCATGTTCCTCAACCTCGCCACATCCTCGGAGAACGTGGTCCGGGCGGCCTTCGACCACATCGCCGCGCCCTTCGGGGCGGACGGCTGCGTGGTGGCGCTCGCCTCGGAGCGCGGGTTGCGGGTGGTCGGCCGCAGCGGAGCGCGGGAACTGGCACGCACCGTCGGCGCCGAGCATCCAGACCGGGGGCTCCCGGGCCTGCTGGCCGCGCACGGCGGGGTGCCCCTCTTCCTGGCCGACCGACCCGCAGTGCTCGACGCGTACCGGGGCGAGGAGGTGGGCTCAGTGCAGGCACTCGCCGTCCTCCCGCTGACAGGGGGCAGGACCGCCGGGGGGTGCCTCATGCTCGCCTTCGGCTCCCCGCGCCTCCTTGAGGACGACGAGCAGGCGACGCTGCTCATGATGGCGCAGCAGGTCTCGACCGCCCTGGACAGGGCCCGGCTGGGTGAGGCGGAGCGTGCGCTCGGCGACGCCCTCCAGCGGAAGCTGCTGCCGAGGGTCCTCCCGGAGTTCCCGGCGGTCACCGTCACCGCCCGGTACGCCTCAGGTCCGGAGACCTCCGGAATGGGCGGCGACTGGTACGACGTCATCCCTCTTCCGGACGGGCACATCGGCCTGGTCGTCGGCGACGTGGAGGGCCACAGCACCGACAGCGCGGCTGTCATGGGTCAGCTCCGGAACGGCCTGCGGGCGTACGCGGCGGAGGGCCACGCACCGTCCGACGTCCTCGCCAGATCGTGTGCGCTTCTGTCGGAGCTCGACACCGACCTGTACACGACCTGCTGCTTCGTGAGCCTGGACGGCGAGTTCGGCACGGCGGAGGTGGTGCTCGCCGGCCACCCGGCCCCCCTGCTGGTCCACCCCGACGGACGGGTGTCGGCCGTCGAGGCGCCCCCGAACGTGCCGTTGGCCGTCCTGGACGGGCAGCGGTACCTGAGCAAGGAGGTCGCCGTCGCACCGGGGACGATCCTGGTGCTGTACACCGACGGGATGTTCGCCCGCACGGACGGTGACCCCGTGGCCAGGGTCCGGGAACTGCTGGCCCGCGACATGCTTCCCGACGGTGCGTCCCTGCACGACGCCGCCGACCGGCTGATGGCCGGCACCGCCGGCGGGAGCGCCCTGCGGAGCGATGACGCCGTGCTGCTGCTGGCCAGGTACGAGGGCTCCCCCACGGGCGCCGTGCCGAGGATCGGGAACATGCTCGTCCACCGGCAGGATCTCCGGAGCGTGGGAAGGGTGCGCCGCTTCGTGCGGGACTTCCTCCACGAGGACGGCCTGGAGAGGCTCGCCGACGACATCGAGGTCATGGCCTCGGAGATCACCACCAACGCGCTGGTGCACGCCGACAGCGATGTGGAGGTCTGGATCAGGGAGTACGCCGACCGGATCCACCTGGAGGTCCGTGACGTCGACCTCAGGCGCCCCGTGATCACTTCCGTGGTGGAGGACGACGATGTCAACGCCACCTCCGAACACGGGCGGGGTCTGAGCATCGTGGACGTCCTGTCCCTGCGCTGGGGGACGTCCCCCAGCGGTCGCGGCAAGGCCGTGTGGATCGATGTGGCCAAGTGACCCCGCGAGCGGCCGTCCTCCGTGGCCGCCCGAGGGCGGCCCCGGAGGACGGACGGCTCACAGGCGCACGGGCAGCCGCATCCTGCCGTTGAAGACGAACGTCGGGAGGGGCTCCAGGGCTTCCAGGGGCTCGGCGGGACCCAGGTCCGGGAAGCGTGCGAACAGGGCCGGAAGCGCGATGCCCGCCTCCAGGCGCCCCAGGGGAGCGCCGATGCAGTGGTGCACGCCGTGGCCGAAGGCCGTGTGGTCCTTGTCGGGCCGGTGGACGTCGAACTCCCCGGCTGTCGCACCGTGCCGGCGGGGGTCGCGGCCGCCCGCGCCGAAGCCCATGAGGATCGGCTCGCCGCGGGGGATCACGACGCCCTCGCCGAGGTCGAGATCCTCGACCGCGTACCTCAGCGGCATGTGCTGCACCGGGGCGTCGGCACGAAGCGTCTCCTCGACGACCTCCGACCAGGGCACGGCGCCGCAGGTCGCGGCCTGCCGCTGCCCGGGGTGCCGGAGCAGGGCGGCCACGGCGTTGGTGATCAGGTCCGTGGTCGAGGGGATCCCGCCCGCGACGGTGACCGCCAGTGCCAGGACACGCTCCTCCTCCGTCATTTCCGCCGCAGCCACGAGGTCGCTCGCCATGTCGTCGCCCGGCGTCCCCCGCTTCACCCCGAGCAGTGCACCCAGGAACTCCAACGCCTCCTCCGTGCGGGCGGCTGCCTCGGCGGGGTCGGGCGAGGGCTCCGCGAAGGCCGCCATCGCGCGGTCCGCATCGCTCCACAGGCCGTCCGGCACCCCGAAGAGGTCGCACAGCGTCTCCCCGGCGACCACACGGGCGTACCGGCTGCGGATGTCGACGACGGTGCCGGAGCCCGGCTCCCCGAGGGAGGACAGGCCGGCGTCGACCCGCGCGCGCAGGTTCGCCGCCAGGGCGGCCGTGCGCTCCGGAGTGAAGGAGCGCTCCATCACCCCGCGCAGCCGGCGGTGGTCGGACCCGTAGGCGTTGAGCACGGTGGGCGAGACCAGGAACGGGGCGAGTGGCCAGTCGGCCGGGAGGCTCTCCAGTCCCGGCCAGTGCCGGTGCGCGTCCCGCGACACGCGGTCGTCGTCCGCGAGACGGCGCAGGACGTCGTGCCGCGTCACCGACCAGGCGGTCACGCCGCCCGGCAGTTCGACGCGTACGGCCGGCCCCAGGGACTGCAGGCGTGCGGCATCCTCCTGGACGCTGCGACCGGTGAGGTCGAAGGGGGCGGTCTCCGGGTGCATGGTCATAGTGGTGTGACTCCGATACTGCGGATGTTCCGGGATGCTGCCGTGTCCGCGCGTGCGGACCTGGACGTCTGCCGACCTCCCGGCCTTCCGGGGCGGCCGTGGACGGGCCTGCGTGCGGCTCGTCCTGCGTCCGGCGGATCGCGGTGCGGACCCGCCCTGTGAGGCGGATGGCCGCCCCGGGGCCCTGCCGACCCCCGGCGGTCGCCGGGTTCCCGGAGGAGCGACCCCCTGGGAGGGTGCGGCGGTCTTCTCCGCCACGGTTGCGGCGGCTCTGCCGGGGTGGCGGACGGGCACGGTCCCGGGAGAGGGCCGTACGGGTGTTCCGGGGGATCGAGTGGCGGTTCCCGTGCCTGTCGGCGGCGCTGACGGCAGGTTCGGGGACTAAGAAAAACGTACACCATAAAATCGCACGCAAGTAAAATGGTCGATGTGATGTTCGCCCCCTGTCGCGGCCCCGGGTGGTCCGGGCTGCGGTGAGGAGCGGGCGGCTCCAAGGGTGCCGTGCCCTTGAGGGGCGGCGGGCGAAACCCCGCGTGCGCACGGTTGTTGCCCGATCGGGCTTGTCGGCAGGCCGTGAGGGCGAGGACCGGCCTAGGATTTCAAGGGCGTCATTCATGCCATATGCACGCCAAAAATCCACATGGGATCAGACTTCGCCGATCGGAGAGTGCAATGAGTGGTTTCTGGATGGAGAGCCTCCTCGCCGAGAACCCGGAGGCGGGGTGGAACCTCGCTGTCAAGCTGTCCCGGATGGGCGTCAAGGCCACGCAGCCCTCGGACGAGGTCCGGGGCCGGCTGCGCGCGATCTACGCAGAGGACGCCGACAGCCTCATCGCCTCGTCCCATGTGGTGGCCGTCAACTTCCAGACGGTCGCCGCCGCCAACAACTACTGGCGGTGAGTGGGGGCGGCCAGGCGTCATCCCGCCTGGCCGCCGCCCTGCGGCTCCGCTGCTTCTCGGTGCATCACCCGGGAGCGGGCCCCGCGGACCGCCGGACGGCTCGCCCGCGGCGCTCCCCGTCCCCTTCCGTGCTCTGCTCCGAGGGGATCGCTCGGAGGAGTCTCCCAGGACATCCGGTCGATGTGTGCCTAATATCCCCTTATGGCATTGCCTGCCCGAATGCCGTGGCCCGAGCCGTCGAAGCGAGATGCTCCGACCGGTCCCGCCCGTCGAGTTCGCCTGTCGGAGGAAGAGCAGTGGACACGTTCGACACCGTCGCCGAGAGCAGTGGAAACCCCGTTCCCGACCACCTGCGGAACCTCTTCAACCACCCGGACGACGTCCGTGTCCAGAAACTGCCGTGCGAGCTGCCCGAGAAGGGCTCCATGGTGGTGTTCTTCGGTGCGGGTGCGCGCACGGTGCCCCACACCCACCACAACGGCCAGCACCTGTTCATCGTCGACGGCGTGGGCGTGGTCGGTGACGAGAACGGGGTGCACGTGGTCCGTGCCGGCGACGTCGTCAGCAGTCCGCCCGGCGGATGGCACTGGCACGGGGCGTCCCAGGAGCACGCGATGACGCACCTGACGGTCGAGCAGCCCGGCGACTTCGACCTGGACGTCGACCGCCGAGACTGGGACAGCAGTTACGGCCCCACGGCCTGATCGAGGTCCTCCGATCCGCCCTGCCACGAGAGTGCACAACCCAGGAGACGCCGCCATGTCCCACCACCTCGACTCCCCCCTGGCCCGGTCCGATGTCCGCCTGGACATCACTGATTTCTACGTCTTCCGCGGCGAGACGGGGACGGTGTTCGCCATCAACGTCTCCCCCTCCATCGCGGGGGAGGACGCACCCCGGGGATTCCACCCCGAGGGCCGCTACGAGTTCCGCATCGACGGCAACAGCGACCTGGTTCCGGAGCTCACCTACCGCATCTCCTTCGGGGATGAGGACGGCTCGGGCGGCCAAGGCGTGGAACTGCGGCGCCTGCGAGGGGCCGACGCAGTGGACGCCGCGGCCGACGGCACGGTGCTGGCCACCGGGACGACGGGGACCATGATTCCCGGAGAAGGAGGACTGAGACTGTGGGCCGGCAGGGCCCACGACCCTTTCTTCCTCGACGGCGTCGTCCTGGGGGCCGTCGGCAACGCCTTCGCGCAGGGCACCGTCGTCGACCTGTCCGGATGGAGCCCGGCCACCGCCACGAACGCTCCCTTCGGCAGCAACGACGTCTACGCCCTCGTGCTGGAGGTGCCCGACCCGGACCTGCTCGAGGTGGCCTCCGACCGCCGTATCGGCACCTGGGCTCTCAGCATGCTGGCCACCGATGCCGGCGGGTGGCGCCCCATCAATCGTGTCGGCCTCCCCATGATTCCGCCGATCTTCGCGCAGCACGACGAACACCTCGGCGACCACCTGAACACTGCCGACCCTGCCGAGGACCGCAGCCTGTTCGCGGACCGGATCGCCTCGGCGGTGGCCGCCGTGGTGAAGTCCTACGGGACCGCCGACGATCCCCGCGACTACGGCCGCACTGTGGCGGACAGGATCTTTCCGAACGTCCTGCCGTACACCGTCGGCACCCCTGCCGTCTTCGGCTTCGGCGGGTGGAACGGCCGCTCCCTGACCGACAGCGCACCCGACGTGATGTTCTCCCTGGCCACCAACACCGCCTTCACGACGGGAGTGACCAAGGACTCGGTTCCGGTCAAGCCCACCGCGACCTTCCCCTACGTCCCGGTGTTCTCCTGACCTCGTCGCGCAAGGGGCCGGACGGTCGGCGACCCTTCCGTCGGTAGCGCGGGCCCGGGCTTACCGTTCCTGCGGCCGCAACGCCGTCAGACCGGTTCTTTCGGCTCTGCCCTGGAGTGAGGATTTTCCCGGACGCAAAGGCGGACGGCCCGCCTCATCCTTGCCTGCGGCCCTCATGGAGGTTCCGCTGAAGGAATGTGTGCCAGCCGGCCGCTTCGTTGGCCGGCCGGTCCGACCGGGGCTGAAGGCTCCGGTCGTCCCTGACCGTGCGGTAGCAGGCCTGACAGGGCGGCCTCCTTGTCGGCCCGGTGCAGCCGCCCCGTTCGGGAGGCGGAGGCATCGGGCCCTCCGTGCGGGTGCGCCGCCTGCACGGAGGGCCCCCCGCCCGAGCGCCCGGCGCCGACCGTCACGGGGGTCCCGTCCACGCCGGACGGGTGACGTCCGCCTGCCGGTGCGACGCCCCTGTGCGTGCGGTGTGACGGCCGTGGGCCGGACCCCGCCCGTCCCGTCGGCGCGGGCGGTGCGACGGGCGCCGCGCGACGGGTGCGCACGACGGGGAACAGCCGACTGCCCGACCGTATGAGGAGTATCCATGTCCCAGCCCTCGATCTCCGGGAGCATGAGCCCGCGGGAGACCGTCATGGCTATGTACAACGGCCTGCTCACCTCCGACCGCGAGGTGCTGCAGGCCATCACCCATCCCGACATCGAGATCCACGTGACCGAGGAGCTGCCCTACGGCGGTGACTACCGCGGGCTCGCCGGCTTCCAGGACCTGTTCAGGAACACCTTCGGGCTGATCAGGAGCACGATCGAGATCGAGAACGTCTTCGACGCGGGGAGCCGGGTCGTCGCGGTCGGCCGCACCCGCGGCAACGGCAACGCCACCGGGCAATACTTCGACTCCGCGATCGTCCATGTGCTCACGGTGGAGAACGGCATGATCGTGCGCTTCGACGCCTTCGTGGAAGACGCCCCCATCGCCGCGGCGATCCACGGGACCCCGGAGGGGTAGGGCCCGGTACGGACCCCGCCGCCCGGCGGGACGGGCGGGTCCCGGCCGCGGCTCCCGCCGGGAGCAGGCCGCTCACACGCCGGCGGCCTCCTGCCCGGCACGGGCCACCAGCCTGGCCGCTGCGACCAGGCCGTCGGCGCCGGCCAGGCCGCGTTCCAGCACCTGGGAAGGGTCGCCCCCGCCCGCGGCACGCACCGCGTCGGCGAAGTGGTGCATGTCCTTGCGCATGAGGGTGTGGACGTGCCCGGCCAGTTCGGGGGTGATGTCACCGCCGAGGGCGCGCAGCGCCGCGCTGCCGCCGCTGCTCGCGGAGACGACCTCGACGAGGGCCGGGACGTCCAGACCGACCTGTGCGGCCAGCGTGAGGACGTCCTCCGCGTTCTTCATGTTGGTGATGGTCAGGGCGTTGTTGAACAGCTTGGTGAACTGTCCCGCGCCGGCCGGTCCCATCAGCCGGACCGTGTCGCTGAACGTGTCGAACACCGGCCGCGCCGCCTCGAACGTGTCCTGCGGCCCGCCGGCGAAGGTGGTGAGGGTGCGGGCGCGGGCACCGGGGCTGCCGCCGCTGACGGGGGCGTCGAGGTAGACACCTCCGGCTTCAGCCAGGCGTGCGGCGATGCGCACGGCCTCGCCGGGGTCGCCGGTGCCGTGGTTGACGACGACCGTTCCGGGGGCGATGGCGGCCAGGAGGCCCTGGCCGTCCAGGACGTCCCAGATGTCCGCGTCGTCCCGCAGGCACAGCCCGACCAGCTCGACGGCCGCCCCGAGCTCCGCCACGGTGCCGTGGACGGTGTGCGGGACCTTGTCCACCGCCGCCAGGGAGGCGGGGCGCCGGGCCCACACGTGCAGGTCGAAGCCGTGCTCGCCGACGGCTTCCGCCATGGGGCCGCCCTGGTCGCCCAGGCCGATGAAGCCGACCTTCTTGATGATCGCCGTCATGGCGACGTCCTTTCGTCTGCCCGGCCGAGAGAATCGGCCGGGAAAAGAGGGGGAAGCGGAGGTCTGTCCGCCGGTCAGCGGACGATTTCGGCGGCCAGCTCCCACAGGCGCTCCGCGTTCGCGGGGTCCAGCGCGTAGGGCGCCACGCCGGGGACGCCGAGCTCGGTGGGCCGGGCATCGACGAGGGGCGCCTCGTTGACATCCTCGAAGTAGCGGCCGCCCACCCCTTCGACCAGCGGGGAGCCTGCGAGGAACACGGTGGTCGCGGCGCCCTGCTCGACCGTCTTGCGGTACGGCTCCGGGGTCCTCAGCCCGCCGGTGTGCCGCTGCAGGCCGGTCGCGATCGCCCCGGGGTGCAGGGCGTTGGCCGTGATGCCGTCGCCGGACCAGCGGCGCTGCGCCTCGACGGCCAGGAGGACCTCGGCGGTCTTGGACTGGCCGTAGGCGGTGAGGGCGTCGTACGGGCGGAAGCGGAAGTCGATGTCGTCGAAGACGACGGGGGAGAACAGGTGGCCGCTGGAGGAGACCGAGACCAGGCGGGCGCCGTCGGCCTCCGCGAGGGCGCGGTGCAGCCCCAGGCTCAGGGCGAAGTGCCCCAGGTAGTTCGTGGCGAACTGCTGCTCGTGGCCACCGATGCCGCGCCCGAGCTCCGGCGGCATCATGATCCCGGCGTTGTTGACCAGGATGTGCAGCGGCCCCTGCCAGGCGGCGGTGAACGCGTGGACCGACTCCAGGTCGGCCACGTCCAGGCGCGCGACACGGACGGCGTCGTTCCCGGTGGCCTTGCGCAGGTCGGCCGCGACCTGCTCACCGGCGTCGGGGCGGCGGACGGCCAGCGTGACCTCGGCACCGTGGGCCGCCAGGGCGCGGGCCGTCTCGACGCCGATGCCCGAGTTGGCCCCCGTGACGACCGCCCGCCTGCCGGACAGGTCGACGCCGGCGATCACCTCCGAGGCGGTGCTGTCGCGGTCGAACGGAGTGGTGAAGAGCTGGGACATGTGGTGCATTCCTCCTGCTTTCGCGGACTGTGCCGCCAGACTGCACCGAACGCCGCCCGGCGGACCAGGACAGGCTGAGACTGGGACTGGCAGGGCCACCCAGGAAACCGGAATGCCTTCGTACGCTGGGAGCATGACCGCCACCGGAGACGCCAACGCACTGGGCCGCTACCTGCGCGCCCGCAGGGAGCTGGTCCTGCCCGAGGAGGCCGGCGTTCCCGACCACGGCAACCGGCGTGTTCCGGGGCTGCGCCGCGAGGAGGTCGCCTTCCTCGCGGGGATCAGCTCCGACTACTACAACCGTCTGGAGCAGGGCCGGGACCGCAGCCCCTCGGAGCAGGTCCTGCGCAGCATCGCCCGCGCCCTGCAGCTGGACGAGGAGGCGACGGCGTACCTGCTGGAGATCGCCGCGCCGAAGGGCCCCCGGCGCCGGCGGCCGCACAGTCCGGAGAGGGTCGGCGACGGCCTCCGCGCCCTCATCGCCTCCTGGCCGCTCACCCCGGCGTACGTCCACGGCCGGTACATGGACGTCCTCGCCGCCAACAGCCTCGCCGTCGCGCTCTCGCCGTTCAACGCGCCCGGGAACAACGTCGTCCTCGCCGCCTTCCTGGAGCCGGAGATGCGGGAACTCCACCGCGACTGGGAGGAGACGACCGCCCGGGTGGTCCCCTACCTGCGCTCCGTCGCCGGCGCCGACACCGACCACCCGCGGCTCGTCGAGATCGTCGGGGAGCTCTCCCTGCGCAGCGAGCGCTTCCGGAAGCTGTGGGCCCGGCAGGACGTGAAGCACAAGACCACGGGCACCAGCCTGCTCCACCACCCCCAGGTGGGCCCGCTGGACCTGCACTACGAGAAACTGCTGGTCCCGGGCACCGGCGGGCAGACGCTGGTCACCTACCTCGCGCAGCCGGGCAGCTCCTCCGAGGAACGTCTGCGCCTGCTCGCCAGCATGAACGCCCCCGCTGCCGCCGACGGTGCACGGGCCGCGGCGGACCGGCCCGCTCCCGGCCGGGGCATGCCGTAGGCGGGATGCCCTCCCCGTGCCGCCGGCGGCACGGCGAGGACCGGCTCCACCCCCGGGACGCGGAACAGCCCCCGGCATCCGCTCCCCGCCCCCGGTCCGCACCGCCCGCCCCGGTGCGGAACCCCTCGGCCACGGACCTGCCCGCGTCCGGGCCCCTGCGGCGGCCGAGCCCTCCGGACGGCGCACCGGTGCGCCCTGCGTGAGGAGGCCGTCGCCCTCGCGGCAGCCCGCTGCCCCCGACCGGTCGGCGGGCGGGGGCGGGGGCCGGCGGGAGGTGCGCCGGGTCAGCCGGCGGCGAGGAGCTCCAGCGTGTCGACCACGCGGTTCGAGAAGCCCCACTCGTTGTCGTACCAGGCGACCACCTTGACGTGGCGTCCGTCGACGCGGGTGAGGGCCGAGTCGAAGATCGACGAGGCCGGGTTGCCCGTGATGTCGGACGACACGAGCGGGTCGTCCGAGTACTCGAGGATGCCGGCCAGCGGCCCGTCCGCCGCGGCCCGGTACGCCGCCAGCACCTCGTCACGCGTCACCTCGCGGGCGACCGTCGTGTTGAGCTCGACGATCGAGCCCACCGGGACCGGCACGCGGATCGAGTCGCCCGACAGCCTGCCGTCGAGGTTCGGCAGCACGAGGCCGATCGCCTTGGCGGCGCCCGTCGTGGTCGGCACGATGTTGACGGCGGCGGCGCGGGCGCGGCGGGGGTCGCGGTGCGGGCCGTCCTGCAGGTTCTGCTCCTGCGTGTAGGCGTGGACCGTCGTCATGAAGCCGTGCTCGATGCCGGCGAGCCCGTCGAGCACCGCGGCCAGCGGTGCGAGCGCGTTGGTCGTGCACGAGGCGTTCGAGACGACCGTGTGCACGGCCGGGTCGTACGCGTCGGTGTTGACCCCGAACGCGAGCGTGACGTCGGCGCCGTCCGACGGCGCCCCGACGAGCACCTTCCCCGCTCCCGCGTCGAGGTGGGCGCGGGCGGCCTTCGCCGAGGTGAAGCGGCCGGTCGCCTCGAGCACGATGTCGACGCCGAGCTCCGCCCACGGGAGCCGCGCCGGTTCGCGCTCGGCGAGCACCCTGATGCGGCGGCCGTCGACGACGAGGGCGTCCCCGTCCGCGGCCACCGGGCGGCCGAGCCGGCCGGCCGTCGTGTCGTAGGCGAGCAGCCGCGCGAGGGTGGCGGGCTCCGCGAGGTCGTTGACGGCGACGACCTCCAGGTCGCTGCCGCGTTCGAGCAGTGCGCGCAGCACGTTGCGTCCGATGCGGCCGAATCCGTTGACGGCGATGCGGGTCATGAGCGGTCTCCTTCCGGTTCACCTCCAGGTTCGCGCGCGGCCTCCGCCCGTGACAGCGGCGTGGGCGCCCCGGTCCGCAAGGATCGCGCCACGCGGCGGCGGGCTACTCGCCCCGGGTGAAGGTGCGCCGGTACTCGCTGGGCGTGGTGCCCAGGATGCGCTGGAAGTGCAGCCGCAGGTTCGCGCCGGTACCGAGGCCGGCGTCGGCGGCGATCTGCTCGACGCTCCGCCCCGAACGCTCCAGCAGCTCGCGGGCCATGTCGATGCGGGCGCGCAGGACCCACTGCATCGGCGTGTACCCGGTGTCCTCAACGAAGCGCCGAGAGAACGTGCGCGGCGACACCGCCGCGTGCCGGGCGAGCACCTCCAGGGTGAGGGGCTCGCCGAGCCGGTGCAGCGCCCAGGCGCGGGTGGCGGCGAACCGCTCGCCGAGCGGCTCGGGCACGCTGCGCGGCACGTACTGCGCCTGGCCGCCGCTGCGGTAGGGGGCCGCGACCAGGCGCCGGGCGGCGTGGTTCGACGCGGCCACCCCGAGGTCCCCGCGCAGGATGTGCAGGCACAGGTCGATGCCGGAGGCGGCGCCGGCCGACGTCAGGACGCTGCCCTCGTCGACGAACAGGACGTTCTCGTCCACCCGGACGAGCGGGTGCCTCGCCGCGAGCGTCCGCGCGTAGTGCCAGTGCGTCGTGGCGCGCCTGCCGTCGAGCAGGCCCGTGGCGGCGAGCGCGAAGGCCCCCGTGGAGATGGCGGCGAGCCGCGCGCCCCGGCGGTGGGCGGCGGTCAGCGCGTCGACGACGGACTGCGGCGGGTCCTCGCGGTCCGGGAACCGGTAGCCGGGGACGAAGACGATGTCGGCCCACGCCAGTGCGTCCAGGCCATGGGCGACGTGGTACGACAGGCCGTCGCCGCCGGTCACGAGGCCGGGCGCCGCGCCGCACAGCCGCACCTCGTACGGCATGCTCGCGCGGGTCGTGAACACCTGCGCGGGGATGCCGACGTCGAGCGGCTTCGCCCCCTCGAGCACGAGGACGGCGACGCGGTGCAGGCGGGAGGGCGGCACGGTGAACAGCCTACGCAGGGGTGCGGGGGCGCGGTTCCGGCAGGCCGGGTGCCGCGGCGGCCACGGCCGGCCGCCACCGGCCCGCCCGTACGGGGAACCCCGGCACCGGCCCCGCACGCCGGACCGCCCGCACGCACGGACAGCCCCGCCCGCACGGGCCGGAGCCCCCGTCCGGGGGCCAGCCCGTGCGGGCGGCGCCCCCCGGCCGGGGGGCTCCCGGGTCAGCGCGTGGCGAGGACGCCGTCGCGGATGACGCCCGCGACGGCCTCCGGCCGGGAGAGGGCGACGGCGTGCGAGGCGCCGTCGACCTCGACGGTGGTGGCGCCGGCCCGCTTCGCCGCGAAGCGCTCGACCTCGGGGCTGATGGCCCGCCCCGCCCCGCCCGGCCCTGCACGGCACCGAGTCGTGCCGCGTCGGCCCCGCCCCGCCCCGGCCGTCAGCCCTGGGCGGTGGGACGCACGATCAGCTCGTTGACGTCGACGTCCGCCGGCTGGTCGACCGCGAAGGCGATGGCGTCGGCGATGGCCGAGGCCGGGATCGCCAGCTGCTCGGCCGCCGCGCGGGCGGCGGCCTGGGCCTCTGCGGAGCCCCCGCGGTGGGTCAGCTCGCTCCGGGTGAAGCCGGGGCTGACGACGGTGACACGGATGTCCCGGCTCTCCTGCCGCAGCCCCTCCGACACCGCCGCCACGGCGAACTTGGTGGCGCTGTACACCGCGGCCGTCGGATCCACCCGATGCCCGGACACCGAGGACACGTTGACGATGTGCCCGCCCCCCTGGCGCTGCATCTGCGGCAGCACGGCGGCGATGCCGTAGAGCACGCCGCGCAGGTTGACGTCGATCATCTGCTCCCACTCGGCGACGTGCAGGTCGGCCATCGGCGACAGCGGCATCACCCCGGCGTTGTTGACCAGCACGTCGATGCGGCCGTACTCCTCCAGGGCGGCGGCGGCGAAGGCGCGCACGGAGTCGAGGCTGGTCACGTCCAGCTCGCGGTGGGTGGCCGTCGCCCCGCTGCCGCGCAACTCCCCGACCAGCGAGGCCAGGCGTTCGGTCCGGCGGGCGCCCAGGAGCACGCGGTGGCCGAGCCCGGCCAGACGGCGGACGGTGGCCTCGCCGATGCCGCTGCTGGCGCCTGTGACGAGGACGGTCTTCGATTCTGCTGCGGACGTGGTCATGCGTGCTCCTTCGGAGTCTCCGGCGGCGGTCGCCGCCTCCTGCAACTCCAGTGCGCCGGGACGGATCCGGGAAGGGAGCGGGTACCTGGGTGTGCGGCACCCAGGTACCCGCCCCTCCCTCGTCGCAGGAGGCGGGCGGACGCCGGCACGGCCGGCGGACGCCCGTGGTGCCGGCGGCCCGAGGGCGCCCCGCCCCACCGCCCGCACAGCCCCACAGCCGCACCGCCGCACCGCCCGCGGCGGTCCCGACGCGGCGGACCGTGCCGGGCCGGCGGACCCGCGGCCGTCCGCGGACGGGGCCGGCCTCGCATGCCGGCCGGACAGGGCGACGACCGACGGCCCGGCCTGCCCACAGCTGCGACGCGCCGGGCGGGGGAGCAGCGCGACCACGCACCCGGCCGCCCCGGACCACCGGACGGCGCAGCCCGCGAGCGCGACTAGCATCGGTGCCATGACAGCACGCGACAACGAGCTCGGCGCGTTCCTCCGCGCGAGCCGCGCCCGTGTGCAGCCCGCCGACGCCGGGCTCGCAGGCGGTGTCTCGGGGCGGCGCGTCCGAGGCCTCCGCCGCGAGGAGGTCGCCGTGCTCTCCGGGGTCAGCGCCGACTACTACGCCCGCCTCGAGCAGGGGCGCGAGCGCAATCCCTCCGCCCAGGTGATCGGTGCGATCGGGCGTGCGCTCCGCCTTGCGCCCGATGCGCGCGAGCACCTGTACCGGCTGGCGGGGCTGAACCCCGGGCTCGGGCCGGACCGCTCGCGGGACCTCGTGCACCCGTCGCTCCTGCACCTGCTGGAGGCCTTTCCCCGGGCGGCGGCCTACGTGCTCGGCCCGGCCTTCGACGTGCTCGCGGCCAACCCGGTCGCCGACGCACTGCTGTCGCCGTTCGGGGACGAGCGGAACATGCCGCGCATCCTGTTCACCCACCCCCGGGGGAAGGCGGTGTTCGCGGAGTGGGAGCTGCTGCAGCGCAGCACCGCGTCCGCGCTGCGCCTGAACGCCGGGCGGTTCCCCGACGACAGGTCCATCACCGCTCTCGTCGCGGAGCTCGGGGAGGCCTCACCGGAGTTCCGCGCGCTGTGGGACGCCCACGACGTCGGAAGCCTGACCCGGGCCTTCAAGGTGTTCGTCCACCCCGGGGCCGGGCGCATCGAGCTGACCTACCAGACCTTCGACGTGGTGGATGCCCCGGGGCAGCTGCTGCTCGTCGGCACCCCGGAGCCCGGCAGCCGCAGCGAGGAGGCCGTCGCCCAGCTGGCCTCCGGCGCGGAACCGGCCTGACCTGCCCCGTCCTGCCCGGCCCTGCTCCGTTCCGTTCCGCCCCGTCCCGTCCCGCTCCGTCCTGGGCGGACCACGGCCGCTTCCCGGGTGCCGTACACCCAGGAAGACGCTGCCTTCCCGCCCGCCGGCCCGCGCCGCACGCTGGAGGGGCCGCCGGAGGGTGAGACCCGGCCGGCCACGACCACCCACCATCGGAAAGGGCCCCCATGGGCGAGATCCTGGAAGTGACCAGCCTCCGACCCGCGCCCGGCCTCACGCCGGAGGACTTCGTCGCGGCGAACGCGGACATCAACGAGTACCTCAGGCGCCGGCCCGGCTTCGCGTGGCGCCGCATCGTCGTGCGGGACGACGGCACGATCCTCGACATCGTCGCCTACGACAGCATCGAGCACGCCCGCTCCGGCGCCGCCGGGATCACCGGCGAGATGGCCGGCTCGCCGGTGCACGACGCGATCGACCACAGCACCGTCGACTGGCAGTTCACCACCGTGCTCCAGCACGTCGAGCGACACGACCCCTGACCAGCGGGAGGAGGCGGTCGCGCCCTTCGCCGGCCACCTCGCCGACGCCCGCACCGCACGGCGCCCGGCCCGGGCATCCGCACCGCGCCTCCCGGAGCGGAACCCGTCCGCTGCGGGATTCCGCGGTGCGTCCGGTGCCGCGCCGGCGGCCGCCGCGCATCCGGGGCCGCCTCCCCGGGAGCGGCGGCGGGTCCGGTTGCCCACCTTAATCGAACGTACTAGTCTGTTTTTTTAGTGAGGGTGCCCGTCCCGCGACCCCTCCCCTCACCGGCCCGGAGGCCGTTCGGGACGGGCCCGCCGACCAGGAGACGACGACCCGAGATCGAGGTGGCGCCATGCGTGCGGTGATTCTGGAGGAGTTCGGGAGGCCCTTGGTCCTGGGGGAGCTGGACAGGCCCGTCGCCGGCCCCGGGCAGGTGCTGGTGAGGGTCGAGGCCAGCGGTGTGAACCCGCTGGACATCAAGATCGCCGCCGGGCAGGCGGCGCACGCCCGGCGCGGGCTTCCCGCCGTGCCGGGTCTGGACATGGCCGGTGTGGTCGAGGAGGTCGGGCCGGGGGTGGCCGGCTTCGCCCCGGGTGACGAGGTGTACGGGATGACCGGCGGTGTCGGCGACCTGCAGGGGTCACTCGCGCAGTACGCCGCGGTGGACGCCCGGCTGCTGGCGCGCAAGCCGGAGTCGCTGGGCATGCGTGAGGCCGCGGCGCTGCCGCTGGTCGTCATCACGGCCTGGGAGGGCCTGGTGGACCGGGCGGGGGTCCGTGCCGGGCAGAAGGTGCTGGTCCACGGCGGTGCCGGCGGCATCGGCCACGTCGCCGTCCAGATCGCGCGCGCCCGCGGCGCCGAGGTCTTCGCCACCGCCTCGCGCGGGCGCATGGACGTCGTCGAGAGCCTCGGTGCGACCCCGATCGACCGCGCCGCGACGTCGGTGGAGGAGTACGTCGCCCGGCACACCGGCGGCGAGGGCTTCGACGTCGTCTTCGACACCGTCGGCGGCGCGGTCCTGGACGCCTCCTTCACCGCGGTGCGCACGTACACCGGCCACGTGGTCAGCGCCCTGGGCTGGGGCACCCACAGCATCGCGCCGCTCTCCTTCCGCGGCGCCACCTACTCCGGCGTCTTCACCCTGCTGCCGATGCTGACCGGCCGCGGCCGTGAGCACCACGGCGAGATCCTGCGCGACGTGGCCGCGCTCGCCGACGCCGGGGCCCTCAGGCCCCTGCTCGACCCCCGGCGCTTCACCCTGGCCACCGTCGCGGACGCCTACGCGGCGGTCGAGAGCGGCACCGCCGTCGGCAAGGTCGTCGTCGACGTCGAGCACTGACCCCGGCGGCGGCCCGGCCGCCGCCCGCGACAGCGACACCCGGGGCGACCGGTCCCTCCCCGCCGTGCGGAGACCCGGGAGGGGTGCCCTGCCGAAGGGTGAGGGGATAGGGTCACACCTCCGGTCCGTGCCTGGCCGGGAAGGCAACCCCCTGCGGAGAGGGGGGTGCGCCGCGGCCGCGGGGCCCGCCGGCGCGACGGTCCGTTCCGCAGGGCCGAGGTGTTCCGCGGGGCCGTCCGGGATCCGGTCGGGGAGCCCCGCGCCGGCGGTCGGCGCACCGGAGGCCGCTCCTGCCCGGTTCGGCCCCTCCGGGTGGGGGCGGCGGACGGGGGCGGCCTGTCGGTCAGGATTGCCCTCCCTAATCAGACATACTAGTCTGTCTGATTAGGGAGGTGCGGTGATGGCGACGAAGATCCGCAAGACCAGGTCCGAGGAGAGGATCCTCGCGGCCGCGGCCGAGCTCTTCTACGCCCACGGTCTGCGCGGCGTGGGGATCGACCAGGTCATCGAGGCGTCGGGCGTGGCGAAGTCCACGCTCTACGTGCACTTCCGCACCAAGGAGCAGCTCGTCGGGGAGTACCTGCGCAGGACCGACGACTCCTGGATGGCGCAGCTGTCGGACGCCGCCGAGCGGGCCGGGGACGACCCCCGCGACCGGCTCGTGGGCCTCTTCGACGCCCTGACCGGCGCCTTCGACCGCCACGGGTTCTTCGGGTGCCCGTTCGTGAGTGCCGCGGTGGAGGCCGAGACCGGCTCCGAGGCGCGGGCCGTGACCGAGGAGCACACCCGGCGGCGGCAGGCCTGGCTGACCGAGCTGAGCGCCCGTGCCGGAGCGGCCGACGCCGCAGCCCTGGCCCAGCACATCGGACTCCTGATCGACGGGGCCCTTGCGTCGGGGCGTCTGCTGCAGGACCGGGCCGTCGTCGACCAGGCGAAGGCCGCGGCGGCGCTGCTGGTCCGCGCCCACACCGGCGACCGCGCCCCCAGCGGCGGCTGACGCCGCCCGCGCCGCCGGGCGGGCCCGTCGCCTTCTCCTGCGTCCTGACCCGGACCTCCTCCGTCGTGCCTCCCGGGGCGGGCTGCTGCAGCAGCCCGCCCCGGTCCGTCTCCCGGCGCCCCCTCGCCTGCCCGGCCCGACCGGGTCCGCCGTCCGCTGCGGAGCCCCGGCCGACGGTCCGGCCCGACCGTCTTCCCGCCGGTCCCGGACGTGTCCTCCGTGGCCGGGGGCGGTGCTCGGCGCCGCACCCTGCGGCCGGACCGCAGCCCGACCTGCCTGTCGCCCAGGGCTCCGGCCGGGAGGGCTCACCGGGCTGCGGCAGGCGGTGCGGCATGAGCGGAAATCCGTTCCGAGTGGTGCTGCGCCGCCCCTATGGTGGCGCGGTGACGACTGACGTGATCGTTCTCAACGGCGGCTCCAGCTCGGGCAAGTCCGGGATCGCCCGGTGTCTGCAGGCGGTCCTGCCGGATCCGTGGCTGGCTCTCGGGGTCGACACGCTGGTTGAGGCGATGCCCGCGTCCATGCGGGCATCGGGTGCCGGGATCGAGTTCGCTCCGGACGGACAGGTGGCCGTCGGACCGGAGTTCCGGATGCTGGAGGCGGCATGGATCGAGGGGGTCGCCGCGATGGCCCGTGCGGGTGCCCGGATCATCGTCGACGAGGTGTTCCTCGGTGGAGCGGACTCGCAGGAGCGATGGCGGAAGGCTCTGGGCGACCTGCGGGTGCTGTGGGTCGGCGTCCGGTGTGACGGTGCGGTTGCCGCAGGCCGTGAGGTCGCACGGGGTGATCGGGTCATCGGAATGGCGGCGTCCCAGGCGGATGTGGTGCACCGGGGGATGGTCTACGACCTGGAGGTGGACACCGCGCATGCCGAGTCGATGGAGTGCGCACGGGCCATCGCCGCACATGCCGGCTGATCGGCGGTCCGGCTGCCCGCCCCTGTGACCGCGGCGCCGGGACGGTCGGGCCGCTGCGGCCGGGGACCGCCCTCCCCGGCGGATGCCCTTCCCGCTGCGGATGCGGGCGCGCCCTCGACGGGCGCGACCCGGTCCTCGCCCGGCGACGCCGGGATCTCCGTGAGCGGAGCCCCTCCCGGGGCGGTGGGCGGACGTGGACCGTTCCGCGCGCGACGGACGGTACCCGTCCCGTCCGGCCCGTGAGTCCGTGCGGCCGTCGCGTCGGCCGGCCGGCCCTGTGGGGACCGGTGAGGTCCACGCCGCGCGGGCACCGCACCCACCACGGCGCGGGCCTGGTCCCGGGACCCCTGGCCTGTGGGCCCGCCCTGCGGGGCGGGCGGGTCACGCCGGCCCGCGGCCGCACGGCGGTGTCCCGCCTCGCGTGCAGGAGCGGCGCCCCGCCTGCTGTCACGCGCAGGTCGGACAGTGCACGAGGCCCTCCGTCGACGACGGGTGGAAGGCCGGCTCGCCGCAGATCCCGCAGTCCGCCGTCGGCCCCTCGTCCACCGGGGCGCGCAGTGCGTCGGGGGCGCCCGGGGTGCACGTCACCTCGCGGGTCGGCCGGCCGGACATCCCGCCCTCCTCCGCGTCCGGGGCTTCCGAGGTGCGGCCTCGGCGGCCTCGGGATCCGTGCCCCCGTCGGCCGGTCGGCTGCGGCCTTCCCTTCCCCGCGCCCGGTGGGCCGGCGCCCGCGGGGCGCCGGGTGTCCCGCCCGGCCTCCCCGCGCCCCGAGAGGTGATGTCCGACTCCCGGGGAACGGCTTCCGGCGGGAGTGCCCCGGCGGGTCGCGGCACGGTCGACCCCATCCCCGTTGCAGGCAATTTGCTTGTGTGAAATTTTTATGTGCACAGTGGTGCCTGACCGGCTCCCGGCCGACGTGCTCAGACCACGGCCGGGAGCCGGAACCAGCGCCTGCCTCCGGGAGGAACGATGAACCGCACGTCCTCGCGCCGTGCCGCCTCGACGGCCGCCGCGGTCCTCGGCGTGGCCGCCGTCGCCGCCGCCGTGGTCAAGACCGCGTCCGCCTCCCCGGCCCGCCCCGCCGCCGCGCCCGAGCCCACCGTGGTCCCGGTCCACGGCGCGTCCGCCGGCTCCTCCAGCCGGAACGCCGCCACCGCCCGCCTGCAGCACGACCACCGGGTCATCCACGCCGCCCAGCGCTTCATGGCCCGCCGCGCCCACGCCCGCACCGTCGAGGCCGACGCCTCGCACGCGGCCACCGTCTCCCGGCCCGCCACTGTCACCCGCCTCGGCGAGCAGGCCGCACGGACCACCACCCGCTGACCCCCGTCCCCACCCGACCGGGAGGGGCCGTGCGGACATCCGTACGGCCCCTCCGCCCGGGGTACGGCGGACGGCGTACGGCAGACGGCGGACCGGGACGGCGCCGCGCCCGGCGGCCCGCCCCGCGCACGAAAACCCATGTGAACCGGTTCGGGCCGGTGTCCGTGCGGTGAGTGACCGGACCTGGCCGTCAGGACCGGCCGACGCTGGAGAACCCGAGGCCCTGCACCCCGTACCTCCCGGCACCCCGACGGTGGTCGGCTGCGCCGTCGGGGCGGTCCGCCGCCCGCGGCCCCCGGCTCGCCGTGGACACCGGGTCCGGTGCCGCCTTCATCCGGTGAGCCGACAGGACGGGCGCGGCGTCACTCCGCAACGGGGGAGCACGGGTACCACCGGGGCCGCCCGCCGTCGGCGCCCCGGGAACGACCGCAACCGTATGCACGAAGGAACACGCATGAAGTCCGATACCGTCCGCCCCTCCTCCCCGCTCCGCGTCGCCGTGATCGGCGGCGGGGCCATCGGCGGGGTCCTGGCCTCCTCCCTCCACCGGGCGGGCCACGAGGTGCTGCAGTGCGTCAGGTCGCCCTTCGACGAGCTGGTCGTCGAGGAGCGGGCCGGGGAGCACCGGGTGCCGGCACGGATCGTCATGAGCCCGGAGGGGCTGGCCCCCGTGGCGTGGGTCCTCCTCACCGTCAAGGCGCACGACACGGGGAGCACCGAGCCGTGGCTCCGCGCCCTCGCCGGCAGCGGCACGACCGTCGTGGTGGCGCAGAACGGCATCGACCACGTGGAGCGGGTCCAGCCCCTCGCCCCGGAGGCCGAGATCCTGCCCGCCCTCGCCCTGATCGCCGCCGAGCGGGTGGCGCCCGGACGGGTCAGGCGCCACTTCGGCGGCGCCCTCGTCGTCCCGTCCGGCCGCGCCGGCTCGGCCCTGGCGGCCGTCCTCGACGGCGGCGGCCTGGACGTCCGGCTCGCGTCCGACTTCACCACCGAGGCGTGGCGGAAGCTCCTGAGCAACGTCGCCGCGAACCCGATCACCGCCCTCACCCTCCGCCGCATGGACGTCTTCGACGATCCCGAGGTCAGGAGCCTCGCGCAGGCCCTGGTACGGGAGGCGGCGGCCGTCGGCGCCGCCGCCGGCGCGGACGTCGGGGAGCAGGACGTCCGGGACGTCTTCGCCCTCAGCGGGCTCTTCACCGCCGACAACGGGACCTCCATGCTGTACGACCGCCTCGCCGGGCTCCCGCTCGAGCACGACCTGATCAACGGGGCGGTCGTCCGGACGGCGGAGCGGCTCGGGGTCCCGGCGCCGCTCAACCGGACCATGCTCACCCTGGCGCGGGCGGTCCGGGCGGACGCGGCCTGAGCCCCGCCACCCGGCTCACCCCCGGACGCGGCCGCCCGCCCGGGCCGCCCCTCCCCCCGCCACCGCGCCCCCCTTCCCCACGGCCGCGACAGCCGTGGGGAAGGGGGGCGCGGTCGCGGGACGGACCGCGCACGCCTCACACCGGGTCCAGCGCGCCCGTCCGCGGCGGTTCCGCCGTCCGGCCGGCCAGGCGCGGATCGACGGGCTGGGGGATGTGCACGGGGACCTCCGGCTGGTAGAAGATGTCGATGTCGGCCTCCTCGCCCCCGACGACGAGCGTGTCCCACGCGCCGCTCTCCTGCAGGGTCCGCAGGGTCGACGGGGCCAGGGCGGACAGGTGGTTGCGCAGTTCCCCGTCGTCCGGCATGCCGGGCAGGCGGGGGGCGAGGCGCTCACGGATCGCCCGCATGCGGTCCAACAGGACGTCCAGGTCGGACTGCCCGGTGCCGGGTCCGGACACCCGGTCCTCCTCCGTGCTCCGGGCGATGACGTCCTTGACGGCGCGGGTCACGCCCTGTTCGTCGGTGGTGACCATGGCGTTCCAGGCCCGGCTCTTGTGCCGGTACTGGAGCATGGACATCGCCGCCTCGTGGCGGATGAAGTCGGCGTCGCGCAGCGGACGGCCCCGCCAGGTGCGGCCGAGCGAGCGGGCCAGGGAGATCGCCGAGGCGAGACCGCTGTTGAGGCCGCGTCCGGGCCAGAAGTGGATGGCGTTGGCCGCGTCGCCCAGCAGGAAGCCGTACGTTCCGGGGCTGGTGGCGGTGGGGCGGGTGAGCTGCGCCGTGAACCGGGGGCGCTGCACCATGTCCAGCCGGAACGAGGTGACGGCGCTCAGGTCCTCCTCGGCGACGCCGAACAGCCTCAGACCGTCCTGGATCCGCTTCCACAGCGGCGAGCTGCGCAGCAGGGCGGGCAGGAAGAGGGTTCCGTGGGTCGGGCAGACGAACTCGTTGTCCTCCTGGCGGCTCATCACGCAGGGCCGGGCGGCGATGCACTCCTCGAAGACGTGCCGGACGGGGTCGATGCCGATGACGTCGCGCGCCTCGTCGCGGGTCAGCCGCATGTTGAGGAAGCCCTCGCCGTTCAGCGAGTTGAGCAGGAAGCGGTTCTGCGCCACGGTGAGCAGGACGCTCATCGGATCCGGGAGCCGGGACTTCACCCGCAGTCCCAGCACGACGTCCTGCAGGTGCTCCCCGTCGAGGGAGTAGATCGAGGCGTCGGACGCGCCGAAGCGGTCGACGAAGTGCTCGCGGGTCCGCGACCGGCCGCCTTCGCAGATCGCCAGGACGTGCTCCCGGGACAGCCGGTGCCGGTGCTCCGCCGCATCGAAACGCTCCGGCACCAGGCGGATGGCGGGACTGGCGTTGGCCAGTTCCAGCAGCTTGTCCTCGATGTAGGCGATCCGGATGTTGCGGGGCGGCCGGCCGTCCACGGAGTCCGGCCCCACCGGCCACATCTCGGAGTACTCGCCCGCGTCGAACAGGGCCGCCCGCATGGCGTCGGTGAGGGCGAGGTACTGCCGGCTCTGGACGGTGACCACCTGCTGGCGGCGGACGTTGCCGTGGGTCTCGTCCTTCCAGACCACGGTCGGGCCGTTCCTGGTCCACCGGCCGTCGTGGACGGTGACGGCCACCCTTCCGGGCAGTGCGTCCTCCAGCAGCAGGGCGAAGGCGAGCCCGACCGGGCCTCCTCCGCTCACCGTGACCCGCAGCTCGTCCGGGTTCTCCGGGGCGTCGGCGCCGGGCAGGTCGAGCTGGGAGAGGGCCATGGCCGTCTCCATGGCCTCCTGCGTCTCGAACAGGAACGTCTCGTCGCCGATGCTGATGCGGTCGCCGGGCACGAGCACGTGGCGGGTGACGCGGCGGTCGTTGACCCGGGTCCCGTTCCGGCTGTCCCGGTCGTAGAGGACGGACGCGCCGTCCTCCGTGACGATCTCGGCGTGCAGGCGGGACGCGCTGGCGCTGACGAGGACCACGTCGTTGTCGCTCTTGCGTCCGAAGCGGATCGGAGCGCCACCCACGACGAGGCTCTGACCGGCGAAGGGACCGGTGTGTCCCACGATGACCGACGACAAAGGAACTCCTTGCGAAAGTCCGGGTGTGCGGGGGAGGGGACCGCACGCTGAAGGTGAACCACTGAGGGGGACGGGCCCGCGTCGCCGCGGAGCGGCCCGTCATCGGCGCCCGCGGCGCCGGTCGGGGCCGGATCCGGCCGGAAGCAGCCCGCTCGGCGTACGACGGACACGCGGGGACGGCCCGGGCGGACGGGGCGACCCCGCCGAACCGTCTAGCCGCCCGCCGTCAGGCACGTGACCGAGAACGGCACCGGGTCGGACACGGCGTGGAACGGCGACCGGATCTCCACGGCCATCGCGCTCCGGAGCGTTCCGGCCTGCGCGTACGTCGACAGCCGCACCGTCTCCCGATGGGTGCGGGGCCCGCCCTCCGGGAACGACAGCGTCCGCCACTGCCGGTCGACCACGGAGCCGTTCGCCGAGACCCACCGGTACGAGAACCGGACGGGCACCTCGGACACCGTGAACGTCGCCGTGAAGACGGGTCCCGCGGAGTCGGCCGGGGGGCACTCCCCGACGTACGCGGTCGCGTCACCCGTCACGGTGACGGCGACACGCTGCGCGGCGGTTCCGTCCTGCCCGCTTCCCACCGCACCGGCGGCAGCGCTCTGCGTCCGTCCCGCGGGCTGGTCGCCACCCGTCCGGTCCTCGCGGTCGCCCCCGACGAGGGCATGGCTCAGGCCGCCGGCGAGCAGCGCGGTGACGACCACCGCCGCGGAGACCAGGTAACCGGTCCGCCGGCTCCGCCGCGCGGAGCCGGAACCGGACGCCCCGGTGTCCGGGGGCTCGGACGCTGCGGCAGCGGTCGGCGGCGCGGCGACGGGCGCGGGCCCCGCCGGGTCCGCCCCCACGGCGGGCGACCCGGCGGCACGCGCGGCCGGTGCCGCCGTCGGCGCTCGGCGTGGCGCGGCGGAAGGCGGCGCGGCGGAAGGTGCCACGGCGGAAGGCGGCACGGCGGAGGAGGGAGGCGCACCGGGCACGACCGGGCTGTCCACGGTGGGTGCGGAAGCGGCGTCACCAGGCAGGCGGGGTGCCGGGACGGCGGTCCCGGCGGCGGCTGCCGCCTGCCCGTCGGCGGACGCCTGCTCCGCCGTGGCGGTGGGACCGCCGAGGGGGGCGTCGACCGTGGGTGTGCCGACCGTCGCCGTCGTCATCGTCGTCGCCGCCGTCCGTGCTGCGGAGGGGCCGGGGACGTCGGCGGTGGTCCTCCCGTCCCCCGGAGCGCCGTGCCCCTGCACCGTGGGGGCGTCGACCGTGGCCGCCGTGGTCCCGGCGTCCGTACCGCCCCCCGGGACCGGCGACGGCGCCGTGGCGTCCGGTGCGGCCCTCCCGGCCGGGAACTCGACGGTGGCCGTCCCGTCGGTGACCGCTGCGTGCGGCGCGGCCGGACCGGCCCCCTCACGTCCGGCGGCCGCGGCCAGGCGCAGCTCCCGCCCGGCCTGTCCGGCCGTCATCCGCTCGGCGGGATCCTTGCGCATCAGGCTCTCGATGACGGGCGCGAGGGGGCCGGCCCGGTCCGGCGGGGGCACGTCCTCGTCGACGACGGCGCGCAGGGTGGCCAGGGGGGTGGTCCTCCGGAAGGGCGAACGTCCCTGGACGGCCGTGTAGAGCAGTGCGCCGAGGGACCACAGGTCCGATGCGGGACCGGGGGTCCGGCCCAGTGCCCGCTCCGGTGCCACGTACTCGGGGGAGCCGACGAGCTCCCCGGCCATCGTCAGCCCGGGGTCGCCCTCGACGCTGGCGATGCCGAAGTCGGTGAGCACCACCCTGCCGTCGTCGGCGAGCAGGACGTTGGCCGGCTTCACGTCGCGGTGCAGCACCCCGGCGTCGTGGGCCGCGCCCAGCGCGGCCAGCACCTCGGCGCCCACGTGCGCGGCCTCCCGCGGCGGGAGTGCCCCCCGGGCGGCGAGCACATCGGCCAGCGACCGGCCGCGGACGAACTCCATGACGATCCACGGCCGGCCGTCGTGGGTGGCCACGTCGTGGACGGTCACCACCCCCCGGGCGCTGATGCGCGCCGCCGCCCAGGCCTCCCGCTCCAGGCGGGCGTACATCTGCGCGACCCGGTCGGCTGCCAGCCCGGCGGGGGTGCGCACCTCCTTGACGGCGACCTCGCGGTGCAGCACCTCGTCGCGGGCGCGCCATACGGTACCCATGCCGCCCGCACCGAGAACGGCCAGCAGACGGTAACGCCCTGCGACGAGCCGTTCGGCGCCCGCGTCCGCCGACGCCGTGTCATGGTCGTGCATCGAGGCCCTACTCCCTGTCTTCTGCGGACGGCCGCGGAGCGGCGGCCCGACCCTCCGGTCGGCGGCCTTCCGCGCCGTCCTCCGGGCCCTTCGCGGATGGGCCGGTCCGGCGCCTGCCGGTCCGCCGGACCGTCAAGTGCTGTGACGGGACGTGCGGCGCGCGCACATCCTTCACGGACGGGACGCCCCTCCGGTTCGACCGCGGACGGACGCGTGCCGCCGGACCGCCCCGTCCCGGAGGAGGGCGCGGACCGGCGACGGTCCCGCTCCGCGGCCGCGGAGGGAACACACCTCCGACAGTATGATCAAAAACTCGTTGAATCGTGAAATGCAGTACCGGGCCGCGTGGGCGGCGGCCTTCGGCACCCGGGCCCGATCGTCCCCGTGCGGGCACCGGGCCCCGCACGGACCGCCACCGAGGCCGGCCGGGACGGCAGGAACGCTCACCGCACCGGCCGTGAGCGCGGGATCCGACCGCGAACGGGGCCGCAGGCGGCCGACACGGCCCGGGCGGCGGCAGGCTCGTTCCGCAACCCCGCAGTGCACCGGCAACCCCGCAGTGCACCGACCCGGACCGGAGGACCCCGCCATGCCACCCACGGACCACCAGCTGCTCGGCACGATGACCGAAGCCGTCCACGCCGTCGGCGCGCTGCTGCGCGCGCTCGACCTCCCTCCCGAGCCGGCCCGGGACCGCGACGAGTTCATGCTCCGCTTCTCGGCCGTCGACGAGCCCGCGCTGGCCCTGATGCGCGAGCGCCTCGGCCCGCTGCTGCCCGCAGCCGTGTGGGCCGACGAGCTGGACACCCGGCTGCCCGAGCACGGAGAGGTGTGGCTCGCCGACGCCGTGGACGGCGCGGTGCAGCTCCTCCAGGGGCTGCCGCAGTGGTGCGTCTCGCTCACCCTGGTGCGCGAGCGCCGGGCGGTGGCCACGGTCCTGCACAGCCCGTTGCTCGGCGAGACCTGCACCGCGACGTCCGGCGGCGGCGCCCGGCGCGACGGGAGGCCGATGCGCCCCTCCGTCAAGCGCACGCTCGACGCCGCCCTGCTCGGCACCAGCCAGCCGCCGGGGATCGCCCGCGAGCCCGAGGCGGTACGGGGCGCGGGCCGGTCGCTGAGCGCGCTGCTCCCGAAGGCAGGTGCGATCCGCAACCTCGGCGCCACCTCCTGGCAGATCGCCGACACCGCGGCCGGCCGGCTGGACGGCTTCTGGCAGTACGGCACCGACGACGCCAACCTGACCGGTCCCGCCCTGATCGCCGCGGAGGCCGGCCTCGCCGTCACCGACCTCGTCGGACAGCCGTGGCTGGTCGGCGCCGACGGCTTCCTCGCGGCCCCGCAGCCACTGCACTCGCTGATGCTCGCCGCGATCCGCGACTGACCCTGCGCCACACTGCACGGTGTGAAACACAGCGAAACCGGCCGCGGCGGCGTCCCCGGTCCCGGTGGCACAGCCGTCCTGTCGGCCGCCGACCAGCGCCTGGTCGCCGCCCTGCAGTGCGACGGCCGGGCGGCCGTGGAACGGCTGGCGCACGTACTCGGCATGAGCACGCACGAGGTGCACCGGCGGCTGCGGGCGCTGACCCGTGACGGCACCGTCCGCATCCGCGGCCGCCTGGAGCAGCCCGGGGACCTGGGAGCGGTGCAGCTCCGCATCCGCGTGCTGCGCGGCAGGCTCGAGCAGATCGCCGCGGTGCTCGCCGCCCGCGAGGACATCCCGTTCCTGGACGTGTCCGCCGCGGGCGACGAGATCCACGCCGTCCAGTTCACCCGCGGCGCCACCCCGCACAACCGCCTCCTCCTCCAGCAGCTGCCCGCCACCAGCGCCGTCACCTCGGTGGAGGCGCAGACGGTGCTGCACGTCTTCCGGGAGTCCGGCCGGTGGCGGCTGGACGTGCTCGACCCGGCCGAGCGGCAGGCCCTCACCCCGGCTCCCGCCGCCGCGGCGCGGCGGGAGCCGGACGAGGCCGACCGGGCCATCGCGGCCGCCCTGGCCGAGGACGGCCGGCTGTCCGCGGCGGGCGTCGCCGAACGCACCGGCCATCCGGCCTCGACGGTCCGCCGGCGGCTTGCCGCCCTGCTCGCCGAGGGCCTGCTGCGCACGGAGGTCGTGGTCGATCCCCGGCGCCTGGGTCTGCACGTCGACGCCAACGTGTGGCTGCAGCTCCCGCCCGACCGGCTGGACGCGGTGGGCCGCACCCTCGCCGCGCACCCGGCCGTGCACGGCGCACTGGCCGGCACCGGGCGCAACAACCTCTTCCTCGCACTGTGGCTGCCGGACACCGCGGCCCTGTACCGCTTCCTCAGCGAGGACCTCACCGGCCTGGGCATCACCGCCGCCGAGACCTTCCTGGTCGGCCGCGCCGTCAAGCGCCCCGACTGAGGGCCGCGCCGCCCGTGCGCCCCGGCCGCCCCGAACCCGCCCGGCTCTCCCGGGCGGTCCGTTCGGCGGCCGCTTGCCCTCCTTAATCGAACGAACTAGTCTGTTTGATTAGTGAGGGTCCAGCGGTGCTGGACGCCCCCGACACGTGTTTTCGGCAACGCACATCCGAAGGTGGCACCATGCGTGCAGCAGTCCTGGAAGAGTTCGGCACCCCGATGGTGCTCAAGGAGATCGAGAAGCCCGTGGCCGGTCCCGGCCAGGTGCTGGTGCGGATCGAGGCGAGCGGGGTCAACCCGCTCGACCTCAAGATCAGCGCGGGTCAGGCCGCGCACGCCGAGCGCACGCTCCCCGCGGTGCTCGGCCTCGACCTGGCCGGCGTGGTCGAGCAGGTGGGCGAAGGGGTCACCGGGTTCGCCCCGGGCGACGAGGTCTACGGCATGACCGGCGGCGTCGGCGACCTGCAGGGCTCCCTCGCCCAGTACGCGGCGGTCGACGCCCGGCTGCTGGCGCCCAAGCCGGCGTCCCTGGACATGCGCGAGGCGGCCGCGCTGCCGCTGGTGGCCATCACCGCCTGGGAGGGCCTGGTCGACCGGGCGCAGGTGCGCGCGGGGCACAAGGTCCTCATACACGGCGGCGCCGGCGGCGTCGGCCACGTGGGCATCCAGATCGCCCGTGCCCGCGGCGCCGAGGTCTTCGGCACCGATGCCCCCCACCGCCTGAAGGCCGTCGAGGAGTTCGGGGCCACGGCGATCGACTTCACCGCCGAGACGCCGCAGGAGTACACCGAGCGCCTCACCGGCGGCGAGGGCTTCGACGTCGTCTACGACACCGTCGGCGGGCCGGTCCTGGACGCGTCCTTCGCCATCGCCCGGACCTACACCGGACACGTCCTCAGCTCCCTCGGCTGGGGGACGCACAGCATCGCTCCGCTGTCCTTCCGGGGCGCCACCTACTCCGGGGTCTTCACCCTGGCGCCCATGCTGACCGGCCGCGGCCGTGAGCACCACGGCGAGATCCTGCGCGAGATCACCGCCCTGGCCGACTCGGGCCGCCTCGGGCCGCTGCTGGACCCCCGCCGGTTCGGCCTCGCCGACGTCGCGCACGCGCACGCCGCGGTGGCGGACGGCACCGCCACGGGCAAGGTCGTCGTCGGCATCGACCACTAGCCGTGACCGGCCGGTCGCGCAAGGACCCCTCCTGCCCGTCGACGGACGGGAGGGGCCGGCGCGGTGCACCGCACGGCGGAGGACCGGCCCCGTGCCGGACGGACCCGGCCGACTCCGACAGCACGGCGGGGTGGCGTGCCCGGGGGCACCTCCCGGACGGGGGCCGGGGGCGCCTGCGCCCCCCGTCGGCCGGCCCGCCGCCTCCCGGCGCGCCGGGATCATCCGCGGGAGGCGGCTCCTCGCCCGGTGCCGCACCCGCCGGTGCCGCCGGGCGTCAGCCGGCGTCCGGGCCGGACGGGCGCCGGTACACGCCGTACCAGTAGCAGGCGGCCAGTTCGCGGGCGACCGCCGCATCCCCGGCGGTGTCGCCGTCGAGCACCTGCCGGGCGATGACCTGGGCGCCCCCGGTGACGATCAGCCGGGCGGCGAGCAGGGGGTCGACGTCCGCCGGGGTCCGGCCGGCCTGCCGCTCCTCCGCCAGCAGCGCCTCGGTCTTCCGGGTGAAGTGGTCCTGGTGGGCCGTCCACGCCTCGCGCACGGCCGGGTCGTACGCGGCCACCTCGTTGATGGCCGCCAGCAGCGCCGCGTGCCGGCGGTAGTGCGTGATGATGCGCAGGTAGACGCGTGCCAGGCCGTCGGCCCCGCCGTCCGGACCCGAGGGGTGCCAGGCGTCGACGATCGCGTAGCTCTCCGTCTTCAGGGCGTTGCTGAGCCGCAGGAGCACGTCCACCTTGTCGCGGAAGTACAGGTAGAAGGTCGAGCGGGAGATCCCCGCCGCGTTGGCGATCTGCTCCACGCTCAGTTCCGTGTAGCCGGCGCCGCTGCCCAGCAGGTCCCCGATGACGCCCAGGATCCGCTTCTCGAGCGCGGCCCGCCGGTCCGCCGCGGCTGAGGGGCGTCGGGTGGTCGAAGGCATCGCGTCGTCCTCGGGGGTGGGGCGGGGGTCCCGGCCGAGGGGCGTGCCGGGGCTCCGGCCGCGGGCGGGGGAGGGCGGCGGTGCGGACCGCCACTGCCAGGAGGTTAGGGGGGCGTGGACGTGATGTCCAACCATGCGCCCGGCGCCCGGCGCGCCGCCGGGGGCCTGGTCCGGAGCCGTCCGCCGGTGTCCGCCGTCCCGCACGGCGCGCTGCTGGACAGTGTGTCGGACGTTACGTTGGACAGTATGTCCAAACCGTCCTAGGCTTCTGGCACGGCGTCTCGGACGCCTCTGCCCCATCACGATCAAGGACACTGCCGTGACTGCTGACAACCCCCGCCCCACCCTGCTGCTGGTGCACGGTGCGTGGCACGGCTCCTGGTGCTGGGACCGGGTGAGGCCGCTGCTCGAGGACGACGGCTGGGCCACCCGCACCGTCGATCTGCCCAGTGCCGGCGGGCCCGATGCTGGCCTCCACGACGACTCCCGGGCGGTGCTCGCGGAGATGGAGCGCATCGACGGCCCGGTCGTCGTCGTCGCGCACTCCTACGGCGGCGCCCCGGTCAGCCAGGCCCTCGCCTCCGCCCCCGGCGTCGCGCACGCGGTCTACGTGGCGGCGTTCCAGCTCGACGCCGGGGAGAGCCTCCTGGGCCAGTACGGCGCGCCCCTCCCGGAGGAGCCGCACGGCGTCCAGCCCGTGCCGGACGACCCGGTCCACCTGTTCTACGGCGGCGTGCCCGCGGCCGAGGCGGAGGAGGCCGCACGGCGGCTGGTGCCGCAGAGCACGAGGTCCTTCGCCGAGACGCTCACCGGGGCGGGATGGCACACCGTCCCCTCCACGTACGTCGTCTGCGAGCAGGACCGGGCCCTCCCGCTGCAGAACCAGGAGGCGATGGCGGCCCGGGCCGGGGCCGTCCACCGGCTTGCGAGCCACCACTCGCCCTTCCTGTCCGCCCCCGGGGAGTTCGCCGCCCTCCTCGCGAAGATCGCTCTCGAAGCGGCCGGCTGACCACCGCCGGCCCGACCCCGCCGGACGGCGGTCCGCCGTCCGCGCACACGCGTCCGGCCCGACCGTGCGCCTCCGTGACCGCGGGACCCCGCCCGGAGCACCGAACCGCACAAGGAGAACCGTGGACATCACCCTCAGCGACGACGCGCCCGGAACGCCGGCCGGCGGCGACCTCAGGAGGGAGCTGGTGGCGCGTGCGGTCGCGCTGCAGCCCCTGCTGCGGAAGCACGCCACGCCGGCCTGGTCCCGGCGGTCGGCCTGGAGGTGTACGGCAAGTCGCTCCTCGGCGTCGACGAGCGGGTGAGCCTCATGGTGTGACGCCCACGGTGTGACGCCCGTGGTGCGACGCCGCCGGCCACGTCCCCGAGGGGGCCGGCGCGGCGGTGAGGCGTCCTGCGGGCCGGTCCGGGCGGGGGAGGGCAGTCCTCCCCGGCCGGACCGGCCCGCGATTCCGACGGCACGCGCGTGCCGGAGCAGGGAGCGCTCCCGCCGGCGGCACGCCCGCGGCGGGGGCGCGACGAACAGGAGAGGAGGGCCGGCTGTGTTCTCCGGTCGTGCATGGCGGTTGGTGGCGTTCGGCGACCCCGAGGAGGGGATCGAACTCCAGGAGACGGTCTGGGCCGAGCCGCCCCCCGGACAGCTGCTGATCCGGGTGCGGACCGCGGGTGCCGGGTTCCCGGACGTGCTGATGGCGGCAGGCCGCTTCCCCCTGCTCGGCGCCCCTCCGTTCGGCCTGGGGGAGGAGGCGGCCGGGGAGGTCGTCGCCGTGCCGCCCGGCTCGCGGTTCGCGGTCGGCGACCGGGTGGCCGGCATCACCGCGTTCCTGGAGGGGTGGGGCGGGTACGCCGAGTACGCCTACCTGCGCGAGCACTCCACCGTCCGCATCCCGTCGGGCATGACGGACGAGCAGGCCGGTGGCTTCCCGATCGGCTTCCGCACGGCGTACGCCGCACTCGTCGAGCGGGCCCCGGTCGAGCCCGGGCAGACGCTGCTCGTTTTGGGCGCGGCCGGCAGCACCGGCGCTGCCGCCCTGCAGCTGGGCAGGGCGCTGGGTGCGACGACGATCGCGGTCGCGGGCGGCCCGGAGAAGCTCGCGTTCTGCGCACGGCACGGCGCGGACCACGTGGTGGACCACCGCGCCGGCGACATGACCGCCCGGATCGACGCGATCACCCGCGGGCGCGGCGTGGACCTGGTCTACGACCCGGTGGGCGGGTCCACCGCGGCGACGGCGCTCAGGAGCATCGCGCCGCGGGGGCGCATCGCCGTCGTGGGCCTGGCGAGCGGGAGCCCCGTCCCCCTCGACCCGATGGACATGCTGCTGCGCAACTACACCGCCGTCGGCGTCCTCGCGAGCCCCGGGGAGCCGGCGGCCGAGGCCGCCGTGTGGGACCGCCTGGCGGACCTGGCGGGGCGGGGGGAGATCGCGACGCCGGTGGGCGCCGTGCACGGCTTCGGCGACGTGCCGCGGATGATCGCCGCGCAGGCCGCCCCGGGGCCGGGCAAGTCGGTGGTGCGGGTGGCGTAGGGGTGCGGAGGGGGCACGGCCGTGCCGCGCGTCCGGCCGCCTGCCCTGGGCGTGCCGCGGCCCGTCGCCGTCCGTGGCCGAGAGGCCCCCGGTGCCGCTCGCGCGCCCCCGCGCACAGCCGCTCCCTCACGGGTCCCCCGGGCCCGCCGGGAGGGCCGGCCGCCGCGCCGCGCGACGTGTGCCGGGCGTGCTCATTTGGCGAGGTCGGCCCAGACCGTCTTGCCGCGTCCGTTGGGGGAGCTGCCCCAGGTGGTGGAGAGGTACTCCACGATGCCCATGCCCCTGCCGTGCTCGGCGACGGCGTTCGTCTCGTCGGAGTCGGTGACGGAGGTGGGGATCGGCGGCTTGGCGTCGGTGTCGCGGACCTCCAGGTGGATCCGGTCGGGGTACTCCCGGAGCCGGATCTCCACCTCGCTGTCGGCGTGGATGAGGGCGTTGGTGACCGCTTCGGACGCGATGACCTCCAGGGCGTCGGTGAGACGGGACAGACCCCGCTTCGTCAGGTAGCCGCGGACGAAGCGCCGTGCCGCCCGGACGCCCTGAATGTCGTGGCGGGGCACGGACATCCGGTCCACCCGCTGCACCGGCCCGAGGGGGCTCCCCTCGAAGAGCGCGAAGAGCAGGGCGGTGTCGTCGGCGTGGGGCCGGGAGCGTCCCGCGGTGCCGGCGGCGATGATGTCGGCGAACCTGTCCAGTGAGCAGCGCTGCGCGCCGTCCGCCGACTCCAGCAGGGCGCCGGCGTCGGCGACCGGGTCGCAGCCGATGCCGTTGGTGTAGAGCATCAGCAGGGTTCCCGGGGGGACCGGGACCTCGGCGGTGGTGTAGGTGTGCCCGTGCGTCACGCCGAGGGGCAGGTTGGGCGGAGCGTCCGGGACGACGACGCCCCCGACGGGTCCGCGCAGCAGGGGTGGCGGGTGCCCGGCGAGGGCGATCTCGGCGACGCCGAACTCGAGGTCGATCCGCACGAGGCAGCAGGTGGCGTACAGGTCGGTGTCGAGCTCGGCGAGCAGGGCGTTCGACCGCGCCAGGACGGCCGCGGGATCGTGGCCCTCGGCGGCGTACGCGTGCAGGCCGCTGCGGAGCTGGCCCATGATCACCGCGCTGTCCGCGTGGTGGCCCTCCACGTCGCCCACCACCAGGCCGACCTGGCGCCCGGGGAGCGGGATGACGTCGTACCAGTCGCCCCCCATCCCCGAGGCGCTCGGCGGGGACAGGTACCGGGCGGTCGTGGCCATCTCGGACCACTCGGGCAGGATGCGGGGGAGGAGCTTCTTCTGCAGGGCGCCGGTCAGGGCGTGCTCCGTCTCGCTCAGCTGCTCGCGCTCCAGTGCGCCGCCCAGGCGTTCGGCCATCATGAGCAGCAGGGTCCGCTCCTCGGCCCCGAAGTCCCGCTCGGTGCCGAAGCCCAGCATGAGGCTCCCGACGACCTGGCCGCTTCCGGTGGCGGGCAGCACCGCCATGGCCCTGAGGTCGCCGACGTCGTCCTCGGAGTAGGACCCGAGCAGGGCGTCGCGGTCCGGGAGGAACAAGGGCTCGCCGCTGCGCTGGACGTCGGACGCCGGGATCCTCCGGTCGAGGGGGGCGCCGTGGATGCCGCCCACGAGGCCGGACGCGCCGCTGTGCCCCACCACGCGCAGCCTGCCCGCCGCCGCGACCGTCACGACGAGCGTGTCGGCGCCGAAGGACTTCGTGATCCACTCGTTCGCCGTCCTGACCACGTTGCCGGTGCCGGACGCCCGGTTGAGCGCCGCGGACAGCTGGTGGAGCTGGAACATCTGGGAGAGCGCCGAGGAGCCGGGGAGGTCGGGCAGCCCCCAGCGGTGCGCGGACGCGCCGACCGGCCGGGGGCGGACGCCCGGGCCGGGGTCGAGCACCGGGACGATCATGGGGGAGGGCCTCGTCCCGACCCCGGTCGGGGACCGGCCCAGCCGCGCCAGCCCTGCCGTCAGGGCCTCCCCCGCCCCCGTGAGGCGTTCCACCAGCCGCGGCAGCTCGGACGGCCGCGGCGGCATCCACACGGCGGTGAGCACCCCGAAGCAGTCCTTCCCCAGGGGCAGCGGCACCGAGGCTACGGAGTACGGGTGCGGGATGAGGCTCACCGGAGCCTCCTCGACCGGCGTCACGAGGGGAAGCCCGGAGCTGACCGGACGGCCGGTGCGCCAGGCGGCCGCGGAGGCGTACGGGCTGTCCCGCGGAATGCAGTTCGGCGTGGTGAAGATCTGGGGCGGTGTTCCGCCGATGGCCTCCACCGTCAGGCACGTCCCGTCGGGTCCGGCCCGGTAGACCACGGCGAACAGGGCGCCGGTGCTGCGCACGACGCGGCGGAGCGCCTCGGCGAGGAGTCGGTCCTGTCGCACGTCGACCGGCTCCTGGGCGCCGTCGACACGCTCTCGGTCTGCGATCGTGCGCTGCTTTTCCACGCCTCCCCCTGCCATGAGGGCCACCGTGTCCGGGTGGGTCGAGGATGTGACCCCAGCATTTCCCATTCCGGCATATCGGGCAAATCCCCTCGCCTTCCGGCACGTCCCCTCCTGGCCGGCCACCTTCCCCGGGGGCCCTGCGCGCCGGTCGGCGGGGGCGCGGCCGCCCTGCCGGAGCAGGGAGCGGGGGGCGGGAAGGCGGCGCAGGGGCCTGCGGCACCGGGACGCCGACCGGACCCGCCGGGGAGCGCGGCGGCCGGCGCCCCGGCCGGGAGGGCCGCCGGTCCGTCCGGCCTGTGCGCACCGCCGACCGCTCCGGCAGTCCCGCCGGTTCAGTCCCGGAGTGCCTGTGCCACCAGATCGGCGGCCATCCGCCGCGCCTCCCGGATCGGCTGCGCCGAGCGGGTGATCTTGGAACCGGCGAGGCCGCCGTCGTACAGCACCGCCAGCCGGTTCGCGGTGGCGGCGGGATCCTCCACGCCCAGGGCGCCCAGCTCGGCCGTCCAGGTGCGGACCAGCCACTCGCGGTGCCGCTCCACCGCAGTGTGCACGGGGTGGCCCTCGTCGGGGAACTCGGTCACGGCGTTGAGGTAGAGGCAGCCCCGGAAGTCCCTCCCCGGCGCCGCGCGGGCGGCCAGGTCGAAGGCGAGCAGGATGCGGTCGCGCGGGTCGTCCGTATCCGCCGCCTCGTGCTCGTAGGCCGTGCTGTCCTGCTCGTGGCAGCGCTCGACGTAGGCGACCACCAGGGCGTCCTTGGAGCCGTAGGTCTGGTACAGGCTCGCCCGCGCCGCGCCCGCCTCGGACAGGATGCGGTCGATGCCCACCGCCCGGATCCCCTGGCGCAGGAACAGTTCCGTGGCCGCCTGCAGGAGGCGCTCGGCGGGCAGCTGGTCGCTTCGTGTGGCGGTCATGCCCCCATGGTAGACGAGCAGACCGACCGGTCTGTCTGTTAGCGTGGGGAGGCGGGCTGCGGTGGAGGAGTGCACGCGGGTGCCCCCCGGGGCGTACACGCGCACACGCGCGGCACCGCGGCGCCGGCCCGTCCGGGCGGGGCGCCCTCGACGTGCAGGGAGGCCGGTCATGACGGGCAGTACTGAGGACTTCGACCTGCTGGTCGTCGGCGGAGGCAAGGCGGGCAAGACGCTCGCCATGGACTGGGCCAGGAGCGGCAGGAGCGTCGCCATGGTCGAGCGGGGCATGATCGGCGGCACCTGCATCAACGTCGCCTGCATCCCCACCAAGGCCCTCGTGGCCAGTGCCCGCGCCGTGCGCCGCCTGCGCCGGGCCGACGAGCTCGGACTGGCGTCCCCGCCCCCGCAGGTGTCCGCCGAGTCGCTGCTCCGGCACAAGGCCGGGGTGGTCGACGGCATGGTGGCCCTCAACCACAAGCAGTTCCTCGACTCCGGCATGGACTTCGTGCTGGGGCAGGCGCGGTTCACCGCCCCCCGCACGGTCGAGGTCGCGCTCGACGGCGGCGGGACCCGGGTGCTGCGCGGTGCACAGACCGTCGTCAACACCGGCACCCGCCCCTTCGTCCCCCCCATCCCCGGCCTGGCCGACGCCGGCGCCCTCACCAGCAACTCCCTCCTCGACCTGGAGCGCCTGCCCCGGCGGCTGGTCGTCGTCGGCGGCGGCGTCGTCGGGCTGGAGTTCGCCCAGATGTTCGCCTCCTTCGGCAGCGAGGTGTCCCTCGTGGAGGCCGGACCGCGGCTCCTGCCGCGTGAGGACGAGGACATCGCCCGGGCCGTGGCCGGGTTCCTGGCCGCCGACGGGATCCGGGTCCTCACCGGGGCCTCGGTCGCATCGGTACGGCGCGACGCGGGCGGCGAGGTCACCGTGGCGCTCTCCGACGGCACCGCCCTCACCGGGGACGACGTCCTGGTCGCCACCGGGCGCGAGCCCGTCACCGCGGACCTCGGCCTGGAGGCCGCGGGCGTCCGCACCGACCGTGCCGGGTTCGTCGTCGTCGACGAGCACCTCGCCACCACGGCGCCGGGCACCTGGGCCGCAGGGGACGTCGCGGGGAGCCCGCAGTTCACCCACGTCTCCCTGGACGACTACCGCATCCTCAAGCAGAACCTCGCCGGCGGCTCCCGCAGCACCCGGGACCGCCTGATCCCCTACACGATCTTCCTCACCCCCGAGCTCGCCCGTGTCGGCCTGACCGAGGCCCAGGCGCGCGAGGCCGGACACCAGGTGCGCGTCGCCAGCCTCCCGGTCGCCGCCATCCCCCGGGCCCGCACCATGCGGGAGACCGAGGGCCTGTGGAAGGCCGTCGTCGACGCCCGGACCGACCGCATCCTGGGCGTGTCCCTGCTCGGACCGGAGGCGGGCGAGGCCGTCACCACCGTCCAGACCGCCATGCTCGCGGGACTCCCCTCCACCGCCCTCCGCGACATGATCATCAACCACCCCACCATGACGGAGGGGCTCAACCTCCTCTTCGGCGCCCTGCAGGACTGATCCGCCGGTCCCGCCCCCGTCCGCCCTCCGGGGAGCCTGCGGACGGGAGGCGGGTGCGGCGGCAGGCCCCACCCGCGGGCCGACAGGACCCGCCCCGGGCCGCGCCCGTCCCGGCCCTGAGGGCGCCGGTCTGGTCCTCCGGCGCGCCCTGCGGCGTGCGTCCGCGCCCGGCCGCGTCCCCGGGGCGGCTTCAGGACGGCCCGTGCGGACGGCCCGCCGTGGCGGACCGGTGCGGGGGAGGGGCCCGAGGCCGTCCCACGGTGTGGTGGCCGGCCGCCCCCGTTCCGCGCCATGCCCCGCCGACCGCCGTGCCGTGTTCCGCTGCGCCGCCGCCGTCCGGGGTGCAGCCCCTCCGTCAGCGGGGCCCGGCCCGCGCGGACGCAGGGCGAGGGGAGGCGGTTCGGGCACCGCGGCGCCCGGTCAGGCCGCCACGTCGGTGCGCCGGACGCCCGCGACCTCCAGGACCAGATCCGGGCCGTAGGCGGTGGCCGGGGTCCGGAAGCCCGCCCCGGCCCGGCCGGCCAGGACCCGTTCCATCAGCAGCCGTGCGGTCCGCGCCGAGAACTCGTAGGCCTCCGGTCCGTGCAGCGTCGCGACCGCCTCGGCGCCGGAGGCGTCCACTGCCCGTGCCCACACGCGGCTGTACCCCGCCGCGAGCTGCTCGTCGGTCGGACCGGCGGGGAGCCGCCGCACCAGTGCGCCGGTGGCGCTGCGCCACGGACGGGAGGCGAAGGGGCCCGGCAGCCGTCCGGCCAGGCGCATCAGCGCGCCCATCGGTGCGGGTACCGCCGTGTAGGCGTCGACGGCGGCGATCCCGGTCGACAGGCCGGCGGTGAACAGGTCGGCCCGCCAGGGGTTGGCCGTCACCGTGACCGGCCCGGCGCCGAAGTCGACCCGGAGCCGCCGCTCCGCCGCCCGCTGCGGCACCAGACGGCCGCCGCTGCGCCGGACACCGCGCTGCGGCAGTCCGTCGAGCAGGGTCCCGGCGGTGCCCCGGGACAGCCCTCCGACGGCCTGGAAGGCGATCTCCAGGTGCACGGCTCCCGGGAGGCGCCCGTGCAGGTGGGCGGCGAGGCAGTCGGTGGGGACGACGCCGAACCCGGCGCCCGGCAGCAGGACGATCCCGGCGCGGACGGCCTCCTCGTGCCGGTCGTGGAGCTGCCGGAATGCGGGCACCTCCCCCGCCAGGTCCAGGTAGTGGGTGCCCGTGCGCAGGCAGGCGTCGACCAGCGGACCGGCGGTGCGCTCGAAGGGGCCCGCGCAGTTGAGCACGACGGCCGTGTCCGTGAGCGCCGCCTCGACGGCGCGGGCGTCGTCCAGGCCGAACGCCCGTGCGGGCAGCCCGAGCCCGGCGGCGACGGCCGCCAGCGCCTCCGCGTCGCGGGCCGCGAGGACGGGGCGGAGTCCGGCCTCCACGGCCCGGCGGGCGCACAGGCGGCCCATGTATCCGGTCGCGCCGTAGATCAGGGCGGTGCGGGGCGTCACGTCTCCTCCTGGGCGGTGCGGACCAGCCCCTCCAGCCAGTGCTGGTGCTGGACGAGCAGGCCCCGCCGCATCAGCGGGGCGGCCAGACGGGCGGCCGGGCCGCGCTGCGTCTCCTGGGTGACGACGCGGCAGCCGCCGCCGGGTGCGGGGTGCAGCTCCCAGCGGTGGTAGCCGGTCGAGCCGAGCGCGGAGCCGTCCCAGGCGAGCAGCCGGGCCGGGACGAACTCCCGGACGGTGCTGGAGACGCGCAGTCCGAACGTGGTCCACCGGAACGCGGTGCCCTCGGCGAGGCCGGCGCACCCGTCGGGCAGGCTGACCCGGCGGGCGTTGGCGTACCAGCGCGGCCAGTCGCCCGCCCGCAGCAGGACCGGCCACAGGCGCTCGGCGGGCAGGTGCGTGGTCAGTTCGTTGTGGGCGAAGACGGCCGCGCTCCCCGGGTCGAGACCGGGAGGCCATGCAGGGGAGGTCATGCGGGTGCTCCCTGCCGCGGGTGCCCGGGGGCGGTGCGGGGGCGGCGGGCGCCCGGGGGAGCGCCGGTGGCCGCAAGGGGGCCGGCCGCGGCTGCGCCGCCGGGTCGCGGCGGTCGCGGACCGCGGCCCCGCCGCCCTCCCGCGCGGTGCCGCCCGCCGGGGCCCTCCGTCTCCGTGCCGGGTGGCGCGGCCGTGGCCGCCTCCGGGATGTCCGGGGCGCAGCCGCCCTCTTCCGTGTTCGACATAATGACAATATGTGCATTGAATGTCAGCATGTCAAGCGGCGGGATCTCCCCGCGGGCCGGGGCGTGCGGCATCCGCCGCGCTCCCCGGCCCGGGGCTGAACCGGCCGCGGCCGTGGTCCGTGTGCAGGGCGAACGGGTCCGGACCCCCCGGGTCCCGCCCAGCTCGGGAGAACCGATGTTCCGCACGTACGCCATGCCTCTCGCCGTCCTCGTGACCGTCGGCACGGCAGCCCTGTCGGCCTGCAGCTCCACCGCCACCCCGGCCGCCCCGGCGGCTCCGGCCGCGTCCGCCGCCGCCCCCGCCCCGGCCGCCCCCGCCCCGGCCGTGGTGGGCGGGGCCCAGGACGGTGCGGCGGCGCTGCTGCAGGGCAGCGCGCAGTCCAACAGCGCCCCCGCGGGGACGGGCGACTGGGCGCTGCCCGGCGGAGGCGTCGCGACCGGCGCGGCCCTGCAGAAGGCGCGGAACTGGGTGCAGCTGACCGCGGGCAGCGCGGGCGTCCTCGACCCCGTGGTGGTCAACGGCGCGGGGCTGACGCTGTACCGGTTCGACAAGGACACCGCCAACCCCTCGCGGTCGAACTGCAACGATGCCTGCGCGGTCACCTGGCCGCCGGTCACCGTGCGCCCCGGCGGCAGGGTGTTCCTCGACGGTGTCGACGGCTCCCGGGTCGGGGTGGTCCGGCGCGCCGACGGGGCCCTGCAGGTCACCGTCGGCGGCTGGCCGGTCTACCGGTTCGCCAAGGACGGCAGGCCCGGTGACACGTTCGGCCAGGGGGTGGGAGGCACCTGGTTCGGTGTCACGCCCGACGGAGGCAGGGCCGGTGGCGGCACGGGCGGCACGGGCGGCACGGGCGGCCCGGGGGCGGCGGGCCAGGCGGCGACCGGCCAGGGCACGCCGGCCCAGGGCACGTCCGCCCAGGGGGGCGGTGACGCCGGCCAGAGCGCCCCCGCGACCAGCGCGACCCTGTTCGACGACCCCCGCTTCAGCGACAGCGGGCCCTCCCAGGGGGTGACCGGTCAGGGGTGCGCGAACCTCACGCGTCCCGGGGTGGCCTCCTCGCTGTCGGCCTCCGGGACCCTGAAGCTGTGGTCGCAGCCGGACTGCACCGGCCGGTCCGTGGTGGTCTCCGGGGACGTCGCCGACCTGTCCTCGGTCGGCTTCGACAACGCCGCCGCCTCCGTCGGCCTCGGCTGAACCGCACCCGCGCCACGGGCGGGAGGACGGACCGCCCGGCCGCACCGCAGCCCTGCTGAGGCGGCCCCGGGGGGAAGCGCCGCCGCGGCCGACGGCCCCGTCCCCGACGGGGTCCGGCCCGCCTCCGTCCCGGCGGTCGCGCCCTCGGGGGGCCGCGCCTATGGTGAGAGGGATGTCCGGCCCGGACGGGAGGCCCGCGGTCGTCCCGTCGGCCTGCGGCGGGAGGCCGCAGTCCCGGGCACTCCGGACTGCGCGCCGGTCCCCGCCTCCGGGAGGCCGACGCGGCCGGGCACCGTCGACCACCTCCTCGGCAGGATCGGCTCCCCGGCAGGATCCGCCCCCGGCGGACGCGCCGAGGCGGTGAGCGTCGGCCCGCCGGACGGAGCGGCACCGCAGGGTCGGCCCCGTGCGGTCCGCGGGCGGCCCGGCCGGCCCCGGCCGTCCCGCTGCAGTGCCGCGGAACCGGCGCCGCACCCGCCGCCGGACCGTCGCGAAGGAGGACCCCCATGCCGGCCAGACCCCCTGTCCCGCCCTTCACGTACGAGAGCGCCGTCGAGAAGGTGCGGCGTGCCGAGGACGCCTGGAACTCCAGGGACCCCGAACAGGTGTCCCTGGCCTACACGCCCGACAGCCGCTGGCGCAACCGCGCCGAGTTCGTCCACGGCAGGGACGAGATCGTGGCGTTCCTCACGCGCAAGTGGCGCAGGGAGCTCGACTACCGGCTGGTCAAGGAGCTCTGGACCTTCAGGGAGGACCGGATCGCGGTCCGCTTCGCCTACGAGTCGCACGACGACTCCGGCAACTGGTTCCGCTCGTTCGGGAACGAGAACTGGGAGTTCGACGGGGACGGGCTCATGCGGACCAGGCTGGCCTGCATCAACGACCTCCCGATCAGCGAGTCGGAACGGTGCTTCCGCTGGCCGTCGGGGCCGCGCCCGGACGGCCACCCGGGACTCACCGAGCTGGGCTTCTGAACGGGTTGCCGCCGGACGGGTATCCCGCCGGCGCGGTGCGGCGGCACCCGGCCGGGCCCGGCCGCCCGGTCCGGCGCGCCGGGAGGCCGCTCCGGACGTCCCGCCGCACGCTGCGACCCGTTCTCCGGGCCGCCCCCTCCGGCAGGCGGCGCCGGTACGGGGCGCTGTCGGGTCCGGCCCGGGGCGGCGGTGTACGGGCGCGGGTACCGGGGAGGCGTGTCCGGGGAGGGCGGGCGCGGGCGCGGGCAGCCGCCGCGCGCCGGACACGACGAAGGAGGCATGCCGTGCATCTCGTGCGCGATGCGATGACGACCCGGCTGGTCACCGTTCCGCCCTACACCTCGCTCACCGACGTGGCCGCCTGCATGCGCGACGCCGACGTCGGCTGCGTCCTGGTGACCTCCGACGGTGTCCTGCACGGCGTGGTCACCGACCGTGACATCACCGTCCGCATCACCGCCGAGGGCCTGATCGCGGGCAGCGCCACCGCGCACCAGGCGGCCTCCGGATCCCTGGTGACCGTCGGACCGGACGCCACCGTGTGCGAGGCGGCCGAGCTCATGGGCGCCCATGCGCTGCACCGCCTCCCCGTCGTCGACGGGGAGGGCCGTCCGGTGGGCCTGATCTCCCTGGGGGACATCGCCGGCACCCCTCATGCCCAGGAGGTGCTCGTCGCCCTCGGCCAGGCCCAGGCCAACCACTGAGGCGCCGCCGCCCGCCGCCCGGACCCCGCGCCCCCCCCCCTGCGGACCGGGTCGGCCCGGCCGGTGCGCGCCTGCGGGCAGCGTCGGCCGGAAGCCGGAGGGACGGCGACGGCGGCGGCCCCGGCCGCAGAGTCCCCGACGCCGGCTGCCGTCCGCATCGGACCCCCGCGCAGGCGGCGTGCTCGGGGCATCCCTCCGCGCCCCTTCTGGACCCGTCGCCCCTTCAGGCCCCCGTCCCGGAGAGCCTCATCGTGTGCAGGGCGATGTACAGCTCGGCACAGGACCCCGCGGCCGCCGTGCTGCGCCCGGTGAGCTCGCCGATGCGGTTGAGCCGGTACAGCACGGTGTTGCGGTGGCAGTGCAGGCGCTCGGCGGCCCTGGCGGTCGAGCCGCCCTCGGTGAACCACGCGTCCAGGGTGCCCAGCAGGGCCGCCCGCTCCCCGGCCGGCAGTCCGAGGAGCGGGCCCAGGACCGTGCGCGTCACCTCGGCCGCGGTGTCGGGGGAGGCCGCGGCCAGCAGGCCGACAGGGGAGGCGCCGTACACGTGGGTCCCGCTGGTGCCGGGGGGGATGCAGTGGGCCGCGAGCCGGGCCTGCCGGCGGGCGGTCGGGGCCTGGTCCGGGGACGTGAACGGCCGGCTGATGCCGATGCGCCCCAGGGCGGCCGCGTCGAGGTGCCCGTGGGCGGGCGTGACCGCCCGGTCGCTCGGCAGCGCGAGCAGTCCCACCTGGGCGTCCATCTGCTGGATCCAGCCGGAGCCGATGCCGGCGCCGCGCAGTCGGTCCTCGACGCCGGGCAGGGGGTCGGCGCCGCCGGCGCCCTCCGAGAGGACCACGAGGAACGGTCCGCCCAGGTCGAGCTGCATCGCCCGGAGGAGGTCCCAGGCGCCGACGCCGCTCTCGGCGGTGCCGTCGAGCAGCGTCGCCAGCATCAGGCTCCGTGCGGCGACGTCGCGGCCGACCCGCTCCTGCACCGTCGCCTGGTAGGACTCGGCAGCCGCGCTGGAGCACTGGTCGATCACCGTCCACACCTCCGAGGCCTTGCGCAGGAGGACGTCGGAGCGGCCCTCGTCGAGGGCGAGGTCCAGGAGCCGTTCCCAGATGAAGCGTCCGGTCAGCCGGTAGACCTGGAGCAGCGACTCCAGGGGGATGCCCTGCCGTGCCTTCGCGCGTCCGGCCCTCCGCGGGGCGTCCAGGACCACGGGGAGCTCCCCGCGGAGGGCCCGGAGAACGGCCCGGAGGTTGTCGAGTGTCGCGCCGTGCAGTTCCTCCCGGTCGGGGGCCGTGTCCTTCGGGAAGGGCCGGTCCCGGTCGAGCAGCTGGCCGGTCAGCTCGGCCGCGAGGGTGTCCACCCCGGCCAGCAGACGGTCGACCAGTGACGTGATGCACGCGTCCCCGTCCGCGTCGTCGTGCAGGCGTCCTCCCATGTCCACCAGGGTACTTTCGCCGGTATTGTGCCGCTGCACAGGGATATGGACCGCTTTTCCGCCGGGTGCCCATGGCCCGTCCGCTCCTCACCGGTGACGCTTCTACCTGCACCACCCATCGCGTCACGGCAAGCCGAGGAGACCAGGATGAGCGCTTTCGACTACGTCATTGTCGGAGCAGGTTCAGCGGGATGCGTGCTCGCTGCAAGGCTGACCGAGGACCCGGGCGTGAGCGTCGCGCTGATCGAGGCGGGCGGCCCGGACACCGCTCAGGAGATCCACGTGCCTGCCGCGTTCAGCCAGCTCTTCAAGACGGCGCTCGACTGGGACCTGGACTCGGAGCCGGAGCCGGGCCTCGACGGCCGGCGCATGTACCTGCCCCGCGGGAAGGTGTTCGGCGGGTCCAGTTCGATGAACGCCATGATCTACATGCGGGGGAACCGGGCCGACTACGACGGCTGGGCCCGGGCCGGCGCCGAGGGCTGGTCCTACGACGACGTGCTCCCCTACTTCAGGCGAGCCGAGGACAACGAGCGGGGCGAGGACTTCTTCCACGGGGCGGGAGGGCCGCTGGCCGTCAGCGACAGCAGGTCGGACCACCCGTTGACGAGGGCGTTCGTGGAGGCCGGCGTGGAGGCCGGCCACGCCCGCAACGACGACTTCAACGGCGAGACCCAGTTCGGTGTCGGCCCCTTCCAGGTGACGCAGCGGGACGGGATGCGCTGCAGCGCGGCGGTGGCCTACCTGCGCGGTGCCCTGGACCGTCCGAACCTCGCGGTCCTGGCCGGGACCACGGCCCACCGGGTGGTGCTGGAGAAGGGGCGCGCCGTCGGTGTGGAGGTGGCCTATGCGGACGGGGCCGTCGAGGTGGTCCGTGCCGAGCGGGAGGTGGTCCTCTCCGCCGGGGCCTACGAGTCCCCGAAGCTGCTGATGCTCTCCGGTATCGGCCCCGCGGCCTCGCTCGGCCCCCTCGGCGTGGAGGTGGCAGCCGACCTCCCGGTGGGACAGGGCCTCGAGGACCACTTCTTCGCACCGCTGAACTACCGCACCGACGTCGAGACGCTGATGACGGCGGCCAGCGCGGAGAACCTGGCCCTCTTCCAGAACGAGGCGCGCGGACCGCTCACCTCCAACGTCGGGGAGGCGGGCGGGTTCATGGCCACGCGTCCCGGCCTGGAGATTCCCGACGTTCAGCTGCTCATGTCGCCGGTCCTGTTCCACCAGGAGGCGCTGGGCGCGATCTCCGAGCACGGGATGGCCTTCGGCCCCTGCGTCCTGCACCCCACCAGCCGGGGCGAGGTGACGCTGCGGTCGCTGCGCCCGGACGCCGCCCCGCGGATCACGCACCGTTACCTGACCACGCGTGAGGACCAGGAGTCGATGGTCGCCGGTGTCCGCATCGCCCTGGACATCGCGGCCCAGGAGGCGGTGCGGTCGGTCGTCACCGGACCGTTCGACGTCCCTGCCTCCTCGTCCGACGAGGACATCCTCGCCTGGGCCCGCGGGGCCGGGATGACGCTCTTCCACCCGACGTCGACCTGCGCCATCGGCTCCGTCGTCGACTCCGACCTGCGGGTGCTCGGCGTGGCCGGGCTGCGGGTCGTGGACGCCTCCGTGTTCCCCGCCATCCCCGGGGGGAACACCAACGCGCCCACCATCATGGTCGCGGAGAGGGCCGCGGACCTCATGAAGGCCGCCGCCTGACGTCCTCCCCGCACCCGGCGACGGCTCCCTTGCCCCGCCGAGGAGAGGGGGCACCGGTGGCGCCGCCCGGGCCCCGCGTGCCGCGGGGCGCCGGCCGAGTGCTCCGGCGGCCCGGCGGGCTCCGCCGGGCCGCCGGGCGGCCCCGCGCCCTCCGTTGCCGGTCCGGACGTCCGGCCTCCCGCCGGGCACGCGGTCCCGACCCCGTTCCCGCCGGGCAGACGGGCCGATCCCCCTTCACGATGCGGCTGCTCCGCCGTGCGTTCGACTTCCATGGGAACCCGTCATGCACTCCTCCGCACGCCCTTCCTCTTCAGTGCCGCGTGACCGTGCGCCCCGCCCGCCGTTCGGTGCGGATGCCCGGGGAGCGCAGGCGGGGGTGTCGGACGGTGCGGCCGGCGGCCCGGGCGCGGGTGCCGAGGAGGTGCGGGTGCGGTCGGCGGAACAGGGCCGTGCGGAGAGGCGGGAAGCTGTGGGGCCGTCCAGGGAGAGGACGGTGGTCGCGGTCCGGGCGGATGACGCGATTGCGGAGGAGGGCACGGCCGCGTTCCTGCAAAGGGTGCCGCAGTTGGCGGTGGTGCCGGCGGAGCCGGTGCCGTGGGCGGACGTCCTGCTGGTGGTCGCCGACGAGGTGACCGAGGACACGCTGTGGTTGATGAGGCGGATGTCGGGGGAGGCGCCGAACAAGGGGATGCGGATCGTGCTGGTGGCCTCGGCGATCAGTGAGCCGCAGCTGGTGCGGGCGGTGGGGTACGGCCTGGTGGGTGTCGTGCTGCGGCCGTACGCGACGTTCTCGCATGTGGTGCGCGCGATCACGACGGCGCGGGCTGGGCATGCGCCCATACCGTCGTCGATGGTGCGCACGCTGGTGGACGAGATGCGGGTGATGCGGCAGGAGGCGTCGGGGGGCGGTACGCGTCCGTTGTTCGACGCGCGCGAGATCGACGTGCTGACGCTGCTGGCGGAGGGCTGCAGCACGGCGGAGATCGCGGTGAGGCTGAGCTACTCCGAGCGGACGGTGAAGAACATCATTCACGGCCTGGTCAGCCGGTCGGGGATGCGAAACCGGACGCACGCGGTGGCCTACGCGCTGACCTCCGGCCTCATCTGACCTCCGTGCCCGGCCCCCGCTGCACCCTCTGCACCGGCCACCGGGCCGCCCGGTTCCCGTCCACGGGCGGCCCGCGCCCGCCCCACCGTCCCGGCCCCGGACGCCCGTACTGCGGCGGTCGTCATCCGTACGCCCTGCCCGGCACGACGACGCCTCCCGTCCCGTCAGGGCTGCGGGTGGCGGGTCCTCCCCGGTCCCCGACCCTCGCGGCCTCCGGCGGGAGCCTGACGGAGACGGCGCGCCGGCGCCAGCGGACCGGACCGGACCGGTCCCTGCCGTCCGGCGGGGCGGACCCGTCAGTGCAGCAGGCCCGGAGGCCGCTCCGGACGGCCCGTGAAAGAGGCCCGGGGACCGCCGTCCTCCACGGAGTTGCGCCACCGCCAGTCCTGCTCCGCCCGTTCCAGCTCGCCCAGGGCCTCCTGGTCCGCCTCCCGGTCCGGGGCGATCTCCCACGGGGCCAGCTCCCGCATCATCACCAGCGGGTGCTCCCCGCCCCGCACCCGCAGGACCTCGAAGCGGGTGCCCGGGAGGAAGACGACGCGGTCCGGGCGCGCCGGGTCCAGCCCGGCCGTGCGGCGCCCGCGCAGCGACCGGATGAGGAAGCGCGTCGCCCCCGGCACGTGCGGCTCCCCGGCGGACGAGGCGGAGCAGAACGCCCAGTCGACGACCAGCCTCTGCTCCCCGTACCAGGCGGCCGCCGCCGGGCCGAGCACGGCCTGCAGGGCCACGGGGCCCTCGTGCACGGGCAGGAGGTGCACGCCCTCGGAGGCGCAGCGCAGCAGGGCCAGCCCGTCCTCGTCGGGGTCCGCGTCCCCCACGGATGCGGGGTCCGTGCCCTGGTCCGTGAGGTGCATCCGGGCCGCCGCCAGGTCGGTGATCACGCCGGCGGCTGGCCGGTCCCCGCCCAGCTGCGGCTCGCGTGCGAGCAGGAGTGCGGCGAACGCCGCCGCCTCGCCGTACCGGTCGGCCCGCTCGCTGCGCACCCGCTCGCGGGCGGCCGCCAGGACGTCCTCGTCCTGCGCCCCGGCCACGATGCTGCGGCGGGGCACCGGCTGCACCGCGACGGGACGGTCGTCCGCGCGGTCCTCGGGCCGGCCGTGCGGGTGCGGATCGGCCGGGGGCAGCCGCAGGGGGACCGGGCGTGCGAGGCGGGGGCCGTTCGGCCCCAGCCTGTGCACGGCCTCCTCCGCCAGCCGCCGCAGCTGCGCCGCGTGGGGCGCGTCCGTGTCGAAGAACACCAGTTCCCCTCCCGGGTCGGGGGGGATGGCACGGACGTGCGCGGCATGGGCGGGCGCCACCTGGGGGGACCGGACCCACAGCCCGCTCCGGACGACCTCCACCACGGTGTCGTCCGCACAGGTGTGGACACCGGGTGCGACCTCCGGCAGCTCACGGAGGGGCCAGCCGTGCCGGAACACCCGGGGTCCGCGCCCCGTACCGGCGGGACCTTCCGACGGCAGATAGACGACCTCGCGGGACAGCAGCATGCGGCCGGGCGAACCGTCCTCCCCGACGGCGAACACCTCAGCGACCGCGGGGCCGCCCGGTCCCGGGCGCACGAGGCCCGGGATCCCGTTGTACGCGCGGACGGGCTCCCGGAGCACGTCGGCGAGGGTGTCTCCGAGCGTCCGTCCGACGGGCAGCCGCACGTCCCCGTACTCCAACAGGCGCACCGCGGCACGGGCCCGCTCCGGCAGCAGCCGGTACAGCCGCGCCACGTCACCCGGGACGACCCCCGGCTCGCCGCGGGAGCCCACCACGACCGTGATCACGTCCGGCCGCCCCAGCAGGTGGGCCGCCAGGTGGGCCCGCTGGCGGACGACCGCCGGGGTCTCCTCCTGCGGCCGGATCCAGACACCGGACGGGAGGGGTTCGGCCACGGCCTGCCTGCTGACCGCGCGCGGCTCGTCGGGCACGTCGGCCTCCCAGCCGGGCCGGGGGAACCGGCGGGACTCCGGGACGGGCTCGGCCCCCGGTTCGCAGCGCATCCAGCCCGCCCCCCGGTCGGCGCTGATGAACAGCCCCCCGCCCGAGGTGGGGAGGGGGACGCCGTCGGCGACGACCACGGTGCGGCCGAGGCGCTGCGCCAGCAGGCGGCCGGCGGCCGGGGCGCCCTGGCGCGGCGTGCGGCCGAACACGACGCGGTGCCCCCGCGGATCCTCCGGAAGCGCCCGGACCACCGCCTCCAGCACGTCCTCCGGACCCTCGGGCAGGTCGACGACCACCACGGAGCGCGCGGGGTCGGCGGCCAGTCCGGCGGCGAAGACCCATGCCTGGCGGTCCTGGGCGCCGGGCGGACGCAGCAGCCACGCCCGCCCCGCGCGCTGCCGCACCAGCTCCGCCCCGCCCCGCCCCGCGAGCCGCCCGAGGTCGGGGGTCTCTCCGGTCAGCGAGGTCAATGCGCGGTGTCCGTCTGCCAGATGACCGTGCTCCCGCTCTGGATGACGACGTTGCCGTCGCTCCTCAGCACCAGCACGGCGCCGTTGTGTCCCGGGGTGCCGGACGACCACGCCGTACCGCCGTCGGCCCGGTAGACCACGAGGTTCCCGTCGTTCTGGAAGACGGCCTTCCGGCCGGTCCCGGCGGTGCCCGCTGACCAGCGGGTCCTCCCGTTCTCGTCGATCACGACCAGGTCGCCGTCGGACCGCATGGCGAGGGTGGTGCGGTCGGACCGCGCGGACTGGCCGGCCTCCAGCACGGACGTCGCCGTGAGGGTCAGGCTCGTCCAGTGGTGCGTGGGCGCCGGGGCGGCGGCCGTAGGTCTGGTGGCGGCCTTCGTCGGGGTCGCCCTTGGGGCTGCAGTCCTGGTGGGCGTCCCCCCGGCGGCCGTGCCCGGGGCGGTCGGGGTCGCGTGGCGCGGCCGCGAGGCGGCGGACGACTGCCCGGCCCGGGCGGCGGAGGCATGCGCCGAGGGCAGCCGCGGAGCGGGGGCGTCGGAGGAGGGGGACGCACTGGGCGTGGAGGTCCCGTCGGCGGACGGGGCCGGCTCGTGGAGCGCCACGGTGCTGGTGCCGCCCGAGGAGTCGTCAGGGAGCAGGAATGCGCCCATCAGCACCGCGCCGACCACGGCGGTGCCGCCGAACAGGATCTTCGCCCTGCCGGACCGGGAGGACGGCTCGCGTGCCGCCTCGGCGGGGAGGGGGGTGCGCTCGACGAGCTCTGTGTACGCGTCGTCCTCGCGCCCTTCCGTCTCCTCCGGTACGGCGGGGGAGACCTCTGCGGCGGGTGCCGCCGCCGGGCCCTCTCCCCCCTGCCGCGGGGCCGACGCCGCCGACGCCGACGGAGGCGGCACCGGGCGGCCGTCGGCAGGCCGCGCCCCCGTCGGGGGCTGGGGGCCTGCCGGGGATGCCGGTTCGAAGAACCGCTGCCAGGGCAGCGGCTGGTTCCAGAGTGCGCCGGCCTCCGGACGGGACTCCGGCGGTGCGGGCTCGGAGTCGCGGCTTCCGGATGTGGGGGCAGCCTCCTCCGACGGGCGGTCCTGCGGATCGTCCGTGTGGCTGCTTCTCATGTGCCTTCTCCGTGTTCACGCAAGGTTGGGCGCTCGCCCTACCAGGGCGATGGCGCCGATGATACGAGCCGGTGGTCGGCGGAAACGGAGGTGCATGCCTCGCGGCCCGGGCCTGGCACTTTCTGACACACGCGTTGCCCGAACGGCTCTGCCGGCCGGTGCGGGACGGCCTCCGACGGACCGTCGGCAGGCTCTCGGAGGGGCCTTTGCCGTGTCGGGGGTCCAGCGCGCAGCCGCCCCCGGATTCCCGCTCGCCGCTCCCGGCGGACGCGTGCGCGGAGCAGTGCCCGAGGCCGCGCGCCCCTCGCCCTCCAGCCGCTGGAACCGCCGTCACCGACCCTTCCGGGGCGCGGTCGGCAGGACTGTAGGGTGGGCGCTCCCCTGTCCAGGCCCCTCGCCGCCGGGGCGGTCTCCGGTCGCGGTCCCGGACTGCGGCCGCGGACGTCCGGAGGTCCTGCACGGCCGGCGACGGCTGCGCCGCGTGGACCGTTCGGTACCGGCCGTGCCCGTCGGCCGAGGGCACGAGCCGCGGAAGCATAAGGAGCCTCGGAGTGAGCGACGGCCCTCTGTCCCCGAACGACCCCGACCCGGTGCCCGAGGGCGGCGTGCCCCCTCGCACGGGGCAGTCCTCCGCCGGCCGCGACGCCGACGGCCCGGCAGGCTCCCTCCCCGAGGTGCCGCCCGACATCCTGGAGGCTGCACGGCTCGCGCCCGACCACTGGATCGGTGTCGTCGACCCCGCCTGGCGGGGCGAGGGGCCGCCGCCGGACTGGGCGCTGGTGGGCCAGTGGCGCTCGGGCCCCACCGGCGAGGTGGAGGAGTGGCGCGAGAACCCCGACTACCGGCCCTCCCCGGGGGCCCGGGGCTGGCCCGAGGCCACCGACGAGGTGGACGGGGCCGTGCAGGCGGCGGCCGCCGGCTGGGGCCCGGCCGAGGATGTCCTCCGCCTCCTGGCCCTGGCCGAGGTGTCCGTCCTGCTGGACCCCGCGGGTCGCCCGCTGGCGTCCCGGACCGCCGACGGCCTGCCTGTGGTCCTCGTCTTCACCTCCGAGCAGCACCTGCGGGCCGCCGGCCCGCTGGCCTCCGAGAAGCTCCCGATCGCCGACCTCGTGGCCTGGATGGAGGAGGGCCACCGTCTCTACGTGAACCCCACCGGCCCGGTCGCCATGCTGATCGAGAACGAACCCCTGTACGAGGCGATCTCCGCCGAGGCCGCGGTGGCCGTACCGTCCCCGCCCGCCGTCTGACCTGCCGGCCGCGACGCCCCGGCACCGCCGAACGCCGCCCTGCCGGCCCCGCCGTCGGCGGGCGGCGGGGCCGGCACCCGGTCGGGCGTCGGCCGGACCTCTCGTCGCCGGGCCCGGAGGCCTGCGGCCCTCGTGCAGGACCGCGAGGAACATGACGGGAGGAGAGGGGCGTCCCGCTCGCAGGACCGTGGGGTCCGGGCTGTCGCGGCCCCCGGCTCCTGCGGTCCGCGGCGGCCGCCCGGGGTGTCCGGGACGGTTCGTTCAGACGGCGCCCTGGACCTGCCGGCGCGCCGGTGCGGCCTGCGGGGCGGGGACCGCGGCGGGGCGTCCCGGGCGGTGCGTCCAGACCAGCAGCGCCGCGCCGGCGGCGACCCACAGGAGGAGGACGGTCAGCGGCCGGGCGATGTCGCGCCCGTCGAAGTAGGCGCTCGCGCGGGCCAGCTCGATGAACTGGCCGAAGGGCAGGACGTCGTGCAGCCACCGCAGCGGGGTCGGCATCATGTCGGCGTTCACCGTGGCGCCCGCGGTCGGGATGCCCAGGATCAGCACGAAGGTCATCGCCACGGGCATGAAGTACTGCTTGACCAGGCGCGCGATGCCGGTGGTCAGCCAGCCGATGGCCTGGGTGAGCAGGAAGCCGTAGAGCAGCAGCCAGCCGTCGGCGGGGACGACGTCGCGGCCGGCGGCCACGGCGAAGGTCACCGCGGAGGCGAAGGCGCCGGTGGCCGCGAGGGTGGCCGCCTTGTTGCGCAGCGGCCACATCGCCAGCTGGAGGAGGACGATCGAGGTGATCATGCCGACCAGCAGGAGCGGCAGCGCGTAGAAGAAGATGCCGACGCCCGAGGCGTCGCCGGAGGACTTCGGGACGAGGTCGACGATGTGGGCCGGGTGCAGCACGGCGGCGAGGAAGTTGGCCCGGGTGCCGCTGGCGGCCGAGCTGACGTACATGGTGTTCGTGGCGGAGTCGAACGCCCCGGCGAGGTGGTTCGCCGCGACGCCGGCCGGGTTGGCGACCCGCTCGGTGACCAGGCCGGCCGGCAGGTGCGCGGGAGCGGCGCTCAGGATGCCCAGTCGCACACCGTGCGGCTGCGGGTGGCCGAAGGTGAAGAGGTAGAGCACGGACATGGCTGCGACGAAGAAGAACGGGAACCACAGCAGCGACAGCGCGTGGGCGCGCGTCGGCCGCGGTGCGGCGGGGTGCATCACGGTGTAGTCCAAAGAACGGGAGGAGATCTGAAAAGGAGATCCGGCCGAGGGCCCTGGGGCGTATCCGTCGTGGCCGGGGTCGGCGCTGGAGGACGGCGGTCCGTCGGCTCCCGTACTGCGGCGGGAGGGGGAGGTCGCCCACGCTTACTGTCCAACTGGACATTAGCCTAGCCTGCTCCTGACCGCATGTACATTGGGCCCATGACGTCACCCGCCCCGCAGGTCGCCCACAAGCGCAAGCGGACCCGTGACCCGGAAGGCAAGCGGGCCGCCATCATCGCGGCGGCCCGCGCCGTCTTCGCCGAGCGCGGCTTCGCCCGTGCGACCATCCGGGAGATCGCCCAGCGCGCAGGTGTCACCCACGGACTGGTCGTAATGCACTTCACGACCAAGGAGCGCTTGTTCGTCGCGGCCGTGCCGGGCCCCAGGGACCTGGCCGACAGCGTCGCCGGCGACCTCGAGGGACTGCCCGGGCGTGTGGCCCGGGCCTACGTCGCCCGGATGGAGTCCGCCGACCAGGCGGACCCCTTCATCGCCCTGGTCCGCGCGGCCGCCGACCAGGAGGCCGCCAAAGCGCTGCTGCACGCCATGCGCACCGAGAGCGTCGTCGCCTACCAGGAGCTGCTCACCGGCCCGGACGTCGACGTCAGGGTCGACATGGTGGGGTCCTTCCTCGTCGGCGTCACCCTCAGCCGGTACGTGCTGGCCGACGGGCCGCTGGCCGCGCTGACGCCGGAGGAGTTCACCGGCCTCCTCACCGACGGGCTGCGCGGGATCCTGTTCGGCGCCCCCTAGCGCTCCAGCGGCGTTTCGCCGTCCGGCCTGGTCGGAGGCGTCATGGGAAGCACGGGGGCCGGTGACGGGCCGGGTGCGGTCCTCCCGGAACGCCGCCTCTGCCGCGTGCGGTCGCCGCGGGTGCCGGCAGCGGCGGTGGACGGCTTGACGTCTGCGGCGCAGATCCCTGTCCGAGCCAGCCGCACCCCGTGGGCGCCGGAGCCGTCCGCGTCCGCCCGGCCGCCCGACGGCCTGCCGAGGGTGCTCCCCGGGGGCCGCCCGCTCCCGGGTTCCGACCCCGCACCCCGGGGTGCGGGGTCGGAATAGCCGACGTCTCGCGGGCGTCGTAACACCGGACGGGAAAGCCGTCGCCGGCCGGCCGGAGTCGCGGCCGGCGTGCGGGGTCCCGGGTCCGGAGGCCGCCGGGGACGCATCTCGGAAGCCGCACCCGACATGGAGGAGGACGCGATGTCCGACCAGCTGACCGCCGAAGCGACGTGCACCCCCGGTGCCCCCGACGTCCTGCTCGCCCCGGTGGGTGGGGGGCCGACGGCGGACTGCGGGATCTGCGGCGAGCCGACCTTCCACCCGTCGTCGACGGAGGGCGTCGTCCACTGTCCGACCTGCGCATGGCAGCAGGCGGGCCGCTACTACTGCATGTGAGGCGGAACACCGCCGCAGGGCTGGGCGACGGTGCACCGTGGCGGTGTCATGGGACCGGTCCCGCGGACCGGGTGGCCCCGTGACAGGCCGGCTCTGCGGTGGGTGGGGGAGGGACCGCGGCCTCGGACCCGGATGAGGTCCCAGGCCGCGGGCGCGGCGGCCCCGGTGGTGCTGACCGTTCCCGTGCCCGGTGCGGCCCAGGAGTCGATCGGGGCGGCGGCCGGTGCGGGGTCGGAGCCGCAACCCGGTCACCCTCCGGCCTTGCATCGGAGGCCTGGGGTCCGGCCGCGTGCCGTCGGGCATCGGGGCCGAGCGGCCCGGCCGGAGGTCACCGGCGGGTCCGAGTCGCATTCGCTTTGCGATTGGCCTTTTCAATCCCTTTTCGAAGGGAATCGGGTCGGTCGGGCCCGAAGGCCCATCCCGGTGCCTCGGTCCCGACAGCCTTCTTGTAGACATCGCGAACGAAGGTGGTGCAGTTGTATGTTATTAGATTGTATTTTCTTCCCTTGTTCTCCTCAATGTACCGGAGCGCCTTCCTCAGCTGCTCCGGAGTGATTTCCCTCGAGAAAGTCGCATTTGCATCCCGAGGGTCGTCATGGTTTCTGCGCACCTCTCCCGGGCTCGACTCGAGCGGTCGGGCCGTGTCGAATGCACGGGGATAGAACCCGTATGTGGCCGAGGATTTATCAAGGCCCTTTTCGGCGCGTATCGTGACCCATGAGTGGCCCAGATTGACCAGTCTTCTGTTCACGACCGTGTCCCCGACCTGCCTGACCTGGAGATCCAGGGTGTACCGCACGCCCGCTTCTCCCTGGTGCGGTATTCCTTCCACAGGCAGCAAGGGGATACGGGGCTCCTGGTGGATGCCGTCGTTGCGGAGTGCGTCCCCCCGGCGCCCTCCCGCCATACGGTTGACTTCCCCGGGGACGTGGGCATCGCGTCCACCCCGGGGTCGCCCGACCATGGCCTGGTACCCGGGGTCCTGCACCCAGCCGCGGCCCGCCACATAGTGCATTTCCTCGTATCCGGGCGGCCTGTACCGGTTGTTGTGCTCCTGGCCGGCGGGGCGGTACTGAGGGTCCGGTTCCCAGCCCCGGTCGGCGTGATACTGCCAGCCCGGCCCTGGCATGCGACGAAGGGCAGGGGGTCGGCCGCCCTCCGTCCTTCCCGCTTCGTCCGCGTTCTGCCCGTCCCGAGGCGGACCGGCGGCCGGGAGAGGAGCGCGTGCCGGCATGCCGGGCTGCACTGCTCCGTCCTGTCCGTCGTGGGGTCCCGAAGATGCGGGTCGCGAGACGGGGTCCACCCATGCGTGTTCGCGTGTCGTCGGCAGCGTGCGTGCGCGGATCTCCTCCCAGGTGAGCCCGTCGTCCCCCTGCGGATCCACGGATTCGCGACGGGGAGTGCCCCCACCGGGCCCGCCATGGCCGGCGGTTCGGACCAGGGTGTCGATGATCTGCAGGTGGCGCCCGCGCAGGCCGTGGGACGGGAGGCCCTCGGGTGCAGGCTCGTCCATGTCGCCGAGAAGGCTGCCCTCCACATGCGCGCGGTTCGGGTTGGCCGCGTCCCGGTACTCGTCGCGGAGGCCCAGTTGGTGGGCCAGTTCGTGGGCGTATGCCACCGGCCGGGCGTCCACCTGCCACACCCGTTGCGTCATCCTCGTGCCGGCGGTCGTGAGGTCCACGGTCATGTGGGGGGACGCGTCCGGTGCCACGCGCTCCACGGTGACGTGCAACCGGTCACCGACCGGCAGTCCCCGCTCGTCCGGCAGTCGGTGGGCCGGCGCGTTGAAGTACTCCTCGACACCCTGCCGAACGCGGTGCCACACGTCGTCGACCTCGTGCCCGTCGACGGAGCCGCGGAACGCCACCCGTACGGTCAGGTCGGTGACCGGCTCGCCCTTGAATCGGAACCGGCGCACGTCGAACGCGGAGTGCACCACTGTGCGCGGTGTCCGGTCCGGTTGCATGCCCGGTCGGATCCGCTCGCCCTGGCCGCCGTCCGGTTGACCCGCGCTGCTGCCGTGCTGATGCCCGGGTCCGTCGGCCTTGCCGCCTTCCTTGAGGTCCTGGCCGTGGCCTGAGGGAGGACCGTCCGCAACTCCGCTGCCCGTGCGGGGGGCGTCCCGGGCGTCGTCGAGGAGGGCGCCGTGATCGCCGGGGCCGGTGCGGATCCATTCAGCCGTGCCCGCCGGACCGGCGGAGGCGGCGGTCCGGGCGACCACGCGGCTGCCGTCCGGCTGGAGGACGACCTTCAGCGGGCCGGAGAAGGACCAGACGTCCCTGCCGGTCCGTGCGGCCAGCAACCGGGGAAGTGGTCCGTCCGCACCACTGTGCGAGAGGACCAGGACGATCGGGGTTGCGCGGGAGGCGTCCTGGCGGGCCAGGTCGTCGGACATCAGGGCGGCCGCCTCGTCGGCGTCGAGCCGCACGCTGCGCCCGTCGCCCGGAGACGCGGTGATGCCCCGTGCGTCGCCGTCGGCGATGACGAAGAGGGCGTTCCCGTCCCGGACGGGCCAGTCGCCGTCGGGCCACAGCAGCCCGAAGGCATCGGTGTGCTCCTCGACATGGAATCTGTCGGTGACCAGCGGGCCGGCGGGGCCGGGCTCCCGACGGGCCGGCCAGGCATAGTCCAATCCGGCCGTCCGTTCCGCTCCGTCGTGGGACGTCCGTCCCCTGACCGGGGTGCCGACCGCGCGCTCCGCGGTGTCCTGCGCCTGCTCCGGCGCGGGCGGGACGCTGCCGGTCGGCTCCTGTCCGCGGTTTCCGTGGGTGTCCGGTCGCCGCAAGGCGTCCGGAGCCGCCTGGGCCGGGCGTACCGACGCACCGTGTACCGCAGGTGCCGGTCCTGCGGGGCGGGCGTCCGGTGCCGTGGCGGGCCGGACATGCGAGGGTGCGCCGCCGGTTGGGCCGGTGCCGGGGGCCTTGGCGGTTGCCGGGTGGTGGCTCTGGAGGCTGCGGACGTCTGCGGGGTCGAGGGCGGGGGCGAGCGCGCGCAGCGTACGGGCGGCCGCCCGGATCCGGGCGTCGTCGGAGTCCTTCAGAGCCCTCGACAGCTCGCGCAGCCCTGCCACCAACCGGGTGTCCTGCCCGGCGGTCGGCCCTGCCGCCTCCTTGCCCTTGCCTGTGGCGTCGTCCTCGGACGGCTCGTGCCGCGCGATCGTGACGGCTGCCACGATCCGGCGTACGGCGTCCCGGTAGCCCGCCGAAGCCGTGTCGGACCCGATCACCGGGCGGTAGTCCAGCGCCTGGTGCACCAGCCCCGAGGTGTCGAGGAACGCCTCGCGCACCCAGACGGCCGAGAGGGCGTTCTCCTGCGCCCACCGTGCCAGCGGCTCCGGCTCCGGCTCCTCCACGAGGGGTCCGTGGGCTGCCGACGCCTCCTGCGGTGTACCGGTGTGCTGCCAGGAGGCGTCGTCTGCCGAGGTGCCGCTCCCGGCGTCCGAGGCGTTCCGCGCCTGCCACGGAATCTCGGCCGGGTACTCCCGCAGCTCCTGCCGACGGGCGCCCGTTTCGGTGATCTCCTCCGGGCCGGGACCGCCGAGGCCCTCCGCGGAGAAGTCGATGCCCTCCACAGAGAAGTCGAGGCGCTCGGCCTGCTGTCCGAAATGCCGAGAGGCCGTATGGTCGTCCGATCCCCTTGATCCGAAGTCAGGGAGCCTGATGGTGCCGGTGGCCTGCCGTGGATCGGGCTTGTTTCTCCCGTACCAGTCGGACTCGTACTGCGGGGCGGTGGCCTCGATCGAATCGGACAGCAGATCCATGGCCTGACCGGACTCCAGCGCGTCGGTGATCTGTTCCAGGGACCGCCCGCCCTGGAACAGTGCCAGCATGTCCTTGAAGATCACCGGCTTGAAGCCGGCGGCCAGGAGCAGTCGCGGCAGCAGTACGTGGACGTTGAGCCGCCGGTTGGTGTCGTCGTACGGGTGGATGATGTGGATGGTCCGCACCACCCAACCGATGGCCTTCAACTGCTCCCGTGGGCTCTGCGCGGTGTCGAGCTTCTCGTAGAAGCGATCGAAGACCTCGTCCACGATCCTCTCGACCTCTGAGTCCTTGTAAAGGGTCTCGTTCCACATCACGTCCGTCTCGGACCCGAAGTGGCCGGTCCAGGTGAGCGAGTCGGGCAGGATGCCGAAACGCAGCAGAAGGTCCGCCTTGACCATGAGTCTCCTGCCGCTGACCTCTTCCTCGAGCACCGAGGGCGTGGGGGAGTCGGCACGAAGCGGATAATTGGTGGTGTACCCGGCGGCGCCGGATCTGTCCGTCTTCTCCTTCAACTGGGAGCCCACGGTGTCGTGCATGGCCTCGTACATGCTGAAGTCGACACGGTCACCGACGGTCGCCGGATCGTTCAGGTAGCGCTCGTAGGCGGCATTCATGCTGCCCTGAAATCCCGGCGACTGCTGGTGGTCGTACAGTTCCCCGGGGTTGTCGGGGTGCTTCTGTCGTGCCTCCTCGTGGTGCAGGGGATCGAGTTGCAGGCGGTACCACTCCTCGCGGGGCAGCACATCCTCCAGGCGTGCGGCCCGCTCGGCGCCCTGGGGGGTGCTCTGCCGAGAGATCTGCGGCGGGGCATCCTCCGAGGCGAGGTCCTGACCGTGGTCGGCCCCGGGATGTCCGACGTCCTGGTGCAGCGGCTGCGGCACTCCGTCGACCGCCTGCGGCGACCCCGGCTCTCGGTTCTCCGGGCGGAGCGCCGTCTCGACGGCCTGACCGCCGAGCAGCGCGGCGTCCGGCGTCGTGGCAGGCCGGACGTGTGCGGGTGCGCCGCCGACCCGGGCGCTGCGTCCCAGGCCCGCGAGGTGCCGGGCCACAGTCTCCTGGCGGCCCGTGCTGCTGCCCCGGGTGAACGCCGCCCCCAGGGAGGACGCCAGGTGCCGGTAGGCCGTGTGCACCTGTGCGGGCGTCACCTGCTGTCGACTCATCCTCTCCATCCAGGTGTTCACCGAATGGACGAAAATGTCGTCCACCTCGGCGATCCGCTCACCGCCGTACAGGGTGTCGGCGATGAGGCCGGTCCGGTCCCCTTCGGGCCCGAAGGGGACCGGACCCGCAGGGGGCACCTCGTGGTCGTGCTGTCCGACGGCCACCTCCGGCGAGTGCGCAGGCGGCTTCGCGCCGTCCGGCACGTGCTCTGGCACGGTGAAGCCGAGGTGGCGGCCGATCGCGATGAGGTCGTCCCGGGCGAAGCCGCGGTCGCTGGGCGTCAGGTTGAGTGCGCCCAACTCGGCCGTCTTCGCCAGCTTCACCGCTCCGCTGTCGCCGCTGTCGAGCCAGGGCAGAGGGATTTCCGATTTCTTTTCGGCCACCTTGTTGGTGATCCACTGGCCGGAGAGGGTGGGGACCTTGGAAACGGTGATCCGCTGGTAGCCGATGTGCTTGTGCCAGTCCTGCAGACGAGTTGCCTGCAGGTTCCCCTTCTCTTCCAGATAACGGACGTTGTGGCCGATCAGTGCGTACGGCTCCAGGTTGCCGCTGCGGAAGCCGAGGTGCTTGAGGCCCGAACCGCTCTGCCTGGCCAAGTGGTCGAAGACCTTGAACTGGTCGGCGCGACCGCCGTGGGGGAAGTGTGCGCGCCAGGCATCGGACTTCCAGAACTCGGTCATGTCGAAGACGTTGTGGTGTTCTGCGGCCAATCGCCGGTAGGCGTCGGAGCCCGGCCGTCTGTCACCTGCCAGGACGATCGTGGTGTCCGGGGGCAGGAGGCTCACGAGCTGCCGGATGCCGGTGAGGCTGGTGTCATGCTGCGGGTGGGCACCGCCGCGCTTGCCGCTGAACCGTGACCACAGCACCACGTGCGTGCCCTTCACGGGCAGCCCGACCTGCTCCAGGAAGGCGACGACCCGGCTGTCCGGGATGTCGGTCAGCCCCCAGGCGGAGCGGATCTTCGCCGTCTCATGCCCCTGTGCCTTCCAGCGGGTTGCGACCTCAAGGCTGGCCCGCGTGACCGCATGCTGGAAGTGGAGGCTGCGAAGGTTCGCCGGCACCGGCGGGATGACGTCCTCGTACGGCAGCGGCTGCGTCCTGCGCCCCGCCACCCGCGTGTACAGACCGTGCGGGTCGTCGGAGTGGTGGACGTGGACACGGGCCAGCTCGTTCGCCAGTCTGGCATGGAACCTTTCATCGCCCTCCATGGGGTCCGTCCTGGTGCCGGCCTGGTCCGGGTTGAGGCGGGCCTCCTCTTTGAGCTGTTTGGTGACCTCCTTGTTCCACTGCGCCCTCACCTGCGCCTCCAGCGTCGATCGCAGGAAGTCGCCGACCTGGTCCGGGTGCTTCGGTCCGGCCAGCACGGTGACGTGCAGCTTCGGGTTGAGCACCATCGCCGCGGACACGGCGAACATGTCGCCGGTGAAGTTGGCCGCCGTGACCAGCATGCCGCGGTGAGGACCGGGCCCGGCGAAGAACGTGTCCTTGAGGTCGTCCAGCACCGCGTCGAGACGCGCTATGTCAGTCGGGGAGGCGCCGAACTTCTCCCACTTCGCGTGCAGTACCGCCACCTGGTTCCGGCTGGTGCCGACCTTGTCCAGCGTCTCCTTGAAGCGTTGGACGGTGGACACGTCCTCGCGAGCCCCCTTCGAGGTCGCGGGGGTCGCTGCGGACCACCGGACGTCGAGGCCGGATCGCAGCCCCAGCGTTCCGACGCTGCCCCGATCGAGCGACCAGAGGAGGTCGAACAGGTCCTTGTCCTGCTTCTCACCGGTCCGCACCACGAACGAGAGGGCCTTGTCCACGACGGCGTCCATGTCCGACGCCACGGTTATGCCCTGGATGTCGGCGGTGCCGGTGTAGAGGGTGAGCGTGGGGCCGATGGTGATCTCGACGCCGTCGATGTACCCGGTCAGGGCCCGCTTGTCCTTGGAGTCTGCCGTGAAGTCCGTCAACTCGCTGTCCGGCCGTGCCTCGCGGATCGCCGTGTTGACCTGTTCGGCCAGGTCGGCCACGTACGGGATCTCGGCACGGAAGTCCAGGTCGGCGACGGGGCGCGGGCTGGCATGCTTGAGAGCGATCTGCGCTCCGCCGGCCAGCATCACCGGCTGGTTCAGCCTGTCGCGCATCAGCTTGCTGAACCAGCCGCCGATCTCGAACTTGACCTCCTTGGAGATCTCCGGCACCGGCGGGACGGCCGCGTCCCCGGTGCCGGCGGGCAGCCTGCTCGGTCCGGCCTCTGCGGCCGCAGACGCGGTGTCGGCGATCAGCGACACGTCGAAGCGCACGGTCTGCGGGTGCGTGCCGTTGTTGTACGTGAAGAGCAGTTTGTGATTGCCGGGTTTGAAATGCGAGCTGCCGCTCGTCCTCACCGCTGTCCTCAACCCGTCCGGGGCGCCTATGGCGGTCATGATTCGTTCGACGAGTTGGGCACCGCTCACGCTGGTGCCGGTGATCGGTACGGTGAGCCGCCCCTGGCCTTGGAGGGCGGCCTCGTAGGCGTTCTTCAGGTCCTGGGCCATGTCCGCCGCGACAGCTGCCTTGAAAGGGGCGCCGCCGTGCAACCGGGGCAGATCGTGGCCGAGCAGGTAGGCGGCGATGTCCGCGGCCACTCCCCTGGTCGTCGTGGAGGAAAGGGAGCCGTCCGCCGCGAGCGCCCGCCGGGCGTGGAGCACCGTGTCGACATCCACGTGTGCGGTGCCAGGAGCCTCGCGCTGCAACTGGAGGTTCACCTCGTGGTAGAGGTCGGTCTCCGGTGACAGCTCACCCCTGGACGACGAGATCTCGGCTCCTGACGGACGGGGCACATCGGCGGGGAGGGGGGTGGCGGAGTGTTCGGCCGCCGTCTCCGGTCCCAGCGGGTCGCGGTCCCCGGTGCCGTCCTCCGGTCCACGGTCCCGCCGAGGTGTTCCGAATGCGCGGTCGTGCTGCGGTTCCCCGAACAGGGGCACCGTTTCACTCCCGGGCCTCGGGCCGGAGGCGTCCGCAGACCAACCCGGCTGCAGGCCCGTGCTCTGCTCGGAGCCGTGCGCGGCTGCCGGGAGGGCCGGGGAGGGATGGAACGCCATCCATTCGCCCGCCCCGCCGTCAGCCCTGTGCATGACCCCCAGGTGCGTGTACACGATGCTGGTCGGGGCGTAGACGATGCGTCCGGTCGACGCAGCGAGGCGTGTTGCCACCGTTCGGCTGCCGGCCGCCCTGTCCCCGGTGGAGCAGGACACCAGGACGATGGGACTGTCCTCGGGGAGTCGGGAGAAGCTCGGGCGACGCCTGATGTAGCCGCCCAACTGCTTCCCGTCGACATGAATCGTGCCGGCGCCGGTCTGCAGGACCACCGAGGTCTCGGTGCCGTGGGCGTTGAAGAAGTACGGCGTGCGGCCAGGGTGTGCCTCGACCCACGGCAGCGGTCGACTGCTGCCTTCGACCGCCCTTTGATGACGGTCGTCCTCGCTGTGGGGATACCGCCAGTAGTGCGTGGTGCTGGTGAGACCCGCTTGGACGGACTCGCGGCGGGCCTGGTCCGTCGGCGTGTGCGAGGCGCGGCCCACCGGCCGGTGGGCGGCGTCGAAGATGGTGTAGGTGACCACATCGCTGTCCGTGACGGCGGCGTGCCCGGATACCACCACCCCTGGCGGCGGGGCGTCCGCGGTGCGGGCACCGTCCGGTCGCGGCCCCAGGTCGTCAGGGCGGCTGAGGATCCACCCCCCTGCGGCCTCCAGTCCCTCGAAGGGCCTGTTCATGACGATCAGGCGGCGGCCGTCCTTCCAGGGCACCACCTCCAGGGGCCCGCTGAAGGCCCACACGTCCCGGTCCGTCCGTGCGGCGAGCAGACGCGGCAACAGCAGCCCTCCTGCGCCGCCGTGCGAGAGCAGCAGCACGACCGGGGCCCCTGGGATGATCTTGCTCCGGTCGATGTCCGCCGCCATCCGCGCGGCGGACTCCTCCGCGTCGAGCCGGGCAGTCTCCCCGCCGCCGAGCTGGACGGTCATGCCCTCGGCGTCGCCCAGGGCCATGACGAAGACGGCTTCGCCCGAGCCCCCCGCCCGCCAGGGAGGCGTCTCCGGCGATCTGTACAGAGTTCCGCCGTCTGTGCTCTCCAGGATGAAGAGATGGTCGGTGACCAGCAGGCCCTCCCGGCCGGCCGGCCATGTCGCCCGGTCGGCCGACGGGGTGTAGTCGAGGCCCAGCACGGGTGTGGTGCCGCCGACGGCCGTGCTCCCCGTCAGCAGAGTGCTGACAGGCAGTGCCGAGGCGTCCGCAGGGCCCGGGTCCCCGGTCCTCCGGGATGCCGGGACCCTCAGCAACGAGACGGTGAAGTCGAGATCGTGCAGGTCCGCGAAGTCCTCCAGGTCGATACGGGCGTGCCCCATCTGCTCTGCGGACGCACCGCCGTCGTGCACGAGGACCACCTCGTCCACGTCGCTCCAGTCCAGGTCGCCGTGGATCAGCGCGCCGAAGTGGGCCTCCGTCGCCGGGCGCAGCGCCTTGAGGCGTCCCCGGAGGCCGGTGTCGTGGTGGAAACCCGTGGCCTCGGCGAGGGCGAGCCGGACGGCGTCGACGTCCCCGTGGGCCAGCAGGGGGAAGAGGTTGGACAGGCTCAGGTGCGTCTCCGGCGCGTCACCTCCCTGCGTGTCCGCGGTGTCCACCCGGTGGCCGGTGCGCTCGCGCACCCCAGCCTTCCAGCGGATGACCATGCTTCCCGGAGGGGCAGCGGCGGTCCGCTGATACTCGGTGGACACGAGGCGCGCCGGCAGTGACGCCTCCTTGGGGTCCTGCCAGGCCGGCTCCCGGCCGCCGGCCCGTGCCAGGGCGTCGACGAGCGGCACCTGGTGGTCGCCGATCAGCGTCAGCAGCACGGAGGCGTCCGACGGCACGACGCTCACCACGGACAGGCCCTCGACGAGGTGCTGGTGGACGCGCTCCAGCAGGTCGGACGAGTCCTCTGCAACCGGGTACTTCTCCACCCAGTCGGCCCTGATGCCTCGGAGCCTGTCCTGAGCGCTCAACAGGTCCCTGGAGCGGAACTCCTGGGATCGGCGCTCGGTCATGACCAGGGCCGCGGTGCTGCGCTCGCCGACCCGCTCCCATGCCGTGGACCGCTCGGACAGCGCCTCGTAGGTCTTCACGTCCTGGTCGGCGCGGATGAGCTGATGGCTCAGCCACAGCTCCTGTGCGCGGACGGACGCTGCCTGCGTCTGCTCGTCCTCCGGCCCTGCGGAGGCGTCCGACGCCGACAGCGGACGGGTGACGAGCTGTCCCAGGTCCCTGGCGGCCGACCACATGCGGATGAACGACCGGCTCAACCACAGCTCCCATGTGCCGGGGGGTGCTGCCTCCGTCAGCAGGTCCTCCGGCACCGTGGAGGCGTCCGACGCCGACAGCGGATCCGTGATGAGCGATGCCAGGTCCCTGGCGGCCGACCGCATGCGGTCCAGCTCCTGCTGCGGGTCCTCGCCGTCGTGCAGCGCTTTGGCGATCGCGAGATCCGCGGCGCTGGGGACCATGCGCTGGCTGCTGTCCGGGCCCGCCTTCCGCCTGTCCAGCTCTGCGCCGATGAGGGCGGCCTGTCCGAACAGGACCTGCAACTCCTGTTCGGCGGGGTCGTACCGGGAACCGGTCGCCGGCTTCCCCTGCAGCGCGGCACTGAGCTCGACGATGCGATCAGCGCGCGATTCCAGGCCGTACCTCAGCTCGGCGCCGGAGTTGCCGAGGAACGCCGTGAGATCCGCGTTGCTGAGGGAGTCCACCTCCTCCCTGATGGTCTGCACCATACGTGCGAGTTCGGCCTGGTCCTCCGCCGTTGCGGCCTTCTTGCCGCGGTCGAGCACCTCGCGGTTCAGCCTGCGCAGGCTCCGCCACCGGTCCTGGTCGCGCTCGAAGGTGTCCGGGACGTCACGCTGCGGTGAGCGCCGAAGCGGCACGTCCAGGGGGTGCCGTGCCACAGGCATCACCGCGGCGGCCACTGCCTTCTCGAGATCCTCCGCCGACTCCGGCACGCCTCCTTCGGTCGGAGCGGGCCCGGGATGCTCCCTCTCCGCCGGTGCGGGCGGCAGCGCCTCGTACTCCGCGGACGCCGGGTCCGGGCCCGGGACGGTCTCCCCGGCCGCGGTCTCCGCCGCCTGCTGTGCACGGATCCCGCGGTCAGGGACGTCGGTGCTCTCCTGCACCGCCCGTGTCCCCGGCGCCGTCCGCTCCTCCGGTGCCTGCCGTTCCTCCGAGGACTCCGGCCCTCCCGGGGAGCGCGTCCCGTCCGCAGGTGCGGCGTCGGCCGGGCGCTGTGGAGCGGTGAGGGAGTCCGGCGCCTGCGTCCCCGCCCCCCGGGGACCCGCCCCGTACTGCTCGAACCGTCCCATCAGCCCCTCGGGATCGGCGTGGCCCCAGGCTTCGAGCGCCCTCCGGGCGCTCTTCAAGCGCATGTCTGCGGCGGCGAGCGCGATGGCCTTGGCGCCCTCGGCGTCCGAGGCCGCCGCGGAGAGGGCGCGGTCCTGCTCTCCCCTGGCCTCCGGGGTCGTGCCCCCGAGCGCCTCGACCCTCTGGTGGGCGTCCCGGTACCTCCGCCATGCCTCCGCACGGGTCGAGGGGAAGCCGTCCGGCTGCTTCGTCAGGTTGGGCCGGAAGCCTCCGGCGTCCGCGTCCAGCACCGCGGACCAGTCGGCGTGGTCGACGGCACGGGTCCCCACGGTCCCGAGGGGCGCGCGCGCCGCCGCCTCCTCCTCCCCGGGGCGGTCCACGTCCGGCACACCGAAGTCCCGGCCGCCGGTGCCGACCGCCTCTCCGCTGTCCGCGGTCGTCCGGTCCCCGTCCCGCAAGGACGGGGACCGGGGAGTGGCCTGCGGCGCCGGCCCGCCGCGCGCGGACTCCCCCGGGGCGAGTCCGTGCGCGGCGTTCTCCACGGTCAGGTCGACGTCCTTCGGAGAGTGCTCCCGTACCACCGCGCGCAGCATGTCCAGCACCTGTCGCGCGTCGGTCCCGTACCTCCGGGCGTCGCGCTCCTGCTCGGCACCGACCCGCAGGGCCTCCTCGCCGCCGTCCGCCGGTGCGTCGCGGTGCGCCGCGAGGCGCTCCGCCTCGGCGCTCCAGTGGGACGCGGCTGCGAGAGCCCGCCCGAAGAGGTCCTCGAGCCGGGGGTGCAGCGTCCTCAGGCGTTCGCGCAGGCGGGCGACCTCCACGGAGACCGCGTGGTCGAAGCTTCGCTGCTGCTCCCACGACGTCCGGTAGATCTCGCCGAGGTCGTCGGCGTTCAGGCCCACCTCGTCCACGTCCCGCCGCAGGGAGGGGTCCAGCAGGCCGGCCCGCTGCGCCTCGTCGGCGGACAGGGACGTGCGGCCCGGGGCGCCCGGGTCGGACGGGTCGAACGCGTGGACGCGGCCGGAGGGCTCCGCCCAGCGGCTCCGCACGGTGCCGTCGGGGAGGGCGACGTCCAGCCGGATGTGCGCGTCCAGTTCGTGGGCGATGCCGCGTACCAGGTGGTCGTGGGACAGGTGGGTGAGGGCGATGACGCCGGGCAGGCGGACGGGACCGGGCGTGAAGCCGGCCTCGGCCGTGAGCAGGTCGCGTACCCGGTTCACCTCGCGGATGACGTCGCCGGTGGTCTCGTCGGTGGTCCCGGCAATGCCTGCGGGGTCGGGACGGCCGGCCGTCTGCCGCAGGTACCGCTCGTAGCGGCCCAGGCTCTCGGGCTTCCGGACCCCGGGATCCACCGCCGCGGCCTCCGCCAGGTCGGCGCGCATGGTGTCGACCGCCCACTGCAGGGCCTCGCGGTGGGCGTGCTCGGCCAGCGCGGACGGGTCGTGGGTGAGCACCACGGCGGCGGGCACGGCCCCGGCCTGCTCCCGCACCCGCCGGGCGACCGCCTGGTGGATGCGCCACGCGTCGACGCCGGGGTCCTCTGCCGCCTCCGCCACGAGGGTGTCGAGGGCGAACCGCGGCGCGCTCCCCTCGAGGGCCGCCCAGCCCCGCTCGTCCACGGTGGCCTGGTGCGCCGCCTCGGCGATGCGGGCGCGGAACCCGTCGACCTCCTCCTGGAACATCTCCGCGTAGACGTCCCCGGTGAACGGCTCGCTGCGGTGCCGGCTCGCCGGCGCGGCGGGCCACAGCAGGTGGTCGTCGAAGCGCTCCCCCTCCAGCCGGTAGCGGCCCCGCATCCGGACCAGGTAGACCGGTCCCTGCTGTTTGACGTGCTGTTCGCGCCGGTAGTTGCCCGTCGCGGCCCCGGACACGTTCATGGCGGTGCTGCGGCCGGCGCCCGCCCCTCCCTGCAGGGAGTCCACGACGGGCGCCGTGTGGGCGGAGGAGTGCTGCGGGTCGTGCGTGCCGGAGCCGTCGACCCCCCCCGAGAGGCGGGGCAGGCCGGTGCTGCTGCTCGACGTGGTCCCGCCCTGGTGCTTGCTGTACCGGCCCGTTCCCGTCCCCTCCAGCTCTCGGAGCACCTGGAGGTCGGTGAGTTCGCCGTGCAGCCACACCCGGGCCCGCGCGGAGGGCTTCCCGCCGATGAACAGGTCGCCGGCGAGGAGCACCCTCTTCCCCGCCGACGCCGACCGGAGCTGGTTCTTCATGTGGGAGCGGGACAGCAGCTGGTCCAGGACGGCGGTGGCGTTCTTCGTGTTCCCGGCGGTGTTTTCGCCGAACATATCGGCCAGGAGCCTGTGCCCGGCGGGTACGGCGTCGTCCAGCAGGACGCCGGAGACGTACGCGTCGCCGGGCAGTTCCGGCAGCGGCCTGAGGTCGTGCGTCTCCGGTCCGTGCAGCGGCAGGGACTCGGCGACCCCCCGGGGGATCTTCAGGGTCAGGGTGCCGGTGGCGGTGGCGGGAGCCGGGTCCGAGGCGGGCACCTCGCCGTGGAGCAGCATGCCGGCGAGCCGGTTGTTCAGCGGCCGGTGCGGCATCTCGACGCGGCGCACCCCGACGGTGAGCCTGTGACGGACCTCCACCGTGTAGTGCCCGTTCCAGTCGTAGACGGTCTGCTCCGTCATCGTGCCGTCCCCCGTGGCCAGGCCGCGCCGGCGCCCGCCCCCGAGGCCGAGGTTCCCAGTGAGGGACCAGTGGTCCTGGCCGCCGCCCAGCGTGGCCGGTCCCACCGTGTCCGTCGTGCCCCTGGTGGTGCCCTGCGAGGTGACGACGTATCCGTGCTCGTAGTTCTCCAGGCCGGCTTCCGGACGGAAGCCGGTGACCCTCGGCGCCGACACCAGGACGTCCGAGACGGTGATCTCGACGACGTCCGACATGAGCCAGCCCTCGGGGTTGACCAGGTAGAACTTCTGTCCGTGAGGGGAGAGGACGTCCTCCCACATCGCCACGTCGCGGCCGTCGGCCAGCAGGCCCTGCAGCGCGTCCACCGCGCCCTGGAGGCGTCCGATCCGCCGCTGCCTGACGCTCCACACGTCCGGCTTCGCGGCGAGCAGGCCCGGTGCCACCGCGTCGACCCGGCTGCAGACGATGTCCCAGGTGGAGCGTCCGTCGTCGTAGGCCACCTTCTCGACGCCGCTGTGCCCCAGAGTCCGGCCGCCCGGGTCCTCGCGGGTCAGGTACTCCGGGAGCATGAGCGCGCCGAAGGGGTCCTGCGGGTCCTGCAGGGCCAGTCCGAAAATCTCCTCGAAGCGGTTTCTGGCACCCTGGTCGAGCACCGGCAGCGTGCCCTCGCCGTGCAGCGCCGCCAGCGTCCGGGCCAGGGACCTGCGGTCGGCATCCAGGGAGTCCAGCGCGTCCGCCGTGCGCTGGCCGGTCTCGTCCAACGGCCGGGGGCCCGGTTCGGGGACCTCGTCGACCCAGCGCGACAGGACACCGGCGACGGTGTTCCCGCTCAGGCGCACCTCGCCCTTGTTCCACCGGTTCAGCACGTCCGCCAGCTGACCGTCGGACAGGGGCAGGGTGTCCGCGGCGTAGTACTCCAGTGCGGCCGGCTCGGGCAGCAGGAAGAGCATCGTGCGCCCCTCCACCCGGCTGCTGCCGGAGGCGTAGAAGGCCCGGGCGAACTTGCCGTGCTTCTCCAGGCTTGCGGTGACCTCGAAGCCGACCTTCGTCCCGAAGGCGTAGGCCCGGTTGAAGTCCAGCTGGATCTGCTCCTTGCCGCCCGTGCGCTCCAGGGAGCGCGAGGTGCCCCACTGCCATGTCCGGCCCGCGCCCGCACCCCCCTGGAGGGATCCGGCGCCGCGGGGGGAGTGCACCGACCCGCCGGCGGACGTGCGGACGCTGACGCCGAACGAGGTGCCCTGGAACGCGCCGGTCGACGCCTGGGAGAGCCAGAGGTTGATGATCCCCAGCACGAACGGGCTGTCGGTCGCATCCAGGAACCTCGTCGGCCCCAGGTCTCCCCTGATGTCCACCGCGGCGAAGGTGTCCCGGAAGAAGCCCGCGTCGAAGAGCTGGTCGGTGGTGTACGCACCGCCGAGGATCTCCTTCAGGTGCGCCTGCACCTCGGCGGTGCCCGTGAACGCGGAGAGCTCGGCGTCGACCTCGCCGTGCGGACCGGCCAGTTCGCCGAGCACGCCGGCTGCGGCCTCGTGCAGACCGGTCGCATCGAGGAAGTAGACCACCGCCCGGTCGAGCACCGAGCGCGGCGTCGGCCCGGCGGAAGGGGCGCTGCCGTTCCTTCCGTACCCGAGGGGGAGCAGGCGGGTCTCCGCCGGCTGCTGGTGGAGGACGTACGGCTCCGGGTCGCGCGCCTCCTTGCGGAACATGTGCCACGGCCTGCCGCCCTGGAAGGCGATGGTCACCGTGTAGTCGCTGAAGAGGACGTGCTTGTTGACGACACCCGCGTACTCCATCAGCTCCGGCCGGTTGTTGAGGAAGCCGACCTTCTGCGACGCGCCGCCCGACCGTGCGATCTCGAACCCCAGGGCGCCGTCCTTCGGGTTCTTGAAGAAGCTTCTGACGTTCAGGGAGAGGCCGAACCTCGTCGTGCCGCTGCCGAATTGACCGGACGTGTCCATGCCCATGGAGAGGTTGACGACGTGCTCCCGGTCGGTCGACCCCTTGAACTCCGCGACCCTGTCCTCGTTCCGGACGGCCCGGATGGTGACCGTCGCGCCGACCGGGCGGAGGCGGACGGCCGACAGCCCTCGCGACGGCCGTTCCAGCCGGAAGACCAGGCCTGTCTGGTGGATCTGGGTGTAGTGGGAGGAGATCCCCCGCGGCGACACGAACTTGTCGAGGATCCGCTGGTTGTCGATACGGGCGTTGCGGCCCTCGCCGGTCGACCACCGGGATTTCCGGCTCAGGTCCTTGTCCGTCGGCAGGAAGCCCCGCCGGCCGAGCTCCCGCATCAGCCAGTCCCTGATGAGGTTCACGCTCTTCTCGTCGGGCTGGACGAGCCCCATGCCGATGCCCCGGCCCTCGGCGACGTGGTCGGGCGGAGCCAGGTGCACCGGATCCCCCTCCCTGCGCCCGGTCCCCCGGAGCAGGTCGGGTGCGTACGGCACGGTGGTGCGGTCCAGCGGTACCGGTGCCGCGCGGTCCTCCGTGGACCCCACCGGATCGGGCTTCAGTCCGAGCGAGGCCATGACCTCGCTCGCCCAGTCCGACGCGGTGTCGGCCGGGGGGCGCAGCGCCTCGCGGTCGACGGGGAACCCGTGGGCGAACGCGTCGGGTTCCGGCATCATGACCAGCGCCTCACTGCGGACGCTCCCGGTCGTGACCGAACCCTTCCCGGGCACCGAGACGACGGCGTGGTGGTCGAACTCCACGGAGTAGCCGGCGGTGTGCCCCACCCAGCGCGGCACGGTGACGTACAGGCCCGTGCGTCCGGCCTCGTGGCCGTCGGACCTGGACCACGTGGGCCCCGCCGACGCGCTGACGCCCATGCCCCGGTCGGGGGACGAGAACGGCAGCAGGTCGACCCCCGCTCCCACGGAGACACCGAGCGAGTGGCTGACGGCGTGGCTCCCGGACACGCCGTCGATCATGGTCCTGACGTCCTCGATGTGGGCCTTGTCGCTGGTGGCGCCCACGCGGCCGGATCCCGGCACGCGAACAGAGCGCAGACGGACCTCCGCCACGGGTCGGCCACGGCCGTCGTAGAGGTGGAACCGGTAGCCGTGAGGTCCCTGCACCGCCTCGACGAGGTGCGCGTCCAGCTCGTAGATCCTCGCGAGCTGCCGGCGCACCGGACCGCCGACCGCCACGTCCACGCCCCGGGAGTGGAGCGCACCGACGACCGCGTCGAAGAGCGGGGGCAGGTTGGTGAGCGGCGAGGCGAAGTGGCGTGCGGGCAGCGTCTCCGCCGACCCGAGGACACCGGTCGCGGTGACCTGCTCGGGCGGCGTGCCGAGGTGGTGGTCGGCCACCCACAGCAGGAGCCGCTCGTCCCCCGGGACCGTGACCGGCCGGGCGGCGATCTCCTCCCACGGCGTGAGGCGCTCCTCGTCGGTCCGGACACGGAAGGACCACTCGGGCCGGTAGGTGACCAGGGTCGGCTCGGCACGTGTGTCCAGGACCTTGCCGCCCTCCGCGTCCCCGACGTGGGTGGTCGAGCGGCTCGATGCGTTGGCCGAGGCGGAGACCGAGACGTTGGCGTGGATCCCGTGGGCGACACCGGGGCCCAGGCCGATGCCGACGGCCCCCGAGAGGCTTCCGCGGGTCGCGCTCGTCGGGCCCGAACGTGACCGGGTCACCGCTCCCGTCGCCATCGACGCGTTCACCACCTCGGTCGCGCGGAACCGTTCCGCGGACTGCTTGCGGTCCGGCACGAGACCGAGCGGCCCGGCCGCCCCGTCCGGTGCGTCCGCCGCATGAGCCTCCTCCTCGGGCTCCTCCGGGATGGTCTCCAGGCGGGACGGCCCCACCGGCGACGCGTCGGTACTCCGTTCCACCCGCGGATCCCGCGGGTCGAGGGAGACCAGCACCTCGACCGGGCCGAGGTCCAGGTGCAGTCCGGTGGGTCCGGAGCCCTCCCGCCCCGGGACCAGGTACCGGTAGTTGCCCAGCAGGGTGTGCGGAAGCTCCTCCCACCGGTGCGCCGGAACCTCCGACCCCGCCTCCTCGACCACCTTCCGCAGTTCGGCGACCACCTCGGTGAGGTACGGCAGCGACGCCCTCGGCACGCCGATCCGGCGCACGCCCGGATCGGCCGCCACGACCGTCCCGAGGTGCTGCGGGTGGGGGCCCCCGCCCCCGGGCTGCTCCTCGTGCGGACGTCCGCTCGGCCCCGCCGGGGCGCCCGTGTGCTTTGCGGGGCTGTCCGCCGGGAGATCCCCGCCCCGCACACCCTCCTCCCACATCCGTACCGGCTCCGCGCCGTTGGCGATGTGCCCGTCGGCCTCGGTCTGCTTCCATCCGGGGCGCGTCGGCTCGGTCGCGACCTCGTGGTGCAGGAGTGACTGCCCGGGCCCGTCGAGCGACGACGGGGCTTCCTCGGGGGAGTCGCCGAGCGTGTCCGCGTCGGCGGCCTGCACGGTGGACCCGGGACGTGCTGCGGCGATCATCCGGTCCACGTCGACGTGGTCCACGAGGTGGCCGTGGTCCTGGAACCTGGTGGGCTGCTGCCGGATGAGCTGCGCGGCGACCGCCTCGACGCGCGAGGCGGGGTCCAGCTCCCCGAACTGCCGGCCGTGGCGTTGTGCCAGCTCCTCGCCGGCCCGGAACGCCTCGTCGTGGGTGATCTGCGGTCCCGCGTGCGTCCGCATCCAGTCCACGACCCGGTCGGCCTCCCGCATCCGCCCGACCACGCGCTCGGCGATCATGTCGATCCGCACCTGAGGCTCCAGGTGCCGGAACCGCCGGCCGTACTCCTGTGTCAGACCGTGCCGGACGAGGTCCACGAGCGCGGCCTGGGGGGGACTGGTCGGCCCGCTGCGCTCCGTGACGGCGCCGAGCACGGCCTTCTCCTCCAGCATCTGTGCCGCGACGCCGCGGGCCTGCACCTCGACGGGCAGCCGCTGGAAGGAGTCCCCGAACTCTTGCGTCAGGCTGCCGCGCAGACGCTGCAGCTCGTGGTCCGTGACCGGGTCGCCGTGTCCGTGTCGCAGCAGCGTCCGGAAGACGGCGCGGTCCAGCTCCTCGCGGGAACGCGCCAGCCGGGCGGCGAGGTGGAGGACCTGCTGCTCCTGCGGCAAGTCCGCGAAGGCGGAGTGTTCTCCCGCCGACTCCTGCAGGACGTGCTCGACCTCGCCGGGCAGGAAGGTGTGGCCCTGCCTCCTCCACAGCATCCGGCGGGCGTCGGTGGCCACGTCCCGGCGCTCGGACCCCTGCTCATGCTGCGCCTGAACCTGGGCCTGGTGGTGGGGCGGGGTGTGCGGGGCGGCGTCCTCGGTCTCCCGCGGCGCCTGGGGCGCGGGGTCCGCGTGGCGTGCCTCGGCCCGGGTTGCACGGCCGCGGGTTTGCGTCCGGGGAGGGTGCGCATGCATGGCGGAGGTGGCGGCGGCGTCGCGCTCCGGGCTGATCTGCGCCTGCACCTGGACCTGGGCCTGATGGGGAGCGGAGTCCGCGGGCCGTGGGGCGGTGGCCTCGGCCGGTCCCGCAGGCGCGGGCCGTCCGGCGCCGGTCTGGTGCGGTGCGTGCTCCGCGGGGCGCGCGGCGCCGGGGGAGGGCTCGTGGGTGGTGCCGGGTGAGAGCTCGGCGGTGGCACCGGAGCCTTTCGGGTCCGCAGTGCCCGTGCGCAGGGGCGCGGTGCGGGCGGAGGTGACCGTCTGGTGGAAGGCGTTCTCGTGGTGGCGCTCGTGTGCGAGCCAGGCGGCGGTGTCCTGCTCTACCGGGGCCCACAGCTCGTCGTAGCGGGTGATCGTCTCCTCGCGGAAGTCCCGGCCGATGCGTGTGACGGCCGCCTGTTCCACCACGTAGTGGTGGGCGGGGCTGTCGGGGTGTCCGAGGATCTCGGTGAACTCGCGTGCCGTTCTGTGCAGGGTCCGCTGCAGGTCCGCCTCGTGCGCGATGCGCGCTTCGAGGGTGGCCTTCAGCCGCTCCAGGCCCTGCGCCCAGGGGCGGGCGGGCGGCGCGGGCGCGGCGGCGTCGGAGGCGGGGGCGGCGGCGTCGGGAGTGGTGGTGGACGGGTCGGGGTCCGGGACCCGGAAGTCGTGCCGGGCCCGGTGGCCGAACCAGTCCGCGTCGTGCGCCCGTTCCACCTCCTTCTCCCACGCGGTGGTGAGCCGTTCGTGTCCGGCCGGTCCCAGCTCGGCGCCGTTGGCGAGGTCGTCCTCGAACCGGGTGGTGCCCTCCTGCAGCAGACGGCGGGCGTCTGCCAGCCGCTTCTCGCGGACCTGGGCGTACTCCAAGCGCTCGCGCAGGGAGTCCTCGCCGGTCACGCGCGCGAAGTGCTCGGGCCAGCGGCCGTCCTGTTCGGCGGCGTGCAGGGCCGCGTGGGCGGCGCGCAGCTGCTGCTGGAAGTCCTTCAGCGTTCGCGCGGCGGCCTCCTCGCCGAGGTGGCCGCCTGCCGCTGCGTCCTCCTGCCAGTCCTCCCGGCACTCCTCGAAGACGCGGGTGGCGTGCTCGACGTGCCGTTCGCGGTCGCTGAGCCGGGTGATCTCCTCGCGCAGCTCGCCGCGCAGCCGGGTGAGGTGTGCGTCCAGGCGGGTGCCGCGGGCGGCGGCGGCGCCGGGCGTGGGGTCGTGGAAGGCCTCGTCGACCGCCCGCAGGTACTTCAGCTGCATCCGCACCCTGACCTCGCGCACGGTGGCGGGGGGGTCGGTGCGCTCGGCCTCCTTCAGCAGGTCCTCGCGCAGCAGCTCCTGGGAGAGGGGGTCCGGGGCGAGCAGCTCCTGGTCAAGGAGGTCGGGGTCCTCCTCCCGCACGGGCGCCGGGTCCTCTTCGGCGGGCAGGTAGCGGCCCTCGAACAGGTCGGTGGCGCGGAACTCGGTCAGGGCCTGCTCGAAGTCGGCCTTGAACACCTCCAGGTGCCGGTCGAGCTGGAAGGCCTGCTCGACGATGCGCTCCAGCTGCCCGCGGACCTGTGCGCGGGCGGTGTGCCACTGCTCGGGGGGCACTCCCGCAGGTCCGGCGTCGCGGGCCAGGGCCTGGTAGGCGTCGCGCAGCTCGGCGCGATAGTCCTCCTCGGCCCGCTCGCGGATCGCCCGGAGACGGTCCGGGTCGCGCCGGGCGAACAGGTCGCCGTCGGCGGACCTCGTCACCTGGGCGGCGACCTCCTGCGCGATGTCGCCCGCGGCCCGCTGGAAGCCCTCCTCGGTGAACAGCCGCTCGTGGTAGGCGGCATCCCGCTGCTGGATGTACTGCTGGTACCGCTCCCTCCGCCCGCCCGACTCGTCCTGCGCCCGCGGCCCGTGACCCTCGGGCTGTTCGGGCTGTGCGGACGGCGAGGCGGGGCCGCGGCCGAGGCCCGCGCCCTCCTCGTCCGCTGCCGGTGCGGCATCGTGCGGGGGCCGGTGGACGCCGGCATCCGGGCGGGCGCCGGGGTCCTCGGGGCCGGGGCCGGGGGCGGCGGTGGCCGGGCGGGACCCGTCCCACGCTTCCGCACCCGTCTGGGGCCCGAGGTGAACTGTGGCGTGGGGGCCGTCGCCCGGGTCGATCGAGAACCGCTCCCGATGGCCACCGTCGGCCGTGCCGGCGGTATCGGAGGATCCGGAGTCGTCCCCGGTGTGCGGCGAGGACCACTCCTCACCGCCGGCCGCCGGGGCGTAGTCGCGCCCTGTCGGCGCAATCGACATCAAAGGAGAAGGGTTGCTTTCCCCGGAGTCGAGCAGCACGCCCATCCCGGGATCCGGCGGCGTGGTGTCCCGTGCGGCCGCGGGCGGCGGCCCGTCGGCGCGCGCATCGCCGCCGGCGGTGGCCGGGCGGGACCCGTCCCACGCTTCCGCACCCCTCTGGGGCCCGAGGTGAACTGTGGCGTGGAGCCCGTCGCCGAGGCCGGTCGAAGACGGTCCTGAGGTGGCGTCCGGCAGGGGCAGGTGGCCGCTGCCGCTGTCCGGGTCGGGGCCCAGGAGGGTGGTCAGGTGGGTGAGGAGGTCTTCGGTGCTGGGGGCGGTGCGGGTCTGGTCGGGATGGGTCAGGGGTGGCGAGTCGTCGATGCCGGAATCGGGGTCGGTGCCCGGGCGCTGACGGGCGGGCGGGTCCTGGGGGCGTGGGGCGGTGTTGGGGCCTGTGGTGGTGTCGGCGGGCCTGGCGGGGCGGGTGTCGTGGTGGGGGGTGGTGGCCGTGCTGGCGGTGCGCGGGACGGGGGTCGTGTTCCGGGGGGGGGTGGTGTCGCGGGTGGGGGCGGGGTCGGTGGTGGTTGTGGTGCGGGGTGCGTCTGTGGTGGTGCGGGGTCCGCTGAGGGCGGGGGTTTCCGGTGTCGTGGTGGCGGGGCGGGGGCCGTTCGGCGCGGGGGCGGGGGCCGCCTCGGTGCGGGGGGCGGGGGCCGCGTGTGCGGGGGTAGGGGCGGGGGCCGCCTCGGTGCGGGGGGCGGGGGCGGGGGCGGTGTCGGGGTGGGGGGTGAAGTGGGTGGTGAAGCCGGGGAGGCCAGGGGCGGTGGTACGGGCGACGGTGCCACGTGCGGGGGCGGGGGTCTGGGTCGTTGCGGGGGTGGGGCGGTGGTCCTGGGGGGCGGGGGCGGCGGAGGGCGCGGCCTGCCCGGGGCCCGTGGCCGTATCCGTGATGATGTCCGGCCGGGCGGCCGTGCTGCCGGTGATGTCCGATGTCCTGGTGGTGTGCGGGGTGTGGAGGCTCCCGCCGCCGGTGCCGTCGCCGGTGGTCCGGGTCCCGGCGGCGGTGCCCGTCCCGCCACCGGGCTGGGCGGCGGCAGGGGCCTCCCCGGCGCCGGTGCCGGTTTCGGTTCCGGCGGTGGTGGTCTGCGTGGCTGTGTCGGTGCCGTCGTGGGGGCCGTCCGGGGTGTGTGTGACGAGGAGGACCTCCCCACCGCCGCCGGTCCCGCCGGTGCCGGTGTCCGTCCCGCCGCCGGTCCCGCCGGTCCCGCCAGTGGTGCCGCCGCCGGTGGTGCTGGTGGTGGTGGCGTCGGGTCGGCCGGAGGGGGAGGAGGGGGCGGGCGGGTCGCCGGGCAGGTGCACGTTCAGCGCGTCCGGCAGGTGGGGGGTGGGGACCTTGACCCCGGCCTCGTCCTTGGCCCCGCCGCCGAAGCGGCGCTTGTTCCCCCCGCCGGACAGGCTGCCGGCCATGCCGGCGGTGAACGACCCGGCCACGCCCCAGGTGTCGTTGAGGTCACCGGCCAGCGCCAGGTACGAGGCGCCGCCCACCGCTGCGCCGAGCACGAACTTGCCCCCCAGCGACCCGGAGAACTTGGGGAACCGCGCCGCGCCCGCCCCGAACACCAGCCCGCCGATCGCGCCGGAGACCGCGCCGGACTTGACCGTCTGGACCGTGCTCTCCACGCTCCACTTGGTGCGGTCCTTCTTGATCCATATCTGGTAGGCCTGGATCAGGGCGTCCGGCAGCACCATCATCGCGGTCCCCAGCGCGATGCCGGTCATCATGTGCCGCAGGATCATCTTCACCGCCGCCCGCGCGGAGGCCACCAGCGCCGGGACCACCTCCGGCGCGTAGTAGATCCACATGGCGATCTCGGCGGCCAGCCACAGCAGCTGGAAGAGGATCATGAGCTTGGCGTACTCGACCTGCACGGCGTTCTCCCGCGCCAGGTCGCCCAGCGACCGGGAGGCGTCGGCCAGGTCGGGCAGGCTGCCCTGCAGCTGCTCCATGAACGTGCGGAACTCCTCGGCCACCTGGCCGCCGACGTTCTCCAGCACCGCGCCGCCGGCGGACCCCAGCTGGCTGCTGATCCGCACCAGGTCCCGCGCGGCGCCCTGCCAGACCTCGTTCAGCGACTGCAGCCGGTCCTCGTCGCCCTGGGGCCATCCCTGGCCCACAGCCAGGTGCGCCACCCATGACAGCTCCGGCGGCATCTGGATGCTCACGCCCGGACCTCTTCCTCGTCCCCGGACGCCACCGCACCGCCATCGCCCGGCACCACGCCGGCCACGGACTCCACCCCGGGGGACACCACGACCAACGACCCTTCGCCACCAGCACCCAGCGGATGGCTCTCCACCAGTTCCTCCTCGGTGGTCTGGGCGTTTTTCGTGGTCTGGGCGTCCTTGCTGGTCCGGCGTTGTGCGGGTTCGGCTGCGGTGGTGGGTCGGTTCGGGTGTCCGGTGGTGGTGGGGGTGCCGCCGACGGAGGGGGCGGGAACTGCGGTTCGGGAGAGGAGGGGGAGGCCTTCGGTGGCCGGGGTCTCCTCGGCGGTCTGGACGTCCTCGGCGGTCTGGACGTCCTCAGCGGTCTGGGCGTCCTCAGCGGTCTGGGCGTCCTTGCTGGTCCGGCGTTGTGCGGGTTCGGCTGCGGTGGTGGGTCGGTTCGGGTGTCCGGTGGTGGTGGGGGTGCCGCCGACGGAGGGGGCGGGAACTGCGGTTCGGGGGAGGAGGGGGAGGCCTTCGGTGGCCGGGGTCTCCTCGGCGGTCTGGGCATCCTTGCTGATGGGGCGGTTCGAGCGGCCGGGGGTGGCGGGGGTGGCGCCGGTGGTGGTGCGGCCGGGGGTGGCGGGCGTGCTGCCGGTGGTGGTGGTCGACGGGTTGCCTGTCGTGGGGGGTGTGCCGCCGAGGGTGGTGTGGCTGGTTGTGGGCGCGCCCGGGGTGGCGGGGGTGCTGCCGGTGGTGGTGGTCGACGGGTTGCCTGTCGTGGGGGGTGTGCCGCCGAGGGTGGTGTGGCTGGTTGTGGGCGCGCCCGGGGTGGCGGGGGTGCTGCCGGTGGTGGTGGTCGACAGGGTGCCTGCGGTGACGGGCGTGCCGCCGAGGATGTCCGGAGTGCCGGTGCCGGTGCCGGTGGTGGCGTGGCCGGGAGTGCTGGTGAGGGGTGCGCTGCCGCTGTCGGAGGGGACCCCGGTGTCGCCGGAGGGTGGCCCCGGGACGAGGGTGCGAACGCCTGGGGTGCCCGTGTTCTTCGACGTGGTCTGGTTGTTGTGAGCCCCCGCGCCGCTCCCGTTCGACGAACCCTTGTCCGTGCCGGAGGAACCCGGGCCGTCGATGTAGCGGATGACTGTCGTCGTGGACTGCTCCCCGTCTTTCCCCTTCGAGAGGTCGGCGAGGGAGTCGGCGTTCTCCTGCTCCAGCCGGGTGTACCGCTTCGCCATGGTGTTGATGCCTTCAGCGGTGCTCAGCAGGATGTCGGCGAAGTTCCGCAGAGCCTCCAGGACCTGGTCCCGGGGGTGTTCGTACTGCTCCAGGAACAGCTTGCCGCCGGCGTCGTCGCCCCAGCAGGGACCGAGTGCGTCCAGCGCCGAGGTGAGTTCCGCCCCGACCCCTCTGACGTCCGATGCGACCTGCTCGACACCTTCGATGGCCTTGGCAAGGCCTTCGGTGTCGACCGAGAACCTGTCACTCATCGGAATCTCCTGGGCGTTGCGGGGCCGCCGGCTGCGTCATGACGGTCGTCAGGACCACAGGGCCGGGTCTGCGGGGAAACCTGTCCGGTCGGGGACGCTCAGCCGCTGGGGCGGCCGCGCGCGAGGTACTCCCTGACGCGGTCGGGCATCCCGGGTGTCTCCGGCAGGAGGGCGGAGGAGTCCACCTGCCCCCTCAGGAGGTCGGGGATGCTGACTCCGGCCGGCAGCCGGTCCGACAGCATCTGGTGCACCTCCTCGATGGCCTTGGCACGCGCCTGCTTGATGGCGCCCAGCAGTGCTTCCGCCAGCTCCTTGGGCGCCATCCGGCGGTAGGCACCTGTAGGGAACTCGATCGCGCTGACGTCGCCCTGCGCGTTGACCGTGACCTTCACGGTCTGCCTCGGTGCGGCCACCGTGGCGGTGGTCTCGTTGATCCGGCGCCGGTTCTCAAGGGCCTGCTCCCGCTCCGTGCGGTACTGCGCGAGCAGTTCCTCGACCTCTTGGTCGTAGGACATCGACATGTGGATCCTCCCTGGACACCCGGAGCATCCGCAGGCCCCGGCCACAGGGCGTCCTGGGCCTGCGGATGCGATCAGGAGGCGATCATTCAACACATGCGGTCCGTCAGGCAGAAGCCCTGGGGATCGAGTGGTGACTTATGTGCACGCCTTCTGCCCGATGTGCTGCCGAGCAGCCGTCAGAAATGGCTCTCCGGAGCCGTTCCCCAGGTGCTGCCGTCCTGGACGAGCAGGTCGGCGATGCCTCTGCCCTTCCGTTCCTCCTCTGCCTTCTCCGCGCCGGACGCCGCTTCGTCCTCCTGCTCCTCTTCCTCGTCGGGGAGCTCGTCGGCGTCCCCGCACATCAATCCGGGGTAACCCCCGCCAGGCCATACGCCGGCCTCGGAGGCGGCCGATCGGTTCGGTCTCCAGGCGGTGAGTCCGACGTGGTCCGGGTCGGGGCCACCGGGACGTCCTGCGGCCGCCGTCCGCGCAGCGGACGCCTCGTCGGCCCAGGCGCCGGCCGGGTCCGACGAGGCTCCCGCCGTGCGGACGGCGCGGTCCTCCTCGACGGGGATCCGCCACAGCAGGGGTACGAACGACGACCCGGCGTCGTCCCAGGCGGAGGTGTCCTCCTGGTCGTCCTCGGCGAACGGATCCGGCGCGGTGCGTGCGGCGGCCCCACGGGCCTCCGCCGACCCGCCCGAGGAGGCTGCCCCGTCCCTGCCGCTGCCGGCCCCTTCCGGACCGGACGGGCCGGCGGACGCGACCGCACCCCCGGCCGTGCGTGGGAGCACCGCCGCACCGTCCGCCCCGCCGGGCGCCGCGTCGGTTCGGCCGTCCGTGTGCCGTGACGCCGGTCCGCCGTCCGCCGAGGCCGCCGGCCCAGGGGCGCCCGCCGCAGCGGCGGACGTGCCGGTCGGCCAGGGGAGTCCGGGGCCCGGCGGTCCCTCCCGGCCAGGAGGCACGCTCTCCCGGCTGTGCCCTGCGCGCTCCCCGCTCGGCTGCGGCCCGCGGGACGCCGCGGTCGCACCCGGACCGCCCACGGGGCCCGCGAGTCCGCCTGCCAGGGGGGCGAAGAGGAGTCCAGCGCCCCCCGAGGCTGCCGCGGAGGTGAGCGCCTCCTCTCCCTCGTGGACGTCCGTCTCGCTTTCGTCGGTCCAGGGTTCGGTGCTCGGCTCCAGGAGTCCGGAGGCGTCGGGGCGCTCGCCGGCCTGGGCGCCGCCCGCGGCCGCGCCGCCCATGCCGCCCATGCCGGGCAGGTAGGGCATGCCGCCGAGGGGCGCGCCTGCTGCCGTGACGCCGGTGGCGGACTCCTCGCCGGGGGCGAGGACGGACTGCGCCGGTGTCCCCAGGTCCAGACCCTCCCCGCCGTGGGGGGCCGTGACGGCGGATCCTGCTTCGTCCCCCACGCCGACCCCGCCGGTCCAGGGTTCGGTGCTCGACTCCAGGAGTCCGGAGGCGTCGGGGCGCTCGCCGGCCTGGGCGCCGCCCGCGGCCGCGCCGCCCATGCCGCCCATGCCGGGCAGGTAGGGCATGCCGCCGAGGGACGTGGCGCCCCCCTCGCCGGCCAGCCCGGACGAGCCGAACGACGAGGGGAGCCCGGACTCCGTGGACAGGTCCCCCGGGAAGCCCGCGGCCTCGCCGGTCGACAGCCCGGCTCCGGCGGCTCCCACATCGGCCCCGCCGCCGAAGGGCAGAGGGGACCCCGCCTCGCCCCAGGCGGACGGATCGGTCGACAGGAGGTTGCCTGCGTCGGAAAGGCTCCCGGACCCGGACGTGCCGGTTCCTCCGGAAAAGCCGAGAGGGCCTCCCAGGCCAGGGGGAAGCACGCCGGTATCGCCACCGGTGTCCGTGCTCCCCGTATAGGGCGGTGGACCCCCCAGTCCGGAGGAGTCCGGGTTCAGCGCGGAGTCCAACGCGCCGGGATCCAGCGATCCGCCACCGATCCCGTCGCCCCCGGCCCCGGCCCCGGTGGACAGGTCGCCCGGGAAGGGCGGCGGGGCCCCCGATCCGCCGAGCCCGCCGATCCCGTCGCCCCCGCCGAGGCCGCCGTCCGCACCGATGCCGTCGCCCTTGGTGGAGAGACTCTTGGGGAAGGGCGGGGGGCTCCCCGCGCCTCCCAGGTCGCCGCCCCCGCCGCCGGTGGACAGGTTGTTCGAGAAGGGAGGCGGAGGCCCGTCGTTGCCCTTGCCGCCGGATCCGCCCAGATCGGTGTTGTTGCCGAGGCCGTTGATGCCGTTCTTGTCGTTGTTCCCGTCCCCGCCCGGCGAGTTCCTGTTCGGCGGCGGGATGGGCGGCGGTGCGACGACGGAGTCGATCGTGACCTGGTACTCATGCGCCAGGCTCTTGAGGACCGCTCTCATGTCCCTGGTCATCATTTCCACGATCTGGGGCTTTTTGCTGATCGTGACGAGGCCGTCCGCTCCCGTCGACGCCCCGTTCTTGAGAGCCCATGCGGCGTAGTGCTGGTCGATCTGTACGATCAGGCTCTGTGCCCTGCTCAGGCTCGACGCGTTGTCCGCGAGCTGCTGGGGAACGGAGTTCAGCTTGGTGGATCCGCCGGAAAGGGCGTCGGCGTTCGCCTGGACCTGCCGGGAGAAGGTGGTGGCCATGTTGGCGAAGGACTCCGCGGCCTCGCCCTTCCAGGGGCCGTTCTCGCCTGCGAGGGCCTTCGCCTGCTCCTCCAGGCTCTTGGCGACCACCTCCAGGGTCTGCTGCACCTTGTAGAAGGCGTTTGCGGCCTCCTGCAGGGACTGGGGATTGGCGACCCCCAGCGCCCTCGTCGCGTTCTCCCCCTTGGACATGTCGCCTGCTGCCATGCCGACGATGGCGGCCCTGATCTGCTTCCAGTCCCAGGTGTCGTAGTCCGAGACGGAGAAGTTTCCGTAGGTGGGATCGCCGAAGAGCCCGCCGTTTTCTCCCTCGTTGAATCCGGTGTGTTCCTGATTTTTCGGCATGTCGTTCACGCTTTTCTGGCCGGCCCTTGGCCACTGGACACGGTTGGATCGGGCTCCGCGCCTGCATGGGAAAGCCTGCGAAGCTCAGAAGAGGGAAGTCGGCCACCCCTGCGAAGGGGTGGCCGACAGCTGTGGAGTCGGCGGCGCCAGGAGAGGTCTCCTGCTCCTATTTCTTGTCGGACTTGTTGCCGGACCCGCCGCCGGAGTTCCCGCCCGAGTTCCCGCCGGAGTTCCCGCCGGAGTTCCCGCCGGAGTTTCCGCCCGAGTTCCCGCCCGAGTTTCCGTCGGAGCTGCTCCCCGAGCTCCCGCCCGAGCTCCCGCCTGATCCTGTGCCCCCCGGCACCAGATGCCCGAAGTGGCCGGCCGACGAGTACATGGCGTCGTCGAGGTCTTTCGCCTTCATGTCATTGGCTTCCGCAAGCGTCTTGTACTTCTGGCTGAGCTTCTGTATGCCTGCATGCAGCTCGGTCAGTCCCTTTTCGAGCTCCTCGAGCGCCATTGTGAAGTCGTGCTTGGCTCCCGAGTCGCCGTTGGGGCCGGTCACTTTCACGAGCATCTGATGGCCGTGGTAGAAGGCTCCGGGGGCGATGGCGACGTTCGCGAGCGCTTCCCGGGCATCGCTCACCGGCTTGATCAGCGTATGGATGTTGCTCGCGAACAGGTCCATCGACGGAGTGCTCACCGACGTGGTGCCGGACCCGGTCGACGACGACCCGGGTACCGACGGCGGATTGAAGGGGTCGTTGGTGCTGAGACTTCCCTTCCCGCCGTGTGCGTCGGTTCCGCCATCCCATTGACCGGGTGTCGGCTGTCCATTACCCGACCCTGCCGGCCCTGTCGACTCTGTCGGCTCTGCCGAGTCCGATCCGGGCCTGGTCCTGCCCATGGCTTACGAGTTCCAGAGCGCGGTTCCCGCGCGCTCGCCCGCGGAGTAGGCATCGTTGATCTCGCCCAGTGCGCGGTGGGCGATGAGCGCGAGCTGCCTCATCTCCTCGGCCCTCGTGTCCCAGTCGTTCTTGGCGACCGCGTAGGCGTCCTTGGTCGCCGCGTCCCATTCGGCGAGGTGCGCCCTGGCGCTCTCGTCGAGCTGCGTCAGGGTCTGCTTCAGCAGCTTCGTGATGGCGTCCATCTCGCCGACCACGTGCTCGACGGAGTTCATGACGACAGAATAGGTTGCCATATCCGCTCTCCTTGATGGCTGGTCCGGTCGTGCGGGTGCGTCGCGCTCAGAAACCCGGGAGGGCGGGAATCCTGGGGATCGTGGGGGTCGCCGCCATGGTCTGCATGACCGCCTGGGCCGCATCCTCGGTGTTGGAGTGGACGCGGCTGTACAGGGCCTTGGTCTGGTTTACGTTCCCCGTCAGGCTCTCCAGGTCCGCGGCGATGGCGTTGAAGGACTCGCACCACTTCTCCATCGCCGACAGGTAGATGGACGAGGCATCTCCCGTCCAGATGCTTCTGAGGGCCTGGATCTGGCTCGTCATCTGCGTCGACGTCCGCACGATCTCGGCGTGCGCGTTCTCGAAGTCCTGAGTGGCCCCCCCCAGGCCGGCGAGGTCGACCTGCGTATTCGCACTGCTCATGATGCGTCCTTCCGTGAATCGCCGGAGCGTGCCGGTGATTGCAGGTGGGTCTGCTTCTCATCGTGGCGGCGGACCCTGCGGAGCAGGAACGCCAGGTCCGTCCTCTGCCTCGATGTCCCTGTGGTTCTGCCCCTATGGCTCCCCTGCCGGGACGTCGGCACGGGGCACTCCGGGCCGCGGGAGCGGGGAACCGCGAGGAAGGACCCGCAGCGTCTGCCGCACGGGTCTCACGAGTGCACCAGCGAGGGGGGGGCGTGCTGCCGGGGCGCCGAGGAGGACGCCTCGCCTCTTCCGGCTGCGGTCGACCGCGCCTCCGCCCTGCTCGGCCCGGCCGGGCCTGCCACGGGCCGGGGCAGCTCCGCAGGCGTGATGGCCCGGGAGCGCGCCCGGACGCTGATGATCGTGGCGAGCCTGTGCGCGCGGTGGGCGCCGCCCGCGGCGGGCGCGGTCTCGAAGAACGCCGCCAGGGCGGGTCCCACCCCGTCGTCCACACGGTGGCCGAGTGCGGCAAGGCGACGACAAGTCAACTCGGCCATTTCGGAGGAAGCATAGGCGGGGAATCGGATGTACTCGGCGAACACCTCCGCCAGACCTGCCTGTTCGCGGACGAGGTCTTCCAGGTGCGGCGGACTGCCGCTCAGAACCAGCACCGGGCCGTGGGCCGCGGCGGCGGCCTCCGTCAACGCCCCGAGCACCGCGGTCCGCTCGTCCCCGGGGCGCTGCGCGAACTCCGGGTCGGCCTCGGCCACGAGCACCCCGCCGGCGGCCTCCTCGAAGACCGCGGCCAGGTGGTCGCCGGGCTGCCCGTCCCACTGCGCCGGGACGGCGGACAGGGCCAGCTGGTGGACGGCGCCCGTGGGGAGGAGGCCGAGTTCGGCCAGGCACCGCGCGTACAGCCCAGCGACGGCGCGCCGTCCGCTGCCGGGCTCCCCTTCGAACACAACGTTCGCCGATCTCGCCGGCACCTCGCCGTGCCGGTGCAGCCGTACCAGTCCGTCCAGGCGCGTGCGCAGCGGCTCCTTGACGGCGTCGAGGCCGACCAGGCCGGCGAGCCGACGGACACCCGGGCTGTCCGCCCGCCGCTCCTCGTCCGGAGCTGCCTCCGGACCTGCCTCCGGAGCTGCCCCCGTACCCGGATCCGGACCTGTTTCCCGACCCTCCTCCTCAACCGCCGGCGCGGGTTCCTGTTCGGTGGGGACGCCGACGTCGTCCGCCGTGAGGGTGCTCAGCTCCTCGTTGCTCCCGGGCGGGTCCACGGCCAGCCGGGAGGCCTGATTGCTGATCATCGTCTCGAAGACCTGGCGCGCCACGCGGCCGTTGCCGAACGTCGGGCCCTTGCGGACCTGCTCGAAGTAGCGGGAGAGCGCGTCCAGAGCCCCGGGGGAGAGCTCGTAGTAGTGCTTGGCGCAGAGCCCGGTCACGATGGTGACGAGCTCGGCGGGGCTGTAGTTGGGGAACTCCACGCTGCGGGCGAAGCGGGAGGCCATGCCCGGGTTCGAGGCCAGGAACTGGTCCATCTGCTCGGAGTACCCGGCGACGATGACCACGATCTCGTCGCGGTGGTCCTCCATGAGCTTCATCAGCGTCTCGACCGCCTCCTGACCGAAGTCGGGGCCGGTGCCCCGCGACTGGTTGGTCAGCGTGTACGCCTCGTCGATGAACAGCACGCCGCCGAGAGCCCGGTTGAACACCTCGGTCGTCTTGATGGCGGTGCCGCCGATGATCTGGGCGACGAGGTCGGCGCGGGCGACCTCCACGATGTGGCCCTGGCTGAGGATGCCCAGTTCGGCCAGGACGGCTCCGTACAGCCTGGCGACAGTGGTCTTGCCGGTGCCGGGCGGTCCGGCGAAGACGAGGTGCCGGCTCATGGGGGGCATGGGAAGCCCCATCTCCATGCGCCGCTGCGTCATCTTGTTGACGTTGATCAAGCCTGTGACCTCGCGCTTCACGCTCTCGAGGCCGACCAGTGCGTTCAGTTCCGCCAGCGGGCCGGTCCCGGTGTGCCGGTCCTGCGCCCGCTCCGACGCCGGGTCGTCGGTCTCCGCGGCCGTCCGGGCGCTGCCCCCGGTCCCCTCGCGCAGCCGCTCCACGGACAGCCGGCCGCCGGTCCTGAGCTGGTGGACGGCCTTCCCGCCGTTGTCCGAGACCTCGCAGTCGTGGATGCGGACCGACTCGTCGGTGTTGCACCTGATCCCGTCGCCGGCGTTGTCGAGGACGGTGCAGGTGGCGAGCTCGGCGCGGGCGGACGCCTGGATGTTCAGCCCGTGCCCGCGTGCGCCGGTCACCCGGCAGCCGGTCGCGGTGAGCGATCCGCCGCCGGCCACCCGGATGCCGTCGGTGTCGGAGCCGTTGAACTCGCTGTCGTTCGCCGACAGTCCGGCGTCCGCCCCGACCAGGACCCCGCAGTCCTGCACGGTCGACGACTCCAGCAGGGCCCGGGAGCCGCCCACCAGGGCGATCCCGGGTCCGCCGGGGGTGCGCACGCGGACCTCCGAGAGCCGGCCGCCGCTCCGCCGGTCCAGCTCCACGCCGTTGCCGCCGTCGAGCAGGATCTCGGCCCTCCGCAGGACGAGCTCCGCCTCGTCGAGCACCCGGACCGCGACGCCGCAGCTCCCGCCGACCGTCAGCTGCTCCACGTCCGCGGCGGCCCCGCCGGTGACGAGGACGGCGGCCTCGCGTGCGTTCCGCACGGTTAGGCCGCGGCACTGGGCCCTGCTGCCCGCCTCCACCGCGAGGCCGAGCGGGGTCCCCTCGACCCGGCAGCCCTCGAGCCCGAGCCGCGACCCCTCGGTGACCTGGATGCCGCTCCGTCCCGCCGAGGTGACGACGCAACCGCGCAGCACCGGTGCCGCGCCGCCGGAGACGTGGACCGCCTGACCGCCGGAGCCGGTGAAGGAGCAGTCGGTCAGAACCGTCTCGCCGCTGCTGGTGAGGTACGCGTCCAGGGTGGCGCTCCGCTCCACCGACAGCCCGCTGACGTACGCCCGCCCCTCCTGCTCGACGGCGAGCGCCGGCTTGGCGCTGCGGCTGATCCGGGTGGACTCCACCGTGGCGGTGCCCCGCCCGTTGACGCAGACGCCGTTGCCGCCTGCCCGGTCGAGGAGGCACTCGCGCACCTCGAGCCGTCCGCCCTCCGCGACGACCACCGCCGAGGAGCCGGCCTCGGTGATCTGCGAGCGCTCCAGCACGTTGCCGCCGTCCGAGGTCACCACCACGCCGGCGCCCCGGGGGTTGGCCACCTGGCAGTCGCGGACCGCCAGCGTCCCCCCGCCCCAGGCCAGGACGGCCGCCCAGGCCTCACCGGAGATCCGGCAGCCGTCGAGCGCCGCCTGTCCGCGCCGCACGTCCAGCGTCGGCGCCTCCGGGTCGGCGCAGGACAGCACCAGGCCCGACAGCTGTACGGCCTCGGCGTCCACGACCACGGTGCTGCCGGACGCCGAATGGATGTGGACGGTGCCGCCGGCGTCCTCCGCGACGAGGCTCACGGCACGCCGCAGGTGCAGGCTCTCGTCGTACCGCCCGGGAGCCACCGTGATCAGCGCGCCCTCGGCGGCGTCGGCCAGCGCGTCGGAGATGGAGCGGTAGGCGCCCCGGCGGTCGGCGGAGACCACCATCACCGGGCGCGTCACGGCGCCGCCCCCTCGGCGGACCTGCCACGACCTGCGGCGGCGCCCGGGCCCGGCACGCCGGGTCCGGTGATCAGCCCCGGCGGGGCACCGACGACGGCGTCCGGGGCGCCGCGCTCCTGCCACCTCGCATCGGCCTGCTCCACGGCTTTCATCGTCTCCTCCAGGCTGTTCAGGGCGATCTGGTCGAGCGGGACGCGCGGTGTGCGGCCGCCGTCGTCCTCGGTCCCCTCCGCGGGGGTCAGCTCGCGCAGGAGCAGGGTGTGCCGTGCGCCGGAGTGGACCTTCAGCACCTTGAAGCCCGTGCCGGGCAGGAAGAGGACCCGGTCGGGCACGGACGGCTCGAGGAGGTCGGTCCTGCGGGCCGTCAGCGACCAGATGAGGAAGTCCACGCCGTCCGGCGGTCCGACGTGCGGCGCGGTCCGCGCCGTGCAGAACGCCCATTCGGTGAGGGTCCGCCCCTCGTGGTACCAGGCGCGTCCGGCCTCGCCGAGGTCCGCCCGGAGCAGCGACGGCCCCCGGTAGGACGGGAGCCTGCGCAGGCCCGCCGTCACACAGCGCGCCAGCGGGACGTGGGGGCCGGCGGTCGCGCCCTGCACCGCCGCGTCCACGCCGCGGTGGTCACCCGACAGGTAGAGCCGCACCGCGACCAGGTCGGTGAGCGCGTCGGCGGCGTCCGCCCCCGACTCACCCCGCAGGCCGGGGGACTCGGACATCACCCGGGACACCGAGCCCGCGAGCGCGTTGTACTGCTCGCTGAAGGTACGGCGCACCCAGTCCCGCTCCTTGGCGATGCCGCGCTGCGGCGGCAGCGCCCGGGCGGCGGCACGCGGAACCGGCTGCACGCGCACGGCTGCCTGCGGCGCCGGCGTCCGCTCGGCCGGGGACGGTATCCCGGTTGCGGCCGCCCCGGGGACGGGGCCTCCGGTCGTGGGCATCCCGGTCGCAGGCCCCTCGGCGGCGGGCGCCTCCGGGACGGGAGCGGGGCGGGACGGCTGGGGCGCGGAGGCCACCGCAGCCGCCACGGGCGGCACGGGGGCGTCCGGCAGGCCGGACTCCAGCCGGACCCGCGGTGCCGCACCCAGGGGCGGGGGCGTCCCGGCCGCCGCCGGGGGCGTCGGCGCTGCAGGGACCTGCTGTGCCGTCGGGAACGTCGGCACCCCCGTCGACAGGGGCTCACGTACGGACTCCGCCGCCCCGGCGTCCGACCCCGGAGCGGACGCGGGCGCCACCGCACCCGGCTCGACGGCCTCCCCCTCCTGTGGGGCCGGGTGCGGTGCGCCGGCGCCCTCGGGCCCGGGAAACGGACCGGACGCTGACGCGGACGCGTACGCGGACGGTGGCGCAGTAGGGGCCGAAGCGGCCGCGGGGGCCGAAGGCTGCGCCGAGAGCCGTCGGACGGGCGCCGACGGTTCTCCCGCCGTGGCCTCGGTGGGGAATCCCGTCGTGGTCGCGGTCGGGAGTTCTGCCGTGGCCCCGGCGGCGCACCCCGCCACGGTCCCGGCCGGGAACCCCGCCACCGGCAGGGGCTCGTGCCCGGCCGCCGGGGCCGCTTCGTGGCGCCTCCCCGCCTCCGCACGGGTCAGCTCGTCGGCGGGGGCGAGCCGGAAGAAGGAGCGGACATCGGGGCCGAGCCGCGCCAGGAGGTCCACGGCCAGCGCGCGCATCCGTTCCGCGATCCCCGGCGTCCCGCGGTCGAACACCAGGAAGGGACGTCCGAGGACCGCCGGTGCCCGTCGGACGTCGTCCCCGTCGAGCGGGTCCGCCGGCGGGCGCATCCACAGGCCGCCCTGCACGACCTCCAGCACCGCGTCGGGCGCGTACCGGTAGACGCCCGCGGAGATCTCCGGGACGCCGGCCAGCGGGAGCCGGGCCCCGATGGGGACCGGCGGGGTCGGGGCACCGCCGAAGGCCGGGACGTACAGCAGCCCCTCGACGAACGTGCGCCAGCCGAGGGTGCCGTCCTCCCGCAGGCCCCGGACCTCGGGCTCCCCGTCCTCCGGACCCACGACCACCGGCATGCCGGCGCACACCGCCACCTGGTGGTCCAGCCGGTCCGCGAGCCGCTGCCCGAGGGCGACGCCGTCCAGGGTCTCCACCGGGCCGTAGGGGATGAACCGCACCATGTGCCGGGCGGTGGGGAGCACGGTCGACCAGAAGCGGACCACGTCGTCCACGCTGACCGTCGGACCGCCGGGACTGCCCAGCACCACGGAGATCACGTCCGGGTCGCAGGGGAGGGTCTCCACCAGGTGCCGCCGGTGCTCCGGGGCGGGCTCCCGGGAGGCGCCGCGCACCCAGACGCCGCTCGGCGTCGGCTCGACCAGGCCGTCGGGGCCGTTCTGCCAGGGCCGGTCCGGGATGGAGAACTCCCAGCGCGGCTTGGGGAACCGCTGGGAGTCGCGCTGGGGATCCCGTCCGGGGCGGAATTTCAGCCAGCCCGATCCGCGGTCGCCGGGGACGAACAGCCCGCCGCCGGCCGTCGGCAGTGCGGCGCCGTCCGGTGCCAGGACCGTGCGGCGGAGCCGCTCCGCGATCCGCTGGGCCGCGTCGCGCGTCTCCTCCGGCGCACCGCGGCCGAAGACGATGCGCAGGCTGCCCGGGAGGTCCGCCAGCGCCCTGGCCAGCGGCTCCCACCCCGTGTCCAGGGCGCCGGACGGAAGGTCGGCCACCACCAGGGTGGCCTCCGGGTCCCGTGCCAGGCCCTGGGCGAACAGGACGGCGCGTCCGTCCACCTCGCCCCGGGGGTGGACCAGGAGGGCGTGGCCCACCTCGCGGCGCTCCAGGGGGAGCCCGGAGAACCGCGGGGGCCTCAGCGCGATCCTCACGCCGCCCCACCCTCCCGCACGGTCGCCACTGCGGAGGCCTGCGTGAGCAGGGGGCCCCTGGGCAGCAGGGCGAGCACGTCCTTCGGGAGCGGCAGCGCCCTCGACCGGTCGTATCCGAGGGTCTGCACGGCCTGGTCGTCGAGCGGATAGGCCGTTCCGTCCTCGGCGACAAGGTAGGCCTGCGGCGAGACGCCCCGCAGCCCGACCTGCGACTGGTCGACGGCGAGCACACCCCGGCCCGGGGGCACCAGGACCGGCCGGCCGCCGGCCGCGGCCCCGCCGGTCCGGACGACCGGCTCGCTGCGCAGGGCGCGCCCCCGGGACTCCTGCCGCAGGCACACCGCCGCGCCGCTGTCGAGGGGCCGGGTGCCGAGCACGTCGGGCAGCGCGTCGAGCATCGCCCGGTCCGCCGAGACCGGTGCGACGGCGATGTCGGCCGGGTCGGCCTGCACCGGTGCCCCCGCTCCGTGACGGGCGGCCAGCAGCGCCGACTCGGTGGCGCTGACCGCCTCCAGGCCGTCGGCCCGCATCACGTAGTAGTGGTCGGTACCGGAGGAGGCGGTCCGGAACAGCTGCCCCACCCGGACGGGGTGTCCGGCCACGCGTCCCGCCTGCCGTCCGGCCTCGGGGACGGACGGGGCGGCCAGGGCCGCGCCGTCGGGGAGTGCCGACAGCCAGTCCTGCGGTGCCGCCACCGTGCGCTGCGTGTCCAGCCCCAGCGCGATGAGCGCGCCGTCGTCGGCGACCGGGTACCTCCTGCCGTGCCACAGCAGCTGGCGCCGGCCGTCCGCCGCGGACAGCAGCACCTGCCGGTCCGCCGGGAAGGGGGTGGTCCCGCGGGCCGGGTCGAAGTCCACCGCCTGGCCGCCGGGGAGGTCCGGGCGCAGGCAGCGGGTCCAGGGCCCGGAGAGCAGGGCGGAGGCCTGCGGCAGCGCGTCGGGGGCGCCCTGGATGCCCACCGGCGACCCGTGGCGGACGCCCGCCAGGGAGTTGCGCGACACCGTGCGCACCGTGGCGCGGGGCCCCTCGATCAGCAGCGCCGAGGCGTAGTTGCGGACCGGGCGCAGTTCGTCGCCCAGGTAGAGGTAGCGGGTGCCGGTCTCCTTCTCCACGATGATCGAGCCGGGCTTGCGCCACGCGGTGTTCCCGCCCGGGGACACCAGGCCGTACACGCCGAAGCCGGCGCACAGCAGCACCGCGATGGCGACGCCGAGGAAGGTGCCGAGGGAGGAGCGCCGGTTCGGGCTCCCGCCCTGCCCGGGGCTCCCGTCGACGAGGGCGGTCGCCAGCCGCCCCATGGCGAACTGGTAGGCGTGGACGTGGTCGCGTCGGGTCTGCACCGTCGCCGCCCCTATCCGGCGAGGGAGCGGACGTAGGCGTACACGTGCAGCTCCTGGAGGACCAGCGGCAGCAGGACCGTCGCCGCGACCACCTCCAGGATGTCGCCGGTGTGCCCCCACACGGGCAGCAGCCTGGCGGTCGGCAGGCGCCAGGCCCCGACGAGCAGCAGGACGGACGAGGTCAGCAGGACGGCGAGCACCGCGGTCCGTGCCGCAGTGCCGCCGTGCGCCCCGTGCACCACCAGCGCGAGGGCCACCCCGAGCGCACCGGCGACGAGGTGCGGGGCGCGCTGCAGCGTGCCGGTCAGCCCGCGCGCACGCAGCAGGAGCGCCGCGCTGAGGACCAGCGGGAGCACCCAGCCGATCCAGCCGCCCTCGTGCACCACGAACCAGAGGGCCGCGGCGTACACGGGCCCGGAGGCGAGGCTGAGGGTGTTGAGGTAGGCGTTGGCCGCGGACACGCCGCTGCTCACCCGCTCCTCCGTGGCCGGCTCGATGTCGCGCTGCAGCTCCTCCGCGTCGCGGGGCAGCTGCGGTGCCCGGAGCCGGGCCATGCGCAGGGCCAGCCGCGGTGCGAGGTGCCCGAGGACGAACAGGGCGACGACCGCGACCGACCCGGCCCGTGCCGCGTCCCAGTGCGCCAGGCCCTCCAGGGCCGCCCAGAGGACCGAGGCGGCTGCGGTCACCAGGACGGTCGCCGGCACGACGAGCGGCAGCGGTCCCAGGGCCAGCAGGGTGCCCGCCGTGACGGCGACGTATCCGGCGGCGGCCGGCACGGTCGGGACGCCGAGGGCGAACCCGCCGTCCGCGGCGTGCTCCTGGGCGGCTCCCATGAGTCCGGCGAACACCATCGCCCCCACGCCGGCCGCGATCAGGCTGCCGGAGCCCGGGCCCGAGCCGGCTCCGAGCCGTGCGCCCGCCACGCAGGCGAAGGCCAGGACCAGAGCGGTCGTTCCGCAGGCGGCCACCGCGAGGGGGCCGGGACCCGCCTCCAGCACGGCGGCGGCCAGGGCCCCGAGCGCGAGGCACGCCATCGAGAGCGCCAGCCGGCCCGTCAGCTCGGGGCGCCAGCGGTCGGACAGGCCGCTGATCACGTGGGCCACGCCGTCGGCGACGTCGTCGAACTCGAGGGGGGCGAGCCGGTCCTCCGCCGGCCGCAGGTACAGCACGTCGCCGTGGCGCAGGCCCAGGCTCTCCGGCGTCCCGTCGGCGTCCAGCGGGTCCTCACCCAGCCGCTGCAGCACCCAGGGGGTGCCCGCGTCGGCCCCGCCGGCGGTGACGTGGCGGACCAGCACCGGCAGGAGCGCGGAGACCGGCGTCGACACCGGAACGGCCACGTCCGCCCGGCCGGCGGGCCCGTCGACGGTGATCCGGCACACCTCGGGTGCGGGCGTGGGGACCGTGGGCGGGGAGGTAGTCATGGTGCTCCTGTGGTGCACGGTGGAAGGGGGGGTGGGTACCGCACGCGGGCGGCCGGGGCCGCCGTCCGGCGGGGCCGCCGCCGCGCTACGGGGTGACCAGCCCGGTCTGGACGAGCCGGATGGACCGCCGGGTGACGAGCTGCGCCCGGCCGGTGGGGAGGGTGCGCGGCCTGGCCTCCCCGATGAACTTGCCCTCCTCCTTGGGGTAGGAGAACAGCAGGGCCGGGTTGCCCAGCTCCCACAGGCGGCGCAGCAGCGGGTCCATCATGGCGCGCGTCGCCCCGGAGGTGCTCCGGGCGAGGACCAGGTGCATGCCGATGTGCTGCCCCTGGGACAGCAGCGGGACCAGCGGCGCCATCGGCGACCCCGCCCCGGGAGCGGCGGGGAAGAGGTCGTAGTCGTCGACGACGACGAACAGGAGCGGGCCCTGCCACCAGTCCCGCCTCTCCAGCTGCTCCGGGGTGACGTCCGCGCCGGGCAGCCGCTTGCCGACGGACACCGCGGCGCTCTCGGCGAGCCGGGTCAGGCCCTCGCTGTCCACGACGTAGCCCACCCGGTACTCCTCGGGCACGTCCTTGAGCAGGCGCCGACCGGGGTCGGCGAGCAGGATGCGCGCCTCCTCCGGCCGGTAGCGGGAGGTGATGGCGCGGATCGCCAGACGCAGGGCGTTGGTCTTGCCCGTCTCGCCGTCGCCGAAGGCCATCAGGTGCGGCGTGCTGCCGAAGTCGTGCCACACCGGGGCGAGCCGCTGCTCGTCCCAGCCCAGGCACATGCGCAGGTCGCCCTCGGCCGGGGGGAGCTGGTCGGCCGACAGCTTCGTCGGCAGCAGCCGCACGCCGGGCGCCGACCCGCCGGTCCAGAAGGTGTCGACCTCGGCGACGGCCGCCTTGGTGGCGAGGGTCAGGTCCGCGGTCTGCGAGGAGCCGTCCAGCCGGGGCAGGGCGGACAGGAAGTGCGCCCCCGCGCTCGTCAGGCCGCGGCCCGGCTGGTGCGGGACGCCGGCCGCCGCCTTGGACCCGACCTCGGACTCCATCGTGTCGCCGAGGCGCAGTTCGAGCTTGGTGCCGAGCATGTCGCGCAGCCGGGGGCGGATCTCCGACCACCGCACGGCGGACGCCACCACGTGCAGTCCGAAGGACAGCCCGCGGGCGGCGAGGTCCATGACCCGCGACTCCAGGTCCTCGAACTCCTGCCGCAGGGTGAACCAGCCGTCGACCACCAGGAACACGTCGCCGTACGGGTCGTCGACCCCGCCGGAGGCCCGCAGGGCCCGGTAGGCGGCCATGGACTCCAGACCCCGGGAGGTGAAGGCCTGCTCGCGCTGCTCGACCAGCTGCGACAGCTCCTCGACGGTCCGCAGCACCCTGTCCCGCTCCAGCCTGGTCGCCACCGAGCCGACGTGCGGCAGGCCCGCGGTGGACACCAGGCCGCCGCCGCCGAAGTCCAGGCAGTAGAACTGGACCTCCTCCGGCGTGTGGGTCAGCGCCAGCGACAGCATGAGCGTGCGCAGCAGGGTGGACTTGCCGGTCTGGGGGGCGCCCACCAGGCCGACGTGCCCGTCCGCGCCGGACAGGTCGGCCACCAGCAGCTCGCGCAGCTGCTCGAACGGCCGGTCCACCATGCCGAGGGGGACCCGCAGCGCGCCCGGGGCCGGGTGGCCGACCGTGGTCATGCCCCGCACCGGGTCCGGCACGATGCCGGGGAGCAGCTGGTCCAGGCTGGGGGAGGACGTCAGCGGTGGCAACCAGACCTGCCGTGCGGGCGGACCGCTCTCCTCCAGCCGCTCCACCAGCACCTCGAGCAGGCTCTCGTCGCTCGGCGCGGGCTCGGCGGCCTCCGCCGCGGCGCCGGGCACCAGGGCGTCGTCCTCGTCGTCCGAGCGCACCGGTCCCTGCTGGTCCAGTCCGAAGACGGTGACCTCCTGCGCCGTCTCCGCCTCCGGTGCCGGCTCCTCGGGCTGTGCCACTGCGGCGGGCGCCGGCCCGGAGACGTAGGCGGCCTTGAAGCGCACCAGGTTGGTGGTGTCGATCTTCAGGAAGCCGTTGCCCGGCACCGAGGGGAGCTCGTGGGCGCCGGCGACGCCGATGACGCTGCGGGACTCCATGGCGGAGAAGGTGCGCAGGGCGATGCGGTACGACAGGTGCCCCTCGACCCGGTGGATACGGCTCTCGTCCAGCCGCTGGGACGCCAGCAGCAGGTGCACGCCCAGGCTGCGCCCCAGCCGTCCGATCGACACGAAGAGGTCCACGAACTCGGGCTTGCTCGCGAGCAGCTCGGAGAACTCGTCGACGATGACCAGAAGCGAGGGGAGCGGGGTCAGCGGGGCCCCGGCGGCGCGGGCCTTCTCGTACTCGAACAGAGAGGAGTGGCCGGACGCCCGGAGCAGCTCCTGCCGGCGGATCATCTCGCCGTTGATGGAGTCCCGCATCCGGTCCACCAGGTGCAGTTCGTCCGCGAGGTTGGTGATGACGGCGGAGGTGTGCGGGAGGCGGTCCATGTGGAGGAAGGTGGCGCCGCCCTTGAAGTCCACCAGGACCATGTTGAGCACTTCGGAGGAGTGCGTGGCGGCCAGCCCCATCACCAGGGTGCGCAGCAGTTCGCTCTTGCCGGACCCGGTGGCGCCGATCAGCAGGCCGTGCGGCCCCATGCCCCCCTGCGCGGACTCCTTGAGGTCGATCTCGACGACCTCCCCGTCCTCCGTCACCCCGATCGGCACCCGCAGCCGTGCGTCCTGCGCCGTGCGCGGGCGCCACTTGGCCGCCACGTCGAAAGTGCGCGGGTTGCGGATGCCCAGCAGGGTGGTCAGGTCGAAGTCGGTCTCCAGCGGACGGTCCATCAGGTCGACGCTGCCGCTGGTGCGCATCGGTGCGAGCACCCGTGCCAGCGCCTCCGCGGACGTCGTGCTGAGTGCGTCCACCCGCGCGGAGACCGTGCTGCTGCCCGAGGGGAACTCCACGCCGCCGTCGCGGACGGTCATCCGCAGGACGCCGGGGCCTCCGGTCATGGCCCCGGTCGCGTCCAGCAGCACGACGTTCCGCAGGCCCGGGCCGAGCAGACGGGCGTTCTCCGGGAGGCGCACCCCCTGCGCCAGGACCACGACGAACGGTTCCGCCACGCTCGGCGGGTGGTCCGGGTCGTGGTCCGGCCGGTCGCCCAGCCCCGAGCCGAACAGCTCCACGAGCGTGTCCAGGTCCCCTGCGGCCAGCCGGACCGGGCCGGCGCTGTCGGACCGGTCCGGATGGGCGTTGTGCGGCAGCCACTTCAGCCAGTCCCACTGGGCCCGGGCCGCCGCGTCGCCGACCACGGCGATCCGGAGCTCGTCGGGGGAGTGGAAGACGGCCAGCTGGCCGATCACCGACCTCAGCAGGGACAGCGCCCCCTCGCCCTCACCGGCGAGCTCCACCCGTGCGAACTGCCGCAGCGCCACGGGCACGGGGAGCCACGGCACGCTCTGGTGGGTGCGGGTGAACCGGCGGAGCGAGATCGCCGACAACGGCTCCAGGTCCTCCACCGGCTTCGTCTGCGGCGGCAGGAACTCCAGGGCGGAGCGCCGGGTGCCCAGGCCCACCCGGACCCGGGCGAAGTCCTCGTGGCCGGGGCGCCGCTCCCAGACGCGGGGTCCGAGCGCCATGGCCCACAGGTCCTGCGGGGCGGGGTTGTCCCACAGCAGGGCGCTCCGCTGCGCGACCGCCGCCTGCCGGGCCTGCCGGCGCCTCTGTGCGAGGTAGCGCAGGTAGTCGCGCCGTTCGGCGCGCATCCGCCGCTTGCGCTCGGCACCGGAACGGCCGATCTGGGTGACGCTCATACTGGCCATGGCCAGGCCCATCGCCCCGGACATCATGTAGGTCGTCGCGTTCCCGCCGACGGAGTACATCAGCGCCATCGTGCCGCTGCCGAGGCCCATGGGCAGATAGGTCATGACCGAGCCGAAGTCGGCGGAGGCCGGCTCCCCGAGGACGGGGGGCTCGGCGAGTTCGACCTGGCCGTCCGGCATCGGAGGGCCCTCGGCACGCGGTGAGCGCCTCACGACCACGTTGCTCAACGGTCTTCTCTTTCCTGCGCGTCGCTGCTGAGGTCACATCATAGGAACGGCCCCGGGCGCGCAACCCCGGCTCCTCCGGCTCCTTGTTCTTCGGGTAGCGGTTCTGCACTTTCGTGCAGGCCGGCGAGCCGCAGGGCGTCCCGGCCGCAGCCCCGGGATCGCGCCCCGCCGGCCGGCCCGGACACCGCGGGACCGGTCACGGAGGGGGCCCGGCCCCCCGTGGGAGGGCCCGGCGGGCCGTGACGAGGTGCTCCGCGCAGCCGCGTTGACAAGGGGCCTCGGCAAGCTTGATCATCCTCCGCAGCGGGTCCCCGGCCGGCTCGCGCGTCCTCCCACCCGCTGCGGGATGTCCCGGTGCAGCTCCGGAGAGCCGGGGACAGGGGTTGCCCGGCCCCCGGAGGGCGCGAGACCGGTCCGGGCCGCCCCGCGCACGTCCGGGCGCACGCGACGCACCCGGAAAGCCGCCAAGAACTCTGCGTGAACTCCGTCGGGAGAGCGGATGCCTGCATTGGTCATCGAGTTTCGGTAGTTCACAGTTCGACTGTCTTCCGCGTCCGGCCGGACTTCGCCTGCTGCTGCGGCATGCCGCCACCGGGGTCCGGCTCGCTTTTCCCCGACGCCTCCCCGGCGGCGGAGGCCCGACGCGGACCGTGCTCCCGTCCTGTCCCCCCGGTGCCCCCAGGCCCGGGCCGAGCCACGGCCGGAAACAGCCGCAGCCCGCAGAGGAACAGGTGGGGAATCATCCCCTCTCGCGCGGGGCCCTCAGAAAGAAAATGAGTGCAGAGACCATGGCACGAAACGCCATAAGATCCCGTTTCACTGCCGCGGTCCTTCCGGCGTACATCTTCCTCGCCGTCCTGGCGGCACTGCTCGTGCCGGGCGCCGCCCGCTGGGACCGCGCGTCCTCCGACCTGTCCGGCATCCAGAGACAGCGTCAGTGACTCCAGTACACGATGGCGCTGACCCGGCTCGTCTCCGCGCTGTCCGACGCCCAGTCCGCAGCGGTGACGGGCCGTCCGGGCGCGGGTACGTCCCTGCCTGCCGCGGTCGCGGACGTCGGCGCCACCCGTCTGGGCCGGGACGCCTCCCTGCACTCGGCCTCCGGCTGGACCCGGCTGCGGCCGGCCCTCCTGGCTCTGGGGAGGTCCGCCGCCACCGGCAGCGCCGCCTTCGCCGACTACACCAAGGAGGTCGACCTCGCCCTCACCCTCACCCTCAACACCCAGGTGGCCCAGGAGTCCGGCCTGCTCCTCTCCGACCGCCTGGACACCTACTACCTGACCGACACGCTGGTGCTGCGGCTCCCCGTGCTCATCGCCCTTTCGGGCAGGAACGTGGACCTCGCCCGCATGGCCGAGGCGGCCCGGCGTGCGCCCCGCCCGGCGTCCGGCGCCGACGGCGCGTCGGCCGCGCGTGCGGCGGTCTCCGCCCAGGTGCAGGCACTCGTCGTCCGCGGCCTGCTGAGCCAGAGCGCGGCCGGCATGGCGACCTCGCTCCACCAGGCCTTCGGGCCGACCCAGGACACCGTGCTGGGCCCCGCCCTGCTGCCGCGCATCGACGAACTCGCGGCGACGGTCCTCGCCATGGCCCCCATCCAGTCCCTCACCGACGGGCTGTCGGGGAGCACGGACGTCGGCGGTCTCGACGCGGCCCGTGCCAAGGGGCACCGGGCGGCGGTGCGGCTGTCGAAGGACGGAGTGGGGCAGCTCGACCGGATCCTCGGCGACCGCGAGGACCACCTGCGTCAGGACCGGACCGTGGCCGCGGCCGAGGCCGGGGCGGGCGCAGGTGGTCCTCCTCCTCGGCCTCGGCCTGCACCTGCGGCGCAGCGGCACGGTCCCGGCAGCAGCCGGCCCGGTGGCTGCCGGGGACGGACACCTCCCGCCGGACGGTGGCCGTTCCGAGGGCGACGCCGGCACCGAGGCCGGCGTCCGGGGATCCCGCCCCAGAGACGTCCCACCGGCCGACGGGAGAAGGAGGGTCCGGCGCTCCGAGAGGGACCGCGCCGGCACCCGCCGCCGCGGTGAGCCCGAGCCCTCCCGCAGGATGCCCCCTTCCGAGGGCCACGACGGCCCCGCCCGCCACGACGGCCCCGGCCGGCCCGTGGACGCGTGGCAGCCCGGCCGTGACGCGGTCGCGCTTCCCAGACGGGGGAACCAGCATGCTGCTCAGTAGGCTGCTGGTCCGGCAGAAGCTGAACCTGCTCGTCGTGATCCCCCTGGTCGCCGTCGTGCTGCTGTCCTTCCCCTTCGTCACGCAGCGCGTCCAGGACGTGCGCACCTCCTCGCGCACCGCCCGGCTGATGCTTTCCGCGAGAGGCGTCGCCCAGGTCGTCGAGGAACTGCAGCGCGAGCAGCTGCTCCTCGTCTCCTACCTGGCCTCCCCGGCCAGCCGTCCCTCCCCCGTGCTGGTCCAGGCAGCGGCGGTGGACACCCGCGTCCAGGACGTGCTGACCGACCCGGACAACGACCTGGGCCCGCGGCTGCGGCACTCCCTGGAGGCTCTGGACCGGCTCCGGGAGACCCGCGCCGAGGTCCTGGGGCACACCCTCACGGCCGCCGCGGTCAACCGCCGCTACGACGCGACGGTGAAGGACCTGATCGACGCGATCGGTCTGGAGCGCCTGACGGACGGCACTCCGGAGGACCTGCGCGAGGAGGTCTCGCTCGACGCCCTCCTGCGCGCGGACGCCGCCCACACCAGCGAGGTGTCCTGGCTGCTCGCCGCCGTCGTGGACGGCGGATCGCGCCGCGCCGCACTGTCCGTGGCGGATTCGGCGCACGACGCCGAGCTGGCCGAGACGCAGCGGTTCACCGCCCTCGCCCCCCCTCCCGGATACGGCTGTCGAGGCTGGCCGCCTCCGGCGAGGTCGCCAGGACGGCCTCGGCCAGGGCCGCCTCGATCCGCGCGCAGGGCGACCGCGGTCGCCGCCTGCCGCCCGCGGCGCGGGCGCTGTCGGTGGAGGGCCCCTCCAACGCCTTCCTGCTGGAGGCGGAACTCCGGGTCCTCGTGAGCGCCACCGTCTTCCGCGACATCGAGCACCGGGCCGACGACACGGCGGCCGCCACCACCCGTGCCACCGTCGGCTTCCTCGCCCTGCTCTCCCTGCTGCTCTTCGGCGTGGTCGCGCTCAGCACCTCCGTGGGCCGGTCCATCTCCCGGCCGCTGCGGCAGCTGAGCCGGGCTACCCGGCAGGTCGCCGAGGCCACGGAGCGCGAGCTCATGCGCGTCAGCGACGAGGACCGCCCCGACGAGCCGCTGCCCGCCTTCACCGGCATCGAGCTGGACAGCCCGGACGAGATCGGCGAGCTCGCGGCCGCGCTCAACCGTGTCCAGAACCGGGCCGTGCAGCTGCTCCAGCGGCAGATCGTCAGCCGCCGGAACATCGCCGCCATGTTCGGCAGCATCGGCCGGCGGACGCAGAACCTGACCGGCCGCCAGCTCGCGATGATCGACGACCTGGAGCGCGACGAGACCGATCCGAAGCTCCTGGAGAGCCTCTACCGCCTGGACCACCTGACCAACCGCCTGCGCCGCAACGCCAACAGCCTGGTCGTGCTGTCCGGCGCCACCGAGCCGGTGGACTTCGGGGACCCGCTGCCGGTGAGCCACCTGGTCCGTTCGGCGCTCGCGGAGATCGAGGACTTCCAGCGCGTGCGGTTCAGCTCGGTCACGGACGTGCGCATCAGCCCCGACGTGTCCTCCGCCCTCAAGGCGATGGTCGCCGAGCTGGTCGAGAACGCGGTCTCCTTCTCCTCCCCCTCGACGGTGGTCGACGTCACCGCGGCACGCGTGGCGGACGGCTGCCTGATCACCGTGACCGACTCCGGCGTGGGCATGTCGGAGGAGCGGCTGGCCGAGGAGAACGCCCGGCTCGTCAGGGGTGAACGCCTCGACCTGGCGCCCAGCGACGTGCTGGGGCTGTTCGTCGTCGGCCGGCTCTCCCGGCGCACGGGGATCCTCGTCCGTCTCGGAGCGGGGGACGGCGGCGGCGTCACGGCGTGGATCAACGTCCCGCACAGGCACCTGGTGCGCGCCGGCGGACCGCAGCCCGTTCCGGTGGCCGCCCGCCAGCCGCTGGCGGCCCTCACCCCCGCCGAGCCCCCGCCCCCGCCGTCGGCGCCCGCCCTCGCCGCCGGACCGGCCGGACCGGCCGGACCTACCTGGCAGGCCGGACCGTCCGCTCCGCGGGTTCCCGGCGGCCCGGCGGCCGCGCCGCCGTCCGGCCCCTACGAAGGCAACGGGGAGCCTTGGCGTCCGGGGCCCGTTGCGCCGCCCCCCGGCCCGCACCGGGCGGAGACCCACGGCGACCGTCCGCCCGCCCCCGGCCTGTCCCGCCGCGTCGCCGGCACCCACATGACCGCCGCGTGGGAGCCGCCGCAGGAGGAGCCGGCCTGGGGACCGCCCCGTGAGGACCCGCAGGAGAGCAGGTCCCTCGTGGAGCAGTTCGAGTCCGGTGCCTCGCGGGCCATGCGCGACCGCGACGCGTCCCGCCTCAGCGGCTCCGCTCCGGCCGCGCCCGCGCAGTCCCCCTCGGCGTCGTACGCGCCCGGGGCGGCCCCGGCGCACCCGGTGCCGCACGCCCCGGCCGCCCACCGGCAGCCGCCCGGCGGGGCGCCCGTCCAGGGGGTGCCGCCGCAGTCCCCCGACACCTTCCACGGTTTCGTCCGCAACCTCCAGACGGAGATCCGCACCCTGGCGGAGCGGCAGTCCTGGTCCGTGCCTCCGGCAGCCGGACCGGCCGCCGCAGCACCCCCCGGCCGCACGGGGCCCCCGCGCCCTTCCCCGGCGGCGGAACCCGGCCGCCGCAGGGCCTCCGGCGCCGGGTGCCGGGTGCCGGCCTCGCCCCCGACCTGGGGCGCCCGGTCGTCCCGGTCGGCTCCGTCGTCCGGAACCCGGACGCCGTCCGCGCGGCCTTCGAGGACTTCGAAGCAGGTGCCGCCCGCGCCCTCGCGGAAACCTTCCGCGAGGATCACACCGACAAGGAGACACGTCCGTGAGCTCTCCCCTGAGCGCCGAGGTCAACAACTTCAACTGGCTCCTGCAGCGGTTCGCCACGCAGACCACCGGGGTCACCGACGCGATCGCCGTCTCCTCGGACGGACTGCTCATCGCGACGTCCCACAGCGGCGACCGCGCGTCCTCCGACCGTCTCGCCGCCATCGTCTCCGGGATCACCAGCCTCGCCGGCGGCGTCTCCAGCGGGCGGGCGCTGGGCCGGATGAACAAGGTGATCATCGACATGGAGGAGGGGTACCTCCTGGTGTCGGCGATCGGTGCCGGATGCGTGCTCGGGACCGTCACGGACAAGAGCACCAACCTGGGGACCATCGCCTATGAGATGACGCTGTTCGCCAACCGCGCCGGCGCCACCCTCAACCCGCACCTCATCAACGAATTGAAGAACTCAGCGCAGGTATGAACCGTCCCTGGGAATCCGCACACCGGACGTCCGAACCCCTGGTCCGCCCCTACCTGAAGGTGCAGGAGCCGCCCCCGGCCGAGTGGTCGGTCCCCGGATCGCCGCGACTGCGGCCCTTCCTCCTGACCGGGGGCCGGGCGAGGCCCGACAGTGCCGAGATCGTCCTGGAGGCCCAGGTGGTGGCGACCCGGCAGGGCCTCGCGACGGTCTCGCGCCTGTCCTTCGAGCACGGCGACATCGTCACCCTGTGTGCCGAGCCGCTCTCCCTGGCGGAGATCTCCGCGCGGCTCTCCTTCCATCTCAACGTGGTGAGGGTCATCGTGGGGGACCTTCACGCCGCCGGCTACCTGGCGGTGACGACACCCCATCTCGACGCCCCGCACGACGTGGAAACGCTTCAAAGGATCATCCGTGCTCTCAAATCCCTCTGCTGACAACCACCACGACGCGGTCGCGGTCCGTCAGGCGCCCGTCCCCGTCAAGATCCTCGTCGCCGGCGGGTTCGGGGTCGGCAAGACGACCACTGTCGCCAGCATCTCCGAGATCACACCGCTCACGACCGAGGCGGTGATGACCTCCGCCGCCGCGGGCGTCGACGACGGCACCGCCGTGCCGGGGAAGACCACCACCACGGTGGCCATGGACTTCGGATGCATCACCATCGACCCGACCCTGAAGCTCTACCTGTTCGGGACGCCGGGCCAGGACCGCTTCGGGTTCATGTGGAACGACCTGGCCCGCGGAGCGCTGGGGGCCCTCGTCATCGTCGACAGCAGACGTCTGGACGACGGCTATCCGGCGGTGGACTACTTCGAGAAGCTCGGCATGCCCTTCGTCGTCGCGGTCAACCTCTTCAACCACGAGCTCGCGCACGACCTGGACTCCATCCGCTGGGCCCTGGCCATCGACGACCGGACGCCCCTCATCGTCTTCGACGCGCGGGACAAGCGGTCCGTGCGGGACGCCCTGCTGAGCGTGCTGAACCGGTCGCTCCAGATGGTCTCGGACCACGGCGGCGCCCCCGTGTGAACCGGCGGGCGGGGTGCGGCGCCCCGAACCCCGCCCGCCCCGCGCCCCGGCGGACGGCCAGTACGGGCGCCCGCATCCCCCTCCCGCCTTGCCCGGCCGCCGGAAACGGCGAAGGATGACTCCGTACGGGACCCGGGCGGGCGGTCGACTCGGGCGCGGCCGTACGGGCCGGGGCCGCGGTCGGACCCGGTCCCGCGGACCGCACCGCCGGGCTCCACGCGGCCTGCGCCGGGCTCGCCCCCCGGTGCCCGGGGGAGCCGTCCCCGCCGGGGACGCGCCCATGCACACGACGGGCGAGGAGGACTCCCCGGGGCTTCCCCGAGGGGTGGTGCGGCCGGATTCCCTGGAGGAGGCGCGTGCGCAGACGGAGAGGTCCGGAACCGGGCGGTCCGCCGCCGGGGAGACCGGTGGGGTCACGTTGACCGGACGACGCGAGGCCCTGGCGGAGTTCCTGGGCACCGCGCTGCTGCTCACCTGCGGCCTCAGCGCGATCGTCCTGGACTTCTCGCCGGGGTCGCCGGTGGCCGCCCTCGTCCCGGACGAGTGGCTCCGCAGGCTCCTGACATCGCTGCTGTTCTCCGCCTCGGCGACGGCGGTCGTCTACTCGCCGATCGGCCGCGTCAGCGGCGGGCACATCAATCCCGCCGTGACCCTGGCGTTCTTCCGGCTGGGGAAACTCACGCCCGGGAGTGCCGGTGCGTACGTCCTCGCGCAGCTCTGCGGGGCTGCTGCGGGCACGGCGGTGGTGCTGCTCGCCTGGGGCCACCGGGCGGCGGAGGTGCGCCTCGGCGCCACCGTTCCGGGCCGCGCCGGGACCTGGCCGGCCCTGGGGGTCGAGACGGCTGCGACCTTCCTGTTCGTCGCCCTCGTCCTGGCCTTCACCTCCAGACCGGGGATCGCGCACCTCACGGCTGCCGCGGCAGGCCTGTTCGGGATGTTCCTGACGTTCTTCGCGTTCCCTGTCTCGGGGGCCGGCCTGAACCCCGCCCGCAGCTTCGGCCCCGCCCTGGTCGGGGACGTGTGGACCGTGCTGTGGATCTACTTCGCCGGCCCTCTCCTCGGGTCCCTGGCTGCTTCGGCCCTCTTCCGTGACCGCGTCGTCCCCTGCGGCAAGCTCATCCACGACCCGGGCTACCGGTGCCGTTTCAAGAACTGCCTGTACGACCGGAACGCCGGAGCCGGGCCTCCTGCGCAACCGGGGGAGCCGTCCCCGGTCCGCCGGGGGCGGACGGCCGCCGCCCGGGCGCGGCTCATCCGGCGGCCGGGCGGGGGCGGAGGTGGGTGGCCGCGCTGAGCAGCGCGAGCGCGGCGCCGAGGGCGAGGTCGGCACGGATGCCGTACGCGTCGACGACCATGCCTCCGGTGAACGACCCGGCTGCGATGGCGATCTGGCTCGCGCTGACGAGGAGCGCCATGCCCCCCTCGGGCGTTCCGGGGGTCGCGCGCAGGATCCACGTCTGCAGGGCCAGGGGGACCGCGCCGAAGGCCGCACCCCAGACGACGACGAGCGCGACGACCGCGGGTGCCGCGCCGGACAGGAGGGTGAGGAGGGCGGCCGCGGCCGCGGTCAGGACGGTCGCGGGGACGTACACCCGGCGAAGGCTGCGGCCGACGGCCGCTCCGGCGGCGAAGTTGCCGGCCAGCCCGGCCACACCGTAGGCGAGCAGGGTCCCCGTCACGGCGGAGGCGCCGAAGTGCGCCTGCTCCTCCAGGTAGGGGGTGACGTAGGTGTAGGCGGCGAAGTGCCCGAGGAAGACCAGCGCCGTGGCCAGCAGGGCGGTCCGGGCGCCGGGGTTGCGCAGGACGGCGGCGAGCGCCGCAGGGCGGAGCGCTCCCGCAGGCGGCAGGGGGGGCAGCCTCAGCAGCATGGCCAGGAGCGTGAGCAGGGCGGCACCCGCCGCGACGACGAAGGCCGCCCGCCATCCGGCGAGGTGGCCCACCAGCGCGCCGAGCGGCAGGCTGACCACGGTGCCGGCCGAGATCCCGGCGGTGATCAGGGACGTGGCCCGGTGGACCGCCCGGGCGGGCACCAGCTGCGCGGCGACGCCGGCGCCCATCGACCAGAACCCGCCGACGCCGACGCCGAGCAGGACCCGGGCCGCCACCATCCATGCCAGGGAGGGGGCGCAGGCCGCCACCACGTTGGAGGCCCCGACCAGCACCGCCAGGGCGACCAGGACCTTGCGCCGGTCCAGCCGCCCCGAGGAGACGGTGATCAGGGGAGCCGTGACCGCGGCCGTCAGGCCGGGCGCGACCACCACCAGGCCGACGGTGCCGAGGGAGACGTGGAGGCCGGAGGCGATCACGGGGAGCAGCCCGATCGGCAGGAACTCCGTCAGCACCAGCACGAAGCACATCAGCGCGACGGAGACCACCGCCGGCCAGTCGCCTCGCTGCCGCTTTCCGGCCGGTTCCGGGTGCGGTGCCGGATCCGGATCCGGCGCCGGGAGCGTCGGCCGTACGGCCGGAGCCGCGCTGGAAGGGGTGCTCATGCTCTCTCCTTGGGGAGTGCGGGACTGCTGGGCCCTGCCGTGCCGACGGGCGGGTCCTGGCTCCCTGGAGGCGGAAGCGGGCAGCGGTCGTGGGATGCGGCCCGGGTGGTGCAGGCGTCCGACCGGATGACCTCCGGCCCGCGCATCCTGCCGGGTGATGTAACAATAGACATTACATCCACGGTCCGCAGCCGGGTTTCACGGCGGCGGGACGCCCTCCAGGACATGCGGTGCGCGCGCACCGGGCGTGCACTTGACGGGGGAGGGTGGGCGCCGTATGTTTTTTATCGAACGCTACAAAATATCTCCGCCTCCCGGCGAGCCCCGTACGCGGGCCCGGGAGAACGGGGCATGCGCGCCGGAAGATGTAACGAAAGTTGTTCCTTCCGCCGGAGCGGCCATACACCTATCGCGACTTGGAGCACCACAGCATGGGACAGCTTGACGGCAAGACGGCCATCGTCACCGGCGGTACCAGCGGCATCGGCCTGGCCGCCGCACAGCGCTTCGCCGCCGAGGGCGCGCACGTGTTCATCACCGGCCGCCGCCAGGAGGCGCTGGACGCCGCCGTCGCGCAGATCGGTCCGCGCGCCACCGGCGTCCGCAGCGATGTGGCCGACCTGGCCGACCTCGACCGGCTCTACGAGGCCGTCGAGGGGCAGGGACGCCGCATCGACGTCCTGTACGCCAACGCGGGCGGCGGCGAGTTCTCCACCCTGGAGCAGGTCACCGAGAAGCACTTCGACGAGACCTTCGGCACCAACGTCCGCGGCATGCTCTTCACCGTCCAGAAGGCGCTGCCGCTGCTGAACGACGGCGCTTCGGTGATCCTCGCCGGGTCCACCGCCGCCACCTCGGGCGCCGAGGCCTTCGGCGTCTACGCCGCCTCCAAGGCCGCCATCCGCTCCTTCTCCCGCACCTGGGCCAACGAGCTCAAGGGCCGCGGGATCCGCGTGAACACCCTCGTCCCCGGTCCCATCAACACCCCCGGCAACGCCGGCCTGGCCCCCAACGCCGAGGAGGCCGCCAAGCTGCACGCCTTCTTCGCCAGCCAGGTCCCGCTCGGCCGCATGGGCCGCCCCGAGGAGGCCGCCGCCGCGGCGCTCTTCCTGGCCTCCGACCAGAGCAGCTTCGTCACCGGCACCGAGCTCTTCGTCGACGGTGGCCTCAACCAGGTCTGACGCGGCGGCGGGCCTCCCCGCCGTACGCAGGGCCCCCGCCCGGGAGCGGGGGCCCCGGGGGCCGGCCGACGCAGACGTCGTCTGCGTCGGCCGGCCCCCTCCTTCATCCCTGCCGCCGGCGTGAGGCCCGCGTGGCGGCAGGACCGAACAGCACGCCACACACAGACGGGACTTTCGCCATGGACGTGGGACGGACGGGAATCTGGAGCATCGAACTGCGGACCGAGGCCCCTGGAGCGATCCAGGATGCCGCGGCCGAACTCGATGCCATGGGCTGGGGCGCCCTCTGGATCCCCGGTCTCGGGGGCGGCGACATCATCGGCGACGCCGAACGGCTGCTGAGCGTCACCGGCGGCACCAAGGTCGCGGTCGGCGTGCTGAGCATCTGGCGCCACCGCGCTGCCGAGATGGCGGCGGGACACGCGCGGCTGCGGGAGCGGTACGGCAGCCGGCTCATGCTCGGCCTCGGCGTCAGCGACCCGGCCGCCGCCCGTGAGGCGGGACGCGACTACCGCCCGCTGTCGGACATGGGCGGCTACCTGGACGAACTCGACGCGGCCCCGGCCCCCGTGCCGTCGGACGAGCGCCTCATGGCCGCGCTCGGGCCCAGGATGGTCCAGCTCGCGGCGCGTCGCACGGCGGGTGTGCACCCCTTCCTCGTCACCCCCGAGTACTCCGCGGCGACCCGCGAACTGCTCGGCGAGGGGCCGCTCCTGGCCCCGTACCAGGCGGTGGTGCTCGACCCGGACCCCATCACGGCCCGCGCCGCCGCCCGCGACTTCCTGGGCATGTTCCTGTCCATGGGCCACTACGCCCGCAACCTCCTGCGCCAGGGCTTCACCGAGGAGGACCTGGCGGACGGCGGCAGCGACCCGCTCATCGACAGCGTCGTGGCCTGGGGCGACGTCGAGGCCGTCGGCAACCGCGTCCGTGCCCACCACCAGGCCGGGGCCGACCACGTCTGCCTGCACGTCCTCGGCGGGGACTCCGGCATGCCGCTGCCCCAGTGGCGGGAACTGGCGGCTCTCGCCCGCTGAGAGGCCGGCTCCGCCGGGAGTCCGAGCGGCCGGCCGCGCCGCCGGGCCTCCCGCCGGGCGTCGGGTGCCGCCGCCGGTGGTCCCGGACTCCGCGAGACCCGGACTCCGCGAGACCCGGCCGCCGCACCCGGCCGGGGCCGCCGGGCCCGGCGGCGGAGGCCGGTCCGACGCCGGGCCGGACGCCCCCGGGAGGCGGCGGTCGTCCGTGTCGGCCCGGGCCGTCCGGCGCGGGGCGCCTACCGCTGCTGGGCGAGGACGTTCCGCAGCACCTCGGCGACCGTGGTGTGCGAGAGCTCCTCCTCCATCTGCTCCTCCAGGCCGCTGTAGACGCGCTGCAGGGCGGGCTGTATGCCGAAGCCGATCGGACAGCCGGTGTTCGGCGGCGTGTAGTGCATCCCGAACAGGCCTCCGCCCCCCACGGCCCGGTACACCTCGCGCAGGGTGATCTCCTCGGGCTCCCGTGCCAGGGTCCAGCCGGCGCCCGCCCCCCGCTTGGACTGCACCAGTCCGGCCTTGCGGAGGTCGCCGAGGCACCGGCGGATCACCACGGGGTTGGTGTTGACGCTCACCGCGATACGCTCCGAGGTGGCGACTTCGTTGTCGTGCCGGTCCAGGGACATCCAGGTCAGCACATGGACGGCAATCGTCATTCTGCTGTTCGCGCCCACCTGGAACCTCCTCGTCCGGCCGGCGGGGCCGCCGTGGCGGACCGGCCTCCGACCCGTCTGCGTCTCGGAGCAATCGTAACGTTTCATGTTACATCGCGGAACGCTCCCGACGCCACCGGGCCCCCGGGCCCTTCGCGCGCCGGTGTGCCGTGCCCCGGGCCGGCACGGCCGGCGGCCGTGCCGGCACTCCCGGCACCGGCTCCGGGAGGCCGCCCCACGGCCGCGCTGCGGGCTCCTCGCCCTCGGGGGTCCTGTCGTGCCGACGCAATATTATAGTGAGCGCTATGCGGGGAACGGATGGAGGGGAGCGCCATGGCGGGAGGACGGCCGCGCGCCTTCGACGTCGACGAGGCGCTGGACCGTGCGCTGGAGGTCTTCTGGCGCCACGGTTACGAGGGCGCCGGGATCTCGCAGCTCACCAGCGCCATGGGCATCAACCCGCCCAGCCTCTACAACGCCTTCGGGAACAAGCAGGAACTGTTCCGGCGGGTCCTCGACCGCTACGCCGACGGCCCTGCGGGCTACATGCGGGAGGCCTTCGACGAGCCCACCGCCCGCCGGGTCGTCGAGCGGCTGCTGCACAGCGCCGCGGACGCCACCACGCGCCCGGACCACCCCCGGGGGTGTCTGACCCTGCAGGGCGGACTCGCCGCCTCCCCCGGTGCCGAGAAGGCGGTGGACGAGCTCGCCGGACGCCGGGCCGCCGGCGAGGTGGCGCTGCGCATGCGGATGGAAAGGGCCAGGGACGAGGGGGAGCTCCCCGCCGGCACGGACCCCGCCGATCTCGCCCGCTACTTCGCCACCGTGCTGCAGGGCCTGGCCATCCAGGCCGTGGGCGGTGCGAGCGCCGACGAACTGCACCGGGTCGTCGACCTCGCGATGCGCGCCTGGCCGGCCGGCGGCTGACCTCCGGTCCTGACGACCGGCCCCGGCCGCCTGCCCGGCCGCCCTGCCCCGCCCGGCGCACCGTCCCGGCCCGGGTGCGGCCACGGGCCGCCCCGGCGGGGCGCGGGGGAGCGGCTGCGGCGGATCCGGCAGCGGGTCGGCCGGCGTCGGCCGCCGGGGTCCGTCGCGGCACAGTCCCGTTCCGGGTGGGAGGATGGAGGCGGCCCCCGGGGCGGCCGTCCGAGGACGGGGTGCGGGAGGGGGCGCCGCAGTGCCCGGCGCAGCCCGATCCGCGCGACCGTCGGAGGCCCTTCCATGACCAGCCCCACCGATGTCCGGGAGCGTGCCGGAACCGTCCGCGGGCGGCTGCCGTGACGGACGGCCTGCCCCCTCCTGCGGCGGGCTACCACGGCGGTGAGCTCTCCGCCCAGGAGCGTGCGGGGTTCCGGCCGTCCGCCGCGCGCATGCTCCCCATGGTCGCCCCCGCCCTCCCGCGCGGGGCCGTCGGCTTCCTGGCGGCGCAGCGCGTGCTGTTCGTCGGGGCGGCCGACACCGAGGGGCGGGTGTGGGCCTCCGTCCTCCACGGGGATCCGGGGTTCCTGCGCGTCCGCGACCCGGGCACGCTGGAGATCGCGGCCCTCCCCGCCGCCGTCGACCCCCTCGCCGTCACGCTGCGGTCCCCCGCCCGCACGGGCACCCTGGCGATCGACTTCCGGGCCCGGCGCCGCTTCCGCATGAACGGCCGCACGGCACCCGCGGGCCACGGCCTGCTGCTCGCCGTCGACCAGGCGTACGGGAACTGCCCGCGGTACATCCAGAGCAGGACGCCGGGGGAGGCCCCGCCGGGCGCGCCGGCGCGCCTGCTCTCCGCGGGCGACGCCCTCGACGAGGGGCAGCGGAGGCTGGTCGCGACCGCGGACACCTTCCTCGTCGCCTCGGTCTCCGCCGACGGCGACGCCGACGTCTCGCACCGGGGCGGCAACCCGGGGTTCGTCCGGGTGGAGGCGCCGGACCGGCTCAGCTGGCCGGACTACGACGGCAACACCATGCTGATGACCCTCGGCAACCTCACGGCGCATCCGGCGGCGGGGCTCCTCTTCGTCGACTGGCGGTCCGGGACCGCACTGCACCTCACCGGGACGGCGACCGTCGACTGGGACCCCGAGGCGGCGGCGGGAGTCCCGGGGGCGCAGCGGATCGTCCGTTTCGCGATCGCCCGGGTGGTGCAGGTCGACCACCCGGAGGCCCCGTCGTGGTCGCCTCCGCACTTCTCCCGTTTCAACCCGCCCGTGGCGGACCGTGCCGGGTGACCCCGGCACGGTCCGCCCGCGACCGCCCTCCCGGGGAGGCGGGCGGCCCGACTTGCGGCATGCGGTCCGGGAGCCGATCGTGGGAACCACCGCGTCCCCGCCCCCCCGACGGCGTGCCGCCGACGCGGTCCACCGTCAGGGCCGAGGGCCCTCCACCGAGCCGCAGCCGGCGGGACGACGACGCCGGGGCCCGAACGGCCACCGGCCGGGCCGTCCGCCTCCGCCCCACCGAGCGAGGGACCATGAGCCACCTCACCACCCGTTACAGGACAGCCGTCGTCGACGGCCTCGAGGTCTTCTACCGCGAGGCGGGCGACCCCGCGAACCCCACCCTCCTGCTGCTGCACGGGTTCCCCTCCAGCTCCCACATGTTCCGCAACCTGATCACCGCCCTGGCCGATCGCCACCACCTGGTCGCCCCCGACCACATCGGCTTCGGGCAGTCCGCGATGCCCCCGGTCTCGGAGTTCGCGTACAGCTTCGACAACCTGACCAGGATCACCGAGGGACTCGTCGAGCAGCTCGGACTCGAGCGGTTCGCCCTCTACATCCACGACTACGGAGCCCCGATCGGCCTGCGGATCGCCTCCCGCAACCCCGAACGCGTGACGGCGCTCGTCACCCAGAGCGGCAACGCCTACGTCGAGGGCTTCACGCCCTTCTGGGACGTGCTGTTCGCCCACGCGAAGGACCGCGCGGCCAACGAGGCGGAGGTCCGGAAGCTCTTCACGCTCGAGGCGACGAAGTGGCAGTACACCCACGGCGTGCCCGCGGACCGCCTGGAGCTGATCGCCCCGGAGGCGTGGCTGCTGGACCAGGCGGGACTCGACCGCCCCGGCAACGACGCCGTCCAACTGCAGCTCTTCTGGGACTACCAGTTCAACCTGGACGGCTACCCCGCCTTCCAGGAGTACTTCAGGACCCACCGGCCGCCGCTGCTCGTCACCTGGGGCAGGAACGACGAGATCTTCGGCGCCGCCGGGGCCGAGGCGTACCGGCGGGACCTGCCCGACGGCGAGTTCCACCTGCTCGACGCCGGGCACTTCGCCCTGGAGACGCACCTCGAGGAGATCAGCCAGTACATCCGTGCGTTCATGGAGCGCCTCCCGTAGGAGGGGGACCCCCTGGGCCGGCACCGCCCCGGACGCGCTCCGCCCCCGGTGCCGGCCCCCGCACACCGTCACGGAAGGCGAGGTGGCGTCGCATGGCGTCGGTGGACCCCGAACGTTCGGAGTGGGACGTCGTCGTCCTGGGCGGCGGTGCCGCGGGGGAGAACGCGGCCCAGTACGCGACGCAGTGGTCCGGCATGGACGCGGTGATCGTCGAGGACGCGCTGCTCGGCGGCGAGTGCTCCTACTGGGCGTGCATGCCCAGCAAGGGGCTGCTGCGCCCGGTGGAGGTGCTGGAGTCTGCCCGCCACGTGCCGGGGGTCTCCTCGCTGGTCGCGGGCGCCCGCCTCGACGTGCCGGCCGTGCTGGCCCGGCGCGACGCCATCGTGAACGGCCTGTCGGACGCCTCGCAGGTGCAGTGGGCCCTCGGCGCCGGCATCGACGTGGTCCGCGGGTACGGACGGCTGACCGGTGAGCGCACGGTGTCCGTGACCACCCGGACGGGAGGGACCCGCACCCTGACCGCCCGCCGTGCGGTGGTGGTCGCCAACGGCTCCGCACCCGCGGTCCCGAACGTCGTGGGCCTGTCCGAGGCGCGGCCGTGGACGTCGGCCGACGCCACCACCATGCGCGAGGTGCCGGAACGCCTCCTCGTCCTGGGAGGCGGGGTCGTGGCCTGCGAGGCGGCGACCTGGATGCGCGGCCTCGGGGCCGAGGTCACGCTGCTGTACCGCGCGCGGCTGCTGTCGAAGAACGAGCCCTTCGCCGGGCGTCTCGTCGCCGACGGCCTGCGGGCCGCCGGGGTGCGGCTGCTCCCCGGCTGCATCCCGGTCCGGGTCGACCGCGCCGACGCCCGGGACACCGGTGTGGGCGCCCTCCACGGGGGCGAGGTCACCGTCACGCTCGACGACGGCACCGTGCTGCGGGCCGACGAGATCCTCGTCGCCACCGGCAGGCGGCCCCTCACGGGCGACCTCGGGCTGTCCTCGGTTGGACTCCCGGACGGCGGCTGGTTGGAGGTCGACGACCACCAGACCGTCACCGCGGTCCCGGGGGAGTGGCTCTACGCCGTCGGGGACGCCTGCGGCCGCTCCCTGCTGACGCACATGGGCAAGTACCAGGCGCGGGTGGCGGGCGAGGTGATCGCCGCGCGGGCCGCGGGCCTGCAGCCCCCCGACGACCGCACGGGCCCGTTCAGCTCGTACGAGGGGCACCGCGCCGTGCCGCAGGTGGTCTTCACCGTCCCCGAGGTCGGGTCGGTCGGCATGACCGAGCACGAGGCGGCCGCCGCCGGACTCGACGTCGAGACCGTCGAGTACGACATGGCTGCCCTCGCCGGCACCTTCGTCATGCGCGAGGACTACCGGGGCCGCGCCAAGCTGGTCGTCGACGCGGCCTCGGACGTCCTGCTGGGGGCCACCTTCGCCGGTTCGGGCGTCTCGGAGCTCGTGCACTCGGCGACGACGGCCGTCGTGGCGCGCATGACCACGGCGCAGCTGTGGCACGCCGTCCCCGGCTACCCGACCGCCAGCGAGGTCTGGCTCCGCCTCCTGGAGGGGCTCTCCGCCCGGCGCCACACGCGCTGACGGCGGGCCGGGGCCCGCCGGACCCGGATGCGGGCCGTGCCGGACCGGCCCGCCCCGCCGCCGTGCGGGGACAGGGGCACCGACCGGGCGCTGATCCGTTGGGGTGCTGTCCGCAGGCGGCGCCCCCGCCTTCGGCCGCGGGACCGCCGCGGCGGGCTAGCGTGACGGCGCCGCGGGCGCACCGGCCGTCCGACGCGCTGCGCCGCGGGGGCGCGGGCGCCCCGGCGGACCCCAGCGAGCAAGCAGCAAGGAAGGCCTCACATGTCCAACCACTTCACCGGCCTCAGCCTCGGGCCGCCGCTCGGCGACCAGCGCCTCGACCTGTGCGACCTGTACGCCTTCCAGGCCCCCGGTGATCCGGAGCGGACCGTCGTCATCCTCAACGCCAACCCCAACGCGGACGCCCTGCACCCCGACGCCGTGTACCGCCTGAACATCGACAACGACGGCGACGACCTGACCGACATCGCCTTCAGCTGGGTCTTCGACCCGCCGTCGGCCGACGGCTCGCAGACCTACAGCGTCTACATGGCGACCGGTGCGGAGTCCCGCCGGCCGGAGGCGGTCGGCACCAGGATCGTGTCGGACGCCGCCGTCTCCTTCGGACCCCGGGCCAACGTGGTCAGCAGCGGCGACTACCAGGTGGCCGCGGGCAGCCGCAGCGACGCCTTCTTCTTCGACTTCGACGGGATCAAGAACCTGTTCGACACCAGCGGCAACCGGAACTTCACCGCCCCCCACCTGGGCGGGAAGTCCCCGTGGACGGGCGTCGACTCCAACAGCACGGCCAATGTCTTCTCCATGGCCGTCGAGCTGCCGACCGCCGAGCTGGCGCCCAGCCCCGAACTGCGCATCTGGGGCCGGTGCAGCGTCCTGCGCGACGGTGGGCTCTTCCACGCGGACCGGGCCGGGCATCCCTCGATGAGCAGCTTCTTCAACACCGACGACACCAAGGAGGAGTACAACGCCGGCGAGCCGGCCGGCGACCGGGCCAGGTGGACGGACCAGTTCGTCCACCTGCTGGGCCACACCGGCGGCTACACGCGCGAGGAGGCGATCGCCGCGATCGACGAGCACGGCCTCCTCCCGGACGTGCTGCACTTCGACCCGTCGAAGCCCGCCGCCTACCCCAACGGCAGGACGTTCACGGAGGACGTCATCGACGTCCGTGTCGCGTTCCTCACCAAGAACGAGGCGCCGCCCACCGGCCTGACGCCGCACACCGACACCCTGGACCACTTCCCGTACCTCGGCGACCCCCACCCGGCAGGCGCCTCCTGACGCGGATCCCGGAGGGGAGCCTTCCCGGGCGGCCGCCCGGCTGCCGGGGAACGGACGGCGACCGCTGCGGGCGCCGTTCCGACCGGATCGGCGGGTCCTGGCGCAGCGGTCGGCCGGGGCGTCCGGCACCCCGGCCGACCGCGGTGCGGTACCGGTGCGGTCCGGTCCGCGGCCCGGAGCCGGCGGCTGCTACCGGGCCAGGCCGATGACCAGCCACATGAACGCCGTTCCCGCGACGGTGAGCAGCAGGGTGGGGCGGGAGGGGTGCGGGGTGTGAGCCTCCGGCAGGATGTCCGAGGTCGCCAGGTAGAGGAGGAACCCCGCGAAGAAGGCGAGGTACAGGCCGAGGATCCGTTCCGGGATGGCGAAGGCCAGCGTCACCGCCGCGCCCGCCATGGGCGCGATCGCGTCGGCGCCCACCAGGGCCAGGCCGCGCCGGCGGTCGTTCCCGTAGAGCTGCATGATGGTGTAGGTGTTGAAGCCGTCGGCGAAATCGTGGGAGATCACGGCGACCGCCACCACGGTTCCGGTGGTACCGCCCGCCTGGGACGCCGCCCCGATGGCGAAGCCGTCCATGAAGCTGTGCCCGACCAGCGCTCCGGCGGCACCGATCCCGAGGCCCTGGGCCCGGTTCGGGGAGCCGTGGGAGTGGCGGTGCGGTACCGCCCCGGGATGCTGGTGCGGGCGGTACTCGTCCTCGTGCGCGCGGTGGATCGCCATCGACCGCTCCGCGATGTGCAGCGCCAGGAAGCCGGACACGAACAGCAGCAGGGCCAGGGAGACACCGAAGAACTCTGCGGAGTCCACCGTCAGCGCCTCCGGCAGCAGGTCGAAGGCGATGATTCCCAGCATCAGTCCTGCGGTCAGCCCCAGCACGAGGTGCCGGCGGTCGCTCACGCGCTGGGCGGCCCAGCCTCCGAGCAGCGTGGTCACGGTGGCACCTGCGGCCACCAGGAGAGGCGACATGCCGCACCCCTCTCGAGCCGTGGGCATGGGATCCGACGCGGCGTGCTCCGTCCCATCATCTGCTGCGTGCGCACGCACCGCACCCCGAACCGCCGCCGTCCTGCGTCCGGTCCGACCCGTGCCGCAGGGGGCGCCGGACGGATCCCCCGGTTCCGGCCCGGCTGCAGGTCCGGTCCGGCACGCCGACCGCCCGCCCCGGGCGCCGCGAGGGGCCCCGGCCCCCGGCCCGCCCTTCCGGGAAGGCCCGCTGCCCCGGACCTGGACGAGGTCCGGGGCAGCGGGCCCGACGGGTGTGCCGTGCGGGGAGCGTGGCCCTACTTGCCGCGGCCGGGTGCGTAGAGGGCGTCGCGCAGGATCTCGTTGACCTGGGCGATCGCCTGCTTGGCGGACCTGGTGCCGGCGAGGGCGTCGAGCATGAGGAAGTCGTGGGTGATGGCGGGGTAGTGCGTGTTGGTGACCGGGACCCCGGCCTTGCGGAGCTTCGCCGCGTAGGCGGTGCCCTGGTCGTACAGCACGTCGGAGTCGGTGATCAGGAGTGCCGGGGGCAGGCCGCGGAGCTGGGCGGTGGTGGCGCGCAGCGGGGAGGCGAGGGGCTGGTTGCGGACCCTGGCGTCGGGGGCGTAGGCGTCCCAGAACCACTTCATGGCCGGGCGCGTCAGCCAGCAGCCCTCGGCGAAGCGCTTGTACGAGGGGGTGTCGAAGCGGGCGTCGGTCACCGGGTAGAGCATGACCTGCTGCCGGAAGCGGGGGCCGCCGCGCTGCTTGGCCAGCAGGGTGACGGCGGCGGTCATGTTGCCGCCGACGGAGTCGCCCGCGACCGCCAGCCGGCGGGGGTCGACGCCGATGCTGCCGCCGTTGCGCGCGAGCCAGCGGGCGACCGTGTAGGCCTGCTCGATGGCGACCGGGAAGCGGGCCTCCGGCGAGGGCGTGTAGTTGACGAAGACGACGGCCGCCCGGGCGCCGTTGGCGATCTGGCGCACCAGGCGGTCGTGGGTCATGGCGTTGCCCAGGACCCATCCGCCGCCGTGGATGTAGACGATGCCCGGGAGCGTGCCCCGGACCCCGGCCGGGCGGACGATGCGGACGGACACCGGTCCGGTGGGGCCGCCCGGCACGGTGCGCTCGCTGATGTCGGCGGGCAGCTTGGCGACCGGACCGGACTGCAGCTTGTCGAGGACCTGCCGGGCAGCCTTGTAGGACAGGGTGTAGAGGGGCGGGCCGTCCGCGGCCGCGAGCTGGTTGAGGAAGTCCTGGACGGGCTTCTCCAGTGTCACGGGCGGGTTCCCGCACGGGGCGGTCGGGGGCGCGGCCCGGTCGGCCGCGGTCCGGACGTCCGCGGAGGAGCGGTCGGCGGCTGCGGCCCCGGCGGCCCCGGTGGTGCGGACCGTTCCTGTGGCCGGCGCGGCACAGGAGCCGATCGAGGCTGCGGCCAGCGCGAGGGCTATGCCGCAGCACGCCCTCCTGGCGCCGGAGAGGGTGGAGTGCGAGGTCATGTCGGTTCTCATTCCTGACGTGGTCCCCCGAACCACACCCTGGGGACCGGTCACCGGAACGGCCACTCCTGGTGACCCGAACGGGTCGCGTCGCCACACCGTGTGATCGCCGCTCCGTGGCGCGGCGCTCTTTGCCGCGGCGCCCCTCCCGGCCGTACGGCCGCACGTGAGGCGCCCGGGTGCGGCGGGAGGCTGTCCCGGGCCGCGCCCGCACCGGCGACCGCGCCCCCTTCGGTGCGGCCCGAAGACCGAGGACGCGTGCAGGACGTGCCCCGGCGGCCCGGCGGCCCGGCAATCCGGCGGCCCGGCGGTCGGCGGGAGGCGCCGCGCCGCCACCGCGGAGTCGTCGGCAACCGTCCGACCGCGCCTTCGTACTTGACCGAACGGTACATAAAGAGTTAAGTTATGGACCGATCGGTAAGGAATCAGGGGTTGCCGCGCTGCGGCGTCCGTCGCACGCACCGCGTGCAGGGCAGGCCGCAGCCCGCTCCGCCGACCGGCCGGAAAAGTCCTACGAAAGCGGAGCCATGACCGAACAACCGTCGACCGACACGCTGGCCCGGACCGGGCCGCCGGCCCCGGGCCCCGTGGAACAGGCCCCGCCGACCCGAGGCGGGTGGACGGCCGTCACGGCGGTCGCCGCCCTCTCCTTCGTCCTCGTCCTCTCCGAGTTCATCCCCATCGGCGTCCTCCCGCAGATCGCCGGCGGCCTGGACGTCTCCACGGGAAGGGCGGGGCTGCTGGTCGTCGTGCCCGGGCTCGCGGCCGCGATCACGGCGCCCCTGCTCACCGTTGCCTCCGGGCGGCTGGACCGCCGGCACGTCCTCGTCGCGCTGGCCGGGGCGGCGGTCGTCTCGAACGTCCTGGCGGCCGTTGCGCCCAATATGGCCGTCATGGTCGTCGCGCGGATCGTGCTCGGCGCCGGTGTCGGCGGCTTCTGGTCGCTGGGGGCGGGCGTCGCCGCCCGGCTGGTGCCCGAAGCGGCGGTCCACCGCGCCTCATCGATGATCACCGGCGGGATCTCCGCCGCGACGGTCATCAGCCTCCCCCTGGGTGCGCTCATCAGCCACCTGGCGGGCTGGCGGGTCGCATTCGTCGCCGCGGCCGCCGCCGCGCTGGCGGCCCTCGTCCTGCTCGCGGCCGTCCTCCCGGCGCTCCGGCCCGCCGGCGGCACGCGCTTCGCGGACCTCACCGCCACGTGGCGCCGCCCCGCCGTGCTCCTGGCCGCCCTGGGGACCGCGCTCGCCTTCCTCGGCCACTTCGCCTCCTACACCTACATCACGCCCTACCTGCAGGAACGCGCGCACTTCGGCCCGTCCGCCGTCACGGTGACGCTGCTGGTCTACGGGGCCGTCGGGGTGGCGGGCAACTTCGCCGCGGCCTGGGCCATCGGGCGCAGCCTGCGGGTCGCCTATGTGGGTGCCGCGCTGCTGGTGGCCGTCTCCGTGGCGCTGCTGCCCCCGCTCGCCGGGTTCGCGCCCGCGGTGGTGCTGCTCGTGTCGCTGTGGGGCGCGGCGTTCAACGCGATACCGCTCGCCGTCCAGACGTGGATGCTCCGGGCGTCCGGCGACTCGCCCGAGGGCGGCCTGTCGCTCCTGGTGAGCACGCTGCAGGTCGCACTGGCGACGGGATCCTTCGCCGGCGGGTTCCTCGTGGACGGCTTCGGGGTGGGAAGCGCCTTCGCCTCCACCACCGTGCTCCTGCTGCTGGCGGCCCTGGTCCCTCACGCCGGGGCGCGGGCCGGGCGGCCGTAGCCGTCGGCCGCCGATCCCGGACCGGACCTGCCGGGCGCACCCGGTGAACGCGCTGCAGGCCCGCTCGCGTCCACCGAGGTCCGGACCGGGGCCCGGCACTCCGCCCGCTGACGCCGCGGGACGCGCTCTTCCGGAGGATCCCCGGGCCGCCCGGTGCCGGTGGGCCGGACCCCCGTATACACGGCTCCGCTGCGTACCGCCGGGTCCCGACCGTGCCTCCGGCCCGCGCGCGACCGCCGGCCCGCCCCGATCGGGGCGGGCCGGCGGCCGTGCCGTCGGTCAGTACCTCCCGTAGTAGCCGTTGCCGTAGTACCCGCCGTAGTAGCCGTTCCCGTAGTACCCGCCGTAGTACCCGTTGCCGTAGTACCCGCCGTTGTCCCAGTCCCCCCAGCCCCAGCCGGGGCCGTGGTTGTGGTGCGTCGCGGCGGCGGGGGCCGACGGGGCCTGCGGGGCCGCCGAGGCGGTTCCGGCGCCGAGCGCCAGCGCCAGGGCCGGCGCGGCGGCCGCGGCGGCGATCAGGCGGCGCGTCCTCGAGATGGACATGTGGATCCCCTTCCGGGGAGTGTGCGTGCAGAATGCGGTGGTTCCACCGGGAAGCCCGCCGCGCGGGCTCCGTACGCGTCGAGCGGTCCTCCGGCCTTGCCCCGGGCCCGTCCCGGGGCCGCCTGGACCGCAGCGCTCCTGAGCGTTCTTCCTTCTCTGCTTGTTCCGCGTCGGAGGCGCCACCGGATGCGCCCGCGGTGAGGAATCCGCTGTTCCGCCGCGGACGATCCGGACCGGGACCTCAGGGATGCGGAAGGGCCGGCCCATGTTCTTGACCGATAGGTACATAACCGGTTAACGTTAGGGGCGAAGCGCAGCGAAGGAGGAAATCCTCCTCGAAACGTGACGTACGCGGGCAGAACGGAGGAATCCGTGAGGCCCGCGGTCCTCCGGACCCCTGCCGGGCGGGAGCAAAGGTGCTCCCGCCCCGGCCGGCCGGAGAGGCGTCCGCGCCCATCAATCGGCCTCCCGCCGACCCGGTCCTGCCCGGGCCCGTCCGCAACCGGCGGCCGGAGCCCCGGCCCGAACGGCCGCCCCGCCGGGCGGCGTACCGCACCGAGACCGCAGCGCCCGCCGGGCGCCCGCGTCCGGAGGGCGGCGCGGCTTCCGGTCGCGCTGCCCCGGGCCACAGACGCGCACCCCCGCCCCGGCGGTCAGGTGCACCAGCACACACCGAGGTACTTTCGTGCACAAGAACCGCAAGGGGCTCCTGAGCGCCCTGGTCGGCCTCATGGCCTTGGCCGCCCTCATCCTGCCCAACCTCTCCAGCGCCGCCGCCAGCGTGGGCGGCCCCAGGTCCCAGGCGCCGTCCTGTGCGGCACCGGAGAGGCCGAAGAGCAAGGGGTACGACTCGGCGACCCGCCACGACGTCGCGTTCAACAAGCTGTTCCGCCACTGCTTCACCACCGTCGACGGCGTCCAGATGCACTACGTCATCGGCGGCACCGGCCCCAAGACCATGGTTCTGCTGCACGGCTGGCCGGAGAACTGGTACGCGTACCGCGGGATCATGCCGAAGCTCCTTCCCGGACGGACGGTCATCGCCGTCGACCTGCCCGGCCTCGGCGACTCGACCGGCGAGCCGCACGACTACGCCGCCGCGACCATGGCCACCTACGTGCACGACCTGCTCGACCGGATCGGCAAGCGGCGCCACGTCGAACTCGTCGCCCACGACATCGGCGCCGGCGTCGCCTACCCGCTCGCGGCCAAGTACCGCTCGCAGGTCGACGGCCTCTTCATGATCGACTTCCCCCTGGTGGGCAAGAACCTGCGTTTCGCCGACTTCAGCAACGTGTCCTTCCACTTCCTGTTCAACCAGCAGTCGCCGCTTGCCGAGCAGCTCGTGACCGGCCGCGAGAAGCAGTTCTTCAACTACTTCTACCCGACGTTCTCCCACTCGCCGAACGTCATTCCGTCGCCCGGCTCCGTCCGGGAGTACATCCGCACCTACTCGCGGCCGCAGGTGCTCCACGGAGGGTTCGAGTTCTACCGCTACTGGCACCAGGACGAGCTCGACAACAACCGTCTGGAGCAGAAGCCGCTGACGATTCCCGTGAGGATGATCAGCGAGCAGGGGTTCCTCAACGTGATGCTCTCCGGCGCACGGGGAACCACGCCCGCGGCGACCGGCGCGGAGGTGGCCGGCGCGGGTCACTGGCTGGCCGAGGAGGCGCCGCAGCGCATCATCGACGAGATCGACGCGTTCTACCCCGCCAGGTAAGGCGCCCGCAGGCCGCCGGCGGCACGACAGCCGCCTCTCTCACCGCAGGGTGACACCGCCGGCCTGCCCCCGTCCGGGGTCCGGCCGGCAGGAGCGGCCGATCCCTCAGAACCCACCCCGCCCCGTGCGCGTGCAGGTGCGGGTGCGACGAGGAAGCCGCGCCCGCACCGGGCGAACCGCACGAACCACCGCATCCCCCGGGCACTCGCCCGTTTCGATCAGGAGCCACATCATGGGACAGCTCGAGGACAGGACCGCCGTGGTCACCGGCGGTACCAGCGGCATCGGCCTGGCCGCCGCACAGCGCTTCGCCGCCGAGGGCGCGCAGGTGTTCATCACCGGCCGCCGCCAGGAGACGCTGGACGCCGCCGTCGCGCAGATCGGTCCGCGCGCCACCGGCGTCCGGGGCGACGTGGCCGACCCGGCCGACCTCGACCGGCTCTACGAGGCCGTCGCGCAGCAGGGGCGCCGCATCGACGTGCTCTTCGCCAACGCGGGCGGCGGCGAGTTCTCCACCCTGGAGCAGGTCACCGAGAAGCACTTCGACGAGACCTTCGGCACCAACGTCCGCGGCATGCTCTTCACCGTCCAGAAGGCGCTGCCGCTGCTGAACGACGGCGCCTCGGTGATCCTCACCGGCTCCACCACCGGGACCACCGGCACCGAGGCCTTCGGCGTGTACGCCGCCTCCAAGGCGGCGGTGCGGTCCTTCGCCCGCACCTGGGCCAACGAGCTCCGCGGCCGCGCCATCCGGGTCAACACCCTCGTCCCCGGCCCGACCGAGACCCCCGGCATCGAGGGCCTGGCGCCCGACGCCGCGCAGGCCGCCCAGCTCAAGGGCATGTTCGCGAGCCAGGTCCCGCTCGGCCGCATGGGCCGCCCGGAGGAGCTCGCCGCGGCGGCGCTCTTCCTGGCCTCGGACCAGAGCAGCTTCGTCACCGGCATCGAGCTCTACGTCGACGGCGGTATCAACCAGGTCTGACCACCCGGGTCCCCTTCCGCCCGAGAGCACCCCGCTCTCGGGCGGAAGCATGCAGGGGAAGGCCCATGCGCACTGCCTGCGTCCGCCTGTCGGCTTCCCCCGCACGCACGACGGCAGACGCGTGCAAAGGGACGACCGCCGCAGGCGGGACGCACGCCATGGATCCGGACCGGCGGGAATCCCGAGCACCGGATGTCGCAGCACCGATCCCCGGAGCGAGAAGAACCGCGTCCGGAACGGAACGGTGCTCCTCCCGCCCACGCGGTGCTCGACAGCGGGAATCCGTACGGCCCCGGTGCCGCCGTCTCTGTCGACGCGGCTCCGCGACACGGTGCGCGCCAGGAGGACGGCACGGTGAGGGCCCGTCAGGTGGCAGTGCTAGCCGGTGAGGGCGGTGCCGACCAGTCGTGCTCCGCCCGAGAGCGGTGCCAGCAGTTCCTCGGGCAGGCCGAACCGGTCGGCCCAGCCCCCGGTGTCCTGACGGCTCACCCGTACCTGCTGCCCGTCGTCCTGCCACACCAGCACCCTCAGGGGGAGCTCCAGGGCGAGCACCGGGCGGGAGACCATGGCCGGTGTGCCCGCTTTCGGGCTGCCGACGACGACCAGGGTGGCGGGGTTCATCCTCAGACCCGCCCCCCGGGCGCCTGCCGCGTGGTCGATGACCGCGAAGACCGTCATCCCGGCCCCCTCGGCGGTCCGCAGGATCCGCTCCACCGTCTCCTCGACGGAGAAGGGGCTCGTCACCGTGACGACCCCCTCGGGGTCGCCCGCGCTCGTTCCCGTGCTCATGCGCATCCTCTCCCGAACCGCTCTGCCCTCGGGCTCCCACGCCATCGGGCTTCCGCCCCCGGCTCCCTCCGATGGTGTGCCGGCCCTTCCGCCCGCGCCGTACGGACACGGTCCCACCGCGGTTGCCGAGCCGAGCAGGCCTGGCGGCCCGCCGTCCGCCCGGACCGCCCACGGCGCGACGGCTGCGCCGGTCCGGCAGGACGGCGACGAGGGCGGAGGCCGGGGCCGCGACGGGGCCCGACGAGCGGCCCGCCGGTGGCGATCCTCCGAGCACGCACTCCCGCAACCGCATCCGTCCCCGCGTTTCCATCGTATCGGCGCCTGTCGCACCGGCGACTCCGACCGCGGCCCCCGGCCGCACGTCCCGCGGCCGCCGGCACATCCGGCGCGCCACCCGCCGTCGGAGCCCCCGGACGCCGACGGCAGCGGCCGCGGCGGCCGTCCCGCACCGCGGGTCGGATCACCCGTCCGCCACGTCCGGCACGCCGATCCCTTTCGTCCCCATGACGATGAGCGCATGAAGAAGCCGAACGGATGGCACGACATGCAGGCACGCCCCCGCCTCGCCGGAACAGGACGCCTGGCCGCCGCAGCGGCGGTCGCCGCGGTGGTCGCAGTGTCGGCGGCCCCGGCGTTCGCGGACGGCGCTCCTCCTCTTCCGGAGCGGGCCCGGGTGAAGCCGACCGTGGTCCTCGTGCACGGGACCAACGTGGACTCCTCCTCGTGGGACGGGGTGGCGGGAAGGCTCCGCCGTGACGGCTATCCGGTGGTCGTCATCGCCAACCCCCTCCGGGGGCTCTCGTACGACGCGTCCTACACGAAGAGCGTGCTGCGCGGCATCAAGGGCCCGATCGTGCTCGTCGGCCACTCGTACGGCAGCGCGGTCGTCAACGAGGCCGCGCTCGGGAACCGTTCCGTCGAGGCGGTCGTCGCCGTGGCGGGATTCCTCCCGGACAAGGGGGAGAGCTCGGCCGAGCTGGTGGCGAAGTACCCCGGCAGCACCCTGGCCCGGACGGTGACGACGCTGCCCTACCCGCGCATGGGGGGCGGGACGGGCATGGACGTGTACGTCAAGCAGGAGCTGTACCCGCAGCAGTTCGCGGCCGACGTGCCGCTGCGCGTGTCGTCGGTCATGGCGCTCACCCAGCGGCCCGTGGACTCCGGCGCACTGGGCCAGAAGGCGACCGGGGCCGCGTGGAGGACCGTTCCCGCGTACGACCTGATCACTGCGGACGACAGGAACATCCCCGCGGCGGCCCAGCGGTGGATGGCCAGGCGTGCCCACGCGGTGTCCGTCGAGATCCGCTCCTCGCACGTCGCCCCCGTGTCCCACCCGGACGCGGTCACCGGCCTCATCGAGAGGGCCGCGCGTGGCGGGACCTCTGCGGGCTCGACCCTCGCGGCCACCGGTGGAACCCGCACCTGGCTGCTGACCGGTGCGGCCGTCGGCGCCGTGGCGTTCGGCGGGAGCCTGATGGCGGCGGCACGCCGGCGAAGGCGGACGTGAACGGTCCCGACGGGCGGAAGGTGCCCGCCGGTTCCGGCGGGCACCGCAGGGGAACGGCTTCTCCGCGCCCCCTGCGCGGGTGACGGGACCCCGTCCGCCCGCCGGGCCGCACCGCCGGCGCCGCCGGCGTCGGCGGAGCCGCCGGGCCCTGCGCAGTGGTGCGGCCGTTCTGCAGGAACACGCGCGGTGGAGGGCGGACGTCAGGCCCCTGCCGACGGCCCCGCCCCCGATCACCGCGACAGGGCCGGGGGCACGGGGCGGACGGGACCGGACTCCACGGACCGGACCCGACGGGTTCGGCTCGGCGCCGCCTTGGAGCCGGAAAGGCGCGAAACCATCTCAAAGTCTATGATCGGGATCAAAGGGGTTCCGCGGCGGGTGCCTGTGCAAGGCGGCCTGTCCGCGGTGGCCGATCGTGCCCGTGACCGCACGGGCCGTCCGTGCCACCCGCCGACCCGTCACCCGGTCGACCATCACACGGTGGAAGCCCGGGCGAGGTCGGTGCGCCGACCCCGTCGAGCGCCCGGACCGCAGCAGCGGGGCCCCCGCGCGTCTGCGAACCCAGGGCGGATGTCCGAACCGGAGGCAGCCGAGTGGCGGTGCCGCGCGTTCCCCTCAATTTCTTCGGAATTCCCCTCGGCCTGGCGGGCCTGGCGGGTTCGTGGTTGACAGCGGCCCACGAGGGCTACGCTCCCGTATGGGTGGGCCGTGCCCTGATCGCCGTCGCAGCCGCCGTCTGGTGCGTGACGACCGCATCGTACGCGAGGTATGCCCTGTCGGTCCGGGGGGCGTTCAGAGCCGACATGCTCGACGGCGTCGCAGGTCCGTTCGGCTCGCTCGTCGTCATCACGCCGATGCTCCTCGCCGCGCAGGGCATCGCCCCGTTCGCGCCGGACGCCGGCCGGGTCGTCGTGGACGTCTTCCTCGTCCTGACCGTGCTGGTGGGCGGCTGGTACACCGGACAGTGGATCTACGGCCCGCTCGCACTGGACCAGCTTCATCCGGGGTACTTCCTGCCCACCGTCGGCGGCGGCCTCGTGGCCGCGCTCAGTGCGGCGCTGGTGGGACAGCAGCGACTGGCCGAGGCGATGTTCGGCCTGGGCATCGTCTCGTGGCTCGTCATGGGCTCGATGATCCTGGCGCGGCTCTTCTTCCGGCCTCCTTTGCCCTCCCCGCTGGAGCCGACACTGGCGATCGAGATCGTGCCCGCCTCCATGGCCAGCATCGCCTGTTTCGCCCTCAACGCGGACCGCACCGACCGGCTCTCCGCCGTGCTCGCCGGCTACTGCCTCCTGATGATCTTCTCCCAGCTGCGCCTTCTGCCCCTGTTCCTGCGCCTCCGCTTCTCGCCCGCCTTCTGGGCGTTCGCCTTCTCCTGGACGTCGGTCGCGACCACCGGGCTGCACTGGATCCACAACGGCCGCCCCGCCGGAGCGTCCGTCCTCGCCCCCCTCGTCCTGGCCGCGGCGACGGTGCTCGTCGGGGCCATCGCCGCCCGGACCCTCATGGCCGCAGCCCGGCGCCAACTGCTCCCCGCGCCGGCCGCCCTCCCGCAGCCGGCGGATCCGACCGGAGACCTCCGCAGGCGATGACCGGCGCCGGATAGACCAGCGACCGCCGCCCCGCACCCGCCCGCGACACCCGTCCGAGCGGAGAACCGCCGAGACCACCGACCGCACCATCGCCGCGACGGCGAATCGGTCACCACGATCAGGAGTCACATCATGGGACAGCTCGAGGACAGGACCGCCGTGGTCACCGGCGGTACCAGCGGCATCGGCCTGGCCACCGCCCGGCGCTTCGCCGCCGAGGGCGCGCACGTGTTCGTCACCGGCCGCCGCCAGGAGGCGCTGGACGCCGCCGTCGCGCAGATCGGTCCGCGTGCCACCGGCGTCCGGGGCGACGTGGCGAACCTGGCCGACCTCGACCGGCTCTACGAGGCCGTCGAGGGGCAGGGGCGCCGCATCGACGTGCTCTTCGCCAACGCGGGCGGCGGCGAGTTCTCCACCCTGGAGCAGGTCACCGAGAAGCACTTCGACGAGACCTTCGGCACCAACGTCCGCGGCATGCTCTTCACCGTGCAGAAGGCGCTGCCGCTGCTGAACGACGGCGCCTCGGTGATCCTCACCGGCTCCACCGCCGGTTCCACCGGCACCGAGGCCTTCGGCGTGTACGCGGCCTCCAAGGCGGCGGTGCGGTCCTTCGCCCGCACCTGGGCCAACGAGCTCCGCGGCCGCGCCATCCGGGTCAACACCCTCGTCCCCGGCCCGATCGAGACCCCCGGCATCGAGGGCCTGGCGCCCGACGCCGCGCAGGCCGCCGAGCTCAAGGGCGGCTTCGCGAGCCAGATCCCGCTCGGCCGCATGGGCCGCCCCGAGGAGGTCGCCGCGGCGGCGCTCTTCCTGGCCTCGGACCAGAGCAGCTTCGTCACCGGCATCGAGCTCTTCGTCGACGGCGGCATCAACCAGGTCTGACCGCTCGGCGGTACGGCCGGGCGCGGGAGGGCCGCTCCCGCCCGCACTCGGCCCACCGCCGGGCCGGGTCCTGGCCCGCCGGGCCGGGTCCGGGCCGGGGGAGGACGTCAGGGGCCCGCCGTTCAGGCGTGCGTCCCGGCTGTCCGGGTGCGGGCGGGTGCGCCTCGGGGACGGGGCGCCTCAGGTGCGCGGCAGGAGGGCGAGGACGGTGTTCCCGATCCTCTTCAGCGCGGCGCCGTCCATGCCGGTCTTGGCGAGGAACTCGATGCCCTGCAGGACCGACAGCAGCAGGCGGCCGAGCTCCCGCGCCTCGGTCCCCCGGTCGAGGTCGCCGTCCCGCTGGGCTTCCTCGACGCATGCCACCAGGAGGTCCTCGACGGCCTGGTAGGTCGACCTGGCCCTGGAGACGACGTCGGGGTCCTGGCCGTGCAGTTCCGAGGTGCTGTTGGCCAGCAGGCAGCCGCGGCGCTGCGCGTCGTTGCGGTAGCCGTCCGATACGCCTTCGAGGAGGCCGGTCAGGCGCTCCAGCGCCGTGCCCGGTCCCTCCAGCGCCCCCCGGACGGCGTCGAACTGCTCGGCCCGGTACTCGTCGAGGGTCCGGAGGAAGAGCTGTCTCTTGTCCCCGAACGCGCCGTAGAGGCTCCCCTTGCCGAGGCCGGTGACCTCCATGAGGTCGCTGACGGATGTGGCGGTGTACCCCCGGTCCCAGAACTGCTCGCGCACGGAACCGAGGACCTGTCGCTCGTCGAAGTTGCGGGGTCGTGCCATTCCCGCAGGATACCAATTCTTGACTTTACGGTCAAGATTGCGCGTCGGGGGCGACCGCGGCCTACCGGGCAGCCCGGCGGCCGGCCGGACCGGCAGGGGACGGGTCCCGCCGCGGGGGTCGGCGCGCGGGGCCGGCGGACCGCCGCCCGTCAGGACGCCGTCTAGAGGTCCACGACCAGGTCCTCCTTGGGCTTGGAGCAGCAGATGAGGATGTTGCCCTCGGCGGGCGGTTCGACCGGGTCCGGCGCGTAGTCGACCGAACCGGACATCAGCGCGAGTTCGCAGGTGTGGCAGACACCGGTGCGGCACGACCACTGGACCGGCACGTCGCACGCCTCGGCCAGTTCCAGGAGCGAGTCCCGGCCGTCGTCCCAGGGGACGGTGAGGCCGCTGCGGGCGAACGAGACGGAAGGCCCGGTGCCGGGGGGCCCCGGGGGCTGGTGAGGGGCGCGCGCGGCCGCTGCGCCGCTGATCCCCGGCGTGAGCGACGGGCCGGCGTTGAAGATCTCGCCGTGCACGCGGGACGCCTCCAGGCCGGCCCTGACGAGCGCGGCACTGGCGCTCTGCATGAAGGGCGCCGGTCCGCAGACGTAGGCGTCGGCGTCGGCCGGGAGTCCCAGGCCGAGGATCCGGTCGGCCGAGAGGCGGCCGGCCTCGGTGTAGTCGCTCCCCTGGCTGTCCTCGGCGTCCGGTCTGCTGTAGTAGACGTACGACCGGGCGTCGGCGAGGCTCGCGACGAGGTCGTGGACCTCCTGGGCGAAGGGGTGCTCGGCGCCGTTGCGGGCCACGTGCAGCCACCACACCTGGCGGCCGGAGCGGCTGCGGGCGAGGGCGTGCAGCATGGCCAGGACGGGGGTCACCCCCACTCCGGCCGACAGCAGCACCACGGGGGTCCCGCCCTCGGTCAGGCGGAAGGTGCCGCGGGGTGCCGCGACGTCGAGGCTGTCACCGACCCTGAGGTGGGTGCGCAGGTGGTTGCTGGCGACACCGTGCGGTTCGACCTTCACGCTGATCCGGTACACACCCGTCCCGGGTTCGCCGGACAGGGAGTAGCTGCGGATCAGCGCAGGTGCGCCCCCCTCGCGCCGCACCTTCACGGTGAGGAACTGGCCGGGCAGGGCGGACGGCAGCGCGGCACCGTCGGCCGAGGCCAGGAACACCGAGAAGACGCTCCGGCTCTCGGGCCGGATGTCCGTGACGACCAGGGGGCGGAAGCCGGGCCACGCGGGCGGCGGGGCGCCGGCCGCCGCCGTGAGGCCGGCGCTGCCCGAGGACGTCCCCGGGGCGGCGTCGGCCTGCTCCAGGAGGGTGCGCATGGACCCCTGCCAGCCCGGGCTCAGCGCCGGTATGCGCAGGGCCCGCTCCACCTGGGCGCGGGTGTGCCCCGGGAGGTAGAGGACTCCGTCGATCTCCTCGACGGTCATCGCCTCCGGGCCGCCGGAGACCTTGATGATCTCCTGCCCGGCCTCCACCTCGCCCTCCTCGATGACCCGCAGGTAGAAACCCGGTCGGCGGTGGGAGACCAGCAGGGCCGCCATCCGGGGCTCACCCATGCGCAGGCCCACCCGGTAGCACGTGACCCGCGGTTGCGTGACCTCGAACAGCGCACTGCCGATCCGGTACCGGTCGCCGATGCACACCTCGTCGTCCGGGAGCCCGTCCACCGTGAAGTTCTCGCCGAAGTTCCCCGGCTCCAGGTCGTCGCGCCCCAGCTGGTCCGCCCAGAACCGGTAGGAGTCCAGCTGGTAGACCAGTACGGCCCGCTGCTCCCCGCCGTGCCCGCCCAGGTCGCCCTGGCCGTCCCCGTCGATGTTGAGCCGCCTCACCGTCCGGGGCCCGGACACGGTCTGCTTGTAGATCCCCGTGTGCACCGTCTTTCCGTGCCACGGAACGTCCTGGGGCATTCCGACATTGACTGCGATCAAGGTCGCGACCACTGTGCCGACCTCCTTTCCGGTCCCGGACTCCGGCCGTCGGCCGGCGGGGGCGCCGTAGTTGCGGACGTGGGTCGAGAAGCACTCCCCGCTCAGGCCGCCGACCCGTTCGGCGGTGGTCCCGGCGCCGCCGCCGAGGGCGCCGCCGGGCTCGTCGGCCCCGGGGGTGGGGCACCGCTCGCGGCTGACGTGACCGGGTCGGTCGCGAGGTCCTGGCGGGCGGCCGATCGTGAGAGGGAGGAGGGTGGAGGGAGGAGGAGGGATGCCCGGGAGCCGCCCGGAGGGCGGTGCGGCAGCAGGATGAACGGGGCCCCGGCGGAACCCGCATCGCGGAGGAGAGCCCGTCGACCGTCGACGGCGGCCGTGCGGCGGGGCGCAGGGGGCACCCTGGTCCCGGACGAGGCCCGACCGTGGTGAGCCGACCGCCGGAGTCGGCGGCAGGGCCGGACATGCCGTCGAAGGGCCGGATGACTCCTCCGCCCACAGCCCGGAGGGCGAGCGGGAGGGATCGCACGCCGTGCTCGAATCGAACGCTACACCCGTCCCCGGGGGAGGGCCATCGGGGGCAGGGAACCGCTCCGGCTCTGCCGGAGGGTCGGGACGGCGGCTGTGACCTGCGGTTCCGGGACGGCCGACAGGGAGGGCGGGCTCCGCCCCTCACCCCCCGGGCGGTCGGGCCGTCCGTCGCCGCCCACCCGGCCGCCGGGGAACGGCACCCGTGCAGGCCCGCTCCGCGCGTACCCGGTCGGGCGGTCCTGCCCGAGCGGCCCTGTCCACGGTTGTCCGTGCGCCACGGGCGGGCTCAGGTTCCGGCCACCACGCCGTGGAGCATCAGGCCGATCAGGCGGTGGGCGAGTTCGGGCCGCTGGTCGTGGTCGGTGATGAGGCAGATGCCGCCCAGTGCCATCAGGACGTCGTGGGCGCCGGTCCCGGAGCGGAACACGCCCTGCGGCGCCCCGGCGGCGAGCAGGTGGTCGATCGCCTCGGCCAGGAGGGCGCGGGTGTGCAACCGCCGGCTGTCGTCGGTGAGCACCACGCGCAGGGCGTCGGCCATCCCCTGCTTGGCGGCCATGAAGACCACGAACCGCTCCATCCAGGTCCGCAGGGCCTCGACGGGCGGCAGGGACGCGGCGAGTTCGGGCGCAGCCCGGCACAGGCGCTCCACCTCGTGGCGGTAGGTGGCCTCGACGAGCAGTTCCTTGGAGGGGAACCGGCGGTAGAGCGTGCCGACCCCGACGCCGGCCTCGCGGGCGACGTCCTTCACCGAGGCGCCGGCCCCGTCTCGGGCGAACACCGCCGCCGCCGCCTCCAGCAGCCGGTCCTCGTTCCGCTGCGCGTCCGCGCGCAGCCGCCGCGGCTCCGTGCCCGCCGTCGTGCCCGCCAAGGCCGGTCCCCTCCCGCCGCTCCGTCCGCCGACCGGTTCCGTGCACCTCGGACCGGAACTGATTCCGGTCGTCAGGGTACGGCGCTCGTCCGGCGCGGGGCCACCAGGGCGTGGAGCGGTTCCCGCCGGCCGGGACCGACGGCCCGGCCGCAGACCCGGCACGGCCCGCAGGGCGGTCGGCCCGGGACGCCGGGGCGCGTTCGGTGCGGATCCCCGACGGTGGGAGGGCCGGACCGCCCCGCCCGGCGGATCCGGCCTGCGACCGGAAGCGCTCCGCCCGTGGACGCGGGCGGTCAGGGGCCTGCGGCCGGAGCACCCGGCGCCGGGCCGGTCCGTCCTGGGTTGCGGCGGAATGCGGCGATGCAAGACTGATGGTGCCGACCGGTCGGACATCCCGGCGGGAGTCGTCGGCCTCCCCTCCCGGGTGGCCCGGGCAGCCGTACCCGTCCGTGCCGACCGGCCCCCGGTGGCCGGGTGCCCCCTGTGCGCACGACGACGGGGCCTGTCCGCACCGGGCTGCCCACCGACGACGAGCAGTCACGCCGACATCGGAGAAGTGAGACAGTCATGGACATGAAGATCGAGGTCGTCGTGCTGCCCGTCGCGGACGTCGACCGGGCCAAGGACTTCTACGAGACGACGCTGGGCTGGAGGACCGACGTCGACCACTCCGGCGACGACGGCTTCCGGGTCGTGCACGTCACTCCTCCGGGGTCGCCCTGCTCCATCCTGTTCGGGGGACGCGTCACCACCGCCGACCCCGGAAGCGCGCAGGGCCTCCACCTGGTCGTCGACGACATCGTGGCCGCCCGCGAGGAGCTGGCCGGACGCGGGGTCGGCATCAGCGAGGTCTTCCACGACGCGGGCGGGTTCTTCCACCACGCCGGCACCGAGGCCCGCGTGCCCGGGCCCGACCCTCAGCGCGGCAGCTACGCCTCGTTCGCCTCGTTCGAGGACCCGTACGGCAACGGCTGGGTGCTGCAGGAGATCACCACCCGCCTGCCCGGGCGCTGAGCCCTGCCCGGCACCGCCGCGGGCGGCGGTGCCGGGCGGCCGCCGGCGGCCCGGGTCAGGACTCCGGCCCGGCCTTGCCCGGGCCGCCCGGGTCGTTGGGGTGGGACGCCACGGCGGTCACGTGGGCGGTCATGAACGGGTGCAGCGGGAGCGTGCCCAGCACCTTCTCGTGCAGTTCCGCCTCGTCCGCCGCGCGCCACAGGCCGATGCTGCGCATCTCGCCGACCGGGCGCCACAGCCGCACCAGGTGGCCGGCGGCGGTGAGCTCCCCGGCGCGGACGGCCTCGGCCGCGCGCAGCCGGTCGATCTCGGCCTGGTCCATGCCGTCGGGGAACGCGGTCATCAGTTCGACCAGGAACTCCCTCATGGCTCTCTCCTCGGGTGTCGCTGCCGATCGTCAGTCGAGCCTGGAGACCTGGTAGTGGCCGATGGCCCAGCCGGACGGTGTGCGCACGAGCAGCACGCCGAGCCACACGTCCAGCGTCGCCCGGTCGGTGAACGAGAAGTCGATGCCCAGGTAGGCGAGCACGGCGTCCTCCGCCACCTGCCGGGTCTCCAGGATCCGGTACTCCGCCTTCAGTCCCGGCGGCTGGGAGGCGTAGTACTCGGCGATGCCCTCGCGGCCGACGGTGTAGGGGTGCAGCCCCTGGAAGACCGCGTCCTGCGTGAAGCACGTCGCGATCCGCTCGGGCTCGTGGGCGTCGAGGGCGGCCTTCCAGCGGTCCATGACGTCGCGCACGACGCCTTCGCGTACTGCCGGGGTGTTCATGCGCGTCCTGCCTTCCGGCCCGGTCGTCCCGCCCCCCTGCGAGTGTGGGGCCTGACCGCGCGATCCGCTCGGCGGAGCCGGAGGGCCCGTGCCCGGACGGCCCCGCCCGAGGGACGCGACCCCCACTAGGGGCCCGGCCCGGGCGCGGGCGGCGTCGCGGGTCGTGCCGCGGGTCGCGCCGCCGACGGGACCGGCGCCCCGGGCGTCCACGGGCGGGGTGCCGTCGGGCTGCCGTCCACCGCCCTCACCGGGCCGGCGAGGCCGGCGGGCCGGTGCGGCCGTCCGGGTGCCGGAGGGGGCCGGTGCCTCCGGGTGGAACCCGCAGCAGCCGGAGACCGGGGCGCCGCCCGCCCGCCCGGACCGGGCGGGACCGGCACCCGCGCGGCCGCCCGGTCACCTGTTCAGGGCGTGCCGCAGCTCGTCCTTGGTCATGGTCGAGCGGCCCTTGATGTCGCGCTTGCGCGCCTCCGCGTACAGCTGCTCCTTCGTGGGGCCGCCGGACCCTCCGTGGGATCCGCCGCCTCCGCCGTGGGACCGCTGTCCGCCGAGCCGGGAGGGGGAGGGGCCGCGCAGCGAGGAGCCGCTCGCGGTGCGGGCCTCGCCGGAGCGGGCGCGCTCCTTGTTCACCGTGCGGGCGGCGATCTCCTCGGCCCGCTTCTCGCCCTCGCCGCGCTGCCGCGCGCTCTCCTTGATGTGCTCGTACTGCCGTTCGCGCTTCGGGCTCGAACCCCTGGGCATGTCGACGACCTCCTCGGAAGCTCGCGGTGTCCGCCCCGCGCCTACCCGCCGCCCCCGGCGGGACACGGGGCCGTGCGCCTCCCGGCCGGACCGGGCCCCTGGTCCGAGGACGGCCCGGTCCGGCCGTCGTCGCGGGCGTCGCGGCGGTGCCGGGCGCCGGGCGTCGGGCGTCGGGCGTCGGGCGTCGGGCGTCGGGCGCCGACGGGGCGTCCGAGGGCCCGTCCCGGTGCTCACCCCTGCACCCCTCATCCCTGCGGCGCTCACCCCTGCGTCGCGGGCGGCAGCCGCAGGGCGAGCAGCGCGGTGTCGTCGGGGTGGTGGTCGCCGAGGAGCCCCGCGAGAAGCTCGTCGCACAGCTCCGCCAGCGGGCGGCGGGCGAGGGCCGCCGTGTGGTGGCGCAGCCGGGTGAAGCCGGTCTCCAGGTCCTCGCCGCGGCGCTCGACGAGTCCGTCGGTGTAGAGCAGCAGGGTGCAGCCCGCGGTCAGCACCGCGGTGGCGCTCGGCCGGGCGCCGTGCGGGTCGACGCCCAGCATCAGCCCGCGCCCCTCGTCGAGGTAGCAGGTGTCGCCCCGGCCGGTGGCCAGCAGCGGCGGCGGGTGGCCGGCGCTCGCGTGGGACAGCTGCCACCTGCCGTCCGGCAGCGGGCGCAGGATGCCGTACAGGCAGGTGGCCGTCGTGTCCGACAGGGCGTGGTGGGCGAGGTCCAGCCGGCGCAGGATCATCCCCGGGGGCTCGGTGCGGTCGCAGGCGATGCCGCGCAGCATGTTCCGCAGCTGGCTCATCGCGACCGCGGCCCGCACGTCGTGCCCGGTCACGTCGCCGATGATGAGTGCGGTGCCGTCCCCGGGCAGCCGGAACGCGTCGTACCAGTCACCGCCCACCTCCGCCGCCCCCACCCGGGCCGGGCGGTAGCGGGCGGCCAGTTCCACGGGGGCCACGTCGGGCAGGCCGGGCAGCAGCGCGTGCTGGAACTGCTCGGCGGTGCGCTGCACCTCGGCGTGCAGCCGGGCGTTGTCCACGGCCAGGGCGATCCGGTGCGCCAGGTCCTCCACGAGCGCCGCCTCGTCCGCTCCGAGGACCGGCCCCCCGGCGGTGCGGGCCACCGTGAGGGCGCCCAGCACCCGGCGCCGCGCGCGCAGCGGCGCCACGATCGCCGAGGCCGCCTCCTCCGCGCCCAGCAGCTCTCCCTCCCACGCCCCGCCCGTGCAGCCGCCCGGGGTCGGGGCCGCGCCGCCCCGGCCGCCGACCAGCAGGGGGCCCGCGCCGCGCAGGGCCCGGGCCAGCGGGCCGCCGGCGTCGGGCGGCGGCGGCGGGACGGGCCCCTCCCGCAGGCGGGCCGAGGCCGCCGCGGGACGGCGGTGGGCCGTGGCGGCGCGCCTCACCCGGCCGTCGTCCCCGAGCAGCTCGACACTGCACCAGTCCGCCAGCTGCGGGACCAGGATCCGGCACACCCGGCGCAGGCCCTCGTCCGCGTCCAGGGTGCTCACGAGCACCTCGGACGCCTCGGCGAGCAGCGCCAGGCGGTCCAGTGCCCGCTGGAGCATCACGTCGAGGTCGAACTCGTCCACCCCGCCACCCTCCCTCCCGCACCGGGGGAGCGCCACCCCGTGCCCGGCGGGCCGGGTCGGCAGTCGCGGCGGCGGGTAGGCGGAGGAGGACGCACGCACGCCGTCCCGGAGAGGAGGCGCTCCCATGGGCGTCACAGCCGCAGGGCCCGGCCCCGCGCTCCCGGCCCCCCGCGGGCCGCTGTCCGAGGCCCTGGCCGCCGCGCTCGCGGCCGGCCCGCCGCCCGGTCCGGCCCCGCTCCCCGCCGCCCCGGTGGGGGACCCCTGGGGCGAGGACTGCCAGCTGGCCCTGTACACCTGCTACGAGCTGCACTACCGCGGCTTCGCCGGCGTGGACGCGTCCTGGGAGTGGGACCCGGGGCTCCTGGCGTTCCGCCGCCGCCTGGAGGAGGCCTTCCTCGCGGCGGTCCGCACCGCCGTGGCGCCGGTCCCGCCGCTGGAGCGGCAGCTGCGCGAGCTGCTGGTCGAACCCGCCGACGGCGGCGGGCCCTCCCACCACCTGCTGCGCGGCGGCGAGCGGTGGCAGGCGCGCGAGTACCTGGTGCACCGATCCCTCTACCACCTCAAGGAGGGGGACCCCCAGGCATGGGCGATCCCCCGCCTGCACGGCGCCGCGCAGGCGGTCCTGGTGGGCGTCGAGTACGACGAGTACGGCGGGGGCCGCCCCGAGCGCGTCCACGCCCGGCTGTTCGCGGCGATGATGGAGGACCTGGGCCTGGACCCGTCCTACGGCCGCTACCTGGACCTCGCCCCCGCGCCGGCCCTGGCGGTGGTCAATCTCATGTCGCTGTTCGCCCTGCACCGGGCGCACCGCGGCGCCCTGGTGGGCCAGTTCGCCCACGCGGAGATCACCTCCTCGCCCGGGTCGGCGCGGCTCGCCGCCGCCCTGGAGCGGCTGGGCGCCGGACCCGCGGGCACCGGCTTCTACCGGGAGCACGTCGAGGCCGACGCCGTGCACGAGCAGCTCGTGCGCCACGGCGTGGTGGAGGCGCTGCTCGCGGACGAGCCGGGACTGGAGGACGACGTCGCCCTCGGGCTCGCCGCGGCCGACCTGGTCGACGGCCGGCTCGCCCGCCACCTCCTCGACTGCTGGGAGCAGGGCCGCACCTCACTGCGCGCGCCCCTCGACACCGTCCCCGCCCCCGGCGTCCCCGCCCGGCACCCCTCCGTCCCCGCCTGACCCGTCCCCGCCCGACGTCCCGCCGTCCCCGTCCATGGGGACCGCGCCGCGCTCCCCCCGGCCCTCCGCCGGAGGGAGCGAGCGGCGGCGGTGGCTGGTGTCGCAGAACGGGTAGCGCCTGCTGCGGCGGCACAGGCACAGCGCCACGACGGGACGCCCGCTCTCCCGCACCGAGCCGTCGGGCAGCACCACCTCCACCGGACCCTCCACCAGGGCCGGGCCGATCCCGTCCGGCAGGGTCACCCGCACCGCGGCCCGGTCCGCCCGGCGCCCGGCAGGGCGACCGCCGCCCGGCGCGTCCGACGCGCCCGGACCACCTGAGTCGTCCGGCCCGTCCGGCCCGTCCGGCCCGTCCGGACCGCCCGACCCGCCCGGACCGTCCGGCCCGCCCCGGGCGGCCTCGACCCTGTCCGGCCTATCCGGTCCGGACACCGCGGACCACCACCAGCTCCTCGTGCCGCTCGCCGGGCGCCACCAGCCCCCGGTCCTCCAGCCAGGCCGCCCGTCCGGTCATCACCGGGCCGAAGGGCTCGGCCCGGCGGGCGGCCACCTCGACGGCGAGCCCGGCCCGCTCCAGGGCCCGGCACGTGGCGCCGACCCCGCACACCGCGGAGTGCACCAGCAGCAGGACGCCGCCCGGCGCCAGCACCGCGGGCGCCAGCCGGCAGATGCGGTCGAGCAGCGCCCGCCCGTCCGGTCCGGCGTCCCAGGCCCGTGCGCTCCCGCGGGCCGGGGGAGCGGTGCCCGTCGCGGGCACGTACGGCGGGTTGGACACCACCAGGTCGAACAGGCGGTGGCGCACCGGCCCCGTCAGGTCGCCGTGCCGTACCCGGATCCGGCGCCGCCGCACCGCGCCGTTCAGCCAGGCGGCCGCCAGCGCGCGGCGGGACACGTCGACGGCGGTCACCCGGGCCCCGTGGGCGGCGGCCGCGAGGGCGACCGCCCCCGTGCCCGTCCCGAGGTCCAGCACCTCGGTGCCCGCACGCAGCGCCTCACGCCGCACACAGGCCACGAGCAGCTCGGTGTCCGCCTGGGCCCGGTAGACACCCGGGGGCCGCAACAGCCACATGCCCCTCGCCTGCCCCGCCCCCCGGGCCCGACACCCTCCGCCCGTCCGGGACGGGGGCGCCGCCGCCACCGCCGCGGTCCTGCGGGAACCTCGCCCGGCGGCACGTCGCCGCCGGTGGCCGCGGTCGCCCGCCGGGGAGCACGGGCCCCGGCAGGGCCGCCCGGCCCCTCGTCGGCGCGGCGACCGCCCCGGGCCGAAACCGGTTGAACCCGCCACGCCGGCATCCCGTGCAGAGCGACGGGCAGCACCCGACGAGGACCGAGAACCACATCCACGGCGACGGCCCCGTCCCCATCGTCAACGTGATCGGCGGGAACGGCGATTTCCACGTGCCGAACCCGTGACCTGCCGTCGGCCGGGTGGTCGGGTCTCCGGCCGGTTCGCCACGCCTCCCTCGGCCCTGCAGGACGGTCCGGCCCGCCTCGGCGCGCCGGACGGCGGAGCGGACCGCATGGACGAGGCTCCAGAGCACGGGCGTGGTGCCGGCGGCCGGGCCGGCGCGGGTGTCCACCCCGGGCATCGCCCCGCGCAGGTCGCTGGTGATCTCCCCAGCCGGGCCCCCGTGCCGAGCAGGCTGTGGTCGGCGACGCCGTCCGGCGGGACGCCCGCGATCCCCTCCTCGCCCGGCGCGGACCCCGCCCTCCACGATTGGTCATGTCCCTGTCCAGCTGGCATGATCACGTCGTCGGCCGGCGATCCTCCCGACGGCCCGCCGGCGAAGGAGGGAAAGCATGGACACCCACGTGACACCCGGTCCGCGCAGGGGACCGCGCCTCAGCCGGCGCTCGCTCCTCGGCTGGAGCGCGGCCGCCGCGGCGGCATCGGGCACCACTCTGCTCGGCGCGGCCACGGCGCACGCCGCCGGTGCGCCCGCCACCCCGGGGTCCGGACTGCTGCTCGACTCCCCGGTCGTGGACCTCGACGACGGCTCGGACCCGCTCATCCGCGAGAAGCCGCTGCACAACTCGACCGTCCTGCAGTCCTTCGGCTTCGACAACGTCAACGGCCGCATCTACCTGGCCCAGGTGATGGAGGGCGGCATCCAACTCCCCGGCGAGACGGCGCCGGTCAGCGGCACCGACCGCAGCATCCGCGGCGACCTGTGCATCACCCGGTGGGACCTGTCCGGCAACCAGCTGGGCTCCATGTACGCCCGCGGCCTCGGCCACGGCGTGAGCTTCGGCGTGGAGCCCTTCGGCGCGGGGGCCTACCTGTGGACCGAGGCCGACGCGGTTCCGACCTCGGACGGGAAGTCCAGCCGGGGCCAGCGCCTGGCCCGCTTCAAGTTCGTTGACGGCGCCGTGGTCGACAGCAGCTCCTCCGCGCTGGTCAAGCACACCCCCGTCCCCGGCAGCACGGCCAACACCGCCTCCGTCGACCCGGTGTACGGGCGCCTGGTCCACCGCTACGGCACCGACGGCGGCATGCGGTACGCCGTGCACGACCTGGACCTGGCCCGGCTGGGCATCTGGAACGCGCCCCTCGCCGACATCGCCGAGCCCGCCGTCACCGTCCCCGCCCAGTACGGCACGCCCGACTTCCAGGGCTACGCCGTCGCCGGCCGGTACCTGTACCTGATGCACGGCAACGCCTACGGCACCACCCAGCAGATCGACCTGAACGGCGACGGCACCGCGGAGACCGTCGTCGTCTCCCCCGACGGCGAGGGCAACACCTTCCTCACCTCCGTCGACCTGGGCACCGGCGCGATCCTCGAGACGCGGCCGACCAGGGCCGCCTACACCCTCACCTACCGCGAGCCGGAGGGACTGGCCGTCCAGGTGCCCAGTGCGGCGGACCCCGCCACCTTCCGCCTGTGCATGGGCTTCGCCTCGGGCGACCCCGGGGCCCGGCAGGCGACCATCTACGTCAAGGACGCCCTCGTCCGGCCCTGACGGCGGGCGGTCCGTGATCCGCCCGTCCCCGGTGCGGCGACGTGCCCGTCGCGGACCGCCGGCCGCCCGTCCCGGGCAGGGTGCCAGGAGAGCCTTTCAGGGGGGTGCCATGGCGAAGGCCGCCATCAGCCCGGACAGCGACCTCGCGATCGAGGTCATGCTGCCGGCCGGCACCAGGAGCCCGCGGGACGGCGGTCGAGCTGATCGTCCGGGACCACCTGGCACGGGGGCACCGCACCGAGGCCCGCACCGGGGACGCCGCCGACCCGGAGCGCCTCGCCGACCGGCGCTCGGCGCCGGAGGAGGGCCGGTGAACACGTCGGCACGAGTCCGGCGCGCCGGCAGGGGGCTGACGGTCCTTCCGGGCAGTGTCCGACCGCTGACCGCTGACCGCTGACCGCTGACCGCTGACCGCCGACCGCTGACCGCCGACCGCTGACCGCCGACCGCTGACCGCCGGCCTCGTCCGCCGACGGCTCCGGGAGCGGGCGGCCTCCCCGGGCGTCCTCGGGACGGCCGCCGGTCGAGCGACCGCTGCGGCCGTGACGGGCGGGGCCCCGCGCCGTCGACCTGCTGTCCCGGGTCCCGGACCGCCCGCCCGGGGGCCTCGTCGAGCACGCCCCCGTGGCCGGGGCCCCGGCTGTGCGCGACCGCGCCGGCGGCGGAGGACCGGAGGGCTCCGGGGCGCCCGGACCGTGGACCGGCCCTGCCCGGGGTGTTCACCCCTGATGAAAAATGATTGCGCCCGCCGCGGTGATCCCGGTAGAAACTTGCAGCGCCGCCCCCGTCCCGCCTGCCCGAACGAGAGGGCCGACCTGCATGCGCCCACGGTCCGCACTGCCGGGCATCCCCCGGGAGCGCCTCCGGCTGCTCGCGCTCCTCCGGCACGCCTCCCGCCCGGCCGTCGCCGCCAGCGTCCTCGTGCAGCTGGTCGTCGGTGCGGCCCCGCTGGCGTTCATGCTGTCCAGCAGTGCGGCCGTGGGCCATGTGCGTGCGGCCGCGGCCGGCGGGACCGGATCGGCGGCGTGGCGGTCCCTCGAGGTGGCCATGAGCCTGGCGGCGGCCGCCCTGGTGGTCGGTCAGGTCCTGGCGCCGGTGCAGCGGATGCTGGCCTGGGTGATCCAGTCCCGGGTCGACGTCCACGTCCACCGGAGGCTCATGGACGCCAACTACGCAACACCGGGGATCGCCGTCATGGAGCGCCCCGAGGTCCGGTCGGCACTGGACGAGGCGGTCGCCGGGATGCGGCGGTTCGCGACCCCCGGCGCGGCCGCGGCGGCGTCGCTGACGCTGCTGGCCCGGTACACCGCGTTCGCCGGCGCGCTGGCCGTCGTCGGGGCCGGGCTCGGCTGGTCCGCCGCGGCGGCGGCCGGAGTCGGGGGCCTGGTGCTGCGCGTCACGCACCGGCGGGGGGCGAACGCCTACGCGTCGGCGATCGTGGACACCATCGCGGACCGGCGGCGGTACTCCTTCCTGTCCTCCTCGGCCATGGGCACCGCGGTCGGGAAGGAGGCGCGGATCTTCGGGCTGGCCGGGTGGCTGGCCGACCGCGGAGAGGAGGAGGGCCTCCGCTACTTCCGCACGCTGTGGGCCATCCGCTCCAGGATCTTCATCCGGCCCTTCGCGCTGGCGGCGGCGGTCACGGCCGCCGGCGGGGCGCTGGCGCTGGCCGGACCGGCCTGGCCGCGCGGCGGCCTGCCCGCGTGGACGACCGTGCTGGTCGCGCAGGCGGTGATCGGCGCGCTCGGCATCGGGGCGAGCTTCGATGAGTCGGACTACCTCATCTCCTACGGCCTCACGTGCCTGCGCCACGTCGAGCGGGTGGAGGCGGCGGTGGCCGCCGCACGGCCCGCTGCGGCACCCGGCGCCGTCCCCGCCGTCCCGGTCGGGCCGGTGACCCGGTCGATCCGGTTCGAGGACCTCGTCTTCACCTACCCGGGCGCGGACCGGCCGGTGCTGGCCGGCGTCACGCTCGACCTGGAGGCCGGAACCTCCCTCGCGGTGGTCGGTGCCAACGGCGCGGGGAAGACCACGCTGGTCAAGCTGCTGTGCCGGTTCTACGAACCGCAGTCCGGCCGCATCAGGGCCGACGGCGTCGACATCGGGGGCTTCGACGCCGCGCAGTGGCAGCGCCGCATCGCGGCCGTCTTCCAGGACTTCGGCCGCTACCCGCTCCCCGCCGCCGACAACGTCGGCTTCGGCGCCGCCGAGCTGGCCGCGGACCGGGCCGCCGTCACCCGGGCCGCGGAGCGCGCCGGCGCCGACGGCTTCCTCGAGGGCCTGGAGCGGGGACTCGACACCACGCTCAGCCGCGACCACGAGGGCGGCACCGACCTGTCCGGCGGGCAGTGGCAGCGCGTGGCGCTCGCCAGGGCGATGCTCGCGGTGTCCGGCGGCGCCTCGGTCCTGATCCTGGACGAGCCCACCGCGAGCATGGACGTGCGCGCCGAGGCGGCGTTCATCGACAGCTTCCTGGACCTGACGCGGGGGACGACCACGATCGTGGTGTCGCACCGGTTCGCCACCGTCCGCCGGGCCGACCGGATCGTCGTCCTGGACGGCGGCCGTGTCGCCGAGGACGGCACCCATGACGAGCTCATGGAGCTCGGCGGGCAGTACGCGCGCATGTTCTCCCTGCAGGCCGCCCGGTTCGCCGTGGCCACCGCCGCGGAACAGGGGGACGGGTCATGACACCGGAGGTCGGGCCGGGGCCGGGAGGGCGGCTCCGGGGTGTGCGCGACGCCTTCGCCACGTGCCGGACGCTGCTGCGGGAGGACCCGGTCCGAGGTGTCGGCGGCACCCTGATGATCTTCTCGGGGGCGGTCTCCGGTCCGCTCCTCGGCCTGGCGCTGGCCGCGTTCGTCGAAGCCGTCACGCAGGGCAGGCACGGCGCCGCCGCCCTCGCGGGATGCTGCATCGCCGTGCTGGCCGTGGTCCAGCTGACCATGGGGCACTTCACGTCGATGGTGTTCGGCGTCCTGGGGGAGCGGGCCGTCCTGGCCACCACGGCGCGCCTCGTGCGCGCCACGCAGGACGGCGCGACGCTGGACCGGCAGGAGGACCCCGGTTTCGCCGACGAGCTGTCCCTGCTCCAGCAGGACGTCCTCCAGCTGAACAACGTGGTGCGCGGCCTGCTGGAGACGCTGGCGGTCACCGTCCAGCTGCTCGTGACCGTCGCCCTGCTGGGGAGGATCCAGCCGCTGCTCGTGCTCCTGCCGCTCGCGGCGCTCGCCCCCTACGTCGCGGGACGCCACGCCACGGAACTGGCCGAGCGCACCCGCAGGGCCGTCGAGCCGGAGCGCCGCCGCGCCCACGACCTGCTGGTGCTCGCCCAGCAGCCGGGTCCGATGATGGAGATCCGCCTGGCCGGGCTCAGCCCGGAACTGGCCCGCCGCCAGGAGGAGCTGATCGCCCTGGCCGCCGCCCGGACCCGCCGCGCCGAGACCGCGGCGGCACTGGTCCGCACCGCCGGACAGGCGGTCTTCGGGGTGGCCTACGGCCTGGCGCTGCTGCTCGTGGTGCGCGACGCGGTCGCCGGGCACGCCGGGGTCGGCGACGTGGTCCTCGCGATCGTGCTGGCCCAGCAGGTCGCCATGGGCGTCACCCAGATCCTCGGCCTCACCCTGGACATGCAGCGCGCCGGGCTGATCGGCGCCCGGATGCGGCGGGTGCTGGCCGCCGCCGCGGAGGACGCGGACACGGCCTGCGGCACGGGCGCCGCCCCGCCCGCCCTGCGCGACGGGATACGGCTGGAGGGGGTCCGCTTCCGCTATCCGGGCGCCGGCAGGGACGTCGTCCGCGGCGTCGACCTGACGTTGCCCGCCGGCTCGGTGGTCGCCCTCGTGGGGGAGAACGGCGCGGGCAAGAGCACCCTGGTGAAACTGCTGTGCGGACTCTACCGGCCGAGCGCGGGCCGCATCCTCGTCGACGGCAGGGACCTGGCGGACCTGGACGTGCACGCGTGGCGGGAGGCCGTCTCCGCCGCCTTCCAGGACTTCGTCCGTTTCGAGTTCCCGGCGCAGCAGGTCGTCGGGGTCGGCGACCTGCCCCGTGCCGACGACGCGGACGCCGTCCGCCGGGCGCTGCGCGACGCCGGAGCCGACGGCGTCCTGTCCGGCCTGCCGGACGGCCTGGCGACCCGCATCGGCACCAGCTTCCCCGACGGCCGCGACCTGTCCGGCGGCCAGTGGCAGAAACTGGCCCTGGGCCGGGCGATGATGCGCCGGAGCACGCTGCTCCTGGTGCTCGACGAACCGGCCGCCGCCCTCGACGCGCAGTCGGAGCACCTGCTGTTCGAGCGCCACCTGGCGAACGCGCGCGAGGCGGCCCGCGCACGCGGCGCCGTGGCCCTGTTCGTCTCGCACCGGTTCTCCACGGTCAGCATGGCCGACCGGATCGTGGTGCTCGAGGACGGTGCCGTCGCCGAGCAGGGGACCCATGCCGACCTGATGGCGCTCGGCGGACGGTACGCGTCGCTCTTCGACCTGCAGGCGCGCGGCTACCGTCCCTAGCCGGACCTGGTCCGGGCCCCTCCGGCGGGCACCCCGGACCCGGCACGCCCCGGGACGGGGGGGACAGGCCGCCGACGGGCCCCCTGCAGGGCGGGTCCGTCCGCGGATCATGCCGCCGGGCGGTGCGCCGCCGTACGGTGGCCCGCATGGAGGGCGAGGGCGAGGACGAGGGCGTCGGACGCGGCGAGGGCCTCGCCGCAGCACCCCTCGGGGTGCCCCGCCGGCTGTGGTGGATCGGCTCCGTCGCCCTGGTGGCGATCGCGGCGGTCGTCGCGGTGTACCGGCGGCAGGACCTGGCTGCCGCCTCCCACCTGATCGCCGCGGTCCGGCCGCCCCGGCTGGTCCTGGCCGCCGGGTTCGAGGCGGCGTCCCTCGCCGCTCTGGTCGCGCTGCAGCAGTGGCTGCTGCGGACGGGCGGGGCGCGGCTGCGCCTCCGGGTCGTCGCGGCGGTCGTGCCGGCGGCCAACGCCGTCGCCGGCGCGGTGCCGGGCGGGGCGGCGGTCGCGACCGCGTGGGTGTTCGCGCAGTGGCGGCGCAGGGGTGTGGGGCAGGTGCTCGCGGGAGCAGTGCTCGCCGTCTCGGGCGTGCTGTCGGCGGTCGCGCTCCTCGTGCTGCTCGTGGCCGGCGCGCTGGCCGGCGGCTCCGCGGGGCCCGGCGCGCTGCGGCCGGTGGTCCTCGGGACCGCGGCGTTCCTCGCTGTGGCGGCGGGTGCCGCGGCCGGTGTCTCCCGGTTCAGGCCGGTGCGCCGCCTCTTCCGGCGCCTCCTGCGGCGGCTCGGGGCGCGTTCCCGGCGGCTGCGGGACGTCGAGGACGGCCTGCGCGCCCTGGTCCGGCACGTCCGCGCCGTGCGGCCGGGGCTGCGCCCGTGGTGGCTGCCCTTCACGTTCGCGCTGCTCAACTGGGTGTGCGACGCGGCCTGCCTCCTCGCCTGCGCCTGGGCACTGGGCATTGCTGTCCCCTGGCGCGGGATCCTCGTGGTGTACGCGCTCACCCAGATGACGGGGAGCCTGCGGCTGACGCCGGGCGGCCTCGGCGTGGTGGAGGCCGGGCTGACGGCGCTGCTCGTGCTGTACGGGCTGCCCGCCGACCGGGCGATCGCCCTCACGCTGCTCTACCGCATCGTGGGCTACTGGGCGCTGCAGCCCCTCGGCTGGGCGTGCTGGCTCGGCCTGACCCTCGGTGCGCGACGCGCGGACCGCCGTGCCGAGGCCGGCGGGCGCACCGGGTGACAGGCCCGGGCCCGTCGCCCACGCCCTCCGGCCCCGGGGACGGCGGCGGCCGGGACGGCGGCGCCTACTCGGTCCGGGAGAGGCCCCGGTGCGCGAGGACGAAGAACACCAGCGCGAAGACGGCCACGACGGCCAGTTCCCACCAGATCGGCAGGGTGTGGCCGAGGATCGTGACGTTGGTCGGGAAGCGGGCCCGGGCGGCGGCGGACATGTCCTGCGCCGAGAAGACCACCTGCCGGAGCGGAGCGACGGCGTAGGTGAGCGGGTTGAGCCGGGTGACCACCGCCAGCCAGGCGGGGAGCCCGTTGAGCGGGAAGAGCGCCCCCGACAGGAACAGCATGGGCATGAGCAGCATCTGCATGACGACCTGGAAGGACTCCATCCGCTGGATGCGGCTGGCGACGAAGACCCCGAACGTGGTCATGGCCACGGCCATCAGCAGTTCGATCCCGATCACCTCCACGACGAGCAGGGGTGTGAGGCGGATGCCGACCAGGGGGGCGAGCACCAGCATGATCGTCCCCTGGGCGGCGGCCACCGTCGCCCCGCCGGCCGTCTTGCCCAGCACGAGGGACGCCCGGCTGACCGGGGCGACCAGCATCTCGCGCAGGAAGCCGAACTCGCGGTCCCAGACGATCGACATGGCCGAGAACATGGCGGTCATGACCACGCTCATGGCGACCACCCCGGGATACACGAACTGGCGGAAGGTGAACCCGCCGGTCGTCCCCACCAGCCCGCTCATGCCGTAGCCGAGGACGAGCAGGAAGAGGACGGGCTGCGCGAATCCGCTCACGATCCGCGTCCGGGTGCGGGTGTACCGGATCAGCTCCCGCTCCCACACCATCGCGACGACCCGGAGCTCGCCGGGAACCGACGTGCCGGTGCCCGCGGCCGCGACGGCGGGAGTGCGCGTGGAGACGGCGGTCATCTCTCCTCCTCAGCGTCTCCGGGCGCCGTGCGCCCGGGCGAACATGGGGACGGCCTCGCCGTGCTGCTCCCGGATCTCGCGGCCGGTGAAGTGGAGGAACACGTCGTCCAGGGTGGGGCGGCGGGCCCGGACGGTCCGCACCGGCACCTCCGCGGCGGACACGATGGGGCCGACGGCGGACTCCTCGTCGTCGACGAAGACGGTGATGCCGCCCTCGGTGTGCACGGCCGTGTAGCCGACCCGTTTCAGCGAGGCCAGCGCCGCCTCGTCGTCGTCGGTCCCCAGGGTGACGGTGTCCGCCCCGACGGAGGCCTTCAGTGCGCTCGGGGTGCCGAGGGCGATGATCGAGCCGTGGTCGATGATCGCGATGCGGTCGGCGTACTCGGCCTCGTCCATGTAGTGGGTGGTCAGGAAGATCGTCACGCCTTCCTCCTCCCGCAGACGCAGCACGTCGTCCCACATGAGGGCACGGGTCTGGGGGTCCAGGCCGAGGGTGGGCTCGTCGAGGAAGAGGATCCTGGGGGTGTGGAGCATGCCGCGGGCGATCTCCAGGCGCCGGGCCATGCCGCCCGAGTACGTCGACACCAGGTGCCTGCGGCGGTCCGACAGCGCGACGAGATCGAGGACCCGGGCGATGCGCGGCTCGACCCGGTCGTGCGGGACGCCGTAGAGCACGGCGTGGAAGCGCAGGTTCTCCTCGGCCGTGAGCTGGTCGTCGAGCGTCTGCTCCTGGAAGACGAGCCCGATGCGGCGGCGGACCTCCCGGGCCGCCGAGAGCACGTCGTAGCCGGCCACCGTGGCCCGCCCCGACGTCGGCCGGGCCAGGGTGCAGAGCATCTTGATGGTCGTCGACTTGCCGGCGCCGTTGGGGCCGAGGAGGGCGAAGACCTCGCCCTGCGCGACCGAGAAGTCGACACCGGCGACGGCGACGACCTCCCCGTACCGCTTGGCCAGCCCGTGGACGTCCACCGCCGGCCCGGCACCGTCCCGGACCGGCCGCTGCGCGAAGTCGGCATCTGCACTCACGACGGGCCCCTGTCCGCGGACCGCGGTGCCCGCCCGGACACGGTCCGCATCCACGGCCCATGGTCCGAGCCTGCCCCCCGGGCGCCCCGGCGGCCAGGGCCGCTCGTCCTCCCGGCGACGGCCGTCCGGCCCTCCGCAGGGCGGGCGGGGCCGGCGGCGGGAAGCGGCCCGGACCGGTCCTCGCCGCGCGAGCCGCTGCGGGAGCTGTTCCGGCGTGCGGCGCCGGAGGCGCCGCCCCGGCCGCACGGCGGCGGGGCCGACGGGAGGGCCGCCGTCCCCCGCGGTGTCCGTGTGCGGGACGGCGCCGGGCATGCCGGGGTCCGCGTCCGGGACACCCCGGGGAGGGACGCAGCGATGAGTTCTCCCGGCCCGGAGAGTCCCACCCCTGTTGCCGACACCACGGGAGGAACCCATGGCCCAGCTCCTGAGAGTCCAGAACTTCACCGTCTCGAGCGACGGGATCGGCGCGGGTGAGGAGCAGAGCCTCGAGCGTCCGTTCGGCCACGCCGATCCCGCGAGGCTGTTCGCCTGGGCCGGCGCCACGGCCAGCTGGCCCATGCGCACCGACTCCGGCGGCAGCCGGGGCCTCGACGACTACTTCACCCGGGACTTCGCGCGGAACATCGGCGCCGAGATCATGGGCCGCAACAAGTTCGGGCCCCAGCGCGGGCCCTGGCGCGACCACGAGTGGCGCGGCTGGTGGGGTGACGAGCCCCCGTTCCGCACCCCGGTGTTCGTCATGACCCACCACAGGCGTCCGTCGTTCACGCTCTCCGACACCACGTTCCACTTCGTCGACGGGGACCCGGCCACGGTCCTCGGGCAGGCGCGGGAGGCGGCGCAGGGCAGGGACGTCCGGCTCGGCGGCGGGGTCACCACCCTCCGGCAGTTCCTCGACGCCGACCTCGTCGACACCCTGCACGTGGTGGTCACGCAGGTGAAGCTCGGGACCGGGCTGCGGCTCTGGGAGTCGCCCGACGAGCTGCTCGACCGGTTCCACCTCGAGGTCGTGCCCAGCCCGAGCGGCGTGACGCACCACCTCTTCTGGCGCAGGTGACACGAGGGGCCCTGCCGGTACGCCGTCGGCCGGCTCGTGAGGTCGGACGGGAGGTCGGACGACAGGGCCTGGGGGGAGGGGGGCCGCGGTGCGCGCGGCCCCCGTTCCTGCGGTGGACCGGCCGGCGAGGCCGCGTCCGAACGCCGCCCGCCCCGGACCCGGCCCCGGCTCCCAACCCCCGGCCCCGCGCCGCCGCCCGCACGGACCTCACGCGGCGGCGGCGGTGCTGACCGGTACCGATCCGGCCGCGACCGCGCGGCGCCTCGCCGCACTGCGCCCGGCGACCCGATGGTGGCCGCCCTCACCGCCTGCACCCACGAGGTCCTGGAGGTGCTCGGCATCGACTTCGGCCCGGCGCACGCCGAGGTGATGTTGACCGCGGACGGGCCAGCACTCGTCGAGATCGCGCCCGGATGAACGGGGCCATGCACCCTGCGTTCCACGCCGGGTGCTGCGGTGCCGACCAGGCGCGGGCCGGCGCGCCGGCGTGGCCGCGCCCCGAGGATTTCCTCGCGGACTTCGCGGGCCGCACCTACCGCTCCAGTCCGCTGACCGTCCACATGGCCCACGCCGACGCGGCGGCCCTGGCGCGCGACCACGTGCGGGTCGAGGCCCTGGCCAGGAACGTGGTCCGGCTCGCGTAGCGGGCGCAGGAGAAGAAGGTGGCGGGTGCGGAGCCGTCGCGCCCGCCCCCTGAGGACGTGCCCGACGACCCGCTGGGCCGGGCACCGTCGCTGACGGGACCGCAGGGACCGGCCGCCCCCCTGCCGAGGCACCCCGCCCGGACCGCGGCAGCGCGATGCGTTCCCCCCGCTGGGCGGTCTCACTTCTCAACGATTCGCGATCAGCCCGACATGCAGGGCGCGTCAGCAGTCTGCTTATGCATGTGCTTTTGGCATATGCCAAACAAAGGAAAGGGCGACACGCGGACCGGGTCGCCGAGGTTCATTTCCGAGCGCACCTCCAAGAGTTCGTGATCTCCCTGTGATGTGAGTTCGCATCAGAACATATCGGCTGCTGGGAATCCCGTTCTCTTCGTGTACATTTCTCCGGTCCGCTCCTCCGCCTGCGCGCAGCCCCGCCGCGCGGCACGGCCAGGTCCGGCAGCCCATCGCGCACCTGCAAACCGCAGAAGGGCCCGGTGGACGGCCGCGCGGGCCCCACCCGGCACGGCCCCCTGCGGCGTGCGCGGGCACGTCCGGGCGCACGGCGTCCGGACCCGGCAGACAGTGAGGAAAAGCCACAAGTAAACATCTCCACCCCGCGGCGGCCCGCACACCGGCTCGCAGCGGTCCTGGCGGCGGCGCTCGTCCTGATCGCCTCCGCCCTGGCCTGGGCGCGTCCCGCCCATGCCGCACCCGCGCTGCCCGGAGGGAAGGCCAACTGGGTGGTGTCCGTCGGGTCGCTGAACCCGTCGGCCCGAAGCGGCTACCGCAACTGGGTCCGGCTGGGCTACTACACCTTCGCGGCCGACGGCACGGCGAGTGCCAGCCACTGGCGGTGGAACCAGCAGGACCAGCCCACCCGGGTCGCCGCCCTGACCGCGGACTGCGGCGGCGTCCCGACCTGCTCCGTGCGCACCCTGCCCGGCTTCGCCGGCAACCCCACCGGCTCCCTGAAGGGCACCTACACCTACACCGCCGACGGCAGGCTCGCGGTCACCTGGAACCGCACCGGCACCGGCGCCGCCACCGGTCCCTTCCACGAGTACTGGACCGTCCAGACCGGCCTGGCCTCCGGCGGCGTCGCCCGCATCACCAGCCCCGGCTTCTACGGCGCCTACGGCGCCGGCGTGACCATCCCCGCCGCCGGCGCCTTCACCGACTACGGCGCCACCTTCGGCGTCGGCTACGGCAGCAACGCCTCCCTGGGCCGCGAGAGCCGGGCCACCATGGCGGCCCTGCTGAAGGACCCGCGCTACGACGCCCAGCCCTACAAGGGCGCCTACGTCGTCGCCAAGGCCTCCTCCTCCGACCCCGCCACCCGCACCGGCATCGTGGCCCGCGAGGGCGCCGGCGGCTCCTGGACCCTGGCCGACACCGCCAACCCCTGGCGCCTGTGCAGCAGCGGCCTGTGCGCCGGATGGGTCCAGCCGGGCACCAGCTGCGGCGGCACCGACAAGGCGCGGGTGCGCTACCTCGCCGAGATCGGCGGCGGACGGCGCACCGCCGAGGAGTACTGGTGCCGCTCCCTGGCCCAGGGCAAGCCCTGCTACGTCCACAACTCCCACCCCCGCCCGATGCTCCAGGTCGTCGACGACGCCGGCGTCTTCCGCGGCTGGGTCGGCGTGGAGGGCTTCACCCACGTGAGGACCACCACCGGCCTGCCGGACAGCAGCTGGATCGAGGGCTACTGGGGCGTCTTCGACATGGTCTCCGCCACCCTCCAGCCGAAACTGCCCTGACACCTCCCACCTGTCGGAGGCGCCTGCCTGTCCCGCGTCCACCGCAACCTCTCGATCACGACGGCTGTGTCCACGGGAACGGCATCAGATGATGTGTGCGCCAAGGGCGTCATCCCCGGCGCGGGTCGCGCGCATGCGGCCAACGACGGCAGGTGCAGCGGCGACCGCATGGTCGTGTCCGCGGATGTGTCCCCTGCTGAGAAGGCTCGGCCTGGGGCCGTGAAGGGGTGGCGCGAGATCTGCGCCTTCGGCCACTGCCGCACGGGAGAGGTCGTGGCCCAGGAGATCAGGGCCATCGGCCTCGGCCTGCCCGACTCGGCGTGCACCGCGGCTGGCGGCGGCGCGGATGCGGCTGATGCTCCGCCGCCACGTGGGGCCCTGGGGTGTCTCGTCCCGCAGCTCGGCGAGCTCGGACGCCTCGGCGACCACCCGGTCAAGCGCTCCCACGGCAAGCAGCCGAAGATCGGCGGCGAAGCCGGGGGCTCCCGCCCCCGCCGGCGGCGGCCCCGCGCCTCGCGGCCGGGCGCGTCTCGTGCCGCGCCCCCGCGCAGCAGGGGACGTGCAGGGTCCGCGGGCGGGCCGTTCGGACCGGCCGGCCCGGCGTCCGGCCGACCAGGCCTGGTTGCCGGGGGTCCTCCATCACGGGGAGCCCTCGCCCGCCTTGCCGTCCACGATGCCGACGAACTCGTCCGTGGTGAGGATGGCATGGGCGTACAAGGGTGCGTTGAGCTCGAATGTCGCCGTCATCTCCTCCCAGCTGAAGGAGCCGATGGCGTCGCGGATGAGGGTCACGTGGTAGCCCAGCTCCTGACCGAAGCGTGCGGTGGTGTCCACGCAGGTGTTGGCGCGCATGCCGATCAGCACGATCTTCCTGATCCGGTGCTGCTTGAGCATGAGGTCGAGGTCGGTGTTCGCGAAACCGCTCGATGCCCAGTGCTGGCGTACGACGAGTTCGTCCTCGCGAGGGTGGAGGTCGGGGTGCCACTCGGCTCCCCAGCTGCCCTCGGCGAAGGTCTGCTGGGCCATGATGCGCTGCTGGGTCGGGGACAGGTGGCTCCACGTGACGTAGTCGTCCGGCTTCGTCCGGTGGTGGGGCACGACGAGGACGCGGAAGCCCCGACGGCGAGCCGTGGCGAGCATGGTGCGCATGTGGTCGAGCAGGCCGACGCCTTCCGCCACCTCCTTGCCCCGGGGCCAGAGCTTGCCGCCTTCGGAAAGGAAGTCGTTGTACGGGTCGACGATCAGAAGAGCGGTTTCGTCCGGGGAGTACGGCGCTTCAGAAGTCATGAGCAGTTCCCGTCCGGCCGGTGAACGGATCGATCGCTGCCGGGATGCGCGGCGGAGTGGCCGACCTGGGCGGAACCCGGCCCCTCTGGTGCGATCCGCCGGCTCGGTCCTCAGTCTGTCACCTGTCCGTCCGCCCGGCATGCGCGCCGGTGGTGCGAGGAATGCCCAGGACCCGTGGATCCGCCCGAGGGGCGCACCTTCCCGGGTGAGTGCCCGATGCTTCGCCGAGCAGGTTCGAGCGCGGTCGGCCGGTCGGCCGGTCTGCCGGTCGGGCGCCGCGAGCCCGTCGTGGCCCGGAGACCACGGGCCGCGAGCCCGCCGTACCCCGCCCCGGAGTGTCCGTGCGGCCTGTCGGGGCGGGGACGGGGGCGGGGCGGGTGCCGGATGCCAGGGGCTGGTCCGGGGTCAGTCGGACGTCCGACGCAGGACCAGGCAGACGAAGCCCCAGGTGTCCCGGTAGGCGCGCAGCCATTCGGAGCGGCGGGTGCCGGCTGTTTCGAGCACCTGTGAGCTGTCCGGGTCGGCCCGGTGATCCAGGGCCCACGACGCGAGCGACCCCCAGCAGGCCCACTCGTAGTCGTCCAGTTCACTGCGCGTGCTGACGTGCCCGTGGACAGGGGTCCAGCCGTCGGCGACGACACGGTCCACCGTGGTCGCCAGGTCGGTGAAGTCCCCGAGCATCTCGACGGCCTCCCGGGAGGGCTCGTCGTCCCAGAAGCCCTCGCCGATCAGCACGCGTCCGCCCGGAGCCAGATGCCTGCGTGCTGCCGCGAGGGTGGGGAGCAGGCCGCCGTAGGCATGCGTGGCCCCGACGCTGAGCACCAGGTCGAACGGGTGCGGGGAGGAGAAGTCCGCGGCTTCCTGGTGGTGGAGGACGAGGCGCTCGTGGACGCCGAGGCTGCTCGCGGCCTGGCGGGCCTGTCCCAGGGCGTCCTCGGAGATGTCGACCCCCTCGGCCCGCACCTGCGGGTGCATGGCCAGCGCGCGCAGAAGCCACTCCCCGCTGCCGCACCCCAGGTCGAGCACACGCTCGTCGCCGCGCGGGAGGCCGCGTTCCAGCAGCCGGCGCACCGAGTCGTCGTCGAGCGGGGACTTGATCGGGTGGTCGGCATGGGCAAGCCTGGAGATCTGCTCACGGTTCATCCGCGCAGCCTGGCAGCGCCATAGGCCGTACGCACCCCGTTTTCCCCGGTGAGCCGGAAGCCTCCCGGACAGCCGCCGATCCACGAGTACCGGCCGCCGCCCCGGACGCCGCCACCACCGCGTACGCGGTGCGCGGCAGGACCGCCGAGAGCGTCGGCCCCGACGAACCCGGCACGACCGTGCACGGCCATCTCAGCGGTGCCCTCGCCGGCGCCCACCGGCCACCCCGCACCCCGCACCCCGCGACACGGGCGGGCCGCCCCGGACGCCCCGACGCCTTCCGGAGCGGTCCGCGCCCGCGCCCCGCGGTTCCCTGTGCCCGCGCGCCGTGCCGGGCACGCACAGCCGGTGGCGGGGCGTCGTGCGCAGCCGCCTCCGCCCGTGTCCGGGACGGCTTCCGCCGGGTCCCGGCCCCGAGGGGGCGCAGGCCCCGTCGTGTGGATCTTCTCGAAAATTCTCCGGTAACGTGAGGGTCATGAGTCACCCACACCCGGAACTGGGGCCGCCGCCGCCGCTCCCCGACGGCGCACTGCGGGTCGTCCCCCTGGGCGGACTGGGGGAGATCGGCCGCAACATGACCGTCTTCGAGCACGCCGGACGGCTGCTCGTGATCGACTGCGGCGTGCTCTTCCCCGAGGAGAACCAGCCCGGTGTGGACGTGATCCTCCCGGACTTCACCTCGATCCGTCACCGCCTGGACGACATCGAGGCCATCGTCCTCACCCACGGCCACGAGGACCACATCGGCGGTGTGCCCTACCTGCTGCGCGAGCGGAGCGACATCCCCGTCGTCGGGTCGCGGCTGACGCTGGCCTTCCTCGAGGCCAAGCTCAAGGAGCACCGCATCACCCCGAAGTCGGTGCGGGTCAAGGAGGGCGACCGCCGCAGCTTCGGGCCGTTCGAGTGCGAGTTCGTCGCGGTCAACCACTCCATCCCCGACGGCCTGGCCGTCGCCCTGCGCACCCGCGCCGGGCTGGTCCTCCACACCGGGGACTTCAAGATGGACCAGTTCCCGCTCGACGAGCGCATCACCGACCTGCGGGCCTTCGCCAGGCTCGGCGAGGAGGGGGTCGACCTCTTCCTGGCCGATTCCACCAACGCCGAGGTGCCCGGGTTCACCATCTCCGAGCGCGACCTCAACCCGGCCATCGAGCAGGTCTTCCGCACCGCGCCCCGGCGGGTGATCGTCTCCAGCTTCGCCAGCCATGTGCACCGCATCCAGCAGGTGCTCGACGCCGCCCACGCCCACGGCCGCAAGGTCGCCTTCGTCGGCCGCTCCATGGTGCGCAACATGGGCATCGCCCGCGACCTGGGCTACCTCAACGTGCCGCCCGGCCTGCTGGTGCAGCCCCGGGAGCTGGACGGCATGCCCGGTGACAAGGTCTGCCTGGTCTGCACCGGCTCCCAGGGCGAGCCGATGGCCGCCCTGTCCCGGATGGCCAACCGGGAGCACGAGATCCGCATCGGCAAGGGCGACACCGTCCTGCTCGCCAGCTCCCTGATCCCCGGCAACGAGAGCGCGATCTACCGGGTGATCAACGGCCTCGCCCGCTGGGGTGCCAACGTCGTCCACAAGGGCAACGCCAAGGTGCACGTCTCCGGCCACGCCAGCGCCGGCGAGCTCGCCTACTGCTACAACATCATCAAGCCCGCGAACGCCATGCCCGTGCACGGCGAGTGGCGCCACCTGCAGGCCAACGCCGAGATCGCGATGCGCACCGGGGTCGCTCCCGACCGCACCCTCGTCGTCGAGGACGGCGTCGTCGTCGACCTGGTCGACGGGCGGGCCAAGATCACGGGCAAGGTCCCCGCCGGCTACGTGTACGTCGACGGCATGACGGTCGGCGGCGCCACCGAGGGCTCCCTGAAGGACCGGCGCACCCTCGCCGAGGAGGGCGTCGTCACCGTCGTCGCCATCGTCGACGCCGACACCGGCGAGCTCGCCGAGCCGCCGGACTTCCTCGCCCGCGGCTTCGTCCACGACGGCACCACCTTCGAGCCGGTGATCCCCGTCATCGAGAAGGCGCTGGCCAAGGCCGCCCAGGAGGGCATCGGCGAGGTGCACCAGCTGGAGCAGCTCATCACCCGCGCCGTCGGCGCCTGGGCCTGGCGCACCCACCGCCGCAAGCCCATGATCATCCCGGTGATCATCGACGCCTGACCGGTCCCGCCGCCCCGGGTTGCCGCCGGGGCATCCGCCCACGGGCGTGAACGGGCCGGCGGGAACCCGGGCCGGGGGCGTCGGGTGCGGGCGCGAGGGGGAAGCGCCGAGCGGGCGGTCGTGGCCCGTGTGCCGTGCAGGCGGGGTCGTCGAAGTCCGCCTGCACGGCACCGCGGGGCACTGCCCTGTCCGGCGGCCGGTGTCTCAGGCCGCCGCGTCGAGCACGACGCGGAAACGGGCCTTGCCCGAGAGCATCCGCTCGTACCCCTCCATGGCCCGCTCGAAGGGCAGGACCTCCACGCTGGGGCGAATGCCGTGGGCGAGGCTGAAGGCGAGGTTGTCCTCGTTCTCGACGGAGGAACCGGTCAGGCTGCCGACGACGGAGTGGGTGCCGAAGATCAGGTCGGGGGTCGAGACCGTCAGCGGGTCCGGCGCGGCACCGACCACGATCAGCCGGCCGTTCGGGGCCAGCCCCCGGACCAGCGGACTCATGGAGGCGCCGCTGGACGCGGTGGCGACGATGACCGAGGCGCCGCCCAGGTCGCGCAGTGCGGCCCCGGGGTCGGCGGCGGTGCTGTCGATGTACTCGTGCGCGCCCAGCTCGCGGGCGAGCGCCTCCTTCTCCCGGCCCCGTGCCACGGCCGCGACCCGGTAGCCGAGGCTGCGTGCGTACTGCAGGGCCAGGTGGCCGAGTCCGCCGATGCCCTGCACGGCGACCAGGGACCCCGCCCGGGCGTGACCCTGCTGCAGCGCGGCGAAGGTGGTCAGCCCGGCGCACAGGAGCGGAGCGGCGTCGAGCGCCGAGATGCCCTCGGGGATGCGCACCAGTCCGCTGGCCCGGGCGTAGGCCACCTCCGCGTACCCGCCGTCGGTCGTCGTTCCCGTCTGGGCCTGGGCCAGGCAGTTGACGAAGTCGCCCCGGCGGCAGGGCTCGCACTCCCCGCAGTGCCCGTTGAGGAAGCCGACGCCGACGCGGTCGCCGGGCTGCCAGGCGGTGACGCCGGCCCCGACGGCGTCGACGACGCCGACGATCTCGTGGCCCGGGACGACGGGCTGCGAGGGGTCGGGCCGCAGGCCCTCCACGGCCAGCACGTCGGTGTGGCAGACACCGCAGGCCTGGACCCGCAGCCGGACGTGCCCCGGTGCGGGGTCGACCAGCTCACGCTCGACCAGCCGCAGGGTGTGGACTCCGGTGGCCTCGAAGGCTCGATAGGTGGACATGCTCTCGCTCCTGGGTGTTGTGGCGAAGCCCGCGTCCGGCAGGGGGCAGGCCTTCAGGGGGCTGCTCCGGCCGTGGGCCGCCCGCCCGTACACACGGACTCGGCCGCGGACGGAGGCGGGACGCCGGATTGAATATGACCGGTCTACTTAAGCCTGGTCCGGCCCACTTCGTCAACAGGCCGAGCCGTCACCGGTGCGGCCCCTGCGGGGGGAGTGCGGGCATCGGAATGCCGAGCCGCCCCTCCCGGAGGCTGCGCAGGTTGACGCGCAACGAGGCGACCGGCCATATTGAATCGGAGGTGATCCAGGATGGGACGTGCGTCCAAGCGTGAGGACATCGCAGAGGCCGCCCTGCAGCAGTTCCGCGAGCGCGGCTTCAACGCCACCGGCATCAACGACATCACCCAAGCGGCCGGCGTGCCTAAGGGCTCGTTCTACAACCACTTCTCCAGCAAGGAGGAGAGCGCCCTGGAGGCGCTGGACCGGTATGCCGGCACTCTGCGCTTCGACATGCTCGCCGAGCCGGGGCGCCCCCCGCTGGAGCGGCTCCGGGCGCACTTCGAGCACCTCGGCAGGGAATCCCTCGGCAGCCGGTTCGTCCGCGGCTGCCTCGTCGGGAACCTGGGCGCGGAGATGGCGGACCACAGCGAGGAGATCCGCTCCGCCGTCCGGCTCGGTTTCGACCACTGGGCCTCGCACATCCGGCGGGTGCTCGTCGAGGCCCAGGAGGCAGGCGACCTCGATGGCGCTCTCGACACGGCGGCTGCCGCGCAGTTCATCCTGAGCGCCTGGGAGGGGACGCTGATCGCGACCCGTGCCGAGAAGTCCGGGGCGCCGGTGGAGGCGTTCTTCCGCATCGTCTTCGACGTCGTCCTGCGCTAGGCCGCCCGCCGCGTGTGTCGGAACCGCCCGACGGGGGTGACGGGGAGCCCTTTGCTGATCCAGAATCACCGGATGATCGCGCTCGAGACCTCCCGTCTGGTCCTGCGCCGCTGGCGCGAGGAGGACGTCGCGCCGATGGCCGCCGTCCATGCCGACCCCGAGGTCATGCGGTGGATCCGTGACGGCAGCGTCCGTGACGAACGGCAGACGCGCGACGGGATCCGGGCGTGGGAGAGCGAGTGGGAGTCGCAGGGCTTCGGCCTCTTCGCCGTGGAGATCCGGTCCACCGGTGAGCTGGCCGGTTTCACCGGCCTCTCGGTGCCCCACTTCCTGCCGGAGGTGCTGCCGGCGGTCGAGGTCGGCTGGCGGCTGGGGCGTTCCCACTGGGGGCGGGGCCTGGCCACCGAGGCCGCTGCGGCCGCGGTGCGCTTCGGGTTCGAGGAGCGAGGGCTGGAGCGGATCGTCAGCATCGCCCAGGTGGGCAACCACGCCTCCGAGCGGGTCATGGCCAAGCTGGGGATGCGTCCGGTCCGTGAGGCCGTCAATCCCACCTGCGGCCGACGCGTGCGGGTGTTCGAGCTGTCGTCGGACCGGTACGCCGCCACCGCTCGCTGACGGCGGCGCCGAGGACGGTGGCCCCGGGGCGGGCCGCGAGCCCGTCGCGTACCCGGTGGCCGGGGTTCGACGTCTCCCGAGGCGGTCGATGCCGCCCTGGACCGCGCGCCGGTCCTTGTCGCCCTCCGGGTCGGGCCGCGGCCGCGCCGACCCCTGAGGTGTCTGCCGATGAACCGGCCGTCCGTCCGCGGGCGGCAAGGGCCTGAAAGGGGCGCTTGACGTAAGTAGACCGGTCGTCTAGTTTGAGTGGCCGGTCGACCGGCTCGCCCGGACGGCCGATCGGATCCTCTGACGATCACACCTCATGAAGCGGAGCCTCGTGATGACCACCCCCGTCAAGCTCGCCATCGTCTACTACTCGTCCACCGGCACCATCGCGGAGATCGCCAAGGAGCTCCACGACGCCGGTGTCAAGGCCGGTGCCGAGGTCCGTCTGCTCAAGGTCGCCGAGCTCGCCTCCCAGGCCGCCGTCGACTCCAACCCCGCCTGGGCCGCCAACCAGGCGGCCACCGCCGGCATCCCCGAGGCCGCCCCGCAGGACATCGAGTGGGCCGACGCCGTCATCTTCGGCACCCCCACCCGCTTCGGCAACGTCTCCTCGCAGCTCAAGCAGTTCATCGACACGCTCGGCGGACTCTGGGCCGAGGGCAAGCTCACCGACAAGGTCTACAGCGGCTTCGTCTCCACCGCCACCGCTCACGCCGGCCACGAGTCCACCCTGCTGGCCCTGTACAACTCCGTCCACCACTTCGGCGGCATCATCGTCTCGCCGGGCTTCACCGACCCCGCGAAGTTCGTCGACGGCAACCCCTACGGCACCTCCCACGCCGACGGCCAGGGCACCAACCCCGTCGACGAGGTCACCCGCACCGCCGCCCGCATCCAGGCCGAGCGCGTCGTCAGGATCGCCACCACGCTCAAGGCGGCCGCCTGACCGCACCACCCGCCGGCCCCGCGGCCGCCCGCCCCTGACCGTGACGGGCGGCCGTACCCGGCCCCGGCCCGGCACTTCCGCAGGAGCTGCCGTGCTTCTCCCCGGGGGCGGTCGGCCGGCGGCACTCCCGCCGCGCACCGGAGGCCGTCCCCGGCCGCGCGAGGGGGCGCTTCCCCCACCCCCGCGGCCGGGGACGGCGCTGCTGCGCAGCACGCGGACAGAACCGAGAGAGGACCAAGACGATGAAGGAATTCCTGGTCGTGCTCACCACGACCGTCCCCGAGGGAACCGACCCGGAGGAGGTCACGCGGCGCCGCGCCGCCGAAGCCGTCCGCGCCGGGGAACTGGCCGCCGCCGGCCTCCTGGGCAGGCTGTGGCGGCCGGTCGGCGAGCTGCGCAGCATCGGCCTGTGGCGCGCCGGCGACGAGGCCGACCTGCGCGAGAACGTCCTCGGCACCCTGCCCCTGTGGCCGTGGATGACCGCCGAGATCACCGCGCTGCAGCCGCACCCCAACGACCCGGGCACCACCGGCTGACCCACCCCTTTCATGCCGTACGCAGCCAGGAGGCAACCGATGAACGGCACAGCAGCACAGGAAGCCATCGTGCGAGGCGTCATGGACCGGTGGAAGACCGCGGTCGACGCGCACCAACCGCAGCAGGTCGCCTCGATCTTCACCGAGGACGCCGTCTTCCAGGGACTCCACCCCTACAGCGTCGGCCGCCAGGGGGTCGCCGACTACTACGACTCCCAGCCGATCGGGCTGGCGGCCGACTACCGGGTGCTGGAGACGCGCAGGCTCGCGCAGGACGTCCTGCTCGGCTACCTGGGTGTCGACTTCTCCTTCACCGACAGGCCGGCCGTCCAGGTCACCCTCAGCGTCGTGCTGAGGCGCCTCGGCGACCAGTGGTACATCGCCCACTACCAGGTGTCCAAGCTCGGCTGACGGGCTCCGCGAACGGGCCTCGGCCGGAGGCGGTCCTGCCCGGCGGCGGTGGCGCGGGCGCGCGGCGCGCGGCCCGGGCGCGCGGCACCGGTGCGCTCGGGGGAGGCCGGGATCCGGAAGGGCCTGACACGCAGTCCGCCCCGCATGCCCGACGGCCGTTCCACGGCGCGGACGGTGCTTCCTCGCGCAGGCCTGGCATGGCCGGCGTCTCCCCGCACGGGGGCAAAGGCACCGTCGAGGGGGGCGGGGCCTCGGGCACCACGTCGGGCGCGGCCGGCCGCCCACGGACGGGCGCCCCCGCCGCCCGGGTGGGGTGGGCCGCCGGTGGGCCCCGGGGCCCCCCCCCA
>NZ_JAJLRA010000130.1 GCF_020991365.1 Streptacidiphilus sp. ASG 303
GCGAAGGGCGGGATCGCCTTGACGACGGCGGCATCGGGCGCATGCCTGGCCACTTCCTCGCCAGCCGAGGTGGTGGTGCCGAGGACGAGCTCGCTCAGGTCGGGGGCGAACGGGTTGGTCGTGTCCCACACGACCCTTCCGGTCAGGGAGTCGGCCACCTGGTCGACGAGTCCGAGGGTCACGGGCCACGGGGTCGACAGGAGGACAACGCCCCCGTGCCGTGCCGCCTGCTCGGGGCTGCCCGGGCGGGCACCGCCGCCCATGGTCCGGGCGGCTCGGGCGACCTTGTCCTCAGTGCGCGCGAAAGC
>NZ_JAJLRA010000131.1 GCF_020991365.1 Streptacidiphilus sp. ASG 303
AGTCGCTGCGCCTGCTGGAGCGCTGGCCCGACCGCTTCGTGCGGGCCGGCGCCCAGCTCTCCGAGGCCGGCCGGCAGCGCGTGCCGGAGATCAACCAGGAGCTCGCCGCCGCCGCCACCGCCTTCGAACGCAACCTCCTCGCCGCCACCCGGGACGCCGCCCTCGTGGTCGGCACCGCCGAGGAGCTGGCCGGGCTCGCGGAGGTCGCCGTCGCCGCCGCCGCGGAGAACGCCCGGGAGCTCGGCCGCGACGGCGCGTACGTGCTCAGCCTTAAGAACTTCTCCAACCAGCCGGAGCTCGCCGTCCTC
>NZ_JAJLRA010000132.1 GCF_020991365.1 Streptacidiphilus sp. ASG 303
GGACGAGGCCGTGCACGCCGCCACCGCGGGCGGCGCCCGCGCCCTGCGCCGCACCGACGTCGGCCGGATCGCCCCCGGCGCCCGCGCCGCCCTGGTGCTGCTGGACGCGCCCTCCCACGTCCACCTCGCCTACCGGCCCGGGGTGCCCCTGGTCTCCGCCGTCTGGCGCGGCGGCGTGCGGGAGCTCTGACCCGGTTCCGTCCGCCGGCCTCCGGCCCCCGCGCGCCGGAACGCGCCGCCGCCCCGGGACGGCGGCGCGCACCGGGGCGGCGGGGGTGCGTACTGGTGGCCGGCGACGCCGGGCGGCG
>NZ_JAJLRA010000133.1 GCF_020991365.1 Streptacidiphilus sp. ASG 303
CGGTCCGGCGCCGCCTTCCGCAGCACCGCCCGCAGCTGGAAGGCGCGCAGCCACAGCAGCGCCCCCGGCAGGAACAGCACGCCCGTGAGCAGCGTGACCAGGGACCGCTGCCGGTCGCGCCGGTTGCGCAGCTCCTGCGCCTCCAGGCAGTGCTCCACGACCATCCGGGCGTCGGTGCCGAAGGACGGCACCAGCGGTGTGCGGCCGCTGCCCCGCGTCCGGGCGATGACCGCCTCGGTGAAGGCCTCGCCGAGGTTGGCCCGGAAGAGCGCGAAGCGCGGCGGCTTCGGCTTCACGTCCGGCCGCA
>NZ_JAJLRA010000134.1 GCF_020991365.1 Streptacidiphilus sp. ASG 303
CCGCAGCGGCGTCCCGCTCGGCGACCTGGGCGGACTCGACGGCGCGGGCGACCCGGACGGCTCCGGCGTGCGACCCTGAGACCCTCGAGGCCCCCGGACCCCGAACGCCCGGGGGCCGGACCCGGCACGCACCCCCGGAAGGACCGCGACACCCCCATGGGCTCGTACGCCACCCTCACCGTGCCCACGCCCGACCGCATGCAGCGGCTCGGCCGCGAGCTGGCCGCGCTGCTGCGGCCCGGCGACCGGGTGCTGCTCTCCGGAGAGCTGGGCGCGGGCAAGACCACCCTCACCCGCGGCCTGGGG
>NZ_JAJLRA010000135.1 GCF_020991365.1 Streptacidiphilus sp. ASG 303
CCGCTCGTCCGGGAAGTCGTCCTTCCGGAAGACCTCCACCGAGTCGACCGTGAAGACGGCGGAGGAGCCGTCCGCCCGGGTGATCTCGGCCTTGTTGCCCTTCTTCAGGGCGCCCAGGCCCCAGACGACGGCCGGGCCCAGCTTGGTGTCGAGCCCGCCGAGCACCAGCGCGGTGCCCCGCTCGCCCGGCGTCGCGCCGTCCCCGGACCAGCCGACCAGGTTGCTGTCGGTGTTGGGCGGCGGCTGCAGCACGCCCTTCTTGTCCCGCGTCAACCTGGTGAAGGGCGCGTTCACCCCGATGCGGGC
>NZ_JAJLRA010000136.1 GCF_020991365.1 Streptacidiphilus sp. ASG 303
CGGCAGGGAGGCCGACCCGGCCAGCGAGCGGGGCGTGGAGTGCCCCGGCGACCTCCCCGCAGCGTCCGACCCGGACCTGGTGGAGCGCGCCCGCGCCGACAAGGCCCGCCTGGGCGACCGGGTCTTCATCCTCGGCCACCACTACCAGCGGGACGAGGTCATCGAGTTCGCCGACGTCACCGGCGACTCCTTCAAGCTGGCCCGGGACGCCGCGGCCCGACCGGAGGCGGAGTACATCGTCTTCTGCGGCGTGCACTTCATGGCCGAGTCGGCGGACATCCTCACCTCCGAGCGGCAGCAGGTG
>NZ_JAJLRA010000137.1 GCF_020991365.1 Streptacidiphilus sp. ASG 303
GGTCTCCGGCGACGCGCTCGCCTCGCCGATGCAGGGCAAGATCGTGAAGGTCGCCGTCGAGGACGGTCAGGAGGTCCAGGAGGGCGACCTGGTCGTCGTCCTGGAGGCCATGAAGATGGAGCAGCCCCTCAACGCGCACAAGTCCGGCACCGTCACCGCGCTGTCCGCCGAGGTCGGCGCGAGCGTGACCAGCGGCGCCGTGCTCTGCGAGATCAAGGACTGACGTCCGCCGCAGCACCCCGGGGGCCGGCTCCGGCCGGACCCGGCACCCGGGCGGGGCCCCGCGGAGCACGCTCCGCGTGG
>NZ_JAJLRA010000138.1 GCF_020991365.1 Streptacidiphilus sp. ASG 303
AGGGGCGGGCGTCACCGCCCGTGGTGAAGCCGAACGGCGAGACGTGGCCGGACCAGGGCAGCGGCACCCGGCAGCCGGCGCGGACGCGCAGGCGGCTGCCCGTACGGTGGAAGACGGGGTCGGTGAGCACCTCGTCGGGCAGGTCCAGGACCTCGGCGAGGCCCAGCTCCTCGCCCTGGTAGACGGACGCGGCGCCGGGGAGGGCGAGCATGAGCAGGGCGGCGGCGCGGGCGCGCGGGCCGCCGGTGCCGGCGCCGGACGGGTCGGCGTCCCCGGACGGGGACGCGTAACGGGTGACGGTG
>NZ_JAJLRA010000139.1 GCF_020991365.1 Streptacidiphilus sp. ASG 303
CACGACCGCGAGCAGGATCCACAGGTGGGCCCAGGGCAGGCCGAACAGGCCGGCGCCGAACGCCGCGGTGACGATCGTTCCGGGCAGCGGGAAGGAGGCGTAAGCGCCGGCCGCGCCGAGCACCACGGCTGCCGGCGGCACCGGCAGCGTGGCGTAGTGGTCGAGGCCGCCGGTGGCGCGCAGCCTCCCGAAGTACTGGGCGAGCAGGTTGAGCGCGACGAAGGCGACGACGAGGACGCTGGAGCCGGCGACGACGGCGCGTGCCGAGTCGTTGCCGCCGGAGTCGACGACGCCGCGCATC
>NZ_JAJLRA010000013.1 GCF_020991365.1 Streptacidiphilus sp. ASG 303
CGGCATGAGCCCCGCGGAGACCGCCGCCGCCGGCGGCTGACCCAAGCCGCACACTCCGTCAGGTCAGGCAACCGGAGGACACATGTCGTCATCCACCAGCGGCCCCGCCGACCGGCACGCCGCCCCCCCCCCCCCCCCCCCCCCCCCCCCCCCCCCCCCCCCCCCCCCCCCCCCCCCCCCCCCCCCCCCCCCCCGGGGCCCCGCCCCCCCCCCCCCCCCACCACCCGAGAACCGCACCGCACCCCACCGCACCGCACCGACCCGGACCTGACCTGACCTGACCCGACCCGACCCGACCCGAGGAGCACTCCCGTGAACGACGTCTACGGCCGCCTGGTCAAGCTGCTCGTCTCCGGCTTCGGCCTCGAACCGAAGGAGATCGCCCCGGACGACACCTTCAGCGGCCTCGAGCTCGACTCGCTGGCCCTGGTGGAGCTCTCCATCGCGGCCCAGGAGGAGTTCGGCGTGCCGATCTCCGACGACGACCTGGGCCCGAACGACACCGTGGCGCACGCCGCCGAGGTCATCGCCGGGAAGGCGGTGGCGGCCTGATGCCGGGCGGCCCCGCCCCGTTCGGCGCCGCCGTCACCGGGGTCGGTCTCGTCACGGCCGCCGGTGTCGGGGTGGCGGCGTCCTGGGAGCGCATCCGGGCCGGAGCGGCCACGGCCGCGACCGCGGTGCCGGAGCTGTCCGGCCTGCCCGCCGGCTTCGGCTGCGCGGTCACCGGCTTCGACCCGGTGCGGGCCATCGGCCGGCGCAAGGCCTGGCGGATCGACCGCTGCAGCCAGTTCGCGCTGGCCGCGGCCGCCGAGGCGCTCGCCGACGCCGGGCTCGACCCCGACCACTGGGACCGCGCCCGGGTGGGCGTGGTGCTGGGCAACGGCATCGGCGGCGCCGCGACCTGGGAGAAGCAGCACCGCACCCTGCTGTCCGACGGTCCGCTGAAGGTCTCCCCGCTGCTCATCCCGATGCTGTCGGTCAACATGTCCGCCGGCTACGTGGCGATGGAGTTCGGCGCACGGGGACCGAGCCTGGTCACGGCCACGGCCTGCGCCTCGGGGACGACGGCGGTGGGCGTGGCACGCGACCTGCTGCGCAGCGGCGCCTGCGACGTGGTGGTCGCGGGGGGCACCGAGGCGTGCCTGGTCCCCTCGATCATCACCGGGTTCGGCCAGATGGGCGCCCTGTCGCGCCGCCGCGACCGGCCCGAGGCGGCCTCGCGCCCGTTCGACGTCGACCGGGACGGGTTCGTGCCGGCCGAGGGGGCGGGCGTGCTGGTCCTGGAGCGGGTCGAGGACGCGCGGGCCCGCGGGGCGCGGGTGCGGGCCGTGGTGAGCGGGTACGGCGCCTCCTCCGACGCCTACCACGCGACCGCTCCGGAGCCGTACGGCACCGGTGCCGAACTCGCCGTCCGGGCGGCCCTGCGGGACGCCGGGCTGCACCCGGGCGACGTGGACCACGTCAACGCGCACGGCACGTCGACGCCGCTCAACGACGCCACCGAGGCCCGCATGATCCGCCGGGTGCTGGGCGACCGGCCCGCCGTCACCTCCGTCAAGGGCGTGGTCGGCCACTCCCTGGGCGCCGCGGGGGCGATCGAGGCGGTGGTGACCGCGCTGACGGTCGAGCAGTCCTTCGTGCCGCCGACCGCGAACCTGGAGAGCCAGGACCCGGCGGTGGAGCTGGACGTGGTGGCCAAGGCCGGGCGGGAGATGCCGGTCGAGGTGGCGCTGAGCAACTCGTTCGGGTTCGGGGGGCAGAACAGCGTCCTTCTGTTCACCAGGGGCTGAGGCCGGAGGGGCCGGAGCCGGGAGGGGCGGGGGGCCGCGGACCGATGGAACGCCGGTGGAGCGTCGAGGAGACCGTGCTCGTCGCGGCGGAGCCCGAGCGGGTGTACCGGGCGGTCGCCGACGTGCGGTCGATGGGGCGGTGGAGCCCCGAGTGCCGGGCCGTCTGGGTGCCCCGCCCGCCCGTGGCCGCGGGCACCCGGTTCGTCGGCCTCAACCGCCGGGGCCCGTGGGTGTGGTTCACCGAGTGCCGGGTGACCCGGGCCGACCCGGGGCGGTGCTTCGAGTTCCGGGTGACCACCTTCGGGATGCCGGTGGCCCGGTGGGGGTACCGCTTCGCCGCGGAGGACGGCGGCACGCGGGTGACCGAGTACTGGGAGGACCTGCGCACCGGCCGCACCGGCCGGGCCGCCTCCCTGCTGGGACGGCTCTTCACCGGGACCCGGCCGGCCGACCGCCACCTGGTCAACCGGGCGGGCATGGGCACCACCCTCCAGCGGCTCAGGCAGGCCCTGGAGGGCTGACGCGGACCACCGGCGCCGGGCGGGCCGCCGCCCGGCGAGGACCACCGCCCGGCGCGGATCACCGCTCGGCGAGGAACGAGCCCAGCCGCCGGACAGCCGCCGCGGCCGCGACCGCGTGGCCGCGGCCGTCCGGCCGCATCCGGTCCGCACCCCACACCGCCGTCCCCGGCAGCGGCAGCGGCAGCACCGACAGGTCCAGCAGCAGCGCCCCGTGGCGCAGCGTCACGGCGCGCGCCCGCTCCATCAGCACCCGCTGCCGCAGCCCCACCGACTCCCGCAGCGGCTCCGGCGCCCGTGCCGAGTGTGCGAGGCTGTACGGGCCCACCACCAGCACGTCGGCGCCGCCGTCCCGCAGTGGTGTGACGATCCGCTCGAGTTCGACCTCCAGCGCGTCGGGGGCGAAGGACGGCCGCAGGAGGTCGGTGCCGTCGCAGCAGACCAGCGCGAGGTCGCTCCTGAAGTCGAGGGCCCGGGCGAGCTGCTGGGACCGCACCCGGCCGACGGCCAGCTCCCGCGGGCCGAGCAGGACGAGGCAGGCCGGCTCGGCACCGGCGGTGCGCAGGGCGGAGGCGATCCGGTCGTACCAGGGGGCGCTGCGGTAGCCCGGTACGGGTTCGGGCGACGGGTCGGCCGCGCTCCCCCCGAGGACCACCAGCCGGCGCCAGGGGTGCCCGGCCAGCAGCCGGCGCGCCTCCCCCTCCCCCAGGCAGTGCGGGTCGCCGTCCTCGCCCGGCACCGGCGCCGCCGGTCCGTGCCCGGCCGCCGTGCCCGGCCGCTCCCCCGTGCGCCGTTCCCCCATGCCCGTCCTCCGCTCTCCCCTGTGGGCCACCGTTCAGCCGGCCGCCGCCAGACGCCGCAGCCGGTCCGCGTGTCCGGGCAGGTGCTCCTCGGCCCGCACGCGCAGGAGCTCTCCCCAGGGGACCTCCCCGCTGAACGCCTCCCGGCCCGATCCGTCCACCAGGCGCACCCGGACGGGCCGGAGTGCGGCGTCGTCCGGGAGCCGCTCCACCAGGCCGAGCAGCTCCGCCGCGTTCCGGCGGACCAGGTCCGCCAGGACGTCGGGCCCGGCCGAGGAGGTCAGGGCGTCGATCGCCGCCGGGTCCACGGCGGGGGCGTTGTCGACCGACGGGGTGGCGCCCTCCAGGAGCCGGCGTGCGGCGGCGGCCAGCAGGCGGTCGCCGAGGGCGACGTGGGCCAGGGTCCGCTCCGCGCCCGGCTCCCCGGGCGGTTCCGCGGTCGGACGGCCGGCCTGCGCCGCCGCCCCTGCTGCGGCGGCGGCGTCGAGCAGGCCGGTGTAGGCGGTCCGGAGCGAGGTGGTGTCCACCGGGGTCCCTTCCCTGAGACGGGGTCGGCGGCCGCAGCCGGGGGCCGCGGCCGGGGGTGCGGTCAGTGCCCGTGGGTGCGGCCGACGTCCCCGAGGGCGAGGTCGAGCAGCCGCCCGACCTCCTCGGGCCCCAGCCGTTCGAGGTCCTGGACGAGGTCGGCGGCCTCCGGGGGGCCCCCGCAGCCGAGGAACTTCCGGCGGGCGAGGTCGGCGTGGTCCGGGCCCCCGGCGTCCCCGGCCGCGCCCACCGCGGTACGGCGTTCGGCGCGCAGCGTGCGGCCGTCCCGGAGCCGGACGGTGAGCCGGGCGCCCAGGTCCTTGCGGGCGCGGCGGAAGTCCTCCTCGGGCGGCGGCCAGGACGGGGGCAGGGCGTCGGCCGCCTCCGCGTCGGCCGCCCGCACCCAGCCCTCGGCCCGGTCCCCGGCCCGGCGCAGCGCCTGGCCGAGCGGCGCGGTGGCGAGCAGGGCGGTCCTGCTGAGTTCGGGATCGTGGCCGGTCCGGACCTTGGCGGCCAGGTCCCAGCGGTCCGGTTCCGCGACCGCGGGCGGTGCCAGGTCGGCCGGCCGCAGGGCTCCGGTGAGGAGCGCGGTGGCCACGTTGTACGGGAGGGAGAAGTTGAGCGCGGCGACGCTGGAGTCCGGCCCGACGGCCTGCCGGCGGGAGATCCGGTCGAGGCCGCTGGTGAACAGCGAGCCCTCGACCAGGACGTCGGCCACCTCCTCGGGCCGCAGGCCGGGCAGGTCCCGGTGCAGCTCGACCGCGCAGTCGACCGCGGCGCTGGTGTAGGCGCTGCCGGGGTGGACCTTGTAGGACAGCGTCTCGGTGTACCAGCAGGTGCCCAGTCCGGCCACGGCCTCCTCGGGGAGCGGCAGGTCGGCGAAGCGGTCCAGGAAGCCGGCCGGGTGCTCCAGGATGTCGTCCGGCCCGAGCAGGCCGGCGGCGGCGCCGTCGCAGGCGCTCAGCGCGGTCTGCAGCGGCGCGGCGGCGGTGAGCAGCTTCGCGTCGGTGGTGAAGAAGCCGCGCGGGAGCGTCCAGGTCGGCACCGAGAAGGCGAGCCCGAGGGCGTTCGCCCAGGTGGCCGCCGGGGCGTCCTCGGCGCGCAGCCGCCCCGCCACCGCTCCGGCCAGGTGGGTGTGCCCGGCGGTCTGGCCGCGGAACGGCCCGAGGGTGGCGGCCGCGGTGATCCGGGCGGCGCACTCGTTGGCGGCGAGGACGGCGGTGAGCAGTCCGCGGCCGGACAGGCGGAGCGGGCGGGCGTACGCGAGGGGCACGTTGACGGTGGAGTGGGACAGGTGCCCGGCGTAGGCGGTGTCGTCGTAGTCGAGGCAGATGGTGGCCGCGGCCAGGGTGCGGGCCGCCCGGCCGGGGTCGGCCTGGAGGGGGCCGCCCCAGGCGCGGAGGATCCTCGCCCCGAGGGGGTGGGCGTACCCGGCGCGGGCGGCGGCGAGCTGGCTGAGCAGCTGGCTCCTGAGGTGGGCGGTGACGCGCCCGGGGGCGTCGTCGAGCCGGAGTGCGGCGGCCCATCCGGCGAGCCGGGTGATCAGGCTCGGGGGGTTCCGCGGGCCCGCGCCGGGTCCGGGGGCGGCGTTCACCGGGCGGCCTCCGCCGCGGGACGGTCCGCCCCGGCCGCCCCGGCCGCGGGCGCCGGGGCCCGGCCCCGGGCGCCCCTGAGGAAGAGCAGGGCGCAGACCCCGCCGGCCAGGGTGCCCACGGCGGCCACCGTCATCACGAGGTGCAGCCCGTCCACGTAGACCGGGCCGACGGCGTTCAGCACCGGGCGGCGGAGTCCGGCGGGGAGCAGCCGGATCCGGGAGAGGTCGCCGTCGCCGAGCAGCGCGACGGCCCTGGAGCGCACGGCGTCGGGCATGGGGACGGCGGCGAGGGCGCCGGGCAGGCCGTCGCCGAGGCGGCGCACCAGCAGGGCCCCGGCCAGGGCCACGCCGAAGACGGCGCCGACCTGGCGGAAGGTGTTGGAGACCCCGGAGGCGGTGCCGGCCTGCTCGGGCGGCACCGAGCCGAGCAGGGCGACGGTGGCGGGCGCACCGGTCAGCGAGACGCCGGCGCCGAGCAGGACCAGCGCCCACCAGTAGCCGCCGAAGCCGGTCCCGGGCTCGGTCCGGGTGAGGGCGAGCAGGCCGGCGGCGGAGAGCACGGAGCCGGCCACGATGGGCCATCGGGAGCCGGCCCTGGCGGCGAGGACGCTGGCCGCGAAGGAGGCGACCATGATCGGGACGGTGAGCGCCAGGAACCGCACCCCGGTCCCGACGGTGCTCAGGCCGTTGATGCTCTGCAGGTACAGGGTGAGCAGGAAGATGGCGGCGAACAGGCCGAACAGGCTCAGGAAGTTGACCACGCCGGCCACCACGACGACGGGGCTGCGGAAGAGGCCGAGCGGCAGCATCGGGTCGGGCCGGCGCAGCTCCCAGAGGACGAAGGCCAGCAGGGCCGCGGCCGAGCCGGCGAACGAGCCGACGATGGGGCCGGAGCCCCAGCCGCGGTTGTTGCCCTCGATGAGGCCGTACGCGAGCGCGGCGACGGCGGCGATGAAGAGCAGCTGGCCGACGGGGTCCGGGCGGCGGGAGCGGGCCGGGCGGTTCTCGGTGAGCAGCCGCGGCAGGACGGCGACGGCGACGGCGCCGATCGGCAGGTTGACCCAGAAGATGCTCTGCCAGCCGAATCGGTCGACCAGGAGGCCGCCGAGCACCGGGCCGGCGGAGAGGGCGAGGCCGCCGAGGCCGGCCCAGATGCCGATCGCCCTGGCGCGCGCGGCGGGCTCGGTGTGGGCGGCGGACACCAGCGCCAGGGAGACCGGGATCATGATCGAGCCGCAGACGCCCTGGACCGCGCGGGCGGCGAGCAGCAGCCCGATGCTGCCCGAGAGGGCGCAGGCCACGGAGGCGAGCGTGAAGCCGGCCAGTCCGCCGAGGAAGAGCCGCCGGCGGCCGAGGATGTCGCCGAGGGTGCCGGAGGTCAGCAGCAGGCACGCGAAGGTGAGCGTGTAGGCGTCGATGATCCACTGCAGCTGGGTGATGTCGGCGCCCAGGTCCTGCTGGATGTTCGGCAGCGCCACGTTCACGATCGTGGCGTCCAGGTAGACCATGAACACGCCGAAGCAGAGGAAGGCCAGCAGCAGCCCCTTGCGGCTGCCGCTTCCGGTGCTCTCGGTCATCGGGGGTTCCCCCTGTTTCGTGGAGTGGCCGCCTCGTCGGGCGGCGGCTGCGCGGGGTGGGGTGCACGACACGTCCGCCGGGCCCCCAGCACGATAATGACCGACGGTCAGTCAGTCAATGACCGACGGTCAGTCAGCGGCGTTGCGGATGTAGATTGGGAGCACCGTCGAGTGGAACCAAGGTGAGGACCATGACAGCCACCGCAGGCACCGCGCCCCGCCGCAGGCGCGTGACCAGGAGCCCGGAGGACCGCCGGGAGAGCCTCCTCCTGGGCGCGGCGCGGGTGTTCCGGGACAAGGGCTTCGCCTCGGCGACCGTGGCCGAGGTGACCGAGGCCGCCGAGGTGGCCAAGGGCACCTTCTACCTGTACTTCGACTCCAAGGAGCACCTCCTCGGCGCCCTGTGGGAGCGCTACGTCGACCGCTTCCTGGAGACCACCCGCACCCTGCTCGACGAGGGCGGGGCCTGGTGGCCGACGCTGGACCGCCTGATCCGGGCCCTGGTGGAGCACGCCGTGGGCAACGCGGAGCTGCACCGGATCGTCTACCAGTCGGCGAACGGGCGCGCCCTGGAGCTGTGCCGCCTCTCCAACCAGCGGGTCGTCGACCTGATGGCCGACTTCGTCGCGCGGGGGACCCTGGCGGGGGCCTTCAGCGCCCAGGACACACGGCTGGCCTGCCGCCTGGTCTTCCACGCGGCGGACGGGCTGCTCGACGACCTGATCAGCCGCCGGGAGGACATCGACCTCGACGCCGTCACCGCCGCCGTCCTGGAGCTGGCCCACCGCGGCCTGGGCGACCCCGAGCCCGGGACCGCACCCGCCTGACCTGGCGTCACGCCCGTCCCGGCGGACTCCCGGCAGCCTCCCGGCGGCGTCTCAGGGGCGTCTCAGCGGCGTCTCAGCGCGCTGCCGCAGGATGGGTGGCGCAGCAGGGAGAGGTACCCGAAGCGGCCCAACGGGGTTCCGGAGCCATCCGGTACGGGTGCAAGCCCACGCAGGTTCGAATCCTGCCCTCTCCGCCGAACCGCCACCGCCGCAACCGCCACCACCACCGCCGCCGGCCCCACCACCGCCGGCCGCCGCCCGCGGTCCGGCGGCGCGGGCGAACCGAACGGGGGAGTCCGGATGCAGTCGGCCCTGGTGATCGCCAACCCGGCCGCGGGCCGGGACTCCTCCCGGGTACGGCCGGAGGACGTCGCGCGCCGCCTGGAGGCGGCCGGCGCGGCGGTCGAACTGGTCCTCACCGAGCACCCCGGACACGCCCGCGGGCTCGCGGCCGCCGCGGCCGCCCCGGGCGGGCCCGGCACCGTCGTCTCCGTCGGCGGCGACGGCACCGTCCACGACGTGGCGCACGGACTGGTGCACGGCGGCGCCCCGGACCGCCGCCCGGTCCTGCTGGTGCTGCCCGGAGGCACCGGCAACTCCTTCCACCGGGAGCTCTGGGGGGACCGCTCGTGGCGGTCCACCCTGGACGAGGCCCTGGCCGGCGCGCCGACCCGCCGGATCGACCTGGCGCGCATCGAGGAGACCGGCAACCTGGCCGTCCTCGGCGCCTGCTCGGGCGTGGTGGCGCAGGCGCTGGTCACCGTGCGCGGCGTCACCGGGGTGGCCGGGCGCGACCGCTACGCCGTCGCGGTCGCGGAGACCCTGCGGGATTTCCGCCCCTACCCGGGCCGCGTCCTCGTGGACGGCGAGGTGGTCCACGAGGGCGCCACCGTCCTCGCCAACGTCGGGGGCGGACGCCGCCGCGGCGGCCGGTTCCTGCTGCTGCCCGGCTCCGTGCTCGACGACGGACTGCTCGACGTGTGCGTGGTCGGGGCCGGGATCCCGCTGGGCGACCTGCCGCGGCTCGCCCTCGACGGAGGGCACGTGGACCGCCCCGGGGTGGTCTGCGCACGCGGCCGCCACATCACGGTCGAACGCACCGACGGACACCCCCTCGTCTTCGAGCAGGACGGGGAGCTGGTCGGGGGCGGCGGCACCCGGTACACCCTCGACGTCCTGCCCGGCGCGCTCCCGGTGCTCGCGGCCCGCTGACGGGGTGCCCGGCGGCGCATATCCGGTTGCGCGGGGTCGCGGCGGCCTGCCAGCCTCGCCCCGTGTCCGCACCCGAGAACCCGTCCGCACCCGGGAGCCCGTCCGCGCCCGGCAATCCATCCGTGCCCGGGAGCCCGCCCGTGCCCGGGAACCCGTCCGCGTTCGAGGACCTCGTCGCCGAGGGCGAGGCCGTCCCGACCGAGGGCTGGGACTTCTCGTGGTTCGCGGGACGGGCGACCGAGGAGCGTCCGTCCTGGGGCTACGCGGGACTGCTCGCCGCCAGGATGGCCGAGGCGGAAGCGGCCCTCGACGTCCAGACCGGCGGCGGCGAGGTGCTCGCCTCGGTCCCGGCCGCCCCGCCGTTCCTCGCGGCCACCGAGTCGTGGCCGCCGAACCTGGAGATCGCGCGGCGCACCCTGGCCCCGCTCGGCGCCGTCGTCGTCCACGTCGACGACACGGCCGACCTCCCCTTCCCGTCGGACCGCTTCGACCTGGTGGTGAGCCGGCACCCGACCACGGTCCGCTGGGACGAGGTCCACCGCGTCCTGCGCCCCGGGGGCACGTACCTCTCCCAGCAGGTGGGCGCGGGGTCCGTCCGGGAGCTGACCGACCTCATGATGGGCCCCCGGCCCGTGCACCCGTCCCGCAGCCCCCTGACGGCGGTGGCGGACGCCGAGGCCGCCGGCCTGGAGGTGCTCGACCTGCGCCAGGAGGCGCTGCGGATGGAGTTCCACGACATCGCCGCGGTGGTCCACTTCCTGCGGAAGGTGGTCTGGATCGTCCCGGGCTTCACGGTGGACGCCCACCGCGGCCGTCTCGCGGAACTCCACGGCTTCATCGAACGGCACGGCCCCTTCGTCGCCCACGCACAGCGGTTCCTGATCGAGGCCCGGAAACCGGAGCGGTAGCGGGCCGCCGGGCCGCCCCGGCCGGGCGGGCGGGCGGGTGCGCCACCGGCGGCGGCCGGGCGCCGCACGGGCACCCCCGGGGCCGGGAGCTGCCGGTCACCGGGCGGCGCGCGCCCCGGCGGCAGGCTCGGCGCACTGCCAGACGCTCTCGAAGGCCAGCCGGAGGCAGGCCGCGAGCGCCGGGTGCTCGATGTAGAGCGCGGTGGTGGCGCCGGTGCCGGCGACCGGGTCCGGCATGTCGCACAGCACGAGCGAGGCGTCGGCGATGACGAGCTTCAGCGGCAGCCCGGCGGTGAACCGGGCCTCCTCCCCCGCCTCGGCGAAGGACCTGACGTTGTCGAGCGTCTCGGCGTCGTCGAGTGCGTCGTGCGTGTAGACCGCCCGCACCCTGCCGCCCGCCCGGTGCAGCCTGCGGACCACGGCGATGCCCTCGGTGTTGGCGGCCGGGGCGACGAAGGGCGGCTTGCAGAAGCTCAGCAGTTCACGCCCCGCCTGCTCCTGGATGTCGGCGAACCGCTCGGCGATGGCGCCGGGCTCGCGCAGCACCTCGATGTAGTCGAGCGGGTCGGTGTGGGTGCGCCCGTCGGACCAGACCGGCAGGAGCGCGGCGGTCAGGGCCGCGGACACCCGCTCCAGCCGGTCCAGGGACTCCCGTTGCAGCGTCATCAGCCGGGCGGTGGCGAGCTCGGGTGCGACCGCCGAGAAGGTGGCGACCCTGCCCGGGCGGGCCACGGCGAGCCGGCGCCGCACCAGGCCGTCCAGCACGTCGTAGATGCGCTGGCGGGGCACGTCGGCCTCGCGCGCCGCCTCGGCCGCGGTGTACGACTCGCGCCTGACCAGGGCGAGGTACACCCGGGCCTCGTAGCGCGACAGCCCCAGGGCGATGAGGTCGTTGACCGGTCCGTCGTCCGCGTCCACGGCGTCACGCTACCGCCGATCGGCGCCGGGCCGCCGCAGCCCTCCCGGATCGGCGGCCGGGCGCTGCGGCCCGCCGCTCCCCCGCCCCGGCGCCCCCGGCCCTCCACCTGATCTTGACGCTTCCGGGGGGAAGTCTTTGCCAATGCACCCGTGGCCCCCCGGAGCGGCGGTCCCTAGCATCATCGATTGCCACCACTCATCGGGGTGGCACCCCTCACCCCTGAATGCGCGCTCCTCGAAGCCCGCCGGCAGCTGTGGACCCGTCATGTCCCGGATCATGTGTTGTCATGAACTGGACATAGCAGGCGAACTCCCCGCCGCAGGGCCCCCGACCCCCTTGGAGGGCAGTCACTTGCGTTCGCAGAACACGGACCACGGGAGATCCGGCCGACTCGGCCGGATGACCCGTCGCGGGGCCACCGCCCTGCTGTCCACCGCGGCCCTGGTGTCCGGCGGCATGCTGGCCGCCGCACCCCAGGCGCTGGCCGCCGCGCCGGCCGCCGCCCCCGCGGCCCACACCGCGCACAGCAACCCCGTCACCAACCCGTACAGCCCGGCCTACGGGCACGACTACCGCCACGGCGTCGTGCCGACCCTCGGCACGCACGCGAAGATGAAGGCCTGGGCCAAGGCCAACCAGCAGGCGAGCGTCGCGACCGGAACGCAGACGCTCTCCTACGGCGGCGGTGTCGACGGCATCGGCGTCCAGAGCGGGCACTCCAAGGTCTACCTGGTCTTCTACGGGACCCAGTGGGGCACCCAGAGCACCAACAGCAGCGGGGACCTGACGTTCTCCGGCGACGCGAACGGCGCCGCCGCCGCCGCCCAGGAGATGTTCAAGGGCATCGGCACCGGCAACGAGCGGTGGTCGGCCGAGCTGACGCAGTGGTGCGACGGCCCGAACGTGCCGACCGGCGCGACCAGCTGCCCGGCGAACGCCAACTTCATCCCGTACCAGAGCGGCGGCGTGCTGAGCGGCGTGTGGTACGACAACTCGGCGGCCTCGCCGAGCGCCGCCACCGGCCACCAGCTCGGCGTCGAGGCCGTCAAGGCGGCCAGCCACTTCGGCAACACCACCGCGGCGGCGAACCGGAACGCCTACTACGTCATCCTCTCGCCGCACGGCACCAACCCGGACAACTACCAGGGCCAGTACTGCGCCTGGCACGACTGGAACGGCGACACCACGCTGACCGGCGGTGCGGTCTCCTCGACCGTCGGCGACGTCGCCTTCAGCAACCAGCCGTACAACATCGACTCGGGCGCGGGCTGCGGCGTCGGCTTCGTCAACTCCCCCGGCACCCTCGACGGCTGGACCATGACGCTCGGCCACGAGTGGCACGAGATGATGTCGGACCAGAACCCGGCCGGCGGCTGGACCAACCACACCGGCAGCTCGTACAACGGCCAGGAGAACTCCGACGAGTGCGCCTGGATCGCGCCCGGCAGCACCGGCGGCGCGGCCAACGTCACCATGGGCACCGGCACCTTCGCCGAGCAGGCCAGCTGGTCGAACGACACCAACTCCTGCGCCATCTCGCACGCGATCGTCGGCGGCACCACGGGCAACACGGTCACCGTGAACAACCCCGGCAACCAGAGCGGCACCGTGGGCACCGCCGTCTCCCTGCAGATGTCGGGCTCGGACTCGGCCTCGGGCCAGACGCTCACCTACACCGCGACCGGGCTCCCGGCCGGGCTGTCCATCTCCTCCGGCGGCCTGATCAGCGGCACCCCGACCACGGCGGGCACCTCCTCCGTGACCGTCACCGCCAAGGACGGCACGGGCGCCACCGGCAGCACCTCCTTCACCTGGACCGTCGGCACCACCGGCGGCGGCTGCCCGAGCCCGGGCCAGAAGCTCGGCAACCCCGGGTTCGAGACCGGCACCGCCGCCCCCTGGACCGCCAGCACCGGCGTGGTCGACAACTCCACCGGTGAGCCCGCCCACTCGGGCAGCTGGAAGGCCTGGATGAACGGCTACGGCAGCGCCCACACGGACACCGTCTCCCAGTCGGTGACCATCCCGGCCGGCTGCAAGGCGACCTTCTCCTTCTACCTGCACGTCGACACCGCGGAGACCACCACGACCTCCGCCTACGACAAGCTGACCGTCCAGGTCGGCAGCACCACCCTCGCCACCTACTCCAACCTGAACGCGGCCACCGGCTACGCCCTCAAGTCCTTCGACCTGTCCGGCTACGCCGGGCAGACGGTGACCCTCAAGTTCACCGGCACCGAGGACTCCAGCCTCCAGACCTCGTTCGTCCTCGACGACACCGCCCTGAACGCCTCCTGACACGGCGTCGTCCCAGCCCTGTGGGGGCGGTCCGCCCGGACCGCCCCCACAGGCGCGCACCGCAGCACACCCCAGCTCCAGGAGGACCCATGCCCCCCCGACCGGACCGCCGGCGCAGCCGGCCCGCGACCGGAGCCCTGCTCGCCCTCGTCCTGACCGCCGGCGCCGCCGCCTGCTCGTCGGGCGGCGGCCTCCCCGCCTCCGGCGGCCGTCCGCCGGCGACGGCGGGGGGCACCGCGACGGCGTCCGCGTCCGACCCCGGTACGCCGGCGGCCGGAGCGGTCACCCTCGACGAACGCTCCGCCGGGACCACCGTCCGGGTGCGCACCGGAACGGCCGTCACGGTCCTGCTCCACAGCACCTACTGGTCGATCCCCGCGGCCTCCGCCCCGAAGGTGCTGGCACCAGCCGCCGACGGCGCGACCAGCCCCGGCGCGACCTGCCGGCCCGGCGGCGGCTGCGGCACCACCACCGCCCGCTTCACCGCGCGGCAGCCGGGAACCGCCCGCATCACCGCCTCCCGGAGGTCCTGCGGGGAGGCGAAGCCCTGCTCACCGGCCCAGTCCTCCTACGACGTCACGGTGGCGGTCACCGGCTGACGCCGCCCGCATCCCGCGGCGATGCGGCCCGTTCGGCGGCCGGACACGGCCGGCACCGCGGGGCGGCGCCGCGGCAGGTGGAGCGGCGCCCGCCGCGAACGCCGTCCCGGCGGTACCGCCGCCGCCCGCCGCCCGCTGCCCGCCGGGGATCATCGCCTCCACCGGTCGGGACCGCCCGGCGGCCGGCCCGCGGATCAGCGTCCGCGCTCGGCTCCGCCGTTGACCTGGACCACCTGCGCCGTGATCTGGCCGGCCTCGGGGGAGGCGAGCCAGCGGACCGTCGCGGCGACGTCCTCCGGCAGGCCGGCGCGCCCGGTGTCGGTCTGGGCGACGAGCGTCCGCTCGCGCTCGGCGGACAGGGCGCCCCGGAAGAACTCGGTGTCCGCCACATAGCCGGGGGCGACGACGTTCACGGTGACGCCGCGGGGGCCGAGCTCGGCCGACAGGTCGTAGGCGTAGGGGTGGAGGGCGGCCTTGGACCCGCCGTAGGAGCCCGATCCGGAGCCCCGGTACGCCGCGATCGAGCTGACGAGCACCACCCTGCCGCCCGGGGTCGCCAGACGGTCCTTCAGCGCCTCGGTGAGGAGGACGGCCGTCAGCGTGTTCGCGCGGAAGTTCTGCTCCCAGTGCCAGGCCGTCCCGGCGAGGCCCCCGGTCCGGTCTGCGGGGGCGCCCAGGGCCGCGTTGCCGCCGGCGCTGTTGACCAGGACATCGACCCGGTCCCACCGCTCGCCCACGGCCTTCGCCGCGTGCTCCGCCCCGGCCGGGTCGGCCAGGTCGGCCGCCACGGCCAGGGGGGCCGGGATGCCGGGGAAGGCGGTGCGGAGCCGGGCTGCCGCCCGGTCCAGCACCTCCGCGCGCCGCCCGACCAGGACCAGCTGCTCGCCGTCGGCCGCGAAGGCCTCCGCGACGCCGAACCCGATGCCCGTGCCGCCACCGCTGATGACGACCACTCGTGCCATGTCCTCCGCCTCTCGTGGATGTCCCGCCGTCCTCGGCGCGGTGCCGCGCGGCCCGGACCCGGCGGGCGGTCCGGGGCCGGGGTCCACTCTGCCGCACCGCCGGACGGCAGCGGCGTCCCCCCGGTCCGCGGTTCGACCCGCGGGCGGTCCGCCGCCCGGGCCGTCAACGCGTCCGCAAGGGATCCGGATCCGGAGCCGGCCCGGTGGAGCCGGGTGGCGACCCGTTCGCGGACGCGGCGCGTGGACGCGCTCCGACCTGGCGGGGCATCCGGGACGCGGCCGCGCGGCGGGTCCCGCTACAGTGCGGAGGTGGTCGACGAACAGGCATACGCAAGCATCGTGTTCTGGCGGCGCAGCCGGTGGAACGGCGCCCGCTGCGAACCGCTCCTGGTGACCCTGCACGGGGACCGGCTGCGGGCCTGCGACCGCGACGGCGGCGAGGTCCTCGCCGCCGCGGCCGGCCAGGCCGCCGCCCGCCTGTCCCGGCTCGGCACCCTCACGCTCACCGTCGGCGGGCGCGCGTACGCGCTCGTCGGACGCGGCGGCGCCCAGTCGCCCGCGCCGAGCCGCCTCCAGCAGGAGGGGTGCGCCGCCTTCCTCACCGACCACCCCGCCTCGGTCGCCCCTCGCCGGGCGGGCCTGCTCGACCAGGTCCTCAACGGCTCGGCCGCAGCGCACATGCGCACCTGGGCCGACGCCCTCGCCGCCGCGGGCGCCGCCGTGGAGCTTTGACGGCCGGCCCTCCGGACGCGCCGGCCGGGACACCCGGACCGGTACGGCCCCGGCTGCGGCGCACCCCTGAGCGGGGCGCACCCCCGACCCGCACACCCCTGAGCGGGACACGTCCCACCGGCGGACCCGGGCCGTACGACGCATCACTGTCAGGGCGTTGACAAGTAAACCGGTTCAGCACGACCATCGTCTCAGCACTCCCGGTGCACCGCCGTGTCGGCGGTCCACCGCGCCGGCACCCGTGTCAGGGCAGCGCATCGCGTCGAGGCGGCCCGAGGACCGGTGTTCCGGAGGAGTCGGCGATCCCGGGATGCCCCGCCGCAGCGGCACGCTGCCCGGCACCCGTGCACATCCCCCCCGCCACCGATCCACCCACCGATCCACCCATCGGTCCGGCAACGCCGGGACGCGGGGCGGCTGCGCGCCGTCCGGAGGCACCGCGTCGGCCGTCGTCCGGTCAAGGAGCTTCCCATGGAACACCGCAGAAACCGCGTCAGGGCGTGGCTCGCCGGCCCGGTCACGGCACTGGCCGTGCTGTCGGCCGCCGGGCTGGCGCAGATCCCGCAGGCGGACGCCGCCACGGCCGCCTGCCAGGTGCAGTACCAGGTCACCAACGACTGGGGGTCCGGCGCCACCGTCAACGTGGTCGTCACCAACAACGACGCCTCGGCCGTGAACGGCTGGACGCTGGGCTGGACCTTCCCCGGCGGCCAGACCTTCGCGGACATCTGGGGCGCCACGAAGACCCAGTCCGGCGCCTCGGCCTCCGCCACCAACGTCGACTACGACGCCGTCATCCCCGCGAACGGGGGGTCGGTGAGCTTCGGCTTCAACCTCGCCTACAGCGGCGCGAACCCCTCCCCCGGCGGCTTCACCCTGAACGGCGCCGCCTGCGGCGGGACCGGGCCGACCCCGACCCCCACCCCGACCGCGACGCCGACCCCCACCCCCACGCCCACGCCCACGACGACGACGCCCGACCCGACCGGCAGCCCGACCCCGACGCCCACGGACACGGCACCGGCCGGCAACCTGGCCCTGCACCGGCCGGTCACCTCCTCGTCCAACGAGGGCGCCGGCCTCACCGCGGACCTGGCCGTCGACGGCGACCGCACCACCCGCTGGTCCAGCGCGTACAGCGATCCGCAGTGGATCCAGGTCGACCTGGGCGCCACCCGCCCGATCCGGCAGGTGACCCTGCGCTGGGAGGCCGCCTACGGCCGTGGGTACCGCATCGAGACCTCCGACGACGCCGTGAACTGGACGACGGTCCACAGCACCACCACCGGCACCGGCGGCGTCGAGAACCTCGCCGTCTCGGGCAGCGGGCGCTACGTGCGCCTGTACGGCACGGCCCGCGGCACCGGCTGGGGCTACTCCCTGTACGAGTTCGAGGTCTACGCCGTCCCGCCCGCCCCGACCGGACCGGACTGCGGACAGGAGCCGGCCGACCCCGGGGCGAACTCCAAGGCCCGCAACCTGCTCTGCTACCTCAGGACCCACGCGTACGTCAGCGGGCAGACCGACGCCCCCGACTCGGACAAGGTGAAGGCGCTGACCGGGCGCTACCCGGCCATCACGGCCTTCGACTTCATGGAGTACACCAACGGCAGCATCCAGACCCAGAGCGTCATCGACTGGTACAACGCCCACCACGGCATCGTCGCCTTCCAGTGGCACTGGTACTGCCCGCACGGCGGCAACTACTCGGCGCCGTGCGACTTCGTGCCCGACCTCGGCAACCCCTCGTCGAAGCTCTACCAGGACATCGACCTGGTCGTTCGGGAGCTGAGGAAGATGGGCGACGCCGGCATCCCGGTGATGTTCCGCCCGCTGCACGAGAGCAACAACAACTACATGTGGTGGACGAAGAAGGGCCAGGACGCGTACAAGCAGCTGTGGCGGCTGATCTTCCAGCGGGCGCAGCTGGCCGGGGTGCACAACGTGGTGTGGGTGTTCAACGGCATGGCGAGCGGGCAGGGCACCTCGCTGTCCTCCTGGTACCCGGGCGACGCCTACGTGGACCTGGTCACCTCCGACTACTACCAGGGCTCCGGCGACTACTCCACGACCAGGGCCGTCGGCAGCGGCAAGACGGTGGGCGTGGCGGAGACGTTCAGCCCGCTCAACCCGTCCGGCGACCCGGCGTGGAACTACTTCGTCGTGTGGGCCTCGCGCGACTGGGCCGGCAGCGGGAAGGACGTCCAGGGGCTGTGGAGGACCGCCATGGCCGACCCGAGGACGATCTCCCTCGACCAGCTCCCCGACATGACCCGGTGGTGAGCCGGGTCCTGCGGCCGCCGACGGATCGCTGACGGCCCGTCGACATCCGGCGACAGGTAACTGACGGACCGTCACCGGTTCAGCACCGGAACACCGCCGGACCACCGCCGGCCGCTCCCCGCCCGGGGACCGGCCGGCGGTGCCCGTACCGGGCGGCCGTGCCCGGCCCCGCCCGCGCCGGGCCCGGGCGGGCGGGGTCACAGCTGCAGGGACCACGCGTCGAGCGCGACCGGGAGCACCTCCGGGCAGCCGGAGCCGGGCAGCGGCTGCTCGGTCCAGATGCACTTGCCGGTCGCGGTGTAGCGGGCGCCCCACCGCTGGGAGAGCGCGGCGACGAGCTGCAGCCCCCGGCCGCCCTCGTCCGTCGCGGACGAGTGGCGGATCCGGGGCATGGTCTGGCTGCCGTCGGAGACCTCGCAGACCAGGCAGGTGCTGTACAGCAGCCGCAGCCCCACCGGTCCCCTCCCATGGCGCACGACGTTCCCGACCAGCTCGCTGGCGAGCAGTTCCGTGGTCGCCGCCAGGTCGTCCAGGCCCCAGGCGGACAGCTGCTCACGGACGTACCTGCGCGCCTGCCCCGCCGCCTGCGGCGTGTCCGGGAGCGGCCAGGAGGCCATCCGGTCCGCGGGGAGCGCGTGGACGCGCGCGACCAGGAGGGCGGTGTCGTCGCTGGTGGGGTGCTCGGCGGGGAGGAGTCCGGCGACGACGGCGTCGCAGAGCCGTTCCAGGTCCGCGCCGTCCGTGCCGTGCAGGATCCGGGCGAGATCGGCCATCCCCTGGTCGATCTCGCGTCCGGACGACTCGACCAGGCCGTCGGTGTACAGCACGAGCAGGCTCCCGTCGGGCACCGCCAGCTCGACCGTCCCGAAGGGCGGCTCCGCCGCGCCCAGCGGCGGGTCGGGGGCCGGGTCCGGGAAGCGCACGGTGCCGTCCGGGTGGACGACGGCCGGGGGCGGGTGTCCGGCGCGGGCGAAGGAGCACGTCCGGGTGGTGGAGTCGTAGAGCATGTAGAGGCAGGTGGCGTACGAGTCGTCGCCCAGGCCCCCCACGATCTCGTTGAGGTGGCCCATGACCTCGTCGGGGGGCAGTTCGAGGCCGGCCAGGGTGTGGACGGCCGTGCGCAGCCGCCCCATGGTGGCCGCCTCGGAGAGCCCGTGGCCCATCACGTCGCCGACGACGAGCGCGACCCGGCCGGAGGAGAGCGGGATGACGTCGTACCAGTCGCCGCCCACCTCCATGCCCTGCCCGGCGGGGAGGTAGCGCGCGGCGGCGGTGCACGTCGGCAGGTCGGGCAGCTCCCGGGGGAGCAGGCCGCGCTGCAGCTCGCGGGACCGGGCGTGCTCGGCGTCGTAGAGCCGCGCCCGCTCCAGGGCGTGCGCGACGAGGGCGCTGATGGCGGTCAGCAGGGTGCGCTCCTCCTCGCTGAAACGGCGCGGCCGGTCGAAGGCGATCACGCAGACGCCGAAGGTGTGCCCGGAGGCGGTCAGCGGGAGGAACACGCCGGCCTGCTTGCCGATCGCGCGCGGGCGGTCGGCGAGCCCGGGGTAGCGCGCTCCGTACTCCTCGGCCGAGGAGAAGAAGAGGGGCTCGCCGCCCAGGATGGCGTCCCAGACCGGGTCGTGCGGCCTCCGGGGGCGGCCGTGGATTTCGTCGAGGAAGGCCGGGGGGTAGCCGACGGCCCCGACGGTGTGCACCCGGTCGCCCTCGACGGCCTGCACCATGAGCCCGGTGGCGCCGAACGGGTGCAGCACCCTCGCGGCGACCGCGGCCACCACGTCCCGCGAGGTGGTCGCCGTGGCGAGCGCCGCGGTCAGCTCCGCGATCCGGGCGGCGCGCCCGGACGCGGCACTCGCGGCGGCGGCCCGCTCGGCCTCGTCCCTGCGCCTGTCGGTGACGTCGGTCAGGTAGAGGGTGACCCCGTCGGGCACGGGGACGAGCCGCAGGTGGTAGCAGCGCCCGGTGTCCGGGACCTCGACGTCGAAGCTCGTGGGCGCGGCCGCGGCGGCGGCCTTGCGGCAGCGCGCCTCCAGCTCGGGGATCTGCCGCACCGAGGGCACCTCCCACAGCACACGGCCGAACAGCTCCTCCTCGGAGGAGCCCAGCATGCGCTCCGCCCTCAGGTTGACGAAGGTGATCCGCCAGTCGTCGTCCGCCGAGAGGAAGCCGTCGCTCATGTGGCGCAGGGCGCGGCTGAGCGCGTCGCGGGCGGAGCGGGACTCGTTGCTGTCCCACGCCCTGCCGATCATGCGGTAGGGCTCACCCCTGTCGTCGAGGAGGACCCTGGCGCGGGTCTGCGTCCAGGTGTAGCCGCCGTCCGGGTGCCGCACCCGGTACTCGGCCTCGAACAGGGTGCGGGTGCGGATCGCCTTGTCGGCCGCGGCCAGCGTCGACGGCAGGTCGTCGGGATGGACGATCTTCATCCAGCTCTCGACCCGGGGCACGAAGTCGGCCGGGTCGGTGCCGTAGACGACCATGGCGGCGTCGTCCCAGGCCAGCTCGCCGGTGCGGATGTTCCAGTCCCAGGTCCCCACCTGGACGGCCTTGAGCGCCTGCCGCATGCGGGCGCCGCTCAGCTCCTCCCGGGCGGGCCGGACCGGCACCGGCGACTGGCGCACCCACTCCTCCGCCCATGCGGCCACGGCGCGGAGGAAGGCCCACTGGTCCCCGGTCGGCTCCCCCGCGGCGCCCGTCACGACGGTGAGCACGCCGAGCGGGCTGCAGTCACCCCCGTGGACGGGCACGGCCGCCAGGCCCGAGCCCGAGCACACCTGCGCCGCCGAGAGTTCGGCGGGGCTGCCGGGACCGCCCGGCGCGGTGCGGTCGACGGAGGCGGAGGGTGCGCGGTCCGGGGGCCCGGCGGGCTCTGCAGCCGGCTCTGCAGCCTCTGCGGGCTCCCACACGCTGCCGGACCGGCGCACGGCGCGGGCCGGCGCCGCCGGCCCCTCCTGGTCGATGATCTCCCACGCCCGGACGAGGTCCGGGGGCAGCCCGGCCGCCGACACCAGGCGCAGGGCGGACATGGGGCCGCACAGGTGCACCGTCCCGCCCAGGCCGCCCAGCTCGGCCACCGCGTGCTGGAGGGCGAGCCGGAACACCTCGCTCTCCGCGATGCCCCGCTCCACGGAGCCGAGCAGCTCCAGCCGCACATTCATGGATTAAAAGTACATTCTTTCCATATCTGCACATACCGCTGCCCCTGGTGGCCGGAGGCGTCCGCGCAGGCCGCCGCACCAGCCGCACCCGCCGTCCGGCGCCCCGGAGCGCCGACGGGCACCGCCCGGGTCGGCCGGAGCGGGGCGGGCCGGAGCTCCGTCCGGGCGACGGTGCCCGCGAGGCCGGCGTCGAGCGGCTCCGCGCCGCGGACGGTGCGCCGGCAGGCCGCGGCCCCGGCCCCCCGCGGACCGGGGCGTCTGGGAGGATGGGCCCGGCCCGGAGGACGGCGCTGAGCGGTGCCCGGTTCGCGAAGAAGGAGATCACGCACGTTGCCCCAGGAACAGGAAGCCCCCTCCGGCCCGGCCGGCCGGCCCGACCTGCAGGCGGACTGCGCGAACTGCTTCGGCCTGTGCTGCGTCGCCCTGCCCTTCGCCCGCTCGTCCGACTTCGCGGTCGACAAGGACGCCGGGCAGCCCTGCGCCAACCTGCGGGCGGACTTCCGCTGCGGCATCCACACCCGGCTGCGCGAGGAGGGCTTCTCCGGCTGCACGGTCTTCGACTGCGCCGGCGCGGGCCAGAAGGTCTCCCAGGTCACCTTCGGCGGCCGGAGCTGGCGGGAGGACCCGCGGTCCGCACGCCTGATGTTCCAGGTCTTCCCCGTCATGCGGCACCTGCACGAGCTGCTGCGGTACATCGCCGAGGCGCTGGACCGGGCCGAGGCCGCCCCCGTCCACGAGGACCTGCGCCGCGCGTTCGAGACCGTCGACGGCCTCACCCGCGGCAGTGCCGCGTCGGTCGCCGCGACCGACGTGACGGCCCTGCGCGGCGAGGTCAACCCGCTGCTGCTGCGGGCCGGCGACCTGGTGCGCGCCACGGCCCCGGGCCGGAGGAGGAACCACCGGGGCGCCGACCTCGCCGGGGCCCGGCTGGCCGGCGCCGGTCTTCGCGGCGCGAGCCTGCGCGGGGCCGTGCTGATCGCCGCCGACCTGCGGGGCGCCGACCTGCGGGCGGCCGACCTGATCGGGGCGGACCTGCGCGACGCCGACCTGGGCGGGGCGGACCTCACCGGGAGCATCTTCCTCACCCAGGCCCAGCTGGAAGCGGCCAGGGGCGACGCGGCCACCCGGATCCCGCCGGCCCTCACCCGCCCCGCGCACTGGCGGCGCCGGGCGTCCTGACCCGCCGGGGCGCACCGGCGCGGGGCTCAGCCGGGCAGCCGGGCAGCCGCACGGCCGCAGCCGGGCGACCGCACGGGCGTCCTCCGCCGGACGGGCACCCCTCGCCGGACGGGGAGTCGGCGCTGCCGCCGGGCCAGCCGCCCCCCGGTGCGCGGGGCGGGCCCGGCGGCTCGTGCGCCGCCCCCGGTACGTCAGGAACGGTGGTGCTTGAGGAAGGGCGTGACGGCCTGGATCACCTGGTCGGGGTTCTCGTCCATCAGGAAGTGGCCGGCGTGCGGGATGAGCACGCTCTGCACGTTCTGGGCGACGGTGCGCATTTCCGTCTCCACGCCGGTTCCGACAGCCAGCTCGCCTCCGACGGCCAGGACGGGCATGCGGAGCTTGGTCTTCTTCCGCTCGGTGTTCTGAGCGATGATCTCGTCGATGGCGCGGTAGAACTCGAAGCTGCTCCGCAGCGCCTCGGGGCTCGACTTGAGGGCGTCGATGTAGACCTTGACGGCTTCGGCCGGCATGGACGTCGGAGACGCGGCCTTGGTGGCGAACTGGTACCCGAAGTACACCTCCTCGCGGCCCCGCACGAGCTGCTCGTTGATGCCCTGGACGCGGTTGAACGGGAAGTGCCACAGCAGGCTGTTCAGCTTCCCCGGAAGCAGGAAGGAGGCGGGGTCGGTGAGGCCCGGGGTGATCGTCTCCATCGCCACGAACCGCTCCACGGCCTCGGGGTGGTCCGAGGCGAGCGCGTACCCCGTCCACGCGCCGACGTCATGCGTGACCAGGGCGAACCGCTTGTGCCCCAGGGCCCTCATGAGCTTGACCCCGTCGTCGGCCAGCGTGCCGGAGTCGTAACCCGACGCGGGCTTGTCCGACAGGCCCACACCGCGGGGGTCCATGACGACGACGCGGAAGTCGCAGGCGAGGGCGGTCATCACATGGCGCCAGGCGTACCAGGTCTGGGGCCACCCGCCGATGAGGAGGACCGCGGGCCCCCTGCCGCCCGTCACGGCGTGGAGGTGGATCCCGTTGACGCGGACCCGGGTGCTGGTGAACGTCTTCCAGAAGCCCTCGGGCAGCCCGGGCAGACGGGGGGTGGCTGCGGTGGACGGCCTGCCCACCGCCTCCGCCACGCCCGACATGAGCCACGGTGCGGGGGCGACGGCGGCGCCGACCACGGCGGCCTTGAGGATGCCCCTGCGGCCGATGCGGCGCGTTTCCGGGGTGTTGGCGACATCTTCGTTGTGGCTGTCCATGAAAAACTCCTTGGAGGAATGATGCAGTGAGAGTGGTCGGACGTCCGGGCACGCCGGTCCTGCGGCACTCGGAAAGCGCGTGCCGTTCGAGCACGGCGCCGCGTTTCGCACGCGGATCCCGGAAGGTGGCGCACACCGGTCCACGGGCCCGTCGATCCATGGGCCCGTTCTGCGGGCGGGTGGCCGGTGATCACGGCTCCGCGGACCACCGAACCGGCCGGGCTGCGGCGTTCGGCCCTGGGCGTGCGGCGGGTGGAGCGCATTCCGCGGCTCCGGACGAGGTCGGGTCAGCCGCCGTGCCGACGTAATGAACCCGGCCTCGTGCCCGCCCGCTGCCTTCCGCGCCCCTGGGGTGACCGACGTCCTCCCAGGGGTGACCGTTTCCGGATTCCGTCGAGGACGGAGGCGGCACGGGCGGTGCCGCCGATCCGGTCCGGAGCGGGGGCGGTGTGCCGCAGTACGCGCCGGCGCCGCCCGGGCTCGGCCGCGACGCGTGCGCCGCGTGCCCGGACGGCCCCGATCAGGCCGCCCGTGGTGCGCGTGCCGGTGTGCAGAGCCTGCCCGGTGCGGACCTTCGGGCCGCGGACCGGGGCGAGGCGGCCCCCCGGCCCACGGCCGGGACCTCGTGGCGAGACCTGCCCTGCCAGGGGCTTCGCACGTGTCCGCAGCCGGGCCCGGCTCATCGGTCCTGCTTGCACATGGGCTGCTTCACGTCACTTCGCGTAGATCGCTTCACCGGGAAGACGTCACTGACTCTGTTACGACAGGGCGTCCAGACCCCCTGCCGATGTCGTAACTGTAGCAGTTACGTCTCCGGCGTCAACCGGCCCGCACCCCCGGACCGCTGCACTCCCGGCGGTTGATGCGGCGGGCCCGGCTCCGGGCCGGCCACCTGCCCCCGGCCCCGGCAGCCCCGACCACCCGGCGTCGCGCCTCCCCCGCGCACCCCGCCAGGCCACCCGCCGGGCGCCGGGCCCGACGAACCCGCCCGCCCCGTCGGCTGAAAACACATCAGTCCCGGGTGCACCCATTGGGCGCAATCGCGCCGGACACGCCGCGGCATCAGGCGGTAAAGTTTCGAAGAATACCGTCGGCATCCGCCGTCCAAAAATGCGATTCCGATTCGGAAAGGAGTTCCAGGATGCCCGAATACGGATTCTTCGTGGAGTTCGAGGCCAAGCCCGGAAAGGAGGATGACGTCGCCCGGTTCCTCGAGGAGGCGAAGGCGATCGTGGACGACGAGCCCGGTACCCTGGCATGGTTCGCATTCCGCCTCGGGGATTCGTCGTTCCGCATCTTCGACGCCTTCGAAACGGAGGAGGAAAGGGAGACGCACTTGCAGGGAGGGGTTCGGACGGCCATCGAGGAGCGCGGCGGGGAGCTGTTCGCCGCACCGCCCACCATCACCCCGGTGGGAATTATCGCCTCAAAGATCCCCGGATAGGTCCTCCTCGGCCCGACCGCCGGACGGACCGGTCGGGGTGAGCAGGGCGACGACGCTCCCGGCGGACGGGCCGGCGACCGGGAGGGGCCGTCGCCACCCGGGGCTCCGCCCCGCCCGAGCCCTTTCCCTCCGTCGCACCCGTGCGGTGGGCCCCGGAACGGGGACGGCTCCGACAGGGCCGGTGACTCGGGCGGTGGTACGGGCGGTGCTGCACGGGGCGCGCGCGGGAGGCGCCCGGACCTCCGGGGCGGCGACGGCCCGCCCGCCGACCGGCCCGCCCGCCGACCGGGCGGCCCGCGGTGCTCGGGGCGCCGACGGCCCGCCGGTCCGCGGGGAGCCCGTCCGCCGGTCCGCGGGGAGCCCGTCCGCCGGTCGCGGCGGGGGACGCTCACGGCCGGGCGTGGGATCGGCGCACGGCGAGGGCGCCAGCGGCCGTCACGGCGGCGAGGGCGGCGAAACCGGCGGCGAGCGTGGTGGCCGCCGCCACCCCGGCGACGACGAGCGGACCTCCCGCGTCCCCGAGCTCGCGGCCGAGTTCGGCGGACCCCATCGTCGCGCCCAGCCGCCCGGGCGGGGTCGATGCGGCGAGCGCGGCGAACCCGAGCGGGGTGACCAGGCCCGTCCCCGCGCCGACCAGCACGGCGGCGACGAGCACTCCGGCGGGGCCGGGGAAGGCCGCCAAGGCGAGTCCCGCAGCCGTGAGCGCCAGTCCGGTACCGGTCCCGGCGCCGGTGGTGATCCGCCCGCGGTCGAGGGCGGTCCCGGCCCACGGCTGGAGCAGGGCCGCGCAGACCGCGAGCACGGAGACGGCGGCGCCGGTGGCGACGGGCCCCATACGGGCGGCGGCCCCGGCGACCGGCAGGAAGCCCACGGCGGCCGAGAGGGCCGCCGTCGCCAGCGCCAGCGCGGCGGTCGGCCGCAGGAAGCCGCCCTGGGCCAGGCGTTTCGCGAGGTCGGCCACCGTCTGCCGGGCCCTGGGCAGCGGCGGTACGGCGGGCACGGCGAGGGCGGCCCAGACCGCCACGGAGGCGGCGAGCGCCGTCATGGCCCCGAAGAGCAGCGGCAGGCCGCCCCCGGCGACCAGCAGGCCGCCGAGCAGGGGGCCCGCAGTGTGGCCGGCGCTCTTGAAGAAGCCGTAGGAGCCGAACGCGCGCCCGTGGGCGGCCGCCGGGCGCAGCCGGGCGACCAGCGCGGACGCCGCCGGGGAGAACGCCGAGGCCGCGGCGCCCTGCCCCAGCCGGGCCGCCCACAGCAGCGAGGTGTGGGCGGCGACGGCGAACAGGAGCGAGGAGGCGGCGAACGCGGCCAGACCGCCGAGGAGGACCGGGCGGCCGCCGATCCGGTCGGCCAGCGCGCCGAAGACCGGCTTGAGGAGCACCTCCGCACCGTCGTACAGAGCGAGCAGGCCGCCGAGGACCAGCAGCGGGTCGTGGTGTCCCGCGGTGAAGCGGCCCAGGTTCGCCGCGACCCCGTGGGCGCCGAACGCGGTGGTGAACCCGGCCGCGTACAGCGGCCACAGACGGGCGCGCGCCGGCGCACAGCCTCGGCCGGGAGCTGCGGTCGGCATGGGCGGGATCCTTCCGCGGACGGACGGACGGACGGGCGGGCGCGGGGGGCGCGGCGAGCGCGGCGGGCGCGGGGGGCGCGGCGGGCGGAGAGCCGGCACGGCGCACGGGCCGGCCGGCACCGGCCAGTGTGGCGGCAGGGCGCGGTCCCGCGGAAGGCCTGCCGCGGGCGCCCCGGGACGGGGCGCCGCCGGGCCGCGGGGTGCGGTCCGGCGGCGCCCGCGGGGGTCAGCCCCGGGCGAGGAGCTGCTTCATGCGGGTGATCTCTGCGGTCTGGGAGGTGGCGACGGAGGCGGCGAGCCGCCTGGCGGGGGCGTAGGCGCCCCCGGCCTGCTCGTCCCCGGCCATCCGCACCGCGCCGGCGTGGTGGGCGATCATCATCCGCAGGAAGGCGGTGTCGAACGCCCTACCGGTGAGCGTGCCGAGCCGGGCCATGTCGGCGTCGTCCGCCATCCCCGGCATGCCGGCCGTGTCCTCCGTGCCGGGCATGGCGGAGTGGTCCGTGCCGGGCATGGAGCCCATGCCCGCCATGGCGTCGGGGACCTGCTCGCCCCAGGCGGCCAGCCAGCCCGTCATGGTGGCGATCTCGGGACCCTGGGCCTTCTCGATCGCGGCGGCGAGCTGCTTGACCTGCGGGGAGGAGGCCCGGGCGGCGGCGAGCCCCGCCATGGCCAGGGCCTGGCGGTGGTGGGGGATCATCTGCTGGGCGAAGACGGTGTCCGCGGCGTTGTGGGCCCCGGTGGCCGAGGCCGGCGCGGAGGGGGCCGCCGGGGACGGGGCGCCGGAGCCGTGGCCGGTGTGGGCGTCGGAGGCGGAGCCGCCGTTGCCGCCGCAGGCGGCGAGGACGACGGCGGCGGCAACGGCCGCGGCGGACACGGCGGCCCGGCGGGCGAGGGTGGAAGAGGACATGCGGGTACTCCTGCGGGGTGCACGAAGGGGAAGAGGCTGCGGCGGTGCCGCGTGCGGGCCGTCGGGGCCGCACGGGCACGGGCTGCTCTAGATGCGCAGGAGCTGGAGCTCGGCGAGGTCCGGCGGGGAGCGCGGGCCGCCGAGGGCGGCGGGGTCCGCGCCCGCGGGTGCCGCCCGCGGTCCGGGCGGGGCGGCCAGGGGCGCCGGGGCGGGGGCGGGCGGGGTCCAGGGGGCGGAGGGGGCCGCGGACAGGCACATGGGCCCGGCGTGGACCGCTCCCCCGTGGCCGCCGTCGTGGTGCGGGCACGGGCAGTCGTCGGTGTGGTGGCCGTCCGTGCCGCCCCCGTCGGCGGACGGCACGGTGTGGGCGGCGACGGCGGCCGGGGCCGCGTCGGCGCCGCCCACGGTGCCGCCGGTCAGGCCGTGCATGGCCAGCAGGCCGAGAAGCGCGGTGAGGGCGAGCAGCACGCGGGCCCGCCGGAGCGGGGCCGGGTGCTGCGCGGGGCGCTTCATGGCGGCAACCTTAAGGGGTGGGGGCGGGTGGGGACTGTCCGCCGAAGGGGTGGCGGGAGCGCAGGAGGGGGCGCAGGCCGGGGAGCCCGGCGAGGAGGAGCACGAGCGGCGTCCGGCGGCCCTCCCGATCCGCCGCGCCCCGCCGGCCCCGGCCCCGCCCCGGGCGGTGCCGGCACCGGTCGGCCCCGCATCCTGCGGGGTGTCCGGCGCGGGGGCGGATCCCGTCGAGGACCCGAGGCCCGTCGGAGGCCGCCCACGGCGGGGGTGCCCCCGGGCACCCCCGCCGTCAGTGGTGGGCGTGGACGACGGCGTGGCCCCTGCCGCGGGCGATCAGCCACCGGTTGACGGGCGTGGTGAGCACGAACGCCAGGACGAGGGAGGAGGCCAGGGAGCCCCAGAACAGCAGGTCGGAGAGGCCGGCGTCCATGGCGCCGGGCACGCCGACCATGACGGTGTTGTCGATCAGCTCCATCACGGCGATGGAGACGGTGTCGGCGGCGAGGGCGATCCTCACCGCCTGGCGGAGGGGCACCTGGGCGCGCAGCACGCCGCGCATGGTCAGGGCGTAGCCGAAGACGAAGGCCAGGACGACGGAGACCGCCAGGGTGGCGCCGTTGTGGAGGCCGGCGGCGGTGCCGACGACCATGCCGAGGACCTCGCCGACGGCGCAGCCGGTCAGGCAGTGCAGGGTCGCCTGCGCGGCCGTCCGCCAGGTACCGCCGGCGCTGTGACCGGTGTGCTGCTGCTGGTGCTGGTGCTCGAGTGTCGCGTGGTCCATGACACGGTCTCCTCGGAAGGGTCGGACGTGCGGGCTGCCTGCCCCAACCATATACCCCCAGGGGGTATTCCCGACCCCGCATCGCGCACCCGGTCCGCACCGGAGGCCGGGGGGTGGCGGCCAGCCGGGCGGCACCGCCCAGGCCCTGCGCCCGGACCCCCGAACGGGCGCAGGGCCTCGGCCGGCGCGGCGCGCACACGCTCCCCGCCACCCGGGCAGGCGCGGTCGGGCAGGAGGCGGACCCGGCCGGGGCCGAGCAGGCGGTCCGCCGCGTCGTCCGCGTCGCGCCCGAGGACCATCGGCGCCTCCACCAGGGCGGTCCCCGCCTGCGCGAAGCCCGCGTCGCCGCCGACCCGGCGGAACGCCGCCGGGTCGGCGGCGGGGGGAGAGAACATCCCGGGCGCGCCGACCGCGCAGTCGGGCACCGGCCCGAAGGGGCGCAGGGCGTGGAGCACCCGCACCCGGTCGGCCCGCCCGGGGCCGGCCGGGGCGAGCAGGGCGGCGCGCCCGCCGGGCCCCAGGGCGCGGCGGACGACGGCGAAGGCGGCGACCGGGTCGGCGAGGAACACGGCGCCGAAGCGGCTGACGGCGACGCCGAAGGCCCCCGGCGGCCGCGCGCCGGGCCGGGCGGCCCGCACCCCGGCCTACGGCATCGCCGGGGCGCCCCCGTCCGGCCCGGCGGCACGCGGCCCGCCGTCCTGCACCAGGAGCCGGGCCACGACCAGCGCGGCGACCACGAGGCCGGTGTACAGCACCGGCTGCCCGGTGAACCCGGCCGCGAGCACCCCGGCCGCCGCCGCCGGCGGCAGCGCAGCGGCCCCTCGCGCACGCCCGGACCCGCGGCGCAGGTGCAGCGCCCACACCAGCACGACGAAGGCCGCGACCGGCACCGTGAAGGCGGCCGCCGCCGCCCGGTCGCCCACGTGGGCCCCACCCGCGAGGCGGTCCACCTGGACGGCGAGCCCCGCACCCACCGCGGCCGCCGCGGCGAAGACGCCGTAGTGCCCGTACCCCCAGGCCAGGGAGGCGCGCAGCGAGGTCAGCAGGCGCGGCGCGTCCTCGGCGAAGTAGATCCACCACAGGCCGAACACCGTCAGCAGTCCGCCCGCGGCCGTGGCCGCCAGCCCGCCCGCGGCGGCGCTCCCGTCCAGGGCGGACTGGACGGCGAGCGTCGAGGAGGTCACCGTCTCCCCCAGGACGATCAGCGTGAAGAGCCCGTAGCGCTCGGCGATGTGGTGCGGGTGCCAGGTCGTCGGCCCCACCCGCTCCGCCCACGCCGGGACCGCCAGTTCGGCGGCGGCCAGCAGCACGAAGGAGGCGGTGGACCACTGCTGCGGCAGCGCCAGGCGCGCCACCCAGCCGGCCTGGACCAGCGTCACGCCCACGGCGTAGCGCAGGCAGCAGGCCCGGCGCGGCGGGTCGGAGCGGGCCGCGCGCAGCCACTGGGCCACCAGGGCCAGGCGCATGACCACGTACCCCCAGGTGACGACCGCGAAGTCCTGCCGGTCCAGCGCCCTCGGCACGCCGGCCGCCAGCACCAGCGCGCCCGAGATCTGCACCAGCACCGTCACCCGGTAGAGCACGTCGTCGGTGTCGTAGGCGGAGGCGAACCAGGTGAAGTTCATCCACGCCCACCAGATCGCGAAGAACACCAGCGCGTACCCGGACACCCCCTGCCAGGGGTGCCCGTCGGAGACGCGGTGGTGGAGCCCGGCCGACGCCTGCGCCACGGCCGCCACGAAGCACAGGTCGAAGAAGAGCTCCAGGGCCGTGGAGACCCGGTGCTCCTCGTCCGCGGACCGCGCCGTCATCAGCCGCCGCCACACCGCGGACGGAGCCTCCCCGGTACTCATCGGCATCCCTCGTCCGCTCTCGCCGGCCTCGCCGGGCAACGTCGGCCCCCGTCCAGTGTGCGGGCACGGGACCCGCGGGGTGGACGGCCCCGGCCGTCCGCCGGGGAAGGCCCAGCGTATCGGCGGTCCCGCTCCGGCCCGGCGGCCGTTCCGGGCTCGGGGTGCCGGGGACGGGGTGCCGGGGACGGGGTGCCGGGGACGGGGTGCCGGGGACGGGGTGCCGGGGCGGCGCGGGCGGTCAGGCCCGGTCCGGTGCGGCGGGCCGGTCCGGAGCGGGGGACCGGCCGGGGGCGGCGGGGCGGCCGTGGCCGGCAGGGGCGGCGGGGGATGCGTTCCAGCTGGCCAGCAGGCGCCACGCGTCCTGCGAGGCCGCGTCCTCGGCGGGCAGGTAGACGAAGAGGGTCTGGTCCTCCTCGCCGGGCAGGACCAGGGCCTCGTAGTCGATGGTCAGGGCGCCCACCTGGGGGTGGTGGAAGCGCTTGGAGCCGAAGGTGCGCTCCACCACCCGGTGGTCGGCCCACCAGCGGCGGAACCGGTCGCTCTTCACCGCCAGCTCGCCCACCAGCTCGGCGGTGCGCGGGTCGTCGGGGTGGCGGCCCGCGTCCAGGCGGAGCATGCCGACGATCTCGGCGGCGACCTTCTCCCAGTCGGTGTACAGGGCGCGCGCGGCGTCGTCGAGGATGACCCAGCGGGTGAGGTTGCGCTCGCGGTGGGGCATGGCGTCGAAGTCGGCGAGCAGGACGCGGGCCAGGTGGTTGGCGGCCAGGACGTCGGTGCGCCTGCCCAGGACGAAGGCGGCCTGGTCGGTGAGGGAGTCGAGCATGCGCCGGACGGCGGGGCGCACCCGCTGCACGGCGGGGGCGCCGCGGCGCACCGGGCCGCTCCGGGGGCGGACGAGGTGGAACAGGTGGGCGCGCTCGGCCTGGTCCAGGCGCAGGGCGGCGGCGACCGCGTCCAGGACGCCTTCGGAGGGGCTGACCTGCCGGCCCTGCTCCAGGCGCGTGTAGTAGTCGGTGCTCACCCCGGCGAGCAGGGCGACCTCCTCACGCCGCAGGCCGGGGACGCGGCGGTAGGCGCCGCGGTCGGGCAGCCCGGCGGAGGCGGGGTCGATGGCCGCGCGGCGGCTGCGCAGGAACTCGGCGAGGTCGGCGTTGCGGGCGGGCATGCCTCCATGGTGCCGGGCGCGGCGGCCGTACGGAGGGGCGAAGGGGGGTCTGCCGTTCCCAGGCAGCGCCGTCCCGGGCAGCGCCGTCCCGGGCAGCGCCGTCCCGGGCAGCGCCGTCCCGGGCAGGGCCGTCCCGGGCAGCGCCGTCCCGGGCAGGGCCGTCCCGGGCAGAGCAGGGCCCGGCATCGGCCCCCGGACGCCCCGGCGGCGCTGGTGTGCTGGATGCAGACCCCGGCACGCCGGGTCACGGCAGGCCGGATCCCGGCCTGCCGCCCGCGGCGCCTCGCCGCCCGTCGGGTGCGGCGGACGCCGCCGCAGGCCCGCCGGACGCGTGCCACCCCCCACGGTTCCCGAAAGGACCCCTTCTCCCGTGAAGACCTGGTTCATCACCGGCTGCTCGACCGGCTTCGGCCGCCACCTCGCCCGGGCGGTCCTCGACCGCGGCGACCGCGCGGTGGTCACCGCGCGCAACCCCGAGCAGGTGGCGGACGTCGTGGCGGGCCACGGCGACCGCGCCCTGGCCCTCGCCCTGGACGTCACCGACCCGCAGCAGGTACGGGCCGCCGTCAAGGCGGCCGAGGACGCCTTCGGCGGTATCGACGTGCTGGTCAACAACGCCGGCATCGGCTACTTCGCCGCGGTCGAGGAGAGCGACGAGGCCGAGGTCCGCCGCATGTACGAGATCAACGTCTTCGGCCTGTGGGACGTCACCCGCGCCGTGCTGCCCGGCATGCGCCGGCGCCGCACCGGCACGGTCGTGAACTTCTCCTCCATCGGCGGCCTGCGGGCCTTCCCGGCCGTCGGCCACTACAACGCCACCAAGTTCGCCGTCGAGGGCCTGACCGAGGCCCTGTGGCAGGAGACCGAGCCGCTGGGCATCCGGGCCATGCTCATCGAGCCGGGGATGTTCCGGACCGACTGGGCGGGCCGTTCCGCGGCCGAGACCGCCCCGGCCGGCGAGATCGCCGACTACGCGGCCACCGCCGGCGCCCAGCGCGCCGCCTTCCGCTCCGGCAACGGGCAGGAGCCCGGCGACCCGGCCCGTGCCGCCACGGCGATCATCACCGCCGTCGAGGCGGACAACCCGCCGCGCCGCCTCCTGCTCGGCTCCGCCGCCTACGACACCGCCCTGGCCGGGCTCGACGCCCTGCGTGAGGAGTTCGCCGCCTGGGAGCACGTCTCCCGCGGCGCCGACTTCCCGCAGGACTGACCCCGACCGGCCCCCGGGCGCGGGCGCCCGCGCCCGGGGGCCGGTGCCGTGCCGTGGTCCGGTCCTCAGGCCCGGCCCCGGACCGAACGGCCGGACCATCCGGCCTGTGCGGACCGCGCGGACCCGACGGCGGGCACGCGCCACCACCACGGGCAGGCCGGCCCGGCCTGCGACGACAGGGCCTGCGCGCCGCGGCCCCCGGGCCGGCCGTACGGCGGCCGGCAGGGCCGGGAACGCCGGTGCGGGCCGGACCGGCCGGGCCGGAGGAAGACCCCCGCAGGAAGCGAAGAAGGAACGAAGAGGGAATGAGCGCCACCAGCAGCACCACCCTGCCCCCGGGTGCACCCGCCGGCGGCGGGCGCACCGCCGGTCCGGGGCGAACCGTCCGTCCGGGGCCGGCCCTGGCCGCGCTCGCCCTGGGCGGGTTCGCCATAGGCACCGGCGAGTTCGCCGCCATGGGCCTGCTCCCCGACATCGCCGCCGGCCTCCGCACGGGCCCGAGCCGCGCCGGCCACCTGGTCAGCGCCTACGCCCTCGGCGTCGTGCTGGGCGCCCCCCTGCTCGCCGGCCTCGGCGTGCGCCGGCCCCGCCGTTCCGTGCTCCTGGCGCTGATGGCGCTTTTCACCGCCGGCAACCTGGCGACCGCACTGGCCCCCGGCTACGGCACGCTCCTGGCGGCCCGGTTCGCCTCCGGGCTGCCGCACGGCGCCTTCTACGGAATCGCCGCCCTCGTCGCCGCGGACCTCGCCGGGCCCGCGCGCCGGGCCCGGGCCGTCTCCCGCGTCATGCTCGGCCTGAGCATCGCCAACGTGGCGGGCGTGCCGGCCGCCACCTCGCTCGGACAGGCCGCGGGCTGGCGCACCGCCTACGCCGCCGTCACCGTCGCCGGCGCCCTGACCTTCGCGGCGGTCCGCCTCCTCGTGCCGGCCGGTCCTGGCCGGCCGCGGGCGACCGTCCGCAGCGAGTTCGCGGCACTGCGCCGACCACGGGTCCTGGCCACCCTGGCCGTCGGCGCGATCGGCTTCGGGGGCATGTTCAGCGTCTACACCTACCTCTCCCCCGCGCTGACCGGGCGGGCCCACCTGCCCGCGGCGGCCGTCCCCGCCGTCCTGGCCGTCTTCGGCCTGGGCATGACCGCCGGCAACCTCGCGGGCGGGCGGACCGTCGACCGCGCACCGGCCGCCTCGCTCGTCGGGATCCTGGGCACGATGGTCCTCTTCCCCGCGCTCTTCGCGGCCGTCTCGGCACACCGCACCGCGGCCGTCGGCGCGGTCCTCCTCCTCGGCACCGGCTTCGCCCTGGTCCCCGCGCTGCAGACGCGCCTGATGGACGCCGCCGCAGACGCCCCCACCCTGGCCGCCGCCACCAACCACAGCGCCTTCAACCTCGCCAACGCCCTCGGGGCGTTCCTGGGAGGCGCCGCCCTCGACGCCACCGGTTCCTGGGCCGCCCCCGCGTGGACCGGGTCCGCACTCGCCGCCACCGGCCTGCTGCTCCTCGCCGCGACCCTGGCCGCCGAACGCAGGCAGCGCACCGAGCCCGCCCCCTGACCGCGCCGGGCCGGGCCGCCCACGGTGCCGGAACGCCGGACCGGGGGCGGGCAGGGCAGGCTCCCACGCGGCGCAGCCCACCGGTCGGGCTGCCGCACGCCACGCGGCGGCCGGGGAGGCGGGGCGAGGACCGTCCCGGGCCCGCCCGCCCGCGACACCCCGCGGCCCGCCCGCACGGGTGCCGTCCCGCCCCGGCCCGAGGCGCACGGGGCGGGACGGGACGGCGCCGGTCCGGCACGGGGTCAGCGCAGGTGCGGCATCACCTCGCGGGCGAACAGCCGCATGGACTCCAGCCGCGTGGACTCGTGGAAGTACAGCACGAAGGACTGGATCCCGGCGTCGACGAGGGCCCCGAAGGTCTCGACGAGCTGCTCCGGGGTTCCGACGGCGTTGTGCGCGGCGAGCTCCGCGCGGCTGCGCCCGTCCAGGTGCGGCGCCGTCATGCGCTGCAGGCCGGACTCGTCGGGGGCGACGAAGACCGAGAGCGTGGCCGTCCGAAGGATGTCGTCGTAGTCGCGGCCGACGTCGTCGCAGTGGCGGGCCAGCACGTCGAGCTTGTGCCGGTAGAACTGCGGGTCGGTGTGGTCGGTCAGGTTGCAGGCGTCGGCGTGCTCGGCGACCAGGCGCAGGGTGACCTTCTCCCCGCTGCCGCCGATCAGGAGCGGGATGTGGGGCCTGCGGACCCCGACGGGCACGTTGACGGCGTCGCGCACCCGGTAGTACCGGCCCTCGAAGGTGCTGCGCGGCGAGCGGAGCATGGTCCTGACGACCTGGGCCGCCTCGCCGAGCCGCTGCAGCCGCTCCCCGACGGGCGGGTGGGGCGCCGGGTAGCCGTAGGCCTCGTACTCGCGCCCGTCCCAGCCCGCGCCCAGCCCGACGATCGCGCGGCCGCCGCTGGCGGCGTCGAGCGTGGCGGCCATCTTCGCCACCAGCGCCGGGTTGCGGTAGCTGTTGCAGGTGACCAGCTGGCCCAGCTCGACGCGCCGGGTCTCCCGGGCGACGGCCGCCAGGCTGGTCCAGCACTCGAAGGTGGTCTCCGGCTCGGCCTGGACCGGCTGGAGGTGGTCGTAGAGCCACACGGAGTCGAAGCCGAGCGCCTCGGCCTCCCTGCCGACCTCCACCATGGCCTCGAACTGCTCCGCGGGGTCGGCCAGATGGACCAGGTCCAGACGCCACCCCTGCGGCAGTATCGCGCCCCACCGTATTCCTGCCACTGCCACCACACCCTTGCGATCGAAGAAACGTTCGCAAAACTAGTACACGGGCATGGAAAGAACGGCAGGGGCCTCGGCTCACCCCGCGGAACACAGAGAGGCCGCCGCTCCCGGGCGCGGTGGCCGGGGCGTTCGGCGGCTCAGGGCGCTCCTGCCGGCGCGCGTCCCGGCTCGGCGTCGCCGCGGCCGACCGGACCGCCCGGGCGACCGGCCCCCGCGGGGCCCGGACCGCTGCGGCGGCACGGGCGGGAGGACGCGGCGCGACCGGGCGGCGGGCGGCGAGTACCCGGCCGCCGACCGGGGAATGGCTCATGGACATGACATGGCGATGACAGGTGTCCCACCAAAGCCCCGGCCGGGACGCCCCGCCCCACCCACGACCCGGAGGTCGACCCGTGAAGCGCGGTCACCGACTGCTCCCCACCGCCCTCGCAACGTCCGCGATCCTCGTCCTGGCGTCAGCCGGGGCCGCCCCGGCCGCAGGACCCGGCGCAGGCGCCCCGGCCGCGGGACCCGGCGCCGGCGGCAGGGCCGCCCCGGGCCCCGCCGGCTGCGCCTACACCCCGGCGGTCCCCGCCGACAACTTCAAGGGCATCCCCGTCTTCGACCCGGTCGGGGCCGCCGCCCCCTACGACGCCACCCTGCGCACCGCCCAGGGCCGGATCACCTTCCGGGCGCTCACCGGCGAGGCGCCGTGCACGACGTTCTCCTTCCGGTTCCTGGCCGAGCACCGGTACTTCGACCGCACCCACTGCCACCGGCTCACCACACAGCGGATCTACGTCCTGCAGTGCGGCGACCCCACCGGCACCGGCAGCGGAGGCCCGGGGTACTCGTTCCCGGACGAGAACCTCACCGGCGCCACCTACCCGGCGGGCACCGTGGCGATGGCCAACGCAGGGCCCGACACCAACGGCAGCCAGTTCTTCCTCGTCTGGAAGGACACCCGGCTCTCCCCCGCGTACACCCCCTTCGGCCGGGTGACCTCCGGCCTGGACGTGCTGCAGAAGATCGCCGCCGGCGGGGAGGACGACCAGAACGGCCCCGGCGACGGCTTCCCCACCCTGCCGGTCACCGTCAGGCGGGTCCAGATCCAGAAGCGCTGACGGGCCGCCGGCCTCCGGGGGGCCGTCCGCGAGAACCGCGCTCCGGAGGAGCCCGGCGGGGGAGCCCGCCCGGGGAAGGGCCGGCCCGGATCCCTGCCCGGCGGGAAGGAAGGAAGGAAGGCCGGGCCGCCCGGGCCGCCCGGGCCGCAGGACGTCCGTGGCGGCCCGGCCGGCCCGGCCGGGCCCCTCGGGTCAGACGGTGGCGACGGCCAGGGCCAGCGCGGCGATCGAGACGGCGAGCAGGACGCCGGGGACGGGAGCGCCCTTGGCGTCCCGGGCGCGCAGGTGGGCGATGACCGCGCCGGCGAAGTAGAGGACGACGCCGACGGCTGCGGCGATGCCGAGCGGCCGGAAGCCGGCACCGATGAGCAGCCCGAGGGCGCCGGCGAACTCGAGGCCCGCCAGCACCGGGAACACGCCCCTCGGGATGCCGATGCCGTCGAGGGAGGAGGTGACCCTTTCGTCCTTGACGAGCTTGCCCCGTCCGGAGGCGACCAGGACGAGGGACAGCAGGACGGCAAGGGCGACGTAGGCGATCGACACTGCGGTTTCTCCTGGAACGGGAGGCGGCGGAAGCACGGGGTCCCCGGCTGCATATGCGGTCGGGCCGTCATTCTTCCAAGCAGCCGACCTCCTGGACAGACCGTCAGAAGGGAAGCAGCCCGGCAGTCCCCTGCGACGGGGCGGGACGGCGGGAGCGGCAGGGACGACGGGAGCGACGGGGGCCAAGGGCCGGGGCGGCGGGCAGGGTCGGCGACGCCCGCCGCCGGGTCCGGTGCGGGCGGCGACGGCGTGGCCGACGGGCTTTCAGGATCCTTCCGCGAGGGCCCGCCTGTCGCGGGGAGGCGGGGTCCACGGTGCCGCCGGCACCAGGGCGGCAGCCGAGTCCGGCACCGGGGCCGCACCGGCGTCCCGACCGGGGGCGCGGCAGGCAGGTTCAGCGGGTCCCGGCGCTGCCTGCGGCCCCCTGCGCCATGGCGCAGACGCCGTCCGGCCCCTCCGGGGAGACGTGGTGAGCGGCGATGGCCCGCAGGATGACCGGCAGCCGGTCACGGTCGGACGGGGACAGCGGCTCCAGGAGGGCGGCCTCGGCCCCGTCGATGACGGCCTGGGCGGCGGAGAGCCGCCTCCTGCCTTCGGGGGTCGCCCGGACGAGCTTGCTGCGCCGGTCCGACGGTTCGGCGACCCGCTCGACCAGGCCGGCCTCCTCCAGGTCGTCGAGCAGGTAGACCATGACGGTCCGGTCCACGCCCAACTGCCGCGCCAGTTCCGCCTGGTTGCGGACGCTGCGGTGCGCGGCGCCGGACAGGGCCTGGAACCCGCGGAGCCCGTGCGGGAGGTCGGCGACGGCGTGCTGCACGGCCTCGACATGAGCACGGGAGCACCGGGCCAGCAGCCACCCGAGGCTGTCCTCGAGGCCGGGCGGCAGGGGCGAGGGCGCAGGCTCGGTCACGCCGTGAGTATAAACCTGTACATTTCGGCAGGCCGTCTGCGGAGCAGACGGCCTGCCGAGGCCGCCGTACGGGTGGACCGGCCGTCCGGACGACGGCGGGCGGGCCGTCCGGAGGACGGCGGGCGGGCCGGGGCGCGGCGCCTGCGGCTCGACCCGGTCGGGCCCGGTGGGGCGGCGGCTGTGCGCGGCGTGCGTCGCCGTGCGGCGACGGGCCCCCGGGCCGGTCTCCCGGGCGTCGAGCGTCCCTTCCGACGGTTCCTGGACGAAACACCCGGGGTCCGGCCCCGGGCACCGACGCCGGAGGGCCGCCACGGCCGCTCCGGTCCGGCCGGGGGCCGTGGACGTGAGGGCGCGGCCTACCGGAGGCGTTCGATGCGGGCGTGGCGGACGAGGTTCCTGCCGGGCTCACGGATCCGGTCGAAGGCCGCGTCGTTCAGCAGCGCACAGCTCCCCGAGGGGCCCGTCACCGCCACCGACGTGGAACGGCCGTTGTCCAGGTTGGTCACCCTCAGCCTGGTGCCGACCGGGAACCGGTCACTGCTCGCCGCCGGCGCCCCGGCCTCCCCCGACAGCGTCACCGTCGCCCCCGCACACACCACCTCACCGGCGGGAGGCGGGACCGTCACCGCGCCCGCCGGCGCCGGGACGCCCCCCGGCGCCGCGGCGGACGGGGGTGCGCTCCGGGGAGCCGCCTGCGGCGCGGCGCAGCCGCCCTGGGCGAGCTGCTGTCCGAGGAGGTCGGCGACCGCCTGCCGGTTGGCGATCACCGCGGCCGAGTTCGCCACCGGGTGGGCCCGCTGGGCGGCGACGAGGTCCTGCGTCTCCCGGAGGCGTGACGCCAGCCCGGCGCAGTCCACGGCCGCCTGGCTGGTCTGCACGGTGACGGCCACTCCCCCGCAGACGACGGCGGCGGCACAGGCGAACAGGACGCCCCTCTGCCTGCGGCTGACGGTACGCCTTCGCGACATGACGACTCCTCACGGGTGGGACCGGGGCGCAGCACCGCATACCGGTGACCGGTCGCCCTGTGTACGGGCGGACGGGCGGTCCGGTTCACCCGGCCGCGTCGTGGGCCGGGGCAGGGGCGGGACGGCGACCGCCCCGAGGGACGCCCTCCGGACCCGGCCGCGGCAGGGGGGGCGGGCACGTCGGCCCGCCGGTCCCGACGCGCCGGCCGGGCACGCCGCACCTCGCGGGGGCGCGCCCCCGGCGAAACGGCGGCACGAGGGCACCCGGATGTGCTTGCCCGGGACGCCGGGAGCACATACCGTCCCATCTCGTCGGGCGATTCGTCCAAGAACGTCGGACATCGGACGTTCTGCCCTGCCCGTCTTTCCCCTACCGAGGAGACCACCGTGATGGACACCACCGAGCTCCAGGAGCAGACCGCCGAACTGCTGCCCCGCCGCGAGGCTCTGGGCCGGTTCAACCTCAACCTCCTGGAGCTGACCAACATCAACCAGCGCCTGGCCGACGTCGACGCGAGCAACACCTCGTTCGCGGTGAACAACTTCTCCGACGACGCCCTCGCCCAGGCCAACTCCGGCCAGTGGATCAACGTCCGCTAGTGATCCACCGGCCCGCCCGGCGTCCCCTGCGGCACGGCGATCGCCGCGGGGGACGTCCGGGCGGGCGGCGGGCCTGCCGCCCTCGCCGGCGAGCACGGAACCTGCCGGGGTCGCCGCGGCCACGGGCGGTACGCCGTGCCCGCGGATCACGGGAGGGACACCGTCCGGGCCCGATACGCTGGGGCCGATGTCCACCTCGCCGGGCCCGACCCTCCGCGAACTCGCCGTGCAGGCACTGTCCTCCACGGAGCGCGGCTACGACCTGCTCGCCCCCGACTTCGACCGCACGCCCTTCCGCACGCCGGACCGCGTCCTGGACGCCGTGGCCCGCGAACTGCGGCGGCTGGGGCCGTTCGCCGCCGGGCTCGACGTGTGCTGCGGCACCGGGGCCGGCGTCGGTGTCCTGCGGGCGGTGTGCACGGACCGGGTCGTCGGCGTCGACTTCAGCGCGGGGATGCTCGCCGTCGCCCGCTCAGCCCCGGTCGCCCCCGTCCCTGCCGCCCCCGCGCGGGAACCCGGCGGAGCGGGACCGGGAGACGCAGGACGTCCGGACGGACCCGCCGGCCCGGACGGGCCGGCGGCGCACTGGGTGCGGGCCGACGCCCGCCGGCTGCCCTTCCGCGCGCCCGCCTTCGACCTGGCGGTGAGCTTCGGGGCGTTCGGCCACTTCCTGCCCGCCGAGCGGCCCGCGCTGTTCGCCCAGGTGCACGCGGCGCTGCGGCCCGGCGGCCTGTTCGCCTTCCCCCTGCCCGCACCGGCGCGGGTCGGCTCGCGCCTGTACTGGGGCCTGTGGGGGTTCGACGCGGCGATGCGGGTGCGCAACGCGCTGTGGCGCCCCCGCTTCGTCATGTACTACCGCACGTTCCGGCCGTCCGCCGTGCTCGGGGAGCTGGCGCGGGCCGGGTTCGACGTGGCCGCGCCGCCCCTCGGCGCTCTCGGCCTCCGGCCGGACGGCACTCCGCGCTGCCGCCTCGTGGTGGCCCGGCGGCGCTGACCGGCCCCGCCCCCCGGCCGGCAGGCGGGGCCCGGGACAGGGGCCGGAACACCGCCGGCCCACCGTCGGCTCACCGTGGGCACGGGGCGGCCGGCGCAGGTCGACCGGCACAGGGCGGCCGGCGCGGCTCAGACGGCCTCGACCGGCTCCGTTCCGGCCCCGGCCCGGAACTGGGTGCGGTACAGCTCCGCGTAGCGGCCGTCCGCCGCGAGCAGTTCGGTGTGCGTCCCGCGCTCCACGATCCGCCCGCCCTCGACGACGAGGATGAGGTCGGCGGCGCGCACCGTCGAGAGGCGGTGGGCGATGACCACGGCGGTCCGGCCGGCCAGGGCCTCGGTGAGGGCCTCCTGGACCGCCGCCTCGGAGGTGTTGTCCAGGTGGGCCGTGGCCTCGTCGAGGATGACGACCCGCTGGCCGGCCAGGAGCAGCCGGGCGATGGTCATGCGCTGCCGCTCGCCGCCAGAGAGCCGGTACCCGCGCTCGCCCACGACGGTGTCGAGGCCGTCCGGCAGCTCCGCGACGAGGGTGTCGAGGCGGGCGCGGCGCAGGACGTCCCACAGGTCGTCCTCGCCGGCCTCCGGCCTGGCGAGCAGCAGGTTGGCGCGGACCGTGTCGTGGAAGAGGTGCCCGTCCTGGGTGACCATGCCGACGGTGGCGCGGAGGGAGGCCGCCGACAGGTCGCGCACGTCGACGCCGCCGACCCGCACCGCGCCGCCGTCGACGTCGTACAGGCGGGGCAGGAGCTGGGCGATGGTCGACTTGCCGGCCCCGGACGACCCCACGAGCGCCACCGTGGAGCCGGCCTCGGCGCGGAAGGAGACGCCGCGCAGCACCTCGCCGCCGGCCCGGGTGTCGAGGGCGGCGACCTCCTCCAGCGAGGCGAGCGACACCTTGTCGGCGGACGGGTAGGCGAAGCGGACGTCGTCGAACTCGACGGCGACGGGCCCGGGCGGCACCTCCCGGGCGCCGGGCCGGTCGGCGATGAGGGGCTCCAGGTCGAGGACCTCGAAGACCCGCTCGAAGCTGACCAGGGCGCTCATGACCTCGACACGGGCGCCCGCCAGGGAGGTCAGCGGGGCGTAGAGGCGGGTGAGGAGCAGGGCGAGCGCGACGACGGAGCCCGCTTCGAGGCCGCCGGTGAGCGCGTAGTGGCCGCCCAGCCCGTAGACGAGGGCGAGGGCGAGGGCGGAGACGAGGGTGAGGGCCGTGATGAAGGCCGACTGGGCCATCGCGGTGCGCACGCCGATGTCCCGGACGCGGCGGGCCCGGCGGGCGAACTCGGCGGACTCGTCGGCGGGCCGGCCGAAGAGCTTCACCAGGGTGGCGCCGGGGGCGGAGAACCGCTCGGTCATCTGGGTGCCCATGGCGGCGTTGTGGGTGGCGGCCTCGCGCTGGAGGGCCGCCATGCGGGTGCCCGTGCGCCGCGCCGGCACGACGAAGACGGGGAGCAGCACCAGGGCGAGGAGGGTGATCTGCCAGGACAGGGTGAGCATGACCGCGAGGGTCAGCAGCAGGGTGACGATGTTGCCGACGACCCCGGACAGGGTGTTGCTGAAGGCCCGCTGGGCGCCGATCACGTCGTTGTTGAGGCGGCTGACGAGCGCCCCCGTGCGGGTGCGGGTGAAGAAGGCGACGGGCATGCGCTGGACGTGGTCGAAGACGGCGGTGCGCAGGTCGAGGATGAGGCCCTCACCGAGGTTCGCGGACAGCCAGCGGTTCAGCAGTCCGAGCCCCGCCTCGGCGAGGGCGATCAGGGCGATGAGCAGGGCCAGCGTGGTGACGCGGCGGGAGTCGCCGCCGGAGACGATCGCGTCGACGACGCGGCCGGCGAGGACGGGGGTCGCGACGGCGAGCAGCGCGGTGACCACGCTGAGCAGCACGAAGCCGGTGATGCGGCGGCGGTGCGGCCGGGCGAACGCGCCGACGCGGCGCAGGGTGGCCCGGGCCAGGGGGCGGCGTTCCCGCGTGGCGTTCATGACGCTGTGCAGCTGCATCCAGGCGGTGGTCTCCATGCTCATGGAGGGACCGTAGGGCCTCAACCGGGCTTGAGGTCAAGGACGTGCCCGTGTGCGGGGCCGGCGCCGCCGCCCCGGCCCCCGGCGGCGGGACCTCCCGGTACCGCCGCCGGGCCGCCCGGGGGCGGGGGTTCAGCAGGCCGCGGTCCGCTCGGGGGCCTCGCGGCCGGTGGGGACCCGCAGCCAGCGGTAGCCGTACGGCGGGAGTGGGACCTCGGGCCTGCGGTCCTCCGGGACGGTCAGGTCCTCGCCGTCGCCGGCGGTGGCGAGCAGGTCGGTGAGCGTGCTCCCGGGTACGGCGTCGGGCAGGGCCGGCCGGACGGTCACCGGCCGTCCGGAGAAGTTGTGCACGGCGAGCACGCAGCCGTCGGACGTGGAGGCGAGGTGGGCCAGGACCGCCGGGTCGCGGGTCTCGACGGCCCGGTAGCGGCCCCAGGCCAGTTCGGGCGCCTCCCGGTAGCGCTCGACGAACAGGCGCATGCGGCCGAGGAGCGAGCCGGGGTCGTGGCACTGGCCGTCCACGTTGACGTGCTCCGGCCCGAAGTCCCCCTCGACCAGGGGGTTGGGGAAGCGGGCCGGGTCGGCCGTGGAGAACCCGGCGCCCTTCTCCGGGGACCACTGCATGGGGGTGCGGACCGCCTGGCGGCCCTCGGCGGCCAGGTTCTCCCCCATGCCGATCTCCTCGCCGTAGAAGAGGACCGGCGTCCCGGGCAGGGTGAACAGCAGGCTGTAGGCGAGCTCCACGCGCCGGCGGTCGCCGCCGACCATCGGGGGCAGCCTGCGGCGCAGGCCGCGGCCGTAGAGCTGCATGTCCTTCTCGGGGCCGAAGGCCGCGAACACCTCGGCCCGCTCGTCGTCGTCCAGCTTGTCGAGGGTCAGCTCGTCGTGGTTGCGCACGAAGGTCGCCCAGTGGGCGTCCCGGGGGGCGGCGGGGCGCTCGTGCAGCGCGTCGGCGAGCGGGCGGGCGTCCTCGCGCGCCATGGCCAGGTACATCCGCTGCATGCCGACGAAGTCGAAGCACATGGTGAGCTCGTCGCCGCGCTCCGAGGACGGGTCGCCGAAGAACCGGAGGGTGTCCGGGTAGGGCAGGTTGACCTCGCCGAGGAGGACCGCCTCGCCGTTGCGGCGGTTGAGGAAGGCCCGCAGGTCGGCGAGGTGGTCGTGGGGGTCGGGCAGCGCGCCCGCGTCGTCCTGGCCGTCGGTCTCCAGCAGGAACGGCACGGCGTCGACGCGGAACCCGGACAGGCCGAGCTGCGTCCAGAAGCCCATGATGCGGGCGATCTCGTCGCGCACCGCGGGGTTGGCGACGTTCAGGTCGGGCTGCTCCTTGTAGAAGCGGTGCAGGTAGTACTGGCCGGTGGGCTCGTCGTACTCCCACAGGCTCTGCTCGGCGTCGGGGAAGACGACGCCCTTCGGCCCGTCCTCGGGCGGGGTGTCCTGCCAGACGTACCAGTCGCGGTGGTCGGAGTCGCGGGAGGACCGGGCGTCCCGGAACCAGGGGTGCCGGTCGGAGGTGTGGTTGACCACGAGGTCGGCGATGACGCGGATGCCGCGGTCGCGCGCGGTGCGGACGAACTCGGCGAAGTCGCCCAGGGTGCCGAGGCGGGGGTCGACGCCGTAGAAGTCGGTGATGTCGTAGCCGTCGTCGCGTTCGGCCGTCGGGTAGAACGGCATCAGCCACAGGCAGGTCACGCCGAGGCGCACAAGGTGGTCGATCCGCTGCGTCAGCCCGGCGAAGTCGCCGATGCCGTCGCCGTTGCCGTCCTGGTAGGTCTCGACGTCCAGGCAGTACACGACCGCGTTCTTCCACCACAGGTCGGACGTGCGGGTGAGCCTCATCGGTACGCCTCCGCGGTGGCGGGCTGCGGGCGGGTGACGTCGAGCTGCGGCAGGACCTTCGCGCCGAAGGCGTCGAGGAAGGCGCGCTGCTCCCGGCCCACGTGGTGGAGCATCACCGCGTCGAAGCCGAGGTCGGCGTACTCCTGGAGCCAGGCGGCGTGCCGGGACAGGTCGGAGGAGATGTTCACCGTGCGGGCGACCTGCTCGACGGTGACGTGCTCGCTGACGGTGTCGAACAGTTCGGGGGTGTCCAGGTCCCAGCTGGCCGGCGGGGCGTGCACGTTGGTGCGCCACTGGTCGTGGGCGAGGGCGGCCGCCTCCTCCTCGTCGGGGGCCCAGCTGAGGTGGACCTGGAGGGTGAGCGGCCCGCGGCCGCCGGCCGAGCGGTAGGCGCCGGCTATGCCCAGCAGGGTCTCGCGGGGGGCGTTCACGGTGATGAGGCCGTCGGCCCACTCGGCGCACCAGGCCGCGGTGGCCTCGCTGCACGCGGCTCCGACGAGCGGCGGCACGGTCTCCGGCCGGGTCCACAGGCGGGCCCGGTCGACCGTCACCAGCCCGTCGTGGCTGACCTCCTCGCCGCGCAGCAGGGCGCGGATGACGTCGACGCACTCGCGCAGCCGGGCGTTGCGGACGTCCTTGCGGGGCCAGCGGCCGCCGGTGATGTGCTCGTTGGAGGCCTCGCCGCTGCCCAGGGCCGCCCAGAAGCGGCCCGGGTACATGGAGGCGAGGCTGCCGATCGCCTGGGCCACGATCGCGGGGTGGTAGCGCTGGCCGGGGGCGTTGACGACGCCGAACGGCACGCGGTCGGTGGCCTGGAGGGCGGCGCCGAGCCACGACCAGGCGAATCCCGACTCGCCCTGGCGGGCGCTCCACGGCGAGAAGTGGTCCGAGCACATGGCGGCGGTGAAGCCGGCCTGTTCGGCATGGACGACGGCCTGCAGGAGGTCGGCGGGGGGCACCTGTTCGTGCGAGGCGTGGAATCCGTAGACGGTCATGGCCCGCGCGTACCCGCCGGGCGGCGGTTCACGGGCGGCGGTTCACGGGTGACGGTTCACGGGCGGGGGCGGCGGCGGGCGGGGGCGGCGGACCGGGCAGGGCCGGGCGGCCGCGGGGCCGCGGGGCCGCGGGCCGCAGGACGGCCGGTCCGTCAGGCGGAGGGCCGGTCGGCCGGCACGGGCGGCAGGTCCGCGGGGCCGGGCCCGTCCGCGGGGTCCGCCGGGGCGGGGGGCGGAGCGGCCGGGGCGTCCCCGGGGGGCGGTCCCCCGGGGACGGCCCGCAGCGTCAGCAGGGCGACCTGCTCGCGCAACGCCCGGACCTCGCCGACCAGCGCGTCCAGCGTCTGCTGCTGACGCCGGGTCTCCTGCTCCTCCTCCTGGAACTCGGCGATGAACCAGGCCGCGATGTTGGCCGTCACCACACCGAGGAGGGCGATGCCCGAGAGCATCAGGCACACCGCGATGAGCCGCCCCACCCCGGTCGTGGGGTAGTGCTCGCCGTAGCCGACCGTGGTCATCGTGGTGAACGCCCACCACAGGGCGTCGTCCATGGTGCGGATGTTGCCGTGGGGGGACTGGCGCTCCACCTCCAGCACGGCGAGCGAGCCGAAGAGCAGCAGGGCGAGGACGGATCCCACGACGTACGTGGTCAGCCGGACCTGCGGCGTGGCGCGGACCCGCTGCCCGGCGAGCAGCAGGGTCGCCAGCAGCCGGAGCAGGCGCAGCGGCTGCAGCAGCGGGAGCACGACCGCCGCCAGCGCCAGGGGCTGGCTGCGGACGAAGGCCCAGCGCTGCCCGGAGAGGGCCAGCCGGACGGCGTAGTCGGCGGCGTAGCAGCCCCAGGCCGTCCACTCCAGCGCCCGTGCGGCGGCCGCGAGGCGGGGGTCGGCGTGCGGGAGGAGGATCGGGGCGGCGTAGGCCGCGGCGAACAGCAGGGCCAGGACGAGCAGGGGCAGCCGGGTGCGCCGCTCCCAGCGCTCGAGAGGGCTCATGGACGTACTCCGGGACGGGTCGGGGCGGCGGGTCGTGCCGCGGCCGCGCCGGCGCCCGGGGCGGACGGCCGGCCGGACCGGCGGCACCGGGCCTCGCGACGAGCGTAGACGGTCGCCTCCGAGGGGCGGCCGCGGCAGGGCGCGGCGGGAGCACCCGCTCCGCCCCGCACGGCGTCCGGCCGCCGCGCGTCCTCCTCCGTCCCTGATCACCGCGGCAGCGGCCGGCGACTCGGCCTTCGTCCGGTCGCCGGGCCGCGGGCGCCCCAGGCCGCCCGGCCGGGGGTTCCACCGCCCGAAGGCGTGCGCGCCGGGCTCGGGCACCCCGCCGGAGGGCCCCGCCCGGCGCGGTCCGCGGCGGTCGCCCGGTCGACGGCCGCCCCGAGGACACCCGGTGATCTGCGTCACGCGGCGACGGTGCGGACCGGGGGTCCGGCGGGCGCGGCCGCGCCGGCGCCCGGGGCGGACTCCGGGCGGCGCGGGGCCGTACGTGGCGGGGAAGCCCGCACGGACGGCTCCACGACGCCTTCACGGGAGCGACGCGGTGACGCCACGGATGCACAGGCCCGATCGAAAAGGGAAACTGACGGGTCATCAGATTGACCCGGTAGTGTCATTTTAGGATGTTAATCTCACTTTGCACGCGGACATGCGGCCCGCAGCGGCCGGCGTCCGCGTGCTGCCGTGTCCGTCCTCTCGTGGAGCCCCCGTGCCCGTCCCCGAGCAGCGCCCCGACCCCGCACGCCCGGCGGCGGGGGACGCCCTTCCGGGGGTGCGCCCGCTGGGCACGCTGACGGGGGACCCGGCGCTCACGGAGGGTGACGTGGTCCTGCGACGGCCGCGCGCCGAGGACGCCGACGCGCTCGTCGCGGGCAGTCGCGACCCGCTGGTGCGGGAGTTCATGCAGGGCGTCCTGCCCCACCCCGACCGCGCGTCCGCCGAACGGTGGATCACCGGACTGGCGCCCCGGCTCTGGGCGGACGGCACGGCGGCCCACTTCGCCCTGGCCCGTCCGGACGGCACCGCGTTCGGTCTGGCGGAGCTGGTCGACCTCAGGCCCGCCGAGGGCGCGGCGGAGGCCTCGTTCTGGCTGCTCCCGCACGCCCGCCGGATGCGGACGGCCACCGCCGGCCTGCGCCTGCTGTGCCGGTTCGGCTTCGAGCGGCTGGGGCTGCGCCGCATCGACGCCTACGCCGCCGTCGACAACATGCCGGTCCAGGTGGTCGGGGCCGCCATCGGCTTCCGCCGGGCCGGTTTCCGGCCCGCCCTGTTCCGCAGCTCCCGCACCCACCGGCTGCACGACGCCGTGTACGCCACGCTGTCCCCGGACGACCTGTGCTGACCGGCCGCCACCTCCCGGACGCACCCGCTGAACGACCCCCGAGCGAGAGGACACCCATGCCGGACACGGAGGACCGCGCCGTCACGGCCGGGGGCGCGCAGGTCCCGGGCGTCCGCCTGACCATGGAGGCGGACGGGCCGGCGCCCGGCCGGACCGAGCTGTTCCTCTCCCCCGGCGGCGCGCTGTGGGCGCAGCGGCCCGCCCCCGAGGGGCCGCGGAGCCGCTCGGGCGGTGTCGACCCCGCCCTGCTCGCGCGGCTGGTCTCGCTGCTCGGACCGGCGGCGCCCGGCGGGGCCGGACCGTCCGCGGGCCCCGGGCCGTCCGGCGGGGCCGGCGGCACGCTGCGGCTGGGCGTGCGCGGCCTGCTCCCCTCCGGCGACCTCTCCTGGGAGGAGGGACGCCAGCCGCCGCCCGCCGCGGTGCGGCTGCTGCGGACCCTGGTCGACCAGGTGTTCTCCGACGGCCGCAGCGGAGCGCTGCCCGGCGCGGTCCTGCAGGTGGACGAGCAGGCCGACGGCGAGGCCGGCGAGCAGGCCGGGGACCCAGCCGGGGACGGCACGGGCCCGGGCGGCGGCCGGACGGGCGTCCGCGCGGCGGCCGCCTTCGGCACCGTGCGCGGCAGGCACGCCTACGCCCTCGCCGAGGAGGGCCGCGGATTCGGCCTCCACGCCGTACCGGACAGCGAACTCCTCGGCTCCTCCTCCGACGCCGCCGCACCGGCGCCCGGGGCCGTGGCGCTGGGCACCGTCGAGGGCCGCGACCTGCTGGCGGCCGGGGACGGCCACGGCGCGCTCAAGGTCTGGGACGCCGCGACCGGCTCGGTCCTGCACGGCACTGGGGCGGCGGGAGGCGCGCGGGCGGTGGCGGCCGGCACCGTGCAGGGGGTGCCCCTCGCGTTCGCCGCGGGCCGCACCGGGGACGTCCACGCCTGGCGGACCGACGACGCACGGCCCCTCGGGGCGCTGCCGACCTCCGGGAACGGCGCCGCCGTCCTGTGCCACGCCCGCTGCGGCGGCCTCGACCTGCTCGCCGCCGCCGGCGACGACGCCGCGGTCCGGGTCTGGGACGTGGCGACCGGTGAACAGCTGCACCTGCTCGTGGGCCACACCGAGCGGGTCACGGCCCTCGCCGTGCTCAGCCTCGGCAACCAGGCCCTGCTGGCCTCCGGGGGCGCGGACCACGGCATCCGGCTCTGGGACCTGGCCACCGGCCGCCCGGTCGCCGTGCTCACCGGCCACACCGGGACCGTCACCGGGCTGGCCTTCCCCGACGGGGCCGGGCGGCCGGTGCTCGCCTCCTGCTCGCTGGACGGCAGCGTGCGCGTCTGGGACGTCCACGAGGGCCGCGCCCTGCACGGCTGGGCGGCCGGCGGCGGCTGGCTGACCTCGCTCGCCCCGGCCGTGGTGGAGGGCGTCCCGGTCCTGGTGACCGGCGACGAGGGCGGCCTGCTGCGGATCTGGGCGGAGTCCGGTGCGGCGCTCGGCGTGCTCCACGACGACCCGGAGGGCGCCGGCGCCCCCGGCGCACCGGTGAACGCGCTGGCCGCGGCCGAGCTGGACGGCGCCCCCGTCCTGGCCGCCGGCCACGGCGACGGCTCCGTACGGGTGTGGGACCTCGCGGGGAGGGCGCTGCTCCACCGGGTGCCCCCGGACGGCGGCCCGGTCACCTCGGTCGCCGTCACCCGGGCGGCGGACGCCGCCACGGACGACGGCGCCGCGGCCGGGCCGGTGCTGGTCTGCGGCACCGCCGCTGGGACCGTGCGCTGCCACCGGCTGCGCGACGGCTCGCCCCTCTCGGTGCCCGGCCCGCACACCGGCCGGATCACGGCCCTGTCGTTCGCCCCCTCCGGCGTCCTGGTGTCCGGCAGCGCGGACGGCACCGTGCGGACCTGGGACCCGCTCGACGGCACGCCGCTGCTGCGGCTGCGGGCCCACGGACCGGGGGTGACCGCGGTCGCGGCCGGGGAGGCGGGCGGCCACGCGCTGCTCGCCTCGGCGGGCGCAGACCGCACGGTGCGGCTGTGGCACGGGCTCACCGGCCTCGCCGGCCCGGAGCTGGCGGGGGCGGGCGGGGCCGTGCACGCCCTGTCCTTCGCCGTCCTCGACGGGCGCAGTGTGGTGGTCGGGGGCGCGGCGGACGGGACCGTCACGGTCTGGGACGTCTCGGACGGCCGCCGCGTCTCGGTGCTGGGGGACGGCGGCCCGGCCGTGCGCAGCCTGGTCTGCCACGAACTGGAGGGCGAGACCCTGGTCGCGGTCGGCGACGAGGGGGGCACCCTGCGGCTGTGGCACCTGTCCGGCGGTGCGGTGCTGAACGAGGTCCCGGTGGGCACAGTGCCGCTCGCGGTCGCCTTCGACGACACGGGGGTGCACGTGGCGGGCGCCGGGGGCCTGACCACCTGGTGAGGCCCGGCCGTCCCGGCCTGGTCCACAGCAGTCCGAGAGATCCGACCACCCGTCCGCCGGACCCGCTCCCGGGAGCGGACCGGCGCGCGGTGGCCGGGGGGAGAGCAGCATGAGCAGTCCGTCGTTCCGGATCGACCTCACCGAGGTGCGGACCGCCGCCCTGACCATCAGGCGCGCGGTGGACGACCTCGACCTCGCCACCCGCGCCCTGGAGGCCGCGGTGCAGCGGGTCACCGCCGCCCACTACGGCACCGACCCCCTCGGGCGGGCGCTCCAGGGGGAGGGCTCGGGGGTCGGCGGGCTCCCCCAGCACCAGGAGAAGGTGCTCCAGGGCATCCGCCACTACCTGCGCAACTCCTCCCGGCTCTCGGACAACCTGCTGCTGATGTGCGAGCGCCACGCCGAGAACGACGCGGAGACCGCCGCCCTGCTGCGCCGGATCCACCGCGGCGAGCCCGAGCGGCCCGCCGTCGCGGCCGCCGCGCAGACCGCCGCCGAGCCCCTGCCCGCGGACGGCCCCGGGCCGGCCCTCCCGCGGCCCCGGATCGGGACCGTCGTCACCGACGCCCCGCTCCCGGACGCCGCACCGGAGCCGCCGGACGCACCCGAGCCCGACCTGGTGGACTACCAGGACCCCGGGCAGCCCGACCTGCACTACAACGACCGCGCCGGGACGCACCGCGCGGACGCGGACGCGGACCGGCCCGTCCACGGCGGCGGCGGGGCGCACCCGTCGCTCGCCTGACCCCCTCGTCCGCCCGCACGCCCCACGCCACGCGCCCTCACGCCGCACGCCCAGAAAGCGACCCACGTGATCGAGCTCCCCTCCGACCTGGCAGAAGTGCTCAAGATCGTCCAGAGCAACGAGCACGGCGCAGGCATCGCCTGGCCCGACGGCGACGAGGACGCCCTCGCGGAGCTCGCCGACGCGTGGCGCACCTGGAACCGCGCCGCCGCGGCCCACACCCGCACCATCGTCGCCGGCGCCGCGCACGCCCGGCAGAACATGGAGGGCGAGGCCGCCGACCGGTACGAGGAGTACCTGCGCACGTACGCGATGCGCGACGAGTCCCACGTCGGCACCACCCTGGAGGCGGGGCTCACCGTCGCGCAGTCCCTGAACGGGGCCGGCCGCGCGGTCACCCGCACCAAGACCGAGATGACCCGCGAGCTGCAGTACGCGAAGGACTACATCGACAGCCACCCCGGCGGGAAGCACGGCGACGTCGCCCGGTCCGAGGGCGTGCGGCAGGCCGCCGAGACCTACGACGGCTACATCGGCGAGGCCTCCCACAGCGTCGACTCGATGCTGCGCCAGGGCTCCTCCCACATCGACCGGATGACGCACGCCGGGCAGGCCGCCACCCTCCCCGAGGGGGGCGCGGGCCCCGATCGCACCGGACCCGCGGGAGAGCCGCTCGGGACCGCCTCCGCCCCGTACGGCCCGGACCTCGGGGGGCCCGGTCCCGCCGATCCGGCGGCGGGCGGGGACCCGTACGGCGTGTCCGACCCCGGCACCGGACCGGACGGCGCCGGGGCGGGGTACGACGGCTCCGGCGCGCCCGCGCCGGGCGCGGAGGACTGCGGACCGGGCGGGACCGGCCCCGCGGACGGCACCGGGGGGTACCCGGGCACGGGCACCGACCGGACCGGCGCCGGCGGGCTCCGGCCGTTCGGCCTGCCGCAGACCTCGTACGGGCCGCACGGTCCGGAGGGCTCCGGAGGCGGCGGTGCGCCGGTGTTCGACGCCTCGCCCGCGTCCCTGCCGAAGCTGCAGCTCTCCGGCCTCGGGGACCCGGGCACGGCGGCAGGCGGCGGGGGCCTGCTCGGCGGGGGCCTCCCCGGCTCGGGCGGACCGGGGCTGGCGCCCTGGACCCCGCCGGGCGGAGGCGGCATACCGCTCTTCGACACGGCCGGCTCCTCCACCGGGGCGGGCGCGTACGGCGGCTCGGCCGGGATACCCGGGGGCGGCGGGTACGGGGCGGGCGCATCGGCCCTCGGCCGCGGCGCCGCCGGACGCGCCGGGGCCGTCGGCGGGGCGGGGCTGGGGACGGGTACGGGCATCGGCCGGGGCGCGGGTGCGGGCATGGGCATGGGCATGGGCGCCGGCCGGGGCGCGGGGGCCGGCGCGTCGGGGTTCAGGCCGGGCGGCCGGCTCGGCGGTGCGGCCTTCGGGGGCGGCGGCCGGGGGCCGGGGCTGGGAAGCCTGGCCGGGGAGAACCTCTCCGGGGCGGGGGCCGCCGGGCGGGGCCCGGGCGCGTCCGCGGCCCTGGGCGCCCGGGAGGGCGCCGGGACCGCCGCGTCGGCGGGTCGTGCCTCGTCCGCGGGCGGGTCCGCCAACGGCGCCGGAGGACGGCCCGGCGGCGGGTTCGGCGGGGCCGGGGGCGCCGGGGGCGGAGGCCGCGGGGAGAGCCGCGGCGGCCGCCGCTACGTGCGCGCCACCCGGATGGGCGCCGAGGAGCTCGAGGACGAGGACGGCCTGCCGACCGACTCCGGCGTGACCGGCAGCGCGGCCCAGGCCCCCACCGGGGACCGCCACTGGCAGCGCATGCGCCGCCGCTGGATGGACGCGGCCAGGTCCGCCTCCTCCGAGGACCCCGCCGCGGGCGGCTCGCCCGCAGGCGCGGCGCACCCCGGGCCGGGCGAGCGGGCGCCGGAACAGCCGGGCGCGGACGACTTCCTGATGCAGCTCCGGTCGGCGATCTCCGGAGCCGGGTCCGAGGACCCGGCAGCCGGGCCGCCGCAGGCGGGCGCCGCGACGGCCGGCCCCCGGCACCCGGAGGCGCCGGGGACGCCCGGGCCGTCCGGGACCACGGCGGACGACGACTACCTGGCCCGGGCCCGTGCGGTCGCGGCCCGCCGGGGCCTCCCCGGCGCGGACGACGACGGGGCCGTCGCCGGTACCGGTACCGGTACCGGACAGGCGGACGCCGGGTCCGCCCGCCCAGAACCGGGGACGCCCCGTCCGCTGCGGCAGGAGGAGGGCTACGCGGTGCCCAGCCCGTTCCTGCGCACCGCACTGGCCCGGATGGCCGCCTCGGGCGGCTTCGACAACCGGGGCGCCGCCGGCGCGGCCCGCCCCGGAGAGGCAGGAGCCGCCCCCGCGGGCGGGACGGCCGACGGACAGCAACGGTGACCCGCCCGACGGGCGCGCCCGACCGAACCGAGGAGACACCGTGACCGAGGAAACGAGGACGGACGCCGCAGCCGCCGGGCGGCCGACGGCGTACCGTGCCGCGGAGGCACCCGCCCCCGCCGTGCACGCCGAACCGCGCGAGGCGCCCGAGCCCCTCGCCCGGGCCGAGGCGCCCGCGGCTGCCGAGCCCCTCGTACGGATGGAGGCCCGCCAGGCCACCGAACCCCTCGCCCGGGCCGAGGCGCCCGCGGCTGCCGAGCCCCTCGTACGGATGGAGGCCCGCCAGGCCGCCGAACCCCTCGCCCGGGCCGAGGCGCCCGCGGCTGCCGAGCCCCTCGCCCGGATGGAGGCCCGCCAGGCCGCCGAACCCCTCGCCAAGTCCGAGGGCCGCCACGCCGTCGAACCCGCCCTGGAGTCCGAAGCGCCGACCGCGGCGCTCCCGGCGAGTGCGCGGATCGGCGTCGTGCAGCCACCGGCCGGGACCGGGTCCTCCGGCGGCTCCGGGACGGCCGCCGGCAGCGGGTTCAAGGTCGCCGCCGACCAGTACGCGGCCGCGGCCGGCCCGCTGCAGGCCGTGGCGGACCGGATCAGCGAGCTGTACACCTCGCTCAACGGCTACCTCTCCGGTCTGGACGCCCCCTGGGGCGACGACCACGCGGGCCACCAGTTCGCCGACGGCGAGAAGGGCTACGTCAAGTTCGCCGCCGACACCCTCGAAGGCCTGAAGAGCCTCCCGGAGGGCCTGCGCAACACCGCGGAGGGCCTGAAGGCCATGGCGGAGAACTACACCGCCACCGAGGAGGGCATCGCGTCCGGCATGGACGCCCAGGACGAGGACCTCCAGGCGACGCAGGGCACCTACTGGTCGCCCGGGGCGTTCACCGCGGCCCTGCCGCGGACGGAGGCGGCCCACGTGATCGCGCGGGAATCCGGCAGCACCGGCGGAAGGCACTGAAACCATGGCAGTCGAGGTACCCGAGCCCCTCCAGTGGGTCCTGATGCTGCTGTCCGGCACCAGGTGGCCCGAGGGCGACGAGGACGAGCTCCGCGAGATGGCCGCCCGGTGGCGGGAGACCGCCGAGCAGCTGGAGGAGGCCGGACGCGCGGCGGACTCCGCCGTGCAGCGGGCCCTGGACGGCCAGCAGGGCGCGGCGGCGGACGCGCTCACCGCGTACTGGGGCCAGTACACGACAGGCTCCGGCTCGACGCCCGGGTACTTCCCCGGCACCGCGCAGGCGTGCAGCGGCATGGGCGACATGCTGGAGCAGATGGCGAACTCGATCGAGACGGCGAAGATCCAGATCATCGCCCAGATCGGCATCCTCGCCTTCGAGATCGCGACCGCGGAGGCGGAGGCGCCGTTCACGTTCGGCGCCTCGCTGGCGGAGATCCCCGCCTTCGTCGGGATCAGCCGCACGGTGGTGCAGCAGGTCCTCAAGACCCTCCTCAAGGAGGCCCTGCAGCACGCCGCCAAGCAGGCGGCCATCATGGGCGGCATCAACCTGATGGCGCAGTCCATCGAGGTCGCCGAGGGCCACCGCAAGAGCATCGACCTCAAGGAGCTGGGACAGAACGTCGAGGGCGGGGCCGTCGCGGGCGCGCTCGGCCACGGCCTCGGCAGGGGGGCGGGCGCCCTCGGCTCCAGGGCCGGGCTGGGCAACGCCATGGCGAGCGTCCCCGGCCGGATGGCCACGGGGGCGGCCGTGGGCGTGGGGACCGACGTCGGCACGCAGCTGATCACCACCGGCCACGTCGACGGCGACAGCCTGCTGGGGTCCGGACTGAACGGCGCCGGCGGGGCCGGCCTGCACGCCGGGGCCGCCGCGGCCAGGGCCCACTTCTCCGGGCCCACGCCCGTCGCCGTGCCGCACCTCGGCCCGGACGGCGCAGGCGCGGGAGCCGGTACGGGGGTGCACGCCGGTGCGCCGGGCGGCGGCGCGACCGCGTTCGCATCCGGAGCCGACGGCGGCGGCACCCCGGCCTACCGCGGACCGGCCGGGGACGGTGCCCCGTCCGTCCACGAGGGCGCGGGTTCGGCGGGCACGTCCCGGGGCCTGGTGCCGTTCGGCTCCGACCGGCCCGGGGGGAGCGGTGGTCCGTCCACCGGGGCGGCGTCCGACGGGGCGCCGGCCGGCGTCTCCGGGCACGGCGGCGCCGACGGGGGCGCGGCGGTCCACGGGTCCCCCGGGCAGGACGGCGCCGCGGCCGAGGGGACGTCGGCGGCGGCCTCCCCCGGCGGACCCGCCGTCGACCGGGCGCGGACGGCCCCGGACGGCGGCCCCGCCGCGCACACGCCCACGACCACGCCCACGCCCGGCAGCGGGCCGGACGGAGCGCGGCCGGACGGTGGCACCGCCTCCCCGGCCGACCGCGGCGCCGCCGGGCCGGCGGTGCAGCACGGACCGGCTGCGACGCCGGCCCACGAGGGCACGCCGCAGGACGGCCCGGCACAGGCCCACGAGGGCCGGCCGCAGGACCGCTCCCCGCTCCCCGACGCCTCGGCCCACCGGACCGAGGACGCTCCCCCCGCAGCGGACCACGGCCCCTCGCGACCCGACCCCGCCCAGCCCCGCGACGGGCAGCAGGCCGACCCCCGGACCGCGCCGGACGACGGCCAGCAGCCCGACGGACAGCGGCCCGGCACCGGTGCAGCGCAGCCCCACGACGGACAGCGGGCCGGTGCCCAGCCCGACCAGCACGCACAGCCCGACCAGCACACCCAGCCCGACCAGCACACCCAGGACGGCGGGCAGCGGCCCGGTGCGGACGCCGTGCGGACGCACGACGCGCAGACGCCGGACGCGGCACCCGTGCAGCCGCGTGCGTACGGCGACGCCCCGGCCGCGGGCGGCGGGGCGGGCCGGCCGGTCGACGGGCCGTTCCTCCAGGGAGCGGGCCGCGGGGACACCCCGCCGGTGTCCTCCGGTGCCGGCGACGCCGGAGCCCCACGGTCCGTCCACGACCCGGACGCCATCCACGTGGGCCCCTCCCGCCTGGACACGGCCGCCGTGGCCCCCGACCCGTCGGCCGCCTCCTCGCCGCCGCCCTCGGCCTCGCCGGAGGCGGCCCCCGGCCATGCCGCGGCCGCGGCCCCGCCCCCGCCGCCCGCGGCGCCCGCGTTCTCCCCCGCCGGCGCCGGGGACGCCGCCCCTGCGGGGTCGCGTCCGGCCGCGGCCGTGCCCCCGCCTGCACCGGCGGTGCAGACGGCGGCACCGGCGCCCGCCCACCCGTCCCCCGCGCCGCCCCCGGGCGCCGCTCCGGGACGCACAGCGCCGCCGTCCCCTTCCGCAGCGTCCCCCTCCGCACCCTCCCCCTCCGCGCCGCACGCCGGTGCGGCCGCCCCCGCCGGGAACCCGGCGGCGGGAAGCACGGCCGGGGGCCCGGCGCCCGCCGGGTCCGCGGGCCGGGCGGAGACCGAGGGGCCGGTCGTGGGGGCGGTCGGCGTGTTCGGGTCCCCCGGGGCCCGGCGAGCCGGCGGCCCCTCGGGTGCCGGCGCCCGCTCCGGTTCGGGCTCGGGCTCGGGTGCCGGCGCCCGCTCCGGCCCCGGCCGGTCCGGCTCCGGCGACCGGCGCAGCCCCGAGGAGGAGTTCGCCGCCCGGCGGCAGGAGGAGCGGCAGGCCGAACTCGACCGGATGCAGGAGACCGGCCGCGTCCGGGACGCCGTGCGGGAGCTGGGCGGGGAGCAGCGCTACGTGGCCGCCCGGCCGCCCCGCGCCGAGGAGCTGGTCCGCGACCTGCCGGGGATGACCCCGCAGGAGCGCGCGGGGACCCTGGCCGCACTGCGGCCGGAGCACCGCCGCTGGCTGGCACGGAACCCGGAGCTGGTGGACGGCCTGCAGAGCGCCCTGCCGCCCCGCGAGTTCGCCGCGACGGCGGCCCGGCTGCTGGTGGACGTGCCCGAGGGGGCCCACCAGCCCGCGTCCGCGCGGCAGGAGGCGCAGGCCCAGGTCGCGAGGATGCTCCAGGACCCCGACACCGCCGCGCGGCTGCTGAGGAACGGCGCGCAGGTGACGGTCGTCCCGAGGGACGTGCGGATGACGGACGTGCAGGCGTTCCGGAACCTGCGGGGCACGACCGCCGAGGGCGCCGCGGGCGCCGGGCGCGGCTGGGACGACGTCCGGGGCTCCGGCGGCCGCCGCACCGCGGTCACCGAGGAGAACCTGCTCGGGGCCGAGACCACCGTCGGCGCCCACGGCCACTACCACGACGGCTACTCGACGACCACGCACGAGTTCGCGCACACCCTCCACCGGTACGGCCTGACCCCGGAGGACCAGGCGGCCGTCACCCGCAGCTACGAGGACCGGCGCGGCCAGGGGCCCGCCGCGCACTGGCCCGACGGCACCGCCGGCCGGGACGGGGACGGCAACCCGGTGGAGAACTACTCCTCGCGGGACGAGGACGAGTACTTCGCCCAGATGACCAACGCCTACCTGGGCACCAACCACGGCACCGACCCCTGGACGGGCCAGGACCGCAACAACGGCGCCGACTGGGTCCGTGCCAACGCGCCGGAGCTGGTGCCGCTGCTGGAGCGGCTGTACGGGGCCGACCCGTCCGCGGTCCACCCCGACCCGGCCAACCCCGTCGGGGCGGCCCGCGCCGAGGAGGACCTGTACGACGGGTACCGGGCGTTCATGGAGCGGGTCGAGGGGGCGCCCCCGGAGGGCGCCGCACCCCGACCCGAGAACGGCGCACCCAGGCCCGAGAACGGCGCGCCCAGGCCCGAGGACGCCGCGCCCCGACCCGAGAACGGCGCACCCAGGCCCGAGGACGCCGCACCCAGGCCGGAGGACGCCGCGCCGCCGCGGGAGGCTCCCGAGCCGCCCGCCGCGGAGCGGCCCGCCGACGGCGGCGGGCGGGCGGCGCCCGTCGGCACCCACGGCGCGACGCCCCGCGACACCCCCTACCCGCCTCCGCCCCCGTCAGGGAACGGGACGTCCAGGGGCAACCCGTCACGGGGCAACCCGTCACGGGGCAGGGAGAAGTGGACCGAGCGGCGGCCCCCGGTCGACCCCGCGGAGCGGCAGCGCTTCGAGCGCTTCGCCGACGAGCTGAAGGGGCTCGCGGTGAAGGTCCCCGTCGACCGGGCGCGGCTGCAGGAGACGGTCGGCGACTTCCTCGCGGACCTGCCCGCCGAGCACCGTGCCACCTGGATGCGCGAGGCCCGCAGGATGGTCGACACCCTGCCGGACGGCGCGTTCACGGACGCGTCGGTCAACGCCGCCCACAAGGCGCTCGACGCCCACGACCGCGACCGGCCCGCCCTGGCGGTCCCGGGCGCGGACTTCGTGAGCGCGAGCCGCGTGACGAGCGGTCCGGGCCAGGGCTTCATCAACCGGGACGTCCCCGCCGTCGTCCTGGTGAACGGCGAGCCGTACGTGCCGGTCCACTCGGCGGTGTTCGGCGACGCCACGGCGGCGGGCGGGCCGCCGGTCCACAAGGACATCAGCCAGGACGAGGACGGGGTCGTCCAGATCCACACCGGCTCCAGGGACGCGACGGAGAAGGTGTTCTGGCTCGGCATCGGCCAGCCCCTGCGGCAGGTCAAGTGGGTGGAGAAGTACCAGTCCGACGGGGCGCCCGCCCCCCTCATCCGCTCGTTCCTGGTGCCGCTGCGCACCGTCAACGAGATCTCCCGGACGGCGGTCACCGAGCACGGCTCCGGCAGCAACACGATGGACCTGAACGTGGACAAGCACTTCGGGTCCAACCAGTTCGGCATCAGGGACCCCGAGTCGCTGGAGCTGCTGCGCCAGACGGCGCTGCCCGGCTCGCTGCGCACCTACACCGACGGCGACACGGAGGGCGCCCCGGCGTCCTGGGGCGAGGTCAGGCCGACCGGCGAGCTGCGGGACCGGCTGGGCGTCCCCCGGGAGACCATCCCCGGGTACCCGGTCTTCACGGAGGGCAAGGGGTTCCTCCCCGCCTCGAAGTACGAGGCGACGGCCCGGGGGCTCCGCGAGGTCGTCGCGGCCCACCTCAACAACAGCGCGCTGCGCGAGAAGGGGGACCTGCCGCGGTCCTCGGCGTATGTGAAGGACTTCTTCCGCCGGCACGCGCCGGACCACCTCAGGAACCGGCCCCCCGCGCAGGAGCGGGAGGCGATCGACACGTTCGTCCGCGAGTACGTGGCGCCCTGGGCCGCCCAGGCGCGCGTCACCCAGGCGCTCCACCACGAGTACGAGGAGTTCCTCTCCAGCGATCCGGCGGACCGGGCGGTCGACTACCGGCTCGCGGACGGGGAGCCGCTGCGCGGGCAGCGCAGGACCGCCGAGCAGGCCCTGGGCGAGGACCAGCGCGCCCTCATGGGCGTCCGCGTCGTCGTGCGCGGCGGCTTCGACGAGCTCGGCCCGTCCCTCCCCGGCGCCTTCAAGGCGCATCCGCAGGCGGACGTGCGGGCGCTGCTCTCGCAGCTCAAGGCACGGCGCGAGGCCGTCCTGGGGGACTACGGGTACAAGATCGGCGACCGGGCGGTCCTCGCGGAGCGGAACGAGGAGAACCGGGCGTTCGCCGCGGACATGCACCGCAGGCTGACCGCCGCCCTGGCGGGACGGCAGCCGGACCCCGCCCTGACCGGGATCCTCGACGGGCTGGCCCGGATCGGGGCCGCCGGCGGGCCGGATCCGGCCGCGTCCCCGGGCACGGGCCTGGACTCCGCGTCCGTCCTCCCCCGGGCTGCGACGGCCGAGGGGCCCGACGCCGGCGGGCAGGCCGAGCCGGCCGTGCGGCTGGCCGGTCCGGCGCTCCCGGGGCTGTGGGCGCAGCGGCGGGCCGGCGCCACCGCCGCCGGGCTGCGCACCGAGCGGACCGATCCGGCGACCGGCGGCACCGTGCTGATCCGCTCGGCGGTCCGCCGCTTCCAGGCGGACGACGGCCGGTGGGTCCGCGACTTCACCGTGACGCTGCCCTTCGAGCCGGCCGCGGGCGTGTCCCCGGCCCGGCTGGCGGAGCTGCGCGAGCGGGTCCAGAACGCCCTGGACCGCGGCCTGAACAGCGGCTACGCCCTGCCGCGCTCCGGCGACCAGCTGCACGTCTCCGTCCGCATGGTGCACGCGGAAGGCCACGGCGAGCGGATCCTGCTCACCGAGGCCGCCGCGCCGGACCCCGCCGGGCAGCGCCACTGGGACCTGGGGCACGACGACGCCGCCCTGGTGCTCCAGACGCTGCGCTACCTCGGCGTGCCCGGCGGGGGCGCCCCCCTCGGGTACGGCCCGGACGGGGCACCGCCGCAGGCGCACCTCGCCGCGATCGAGGACACCTGCGACGCGGCGGCGGTCCTGCGCGGCCATCCCCTGGGGGCCTGACGCGTACCCGGCCGGCACGGGATCCCGTGCCGGCCGGGCCCCGGCTCCCGGCCCCGTGCCGACGGCAGGGAACGGGAGGGGCAGGGCGTGCGCGGGAACGCGGCAGGCCACCGGTCCGTGCGGCGGGGGCCGCACGGACCGGTGGCCCGTCCCGGGGGTGCGGGTCGGGTCAGAAGCGGGGGCTGGTGGTCGCGGTGCCGACCTTGAGGCCGCCGGCGAACGCCTTGGTCTTCAGGGTCGCGTCCAGGGCGTCGGCGGCCGCCTTCGTGAGGTTGAGGCCCACGTTCGAGGCGGTGGCGGAGTGCTTGCCGAGGTGGACCCGGGCCTTGGACAGGTCCAGGGTGAAGACGGGCACCCGGGTGCGGGTGCCGGCGACGCGGCCGGTGAGGTTCCCGTGCTTCAGGTCGATGACGAAGTCGCGGACCTCCAGCGAGGTCCCGTTGGCGACGTTGACGAAGCGCAGGCCGCCGCGGTGCTCGATGGTGCCGCCCAGCGGGGAGGGCGTCAGCCGTCCGCCGGTGACGGGGAAGGACGCGGTCAGGGTGGCCTGGCCGCCGCCGAAGGCGAGGCCGGCGTGGCCGGGGCGGGTGACGACCGGCAGGATGCCGGCCTTCAGCAGGGCGCGGGTCACGGCGGGGGCCAGGGTCACCTTGGTGGTGCCGGACTTCACCCGCACCGAGGCCGGTCCGTGCGCGGACGCCGGCGCGGCGCCGACGCCCGCGACCACCACGGCCGCCGCGGCGACCGCCACCGCAGACCGGACCCGCACTGCCGTCGTGATGCTCATGGGGACTCCCTGGAAGACTCGGTAGCGACGGTCCCGGTGACCGTCACGCCCTGCTTCCGCCGCCTTCGCGGACCCGGATGCACCTCGTGGTACGAAAGTTGACGGCCGGTCCGGACCGCCCGGGGAGCGCCGGCGCTCCGGGGGAGGGCCTCGGGGAGGCCCGGGCGGCGGGCGGGGGGCACCCGCCGCCCGCCGGAACCGGCCGGGGGTGCGGGCCGCGGGCCGGACGGCGTCAGGCCTCCGGCGCCGGTCCTCGCGGCGTCACTCCTCGTCGAGGGTGATGACCGCGTTGGGGCAGAGGGCGGCCGCGAGCCGCGCGGCGGCGTGCTGCCGCGGCGCGGGGCGGTCGTCGAGGACGACGACGGTGCCGTCGTCCTCGTCCTGGTCGAAGAGCTCCGGCGCGTTGAGGGCGCACTGGCCCGCGCCGCGGCAGCGGTCCCGGTCGACGCGGATCCTCATGCCGGCCTCACACCTCCCACGCGACGGGGAGCTCGTGGACGCCGTAGACGACCATGTCGTCGCGCATGCGGAGCTGCTCGGGCGGCACCGCCAGGCGCAGCGTGGGGAAGCGCCGGAAGAGGGCGGGGAAGGCGGTCTCCATCTCCACGCGCGCGAGCTGCTGGCCGAGGCACTGGTGGACGCCGTGCCCGAAGGCGACGTGCTGCGAGGGCTCGCGGGTGAGGTCGAGCCGGTCGGGGTCGGGGAAGTGGGCGGGGTCGCGGTTGGCGGCGGCGAGGGAGGCGACGACGGTCTCCCCGGCCCGGATGCGGTGTCCGGCGAACTCCACGTCCTCGCGCGCCACCCGGACGGTGCCGAACTGGACGATGCTCAGGTGGCGCAGCAGCTCCTCCACCGCACGTCCGACGCGGTCGGGGTGCTCGCGCAGGAGGCGCAGCTGGTCGGGGTGGCGGAGCAGGGCGTAGGTGCCGAGGGCCAGCATGTTGGCGGTCGTCTCGTGGCCGGCGATCAGCAGCAGGCGGCCGACGCCCGCCACCTCCTCGTCGCTCAGGGCGGCCTCCGGCTCGTCCCGGTGGAGGAGGGCGCTGAGCAGGGCGTCGTCGGGCCGGTCCCGCTTGGCGGCGACGAGGTCGAGCATGTACCGCCGCAGGGCCTCCATCGCGGCGTAGGTCCCGGCCTCCTCGCCGCCGACCCGCAGCAGGGCGGCCGACCAGGCCTGGAAGCGGGCGCGGTCCTCGTACGGGACGCCGAGCAGCTCGCAGATGACGAGCGAGGGGACGGGGAGGGCGAAGGCCCGGACGAGGTCGACGGGGGGTCCGGTGCGCTCCATGGCGTCGAGGTGGTCCTCGACGATCCGCTCGACGGCCGGGGCGAGGGCGCGCATCCGCCGCACGGTGAAGTAGCGGGTGAGGATCCGGCGGTAGCGGGTGTGCTCCGGGGGGTCCATGCCGATGAAGACGCCCGCGCGCGACGCGGGGTCGGCGGGCGGCCGCACCGTGCGCACCGGGGAGGAGGCGTGCAGGCGGTCCGCGCTGAACCGGTCGTCGGCGAGGAGGGCGCGGACGTCCTCGTGCCGGGTGAGCAGCCGGCCGGTCCCCCCGTCGGGGAAGGCGAGCCGGCTGACGGGGTCCTCCTCCCGCAGGCGCCGGTACTCCGGCGGCGGGTCGAAGGGGCAGGTGCGGCGGACGGGCAGGGCGGCCGGTGCCGGTCCGGGGGCGGTGGGTCCGGACGCGGTCGTGTCGCTTGCGGTGGGTCCGGACGCGGTCGTGTCGGGCGCGGTGGGCCGGGCCCCGGTCGGTCCGGTCGCAGCCGGTTCGGTCGTGCGCATGGCGGCAGTGCCTCCGTCCGACGTGCCGCCGGCAGCCTGCGGGGGCTGCCGCGGCGGGGCCGCGCCCGGTCGGCCGGACGCCGCCGGACCTGCACCTCAGGGTAGTCCGGCGGCGCGGCCCGCGCCGGGGGGCCGGGGCCGTTCGGGCGGTGCGGCCGGGCGGCGGTCCCGGCCCTCCGGGGTGCCCGGGCGCACGGGTCCGCCCGTGCGGGGCGCGGTGTACGGTGGAAGACATCAAGGACATTTCCGGCATCGAGCACGGTGGCGGGCGTCACCGGCGTCCGGCGGGACGGGAGGCGCGGGCCTCCGGGAGGCGGTGTCGCCCCCGTGACGGCCGACGGTGCGGATGCAGCGACGGGCGGAGCCTCACGTGGCACGTGGACGCACGGACGCGGCCGATGACTCCTCGCAGAGCCCGGTCGGGGCCGTCGGCAGGGTGACGGTGCCGATCCCGCCGGACGGCCCGGGTGAGGTCCTGGTCGCCGTGCGGGGCGGGTCGGAGGCGTTCGCCGCGTGGTCCGCGAAGCCGGTCGGCAGGGACGCCCGTGTGGTGGTCGTGGACTCCCTCTCGGCCCGCTCGGTGGTCGTCGAACCCCTGCCGTCCTGAACCGCAGCACCCCAGTACCGAACCAGGAAGATCCGCAGGTGGTCGCCATGCTGTTCTGGCACGTCCCCGCGCCCAACGAGGCCATGCTCATCTCCGGCTCCAAGCGGCAGGCCCAGGAGACGCAGTTCCGCATCGTCACCGGCCACGGCAGCTTCGTCCTCCCCGTGAAGCAGAAGGCCCGCATGCTCTCCCTGGCCCTGCGGGAGGCGGAGATCGCGGAGGACTGCGTGACGCAGCAGGGGATCCGGCTCACCGTGCGGGCGGTCTGCGTCTTCAAGGTCGGCGACGACGCGGTGTCGATCGCCAACGCCGCACGCCGCTTCCTGGCGGAGCAGAACCGGATGGAGGAGCTGGTCGGCCGGATCTTCGCCGGGCACCTGCGCTCCATCGTCGGCGGGCTGACCGTGGAGCAGATCATCCGGGAGCGCAGCCGGGTCGCCCAGGAGGTCGTGGCGGGCAGCCACGGCGAGATGGAGAAGCTCGGCCTCGTCGTGGACGCGCTGCAGATCCAGGAGATCGAGGACGCCACCGGGTACATCGACAACCTCGCCGCGCCGCACGCGGCCGCGGTCGCCAGCCAGGCGCGCATCGCCCGGGCCAGGGCCGACCAGGAGGCGACCGAGCGCGAGCAGCAGGCCGCCGCCCTCAAGGCCGAGTACGAGCGCGACACGGCGATCAAGCGGGCCGGCTTCCTGGCGCAGACGGAGGAGTCCAACGCCCGCGCCGCCCAGGCGGGGCCGCTCGCGCAGGCCCGGGCGTCGCAGGAGGTCGTCGAGGAGCGGACCGCCCTGGCCCAGCGGGAGGCCGGGCTGACGGCGCAGCGCCTGGAGGCGGAGGTGCGGCGGCCTGCGGACGCCGAGGCGTACCGGCAGCGGACCCTGGCCGAGGCGGGCCGCGACCGGGCGAGGTTCGAGGCGGACGGCGGCGCCTACACCGAGCGGACGCTCGCACAGGCCCAGGCGGACGCCAACTCCGCCCGCGCCGCCTCGCTGCGGAACGGGAACCAGGAGCTCATCGCGGCCAACCGCGTCGTGGAGAACCTGCCCGCCCTGGCCGAGGCGGCCGCCCGCGGCATCTCGGGGGCCAGCGTCACGGTCCTCAACGGCACCGAGGGCGTGAACCAGGTGGCGGCGGGCATCGTGGGCCAGGGCCTGGCCATCCTCCGCTCCCTCCAGCGGGCGGCGGCCCCCGCCGTCCCCGGACGGCCGGCCGCGCACATCCCGGAGAAGCCCTGACCCGCGGCCGGACCCCCGCGCCCCCGGAGGGTCCTCCCCCGGGGGCGCGCCGGCACCGGCCCCGGGCCGGAGGGGCGGCCCCGGCACGGGGACGTGCGGTGCCGGTGCCGCACACGGGGGGGGCGGGGAGGCCCGGCGGCGTCCCTAGAATGGCCTGTGAGGACGGCCGCCGGCGCGAAGGGGCACCGGGGCCGGCGACAGGAGGTGTGCGTGGCGGCCGGTTCCCCCGAGGTGCCCCCCGCGGTGCTGGGCGCGCGGGGACGGGTGGGGGCCCTGCGGGACGCCGGCCTGACGGCGGCCCCCGACGCGGACATGGACCGCCTCGCCCGGATGGTGACCCGCATCCTGGACGTGCCCGTGGCCCTGGTGTCGCTGGTGGAGGAGGACCGCCAGGTCTTCCCCGGGATGGTGGGGCTCGCCGAACCGTGGGCGGGCCGCCGGCAGACCCCGCTGTCGCACTCCCTGTGCCGGTACGTGGTGGCGTCCGCGCGCCCGCTCGTGCTGGCCGACGCCCGGGAGCACGACCTGACGTGCACCAGCCCGGCCATCCCCGACCTGGACGTCGTCGCCTACGCCGGGATGCCGCTGACCGACGCCGACGGGCACGTCCTGGGCTCGCTGTGCGCGATCGACGGGTCCGCGCGGGAGTGGACCGACCGCGAGCTCCAGGACCTGGCGGACCTGGCCGAGTCGTGCTCGGCGGGACTGCGCCTGCGGATCGCCTCCCGGCACGCCCGGGACATGGCCGACCAGGCCCGCCGGTCCCTGGCCAGCGCCGAGGTCCTGCTGCGCGCCGCCGAGGACCTGACGGGGGCGTCGAGCCTGACCGACGTGCGCCGCCGGGTGCGCGACCTGGTCGGCGGCGACCTCAGGCCGGCCTACGTGGGCCTGGTCCTCGCCGAGAACGGCCGCCTGCGCCGGGTGCCGGACCCCGACGTCGCCCACCTGCTGGAGTCCCTCCACTCCTCGTACGAGACCGGGGCCCCCTTCCCCACCGCGCGGGCGTTCCGCGAGCGGCGGACGGTCGCCGTGCCCGACCGCGGCCACCTGCTGCGCCACTTCGGCCCCGAGTCGCTCGCCGCGGCCGACTCCCTGGGCCTGCAGTCCTCGGTGTCCCTGCCCCTGGTGGGCACCCGCGGGCCGGTCGGCGCGCTGACCCTGGGCTGGGCCGAGCCGCACCGGGTGGGGCTGCAGGAGCAGGCCGTGCTGACCTCGGTGGCCGCCTACACCGCCCAGGCGGTGGAGCGGGCGGTGTTCCTGGAGGAGCGCGTCCAGGTGGCGCGCCGGCTGCAGCACGCCATGCTCACCGACCTGCCGTCCGTGCCCGGCCTGGACATGGCCGCCCTGTACCTGCCCGCCGCCGCGGACGACATGGTCGGCGGGGACTGGTACGACAGCTACCGCCTGTCCCCCACCCCCGCGGGCGAGGGCGGGTGGGCGGTGACGGTGGGCGACATCACCGGCCACGACGTCAACGCGGCCGCCGTCATGGGACAGGTGCGCGCCATGCTGCGCCAGGCCACCCTGGACCACCCCGGCCAGGAGCCCTCGACCGGCGTCAACGCCCTGGAGCGCGCCTGCGCCCGCCTGTCCCTCCGGGCGAGCGGCACCCTCGTGCACGCCCACCTCGACCGGCGGGGCGACGGCTGGGAGCTGCGGTGGACCAACGCGGGCCACCCCCCGCCGCTGCTGCACTCCCCCGACGGCGGCACCCGCCTCCTCGAGGAGCACGACGCCCTGGTGCACCACGCCCTGGGCCCGCTTCCCCGCACCGACCACCGCCACCTGCTGGCGCCCGGCTCGACCCTGCTGCTGTACACGGACGGGCTCGTCGAACGCCGGGGCACCTCCTGGGACGCCGCCATGGACCGCCTCGCCGCCGCGCTGTCCGACAGCCGCGGGGAGCCGCTCCCCGAGCTGCTGGACCGCCTCGTCGACCGGACGGGCAGCGCCGCGCCCGACGACGACGTCGTGCTCCTCGCCCTGCGCCCCCGCCCCGCGGCCGGCGGCTGAACCCGCCGGCCGCCCCTCCCCGTCGCCGGGGCGCTCCCCCGCTCAGCCGTTGGGCACGGCCTGGGGGAAGGTGAAGAGCCGCCCGGGGTCGTAGGCGGCCTTGACCCGCCGCAGCCGCGCCAGGTTGCCGCCGTAGTAGGCCTGCTGCCAGTCGGTCAGCTGCGGGTCGACGTAGTTCTGGTACGCCCGGCCGCTCGCGTACGGCCGCATGGAGCGCCACACCCCGTCCAGCCACGCCTGGTTGCGCGGCACCGAGGCGCCCTCCGGCCAGTTGGCGATGTACTGGGCGAGGAACAGCCCGTCGCGGTGCACGAACGCCGTGTCCTGCGGCCGCACCCGGTTGATCGCGCCGCCCAGCGCGTCCAGCGCCACCGCGCAGCTGCCCCCGGCGGGGACGGTGCGGGAGTACCGCTCCACCCCGGCCAGCAGGGCCCGGACCGCCGCGTCGGACAGGCCGCGGTTGTAGAAGTCGGAGCGCGCCCCGTAGGACTCCCGCACCACCCGTCCCTGCGGCCGCCGGCCGGGCAGGTCCCCCGGCAGGTGGTTCTGGGCGATGCTCCAGCCCAGGGTGCCCGCCATCGCCAGCATGGTGTCCAGGTACGGGCGGCTGCGCACCACCGCCGTGGCGGGCGCGGCGCCCACCGCGGCCTCCAGCCGGGACAGCTGGGCCTGCAGGCCCGAGGCGGACCCCAGGTGGACCACGGTCACCCCGACCCGCTGCGGGCCGGTGTGGTTCGCGGACAGGTGCAGGCTCGACCAGTACGGGTCGGGCGCGGCCGGGGCCCAGCGCTGCCAGCCCCGCAGGACGGCGGCGGCCTGCCGCCACGGCCAGTACAGGAAGGCGTAGGAGCAGGCCGGGGCGGGGTGGGTGCGGAAGTCCAGGCGGGTGACCACGCCGAAGTTGCCGCCGCCCCCGCCGCGCAGGGCCCAGAACAGGTCCGGGTCGTGCCGCGCGTCCACGGTGCGGATGCGGCCGTCCGCGGTGACGATCTGGGCCGCGGTGAGGTTGTCCGAGGTCAGCCCGTACGCCCGCCCGGTGACGCCCACGCCGCCGCCCAGCGCCAGCCCCGCCACGCCCACGGTCGGGCACGACCCGGCGGGCACCGTCACCCCGTGGGCGGCGAGCCCCGCGTACACGTCCACCAGGCGGGCGCCCGCGCCCACCGAGGCCGCGCCGCGCGAGGCGGAGACGGAGGCCATCCGGCCCGTGTCGACCAGCAGGCCGGTCGTGGTGGACCAGCCCGCGTAGGAGTGGCCGCCGCCGCGGACCGCCACCGGCAGCCGGTGGCGGCGGGCGAAGGCGAGGCAGGTGGCGACGTCCTGGGGGTTGGCCGGATAGGCGACGGCCGCGGGGTGCGCGGTGTCGTAGCGCGGCTGGAAGCTCTCCCGCGCCACGGGGTAGCGGCGGTCGCCCGGGCGGACCAGGTACCCGTCCAGGTCGCGGGAGAGCGCCGCCCAGTCGCCGGGGCCGGCCGCGGTCGGCGAGGCCGCGGCGTACCGGGTGGCCGGGCGCGCGGACGGCGCCACGGACCCGGTGGCGGGGAGCCCGTCGCCGGCCGGGGCGGCGGGGAGTCCGCCGCCTGCCGGGGCGGCGGCGGGGGCCCGTCCGGCGGCCGGGGAGCAGGCGGCCAGCCACAGGGCGGCCGCCGCTCCCGTCCCCGCCCGGAGCAGCGTGCGGCGGCCGGTCGTGGAGGGGGCCCCGGCCCCGTCCGGCCCGGCGGGCCCGGGGGCGGGGGTCCGCGACTCGGGGGTCTGCGGCTCGGGGGTCTGCGGCTCGGCCATCTCCGGTCACCTCTCGGCAGGCGCGCCGCGCACCGTTCCGTCCGGCGGACGGGGTGCGCTGCGCACATCGTGCGAGAAGGACGACGTCGCCGCATCCCGAACGGTTGTCGGAAAAGGGGAAAAGTGTCCGGAAGGGCGGAGAGAAACGGAGAATCGGGCAGGAAAGGGGCGCTCCGGGGCCGGAACCGCTGCGGGGGCCGAACGGTGGAACACCCCCGGGACCGCCGGCGGCGCACCGCGGACCGGCCGCCGCCCCGGGCCCTCCCGGGCGCGGGACACCGGCGGTCCCAGGGGAGACGGCGTCCCGCCGCGGTCGGCGGGCCGGGCCCGGCGGAACGTGGAATGCTGCGAGACGGGCACGGGCACGGCCCGCGCCGGACGCCGGCCGGCACCGCCGGCCCGCGGGACCCCGCCCGCACGGACGGCCCGCGCCGGCCCCACGGACGGCCCCGCACCCGCGGGCGCCGCCGCCCTGAGCGCACACACCGGGAGTGGACGTGTCGAACACCATGCACGCCGTGCGGGCGCACCGCCGCGGCGGACCCGAGCAGCTGGTCCACGAGGAGGCGCCGCGCCCGGAGCCGGGCCCGGGCGAGGTGCTGGTCGCCGTGCGGTCCGCCTCCATCACCTCGGGCGAGCTCACCTGGGACGCGAGCTGGACCGACAGCTTCGACGGGACGGGGCACGACCGCACCCCGGTCATCCCCTCGCACGAGTTCTCCGGCGTCGTGGCCGCCCTGGGCGGCGGCGTGACCTCCTGGGCCGAGGGCGACGAGGTGTACGGGCTGGTCCCGTTCACGCAGGACGGCGCGGCCGCCGAGTACGTGTGCCTGGCCGCGGACATCCTCGCCCCCAAGCCCGCCGCCGTGGACCACGACCGGGCGGCCGCCGCCCCCCTGGCCGGCCTCACCGCCTGGCAGGCGCTGGTGGACCACGCCGGACTGCGGGCGGGGCAGCACGTCCTGGTGCACGGCGGCGCCGGGGGCGTCGGCTCGTTCGTGGTGCAGATCGCCGCCGCCCTGGGCGCCGAGGTCACCGCCACGGCGGGCGCCGCGGACCTGGACTTCGTCCGGGGGCTGGGCGCCACGAGGGTCGTGGACTACGCGCACGGGCACTTCGAGGACCACGTCGGCGACGTGGACGTGGTCGTCGACCTGGCCGGCGGGGCCACGCTGGCGCGTTCGTGGGCCGTGCTGCGGCCGGGCGGGGTCCTGGTCGGCATCGCGGAGCCACCGGACCCGCAGGAGGCCGCGCGGCACGGCGTCCGGGGCGTCTTCTTCGTGGTGGAGCCCGACTCCGCGGGGCTGCGGTCCGTCGGCCGGCTCATCGACGAGGGGCGGCTCACCCCGGCCGTGGACCGGGTCCTGCCGCTCTCCGAGGCCCGCGCCGGCTACGAGGCCCTCGCCCGGGAGCACCGCCGGGGCAAGGTCGTGCTCCACGTGTCCGGCTAGGGCCTGTGCGACGTCGTGGTCGACGGTGCGGTCCCGTGCCTGCCGGGTGCGGGATCCGGCAGGACGTCGCGGGGGCGCGTGGGCGGCTCGCCGGCGGGCGGCGGACGTCCGTCGGGCCGCTCCTGCCGGTCGGCGCGTGCGGCCCGCTCCCCCGGAGGCTGCGGGATCAGTCCGGAGGAGTGAGCCGGCGGTTCCCCTCCGGTGCCCGGTGGAGGAAGGACCGGGCCGCCGACCGGAAGGAGCAGGACCGCCGGGGCACTCGCCGGCCCGCCGGTTCCGGGCTGCCCCGAGGCGGTCGCCCGACGGGTGGCGGGGGCGGGAGGCACGCACGAGGTGTGCCTGCGGCGGGTCTACGCGTCCCGTTCTGCGGTGAGGCGCCGGAGCAGGTCGAGCAGGGTTGCGCGGTCCGCGTCGGGCAGGGCCGAGAAGCAGGCGGCGAGCACCTCGTCGGCAACCGCGTGGCCGGCCGCCAGGAGCTGCTCGCCGGCGGGCGTGAGATGGTGCTCGATGCGTCGGCCGTGTCCCGGTCGGCGCTCGACGAGGGACTGGGCCGTGAGGCGGCCGGCGAGCGTTCCGAAGGCCTGCTCGGTCTGGAACGTCGCCGCGGCCAGCTCGCGGGCCGATGCCCCGGGTGAGCGGCTGATCGCGCGCAGCGCGTCCCACTGGGCCAGCGTCGTGCCGACGGCGGAGAGCGCGCTGTCGAGGGCCCGGTGCTGTCGGTACTGGGCGTGTTTGACCGCTCTGCCGAGTTCTTGCAGCTCACTGTGCACGGAGCCAGTCTACGCCACGACCAAGCTAGCTTATTTAAATATGTTTAGTTAAGCTGGGGACATGCCCACAGACGCATCAGCCACACACGCCGACCTGTCCCTCACGCTGGACGAGGCCGGAACCGGCAGGCCGGTCCTCATCCTGCACGGCGGCGGAGGCCGCGCCACGGTCGCCGGCATCGCCCGGCATCTCTCCCGCACCGCACACACCATCACGCCCGTGCACCCCGGCTGGGACGGCACCCACCGCCCCGCATGGCTCACCGGCATCGGCGACCTCGCCCTCGCCTACCTCCACCACCTGCACGAACGCGGACTGCGCGACGTTCTCGTCGTCGGCTCCTCGCTCGGCGGCTGGACGGCCGCCGAGATGGCCGTACGCGACAGCGCGGGAACGATCACCGGCCTCGTCCTGATCGACGCCGTCGGCGTGCAGGTCGAGACGGAGCCGATCACCGACGTCTTCGCCCTCGACGCCCGCGGCGTCGCGGAGCACTCCTGGCACGACCCGGACCGGTACCACCTCGACCCGGCCGACGTCCCGGTCGAGGAGCTCGCACGCAGGCGGGCCAACATGGCCACCATGCGCATCCTCGCCGGCGACCCCTACATGCACGACCCCGGACTGCTGAGCCGGCTCGGACAGGTCCGGGCGCCCGCCCTCCTGCTCTGGGGCGGGAGCGACCGCATCGTCACCCCCGCCTACGGCGCGGCGTACGCCGACGCCTTCGGCGACGGCCGACTCGAGGTCATCCCCGAGGCGGGCCACCTTCCGCAGATCGAACAGCCCGAAGCCACCTTCGCCCTGATCGAGGCCCACCTGCGCCGGACGGGCACCCCGTCCCCCCACCGGTGAGCGGCCGCCGGCGGCCGGTCGCCTCCCCACCGACCGGCCGCCGGCGGGGAATCGCAGCCGGCCGCCGTCACACCCTCGCACAGGCCCCAGCGCTCCGACCGCGAGGGCCCGCCCGCCCCGCACGGCCCGCGGCCGTGCGTCAGCCGGGGAGGAGCACGGCGGGCAGCACGACGGCGTCGAAGTAGGCCTGCAGCTGACCGGCGTCGCACTCCTCGCCCTGGAGCAGGGTGGCGGTCAGGACGGGGGCGACGACCAGCTGCGGGAAGTAGGGCAGGGCGGGGGCGGCGGGGTCCGCCTCGCCGCGGTCGACCGCGCGCCGGGCCATCGCAGCGAGGGCGGCCGCCTCGGTGTCGAAGAGGGTCTCCCTCAGGGTCCGCGCCAGCTCCTCGTCGGTGCGCATGGCGTGGCAGACCGCGCTCAGCAGGGCGCCGGACTCCACCGCGCGGTCGGTGACCCTCCTGGCCACCTCGTGGAGGTCGCCCCGGAGCGAGCCGGTGTCGACCGTGGAGATCTTCGCGGGCTCCGCGTGGCGCAGCGCTGCGACCACGAGCCGGCTCTTGCTGTGCCACCGGCGGTAGAGGGTGGCCTTGCTGACGTGGGCCCGGACGGACACGGTGTCCATGGTGAGCCCCTCGTAGCCGACGTCCCTGAGGACCTGCAGGACGGCGTCGTAGAGGTCGTGCTCGCGCTCCTTGGGCAGGCGCGAGTAGCGGTCCCCCGGGGCGGCGGGGGGCGTGGAGCTGGTCATGGCGGTGATCCTTATCACACGTGGCGGCGGTGAGTCCGGCACGTCTCCGGGCCGGCGCCCTGGCGGGCGCCGGCCCGGAGGGGGTGTCCGGCCGGGCCGTGCGGGCCCGGCCGGACACCGTCGGGCGGTCACATGTGCACGACGGGCCCCTGCGTGCGGGCGGCCTCGGGCACGCCGCGGCGGTACAGCACGGCCGCGATGAGGGCGCCGACGGCGAACAGGCCCGCCGCCCACCAGAACGCGGCCGAGTAGCTCTCGATGCCCGCCTGGGCGAGCACCTGCGGGGAGGGGCGCTTCCCCTCCAGGTAGGACTCCGCCGCCCGGGCGGCGATGGTGGACAGCAGCGCCGTCCCGATCGAGCCGCCGACCTGCTGCACCACGTTGACGCTGGCGGAGGCGGCGCCGGCGTCGGCCGGGTCGACGCCGGCGGTGCCGAGGCTCATCGCGGACGAGAAGAGCACGCCCATGCCGAGGCCCATGAGGAACAGCGGGGGCAGGATGTCGCTCGCGTAGTGGCTGTCCATGTCGAGCCGGGTGAGCATCGCCAGCGCGACGGCGGCGAGGGCCATGCCGGCCGGGACGAGGATCTTCGGCGAGACGCGCGGGCCGAGGAGCGCGTTGCCGCCGACCGCCGTGATCATGATGCCGGCGACCATCGGCAGGAACGCCTCACCGGTCTTCACCGGGTTGTAGGCGAGGTTCTGCTGGAGGTAGTAGGTCAGGAAGAGGAAGACCGCGAACATCGCGGCCCCCGCGACGAGCAGCGAGAGGAACGAGGCGGCCCGGTCGCGGTCGAGCAGGATGCGCATGGGCAGCAGCGGGTGGGCGGCGCGCGTCTGCCACCAGGCGAACGCGGCCAGCAGGACGACGCCGGCGGCGAGGAAGCCCCAGGTGCCCGGGTGCCCCCAGTCCTTGGTCTCGGCGTTGGCGAAGCCGTACACGACGGAGAACAGCCCGGCCGTGACCAGCAGGGCGCCCGCCACGTCCAGGGCGGGGCGCTCGTCGGCGCGGTCGTTGCCCTTGAGCAGCGCGAGCGCGCCGGCCAGGACGGGGACGGCGATCGCGACGTTCACGAAGAGGCACCAGCGCCAGTCCAGGTGCTGCGTCAGGAGGCCGCCCAGCAGCAGGCCGACCGCGGCTCCCATGCCGGCGACGGCGCCGTAGATGCCGAACGCCTTGGCGCGCTCCCGGGGCTCCGTGAAGGTGAGGTTGAGCAGCGACAGGCACGCCGGCGCCACCAGCGCGCCGAAGACGCCCTGCAGGGCGCGGGCGGTGACGAGGACCTCGAAGTTCCCGGCGGCTCCGCCCAGGGCGGAGGCGGCGGCGAACCCGACGAGTCCCACCGTGAACGTGAGGCGGTAGCCGAAGAAGTCACCGATGCGGCCGCCGATCAGCAGGAGGCTGCCGAACGCGAGGGAGTAGGCGGTGACGATCCACTGCCTGCTGTCGTTGCTGAAGCCGAGGTCCTGCTGGGCCGAGGGCAGCGCGATGTTCACGATGGTGGCGTCGAGCACCACCATCAGCTGCGCGAGGGCGATCATGCCCAGGACGAGCCACCGGTGCCGGGATCCGCCGCGGCCCTGGGCCGAGACGGCCGTGGCGCCTGTGGCGGTGGACGTTGACATGCGGGTTTCCCTTCGAAAGGGGTCGTGCGGTCCGGCGGTCTGCCGTCACCGCGCACACGGGTGCCGCCGTGGCAGCGGCGGATGCCGCAGCGGCCGGGGCCCGGAGCCGGGCTCCCGGCCGGCACCGCTGCGCACGTGCGGAAACACTTTGTGAACGAAACTGTTTCGTTCACATGGGACGCTACCCCCTCGCCCGATCGAAACGCAAACGTTCACCTCGTCCGGCGACGCACCGGGACGGGCCGGAGGGGCGAGGGGCCGGAGGGGCGAGGGGCCGGACGACACCGGACGGACCGGAGGACGCCGGAGGGGTGGCGGTCCCGGCTTCGGGACCGCCACCCCTCCGGGGCTGCGGGTTCTCAGGCGGCGAGGGACGAGCGGCGGGCTCCCGGGGAGCGGCGCCCGCCGTTGCCGTTGCCGTTGCCGTTGCTGCTTCCGTTGCTGCCGTTGCTGCCGCCGCGTCCGCCGTTGCCGCGTCCGCCGCGGCGCCCGCCGGAGCCGGCCGGGCGGCGGGTCGCGCTCGGGGCCGGGGCGGGCTCGGCGACGGTGACCGGGACGCCGCTGGGGGTGCGGGCCCCGGTGATGCGGGCGAGTTCGGCGTCGCCGGGCCGGACGCGCGCGGTGCGCGCGGTGACGCCGGCGTCGGCCATCAGCCGGGTCGTCCCGCGGCGCTGGTGCGGCAGGACGAGGGTGACCACGGTGCCGGACTCGCCCGCGCGGGCGGTGCGGCCGCCGCGGTGCAGGTAGTCCTTGTGGTCGGCCGGCGGGTCCACGTTGACGACCAGGTCCAGGCCGTCGATGTGGATGCCGCGCGCCGCGACGTCGGTGGCGACCAGGGCGGTGACGCGGCCCTCGCGGAACTGCGTCAGGGTCCGGGTGCGCTGCGGCTGGGACTTGCCGCCGTGCAGGGCCGCGGCGCGCACGCCGCTGGCGAGCAGGTGGCGCACCATGCGGTCGGCGGCGCGCTTGGTGTCCAGGAACATGATCACGCGCCCGTCGCGGGCCGCGATGCGGGTGGCGACGTCGCCCTTCTCCGCGTCCTCGACGTGCAGCAGGTGGTGCTCCATCGTGCTGACCACACCGGCCGTGGGGTCGACCGAGTGGGTGACCGGGTCGGTGAGGTAGGTGCGCACCAGGCGGTCGACGTTGCGGTCGAGGGTGGCGGAGAACAGCATCCGCTGCCCGTCGGGCCGCACCTGGTCCAGCAGCGCGGTGACCTGCGGCATGAAGCCCATGTCGGTCATCTGGTCGGCCTCGTCCAGGACGGTGGTGCGGACCTGGTCCAGCCGGCAGTCGCCGCGGTCGATGAGGTCCTTGAGCCGTCCCGGCGTGGCGACGACGACCTCCGCCCCGCGGCCCAGGGCCTGCGCCTGCCGGCCGATCGACATGCCGCCGACGACGGTGGTCAGCCGCAGCCGCACCGCGTGGGCGTACGGGGTGAGGGCGTCGGTGACCTGCTGGGCCAGCTCGCGCGTCGGCACGAGGACCAGGGCGAGGGGGCGCCGGGCGTCGGCGCGCCGCCCTGCGGTGCGCGCGAGCATCGCGAGCCCGAAGGCGAGGGTCTTGCCGGAGCCGGTGCGGCCGCGCCCCAGCACGTCGCGGCCGGCCAGGGCGTCGGGCAGGGTCGCCGCCTGGATGGGGAAGGGCGTGGTCACACCCTGGCGGGTGAGGGCGGCCAGCAGGGGCGCGGGCATCTCGAGGTCGCTGAAGGCGTCCACCGGCGGCAGGGGCGGCGTGGTGGACACCGGCACCGCGAAGTCGCCCTGCGGGGCGGGGGCCCGGCGGCGCTCGGGGGCCCGGCCGGAGGCGGGGCGGGGAGCGGAGCCGGAGCCCGGGCCGCCGGCGCGGTTCCGGCGGAAGCGGTCGGGCGATCGGGGGGTGCGGTCGCGATTCATGCGGAGTTCTCCTCGATGACCGCGCGTGTCGAGGAGGAATCCACGGAATGCGGCACGCGGAACTCGGCAGGAACGGCCGTGAATGGGGCGAAGCGTGGACGGTTGGAGCCGTACGGAATGCTTCTCGTGCAGAGGACGGCGGCGGCGCTGTGCGGCCGCCGCGGTGTGCGGCGCGGACGCGCGGGGCCCCGGCGGGGTCACCGGTGTGCGGCGGGCCGCGGGCCCGGCGCCGGCCTCCCGGCGCCGGGAGCGGCGCGGGGCCGGGCTGCGCCCGGGAGGGCGGCGGCGGCGGACGCCGGCCGGCCGGTCCCCCGGGCACGGTGCGCGGGCCCGCACCGGAGTGCGGGCCCGCGACGGGTGCGTGGCCTGCGCCACGCGTCATCCCTGGTTCAGAGGATGGTGATGTTCTCGGCCTGCGGGCCCTTCTGGCCCTGCGTCACGTCGAACTCCACCTTCTGGCCCTCCTGCAGCTCACGGAAGCCCTGGGCGTTGATGTTGGAGTAGTGGGCGAAGACGTCGGCGCCGCCGCCGTCCTGCTCGATGAAGCCGAAGCCCTTTTCGCCGTTGAACCACTTGACGGTACCGGTGGCCATGTTCTCTCCTTCGGGGCAGTGCCGCAGGGCCGCACCGTGCGGTCCCGCGCGTCGCCGTGATGATCGCCCCGCCGAGAAAGAACCTCGGAAAACAAAAGTGCGCCTGGGTGGTCACAACCAGCAGGCGCACACACAAGTTCATGGGAACCACAACTGCAACTGGGACCACGGTAGCACGCCGCTGAGTCGGCCGGAGGATTTCCCGCGGCGTTCCCCGAGGTCCCCGGCGCGCGGGCGGGCACCCGGCCCGTGGGCCGCAGGGATCCGCCCGCCGGCGCGCCGTACCGGGCGGCCCGGCGGCCGACAGCGCCGGGATCGGGCGCGGGATCGGGCGCGGCGGTCGCCCGTCATCCCCCGGCGGGCACGCGCACGGCGATGACGGTGACGTCGTCGTCGGCGGTGCCCAGGGAGTCCATCAGGGCGGTGCACAGCTCGCCGAGGGGCAGGCCGGCCAGCACGGCGGCCTCCCGCCGCAGGCGCTCCAGGCCGGTGTCCAGGGGCCGCAGGCGCGACTCGACCAGGCCGTCGGTGTAGAGGAGCAGTGTGGCGCCCGGCGGCAGGGGGACGACGGCCGTGAGGCGCGGGATGTCCGGGAGGATCCCGAGCAGCGCCCCGTGCCCCTCGGCCAGCAGGGCGGTGCGGCCGTCGGGGCGGACGAGCAGGGGCGGCGGGTGGCCCGCGCTGGACCAGTCGAACCGCCAGGCGCCGGCGGCCTCACGGTGCAGGTGGCCGTAGACCGCGGTGGCCGAGTCGGCCGCGTCCAGGTGGCTCATGACCGTGTCCAGGCGGTGCAGGGTGCTTCCGGGGGGTTCGGGGCGGTCCACGGCCAGGGCGCGCAGCATGTTGCGGAGCGCGCCCATGCGGGTGGCGGCCTGCAGGTCGTGGCCGGCGACGTCGCCGACGGCCAGGGCCAGGGGTCCGCCGGGCAGCGGGAAGGCGTCGTACCAGTCCCCGCCGATCTCCGCGCTGCGCCCTGCGGGCCGGTAGCGGGCGGCCAGCTCCAGCCCCTCGACGGGCGGCAGGTCGGTGAGCATGCTGCGCTGGAGCGTCGCGGCGATGTCGGCCTGCTCCGCGTACAGGCGCGCGTTCTCCAGGGTGAGCGCGGCCCGCAGGCCCACCTCCTCGGCCAGTTCCACCTCCGCCGGGGTGAAGGCACGGCCGGAACCGGTGCGGGCCAGCGTCATCGCCCCGTAGGTGTGCTCGCGCAACCGCAGGGGCACGACCAGGGCGACCGCCGCACCGAGACCGGGCTGCTCCTGCCACCGGACGGGGGGCGAGGGGACCGGGGGCGCCGGAGGCGCCGGGGGGCCGCCGCCCGGTCCGGCCGCGCCCGGGGCGGACTGCTGCGTGCCGGATCCGAGCAGCACCCGGCCCAGCGGCTCGGAGGAGGGGACCCGGAACTGCTGCGGTGCGCCGCTGGCGGACACCGGCCCGGCGGCTCCGGAACGGTCCGCGCAGGCGGCCCTCCGGACCAGGCCGGGTTCGGCCACCAGGTCGAGCGCCGCCCGGTCGGCCAGACGCGGCACCAGCAGCCGCGCCAGCCGCCCCAGCCTCTCCTCCGTGTCCGCCGCCGACACCAGTTCCATGGTCACCTCGGCCAACCAGGCCAGCGCGGCGTTCACGTCCTCGGCGCGCTGCAGTGCCCGCTCCCCGCTCGCGAGCAGCGCCTCGTGCCGCGCCCGCTCGTCCCGCCGGGCGGTGACGTCCTGGAAGGCCACCACCGCGCCGCCGTCCGGGGACGCCGGGGACAGCGGGGTGCAGGTCCACATGACCTCCAGCGGCGCGCCGTCCGCGCGCAGGAACACGTCCTCGTCGCACCTGGCGGCCCGTCCCTCGCGCAGGGCGTCCCGCAGGCGGCACGCGGTCCCGGCCGGGCGGTCCCCCGGCCGGCGGCCCGTCCCCGCCACGTCCTGGAGGTCCCGGCCGGCCAGTCCCCCGGGCGGACGGCCCAGCAGGCGCTCGGCGGCCGGGTTGCCCAGGAGGACCGCGCCGCCCGCGTCCACCAGGCACACGCCGAGGCCGAGGGCGGCGAAGACCTCCCGGAACACGTCCGCCCCCGCCGCCGGCCCGGGGCACGGCGGGGGGCTGTACGGGACACCCGCGGGAAGCTTCACCCCTCCAGTCTCCTCTCCGACGGCCCGGACGGCGTGCGCGACCGGGTCCGGCCCCCGCCCCCGCCCCCGCCCCCGCCCCCGGGAGAGGACCGCGGTGAGGACCGCGACGGCGGCGCCGACCGGGACGGGGTCCATGAGGGCGGCCTCGAGGGCGACGACCGGGGCGCGCGCTGGGCGAGGAGCAGCAGGACCCCGGCGACGGTGGCGACGGCCGCGACGGCCGCGACGACGGGCGGCAGGCGCCGGGCGAGGCGGCGGTCCGGGTCCGCCTGACCGGCCGGGGCCCCGCCGACGCGGAGGGTCCGGCCGGGGTGTCCGGCGGCCGCCGCGGACAGGACCGTGCCGCTCAGGCCGTCGACGAGCCGCGCCGTGGCGGGGCCGGTGTCGGCGGCGGCGTCGGCGGCGGCGCTGCCGCTGCCGTGACGGTCGTCTCCCGTTCCACGAGCGTTCAACCCGCCACCCCCGCCTGCGTCGTGTGCCCTCCCTACGTTCCTTGGTGGTTCGAAAGGAGGGACTGATGGAGACGCTCCCCGCAGTCCGGGCCCGTGGGATCACCAAGCGCTTCGGCGACGTCGTCGCCCTCGACGGCGTCGACCTGGACGTGGCCCCAGGCCGGATCCACGGACTGGTCGGACCGAACGGCGCCGGCAAGACGACACTGCTCGGCCTCCTGCTGGGCCTGGCCGCCCCCGACGGCGGCCGCCTGGAGGTCCTGGGGACGCCGGTCGGGCGGGCGCCCGCCGCTCCCGACGGTGTCGCCGGCTTCGTGGACGGGCCCGGCCTCTACCCCTCGCTCACCGCCCGGCAGAACCTCGCCGCGCTGGCCGCCCTCCGCGGCCCCGACGCCCGGACGGCGGGGATCGACGACGTGCTCGGCCAGGTCGGGCTCACCGATGTCGCCGACGACCGCGCCCGCGGCTTCTCCCTGGGCATGCGTCAGCGGCTCGGACTCGCCGCCGCCCTGCTCACCCGGCCCCGGCTGCTCGTGCTCGACGAGCCCTCCAACGGCCTCGACCCGGCCGGCGCGAGGCACGTCCACGGCGTCCTCACCCGCCTCGCGGCGGACGGGACCGCCGTCGTGCTCTCCAGCCACCGGATGGACGACCTGGAGGCCCTGTGCGCCGAGGTCACCGTCGTCGCCACCGGACGGGTGGTCTTCTCCGGCCCTCCGGAGAAGCTGGCCGCCGAGAACCGTGAACTCGACTACCGGCTGCTCACCTCCGACCCGCGGACCGCCCACCGGCTGGCGGCCGGCACCGCCGGGGTGCGGGTCGTCGACGACGCCGGGCCGCGGCGCGGCGCCGGGGCGCTCGTCGTGCGCGCGCCGGTGCCCGCCCTCGACGCACTGGTGGCGCGGCTCGTGCACGCGGGTGTCGCGGTGCGGGGGCTCGCACCCGTGGTACCGCCGCTCGAGGCCGCGTTCCTCGCCCTCACCGGGCAGCAGGAGGCCGGCCGGTGACCGCGGCCGCCGCCGACGTCCGCACCGCCGGCGGACGCCGCGTCCCGGTGGTGCGCGTCTACCGCTTCGAGCTGGTCAAGCTGGTCTCGCAGTGGCGGATCCGCCTGCTGCTCCTCGCCTGCTGGACCGTGCCGGGGCTCTTCGTCGCCGCGGTGGGCCGGCAGGGCCCGCTCCCCGTCGACACCCTCTTCGGCCGCTGGATGCACGCCACGGGATGGGCCGGGCCGCTGGTGGTGCTCGGCTTCGCGGGCACCTGGGTGCTCCCGCTGCTGGCCTCCGTGGTCGCCGGCGACGTGTTCGCCTCCGAGGACCGGCTCGGCACCTGGCGCCACCTGCTCGTGGCGGTCCGGTCGCCCCGGCGGGTCTTCGCCGGGAAGGCACTGGCCGGCCTCACCGTCGTCCTGCTGCTCGTGGCCGGCCTGGCCTGCTCCGGTACGGCCGGCGGGATCGCGTCGGCCGGCGACCGCCCGCTGGTCGGCCTCGACGGCCACCTGCTGGCCCCGGCGGACGCCGCCTGGGCGGTCCTCCTCGCCTGGGTCTCCGTCCTGGCCCCGACCCTGGCCCTCGCCGCGGTCGGGCTGCTCGGGTCGGTCGCGCTGGGACGGTCCCCGACGGGGCTGCTGCTGCCCGCGCTCGTCGCGCTCGCGATGCAGCTCGCCCAGATGCTGCCGCTGCCCGCCGCCGTGCGCCTCGCCCTGCCCGGCTACGCCTTCACCGCCTGGAACGGCCTGTTCACCAGCCCGGTGCAGGCCGGCCCGATCCTGGTGTCCACCGCGGTCGGCCTGGGGTGGGCCGTGGCCGCGACCGCGTCGGCCCACCTGCTCTTCCTGCGGCGCGACTTCACCGGCCCGGCCCACGACGGCACCGGGCTCCGCGCGGCCGCCGTCGGGCTCCTGCCGGCGGCCGGACTGGCCGCGCTCACGGTCGCGGCCGTCACCGCGGCGGTCCCGTCCCCGGGCTCCGGGATCGGGCGGGACGAGGTGGAGCGGTCGGTCGCCACGGCGTTCGCCCACCTCTACCGCCTGCAGACCGGGCAGCTCAACCGCCCCGACGTCACCGAGGCGCAGCTGCGGACCACGGCGGCGTGCACCAGGGGCGTCGGCCGGGCCGCGGCCCGGGGGCCGGGCAACGACTGGCGCTGCGTCGTCACCTGGCACCTCCCCGGCGCCGAGGCCGCGGGGACGGCCGTCTACCAGCTCGACGTCACCTCGGACGGGCGGTTCGTCGCTGACGGCGACGGACCGAAGGAGGTGAACGGCTACTTCCTGGTGCGGACCCCGGCCGGGGACGCGCCGAACCCGCTCTGGCAGTTCGACGGCACCGTCGGACTGCTCCGCCTCTCGAAGGGATGACCCCATGCAGGTAACCCGCAACCGCCGGCCGGTCCGGGCCGGGTCGCGCGGCGGACGCGCCGGCCGCCGGACCACCCTCACGGCGGCCGCCACCGCGGTGGTCCTCGCCGCCACCGCCGGCGTCGGCTACGCCCGGACGCACCGGTTCGGCACCGACCAGGTCGGCCAGGTCACCCGCGACGGGCGGGTCGTCTCCAGCGACCAGTACATCGCCCCGTACGGCGACCGGCTCGTCATCGACAACGGCAAGATCATGTCGTCCTCGGTCAGCCCGGACGGCACCCACCTCGCGGCCTCGCTCGCCGACGGCGGGAGTGCGCTGGCCGTCGTCGACGTGAGGACCCGGCGGGTGCAGCAGGTCGTCGGCGCCGCCGCGTCGTCGCAGCCCCGCCTCGGCAGCAACGCCGTGGGCCAGGAGGGCCCCGTGTACTCGCCCGACGGCAGGCAGCTGTGGCTGGGCCAGACCGACGGGTACACCAGGTTCACGGTCGGCCCGGACGGCACGGTCTCCGACCCGAGGCCCGTCACCATTCCGGCGGACGGCTCCAGGCGCGCGCTCGTCGGCCGGGCGGTGTTCTCGCCCGACGGCTCCACCGTGTACGCCGCGGTCAACGGCCAGAACCGGGTGGTCGCCATCGACGCGGCGACCGGGGCCGTCCGGCGGAGCTGGCCCGTGGGCAACGCGCCCCGCGGCATGGCCCTCGTCGGCGACCGGCTCTACGTCGGCAACGAGGGCGGCCGTCCGGCGAGGCCCGGTGACACGACCATCGACTCGTACGGCACCCAGGTGCCGGCCGACCCCCGGACCGGCGCCGCCACCACCGGCACGGTCAGCGTCATCGACCTGGCGCACCCGGACGCGGCCCCCACGGGCATCGACGTCGGCCTGCACCCCACCGCCCTGTACGCCAAGGGCGGGGCCCTGTTCGTCACCGACACGGCCTCCGACGACGTGTCGGTCATCGACACCGGCAAGGGCAGGGTCGTGCAGACCATCGACACCCGGCCGTGGCCGGAGGCGTCGGTGGGCTACGAGCCCACCGCCGTGGCGCTCACGGACGACGGCCGCCTCCTGGTGACGCTCGGCCGAGCCGACGCGGTCGCCGTCTACCGGTACAAGGGCCCGCAGGAGCCGGTGGGCTACGTCGGCCTGCTCCCGACGGACTACTTCCCCGCGGAGGTCACGACCGTCGGCGACCGGGTGCTGGTCTCCAACACCCGCGGCATCGACGCCCGCCGCCCGAACAACCCCGCCGGGCACGGCACCCACGACACCACGTCGAGCGTGCAGTGGTTCACGCTGCCGGACGACCGCGGCATCAGGTCCCTGACGGCGAAGGTCTTCCGGCAGAACGGCTGGACCGCCGGCTCCGTGGAGCTCGCCGGGCACGGGGGCGGCGCCAGGCCGGTACCGGTGCCGAAGCGGCTCGGGGACCCGTCGACGATCAGGCACGTCTTCCTGGTCGTCAAGGAGAACCGGACCTACGACCAGGTCTTCGGCGACATGCCGCAGGGCGACGGCGACCCGTCGCTGACGCAGTTCGGCGAGAACGTGACGCCGAACCAGCACGCGCTGGCGCGGCAGTTCGGGCTGTACGACAACACGTACGACGTCGGCACGAACTCCGCCGAGGGGCACAACTGGCTGATGCAGGCCGACGACCCGGAGTACACCGAGTCCTCGGCCGGCGCGTACCAGCGCAGCTACGACACCGAGAACGACGCCCTCGGACACCAGCGGTCCGGCTTCCTCTGGACCGGCGCGCAGGCGGCCGGGAGGAGCGTGCGGGACTTCGGCGAGTTCCAGTCGTTCGAGAGCAAGCCGGCGGGGGCGTCCTGGCAGAACCTGTACTGCGACGCCAAGGACATGGCGGCCACCGGCCGGCCCTCCGCGTACCCCATCCGGACGGGCTCGGCGATCCCGTCGCTCAACGCGGTCTCGGCGCCCGGCTTCCCCATGTTCGACCTCGACGTCCCGGACGTCTACAAGTACGAGGTCTGGAAGCAGGACTTCGAGAAGAACGGTCCGGCGGACCTGAACATGTTCTGGCTCTCCAACGACCACACCGGCGGCCCGGCGAGCGCGGCGGCCCAGGTGGCGGACAACGACCTCGCGGTCGGCCGGCTGGTCGACGAGATCTCGCACAGCCCGTACTGGAAGGACTCGGCGGTCTTCGTCGTCGAGGACGACTCCCAGGCGGGCCTCGACCACGTCGACGGCCACCGCGCCCCGGTCCAGATCATCAGCCCCTGGGCCCGGCACGGCGCCGTCGACAGCCACTACTACTCGCAGATCACGATCATCCGCACCATCGAGCAGATCCTCGGGATCCACCCGATGAACCAGAAGGACAGCGCGGCCAGCCCGATGGAGGGGGCGTTCACCCGGCAGCCGGACGGCACGCCGTTCACCGCGCTGCCCAACCGGATCCCGCTGACCGACGGCCTCAGGACCCAGCCGGCCTGCGGCCCGGACACCGCGGCGCCGCAGAACCGCCGTGCGGCGGCCGCCCCGTCGGCGAGCGTGCCGGCGGACAGGCGGCAGGTCGCGGCGGAGTGGGACCGGTGGAAGTCGCACCAGCGGCTGACCGGGCCGAACGCCGTCCCCGACTTCGCGAACCCCGCGCAGATGGACCACTTCACGTGGTACCAGACGCACGGGTGGAGGAAGCCGTACCCCGGCGAGGACAGGATCTTCGCACCGGCGGACGTGCCGGGCGCCTTCATCCCGTCGCCGGAGTCCGACGGCTGACGTCCGCGCCGACGTCCGCGGGAGCGCCGCGGACCGACCGCACCCAGGGGCCCCCGGCCGGCGTCACCGCCGGCCGGGGGCCCCGCCCCTTGCCCGCCCGGGTCCCGGGCGGGCAAGGGGCGGGGAGCCGGCCGGGGAGGGCGGGCCGGACCGGTCAGGAACGGAGAAGCGCGGACCACCGTGCCGCGCCTACCGTGATGGCCATGGACATCACCATTCACACGAGCGTCCTCCCGCACGAGGACCCGGACGCCTCCCTGGCCTTCTACCGCGACACCCTCGGCTTCGAGGTCCGCAGCGACGTCGGGCAGGGCAGGATGCGCTGGATCACGGTCGGCCCCGCCGGCCAGCCCGACACGTCCATCCTGCTGGCCCCGCCGGCCGCCGACCCCGGGGTCACCGAGGACGAGCGCCGCACCATCCGCGAGATGATGGCCAAGGGCACCTACGGCTGGATCCTGCTGGCCACCCGGGACCTCGACGGCACCTTCGAGAAGCTGCAGGCCGGCGACGCCGAGGTCGTCCAGGAGCCGACCGAGCAGCCGTACGGCATCCGCGACTGCGCCTTCCGCGACCCGGCGGGCAACCTGGTCCGCCTCCAGGAGCTCCGCTGAGCCGTCCGGTGACCGGGCGCCGGGCCGGGCCGACCCTGCCGGTCACGCCGGTCGCGCCGGCGGCGGAAGCGCCCCCGGCGGCCGCCCCCGCCCCGCCCCCACCGGCGGGCGTCCCATCCCCACCCGCGGGCACCCCGCCGCCCACCCCACCGGGCGGCCCGGGGCCCGCGGACACCGACGCAAGGGAGTTCCCGCATGTGCCATCCCGCATGGGGGCGCGCACGCGCCGAGGCGATGCTCCTGGCAGACCTGGCACGGCTGCGCCGCGTCCGCGACCGGATCACCCGGGAGTACGCGCGGCCGCTGGACGTCGAGGCGCTCGCCCGCGACGCGGGCATGCCGCCCGGGCAGCTCGGGCGCCGGTTCCGGCTCGCCTACGGCGCGTCGCCGTACGCCTGGCTGACGGCGCGTCGCATCGAGCGTGCGGCGGCGCTGCTGCGCCGCGGCGACCTCGGCGTCGCCGAGGTCCGCTCGCTGGTCGGCTACCGGTCGCCGGGCGTCTTCGGCACCCGCTTCACCGAGCTGGTGGGCACGCCGCCCGGCGCGTACCGGCGCGGGGCGGCGGCCCCGGCGGCCGCCGCCGCAGCGGCGGGTGTGCCGCCGCACGTGGCGGAACGGGCGGCCGGACCGGCAGGATGCCGGGAGGCGCCGGCCGCCGAACCGCAGCCGGCGTGACCGCGGCCGGCCGGTGCGCAGGCGGCGGGTGTGCGCCGCCACCGCGCCCGCCCGGACGGCAGGCCGGTCACGGAGCGGCCCGCCGCCGGGACGGACCCCGGCAGGGGGCGGCCCCGGCCGGGCGCTTCGAGCACGTCACGCACATCGAGCACGTCGAGCATGTCGAGCACGTCACGAGAGGAGACCTGCGATGGGAAGCACGCGGACGTCCGCCGGTGGCACCGGCGCGGCCGGGAAGAAGGCCGACGGGACCTACGACGGGTTCACGGAGGAGGAACGGGCCGCGATGAAGGAGCGCGCCGGCGAGCTGAAGGCGTCGGCGCGGCGCGGCTCGCGCGCGGCCAAGCCGGACGGGGAGAGCGAGGTGCGCGCGAAGATCGCCGAGATGCCGGAGGCGGACCGCGTGCTCGCCGAGCGCATCCACGCCGTCGTCAGGTCCAGCGCGCCGGACCTCACGCCGAGGCTCTGGTACGGCATGCCCGCGTACGCCAGGGACGGCAAGGTCGTCTGCTTCTTCCAGAGCGCGCAGAAGTTCAAGACGCGGTACGCCACGCTCGGCTTCAGCGACCAGGCGAAGCTCGACGACGGCACCATGTGGCCGGCCGCCTACGCCCTGGCCGGGCTGAGCGCCGACGACGAGGAGCGGATCGCCGCACTCATCAAGCGGGCGGTGGGCTGAGGCCGGTGCGACGTGCGGGCGGCCGGACCCGGACGGGTCCGGCCGCCCGCACGTCGGGCGCCGCCGGGCCCTCTCCCGAAGGTGCCGCGGCCCCGGCGTCCGCGGCGCCCGCCGGGGTCGGCGCCCGCCCTCTCCCCGCCCGCACGCGCACGCGCGGGACCCCCGGCGAGCGGGACGCCGGGGCTCCCCGTCGCGGTGTCGCGGCGGCTCTCCCGCACCGGAGGCGGAAAGCGCGCCGGAATGTGCTTGCCCGGCGCCCCGCGAGCACATAACGTCCCATCTCGTCGGACGATTCGTCCAGGAAGACCGGACATCGGACGCCCTCCCCCTTCCCCGCCCGCAAGGAGACGACCGTGACGGACACCGGCGAGCTCCCGGCGCGGACCGCCGGACCGCCGCCCCGCCGCGCGGCCCCGGACCGGTTCGGCGTCGGCCTCGGCCTCGGCCTGGATCTCGGCCTCGGTCTCGGGCTCCTGGAGCTCACCGCCGCCCCGCAGCACCCGGCCGGCACCGCCGCCGGCAGCACCTCCCCCGCCGCGGACGGCCTCTCCGGCGACGCCGCCGGCAGGGCCGGCCCCGGCCGGTGGACCGACCCCCTGCAGTGACCCCCGGACCGCCGGGTGCCCGCGTTCCCCCCCGACCGCGGGCGCCCGGTGCAACGCCTCCCGGATCCCTCCGCCCGGCCCGGACCTCTCGGGGTCCACCGCCCCGCCGCGGGCGGCGGACACACCCGGCCCGCTCGGCAGCGGATCCGGGAGGCACGCCCTCACAGGGCCTCCCCCTTCCTCCGCCCCTCCCGCCCCCGCGCCGGGCGGCGCGTCCGGGCGGGGAGGCGCCGGCCCGCCCGCCGGCGCCCGAACCGTTCCGCGCGGGAGCGCGCGCCCCCCTCCGGACACCGTACCGTCGCGCACCCGCGCTGCCGCACCGCCCCGGGGCAGGGGCGTCCGGGCAGGGGCGTCCGGGCAGGGGCGTCCCGGCCGTCGAATTTCCGGCATGACGGGCGTATCGTGACGGAACGACGTGGTGTGCCCCGCTCGCGGGCCCGGTCCGGCAGCGGCCGGACTCCCCCACTCCGCCCGCTCCCCCGGAGGCCGCCGTGGCCGACCCCAAGGGCTTCCTCAGCATCCCGCGCCGCCCGCTGCCGCGCCGCCCGGTCCGGGAGCGGGTCGCCGACTGGAACGAGGTCCACACCGGCCAGGAGCTGCTGCCGGTGGTGGCGGCGCAGGCCGACCGCTGCATGGACTGCGGCATCCCCTTCTGCCACAGCGGCTGTCCGCTCGGGAACCTGATCCCGGAATGGAACGAGCTGGCCGCCCGGGGCGACTGGCGGGCCGCGGGCGAGCGGCTGCACGCGACCGACAACTTCCCGGAGTTCACCGGCCGGCTCTGCCCCGCGCCGTGCGAGTCCGCCTGCGTGCTGGGGATCAACGCCGACCCGGTGACGATCAGGGACGTGGAGGTGGCCGTCGCCGACCACGCCTGGGCGGGCGGGGCGCTCCCCGCCCGCCCGCCGGAGCGGCTCTCGGGCCGGACCGTCGCGGTGGTCGGCTCCGGCCCGGCGGGCCTGGCCGCGGCCCAGCAGCTGACCCGCGCGGGGCACACCGTCACCGTCTACGAGCGGGCCGACCGCGTCGGCGGGCTGCTGCGGTACGGCATCCCCGAGTTCAAGATGGAGAAGCGCCACCTGGACCGGCGGATCCGGCAGATGCGGGAGGAGGGCACCCGCTTCCGGACCGGGGTGCGGGTGGGGGCCGACCTGGACGCCGCCGACCTGCTGCGGCGCAGCGACGCGGTGGTGGTCGCCGTCGGAGCCACCGACCCCCGCGAGCTCCCGGTGCCCGGCCGGGGGCTGGCCGGGGTTCACCAGGCGATGGAGTACCTGCCGCTGGCCAACCGGGTGTGCGAGGGCGACTTCGCGGTGCCGCCGGTCACGGCCGAGGGCAGGGACGTGGTGATCGTCGGCGGGGGCGACACCGGCGCGGACTGCCTGGGGACGGTCCTGCGGCAGCGCGCGGCCTCCGTGGTGCAGCTGGACATCAACCCGCGGCCGGGCGGGGACCGGGCGGAGGACGAGCCGTGGCCGGTGTACCCGCGGGTGTACCGGGTCTCCCCCGCGCACGAGGAGGCACGGGCGCTGGCCCTGCCGCACGGCACCGGGCCGCAGGGCCCGGGACCGGGCTGGGCGGGCCCCTGCGGCGGGGCGGACCCGGGCGGTCCCGGGCACCGCGGCGGGGCGGCCTCCGGCGGGGAGCCGTCGGGCGCGGACCTGCCGCCGCCCGGGGCGGTGGGCGACGTGCGCGTCTTCTCCGCGTCGACCCTGCGGTTCGAGGGGGACGCCGTCGGCCGGGTCCGGGCGCTCCACCTGGCCGAGGCGGAGCCCGGCAGCAGGCGCCCGCGGCCCGGCACGGAGCGGGCGGTCCCGGTGCAGCTGGTCCTGCTGGCGCTCGGCTTCCGCGGACCGGAGCGGGACGGGGGCCTGGTGGAGCAGCTGGGCCTGCGGTTCGACGCACGCGGCACCCTGGCCCGGGACGCCGGCTTCGGCGCGGGCACCGAGGGGGTGTTCGTGGCGGGCGACGCGGGCCGGGGGCAGTCCCTGGTGGTCTGGGCGATCGCGGAGGGGCGGTCGGCGGCGGCGGCCGTGGACCGCTACCTGACGGGCGGCACGGACCTGCCGGCCCCGGTCCGTCCCGCCGACCGGCCGCTGGCGGTGTGACCGGCCCCCGCACCGGGCCGCCCGCCGGGACCGGTCGGATGCCGGGCGCGCAGGCGTATGGGCGTGCGGGCGTGCGGGGCGGAAGGTGGGACCGGCCGGGCCCGGCGTCCGCAGGCGAAGGCCCCGCCGGACCGCCGCGCCCCGCCGGGCCGGACGGCCCTCCGGAGGCGGCGGGCGCGTGCCCGGCCGGACCCCGCGCCCCGGAGGGGGGCGGCCGGGGTCCGTGCCGCGCGCCCCGGGGCACGGGACGTGCGGCACGGCTCCCGACGGTGCGTCAGACGGCGTACCGGTCGGCTGCCTCCAGCGCCTCGTCGAGGATCTCCAGCCCCTGCCGGGCCTCGTCGTCCGTGATGGTGCACGGCGGCACGAGGTGGATGCGGTTGTAGTTGTACACCGGCCACATGCCGCGCTCCTTGCAGGCGGCGACGACCTCGTCCACGGGCCGGGTCTCGGCGCCGCCCGCCGCGTAGGGGACGAGCATCTCCCGCGTCGCGCGGTCGCGCACCAGCTCGACCGCCCAGAAGACGCCGAGGCCGCGGACCTCGCCGACCGAGGGGTGGCGTCCGGCGATCTCGCGCAGGCCGGGGCCGATCACCTCCTCGCCGATCCGGGCGGCGTTCTCGACGACGCCCTCCTCCTTCATGGCGGTGATGGCGGCGACCGCGGCGGCGCAGGCGAGCGGGTGCCCGGAGTAGGTCAGGCCGCCCGGGTAGGGCACGTCGCGGAACGTCTCGTGGATCGCGTCGGAGATGAGCACGCCGCCGAGGGGCACGTAGCCGGAGTTGACGCCCTTCGCGAAGGTGATGAGGTCGGGGACGACCCCCCAGTGGTCGATCGCGAACCACTCCCCCGCCCGGCCGAAGCCCGACATCACCTCGTCGGCGATGAGGACGATGCCGTACCGGTCGCACAGGGCTCGGACGCCCGCCAGGTAGCCGGGCGGGGGCACGAGGACGCCCGCGGTCCCCACGATGCTCTCCAGCAGGACCGCCGCGACGGTGGACGGACCCTCGAAGGCGATCACCTGCTCCAGGTGGGCGAGGGCGCGCGCGGACTCCTCGGCCTCCGTGGCGGCGTGGAAGTGCGAGCGGTAGAGGTAGGGGCCGAAGAAGTGGGCCACGTTCCCCGAGGCGCTGCCGGACCGCTCGTTGGCCCAGCGCCGGGGGTCGCCGGTGAGGCTGATCGCGGTCGAGGTCCCGCCGTGGTACGAGCGGTAGGCCGACAGCACCTTGGGGCGGCCGGTGTGCATCCGGGCCATCCGGACGGCGTGCTCGTTGGCCTCGGCCCCGCCGTTGGTGAAGAACACGCGGTTCAGGTCGCCCGGGGCCAGCTCGGCGATCAGCCGCGCGGCCTCCCCGCGCCGGTCGTTGGCGAAGGTGGAGGCGACCATGCAGATGCGGTCGGCCTGCTCCTTGATCGCCGCGACCACCTTGGGGTGGGCGTGGCCGATGTTCAGGTTGATGAACTGGGACGAGAAGTCGAGGTAGCGCTTGCCGTCGTAGTCCCAGAAGTGGCGGCCGGAGGCCCCCGCGACCGGGAGGGGGGCGACCGAGCCCTGGGCGGCCCAGGAGTGGAAGAGGTGCGCGCGGTCGTCGGCGAGGACCCTCCTCCCCTCCTCGGGGTCGGGGGCGGGGACGGGCTGCTGCGGGGGCAGGTCTCGGGTCGTCATCAGTACCTCGGTGGGGTGTCGGAGTTCGCGCCGTACGGCGCCCGGAGGGGGAGCCGGCTCTCTTTGTCGAGGAAGTAGTGGATGTCCGCGGTGGCGGCGTCGATCAGCGACCGCGGCCGCGCCCCCTCCGGGTCGCGCAGCAGGGCGGCGTTGCGCCGGAGGACCGCGCGGGAGAAGGGCAGCGAGCCGCTGTCGGCGTAGCGGATGGCGCCGTCGCGGTCGCGGCGGGGCACCACCCGGGAGCGGGCGTGGACGCTGGCGCTGAACGGGATGTCCAGCCGGCCCTCGGCGAAGGCCGTCTCGACGGCGGCGAACAGGTCGCCGTCCGCCAGGACGGGGTCCACGAGCTCGGCGACCTCCCGCTCGATCCAGTGCTGCTCCTCGGCGACCCGCGACTCGTCGTACCGGACGAAGTCGAGCAGGTCCGAGGTGCCCAGGGCCGCGGTGCGGACGCCGGCGGCGTTCGCGGCCGCGTCGGGGATGCCGTACGCCTCCTGGACCGTCTTGCTGACCACCTTGGCCGCCCCGCCGAGCCGGGCCAGCAGGCCTCCCTGCAGGATCAGCAGGCCGGCGTACTCCGGGGTCCGCGGGAAGACCCCCATGAACTCGTGGAGGACCGGGAAGACCTCCACCGCGGGGTCCAGGTAGCGGGCGGCCAGCGAGCGCACGGCGCGCAGTGCGGCGATGTCCTGGTGGGGCTCGCCGCCCTGGGGGTAGGCGACGGACAGGCAGCGGACGCCCTCCCGGGCCGCGGCGACCGCCTCCAGCACGGCCACGGCCAGACTGGTCGAGGGCGGCACCAGGACCGCGGTGAGCGTGCCGAACAGCTCGCGGTCGACGACCACCCCGGACGCGGCGAGCGTCCCGCACAGCGCGTCGACCTGCTGCCAGGCGCGCAGCGAGTGGGCGAGCGGGACGTCCTTGGAGTACGGCAGGTTGTAGCCGATGCCGCCGCCCTCGTAGGAGGTGATGCCGGCGGCGAGGGCCACCGCGAACAGGTCGCGGCCGTCGGGCGAGCCGTGCCTGACCTCCAGCGGCACGGCGACCGCCTCGGTGAGCTCGCGCCCGCGCTGCCAGCCGTGCGTGACCAGGGGGTAGCCGTTGAGGTCGGCCGGGCGCCGGCGCAGCAGGGCCGAGGCGGTGTCGAACCGGAGCAGCCGGGTGTGGGAGTCGATGGTGACGGAGAGGATGCCCGGTCCGGCGGACTCCAGTTCGCGCAGCAGGCCGAGCATCTCCCCGTGGCCGCCGACGCCGCAGCGGGGCTGGACGACGGGCCGGGCGGCGGCGTCGGCGGCGCGCAGCACCTCGACGGCCGGCAGCGGCCGGGAGGCGAGGTAGGCCACGGTGTCGTCCCAGTCGGGCAGCGCGGCGGCGGTCCGCGCGGAGATCTCCAGGCCGTGCAGGTCAGCCATGCTGCGGCTCGGGCTCCCGGGCGGCGGCGTCCAGCATGTCGAGCAGCAGGACGAGGCCTCCGGCGTCGGGGAGGATGTGGTCCACCCCGAGGTCCCGCAGGCGCTGCAGGTCGGCGTCGGTCGTGCGGCTGCCGACGGACAGGTTGCCGCCCAGCACCACCGGGCGGCGGAGCCGGCCGGCGGCGCGGAGTTCGGGCAGGGCGCGCAGGTCCTGGTGGGCGTGGCCGTTGAGGCTGCCGATCAGGACGGCCTCGGCGCGGGGGTGGCGGTCGAGGGCGTCCGCGAAGTCCGCGAGCGGCGTGCACACGCCGAGGTTGACCACGGTGAAGCCGTGCTCGCGCAGCTGCATGGCGATCAGGTGGTTGGCGACGGCGTGCGCGTCGCTCTCGGCCACCCCCAGGATGACCAGGCGTTCGCTCCGCCCGTGAAGCGTGTCCATGGGCACTCTCTCCGTTGCGTGGGCTGCTGTCGGTGCGGTCGGGACCCGCGGGGTCGTCGGTGCGGTCGGGGCCCGCGGGGCCGCCGGGTGCGCGGCTCAGTCCTCGAAGGCCGCGAACAGGTGGCGCCGGCTGACCTCGGCGAGCCGGTCCGGGTGGTACTCCGCCGGGTCGGCGGTCCGCAGCGAGTCGAAGACGAGGTCGACGGCGGCGACCAGGCCCCAGACGTGGCGGTAGGGGGGCCGGCCCGGGCGCGCCCGCCGGTGGTCCTCCTCCCTCGCGAAGAGGTAGTTGGCCCAGTCGCGGCTCATCGGGGCCCGGTGGTGGTAGTCGTGCACGACGGTGTCGCCGGTGAGCACCAGGTACCGCGCCGGGAAGTGGACCAGCAGCATGCGGCACCACCAGCGCACCCAGGCCGCCGCCCGCCGGACGGGGGGCAGGTCCGGGGCGGGGGCGGCCTCGCCGAGGAAGATGGCGTTGGTCAGGCCGGCGAAGTACTCCCTGCCGCGCCGGACGGCCGGGCCGGGCTGCGGGAAGGTGTGCTTGACGCAGAGCCGGAGGACGTTGCTGACCTGGTAGGGCACGGTCATCGGGAAGACCCAGGCCACCAGGACGGGGATCCACAGGTGGAGCCAGGTCGCGGCCCCGGCCGCCGCGGCCGCGGCCGCCAGGGTCCCGGCGCGCCAGGCCGGCGGGGCCCCGTGGACGTGGGACCGGACGCGGGCGGCCAGGAACCGGGCGTGGAACAGCGGGGAGGCGCACTTGCCGAGGACCCTCCGCCACATCTGACGCCGGGTCATGCCGGGCCGCAGCTCCAGGCTCACCAGGAACGCCTGGACGGTGGGGTCGCGCAGGGTCATGTGGTGCAGGGCGTGGTGGTCGCCGACGTGCTCGGCGCTGTAGCTCCCGAAGTCCTGGACCATCAGCAGCGCGGCGACGAGCCTCCCCAGCAGGACGTCCCGTCGGGGCCGCCCCCACATGTTCAGGTGGGCGCACTGGTGGTAGATCATCATGCGGAGGTTCCTGGCGCCGTGGAGGGTCATCGCCCAGCCGGGGAGCAGCAGGAGCAGGACCCAGCCGCCGGCCGCCGTCGCGGACGCGCCGACGGCCACCCCGGCGGCGACCGACAGGAGGGCGTTGAGCAGGTGCCTGGTCGGCGTGTACCTGGTCCGGCGCTGGCCGGCGTGCGGACGGCCGGTGAGCAGGGTCAGCGGCAGGTCGAACACGCGCGGCAGCCGCCGCATGGACTCGCGGACGGGGTCGTCCGTCCCGGATTCCCGCAGCGGGGGCGCGGGCGGGTGGTGCACCTCAGGCATCGCCGATCTCTCTCCCGGGCGTGGTGGTGCGGTCAGGCGTCGGCCGCCGCGGCCTCCATGGCCGCGGCCAGCGCCAGCAGGTCGTCGAGGACCAGGTCGAGCTGGCCCGTGGTCGTCTCCGGATTGAGCAGCATGAGCTTGAGGAAGACCCGGCTGCCGCCGTCCTCCTGCGCGATGTGGGTGCGGGCGAGGAGGGCCCGTCCCTCCTCCATCACGCGGCGGCGGAGCCTGCCGTTGAAGTCGTCGGCGTCCAGGCCGTGGCCGGGGAGGTAGCGGAAGAGCACGGCGGTGAGCGGCGGTTCGGTGCCCAGTTCGAGGCGCGGCTCGGCGGCGATGCGGGCGGCGGCGTGCCGGGCCAGGTCGTGGCAGGTGTCGACCATGGCGGCGACGGTCTCCCGGCCCAGCGCCCGCATGGAGACCGCGATCTTGAGGGCGTCGACCCGGCGGGTGGTCTGCAGGGAGGTGTTCTGCGCACCGATGTAGCCGGCGCAGGTGTCGTCGTCGGCACTCAGGCAGGTGGTGGGCTGGAGGCCGAAGGAGGACATGGTCTCGGCCCGGCGCACCAGCAGGGCGGCCGAGGAGGCGGGGGTCCAGCCGAACTTGTGCAGGTCCAGGGTGACCGAGTCGGCCTGGGCGAGTCCGTCGAGCATCGGGCGCAGCCGGGGCGAGAAGAGCGCGCCGGCGCCGTAGGCGGCGTCGGCGTGCAGCCAGACGCCGTGCCGGCGGGCGACCGCGGCGAGCTCGGGCAGCGGGTCGACGATGCCGAGGTCGGTGGAGCCGGCCACGGCGACCAGGGCGACGGCGATCCGGTCCTCGGGGAGCCCGGTGAGGATGCGGTCGGCCTCCTCGGGGATCATCCTCCCCTGCTTGTCGACCGGGACGGTGATGATGTTGTCCTCGCCGATGCCGAGCAGGCGCACGGCGCGCTCGACCGAGAAGTGGACGCCCCGGGGGCAGAGCACCACGGGCTGGACGCCCAGCCGGAGCAGGCCCTCCTGGAAGGCGTACCGGCCGAGCTTCTCCGCGATGGTGGTGTCCCGGGCCATGGTCATGGCCATCAGGTTGGAGACGCTGCCGCCGGAGGTGAGGGTGCCGCCGGCCTCGGCGCCGTCGTAGCCGACGAGTTCGGCGAGCTGCCCGATCACCCAGCGGTCCAGCTCCAGCGCGAAGGGGCCGCTCTCCCAGGCGTGGAGGGACTGGTTGAGGACGGCGCCGACCAGTTCGGCGGCGGCGGCCACGTCGGTGGGCGGGGGCTGCATCCGGGCCAGCGCGGCCGGGTGGGTGATGTCCACCGACCACTGCGCGTAGGGGCGCACCAGGCCGGCGAGGACCTCGCCGGGGTCGCCGCCCCGCTCGGGCAGCAGCGGTGCGGCGAGGGCCTCGGCGGCGGCGGCGCGGGCGCCCCCGGGGCCGCCCGGCGCGACCGGGCCGGTCCGGGCCGCGGAGACCTCCCGGAGGATGTCGAGGGCGGTGTCGACCAGGCGGCGCACGCTCTCCAGGCCGGCGGGGGTGCCGGCGGGCTGGTACAGGGGGCCGGGCGCGCTCGTGCTCACGGGTGCTCTCCTCGTGGGGGCGGGGCGGCTTCGGGCCGCTCGGGACGGGGCCGCCGGGGCGGGGCGGCGGCGGGGGGCTCAGGTCTGCGGGGTCGGGTCCGGTTCGGGCGCGTCCTGCGGCAGGGGCAGGGGGGCGGGGAAGTCCTTCATCCGGGGGACCGGCGAGAAGGCCACCCAGAGCAGGGCGAGGAGGAAGCAGGCGGAGGTGGCCCAGAGGGTGGCCCGCAGCCCGACGGCGTCGCCGAGGGAGCCGCCGGCCAGGGCGCCGAGCGGGAGCGGCCCCCAGGCGATGAACCGGCAGCCCGCGTTGACCCGGCCGAGCAGGTGGTCCGGGGTGATCACCTGGCGCAGGCTCACGGCGTGGATGGTCGACATGGTGGAGCCGAGGCCGCAGAGGGCGAAGGCGGCGGTGTACAGGACGTACGGGAGCGGGCCGGTGACGGGCGCGAGCGGGACGAGGGCGGGCGCGCAGCAGCAGAGGGCCAGTTCCACCATGACCGCCCGGCCCAGGCCCAGCCGGTCCTTCAGCGGTCCGGCGCCGACGGCGCCCAGCAGCGAGCCGACGGCGCCGACCCCCAGGACCAGGCCGATGGTGCCGGGGCTCATCCCGAGCTGCCGGGCCGCGTACAGCACGAAGACCGTCTGCAGGGACATCCAGCAGAAGTTGTACGTGCCGGCCTGGAGGGCGATGGCGCGGATGGAGGCGTTGCCGAGGACCATGCGCAGCCCCTCGGCGATGCTGCGCGCGGTGGAGGTGCGCACGGCGGGCTGCTCGGGCCGGGGCTCCTGGCGGCGGATGGACGCCAGGCCGGCCACCGAGACGAGGTAGGAGAGGCAGTTGACGAGGAGGGCGACCGGCGCGGTGAGCCAGCCGATCAGCAGGCCCGCCAGGCCCGGGCCCCCGATCTGGGCGACCGAGGTGGTGACGGACATCTTGCTGTTGCCCTCCACCAGGTGCTCCCGGTCGACCAGGGAGGGCAGGTAGGACTGGTAGGAGACGTCGAAGAGCACGGTCAGGACGCCGATGGCCAGCGCCGCCAGGTACAGGTACCCGATGTGGAGGACCCCGAGGACGGCGCACAGCGGCACGCTGCCGACGAGCAGGGCCCGCCCGAGGTTGGCGGAGACCATCAGCGGCCGGCGGCGGCGCCGGTCGACCCAGACGCCGATGAAGAGCGTCGCGCCGAGGAAGGGCGCGTAGCTGGCCGCGTTGAGCAGGCCCAGCTGGGTGGAGGTGGCGTGCAGCTGGTAGACCGCGGCGAGCGGCAGGGCCAGCTGGGTGACCTGGGCGCCCAGCTGGGAGACGGACTCGCCCGCCCAGAGCCTGAGGAAGTCGCGGTTGCCCCACAGGGCGCCGCGGCGCGGGGAGGTCATGCCGCTCCCCCGCCCGGTCCCGCGACGTGGAAGCAGCAGCCGATCTGCGCGCCGTTGGACATGCTGACGATGCCGACCCCGGGGTCGGGGGTGCCGCGGACCAGCATGCCGGAGTACTCCGAGCCGACCATCAGCACGCCGTAGGCGACCACCATCCGCTCGAAGCCGCGGCCGGAGTCGGCGACGAACCGCTCCGCGACCGGCAGCACCCGCTCCTGGACCACGAAGGGCCCGCCGACGGCGCCGCGGACGTGCGCCTCCCACTCCTCCGGGCCGACCGACCAGCCGGGCACGACCCCGACGCCGCCGTACAGCAGGGTCGGCTTGAGGGCCAGGCGGTCCTGGTGGGCCAGGACGTACGGGAGCAGGTCGACGCTCTCGCCGTGCCGCTGGACCTTCTCGTCGCGCAGGAAGCGGGTCCACGGCAGGATGCGCTCGACCAGCGCGTGCTCGGCGGTGCCGAAGGCGCCGCGGTTGCGCTCGTCGCTGAGCATCGCCAGGCTGCCCTTGTTGCCGTAGAGCTCGCAGTCCAGTCCGGCGAAGAGGAAGGTGCGGCCGCGTTCGACGGCGTCGAGCAGCGGGTCGACCAGGTCGTGGCTGCGCTGCCCCTCCTCCAGTTCCCCGGGGAGGAAGATGCGGTAGACCACGTCCACGCGGCGGCCGTGGACGTAGGGGTCGCCGTCGCGGTAGTCGAGCTCGCCCAGGTGGCAGACGACGGCGTCGAAGCCGTTGCGCAGCCAGTCGGGGACGACGAAGTCGAGCCAGGGCTTGGTCTTGGCGTAGCCGTCCGGCCACTCGGTGATCGCCAGCACCGGGCGTTCGGGCAGGTCGAAGCCGGCGGCGGCGGCCTCCTCGCGCAGCACCGCGGCGATGCGGGCGACCGGGTCGGGGTGGACCAGGTGCTCGGCGTCCGCGAAGGCGCGGAACGCCCGGTCCTCGCGGACCGTGCGGGCGAACTCGCCCATCTGCCAGCCGCCCAGCGAGCTGCCGGTGTTGAGCTCCATCAGCTTGAAGCCGGCCGGCTCGCGGTACATGTCGGCCCGGGACATCGGGGGCATCCGGCGGCCGGCGCCGCGCATCACCAGGTCGACCTGGGTGGGCGTCATGCCCACGGCCCGGGCGAAGGCCCGCCGGTCGCCGTCGAAGAGGCGGTCGGGGATGGTGGTGAGCAGGTCGAAGAGGCCGTTGAGGTCGGCCTCCAGGCGCAGCCGGTCCGCGGCGGCCAGGAAGACCGGCCGGTTGAGGGCCTGGCCGCCGCCGGCGCCGTAGCGGATCCAGTCGTTGCGCACGCCGGGGACGGTCATGTGCTCCAGGCCGCGCTCCGCCGCCAGGTACCGGCGGGTGACGGGGTTCTCCAGGAGCGCGCCGAGGCCGTCCATCGCGGATCCGGCCATCACGGGCCGGATCTCCGCCTCGGCGGCGTCCAGGGCGGCGGTGCAGGCGGCCGGGTCCGGCCCCACGGCGACGACGGCCGCGGTGCGCGGGGTGAGCGCCCGGGGCGGGAGCAGCAGCTCGTCGCCGGGCCCGGCCAGCGGCACCACCTCGGCGACGCCGGGCACCGCGGCGGCCGCGCCGAGGTCCAGGTGTTCCAGGACGCCGTCGTGGGGCGGGTAGAGGAAGCGGATCTCGGCCCAGCGGTCCTCGGCCGCGTCGAGGGCGGGCCGGCGGCCGAGGGCGAGCGCGGCGGCGGCGAGCGGCAGGTCGACACCGGTCGCCAGGGCCCCCACGCGGGGGATGAGGTCGCCGCCGAGGCGTCCGTTGAGCTCGATCAGCCGCGGCCCGGACGCGGTCAGCCGGATCTCGGTGTGGGTGACGCCCACCTCGATGCCGAGCGCCCGGTGGGCGGCCCGGACGAGGTCCTCGACGGGCCGGGCCCACGGCTCGTGGCGCCACGGCCCCACCAGGTGGCCGACCTCCTCGAACCCCGGGTCGAAGCCGAGCCGCTTGCGGGCGACGACCACCGGCTCGGCCACGCCGTCCAGGACGCAGCTGTCGACGCTGATCTCGGGCCCGTCCAGGAACTCCTCGACCAGGACGCCGGCCTCGGCGGGCAGGCCGGGCAGGACGGTCGAGGCGGTCCGCGCCCAGGCGTCGGGGAACTCCTCCGGGCCGCGGACGAGGGTGACGCCCATGCTGCCGGCCAGCGCGCGCGGCTTGAGGACCAGGGGGTAGCCGACCGCGGCGGCGGCCTCCGCGGCCTCCTCGGCGGTGTGCACCAGGCGGTGGCGCACGGCCGGCAGCCCGGCGCGGTCCAGGAGCCGGCGGGTGGCGTACTTGTCCCGGCAGGCCGCGGCCGCCGCGGCGGACAGGTGCGGCAGGCCCAGCTGCCCGGCCACCTCGGCGGTGGCGGTGAGCGACGACTCGTCCCAGGTGTAGACGCCGGTCCGGGGACAGCCGTCGGCGGCCGCCTCGGCGAGCAGCTCCTCGACGGCGGGCCGGAGGGCGGCGGCGTCCGCGGTGTCGGCGATCCGGTGGGCCGTGACGTACTCCTGCTCCCAGGTGAGCGGGCGGGAGGTCACCAGGGCGAGGTCGTACTCCCCGGCCAGCGATGCCATCGCGTACTCGCGGTAGGCACGCAGTCTGCTGCCCACCACGATGAGACGGTTCCTGTTGCGCATCGGGTCCTCTCCGCTTCCTGTTCCGTTCTCGTGCCGCCGCCCCGGGGGGACCGGCGACGGGTGCCCCTAGGGGGCCAGCGCCTCGCAGTGCACCCGCAGGGACGCCGCGGTCGTGACGATCGCGGCCTCGACCTCCCTGCTGGACGCGCCGCGGAACCGGAGCCGGGCGGCGACGTGCTCGTAGCCGCCGACCTGCGGGATCACGGTCCCCGGCGCCGGCACCACCTGCGCGTACGGCCCCTCCCCCGCGGGCGGCCCGCCCTCGGTGCCGACCACGCGGCACGGCGGCGGGACCGGCAGGGGCAGCAGCAGCCAGCCGGCCGTGCCGCCCGGCCGCGCGGCGGGGACGGCGGGGGGCCGGCCCAGCTGGATCGCCGCCGCGGCGGCCATGAGGTCCACCCCGTGGACCTCGCGCCAGACGAACGGGATCTCCGCGCCGCCCACGCGCGCGCCCGCCTCCAGGAAGGTCGGCACGGGCCCGTCCCCCGGACCGGTGCCGACGAACGCCTCCAGGTGGAACACCCAGGGAGCGTCCGCGCCCAGGGCCGCGGCCACCTCCGCGGTGAACCGCTCCAGGGTCGCGAGCAGGAGGGGGTCGTCGACCTCCACCGAGCCGAGGAAGGCCCCCCGGGTGAACTCCCGGCAGGTGTTGACGTAGCGCGAGGCCCGCCAGGGGCCCAGCCGGTCCCCGGTCCACAGGCCGTCGATGTGGAAGACCGGGGCCGGGACGAAGGACTGCACCAGGTGGGGCTCCGCGCCCGGCCCGGCCGCGCCGGCCGGGTCGAACAGGCCGTCGAGGTCGGCGGGGCCGCCGAGCACCGCCACGCCCCGGCTGGCGGTGCCCCGGCGCGGCTTGAGGACGACGGGCCAGCCGTGCTCCCCGGCGAAGGCCAGGACGGCGCCGGCGTCGGGCGCGTCGGCGTACGCCGGGACCCGCACGCCCGCGGCGTCGACCGCGGCCACCATCGTCAGCTTGTCCCGGAACCGTGCCAGGTCGTCGGGCCGCTGCCCCGGCAGACCCAGTTCGCCGCGCAGGGCGGCGGCCGTGTCGAGGTCCCCCTCGTTCAGCGCCACCAGGCGGTGCACGGGCCCGAACCGCCGTGCGTGGGCCTCGACGGCGTCCCTGACCTCGGCCAGGGCGTCGGTGGCGGCGACCACGGACACGGCGGCCGCGGCGGCGGGCACCGAGGCGCGGCCCAGCGCGGTCGTCACGTAGCTGACGCGGCAGGCCCGGTGGTCGAGGTACTCGGTGTAGTGGGCGTGCTGGTCGCGCCACCGGTGCAGGACGACGACGTGCGGGGGCCCGCCCTCCGCCGCGGGGCCGGGGCCGGTCACCGGTCCGCCTCCGCCAGGCGGGCGTGCGCCACCATGACCTGACCCAGCGCGATGCCGCCGTCGTTGGTCGGGACCTGCTGCTGGCAGTGGGGGTCGAAGCCCGCCCTCCGCAGCTCCACCAGGCAGTTGACGAGCAGGAACTCGTTGAGGAAGACCCCTCCGGACAGCACCACCTGGCGGGTCGCCGCCGCACCGGCGGCGTCGCGCACCGCCCGGCAGCGGGCCACCACCATGTCGACCACGCCCGAGTGGAAGCGGCGGCTGACGGACGCGGTGTCGAGACCCGCCGCCAGGTCGGCGGCGATCGCGCGGACCACCGGCCGGGGGTCCACCTCGGTGGCGCCGCCGGCCTCGGCGGCTCCGAACCGGTACCGCTCGGCCGGGGGCGCCATGGCGAGGTCGCGCTCCATCAGCCCCTCCAGCTCGATCGGCCCCTGGGCCTCGTACTCGGCGTGCGTCGTGACGCCCAGCAGGGCGGCGACACCGTCGAAGAGCCGGCCCATGCTGGAGGCGGGGGGCGCGTTGACGCCCCGCCGCGCCATGGTGGCGAAGACGTGCAGCTGCCGGTCGTCCAGCCGCTCCAGCACCGGGAAGGCCGCCACGGCGGCGTCGGTGCCGCCGAGGGCGTCCAGGGCCAGGGCCAGGCCGGTCCTGATCGGCTCCCGTACGGCCCGGTCGCCGCCCAGCAGGGGCACCGTGCGCAGGTGCGCCACCCGGCGCACCTCCCGGTAGTCGCCGAGCAGGAACTCGCCTCCCCAGGTGGTGCCGTCCTCGCCGTACCCCGCGCCGTCGAAGACGACGCCGAGCGTCTCGCCCTCCAGCCGGTTCTCCGCCATGCAGGAGGCCATGTGCGCGTGGTGGTGCTGGACCCGCACGACGCGGCCGAAGGCGCCGCCCTCCTCCTTGAGCGCGAAGCGGGTGGCGCGGAACTGCGGGTGCAGGTCGACGGCCGCGTGGCGGGGGCGGAGGCCGTGCAGGGCGGCCAGGTGCCGGACGGTGTCGCGGTGCGACGCGAAGGTCTCGTCGTTCTTCAGGTCGCCGATGTGCTGGCTGAGGTAGACGCGGGAGCCGTCGCTCAGGGCCACCGTGGTCTTGAGCTCGGCACCGTAGGCGACCAGGGGCGCGAGCGCGGTGCCGACCTCGACCGGGTAGGGGGCGTAGCCGCGGGCGCGGCGCAGGAAGCCCACCACCGGCTCGTCCAGCCCGGGGTGCTCGGAGTACCGGACGAGGGAGTCGTCGACGCGGGTCTCGATCCCGCGGTCGTGGTACAGGATCAGGTCGGCGACCTCGAAGAGCTGCTCCAGCGCGTCCTCGTTGCGGTGCACGATCGGGTAGCCGGAGATGTTGCCGCTGGTCATCACCAGCGCGTCGAGCCCGTCGTGGTCGGCCAGCAGGTGGTGGTGCGGCGCGGAGGGCAGCATCACGCCGAGGTTGGGGTTGCGCGGGGCGATCGCCTCGGGCAGGCCGCCGGACCGCTTGCGGAGCAGGACGATGGGGCGGGACGGCGACCGCAGCAGGTCGGCCTCGGCCGGGCGGACGTGGGCGAAGGCGGTGGCGGCCGCCAGGTCGCGGGCCATGACCGCGAACGGCTTGGAGTCGCGCCGCTTGCGGGCCCTGAGCCGGGCGACGGCCCGGGCGTTGCGGGCGTCCACGGCGAGGTGGAAGCCCCCCACGCTCTTGACCGCCACGGTCCTGCCGGCGCGGAGCGCGGCCGCCGCGGCGGCGAGCGCGTCCTCGCCCTCGGCCGACTCCCCGGCGGGGCCGGCCAGCAGCAGCCGGGGGCCGCAGTCGGCGCAGGCGTTGGGCTGGGCGTGGTAGCGCCGGTCCAGCGGGTCCCGGTACTCGCGGGCGCAGGGCCCGCACATGGTGAAGGCCGCCATGGTGGTGGTCGCACGGTCGTACGGCAGCGCGCGCACGATGGAGTAGCGCGGACCGCAGTTGGTGCAGTTGATGAAGGGGTAGCGGTACCGGCGGTCCGCCGGGTCGCGCATCTCGGCGAGGCAGTCGGCGCACACGTGGGAGTCGGCGGGGACGACGGCGACCCTGCGGCCGCCGTGGGCGCTCTCCCGGATGGCGAAGCCGTCCGCCGCGGAGTGCGGACCCGGCAGCTCCTCCACCGTGACGGCGGCGACCCGCGCCTGGGGCGGCGCCTGCGTGGTGAGCGCCTCGGTGAAGCGGCGCACCGCGTCGGCGGGGCCGGACACCTCGGTCAGGACGCCCTCGGGGTCGTTGAGGACCCAGCCGGTCAGGTCGTGGGCGAGCGCGAGCTTGTACACGAAGGGCCGGAAGCCCACGCCCTGGACGACGCCCCCGACGCGGACGCGCCACCGGACCGCCGGCTGCCCCCCTGCCGCGCCGGCCCCCGCGGCGCGGGTCTCCCCCACGCCGGTCGCCGCCACGTCGTTCTCCGCCACGTCGTTCTCCGCCATGTCGCCGTGCCCCCGCTCAGCAGAGCCGGGGCAGTTCGGAGCCCTGGAGCTCCTCGACGACGGAGTCGCGGCCGTCGGCGTCGCGCATCAGCACGACCGCCCCGGCGTCCTCGGTGACCTCGCCGACGGTGACGGCGTCGGCACCGTAGCGGTGCGAGCGCAGCGCGGCCAGCACCTCCTGCTCGGCGGAGGGGTCCACGAAGAGGCAGACGCAGCCCTCGTTGGCCGCGTGGATGGCGTTGATGCCCAGCATGTCCGTGGCCATCACGGTCTCGAACTGGACGGGGAGCGCGGCCTGCTCGATCCGGATGGTGTGCCCCGATGAGGCCGCGTACTCGTGCAGCACGGCGGCCAGGCCGCCCCGGGTGACGTCCCGGACGGAGTGCACGGCCCCCTCGCCGACCGCGGTGAACAGGTCGTCGAGCAGCCCGTTGAGCGGCGCGCAGTCGCTGAGGACCCGCTGCTCGAAGCCGAGCCCCTCGCGGATCGAGAGCAGGTGGACGGTGTGGTTGCCGATCGGCCCGCTGAGGACGACCCGGTCGCCCGGGCGGACGTCGCGCATCCGCAGCGGCGTGCGCTCGAAGACGCCGACGCCGGCGGTGTTGAGGTAGATCTGGTCGGCCTCGCCCTTGCGGACCACCTTGGTGTCGCCGCAGACGATGAGGACGCCGGCCTCGCGGGCCGTCTCCCGGATCGAGGTGAGCACCCGGACCAGGCGGTCGATCGGCAGCCCCGTCTCCAGGATCATGCCGAGGGTCAGGTAGAGCGGCCTGGCGCCGACCACGGCGAGGTCGTTGACGGTCCCGCAGACCGCGATCTTGCCGATGTCGCCGTTGCCGAAGAACGGCGGGTCGACGACGAACGAGTCGGTGGTCATCGCGATCCTGCTGGCGGGGAGGGACAGCATCGCGCTGTCCTCCATCTCGCCGATGTAGACGTCGCCGAGCGTCTCGACGATGAGGGAGATCAGCTCGTGGCTGAGCTGGGCCCCGCTGCCGTGGTCGAGCACGACCTCGCCGGAGCCGGTCACCGGGCTTGTCATGTGGAGTCGGTCCCTTCGGGACGTCGTGGGGGGAGGCGGCGGCCGTACCGGGGTCCGCTAGGGGAGGATCTTGACGACCTTGCGGGGGAGCCCGCCCTCGGCGTCGAGCACGGCGAAGATCTCCTTCGAGTCCGCCACCGTGGCGCAGTAGCCGCCGAGCCACTCCAGGGCGCGGTCGCGGTCCTCGGGATTGCCGGACACCACGCAGTCGGAGGGGACCCAGACGTTGTAGCCGCGGAAGAACGCGTCGGCCGCCGTGGTCTGGACGCAGATCTGGGTCTGCAGTCCGGTGACGAGGACGGTGTCGACGCCGGCCTCCTGCAGCCGGTCGTGCAGCTCGGTCTCGTAGAACCCGCTGTCCTTGTTCTTCTCCACGACGACGTCGCCCTCCGCGAGGAAGTCGGCCAGGATGGCCGCCCCCTCCGAACCGCGCTGCAGGGGCAGGGTGCCGTCGAGGTCCCGCTCCACGTTCGGGTCGTCCGGCAGGTTCACCAGCTGCAGGTGGTAGACGGCGTGGCCGCGCCGGCGCATCTCGTCGAGGAAGGCGGTGAAGTGAGGCTGCGCCTCGGCCATCGCCGACGTGCGCTCGGGGGTCTTGTGGACCACGTCGGCCTGGAGGTCGTTGGTGAGAACGGCGATCTTGCCCATGGGGATCCTTGCGAGGACGTGGAAGGCGCGGGAAGGAAGAACAGGGCCTTTCGGCAGGCAGGAGCCGGCGGCCGCCTTGCGGACGTGCGGGCCCGTGGTACGGGCGCCGATACAACGTCCGCACCACGAAGGGGAATACGTCGGCAATACGCATCCGGAAAACAAACGGAACGATTTCCGCCGTTCGCTCCGGCGGGTGGGGGCCACCGCCCCGGACGCGACGTCGGAGACTCTGGCACAGGCCTTCGAGGGCAGTCAAGATCGCTATTCAGGCAGTTCTCCGGAAGCAACTCCTCCGCCTCAAGAGGGATATGAAGACAATTCAGCCAATGGTTCGTCCAAGGAATTGGCGGCCGGCCAGGCACCTCCGGCGGACCGCGCGGCGAGGCCCGCGACCGCCCCTCCGCACACCGAGGATCCCGGGCCGCACCAGGGCAACGGCCGTTCGGCCCCCGCCTTCCGCGCGCCGGGCCGCCGGCCGCAGGGACCCGGGGAAGCCGTCGGCCGGGGCCGCCCGGGCGGCGCGAACCGGCCATTCGGCCGGGGATCGGCCGGGGCCCGAACGCGCGGAGGAGCGGCTTTCGGACCCCGGCGCGGCACGCCCGTGGGAAGGGTGGGACGGAATTTGGAAAACTCTTGGTAAGAACTGTTCCCACGGCCGTCGGCGGGACTTCACGACGAGCGGCCACGGAGAGGCGCCCCGGGCTCCCGCCCGGCGCACCGGGTGCGGCCCGCGGGAGGGGGCCTTCACGTCCGGTCCGAGGGGCACGCCCGGGCCGCGCGGTCGACGCGGGGCGGGTCGCCGCCTTCCACTTCCCGGCCCGGGGGCCGCGGGGAACGTCGCGGCGGCGTCCGCCCGCGCCGGGGCCGCGGCGGGTCCCGGCTCGGGCGGGCGGGCCGACACGGCCGCGGGCGGCTGCGGCGGGTCCCGGCTCGGGCGGACGGACGCGGCCGGGGACGCGGCTGCGGCTGCGGCTGCGGCTGCGGCTGCGGCTGCGGCTGCGGGAGGCTCACGTCCCGGGCGGAGGAGCTCCCCGGGGCCCCGCCCGGGAGGCGGCGCCGCCGCCCGCCGGGAGCACCCGGGCCGGCCGGTCCGGCCCCGTCAGGGCCGGGACCCGGCGGGCGGGGCCGGACGCCGGATCAGCGCGGGAGGTGGGACTCGACCGCCTTGACGACCTCCTCCGCCTCCGGCTCGGTGCGCGGCCGGATGCGGGCCACGGGCTCGCCCTCCGGCGAGAGGACCCACTTCTCGAAGTTCCACTGGACGTCGCCGGCCTCGCCGTCGGCGTCGGGTACCTGCGTGAGGGCGGCGAAGAGCGGGTGGCTGCCCTCGCCGTTGACCTCGATCTTCTCCATCAGCGGGAAGGACACCCCGTAGGTGGTCGAGCAGAAGGTGCTGATCTCCTCGGCGGTGCCCGGCTCCTGCCCGGCGAACTGGTTGCAGGGGAAGCCGAGCACGGTGAAGCCCCGGTCGGCGTAGCGCTGCTGGAGGCGCTCCAGGCCCTCGTACTGCGGGGTCAGGCCGCACTTGGAGGCGACGTTCACCAGCAGCAGCACCTTGCCGCGGTGGTCGGCGAGCGAGGTCGGCGCACCGTTCAGGGTGCGCAGGGGGAAGTCGTACAGGTCCATGGGGTCTCCCTCGGGGTGCGGGGGCGCGCGCCGCACCCCACCGCACAACCTACGCCCGGCCGGGGCCGCCCTCCTCCACCGCGGGAGCTCCCCGCGGGGGGCGCGGTCGCCAGGGCGGCAGGCCGCGCGGACGGGGCCGGCCGGGCGTCCGTGCCGGGGTCAGGCCGACCGGTGGGGGCCGAGGTCGCGCAGCACGGCGCCGAGCCCGTCCCGGGTGAGGGGGGTGCCGGGCAGCGGGACGGGCCCGCCGGCGCGCAGGCCGTCGAGGAGCAGGGCGAGGTAGCGCCGCCAGGCGTCGGGGGCGGCGGCGGTGAGGGCCGGTACGGCGCGGCCGAGGGCGGCGAAGGAGAAGAGCAGGTCCTCGGCGTTCACGTCGTCGCGCATGGCGCCCTGGGCCTGGGCGCGGGCGGCCAGGAGGGAGACGGTCTCCCGGTTCTCGGCGTGGAGCACCTCCAGGGCGGCGACGCCGGGGATGCCGGTGGTCATGAGGTCGTTGGCGCCGCGGTCGGCGGCGAGCCCGGCGAAGATCCGCTCCAGGTAGGCGGTGAGCCCGGCCCAGGCGTCCTCGCTGCGCCGGGCCTCCTCGCCCGCGCGCGCCGTGTCGGCGAGGACGCCCCGGAAGACGGCGCCGACGAGGGCGGCGCGGTCGGGGAAGTGCCGGTACAGGGTGGCGTTGCCGACGCCGGCGCGACGGGCGATCTCGTCCAGGGGGGCGTCGAGGCCCTGCTCGGCGAAGACCTCGGCGGCGGCGGCCGTCAGCCGTTCCCGGTTGCGCCGGGCGTCACGCCGCAGGGGCGCCGCACTCCGCCCGTCCGCCTCCATCCGCCCGCCCGCTCCCGTCCGCCGCCGGTCCGCCGCCGCCCGTTCCCGCCCGGATCCCCCGAGGGTGGGCCGCCCGTCCGCCCCGATGCTATCGTCGGCGGGCAAAACGGGGAGCAGTCCCCGTTTACCGGCTCGGGGAGGGGCGGACCATGGCGGGCACGGCACTGGTGCTGGGGGGCGGCGGGTACACCGCGCAGGCGTGGCAGGCCGGCGTGCTGGCCGGACTGGCCGGGGCCGGGGTCGACCTCACCACCGCCGACCTCGTGCTCGGCACCTCGGCGGGCGCCGTGCTGGGCACCCGGCTGGCCTCCGGCGAGCCTCCCGACCGGCTCTACGGGAGGGAGCTGGAGGGCGGCCGGGACGGCCTCGACCTGCGGATCTCCCTCGCCGCCACCGCCCGGTTCCTGTGGGCGGTCCACGGCACCAGGGACCCCGGACGCGCACGGCGGCGCCTGGGACGGCTCGCCCGGAGCGTCCGCACCGGCGTCGGCGAGGACGAGGTCCTCACCGCCGTCGCCTCCCTGACCGGGGTGCGGGAGTGGCCCGGCCGCGCGCTGCGCGTCGCCGCCGTCGACGTCTCCACCGGGGCCGTGGGCACCTTCGACGCGGGTGGCGGGGTGGACCTGCCGCGGGCCGTCGCGGCGAGCTGCGCGGTGCCGGGCATCTGGCCGCCGATCGCCGCGGACGGCCGCCGGTGGATGGACGGCGGCGTCCGCTCCACCACCAATGCCGACCTCGTCCGGGGGTACGGGCGGGTCGTGGTGCTGGCCCCGCTGCCGCGGCCCGTCGGGCCGGGGCCGGGCGCGGCGGACCATGTCGCGGAGCTGGCCGCGGGCGGCACCGAGGCCGTCCTCCTCACCCCGGACCGGGCCTCCCGCAGGGCCTTCGGCCGCAACCCGCTCGACCACGCCCGCAGGCCCGCCGCGGCCCGCGCCGGACACGCGCAGGCGGCCGCCGCGGCCGGGGCCGTGGCGGCCGTCTGGCACGGCTGACCCGGACGGGCCGGTTCGGACGGGCCGGTTCGGACGGACGGGCGGGCGCGGGCCGGGGCGGACCGGGCCGGGGCGCGCCGCCGGCCCGGTCCGGTTCAGCGCCGGTCGAGCACCCGGGAGAGGAAGCGCCGGGTCGACGGGTGCCGCGGATCGGTCAGCACCTGCTCCGCAGTGCCCTCCTCCCGGATCACACCGTCCTCCAGGAAGCAGACCCGGTCGGCGACCTGCCGGGCGAAGCCCATCTCGTGCGTGGCCATCAGGATGGTCATCCCCCGCTGCTTGAGGTCCGCGACCACGTCGAGGACCTCCCCCACTAGCTCCGGGTCGAGCGCCGAGGTGATCTCGTCGAGGAGCAGCAGCTCAGGCTCCGTCGCCAGGGCGCGGGCGATGGCGGCGCGCTGCTGCTGCCCGCCGGAGAGGCGGTCGGGGTGGTCCCGCTCCTTGTCCGCGAGCCCGAGCCTGGCCAGCAGTCCGCGGGCCGTCTCCTCGGCCTGCCGGCGCGGCACGCCGTGGACGATCCGGGGCGCGAGCGTGATGTTGTCGAGCACGCTCAGGTGCGGGAAGAGGTTGTACGCCTGGAAGACGACGCCGATCCGCCGGCGGGCGACGTCGGCGTCCAGGCGGGGGTCGGTCAGCTCGGTGCCGCCCAGGTGGACGGTGCCGTCGTCGACGACGTCCAGCAGGTCCACGCAGCGCAGCAGGGTCGACTTGCCCGAGCCCGAGCCGCCGATGAGGCAGACGACCTCGTGCTCGGCGACGTCGAGGTCGACCGAGCGCAGGACCGTGCGGGAGCCGTACCGCTTGTGCAGGCCGCGGATCCTCAGCAGGGGCTCGTTCACCGGGCCGCCTCCGCCCGGGTGCGCTGCGCCGCCCGCCGCTGCAGGCGGTCGGCGACGCGGGTCAGCGGGACGGTCACGGCGATGAAGAGCAGCGCCGCCCCGAGGTAGGGGGTGTAGTTGAAGTCGTAGTCCGCCTTGATCTGGGCGACCCGCAGGGCTTCGAGGGGACCGAGGACGGCGACCAGGGCGGTGTCCTTCTGGAGGGCGATGAAGTCGTTGAGCAGGGGCGGGAGCACGTTCCGCACCGCCTGCGGCAGGACCACGTGCCGCAGGGTCTGCGAACCGCTCAGCCCCAGCGCCCGGGCGGCGTTGCGCTGGGCGGGGTGGACCGACTCCAGTCCGGCGCGTAGGACCTCGGCGACGTAGGCGGTGTAGGAGAGGACGAGGGCGATCACGCCGAGCACCCACGGCTGCGACGGGGTGCCCTGCAGCCGGAGGGCCGGCAGGCCGAAGCCGACCAGGAAGACCAGCAGCAGGGTCGGCACCCCGCGGAAGACGTCCACGTACACGGTCGCGGCCAGCCGCAGCGGCTGGAGGCCGGGTGCCCGGGTCACCCGCACCAGGGCGACGGCGAGCCCGAGGACCAGGATCAGCGCCTCGGCGACGAGGAACATCCTGACGTTGAGCCAGAAGCCCTGCAGGATCTCGGGGAGGGCCGCCCGGAACTCCCCGGCGTCCAGGAAGAGGCCGTGGACCCGGTCCCAGCCCGGGGAGGCGACGGCGGCCGCCGCCAGCAGCCCCAGGAAGGCCAGGGTGGACAGGGCGGCGATCCAGGTGTCGCGCCGGCGGCGGGAGCGCCGGAACCGCTCCCGCTCCTGCTCACGGGGGCTCGGCCGGTGCTCCTCCTCCGCAGCCCCGGTGGCCGGTGCCACGGGGGCCGGTGCGCCGCTGGACGGTGCGCCGGGGGCGGGTGTGCCGGGTGCCGGTGTCGGGGTGGGCCGGTCCGGTACGGCTTGGTTCTCGGGCCCGGCGGTGCCGGGTTCGGTGGTGCCGTGTTCCATGGCGGGTCCGTTACTGCTTCAGCTCGGGGACGTCGGCCGAGGCGGACAGCCACTGGTCGGTGATCCTCTTCAGCGTGCCGTCGGCCTTCAGGTCGGCGAGGGCGCGGTTCACGCAGGCGGTCAGTCCGCTGCCCTTCTTCAGGAGCAGGCCGAACTCCTCGGGCGTGCCGCCGCTGTAGCCGAACTGGCCGAGGATCCTGCCGTGCTCCAGCTCGGCGCCGGCCAGGTAGAACACGGTGGGCATGTCGGTGACGATCGCGTCGATCTGGCCGTTCTGCAGGGCGCGGATCTCGTCGTTGGTGGTGTTGAAGACGCTGGGCCGGTGCGAGGGCCCGATCCGGTCGAGCACGGCCTGGTAGCTGGTGGTGGCGACCTGCACGCCGATCCTGGCGCCCTTGAGCCCGGCCAGCGACGCGGTCTTCGCGTACGGCGACCCGTCCAGCACGAGGACGCCCTGGCTGGCCGTGTAGTAGCTGGTGGAGAAGTCCACCGCCTTGGCGCGCTGGGGGGTGACGGAGATCTGGTTGATGTCGAAGTCGAAGTTCTTGGCGCCCGGGGCGTAGGAGTTGTCGAAGGGTTCGACGACCCACGTCACCCGGCTGCGGTCGAAGCCGAGCTTCCCGGCCACCGCGTACGCGACCGCACTCTCGAAGCCCTTGCCGTTGGCGGGCTTGTTGTCCTGGAACCAGGGCGCGTAGGCCGGGGAGTCCGTCGCGACGGTCAGCCGGCCCCTGCGGTACAGGTGCGGGCTGTCCGGCGTGCAGGCGGAGGCGGCCTTGCCGGAGGGTGCGGCCGCGGCAGACGCGGGCTTCGCCTCGGGCTGGGGGGCGCACGCGGAGGCCGCCAGGGCGAGGGCGGCGCCCGCGCATGCGGAGACAAGGGTACGGAGACGGAGCACGGGGGTTTCCTTCACAGGGGAGTCCGGAGAGGGACGGTACGGGGGGAGGGGCCTGGGTCGCGCGCTCAGCGGCACAGGTCGGCGGCACAGCGCACGTGGTCCACGTGGCGGCGGCGTACCAGCGGGAAGGGTCCGGACATGCGTTTCAGCATTCCGGGCGGCCGAGCGCGGTGTCAATTGCGGCGATCACCTTCCGATAACACCGCGACAACATGTCAGCTGGTGAGACGGAAGACCGGGTCGCCCTCACGCAGACCGAACAGTGCGGACGCGGAGCCGCCGCGCACCACGAGTTCGGCGAAGCCGATTCCCGAACTCCCGACGGTGATCCCGGGCTCGCCGTACGGCACGTCGGGCAGCCGGTCGTAGCGGCGCACCAGGACGCTCCGGCCGTCGCGCCGGCTGCGGACGGGCAGGGCGTCCGCGCCGCCCGGTCCGTCGGCGCCGTCCGCGCCGGGGAGGGCCGCGGCGGGCCGGTCCAGCTTGCAGTTGCCGAAGTTGTCCACGACGGCGACCCGCACCTCCGCGGGCTCCGGGGCCTGGACGGCGTGCGGCTGCGCGGGGACCGGGCGGCCGTCGACCAGCCAGCGGGCCAGCAGCGGCGCGTACCAGAGGCTGCGGAACTGGGTCCGGGCGATCTCCTCCACCTCGGCCGGACCGAGCCGCGCCCACTGCGCCGCGGCGGCCTCCAGGACCTCGCGCACGTCGGTGACCTGCACCTCCTCCAGGCCCAGGTAGGCCGCAAGCGGGGCGAGGACCCGGGGGTTCAGCGTGCTGACGACCAGGTGCTCCCCGTGGCGGAACCAGCAGAACGGCGCGCCGTTGGGCCAGTGGCCGTCCCGGGGGGCGATGTTGACCAGCACCACGGTCGGGTGGGTCGGCCCGCCGGTCAGGCCGGTGGAGCGCAGCAGGTCGAGCAGGGTGAGAGCGGCGGCGCCCTCCGGGTCCGGGCCGGCCAGCGGGAGGAGGCTCGGCGTGGCGCCGAAGAGCGCGGCGATCCGGGCGGACTGCCGGGCCACCGCGTTGGGGTCGGCGCAGTCGGTGAGGGAGATGACGGGGGGACAGGACATGGCGGGCCCTTCGGATTCCACACGGGGACAACAAAAAGGACCCTCCGTTTCCGGAGGGTCCGTCGCGTCGTGCGCGCACACGGCTTCGCTAGCGAAGCGCCTCCGGTGTCGGGGGCATCATTCGCATCATGGCGGACGCGGCGGTGTGCGGCATGCGGCGAAATATAGCACCGCCGGATATCGCGCGTTCACCGCTTCCGGTCCGTGGACACGCGGCACGGCACGGCGGAGCGGGGCGGGGGGTGGCACGGCGGGGGTTGCACGGAGGGGGGTGCGCGGACCCCGGGCGGCGGGGCGGACCCGCGGGGAGCGGATGCGGGGTGCGGCGGCCCGGGTGTGGCACTGTGGGCACGGACGCCGCGGGGCGCACCCGCACCGCCGGCGCCGGGGGGTGTGGACACCGGTACGACAGCAGGAGGAGAGCCCATGTCGAACCCGCCGCTCCCGGAGGCCGCGGTCGCCATGCTGAGGAAGCCGAACCCGGCGGTCATCACCACGCTCCGGTCCGACGGCCAGCCGGTGTCGACGGCCACCTGGTACCTCTGGGACGACGGCCGGGTCCTGGTCAACATGGACGAGGGCCGCAAGCGGCTGGAGCACCTGCGCAACGACCCCCGGGTCACGCTCACCGTGCTGGACGAGGGCGACTGGTACACCCACGTGAGCATCATCGGACGGGTCGTCGGGATCCGCGACGACGAGGGCCTCGCCGACATCGACCGGCTGTCCCGGCAGTACACGGGCAAGGACTACCCGCGACGGGACCGCGCGCGGGTCAGCGCCTGGATCGAGGTCGACCGGTGGCACGGCTGGGGCTCGCTCAAGGACAGCAGCCAGGCCGGCTGACGCCTCCGCCCCGCGCCCCCGCCCTCCCCGGGCGGGGGCGCGGCCGTTTCCCGGTACCGGCACGGCCCCGGCCGGGACGGCCAGGACGGCCGGTCGGAGGCGGCCGGTCGGAGGCGGCCGGTCGGAGGCGGCCGGTGCGAGACAGGCGGTCGGAGGCGGCCGGCATTCCTCCGGACCGCGCTTTCCCCGGTCCGCGTTTTCCGCGATGCGTGTTTTCCGCGTTCCGCCGACGGGGCGGTGGGTCGCACCCTGGACGGCGACGGTTTTCCGGACCGCGCACCGCCCCTCTCCCGCCGGGCGCTCCCGATGACCGCCCGGCGGCCGCCCGGCAGCCTCCGGGATCCCCATGAGCAGCGGTTTTGCTGCTCACTGGCAAGACGGACATAAAGGCGGCGTAAGTTTCTTCCGGAGGTTGGAGAATTGCCGCCGAAAGGATGAAACGAGGATTCCCCGCCCGGTTTCCGGTGGTAGGAATGGAGCGTTCCACCCGCTCTCCGGAAAGGGAGAAACCCATTATGGGAAACCGGTTCGTCCGCACGCTCGCCCTCGGTGCGGCCGCCACCGCACTCGTCGGCGGCGCCACGCTCACCTCGGCCTCGGCCGCCGCGGCCGTCCCCGCCCGCACGGCGGCCCCGGCCGCCGCGTCCTACGACCACGGCCACGACGGCGACCGCGACCGCGGTCGGGACCACGCCCGCGGCCACGGCCGGGAGAGGTGCGCCTGGCACGCGGGCCACTGGACCCGGACCTGGCACAGGGGCCACCGCGACCGCCACCACCGCTGGCACGCGGGCTACTGGACCCCGGTCTGGCACCAGGGCTACCGGCACTGCCACCGGTGAGCGCCGCCTAGGTCCGGCAGCGGTGGGAGGGCCCCGGTCCCCGGGGCCCTCCCCCCTGCCCACGGGAAGGCACGCCACCGCCCCCGCGACGCGCGGGGGCGGTGGCGTGCGTCCCTGCCGTACGGACCACCTGTGCGTCCCTGCCGTTCGTCCCTGCTGTGCGTCCCGGCCGTGCGTTCCTGCCGTGCGGACCCCCGTCGGGGCCGGCGGGGTTCCGGGACCGCCCGGCGGACCCGGGGCGGGACCGGGAGGCCGGCACCGCCCCGGGCGCCGCCCTACCGCACGGGCGGGGCGGTGAGCCGCAGGGTCAGCAGGCCGCAGGGGCCCAGCGGGAGTTCCACCGGACCGCCCGGCACGGCGGGGGGCGCGAGGGCGGGGCCGTCCGCCGGCGACTCGTCGAGCCGGGCCGGCACGGCGTGCAGCCCGGCCGGCAGGCGGAGGCGGGCGGTGAGGGCCGACCGGGTGGGGTTCGAGATCCGCAGGACCAGGCCGTCACCGTCCTCGGCGGTCTTCAGCGCCGTCAGCAGCGCCCCCTCGACCCGCAGTCCGGGGTCGAGGACGGGCCGCGGGGCGGTCCCCGGCCGCACCTGGAGGGCGTGCAGCGGCGCGCGGGCGGCGGCGCCGAGCCGGGCGAGGCCGGGCTCCCCGGCGGTGTCCCCGTCCTCGCCGACGAGCACGTCGAGGTCGAAGCGCTGCGGGCCGCGGCACTGGGCCTCGGGGGTCGCGAGCATGGGCCCGGCGCCGGTGGTGCGGGAGGCCAGGTCGAACCGGGAGAGCCAGCCGACGGACCGCAGCAGGGTCACGGCGAGCTCCTCGGCGCCCGAGGGGCTGTGCTCAGGCGCGATGCCGGTGCGCTCGGGCAGGCCGGGGGCCGCGACGGCGACGCGCAGCGCCCCGGAGCCGACGGCGGAGACGCTCTGCACGGGGACGGCGCCGCACTCGGCCTCGTGGGCGCGCTCCTGCGGGAGCGGGCCGAGGTCGGGGCCGGTGGGGTGGTCGAGGAGGCTGTAGTGGGCGTCGGCGGTCCAGCGGCCGCGGGCCCCGGGGGTGGGGAAGTGCAGGCGCAGCCGGTGGTCGTCGGCGGTGTTGTCGAACCGGACGGTCCAGCGCAGCGGCGCGTGCCCGTGCCAGCTCTCCACGGCGATGCGGACCGGCAGCGCGGTCGTCCCGGGGAGGCGGGCGGCGCGGTCGGGGGTGAGGCCGGCGGGCAGGTCGAGGACGGCGTCGAGCTCCAGCACGGTGCGGACGGCGGAGGTGCGGCGGCGCGCGGCGGTGAGCCGGGGGGCGGCGGGGCGGTCGCCGGGGACGGGGTCGAAGGTGTAGGTGTCGCCGCGGTCGCCCTCGTCGAGCAGCCTTCCCAGGCCGGGGAGCACGGTGCCGTCGGCGAGGCGGAGGGTGAGCGAGGCGTCGTCGGCGGCCTCGGCGCGGGCGCCGCCGGGGAGCGGCAGGGTGCGGGTGTCCGCCTCCGTCCGGACGCCGGCGGCGGGGGCGGGCGCGTCGCCGAGGCGGACGGTGTGCACGGCGCGGCCGAGCGGCGGGACGTCGCGGGCGAGCAGGGCCAGGCGGTGGCGCACGGCGGGCCGGGAGTCGGGCAGCAGGTCCAGGTCGGCCTCGAAGGCGGTCTCCTTGCCGAGCGTCTCGCACGCGAAGGGGACGTCGGTGCCGTCCGGGGCGGTGACGGCCTGCGGGTGGCGGCCGGGGGCGGTGAGGATCTCGACGAGGACCGGGCCGCTCGCGGTGTCGGCGTGCGGGTTGAGGACGGCGAAGGCGGCGGTGTCCGCGGCCGGGTCCCCGTACAGGCGGGTGTCGAGGCCGGAGGCGGCGAGGGCGCGGCGGACGACGTGGTCGCCGGCCTGGCGGACGCGGTCGAAGCGGACCTCGTTCTCGCGGTGGACCTCGTCGACGCTGCAGCCGCACAGGGAGTCGTGGGGGGCGTTGCGCAGCAGCAGCTCCCAGGCGTGGCGCAGCTCCGCGTGCAGGGCGGCGTCGTGCGGGGCGTGGAGGGCGGTGAGCGGTTCGGCCCAGCGCTCCAGCAGGGTCTGGGAGGCGGCGTTGGCCTGCTTGAGGCGGATGCGGGCGGAGAGGGTGCCGGGGAGGAGGAAGGTGAGCCGGCCGGGCCGGTGCCGCAGCGGGCCCTCGACGACGGGCAGGTCCCCGCCGGCGGCGGCGCTGCGGGCGGCGGCGAAGAACTCCTCCAGGGTGCTCTCGCGCAGGGCGGTGCCCTGCTCCTCGGCCGCGGCGGCCACGGCGCGCAGCGCGGCGGCGGGGTCGGTGGGCGCGAGGTGGTCGCCGCCGTTCATCAGCAGCCAGGGGCCCTCGGGGAGGCGGGTGCGCTCGGCGGCGGCGAACTCCTTGAGGCGCGCCGCCCGCCCGTCGTCGCCGTCCGGCTCCGGCCAGAGGACCTCGGCGGCGTGGTAGCCCTGCGAGGCCGCCAGCACCTCGGAGCCGTCCGGGGAGCGCCAGCGGAAGCGGGCGACCCCGTCGGGGGCGCCGCGCCACACGAGGGCGGTGTCCATGCCGAAGCCGCGCAGGATGCGGGGCAGGTCGGCGGGGTGGCCGAAGGCGTCGGGGCAGTAGCCGACGCCCGCGAGGGCGCCGGCCTCGGCGCCGTGGCGGCGGGCGGTGAGCAGGTTGCGGACCAGGTTCTCGCCGGAGACGAGCTGGTTGTCGGCGAGGACGTGCCAGGGGCCGACGGTGAGGCGGCCGGCGGCGGCGTGGGCGCGCAGCCGGTCGGCGAGGTCGGGGCGGAGGGCGGCGACGTCGGCGAGGACGATGGTCTGGCCGTCGAGGTGGAAGGTGCGCATGCGGCCGTCGTCGAGTTCGGCGCAGACCCGTTCGGCGAGTTCGATAAGGCGGGCGCGGAACGCCTCGAAGGGCCGGTACCACTCCCGGTCCCAGTGCACGTGGGTGACGACGTGGCAGTCGACGGTGCCGGTGCGGGGCGCGGGGGCGGCGGGGGCGGGGGAAGCGGCGGGTCCGGGGGGCGTCACGACGGGGTCTCCTCGGTGCTGAGGGCGGCGGCGAAGCGGGCCGTCAGGGCGGCCGGGCGGGTGATGGCGCCGCCGACGACGACGGTGGCGGCGCCGGCGGCCAGGGCCGCCGCGGCCTGCTCGGGGGTGGCGATGCGGCCCTCGGCGACCACGGGCACGGCGAGGCGCGCGGCGAGGGCCGCGACCAGCTCCAGGTCGGGCCCGCTGCGGGCGGGACTGGCGGGGGTGTAGCCCGAGAGGGTGGTGGCCACCAGGTCGGCGCCGGCCGCCGCGGCGGCGAGGCCCTCGTCGAGGGTGGAGACGTCGGCCATCACGAGGGTGCCGCGCGCGTGGAGGGCGGCGGCGGTGGCGGCGAGGTCCAGTCCGTCGCCGCGGGGGCGGCCGGTGGCGTCGAGGGCGACGATGTCGGCGCCCGCCTCGGCGACGGCGAGGGCGTGGCGGAGCGTGGGCGTGATGTAGACGCCCTCGTCGCCGTCCTTCCACAGGCCGATCACCGGGAGGCTGCTGGCGGCGCGGACGGCGGCGACGTCGGCGGGGCCGTTGATCCGCAGGCCCACGGCGCCGCCGAGCTCGGCCGCTCTGGCCATCTCGGCCATGAAGTGCGGTCCGTGCAGGGGCTCGCCGGGCAGCGCCTGGCAGGAGACCACCAGGCCGCCGGCGAGCGCCTGCGGGAGGGGCCGCTGCGGTGTGCGGCGGGGCGATGTGTCGTGGGGGTACACCGGTTGCCTTTCTCAGCTGCGGGCACTGCGGTCCAGTGCCCGGTCCACGGCCGTCCCGAGGGCGGCGGTGACGTCCCGCCAGGTGGAGCCGGGGGCCGCCGGTCCGGCGGACGCGGCGGCACCGGGCGCGAGCCGCTCGGCGGCGGCGGCCAGGGCCCGCAGGTCGGCACCGGTGGCGGGCTCGTCCGGGAGGGCGTCGAGGGTGCCGGTCCGCGGACCGGCGAGGCCGCCCGCTGCGGCGAGCAGGTGGGCGGAGGGGAAGAGGGGGTCGTCGGACGCGACGTCGAGCAGCCAGGCGAGGGGGACGCCGTCGCGGGCGAGGGTGCGCTGCAGCAGGGCGCGTTCGCGGGGGTCGGCGACGACGCGGGCGGGGCCGGTGCCGCGTCCGGCGGCGTGCGCGGCCAGCGCCCCGGCGGCCTCGCCGACCGCCCACTCGCCGTGGTGGACCCGGTAGGCGGCCGCGGCGACCTGGGTGGCGGCGAGGTTCTTGGCGGCGGCCAGCAGGTTGGCGGGGGTGTCGGCGACGAGGGCGGAGAGCGGCACCTGGAACGGCGCGGTGGGCGCGTACGCGGACTGCGGGTGCCCGACCCGGGCGTGCAGGTCGAGGTGGTACCAGGCGACGCCGGCGCCGTCGTGCCGGTGGGCTGCGCGGGCCTGCCCGGGGACGGGCAGCAGGTCCTGCTCGCGCACGGGGCGGTCGGTGAGCAGCCGCCGGGACTCGCGGACGTAGGGCTCGGCGGCCAGGCCGTCGGGGGTGCCCGCGGCGGCCGGGGCCAGGCGCAGGCCGGGGTAGCCGCGGCCGGAGCCGTCGTCACGGGGGCACTCGGTCTGCAGCCAGTGGAGGAAGGCGAGGGAGAGGGCGCGGGCCTCGGCGCGGGCGCGGCGGGGCTCGTGGATCAGGGAGGCGTCGGCGTAGTCGTTGCCGGCCCAGTTGACCAGGGCGGTGTCGCGGCCGCCGAGCAGGGCGCCGTCGCGCAGCCGCCGGTAGGTCCAGAACGGCGGGTGGCCGTCGGGGCCGTCGGCGAACATGCGGTAGCGGTGGAGGCGGTCGTCCCAGCCGGCGATCTCCAGGGTGAAGGGCTGGGAGTCGCGCCAGCGCCGGTAGCCCGCGGGGCGGGGGACGGTGTGGTCCTCCCCCGGGCGGTGCTCGACGGCGAAGCCGACGGTGCAGGACTGCACGGCGTGCGGCTGCGGGCCGCCGGGCAGGGCGAGGCCCTCGCCGTGGGCGTCGCGGCCCTCGGAGCCGACGGTCCAGGGGGCGCCGGCGAGGGGCAGCAGCTCACCGGTCTCGGTGGCGTCGCAGAAGACGTCGGCGGCGAGGGCGAGACGGCCGTCCGCCCCGGCGGGGCCGTCCTGCGGCCCCGGGCGGTCCGGGGCGGTCGCGGGCGGGGGGGCCTCGGCCAGGTGGACCTCGGCGAGGCGGTCCCCGTCGCGCCGCGCCGCGTACGGGCGGACGCCGGTGAGGACGCGCAGCCGGCCGGCGGCGACGTGGGGGGCGAGCAGGTCGGCGAGGGCCTGCTCGGCGGCGGCGGGTTCGAAGCACAGGCGGCTCACCCAGCCGCCGCCCGGGTTGGCCAGGCCGCCGTAGCGGGAGCGGACGAGGGTGCGGAACTCCCGGTAGGAGGCGGACACGCCGCCCTGCTCGACGTGGGGGTGCTCGTCGAGGGCGGGGACGAGCTGCGAGGTGACCTGGCCGCCGAGCACGGGCTGGTCGCAGGTGAGCACGACGGTGCGCCCGGCCCGGGCGGCGGCGAGGGCGGCGGCGACACCGCCGAGGCCGCCGCCGACGACGGCGACGTCGGCGGTCAGGGTGCGGGACGGCCTGCCGTCCTGACGGTTCGTCACTCCTGCTCCTCGGCCGGACGTGCGCCGGCCGCGGGGCCGGTGGCGGTGACGGGGACGGCGGTGACCGGGACGTCGGCGGTGGCCGGGACGGCGGCGGCGCCCTGCGTGAGGGCGAAGTCGACCTCGAAGGTGCGGTTCCACGGCAGCACGACGGACCGGGGGTCCACGGCCAGGCCGCCGAAGCCGGGCAGCCGGTCGCGGCAGGCGGCGAGGTCGGCGGCGACGGCGGCGAGCACGGGGTGGTCCGCCGGGACGCGGTCGTGGCGGGCGGGGTCGCTGCCGAGGGCGGCACGGGCCCGGCCGCGGGCGGACGCCATGTACCCCCAGTCCTCCAGGAGGCGGTGGAGCAGGAGCCTGCGGTGGGCGTCCGCGTCGAAGCGGCCGGTGCGGCGCGCGGCGACGGCGGCCACCGTGTGCGCGGCCACGGTGCCGAGGGTGTTGCCGGCGGTGTTCCAGCCCGCGTAGGAGGTGAGCCGCTCCAGGACGCCCTCGGCGGCGAGCGCCGCGACCAGGGCCGGGTCGGCGCCGTTGGGCTGGGCGCAGTCGGCGACGGCGACGGCGTGGCCCCCGTCCAGCAGGCGGGCGGCGCGGGCGGCCAGGGCGGCGGACGGGGCCGGGTCGGTGGCGGCGGGCGGCGCGACGGCCCAGTCGCCGGCCCCGTCGGGGGTGTGCACGAGGAGGACGGCGTCCGGGGCGGGCCCCTCCGGGGCGACGGCGGTCGCCCCGCACGCCTCCAGCTGGCGGGCGGCGGTCGTGCCGACGGGCACGTTCTCGTACGGGGCGGTGCGCCGCAGTCCGGCGGGGTCGACGGCCTCGACGCGCACGACCACCGGTCCCCCGCCGAGGAGGCCGAGGAGGGTGCGGGCGACGAGCGCGGTGCAGGCCTCGTCGGCGCCGGGGCGGACCGCGACGCGGCCGCGCAGGCCGAGCCAGTCCGCCCACCGGTCGAGCCAGTGCAGCTCCGCGGTGGCCAGGCCGTGGGGGGCGGTGTCGTCGGCGCCGACGACGAGGGAGCGGACGGTGCCGTCGGCGGCCAGTTCCAGGGCGGCGAGGTTGACGGCGTGGTTGCGCAGCCGCCGGGTGAGGAAGTCGGCGCGGACCTCCGGCGGCACACGGCCGGCGGCGTCCCGGGCCTCGGCGGCGGCGCCCGCCTCCCCGTCCGCGGCGCGGTGCAGGGCGGCGGAGAGCCGGTGGAGGTCCGGGCCGTGGGGGTCCCAGTAGGCGGGCTCCTCCATGGCGTCGGCGGAGTCGGGGGTGCGGGTGACGAGCGTGACCGCGTGGACGGGGGTGCCGCGGGCGGCGAGCGCGCGCAGGGGCTCCCAGGCGGCGGTGGCGGAGGCGACCGTCGCCGGCCGGGTGCGGGAGGCGATGAGTCCGCCGTGGCCGAGGGTCTCCAGGGACACCACGGCGGCGTCGGCGTCCGTGGCGGCGAGCCAGGAGCCGAGCGCGGCGGGGTCGCCGGGGCGGCGCAGCGCGGGGAGGGCGGCGGCGGGCGGCAGCAGCAGGTCGGCGCCGGCCACGGCGGCGACCATGCGGGGCAGCGCGGTGCAGGCGGGGCGCTCGTCGAGGGGGACGAGGGCGATCCGGGGCCTGCCGCCGGGGCGCTGGACCGTGGCGTGCGGGGCGGCGGTGTACGGGGCGGTGGGGCGGCCGGGGCCGGCGGTCACGCGGTGGCTCCGTTCGGGTGGGCGGGAACGGCGTCGGCGGGTGCGCCGGGAGCGGCGGGGGCGGGGTCCGCGAGGGCGGCGCGGGCCTCGGCCGCCGCGCCGAGGAGGACGGCGTCCGCGTCCAGCACCGACTGCACGACCGGGACCGCGCGCAGCAGCGGCAGGGTGTGCCGGGCCAGGGCGGAGCGCAGGGCGTCCGCGTACCATGGCCCGGCGGCCAGGACGCCGCCGCCGAGCACGACGACGTCCGGGTCGAGGACGGCGACCACCCCGGCCAGGGCCGTGCCCAGGGCCTCGCCGCCGGCGCGCAGCACGCCGGCCGCGGCGGGGTCGCCGTCGCGGGCCAGCCGGGCCGCCGCGCGCAGGTCGGGCACCGGCAGGCCGGGCCGCAGCCGCCGGACCCCGGCGGCCATCGCGGGCCCGGAGGCCAGCGCCTCCACGTGGCCGTCGCGCCCGCAGGGGCAGGGCCGGCCCTCCGCGCCGGGGACGGGGACGTGGCCGAGGTGGCCCGCGGCCCCGGACGCGCCCCGCAGGACGCGCCCGCCGACGGCGACGGCGCCGCCGATGCCGGTCCCGGCCATCGCGGCGACGGCGAGGTACGCGCCGCGGGCGGCCCCGGCGGCGGCCTCGCCGGCCAGGAACGCCTGGACGTCGCCGAGGACCGTGGCGGGGACGCCGAGCGCCTCCTCGAACCGGTCGGCGACCGCGGTCCCGGCCCAGCCGGGGAGGGCGGAGGTCGCCGCGGCGACCGTGCGGCCGTCGGGGCCGACGACGCCCGCCGTGCCGACGCCGGCGGCGGCCGGGGCGGCCGCACCGCGGTCGGCCGCGGCGTCGCGGACGGCGCGGGCCAGGCGCAGCGCGGTGGCGAGGACGGCGTCGGGGCCGTCCTGCGCCGGGGTGGGCGCGGCCGCCCGGGCGGCGATGCGGTGGCCGGGGAGGACGGCGGCGGCCGTGGTCGTGGTGCCGCCGATGTCGACGGCGAGCACGGGGACGGGCGGGGGGACGGGGCGGGCGGGTGCGGGCGCGGAGGGGTCCGCGGGGTTCATGTGCGGCGCTCCCGGGTGATGGTGAGGCGGAAGTCGTACCGGTCGGCGCGGTAGAGGCTGACGGCGCGCTCGACGGCGCGGCCGCGGCCGTCGCGGGTGACCCGCTCGACGTGCAGGGCGGGGAACTGCGGCGGCACGTGCAGCAGTGCGGCCTGCCGGGCGTCGACGACGGTGGCGCGGACGGTCTGCTCGGCGCTCTCGGGTGCGGACCCGGCCCGCTCCAGCCACCCGTACAGGGAGCCGGGGTCGCCGTGCTCCAGCAGTCCGGGCACGAGCTGCTCGGGCAGCCAGACGTTCTCCAGGCACATCGGCTCACCGTCGGCGGTGCGCAGCCGCTCCAGGTGCACCAGGGGCGCGCCGGGCTCGACGAACAGGTCGCGGGCGTTGGTGACGTCGGCGTGGACGCGCTCCAGGACGAGCAGCCGGCCGGCGGGGACCATGCGGCGCTCGCGGATGTCCTCCGAGAAGGAGGTCAGGCGCAGCGACTTGCTGATGGTCGCCGGTTCGGCGACGAAGGTGCCCGCGCCCTGGACGCGGTAGATGCGGCCCTCCTGGCCGAGGCGCTCCACGGCGCGCCGCACGGTGACCCGGCTGACGTCGTAGCGCTGCATCAGCTCCCGCTCGCTGGGGAGCATCTGGTGCGGGCTGCCGGCCTCGACGAGGTCGAGCAGGGCGCGGCGCAGCACCTCGTGCTTGGGCTCGCGCGGAGCGTCCCGGTCCGGGGGCGCCGCCTCCGTGCCGGTGCCCGTGGCCGTGGCCGTGCCGGTGTCCGTACCGGTGCCGGTTCCCGTGTCCGTGGTGCTCATCCCTTGACCGCCCCCTCGCCTGCGCCTCGGAAGAAGAGCCGCTGCAGGGCGAAGAAGAGCGCGAGCAGCGGCACGACGGCCATCATCGTGCCCGCCGCGATCACCCGCTGGTCGTTGGTGAAGGTGCCGGACAGGTACTGGATGCCCACGGTCAGCGTGTAGTGGGCCGGGTCGGAGAGCACGACGAGCGGCCAGAGGAAGTCGTCCCAGGCGAAGACGAAGCTGAAGACGGCGACGGCGGCGAGGGTGCCGCGGGCCGACGGCAGGGCGATGCTCCGGAAGCGCTGCCACTCCCCCGCGCCGTCCAGGACGGCCGCCTCCTCGACCTCGGCGGGCAGCCGGCGGAAGGCGTTGCGCATGAGGAGCACCGACAGGCCGGAGGCGGCGAGCGGCAGCATGACGCCGAGCAGCGTGTCGGTGAGGTGCAGGGAGCGGGCCACCAGGAACTCGGAGACCATGATGCTCTCGAAGGGGATGATCATCGTGGCGAGGAAGACGCCGACGGCGACCGCCCGGCCGCGGAACCGCATCCGGGCGAGCGCGTACCCGGCCATGGACCCGAAGAGGCAGTTGGTGACGACGGAGCCGACGGCGACGACCAGGGAGTTCCCGGCGTACCGCAGGACAGGCACGGTGTCGAGGACCTCGCCGTAGTGGCGCAGCGTCGGGTGGTGGGGCACGAGCTGCGGCGGGTAGCCGAAGACCCGCTCGCCGTTGCCCTTGAGGGAGGTGGACAGCTGCCACAGGAAGGGGCCGACGGTGAGGACCAGCACGGCGGTGAGCAGCAGGTAGCGGACCGCGAGGCCGGCGGCGCGGCGCGCGCGGCGCGGGTCGCGGGTGCGGGGGGCCGGTCCGGGGGCGGCACCGGCGGTCCGGTCGTCGGCGGAGGCGGAGGCGGGTGCGGACGCCGATGCGGCGGCCCCGGTGTGCAGGGACGTCATGCGCGCTCCTCCCGGGTGTTGAGGCGGGTGACGGCGACCGACAGGCCGAGGGTGCCGAGGAAGAGGACGAGGCTCATCGCGGAGGCGTAGCCGGCCTCGCCGCCGAGGCCGAGGCCGGTCTCGCGGATGGTGTAGACGAGGGTGCGGGCCTCGCCGCCCGGTCCGGCGGTGCCGCTGCTGAGGGTGAAGACCTCCGCGAAGACCTTGGCGCCGGCGATGGCCGACAGGGTGGCGACCAGCACCATGGTGGGCCGGACCAGCGGCAGGGTGACGCTGCGGAAGCGGCGCACGGGGCCCGCGCCGTCGACCTCGGCGGCCTCCAGCAGCGACCGGGGGACGTTGGCGAGGGCGGCGAGGTAGACGACCATGTAGTAGCCCAGGCCCTTCCACACGGTCATGGCCATGGAGCCGAGGAGCAGCATCCGGGCGTCGGTGAGGAAGGGCAGCGGCGCGTCCACCAGGTGCAGTCCGCGCAGCAGGGAGTTGACGAGGCCGTCGCTGGACAGCAGCCACGACCAGATCAGGCCCGCGACCACCATCGAGGCGACGACCGGCGAGTAGAAGACGGCGCGGAAGAAGCCGATGCCGGCGACCCGGCGCTGGACGAGCACGGCGAGCAGCAGCGGCAGCACGACCATGCAGGGCACCACGACGGCGACGTAGAGGGCGGTGTTCCGCACCGAGAGCCAGAAGTCGGGGTCGTGCGCGAGCCGGACGTAGTTGTGCAGCCCGGTGAAGGTGCCTCCGCCCAGGGTGCTGGCGTCGGTGAAGGACAGCACGACGGTGTTGGCGAAGGGGACGAGGAAGAAGGCCGTGGCGACGGCCAGCGCCGGGGTGAGGAAGAGCCAGGGGACGTACCAGCGGCGGCCGGTCACGGATGCCTCCTTGTCCTGCGGGAGCAGGGGGTCTCGGGAGCGCGGGGGCCGCGGGCCGGGAGCGGTGCGCGCCCGGCCCGGCGGCGGTCCTGCGCGGGTCAGCCGGCGGCGCCGGTGATGCGGTTCGCGGCGTCGACGGCCTCGTCGAGCGCCTTCTGCGGCGCCAGGCGGCCCTGGAGGGCGAGCTGGACCTTGCCGATGACGGCGGCGGTCACGCGGGCGTCGTACTGGACGGGCACCAGGTTCTTCGCGCGGGCGATCTGCTCGGCGGAGATCCGGCGGGCCTTCGCCTCGGGCGAGCCGTCGCCGGCGGCGGTGAAGTACGGGTCCTTGAGGGAGGAGAGGGTGCTGGGCAGGATCGTCACGATCTTGCTGAAGGCGAGCTGGTTCTGCGCGTTGGACAGGTACTTGGCGAAGTCCAGGGCGGTGGCGCGGTTCTTGCTGCTCTTCGGGACCATCAGACCCATGACGGACATGTTGACGGCGCCGTCGGGGCCGGTGATCTGGGGGCCGACACCCGTGTCGGCGGCGATGTCGGCGGCGTTCTGCTTGACGACGGCGAGGAAGTTCGGGCCCGAGGGGAAGAGGCCGATGCGCCCGGCCTGGTAGGCCTCGGTCTCCTTGCTGTGGTTCTGGGTGAGGGAGTCCTTCGGGAAGACGCCGCCCTTGTAGGCGTCCACCAGCTTCTGCAGGTAGGCGGCGGCCTCGGGGGTGTTGAAGGTCCACTTCTTCCCGGAGGCGTCCAGCAGGGGCACGCCCTGCTTGGCGAGGTCGGTGATGAACCGGTTCTCCAGGGCGGGGTGGATGCCGTAGAAGTCGCCGTGGCCCGCGTCGGAGAGCTTCCGGCCGTCGGCGAGCAGCTCGTCGAAGGTCGTCGGGGGCTTCTCGGGGTCCAGGCCGGCCTTCTGGAACAGCTTCTTGTTGTACATGGTGACCTCGGAGGTGAGGTACCACGGCAGGCCGAAGGAGCCGGTCCGGCCGGGGACGGCGAAGGCCTCCCACGCGCCGGGCACGTAGCCGGACTTCACGTCGGCCGCGGCCTGGTCCATGTCGACGAAGAGGCCCTTGGACTCCAGCGCCTGGGCGAACTGCGGGTTGAGGTTGACCACGTCGGGCAGCGCCCCGGCGGCGGCGTCGGCGGTGAGCTTCTCCTGGGCCCCCTCGAAGGGGATGTCCACCCACTTCACGGTGGTGCCGGGGTGGGACTTCTCGTAGGCCTTGACCACGCCGTTCATGTAGTCGGTGAACGTCGGCTTGAGCTGGAGGGTCTCCAGTGTGATGGTGCCGCCGACCTTCCCCCCGCCGGACGCGGCGCCCGTGTCGGTGGACGAGCCGTCGGAGCCGAGCCCGCACGCACTGCTGGCGAGGGCGACGGCGACGGCGGTGACGGCGAGGCGGACGCCTCTGCTGCTGGGCATGACTCTCCTACGGGCTGCGGGCGGGCAGAGCCTGACGGGCCGGGATGCGGCAAGTGGTAGTGACCACTTGGCGAGCAAGGTGCCAGGAGGTCCGCCGGTCCGTCAACCCTTCGTTCACCGGACGGACCGGCAGGGGCCTTTCGGGGAGGGACACTCCACCGCAAACCGGAGCACGACCGGCGGCCCGGCGGGGAATTCCGGTCGGACCGCTTCCCGGGACGACGCACCCCTGGTATCTACCTCTTGGCTCCGATGGACGCCGCAGACCGCCGACGCACCCGCTCGGACGGCTCCCGGACACGAGGAGAGCTCCATGACCCGCGGTTCCACCCCCTCCCGCAGGACCCTGCTGGGGCTCGCCCCCGCCCTCCTGGCGGGCAGCGCCCTGCCGCTGGCCGCCGCCGGCACCAGCCGGGCCGCTGGTAGGGACCACTCACTGCCGGACCGGGCGGCCCGGCGCGCCGCCGCGTCGGCCGGGGCGGCCGACACGGTGATCGGCACCGACGCCTGGTCCGCGGGGACGCCCGCCGCACCCGGGCCCACCGTCCCGCGCGACCTGCTGCTCCAGCTGCCCGGCGGCCCCGGCGGCCCTGAGATGTTCGTCTCCAACAACCCCGAGACGTTCACCGGCCCCGGGTGGCTCGCCCAGTGCGGGCGCACCACCGCCAACCGCGGCGGCGCCGCCCACCCCCTCTCGGGCACCTTCCCGGTGTACCTGTATCACCAGAACAGGACCGGGGCCACGGCCTGGCTGCACGTCCTGGCGTCCAACCCCGGCACCGCGCCGGTCACGGTCAGCGCCCGCGGCTCGGTGTGGACCAACGCCGACAAGCCCCTCGTCCAGGACCCGGCCCAGCGCGCCGGCACCGGCCCCTGCTACGCCACCTCCCTCGACTGGGCCACCGGCTCGCTGCGCGACTACCTCGCGCCCACCTCCGTGGCCCCCCGCACCATGGTGGAGATCGCCCGCATACCGCTGACCTCGTCGATCGCCGACGGCCTGCTGGAGGTCACCGCGAGCGGCGGCGTGTACGTCTACACGGCGGCCACGGCGGACGGGAGCACCGCCGCCGCGATCAACTCCACCCAGCACGACGACCAGGCCGCCCCGGGCGACATCGCCTCCCAGACCGCCACCACCTACGGCCGCGAGGCGGGCGTCTACGCCGCCTCCCGCTGGGACACCGGCACGGTGGCCGTGGACGTCCCCGAGGCCGGCCGGTACCTCGGGCTGGCCGTCAACACCACCGTCCGGCAGCGGGCCGAGCTCGACCAGACGGTGCCGGCGACCGCCGCCCTCTCCGACTCCTCGCAGCGCAGCTGGGGCAACTACGGCATGCGGTACGCCGTCGCGCTGCGGCTGCGCAACCCCTCCGGGACGGCCCGCACGGTGGCGCTGACCTTCGGTTCGAACGTCACCGGCACCGTGGACGTGCCCGGCGACACCTGGAACGGCGCCGCGACGCTGCGGGTGGACGGCGGGACGGCCCAGGTGAGGACCGTCTACGTCCGGCCCACGGTGCCGCGCTGCGGCCTCGGCAGCTTCCTGCTCCCGGCGGGCGGGGAGACCCTGCTGGAGCTGGACTTCGAGGTGCCGGGCCTCATCACGGCGGGCTCGCAGCTGCTGCTGGAGAGCGTCTGAGGGTCCCCCGGCCGGGTCCCGGGGCGGCGCGCCGCCCCAGGACCCGGGCCGTCGCAGGTCCGGGCCGTCCCAGGGCCGGACTTTCACAGGGCCCGGTCGAGGGTGAAGGCGGCGCTGATGAGGGAGAGGTGGGTGAACGCCTGGGGGAAGTTGCCCTGCTGCTCGCCCGTGGGCCCGATCTCCTCCGCGTACAGGCCCAGGTGGTTGGCGTAGGTGAGCATCTTCTCGAAGGCGAGCCGGGCCTCGTCCAGGCGTCCGGCGCGGGCCAGCGCCTCGACGTACCAGAACGAGCAGATCGAGAAGGTGCCCTCCGCCCCCTGCAGTCCGTCGGGGCTGGCCTCCGGGTCGTAGCGGTACACGAGGGAGTCGGAGACCAGGTCCGCGGTGAGGGCGTCCAGGGTGGACAGCCAGCGGGGGTCGGTGGGCGACACGAACTTCGCCATCGGCATCATCAGCACCGCGGCGTCGAGGACGTCGCCGTCCAGGCACTGGACGAAGGCGCGGCGCTCCGGCGACCAGCCGCGCCGCATGATCTGGCGGTAGATCGCGTCGCGGCTCGCCATCCAGCGCAGGAGGTCGGCGGGCAGTCCGCGGCGCCGGGCGGTGCGCATGGCGCGTTCGAGCGCGACCCAGCACATGAGCCGCGAGTAGAGGAAGTCCCGGCGGCCGCCGCGGGTCTCCCAGACGCCCTCGTCGGGCTGGTCCCAGTGGTCGCAGACCCAGTCCGCCAGCAGGCAGACGTCCTCCCACTGGTCGCTGGAGATGGGCTGCCCCCACTTGTCGTAGAGGTAGACCGAGTCGATGAGGGCTCCGTAGATGTCCAGCTGCAGCTGGGAGGAGGCGTCGTTGCCGATGCGCACCGGGGCGGAGTCGAGGTGGCCCCGGAGGTGGGCGAGTTCGCGTTCGGGCAGGTCGCTGCGGCCGTCGATGCCGTACATGATCTTCAGCGGGCCGGAGGCGCCGCCGTCCTGCGCCTTGATGCGCTCGGAGAGGAAGCCCATGAACGCCTCGGCCTCGGCGGTGAACCCCAGCCTGAGCAGCGCGTACACGCAGAAGGCGGCGTCGCGGATCCACACGTACCGGTAGTCCCAGTTGCGCTCGCCGCCGATCCGCTCCGGCAGGCTGGTGGTGGGCGCGGCCACGATGGCGCCGGTCGGCGCGTAGGTCAGCAGCTTGAGGGTCAGCGCGGAGCGGTGCACCATCTCCCGCCACCGGCCGCGGTAGCGGGAGCCGGCGATCCAGCGCCGCCAGAAGTCGACCGTCTCCTCGAACGCGCGCTGCGCCTCCGCCTGCGGGCAGGCCCGGGGGACGACGTCGCCGCCGACGCGGTCCAGGGCGAAGACGGCGCACTCGCCCTCGGCCAGCTTGAAGCGGGAGTGGACGTCGGGCCCGTCGCAGTCCAGCGGCACGTCGGAGGTGAGCGCGAGCGACAGCGGAGAGGAGTGGAAGAGCACGTGGCCGGGTCCGAGCGCCTGGACGGTGTGCGGCTCGCTCCCGTAGCCGAACCGGGGGGCCACGCGCACCCGGAACGGCAGCGTGCCGCGCACGCACATCACCCGCCGGATGAGCCGGTGGCGGTCCACCTCGCCCGGCCGGTCGGTGACCGGCATGAAGTCCTGGACCTCGCCCACCCCGTCGGCGGCGAAGAAGCGCGTGATCAGCACGTTGGTGTCGGGGAAGTAGAACTGCCGGACCCGGGCGGGCAGGTCGGCGGCGAGCTCGAAGGAGCCGCCCCGCTCGGGGTCCAGGAGCGCCGCGAAGACGCTGGGGGCGTCGAAGCGCGGGCAGCAGTACCAGTCGATGGTGCCGTCGCTGCCCACCAGGGCGGTGGTCCTGAGGTCGCCGATCAGCCCGTGCTCGGCGATCGGCAGGCACCGGGGGCCGTCCGCCCCGGCGCCGGCACGTGGTGGGTCGTCCGTGGTCATCGCCCGGTCTCCCTGCGCCCCGCACGGCGGTCACGGGGCATCGGCCGCTTCCGGTTCGTTCCAGGGTAGCCCCGGCCGTCCGGACCCACCCGGCGGGCGGGCGGCCGGGCCCGCAGGGGCGGGCCGGGGCGCCGGGGGCGCCGGGCGGGGTCAGACGTCGCGGGCGTGGGGCGGGGCGAAGGCGCCGGTGTCGAGACCCCAGCCGAGGATGCGGCGCGGGGTGATGCGGATGAGCCCCTCGGTGAAGGCGGGCGGGAGGTCGGGGCTGCCCGGGGTGACGGCGGCGGCGACACCGCGGATCTCGACGCCGCGGGGGGACCAGGGGTCGGTCGAGGCGAGGTCGTCGACGACGAAGGAGACCCGCGGGTCGGCCTGGATGTTGCGGAACTTGCGGCTGGCGGCCAGGTGGAGGCCGCCGATGTCGATGGTGCCGAGGTCGGTGTTGACCGTGTAGGCGACGGGCCGGCTCTGGGGGGCGCCGTCCGGGCCCAGGGTGGCGAGCCTGCCCAGGCGCTGCCCCAGCAGGTACTCCTGCTCGGCCTCGGACCAGGGGGCGGCCGACGGGGTCTCGGTCATCTCGGTGCCTCTCCGGTGGCTGCACTGCCGGTCACGGCGTCCATCCTGCCGCGGGAGGGCCGGGAGCGCCCGTCGGGCTCCGGTCGCCGCGGTCCTGGACGGGCTCACCGGCTTCCGCCTCAGCGCCGCCGCCCGCCTCGTCGGACTCCTCCACCTCGTCACCGGCGTCCTCACCGGCGTCCTGCCCGTCCTGCCGCCCGGCTCCTGCCCGGGCGCGTCGCTGCGGCCCGCCCGCGGGATGTTACAGAGAGGGAAATTCCTTCCCCGTGTGTAAGGGCGGGAGGGGGCCGCCGGACAGCACGACGACACCGCCGGACCGCGCCTCGGCGGGGCTCCCGCCGCAGCCTGCCCGCCCCGTTCCGGCACCCCACCTGCGCTTCCTTGCTGCGCCGTCCGGCCGCTGCGCTCCGCGACGGCCGGAGGGGGGCATCGGCCCGGCGGTGCGGACCGGTCCGGGCGGCGGCTCGCCCCTGTCGTCCATCTCTGCGTTACACCTAGTGCAACTGACGGCTTCTCTGTATCTTCCGTGCTGGCTGCGCAGCCCCACCCCCGCCCCCCTTACAGGAGGACCCGTGCGTCCGCACCTGAACCGCCCGCTCCCCCGCAGGCTCGCCGCCCTCGGACTGTCCCTCACCGCCCTGACCGGCGCCGCACTGGTCGCCCCCCAGACCGCGCAGGCCGCCGTCACCCGCATCCGCCTCGGCAGCTCCTCCGACGTCAGCCGCACCGCGTGGAACGGGCCGGCGTTCACCATGAACGGCAGCGGCGCGGTCGTCACCGCCACCATGGCGAAGGCCGTCACCGCGATCACCGGCGGCAGCGGCAGCATGGACGTCGTGGTGCTCGCCGACGCCAAGACCACCTCGGGCAGCCAGACCCCCGAGTGCGACGTGATCATGACCCTCAGCGGCGTCAACTCCTGTACCACCGAGGTGCTGACCTCCGCGCGGGACGGCAACAACGCCCAGGTCAACACCGACATCCGCAACGCCGAGTTCGTCTACTTCGCGGGCGGCAACCAGTGCGACTACGCCGCGTGGAAGGGCACCGCCCTCCAGGCGTCGGTGCAGTCGGTCGTCGCCAAGGGCGGCGGCTCGGGCGGCGGCAGCGCGGGGCACCACATCAACAGCGCCGTCGTCTACGACGCCTGCGGCGGCAGCACCGACTCCGCGACCGCCCTGGCGAACCCGTACGACAGGACGGTCACCTTCACCACCGGCATGTTCTCCTGGCCGAACTACGGCGACACCGTCAACGACTCCCACTTCGTCACCCGGGACCGGATGGGCCGCACCATGGCCTTCGTCGCCCGCATGCTCAAGGACGGCCTGACCAGCTCCGGCAAGGCCTGGGGCGTGGGCGTCGAGCAGGGCGGCTCGCTCTTCCTCGACAGGAACGGCCTGGCCACCCTCTCCGGCGCCGACGCCTACGTGGTCCTGGGCGACCACCAGCCCGAGCAGGCCGTCTCCGGCAAGCCGCTGACGTTCTCGAACTACAAGATCTGGCGCCTGACCGACGGCTCCACCTACGACTTCGCCCACCGCCCGACCTGCGGCTACTACCTCCGGAGCGTCACCAACGGCGTCGCCGACGCCAACCTCTACAGCGGGACCCCGGTGACGGCCTGCTGAACCCCGGCACGACCTGCCGGACCCCGGTCCCCGCAGCCCGCCCGCGCACGCCCCGGGCGGGCGGCGGGACCGGCCGCGTCCGGGACCGCGCGCCCTCACGGGCGGCGGAGGCGGGCCGCGGAGGGCGGGCGGCGGGTGACGGACGGCGGACGGCGGCCCTGCCGGACCGGCCCGAAACAGGCCCGGACCAGGCCCGGACCGGGCCAGGCTCAGCCCCCGAGCTGCCCGCGCACGCGGCGGGAGGGGGTGAAGGCGTACAGGTCGAGGACGCCGGGCGGGTCGGCGAGGCCGGGCCCGCCGGCCCGCACCCAGGCGGTGATGTCACGGGCGGCGTCCGGGTCGTTGACCAGGCCGAGCCAGACCGGGCGCCCGCCGGCCCTGCGGCCGTCGGCGGACGGCTGGACGACGACCACGTTCGCCCGCTCGCAGGCGTCCAGGCAGCCGGTCGGCCGCACCTCGGCCGCACCCGCCAGGGAGGCGCGCAGGCCGGCGAGCCAGGCGGCGTGGTCCAGCCCGGGCACCTTCGGCGTGCCGCAGCAGCAGCCCCGGCAGACCGTGACGGTGCAGCGGGCCGCCGCCCCCTGCGCCGGGACGGGGGTCCCGCGGGTGCGCCGGGTCACCGCCGGCCCTCCGCCCGGGCCCGCTCCCACGCGGACTCGCGCAGCAGCCGCAGGCCGTTGAGCCCGACGAGGACCGTGGACCCCTCGTGGCCGAGGACGCCGAGCGGCAGGGGCAGGGTGCCGGCCAGGTCCCAGACGACGAGCCCGGAGATGAACAGCGAGGCGACCACCAGGTTCTGCACCACCAGGCGCCGGGCCGCGCGGGAGAGCGCCACCACGGCGGGGACGGTGGCGAGCTCGTCGCGGACGACCACCGCGTCCGCGGTCTCCAGCGCCAGGTCGGATCCGGCCCGGCCCATCGCGACGCCGGTGTGGGCGGCGGCGAGCGCGGGGGCGTCGTTGACGCCGTCACCGAGGACCAGGACCCTGCGGCCCGCCCGCTCCTGCTCGCGGACGGCGGCGGCCTTCTCCTGCGGCAGCAGGCCCGCGCGGACGTCGGCGATGCCCGCCTCGGCGGCCAGGCGGGCGGCAGCCCGGGCGTTGTCGCCGGTCAGGAGCACCGGCGCGGACCCGGTCAGCGCCGTGAGGGAGGCGACGGTGGCGGCGGCGTCCGGGCGCAGGCGGTCGGCGATGCCCAGCACCCCGGCGGGGACGCCGTCGACCTCGACCACGACGGCGGTGCGGCCCCCGTCCTCCAGGTCCGCGGCGGCGGCCAGGGCGCGGGCGGCGGCCGCGTCGGTACGGCCCCGCAGCAGCCGGGCGGGGGCGCCGACGGCGACCCGGCGGCCGTCGACGACGGCGGCCACGCCGGTGCCGGGGGCGGAGGTGAAGTCGCAGGCGGCGGGGAGGTCGAGGCCGCGGGTGCGGGCGGCGTCCACGACGGCGCGCGCCAGCGGGTGCTCGCTGGGGTGCTCGGCCCCGGCCGCGAGCGCCAGCAGCCGGTCCTCGTCGGGGCCGCCGGGGGTTCCGGCGGCCGTGGTCCCGGGGGCGGCGGTCCCGGTGGCGGGGGTCCCGGCGACCGCGGTCCCGGTCGCGGCGGCTCCGGCGGCGACCCGGGTGAGCGGGCGGACGTCGGTGACGCGCGGGGTCCCCTCGGTCAGGGTGCCGGTCTTGTCCAGGGCCACGGCGTCGACCTGGCCGAGGCGCTCCATGACCACGGCGGACTTCACCAGCACCCCGTGCCGCCCGGCGTTGGCGATCGCGGACAGCAGCGGCGGCATGGTCGCGAGGACGACGGCGCAGGGCGAGGCGACGATCATGAAGGTCATCGCCCGCAGGAGCGAACCGGTCACCGCGGCGCCGAGGGCGAGCGGCACGGCGAACACCGCGAGGGTCGCGGCGACCATGCCGAGCGAGTACCGCTGCTCGACCTTCTCGACGAACAGCTGGGTGGGGGCCTTGGTGGCGGACGCCTCCTCGACCATGGCGACGATCCGGGCGATCACCGAGTCGGAGGCGTCGCGCTCCACCGTGACCCGCAGCGCCCCCGTGCCGTTCAGGGTGCCCGCGAAGACCTCGTCGCCGGCCTCCTTGGCCACCGGCAGGGGCTCGCCGGTGACGGTGGCCTGGTCCACCTCGCTCGCCCCGTCCAGGACCCGGCCGTCGGCCCCGATCCGCTCGCCGGGCCGGACCAGCACGGTGTCGCCGACCACCAGGTCCGCGGTGGCGACCGTCTCCTCGCCGCCGTCGTCCCGGAGCCGGGAGGCGGTGGCGGGGGCGAGGTCGAGCAGGCCGCGCACCGAGTCGGCGGTGCGGGCGGTGGCCAGGGCCTCCAGGGCGCCGGAGGTCGCGAAGACGACGATCAGGAGGGCGCCGTCCGTCACCTGCCCGACCGCGGCCGCGCCGAGCGCGGCGACGACCATCAGCAGGTCGACGTCGAGGGTCCTCTCCCGCAGGGCCTTCAGGCCCGCCCACGCGGGCTCCCAGCCGCCGGCCGCGTAGGCGAGGGCGTACAGCGGCCCCCACGCCCACGCCGGGGCGCCGGTCAGCTGCAGCGGCAGGGCGGCGAGGAACAGCAGCGCGGCCGCGGCGGCCCAGCGGGCCTCGGGCAGCGCGAGGACCCGCGTGCGCCGTCGCGGCGCGGCGCCCCGGGGCGGGGTCGCGGCGGGCGCGGAGCGCTCGAGGAGGGTGGAGGGCATGCGGAGGAGGCCCTTCGTGCGGGGGAGGACGGGGTGACCCGTCCACCGTACAGGAACACATGAACATGCTTTCATGTGAGATTTGTATGATGGCGGCATGGGTCATGGAGCCGCTCCCGCGAAGAACGCCGTCCCGCGCGCCCGCCTGGACGCGGCCAACGCCCCCCGCGTGGCGGCCACGCTGCAGGCCCTGGCCACCCCCTCCCGCCTGCTGATCCTCGCCCGCCTGCGCGAGGGGCCGTGCGCCGCCACCGAACTGGCGGCCGAGGTCGGCATGGAGCAGTCCGCCTGCTCCCACCAGCTGCGGCTGCTGCGCAACCTCGGCCTGGTCACCGGCACCCGCAGGGGACGCTCCGTCGTGTACGCGCTCTACGACAGCCACGTCGCCGAACTCCTCGACCAGGCCGTCCACCACACCGAGCACCTGCGGCTCGGCCTCAGCGACGCCCCCGCCGCCACCGACTGAGCCGGACCCGGTTGCGGCAGAACCGGGGGAGGCAGAACCGGCTGAGGCAGGACCGCAGGAGGGCGACAGGGGCGGCGGCCGGGCGGTGACGGACCGGCCGCCGCCCCCGGCCCGTGCGGAGGGTGACGGTCCGTCAGCGGCGACGCGCGGCACCGGCCGGGCACCGCTCCGGCGCGCCGCGGCACCCGGTCGCGGCCGGTGCACCTGCCGCCCCGCGCCGCTCCCCGCCCCCGCATGTCCGACATGGACAGCACAGCACGTCAAAACCGTTGGCAGGTTTGCGTCACGGCGTCTTCCCGTCGCGCCGCGCCGTTCCGCCCGCCCGGGACCGGCCGGTAGACCCTCCCCATGACGAATCCCCCCTCCCGCCGGCGGACCCGCTCCGCGGTGGCCGCGGCGGCGACCGGCCTGGCGGTGACCGCCGCGCTGTTCGCCCCCGCGACCGCCGGGAACGCAGCCGCCGCGGTGCCCGGCGCCGCTCCCGGAGCGAGTCCGCAGCAGAGCCCGCCGGTCCGGGACCGGACGACGGTCACCCTGGTCACCGGCGACACCGTGACGGTCACGACCCTGGCCGACGGGCACCAGACCGCCGAGGTGGAGCGCCCGCGGGGCGCCGTCGGCGGTGTGCGGACCCAGACCGTCGGCAAGGACGTCTACGTCCTCCCCGACGAGGCGCTGCCGTACGTCGCCGCCCGGAAGCTGGACCGCCGCCTGTTCGACGTGTCCGCCCTGGTCCGCGACCGGTACGACGACGCGCACACCGACGGCCTGCCGCTGCTGGTCTCCTACACCGCCGGGCGGTCGGCGGCGCGGTCGGCCGCCGCGCCGGCCGGGGCGACGGTGACGCGCCCGCTGCCGGGCATCCGCGGCGCGGCCGTGCGGGCGCGGAAGAAGGACGCGCGGCGGTTCTGGGACGCGGTCGCCCCGGCGGCGGCACGGTCCGGGAAGGCCGCCCCCGCGCTCGGGAACGGCATCGCCCGGATCTGGCTGGACGGCCGCGTGAAGGCGCAGATGGCCGACAGCAACGCGCAGATCGGCACCGCCGCCGCGTGGTCCGCCGGGTACGACGGCAAGGGCGTCAAGGTGGCGGTGCTCGACACCGGCTACGACACGCACCACCCCGACCTAGCGGGCCGGGTGGGCGACTCGGCGAGCTTCGTGCCGGGCGAGACCGTCGAGGACGGCTTCGGCCACGGCACGCACGTCCTGTCCACGGTCGGCGGCAGCGGCGCGGCCTCCGACGGCCGGGAGAAGGGCGTCGCGCCGGGCGCCGACCTGCTGGTGGGCAAGGTGCTCGGCAACGACGGCTGGGGCCAGGAGTCCTGGATCATCGCGGGCATGGAGTGGGCGGCCCGCTCCGGCGCGCGGGTGGTCAGCATGAGCCTGGGCTCCACCGACGCGTACGACGGCACGGACGCGGAGAGCACGGCGCTCGACAACCTCACCGCCGAGACCGGTGCGCTCTTCGTGGTCGCCGCGGGCAACCGCGGCTGCGAGGGCTGCATCGGCTCGCCCGGCGCGGCCGACGCGGCACTGACCGTGGGGGCGGTCGACTCCCAGGACCGGCTGGCGTACTTCTCCGGCCGGGGCCCGCGCTTCCGGGACTACGCCATGAAGCCGGACATCGTGGCCCCGGGCGTGGGCATCCTGGCGGCGAAGGCCGGCGGGACCGCCGCGACCGGCTGGTACACGAGGATGGACGGCACCTCGATGGCCACCCCGCACGTGGCGGGCGCCGCGGCGCTGCTGGCCCAGGAGCACCCCGAGTGGCGGGCGCAGCAGCTCAAGGACGCGCTGATGAGCACGGCGAAGCGGCTCGACGGCTACGACGCCTACGCGGTGGGCGCGGGCCGGCTCTCGGTCCCCGACGCGGTGGGCGCCTCCGTCACCGCCACCGGCTCGGCGTACTTCGGCTTCGTCCCCTGGGGCAGCGCGGACGGCGGGCGCGTCGACCGGACCCTCACCTACACCAACACCTCGGACGCGCCGGTCACCCTGCACCTGAGGGAGACCGCGGCCGTGGCGGGTGGCCCCTACGACGCCGCCACGGGCGGCGGCAGCGGCCCGGGCCCGCGCAGCACGGCGGCGCGGGCGGCCGCGGACGCGCCGGCGGCGGGCGACGCCGCCCCGGAGGGCATGTTCACCCTCGGCGCCGACACCGTGACCGTGCCCGCGCACGGCACCGCGGACGTCACGGCGACCGCCGAGCCGCGCCTGGGCGCGCCTGGCACCCGCTACCTCGGGCAGGTCACCGCCACCGACGACGCGGGCGCGGTGCGCGCCCGCACCCAGGTGGGCCTCTACGAGGAGGACGAGCGGTACACCCTCCACGTGGCGGTGAAGGACCGCGAGGGCGGCCCGGCGGGCGGCACCCTGGTCTACCAGCAGATGGGCGACCCGGACTTCGCCTACGCCCAGGTCGACCCGGGGACCGGGACCGCCGACCTGCGGTGGCGCAGGGGCACGTACAACGCGTTCATGCTCGTGGACGTGCAGGGGTCCGGCGGGCCGGACACGCAGGGCCTGGCGCTGATGGGCGACCCGGAGCTCGTGCTCGACCACGACCGGGACCTGGTGCTGGACGCGCGCCGCGCCGTCCCGGTGAAGGCCGTCGTGCCGCACGAGACGGAGCCGCGCTTCCGGCAGATGGAGTGGTACCGCTCCCCCGGCGGCACGGGGTCGGACTCGGACACCACGTACCTGCTGCCCGCGCGGTACGACGACATGTTCGTCCTGCCGACGGAGAAGGTCACCAGCGGCTCGTTCGAGTACAACACCCGCTGGCGGCTGGCGAAGCCGCTGCTGACGGCGTCCGACGGCGGCACGGACCTGCCGGTGGCCGTGCAGGCCGGCTCCGGCCTCTACGACGGCAGCGGCACCCTCGACGCGGTCTGGGCCGGGGACGCCTCGGCGCCGGACTTCGGCGCGGTGCGCGGCAAGGTCGCCGTGGTCGCGGTCGGCGGCGGCTTCGACGGCCCGGCGCTCGCCCGGTCGGCCGCCGACGCCGGGGCGCGGCTGGTGCTCCTGGCGAACACCCTCGGCGGCAAGCTGTCCGCCTGGGTGGGCGACCCCGACGGCGGGCGCAGCCGGGTGCCGGTGGCGTCCGTGCCGACGGCCGCCGCGCAGCGGCTGCTCGCGGAGGTGCGGTCCGGAGGCGCCCGGCTGCACCTGGAGGGCACCCCGGACACCCCGTACGTCTACGACCTGCAGGACGCGCACGCCGGCCGGGTGCCGGACACGCTGACCTACCGGCCGCGGGCGTCGGACCTGGCCCGGGTGGACATGCGGTTCCACGGCGGGGCGCGCGCGGAGGGCTCCGAGTTCCGCTGGGACTTCCGCCCCCACCGCACGAGGGAGTTCGCCTTCCAGCAGGTCCAGACCATGCCGGCGACCCGCGTCGACTACGTCTCCGCCGAGCCGGGCACCGGCTGGCACGAGGACCTGCGCACCGGGCCCGACAGCGCCTGGGAGTCGCGCGGGCCGGGCATCGTCTCCTACGGCCCGGGGCAGCACGTCGTGCGGGAGTGGTTCGGCCCGGTGGTCGCGCCGCGCAACGGCGTCGGCTACTGGCTCTCGAAGAGCGACTACGGCTGGACCTCCGTCAACCTGCAGCCGTGGTCGGACGGGGGTGACGGCACGGCCGGCACCATCGACGGCCCGACGGCGTCGGTGGTCCTCAAGGCGTACAAGAACGGCACGCTGGTGAAGACCAACACCTACGACGCCTCCGCCCACATCAGCACCGCGGGCGACACCGCCCCGGCCGCGATCGGGCTGGACCTGGAGGCGCGGCGGGACGGCGCGGTGTACGGGACCAGCACCCGCACGCACACCGTGTGGTCCACCCACGCGCCGCTGCGCGGGCCCGACGACGGCCCGGCGGTGCTGCCGCTGCTGCAGCTGGACTACCGGGTGGCCACCGACCTGGCCGGGGCCGCCTCCGGCGGCGTCCAGACGGTGGGGCTCTCCGCCTACCACCTGAAGGGCGCGGAGGGAGGGACGGTCGGCGCGCCGACGCTGGACGTCTCCTTCGACGACGGCGGGACGTGGCAGCCGGCCCGGGTGGCGCGCGGTGCGGACGGCACCTGGAGCGCCGTCTTCACGGCGCCGGACCACGGCTTCGTCTCGCTGCGGGCGGCGGCCTCCGACGACCGGGGGAACGCCGTCACCCAGGAGGTGGTCCGCGCCTACGGGCTGAAGGGCTGACGACCGGACGGCCCGGATGACGGGGCGGCCGCGGCGCACGGTGCGCCGCGGCCGCCTCCGCGTCTCCCCCTGCGGGGGCGGCCGCGGCGGGGCGGGCGCCGGGCGGGGGGCCGCGGCGGCTCCGGACGGGACGGCACGGGCGGGACCGGCCGCCCGCACGCCGGCCCCCGGTTGTGCTGACGAGTCGTCAGGGAGCCGGGAGGCCGATGGGGTTGGGGAAGCGGAGCGAGGCCGCGCAGGCGCGGGCGAGCGGGGCGAGGAGGGCGGCGAGGCGGTCCGCCGCCAGGGGGCCGAAGAGGGCCCACGGGCGGGCGGCGGCGCGGTCGGTGGCCTCCTCCACCGCCCGGTGCAGGGCGCGCCCGCCGCCGGTGGCGGAGCCGTCGGGGTCCAGGAGGCCGCGGGCGGCGAGCCGTTCCCGGGCGGCGTCCCACTCGGCGTCGGTCCAGCCGCGGTGGGGCTGCAGCTCGGTGCGGGGGATGTCGATGCCGGCCCGCAGGACCAGCGTCTCGCAGCCGTCCAGGCCGGCGGCGGTCCAGGCGGCGACGTGGCCGTCGCCGCGGTGCTCGCGCAGGACGGTGGCGCAGTGCCACAGCAGGTCGAGCGGGTCGTCCGGGGGCGGCAGGGCCGCGTTCGCGGCGGAGAGGACCCGGCCGGCCGTGTCGAGCCCGTCGGTGGCGCGGGCCAGGAGGGGCGCCGCCTCCTCGGCCGCGGCGGCGTGGCCGGCGAGGAGGCGGCGCAGCGCGGTCCGCGCGCCGTCGCGGCGGGCCTCCAGGACCCGCTCCGGCGGGGCGGTCCGCCAGACGGCGGGCAGGGCGCGGGCGACCACGGCGGGGGCGAAGCCGGCGAAGGCGGCGGTGACCGGCGCCGGGCCGACGGGGCCGAGGGGCGCCGCCCGGCCGGCGAAGTAGCCGCGCCAGAAGCCGCGCAGGCCGGCCGCCTCGAACGCGGCCGCCGCCTCCGGGGTGAAGTACGTGACGGCGTGCAGCGGCTCGGTCAGCCGCCACATGCGGCGGGCGGCGGCCGCGCCGTCGCGGCCCGGAGGCGGGGGTGCGGCCGGGAGCGGGGGCGGTGGCGGGGTGTCCCGCGGGGTGGTGTCCATGCCGGTGCGGCTCCTCTCCGGAGCGGTGTCGGGGCGGCGGGCGGTCGTGCGGGGCCCGGGGAGTGCCACGGGGAGTGCGGGGCGGGCGGGACAGGCGTGCCGCCCCGGGCGGTCAGGACGGCCGGGGCGGTCAGGGGGCGGGGGGCGGGGCGTCGGCCGGTCCGGCGGGGGGCGGGGCGTCGGCCGGTCCGGCGGGGGGCCGGCCGGCGTCGGTCCGGGCCTCGATCGCCCGGAGGACCGCCACCATGTCGGACCCGCCGTGGCCCTGGGCCACGGCCTCACCGAAGAGGGTGTGGCAGACGTCCAGCAGCGGCGAGGCCAGGCCGGAGGCGCGGGCGGCCTCGGCGATCAGCCGGTTGTTGTACAGGACGTCCCGCGCCGCGGCCTGGACGGTGAAGTCGCGCTCCGTCAGCTTGGGCGCCTTGGCGGTGGAGACGCTGCTGGCCATCGGCCCGGCGGCGAGGACGGCCGCGAACTGCCGGGTGTCGAGTCCGTGCCGGTCCGCGAAGTGGAAGGCCTCGGTGAGGCCGGTGACCATGGTGATCAGGAAGAGGTTCACCGAGAGCTTCATCAGCAGGGCGCCGGGCACGGGGCCGCAGACGAAGGACTCCCGGCACGCGGGGGCGAGCAGCGGCCGGACCTCCTCGACCGCCGCGGGCTCCCCCGCGAGCATCGCCACGAGCTGCCCGGCCTCGGCGGGGCCGCGGGAGCCGGAGACGGGCGCCTCGACGTAGCTGCCGCCGGCCGCGCGGATGTCGGCCTCCAGGGCGCGCGAGTACCCGGGCGGGGCCGTGCCCGTGGAGACGACCACGTGCCCGGCGACGTTCGCCGCGAAGGCGGGCGTGCCGCGCCCGAGGACGGCGTCGGCCGCGGCGCCGTCGGCGAGCATCAGGAGGACGGTCCGGGCCCGCGCGAAGACCTCGGCGGGGCTCGCCGCGACCGCGGCCCCGGCCGCGCGCAGGGGTTCGCAGGCGTCCGGGGTGCGGTTCCAGACGACGAGCGGGGTGCCCGCCCGGGCCAGGTTGAGCGCCATGGGCTGCCCCATGACACCGAGTCCGATGAAACCGACGTCCATCCCGCACCGCCGCCCCTGGTCGAAGGACCCGCCGACTATGACAGCTGTCATAGTAGCGGCCCGCGGCGGCCGCCGCGGCGGACGGGCGCACTCCCCCGCCGCCGGCCGCGGCGCCCCCGCCGAGGGCCGCGGCCGGCGTCCCTAGACTGGTCGGGACCGCGGGGCGCGGACCGCTCCCCGGTCGGGGACCGGTGGTCGGCGGGAGGTGGGTGATGGCGGATGCCCGGCGGGGGCCGCGGGAGCGGATGGTCTTCAGCGCGGCCCAGCTCATCCGGCGCGACGGCGTCACGGCGACGGGCATGCGCGACGTCGCCGCCCATGCGCAGGCGCCCCGGGGGTCGCTGCAGCACTACTTCCCCGGCGGCAAGGAGCAGCTGGTGGGCGAGGCGCTGGCGTGGGCCGGCCGCTACGCCGGCGACCGCGTGGCGCGCTTCTGCGCCGGGATGGCCGAGCCGACGCCCGGCGGGCTGTTCGCGGCCATGGTGCGGCAGTGGACCGACGAGTTCGAGTCGGCCGGCTTCGCCGCGGGATGCCCGGTGGCCGCGGCGACGGTGGACTGCGCCGGGTCCGCCGCGCCCGTCCGGGCCGCGGCCGCGGACGCCTTCGCGGCCTGGACCGGGCCGGTCGCCCGGGCGCTGGCCGGGATGGGTGTGCCGGCGGAGCGGGCCGGGCCGCTGGCGACGCTGATGGTCAGCGCCCTGGAGGGGGCGATCGTGATCGCCAGGGCGGAGCAGGACGTGCGCGCCCTGGCCACCGTGGCCCGCGAGCTCGCGCCCCTGCTGGACGGCAGCGTCGTCCGGGCGGGGTGAGGGCGGCCCGCGGGAGCCGGCGGACCGCCCGCCCGCCGGGCACGGCCACGGCGGGCGGGCGGGTGAGCGGGCGGACGGGCAGGCGGGTGAGCGGGCAGGCGGGTGGAGGAGCAGACGGCCGCCGCCCGGGGACGGAATACTTGCCGGAGAGCAGGGGTGGGGTACCCTCCGATACTGCTGTACAGGTACCTAAAAACAAATATGGAAGAGCTCAAGTATCGGGCGGCCACCTCGTGTCCTCCCCGTGCTCGGGCGCGCCGCGGCCCTCCTTCGGGGCAGGCGTCGGTCATCCGGAGTGGGGTCGGGCATGGGAGAGATATCGGTCGACGGTTCGCGGCCGGCGGCGCGCAGCAGGACGCCCCGCGGCGTCGGCAAGGTCGGCGAACCCGAACTGCGCCTGCTGCTCGCCGGACTGACCGCCGTGCGCGACGGGGACTTCGGCACCCGGCTGCCCGACGACGCGGACGGCCTGCTGGGCGAGATCGCCACGGTCTTCAACGGCATGGTCGACCAGCTGTCCCTCTTCACCTCCGAGGTCACCCGCGTCGCCCGCGAGGTCGGCACCGAGGGGCGCCTGGGCGGCCAGGCCGAGGTGCCCGGGGTGTCCGGCACCTGGGAGGACCTCACCGACTCCGTCAACGCGATGGCCGGCAACCTCACCAGCCAGGTCCGCGACATCGCCCAGGTCGCGACGGCGGTCGCGAGCGGCGACCTCTCCCAGAAGATCGACGTCGACGCCCGCGGCGAGATCCTCGAGCTCAAGAACACCGTCAACACGATGGTCGACCAGCTCTCCTCCTTCGCCGACGAGGTCACCCGCGTCGCCCGCGAGGTCGGCAGCGAGGGCCGCCTGGGCGGCCAGGCGCAGGTACCGGGGGTGGGCGGCGTCTGGCGCGACCTCACCGACTCGGTCAACTTCATGGCCGGCAACCTCACCGACCAGGTCCGCAACATCGCCCAGGTGACCACCGCCGTCGCCCGCGGCGACCTCTCCCAGAAGATCGACGTCGACGCCCGCGGCGAGATCCTCGAGCTCAAGAACACCGTCAACACGATGGTCGACCAGCTCTCCTCCTTCGCCGACGAGGTCACCCGCATGGCCCGCGAGGTCGGCACCGAGGGCCGCCTCGGCGGCCAGGCCGACGTCAAGGGCGTCTCCGGCACCTGGCGCGACCTCACCGACTCGGTCAACTTCATGGCCGGCAACCTCACCGCGCAGGTCCGCAACATCGCCCAGGTCGCCACGGCGGTCGCCCGCGGCGACCTCTCCCAGAAGATCGACGTCGACGCCCGCGGCGAGATCCTCGAGCTCAAGAACGCCATCAACACGATGGTCGACCAGCTCTCCTCCTTCGCCGACGAGGTCACCCGCATGGCCCGCGAGGTCGGCACCGAGGGCCGCCTCGGCGGCCAGGCCGATGTCAAGGGCGTCTCCGGCACCTGGCGCGACCTCACCGAGTCCGTCAACGTCATGGCGGCCAACCTCACCGCGCAGGTCCGCTCCATCGCCGAGGTCACCACGGCGGTCGCCCGCGGCGACCTGTCGCAGAAGATCCGGGTGGACGCGCGCGGCGAGATCCTGGAGCTGAAGGAGACCATCAACACGATGGTCGACCAGCTCTCGGCCTTCGCCGACGAGGTGACCCGCGTCGCCCGCGAGGTCGGCACCGAGGGCAACCTCGGCGGCCAGGCCACCGTCCGCGGCGCCTCCGGCACCTGGAAGGACCTGACCGACAACGTCAACGTGATGGCGAACAACCTCACCGGCCAGGTGCGGAACATCGCCCAGGTCGCCACCGCGGTCGCCCGCGGCGACCTGTCGCAGAAGATCACGGTCGAGGCGAAGGGCGAGGTCGCCGCGCTCGCCGGGGTGATCAACACGATGGTGGACACCCTGTCGGCCTTCGCCGACGAGGTGACCCGCGTCGCCCGCGAGGTCGGCACCGAGGGCATCCTCGGCGGCCAGGCGCGGGTGCCGAACGTGGCCGGCACCTGGAAGGACCTGACCGACAACGTCAACTTCATGGCGAACAACCTCACCAGCCAGGTGCGGAACATCGCCCAGGTGACCACGGCCGTCGCCCGCGGCGACCTGACCCGCAAGATCGACGTCGACGCCCGCGGCGAGATCCTGGAGCTGAAGACGACCATCAACACGATGGTCGACCAGCTCTCCTCCTTCGCCGCGGAGGTCACCCGCGTCGCCCGCGAGGTCGGCAGCGAGGGCCGCCTCGGCGGCCAGGCCGAGGTGGAGGGCGTCTCCGGCACGTGGAAGCGGCTGACGGAGAACGTCAACGAGCTGGCCGGCAACCTCACCCGGCAGGTCCGCGCGATCGCCGAGGTCACCAGCGCGGTCGCCGAGGGCGACCTGACCCGCTCGATCACCGTGGAGGCCCCCGGCGAGGTCGGCGAGCTCAAGGACAACATCAACTCCATGGTGGGGTCACTGCGCGAGACCACCCGGGCCAACCGCGACCAGGACTGGCTGAAGTCCAACCTGGCCCGCATCTCCGGCCTCATGCAGGGCCGCCGCGACCTGGCCGTCGTCGCCGAGCTGGTCATGGACGAGCTCACCCCGCTGGTCTCCGCCCAGTACGGCGCGTTCTTCCTCGCCGAGGACACCACGGAGGGCGTGGAACTGCGCCTCGTCGGCTCCTACGGGCACTCCGGCGGGGACGGGCCGCAGGCCCGGTTCCGGCTGGGGCAGTCCCTGGTCGGCCAGGCGGCCCGCAGCCGCCGCACCATCGCCGTCGACGACGTGCCCCCCGGCTACGTCGCCGTCTCCTCCGGCCTGGGCAGCACCGCCCCCGCCTGCCTGCTGGTCCTGCCGATCGTCGTCGAGGACCAGGTCCTCGGCGTCATCGAGCTGGCCTCCGTGCACCGCTTCACCCAGGTCCACCGGGACTTCCTCGACCAGCTGATGGAGACCGTCGGCGTCAACGTCAACACCATCGTCGCCAACGCCCGCACCGACGAGCTCCTCGGCGAGTCCCAGCGCCTGGCCTCCGAGCTCCAGGCCCGCTCCGAGGAGCTCCAGGCCCGCCAGGAGGAGCTGCAGAGCTCCAACGCCGAGCTGGAGGAGAAGGCCGCGCTGCTGGCGACGCAGAACCGCGACATCGAGACCAAGAACCTGGAGATCGAGCAGGCCCGCCAGGAGCTGGAGGCCAGGGCCCAGCAGCTCGCCCTCGCCTCCAAGTACAAGTCGGAGTTCCTGGCCAACATGAGCCACGAGCTGCGCACCCCGCTCAACAGCCTCCTGATCCTCGCCCAGCTGCTCGCCCAGAACCCCGGCCGCAACCTGACGCCCAAGCAGGTCGAGTACGCGGGCATCATCCACTCCGCGGGCTCCGACCTCCTGCAGCTGATCAACGACATCCTCGACCTCTCCAAGGTCGAGGCGGGCAAGATGGACATCACCCCCGAGCGGGTCCCGCTGCGCCAGCTGCTGGACTACGTGGAGGCGACCTTCCGCCCCATGACCACGCAGAAGGGCCTGGAGTTCCGCATCACCACCGCCCCCGGGGTGCCCGCGGACCTGCTCACGGACGACTCCCGGCTGCGCCAGGTGCTCCGCAACCTCCTCTCCAACGCGGTGAAGTTCACCGAGTCCGGCCGCGTGGAGCTGCGCATCGAGCCCGTCGGCACCGCCGAGCTGCCCGCCCAGGTCCACTCGCACGGACCGGCCGTCGCCTTCCGCGTGACCGACACCGGCATCGGCATCGCCGAGCAGCAGCTGGAGACCATCTTCGGCGCGTTCCAGCAGGCCGACGGCACCACCAGCCGCAAGTACGGCGGGACCGGCCTGGGCCTGTCCATCAGCCGGGAGATCGCCTACCTGCTCGGCGGCGCCATCACCGCCCGCAGCAGCCTCGGCCGCGGCAGCACCTTCACCCTCTACATGCCCGTCGCGCGGCCGGACTTCGAGGTCCTGCCCGCGGCCGTGCCCGCCGCGCAGCCCCTCCCGGACGCCGCGAGCGGAACCGGCGCGGAACCGGCGGCGGCCGCGGCGGCCCCGCAGCCCCCGCAGCCCCCGCAGCCACGCCGGCTGCTGGTGATCGAGGAGCGGCCGCGCGGCCTGCTCTCCCTGGTCGCCGAGAACGCGGTCGCGGACCTCGCCGACAACCCCGGCCCGAGCGGCGCACGCGGTCCCGTCGAGATCGTCACCGCCCTCAGCGAGCAGGAGGCGGCGGCCGCCCTGGCCGCCGACGCCTGCCACTGCGTCGTCCTGGAACTCGACATGCCCGGCGGCGCGGCGCAGCGGTTCCTGGAGGCGGTGGACGGCGACACCGCGCTGCGGGCGCTGCCCATACTGGCCCACAACAACCGGCGCCTGGACCCGGTGCAGGAGCGGAGCCTGCAGTCCCGCGCGGACACCCGGCCGCTGGAGCTGCTCTCCAGCCTCGACGAGCTGCGCGAGCGGATCACCCTCCACCTCTCGGCGGACCAGCCGGGCGACGTGCTGCCCCTGGTGCGGCCGGAGGAGGTGCAGGAGCCGGCGCTCCCGGAGGCCGACAGCCGCCTGGCCGGCCGCACGGTCCTGGTGGTCGACGACGACGCCCGCAACGTCTACGCCCTCACCGGCATCCTGGAGCTGCACGGCCTGCGGGTGCTCCACGCGGAGAACGGCCGCAAGGGCATCGAGACGCTGACCGCCCACCCGGAGGTCGACCTGGTCCTGATGGACGTGATGATGCCGGAGATGGACGGCTACGCGGCCACCGCCGCGATCCGGGCGACCGCCGAGTACGCGCAGCTGCCCATCGTCGCCGTCACGGCCAAGGCCATGCCGGGCGACCGGGAGAAGAGCCTCGCGTCCGGGGCCAGCGACTACGTCACCAAGCCGGTCGACGCCAACGACCTCATCCGCTGCATCCAGCGCTGGCTCGCCGCGTGAGCGGCGGCCAGGGCCGGCCCGCGGGCCCCGCGGCGACGAGGGGGGCGGACCCCGGTGCGGTCGGCGGCGCCGGACGGCCCGGGGAGGACGCCCCGACGGGCGGCCCGTCGGGTTACACGGCCCCGCTCCCGGTCGTCCCGCCCGCGGCGGCGCCCGCCGGGAAGGAACCGGACGGCGAGGCGTCCGGGGCTCCCGGCGACGGCACCGTGCCCGGCGCCCGGACGGACGCCGTGCGGACCGACGGTGTGCGGACCGACGCCGTGCGGACCGACGCCGTGCGGACCGACGCCGTGCGGACGGACGGTGTGCGGACGGACGGCCCGGGGACGGACGGCCCGGGGACGGACGGCGCCGGGGCGGAGGTCGGCCGGCTGGCTGCGACGGTCGAACGGCTCCAGCGGCAGATACGGGAGGCCCAGGCCGCCGCCGACGGGCGCGCCCTGATCGAGGTCGCCAAGGGCGTCCTGGTGGAGCGCCTGCGCTGCGGACCGGCCCAGGCCGCCGCGCAGCTCGACGCCCTCGCCGCCCGGGCGGGCCTGTCCCGGCTGGAGCTCGCCGCCGACATCGTCAACCAGGCCGCCCAGGACCGGCTCACCGAGGCCGCCAGGGACTTCCTGGCGCAGACCAGCGCCGAGGAGCGGAGCGCCGCGTCGGTCGCGGTACGGCTGCGCACGGCGGAGAGCGGCGTCCTTGCCGCCGACGACGACACCCAGGCCGTCGCCGCGTCCCTCCTGGAGCACGCCCTGACCCCCCTGGGGGCGACCGCGGTCGCCGTCTGGGCCGCCGGCCCGGACGCGTCGCTCGCGCTGGCGGGCTGCGCCGGGTTCTCCGCCGAGGAGGCGCGGCGGTGGCACTACGTGCCCCCGGCGGTGGCGACGCCCGCCCGGCGGGCCCTGAGCGAGCGCCGGACCGTGTGGTTCCCCGCCCTCTCCGTCACCGGCCTCCCCTCCATCGGCCACCGGGAGAACCCGGGCGGCGGCCGGGTGGCCGTCCCGGCGGGCACGGGCGGCCGCATCCTGGGCGTCCTGGAGATCTGCTGGCCGGCCCCCCTGGAGCCGCAGCCGCCGCAGATCCAGCGGCAGGTCGAGGCGCTCGCCGAACTCTGCGCCCACACCCTGGACGGGCGCGCCCAGGACGGCGGCCACGGCGCGCCGGGCACGCGGGCGCCGTCCGGCGTCTCCGAGCTGGTGGACCTGGCCGACGGCCTGCACGACCCGGCGCTGGTGCTCCTGCCCCACCTGGAGGACGGGCGGCTCACCGACTTCCGCGTCCACCACGCGAACCCGTCCTTCGTCGACCCGGCCGGACGCCCCCGCAGCAGCGTCGTCGGCGCACTGCTGCTGGAGACGTACCCGCTGGCGGCCGGGGAGGGCGGCCTCCTCGAGAAGGCCGAGCGCGTCCACGCCACGGGCGAGCCCTTCCGCGCCGAGCGGATCGCCCTCACCGCACTGGTGGGCCAGGTGCCGCTCACCGCGGTCGCGGGCATCAGCCTGAGCCGCCACCGGGACGGCGTGCTGCTCATCTGGCGCGTCGAGGACGAGGCCGCGCGGCTGGCCGGACTGCTCCAGCACGCCCAGCGCCTGGGCCGCATCGGCGGCTTCGAGGAGAACGTGCAGACGGGCGAGCGGATCTGGAACGAGCAGCTCTTCAGCCTGTACGGGCTCCCGCCCACCGCGGAACCCGTCCCTCTGGAGCGGCTCGCCGACCACGCGCACCCCGACGACGGGGCGGCGATCGGGCGGTTCCTGCGGACCCTGCTCCACCACCGCCGCCCCGCCTCCACCGCCTTCCGGCTCCGGAGGTCCGACGGGGTGGCCCGGCACATCCGGGTGGTCGCCGAACCGGTGCTGGACGCCGAGGGCCGCCTGCTGGCCCTGCGCGGCGCCTACCAGGACGTCTCGGCGCAGCACTGGACCGAGGTCGCCCTGGCCGCCACCCGCGACCGCCTGGCGCACTCGGAGCAGCAGGCCGAGGAGCACAACCGCCTGGCCCTGCAGCTGCAGCACGCCATCATGCCGCCCGCCCGGGGGCCGGTGGACACCAGCGGGCTGGGCATCGCGGTGCGCTACCGCCCGGCGGAGGAGGAGCACCTGGTCGGCGGCGACTGGTACGACGCGGTCACGCTGCCCTCCGGGCAGGTGCTGCTGTGCGTGGGCGACGTCGCCGGCCACGGCATCGACGCCGCGACCGGCATGGTGGCCCTGCGGGGCGCCCTGCGGGGCCTGGCGGCCACCGGCACCGGCCCCGGCCAGCTCCTCGCGTGGCTGAACAACGTCACGTGCCACCTCACCGAGCGGGTCACCGCCACCGTGGTGTGCGGCCTGTACGACCCGGAGAGCCGCGTCCTGCGCTGGGCCCGGGCGGGCCACCTGCCGCCCGTGCTGCTGCGCCGGGGGCGGGCGTCCTCCCTGCCGCTGGTCGACGGGGTGCTGCTGGGGGCCGCCCCGGACCTGCCCTACGAGGAGGGCGCGCTGCAGCTGGAGTCGGGCGACACCCTGCTGATGTACACGGACGGGCTGATCGAGCGGAAGGACCGCTCGGTCCAGCAGTCGCTGAAGCAGCTCCTGGCGACGGCCGAGGAGTCCGCGGGCTCGCTGGAGGAGCGGCTGGACCACCTGCTCACCCACAGCAGCGCGGACACCGACGACGACACCTGCGTGGTCGGCGTCCACCTGCCCTGAGCGGACGCGCCGGGCGGGACGGGCCCGGCGGGGGCGCGGGCCCGGCGGGGGCGCGGGCCCGGCGGGGGCGCGGGCCCGGCCGCGGCCGCGGACGGCCCCCGCGGACGCCGGACCGGGCGGGCCGCCGCGCCCCGGGAGGGGCGGGCGGCGGGTCCGCCGCCCGCGGCCGCCCCTCCCGGGGTGCCCGTCACACGAGCCAGGCGGTCGTGTCGGCCGGGAGCCGGCCGTCCTCCAGCGGGCCGCTGGCGACCGCGAGGATCCCCGGGGGCAGGTCGGCGGGCTCGGGGCCGAAGTTGGTGACGGACTGCCAGCCGCCGGGCCGGCGCAGGTGCAGCACCCCCTCGCCGGAGCCCTCCACCCACTCCAGCTCCTCGGGGCCCTGCAGCCGGCGCCGCCAGGCGAGCGCCTCCCGGTAGAGGGTCAGGGTCGCGTGCGGGTCCCGCTCCTGCACGTCGGCGGCGAGCGCGGCGAACCAGGCCGGCTGCGGCAGGTGCGCCGGTCCGTCGCCGAACCCGAAGGAGGGCCCGTCCGCGGTCCACGGCAGCGGCACCCGGCAGCCGTCCCGTCCGACCTCCGTGCCGCCGCTGCGGAAGAACGTCGGGTCCTGGCGCCGGTCGGCGGGGATGTCGGCGACCTCGTGCAGGCCGAGCTCCTCCCCCTGGTACAGGTAGGCCGAGCCCGGGAGGGCGAGCATCAGCAGGGTCGCGGCCCGGGCGCGGCGCAGGCCGAGCTCCGCGTCGAGGACCGGGGAGGTGCCGCCGGTCAGCAGCCAGTCCACCCCGTCCTGCCCCTGGCCGTGCCGGCCGCCGCCGGGCGGCAGGCCGTAGCGCGTGGCGTGGCGCACCACGTCGTGGTTGGAGAGGACCCAGGTGGAGGAGGCGCCGGACTCGGCGGCCAGCGCGAGGTTGTCGGTGACGACGGTGCGGAACTGCTTGGCGTCCCAGTCCGCCTGGAGGAGGTCGAAGTTGAACGCCTGGCCGAGTCCGCCGGGGACGGCGTAGCGGGCGCGGCGCGAGGCGTGGACCCACGCCTCGGCGACGGCCGTCCGCGGGGGCGTGTACGAGTCGAGGACCTCGCGCCACTCGGTGTAGATCGCGTGGACCTCGTCGCGGTCCCACAGCGGGTGGGTGCCGTGGGCGGCGTCGGCGATCTCCGCCGCGGAGGGCAGCGGCTCGGTGAGGTCCTTGGCCAGGGCGTGGGCCACGTCCACGCGGAAGCCGTCCACGCCGCGGTCGGCCCAGAAGCGCAGCGTCGTCAGGAAGTCCTGCCGGACCTCGGGGTTGTCCCAGTTCAGGTCGGGCTGCTCGGCGGCGAAGAGGTGGAGGTACCACTGGCCGGGCGTGCCGTCGGGCTCGGTGACCCGCGTCCAGGCGGGGCCGCCGAAGACCGACTGCCAGTCGGAGGGCGGGAGGGAGCCGTCGGGGCCGCCCCCGTCGCGGAAGAGGTAGCGGTCGCGGGCGGGCGAGCCCGGGGGCGCGGCGAGCGCCTCCCGGAACCAGGCGTGGCGGTTCGAGCTGTGGTTGGGGACGATGTCGACGATCAGCCGGATGCCCGCGGCGTGCAGGGCGGCCGCCATCGCGTCGAAGTCCTCCAGGGTGCCCAGGCGCGGGTCGACGGCGCGGTAGTCGTCGACGTCGTAGCCGCCGTCGGCGAGGGCGGAGGGGTAGAACGGGCTCAGCCACACGGCGTCGACGCCGAGGGACCGCAGGTGGGGGATGCGCGACGTGACGCCCCTGAGGTCGCCGAGGCCGTCGCCGTCGGAGTCGGCGAAGCTGCGGGGGTACACCTGGTAGACGACGGCCTGGCGCCACCAGTCCGCGTCGTCCCCGGGGGTGCGGGGCGGCACGGGCGCGGTCGCGGCGGGGTCTGGGGTCACAGGGCGGCCTTTCTCGGGTGGACGGGCAGGTGCGGCGCGGACGGCGGGCGGCAGGCGGGGCCGGGGCCGGGGCCGGGCGGCCTCCCCGGGCGGGCCGCGCCGCGGGGCCGAACGGGCCTCGGGTCAGGGATCACGGGTCACGGGCCGGGCGGGCCCCGGGTCACGGGTCGGGGGCGGGCGGGTCGGGACTCCGCGGAGGACAGCGTCGCCGTCCCCACGGCCTCCTGTCGAGGACGGGCGGGGGGCGCACCGCGGCACTGCGGCGGATCGCGGCGCCCGTGCGGCGGGGACCCCCTACCCGGCGCCCCCGCGCGCACGCGCCCGGCCGGGGCCGGTCCGTCGGCGGCGGCGGCCGGACCGCCGGTGTCCGTCAGTGGCCGTGGGGGCCGGGCCGGTGGACGGGACCGTGGGCGTCCTCGCAGTGGGTGTCGGCGGACGGCCCGCCCGGCCGGGGGGAGATGTCGAGCAGGTCGGCGTCGGGGTCCTCGCCGACGTGGTCGACCTGGAGGGTGGCGTGGGTGATGCCGTAGTGCTCGCGCAGCTGCCGCTGCAGGGTGCGGCGCACCTGGTGGCAGTCCCCGCCGGGGGCGACCAGGACATGGGCGGAGAGGGCGTTGTCGCCGGAGGTGATCTGCCACAGGTGGAGGTCGTGGATCTCGGCGACCTGGTCGGCGGAGGCGAGGCGGTCCCCGACCTCGGCCGGGTCCATCCCGGCCGGCGCGGCCTCCAGGAAGATCCGGCCCGACTCGCGGATCAGCCCGGTGCCGGCCCGCAGCATCAGGACGACCACCACCAGGGTCGCGACCGCGTCGGCGCGGGTGAGTCCGGTGGTGACCATGACGACGCCCGCGACCACGGTGGCGAGGAAGGCGTACAGGTCGGTGAGGATGTGCTGGAAGGCGCCCTCGACGTTGAGGGAGGTGCGGTTGGCCCGGGAGAGCGCCCAGGCGGCCGCCAGGTTGACCGCGACCCCCACCAGGGCGGTGGCCAGCACGAGGCCGCCGGCGACCTCGGCCGGCGAGAGCAGCCGCCGCACCGCCTCCCAGGCCAGCCACACCGAGAGCAGGAGCAGGGTGATGCCGTTGGCCTGGGCGGAGAGGATCTCCGCGCGCTTGAGGCCGTAGGTGTACCGGCCCCGGGCGGGGCGGGCGGCGAGCCGCATCGCCACCAGTGCCAGCCCGATGGAGGCCGCATCGGTGAGCATGTGGGCCGCGTCCGACAGCAGCGCCAGCGACTGCGCGACGACGCCGACCACGACCTCGCCGGCCATGAACACCAGGATGAGCACGAGGGCGACGACCAGCCAGCGGCGGTCCGCGTCGGCCGACACGCCGTGCGCGTGGCCGCCCGGTCCGTGGGCGTGGGCGTGGCCGTGCCCGTCCTGGCCGTGGCCGCCGTGTCCGTGGTCGCTCATGCTGCCCGGTCCTCTCCACCGCCGCGTGCACCCCTGTGACGGCAGTGAACCGCGAAACGGCCGAAGATCCAAAGACTGCAGTGGTGACCGTTGTCGTTGCCGGTTGCGGCGGACCGGCCGCACGGCGGACCGGCCGGGAGGACGCCCCCCGCGGCCGGCGGCCGGTGCCCTCCCCCTGCGGTCGGCCGGCCCCTCCCCCGGGCACCGGGCGGGGCGGGTCCGGACGGACGGACCCGCCCCACGGCGGCCGCGGGGGCCGGTCAGGCCCCGACGTAGGCCGCGAGGTGCTCGCCGGTGAGGGTGGAGCGGGCGGCGACGAGGTCGGCGGGGGTTCCCTCGAAGACGATCCGGCCGCCGTCGTGGCCGGCGCCGGGCCCGAGGTCGATGATCCAGTCGGCGTGCGCCATGACCGCCTGGTGGTGCTCGACGACGATGACCGACGTGCCGGAGTCGACGAGCCGGTCGAGCAGGCCGAGCAGCTGCTCGACGTCGGCGAGGTGGAGGCCGGCGGTCGGCTCGTCGAGGACGTAGACGCCGCCCTTCTCGGCCATGTGCACGGCCAGCTTGAGCCGCTGCCGCTCGCCGCCGGACAGCGTGGTGAGGGGCTGGCCGAGGCGGAGGTAGCCGAGCCCGACGTCGGCGAGCCGGCCGAGGACGGCGTGCGCGGCCGGCGTGCGCGCCTCGCCGGCGCCGAAGAACTCCCCGGCCTCGTCCACTGACATCGCGAGCACCTCGCTGATGTCGCGGCCGCCGAGGCGGTACTCCAGCACCGACGCGTCGAACCGCCGCCCCTCGCACTCCTCGCAGGTCGTGGCGACGCCGGCCGTCATCACCAGGTCGGTGTAGACGACGCCGGCGCCGTTGCAGGCGGGGCAGGCGCCCTCGGAGTTGGCGCTGAACAGCGCCGGCTTCACGCCGTTGGCCTTCGCGAACGCCTTGCGGACCGGGTCGAGCAGTCCGGAGTACGTCGCCGGGTTGCTCCGCCGCGAGCCGCGGATCGGGCCCTGGTCGACCGCGACCACACCGGCGCCGGCGCCCGCCGGACCGCCGACCAGCGAACCGTGCACGAGCGAGCTCTTGCCGGAGCCGGCGACGCCCGTGACGACGGTGAGCACCCCGAGCGGGATGTCGACGTCGACGCCCCTCAGGTTGTTCGCCGTCGCGCCGCGGACCGGGAGCGTGCCGGTGGGGGTCCGCACCGTCCCCTTGAGGGCGGCCCGGTCGTCGAAGTGGCGGCCGGTGACGGTGCCTGCGGTCCGCAGCCCCTGGACGGTGCCCTCGAAGCAGACGGTGCCGCCCGCCGTACCGGCGCCGGGGCCGAGGTCGACGACGTGGTCGGCGATCGCGATCACCTCCGGCTTGTGCTCCACGACGAGCACCGTGTTGCCCTTGTCCCGCAGCCGCAGCAGCAGGCCGTTCATCCGCTGGACGTCGTGGGGGTGCAGGCCGGTGGTGGGCTCGTCGAAGACGTAGGTGACGTCGGTGAGCGAGGAGCCGAGGTGGCGGACCATCTTGACGCGCTGCGCCTCGCCGCCCGACAGCGTGCCCGCCGGCCGGTCGAGCGAGAGGTAGCCCAGCCCGATCTCCACGAAGGAGTCGAGGGTCCGCTGCAGTGCCGTGAGCAGCGGGGCCACCGAGGGCTCGCCGACGCCGCGGAGCCATGCGGCCAGGTCGCTGATCTGCATCGCGCACGCGTCGGCGATGCCGGTCCCGCCGATCCGCGACGACCGGGCCGCCTCGGCGAGCCGGGTGCCGTCGCACGCGGGGCAGGCGGTGAAGGTGACCGCGCGGTCCACGAACGCCCGGATGTGCGGCTGCAGCGCCTCCCTGTCCTTGGAGAGCATCGACTTCCGGATCCGCGGGACCAGCCCCTCGTAGGTCATGTTGATGCCCGCGATCTTCATCCTGGTCGGCTCGCGGTGGAGGAGGTCGTGCAGCTCCTGCGCGGTGTACTCGCGGACCGGCTTGTCCGGGTCGTGGAGGCCGGACTCGGTGTAGAGCCGGTGGTTCCAGCCGCCCCCCTGGTACCCGGGGACGGTGATGGCGCCGTCGGCGAGCGACCTGGAGTCGTCGAGGAGCCGGGCGGGGTCGATGTCGGAGACCGTGCCCATGCCCTCGCAGCGGGGGCACATGCCGCCGGTGCGGGTGAAGGACGCCTTCACGGCCTTCCCGGCGCCGCGCTCGACGGTGATCGCACCGCTCGCCCGGACCGAGGGGACGTTGAAGGCGAACGCGCTGGGCGGGCCGATGTGCGGCTGCCCGAGCCGGCTGAAGAGGATGCGCAGCATCGCGTTGGCGTCGGTGGCGGTGCCGACCGTGGAGCGGGGATCGGCGCCCATCCGCTGCTGGTCGACGACGATCGCGGTCGTCAGCCCTTCGAGGACGTCGACCTCGGGCCGTGCTGGCGTCGGCATGAAGCCCTGGACGAAGGCGCTGTAGGTCTCGTTGATCAGCCGCTGCGACTCCGCGGCGATCGTGCCGAACACCAGGGAGCTCTTGCCCGAGCCGGAGACGCCGGTGAACACCGTCAGGCGGCGCTTCGGGATCTCGACGCTGACGTCCTTGAGGTTGTTCACGTGCGCGCCCTGCACCCGGATCAGGTCGTGGCTGTCGGCACCGTGCGGCGCAGGCGGCTGCGCGTCCGTCGTCGTGGCCATGCTCGGCGTCTCTCCATCCGTCGGGCGGGGCCGGCTCCGCGGTCCCCGTCGGGGTCGGCCGGACCGGTCCGGCCGGCCTCGGGCGGTGCGTACGGTCCTCCTTCGCCGGCGGGCCGCGGCAGCGGCACGCCGCCCGGCCGGCGGCGCCGGCCGGTGCGTCGGACCGGGTCGTGGCCGTCGACGGCGGAGCAGGGCGGGAGCCCGGTGTCCACGCGTCTCACGCTACGGGCGGGGAGGGAGGTCTCGCTTCTCCGTTCCTGACCGGCCTCGTGTGGACCTTGGCCACGCAGGCCGGGAGGGCGGAGACCTCGTCGGGGCGGCGGGCCCGGTACGCGCTCGGGCTCTCGCCGACCAGCTCGGTGAACCGCGAGCTGAACGACCCCAGCGAGGTGCAGCCGACCTCGAAGCAGACCTCCGTCACCGTCAGGTCGCCCCGCCGCAGCAGCGCCATGGCCCGCTCGATCCGGCGCGTCATCAGGTAGCTGTACGGCGTCTCCCCGAAGGCGGCGCGGAAGCTGCGGGAGAAGTGGCCCGGCGACATGAGGGCGACGCGCGCCAGCGCCGGGACGTCGAGCGGCTTCGCGTAGTCGCGGTCCATCAGGTCACGGGCCCGGCGCAGCCGGACGAGGTCCTCCAGGTTCACCCGGCCAGCCTCCCACAGCACCGGGCGGCGCCGCTGGCGGTGACGGCGGCGGTGGCGTGGGGGCCCGTCCGCGCGAAGGCGTGGCGCGCCGACCGCGCGCCCCGCGCCCCTCGGTCCCGAGGGGCACCGACGCGCCCTCAAGTTAGGTTAGGCTAACCTTCATGAGCATATCGCTGGCTGCCGCGTCCGCAGCCCCCGACGCCGTTCCCCCGCTGTGGCGGATCCTCACCAGGTTCGGCTGGTTCGCCGGACTCTCCGGCGCCCTCGGCGCCACCCTCGCGTACGCGGCCGCGGTCCGCCCCGGGCTGCGCGGCGGGGAAGCCGGCGCCGCCGCCACGGCCGCACTGGAACGCCGGGCCGCGCGGTACCTGGCCTGGACGGGCGTCGTCCTGCCGGTCGCCGGCTACGCCCAGCTCGCCGCGCGGGTCGCGCGGGCCGACGAGGGGACCCCCTTCGGCCGGGCGCTGGCCCCGGGGCGCATCGCGGACCTCCTGGGCGCGCCCGCCGAACCCGGCGCCTGGGTGGCGCGGGGCACACTGCTCACGGTGCAGAACGCCGTGCTGGTCCTGGCCGCCCTCGCGCTGACCGCGCTCTTCACCCGCAGGGGCCGCAGGCACCTGGACGCCCTCGTGCTGACCGCCCTCCCCCTCTGCGCGGCGGTCACGCTCATCGGGTCCGTCCCGGTCAAGGCCGCGCCCGAGGTCCTGGACGACACCCTGGACCGCCTGCTCGTGCAGGCCCACATCCTCGGCGGCGCCGCCTGGGTCGGCGGCCTCGCCGCCCTCGCCGCCCTCGCCGGGCTCCGCGGGAGGCGCGGCGGGCACGCGGGGGTGCTCTGGGCGGGCGTCTGGCGGCGCTTCGGCACCGTCGCACTGGCCGCCGTGGGGGCGGTGCTCGTCTCCGGCCTCTGGCTCACCTGGCGGAGCGTCGGCGCGCCGGAGCAGCTGTGGACCACCGCCTTCGGGGTCCTCCTGCTCGTCAAGACCGCGCTGGTGCTGGGCATGGTCGCGGCGGGGGCCTTCAACCAGTTCCGGCTGATGCCGCGCATCGCCCGGGCCCGGGCGGCCGACGCGACCCCGACGCTGCTGCGGCTGACCCTGCGCCACTTCCCCCGGGTGGTCCTGGGCGAGGCGGTCCTCGGCGTCGCCGTCCTGGCCGTCGTCCCCTTCCTGAACGGCTCGGCGCGCGCCCAGGCGGGCGACGCGGGCGACCCGCCGGCCGCGACCGGCGGGATCCTCGCCGCGGGCCTGGCCCTGGCCCTCACCCTCGCGGCCTCCCTCTACGCCACCGCGAGGGCCTCCGAGGCCCTCTCCCGCCGCACCGTCCGGGACGGGGGCACGGCACCGGCCCCGGCGCCCTGACGCGGCCGCCGGGCCCCGGCCGGGGAGCGGCGCACCCCTGCGGCCCGGCGCGGGCGCCGGTCGGCCGGGCCCGGGGCGGCGGGGCTGCGGCCCCGGGCGGCCGCGCGGAGCCCGGGCTCAGACCGCCGGTACCGGGTCGAGCGGGCGGGAGCCGACGAAGGAGGTGGTGCGGCGCAGACGGAAGCCCAGCGCCTCGTACAGGCGGATCGCCGGGGTGTTGTCCGCGGCGGCGTGCAGGAAGGGCGTCTCGCCCCGGGCGCGGATGCCGGCCGCGACCGCAAGGACCAGCCGGGCCGCCAGACCCTGCCCGCGGAAGTCCGGGTCGGTGCAGACCGCGCTGATCTCCGTCCACCCCGGGGGCCGCAGCCGCTCGCCGGCCATCGCCACCAGCGCGCCGCCGCGCCGGATGCCTAGGTACGTGCCCAGTTCGACCGTGCGCGGCAGGAACGGGCCGGGCCTGGTCCGCCCGGCCAGGTCCAGCATCTCGGGCACGTCCTCGGCGCCCAGCCGCACGGCCTCCGCGTCGGGGGCCGCGGCGAGCCCGTCGTCCACCAGCTGCACCCCCTCGACGCTGAAGAGCGTCTCCCACCCCTCGGGCGGGGCGGCCGCCACGCCGGTGGTGAGGAGCGGCCCCGTGCCCGAGGCGGCGAGTTTGGCGACGCCCGCCCAGTCGGCCGCGTCCGGCTCGTCGGGCACCGCGGCGAACGGGGAGACGTCGGCCGGGTAGCGCAGGGCGCCGCCCCGCCGCTCGGCGAGGTGGGCGTGGGCGCCGGTCAGCGACCACCAGACGGGGTTGTCCAGGGGGTGCGGTGCGCTCACGACGCGGCCCCGGTCGTGCGGGGCGGGGCGGCGTGCGGCTGCGCCTGGGGCATGGCGGGCGTCCTTCTGGTACCGGGACTGCGGAGACGCCGCTTCAACCCGCGCCGGGTCCCCGGTATTCCCGCCCGTCCGGGCACCGGGCCCCCGGCGCGGACACCCGACCCGCACCCGGACCCCGGCGCGGCGGCGGTCCGCCGGCCGGTACGGCCGCCCCGCCCCCGCCGGTGCCGCACGACGGGGCGTCAGGCGGCCGCATCCCCGCGCCGGCCGGGGGATCCCCGCAGGGCGGCGGTCCGCAGGCGGCGGGCGCCGCCGGGGCCGGCCGGTGCGTCGGATGCGCCAGGTGGGGCGGCTGCGCCGGGTGCAGCGGCTGCCGTCCGTGCGGGCTCCCCGGGGATCGGACGGGGCGCGCCGCGGCGGAGCCGTCCGGCGAGTGCCGCGACCGCCGGGGCGAGCAGCACCGCGGCGCCCGGCAGGGCCGCCACGAGGGTCAGCACCCCGTACACCACCGAGGTTGCGAGGCCCCGGTCGGCGCCCAGTCCGGCGGCGCCGAACGCCAGCGCGGCGGCGGCCTCCCGGGGGCCCCACCCGCCGACGTTGAGCGGGATGCCCATCACCAGCAGCGCCAGCACCAGCGGCGGCACCAGGTCGGCGGCGGGGGCCGCCGAGCCCGCGGCGCGCGCCGCGACGAGGAAGAGCGCGACGTGTCCCGCCATCGCGGCCGCCGACGCGAGCACCACGCCGGGCCAGGCGCCGCGGGCGAGCAGGACCCGGCGCGCGTCGGCCGGGGCCGTCGCCGGGGCGTCCCTCCCCCGGTCCGTCTCCCGGCGGGCCTCTTCGCGCCGGGCCTCTTCCCGCCGGGCGGCCTTCCTGCGCAGGGTCCGGAGGGCGGGGACCGCGGCCACCGCCGCCGCCACCGCCGCGCCGGCCGCGGCGAGCCGGCCGGCCGGTCCGGGGGCCGAGGAGGAGGCGAGCGAGGCGACCAGGGAGGGCCGGGCGAGCAGCACCGCTCCCCCGAGGACGAGGACGACCGCCTGCCCGGCGACGCGTTCGAGGACCACGGCCCGCACCCCCCGGCCCACGTCGCCGGACCGCCGCCCGTGGTGCACCGCGCGGTGGACGTCGCCGAGCACCCCCGCGGGCAGGACCGCGTTGAGCAGCAGCGCCCGGTAGTAGTCAGCGACGGCCCGGGCCAGCGGCAGCCGCAGGCCGAGGCGGTCCGCCACGAGACGCCAGCGCCACGCGCTGAGGACGGTGGTGAGCAGGCCGATGCCGAGCGCGGCGAAGACCGCCCGGCCGTCGACCTCGCGCAGGGCCGCCGTGAAGGCGCCGGCGCCGAGCCGCCGCACGAGGACGGCGAGGATCACGGCGCCGGCCAGGGTCCGCAGCAGGGGCCCGGTGCGCCGCCTCACCGGGCGCCGCCGCCGGGGGCGGCGGGCGGCAGCGCCAGCAGGTCGCCGTGGCCGACCGTGACGTGCAGCGCGCCGGCGGCGCAGGCGTCGAGCCTGCGCCGGAGGTAGGCGTCCGCCCGGGGTGCGAGGTCGGGCTCCTGCTCGCACGCCGCGCCGACCCAGCCCCGCAGCCACTCCTCCGCCAGCGCGGCCCGGTCCGGCCCGAGCCGCCACGGGCTGGGGAGGTGCAGCACCGTCGCGCCGAGGCGTCCGAACGCCTCGGCCGCGGCGGCCACCGCGTCCGGACCGAGCAGGCGGCGGCCGCCGGTGCGGCGCCGCTGGTGGGCGTCGAAAGCAGCGGCGACCGCGGTGTCGAGGGGGTCGGCCGGGTGGAGGGCGACGCTGCCCGTGACGGAGAGGGTGAGCAGCGCCGGACGGCCGGCCCCGGTGCAGGCGGCGGCGAGGGCGTCCACCTCCTCGGCGGTGAGCAGGTCGAGGAGGGCGGAGGCGGTGACGAGCGAGGTGTCGGCGAGGTCCGCGGCGCGGAGGTCCGTGAGGTCCCCCTCGCGGGTCTCGGCCGTGACCGCGGTCCCGTGGGCGGTGAGGCGGGCGGTGCCCGCGGCGGCGAGGGCGAGCAGGGCGGGATCCCGGTCGTGGAGGATCCAGTGCTGGGGGCCGGGCAGCCGCCCGGCGAGCCAGCGGGCCTGGGAGCCGGTGCCGCAGCCGAGGTCGCGCACGACCAGGCGGCCGTCCCGCCGGGGGGCGTCGGCCGCCGCGAGGTGGTCCCGCAGCGGTCCGAGCAGGCCGGTGGCGCGGGCGTCGGCGTCGGCGTCCTCCCGCAGCGCCAGCCAGTGCGGGGTGAACTGCGGTGCCTCCGGGGCGTTCAACGGGTCTCCTCGTCCGGACGGGGCTCCTCGCGGGGGCCTGCCGTCCCGTGCGGGCCGGTCCTCCGGCGCAGGTCGGTCTTCCCGTGCAGGCCGGTCCCGCGGCGCGGACCGGTCCTCCCGTGCAGGTCGGCCGCCGCGTGCGGGGGCTCCGCGTGCAGCAGCCGCAGTACCGCGTCCAGGCGCCCGGCGGCCCGGTCCCAGCCCTCCAGGGCGGAGCGCCGCCGCAGCGCCGAGGCGCGCAGGCGCCGCCGCTCCTCCGGGTCGCCGAGCCAGCGGCGGAGGGCCGCCGCGAGGGCCGCCCCGTCGTCCGGGGGGACGAGGACGCCGGGCAGGCCGCCGCCGGGGTCGCGGCCGAGGGCGTCCGGGACGCCGCCGACGGCGGCGGCCAGGACGGGCAGCCCCCGGGCGAGCGCCTCGGTGACCACCATGCCGTAGGTCTCGGCGCGGGACGGCAGCACCAGCAGGTCGGCGGAGGCGTACGCCGCGTCCAGCGCCTCCCCCGCCAGCGGTCCGGGCAGGTGCACGCGGTCCGCGAGGCGGTGCCGTGCGATGCGCTCCCTCAGGCGGGCGGCGTAGCCGGGGTCGCGGCCGTGCGGCCCGGCGAACGTGCAGTCCCAGGGGAGGCCGGAGACGGCGGCGAGCGCCTCGACGAGCAGGTCCTGCCCCTTGCGCGGGGTCAGGGAGGCGACGCAGAGCAGCCGGTTCCCCGCGTCGCTGCCGGGTGCGGGCGGCGCCGGGTCGACGCCCGGGGCGACGACGTGGACCCGGGCCGGGTCGAGTGCGTGACGCACCGTCAGGTCCTGTGCGGCCCGGGGGCTGGTGGCCACCACCAGGTCGGCGGCGCGCAGGGTCTCCCGCTCCCTGGCGCCGAGCCGGGCGGCGCGGTCGGGGGCCAGTCCGGTCTCGTCGGCGAGGGGCAGGTGGACGAGGACCGCCGTCCGCAGCCGGCGCGTGTGCGGCACGACGACCTCCGGCACGCCGCACGCCACGAGCCCGTCGAGGAGCACGGCGGCGCCGTCGGGGAGGGCGGCGAGCGACCGGTCGAGCTCCGCCCGCGCGGCGGGGCCGGGCTGCGGCCAGTCGCCGGCGACGGCGACCTCGCGGACCGGCCGGCCCGCCGCGGCCAGGCAGCGGCTCATGCGGCGGTCGTAGACGTTGCCGCCGCTGGGCGCGCCCGGGTCGTCCACGTCGCCGGGGACGACGAGGTGGACGGGCCGGGCCCCCGCCGCCCCCGGCGGGGACCCCGTCACGGCGGACGTCCTCACAGCGTGCGCTCGTAGCTCGCCCAGGCGACGTGCGACTCGTGCAGCACGACCGCGAGCGACGCCAGCCCGCGGGCGCCCTCGCCGAGGGCGCCGGCCGCCACCCGGTCGGCGAGCCGGTCGGCGATGACCTTGGCCAGGAACTCCGTCGAGGTGTTGACCCCGGCGAACTCGGGGTCGTCGTCGAGGTTGCGGTAGTTGAGCCCGCCGAGCACCCCGGCGAGCTCCGCGGAGGCCAGCCCGATGTCGACGACGAGGTTGTCGGCGTCGAGTTCGGCGCGGCGGAACGTCGCGTCCACCAGGAAGGTCGCGCCGTGCAGCCGCTGCGCGGGGCCGAAGACCTCGCCGCGGAAGCTGTGGGCGACCATGATGTGGTCGCGGACGGTGACGCTGAACAAGGGGGTCCCTCCCGGGGCGGTAGGCGGTCCCGCGGTGCGGGGACCGGGCGGTGCGGGGTCGGGGGTCGGGGGATCCGGCGGTGCCGGGGCGTGCGGTGCTGCGGTGTGCGGTCGGGCCGGGTGCGGCCCTGCCGGCGGGCGCCGCCGCGGCGCCCGGACCGGGGGCCCGGTCAGGCGGACCCGGTCAGGCGGGCCCGTAGACGATACGGTGGCAGAGCGCCGGAAGTTCACCGCCGGCGATCATCGGCATCACCCGGGGCAGGTCCTCGAAGGCGCTCTCGCCGGTGACCAGCACGTCGAAGGCGGGGTCGGCGAGCAGGCGCAGGGCCAGGGCCATGCGGTCGGCGAAGCCGCGCCGCGCGCTGCGGGCCGGCGAGACCGTGCCGACCTGGCTGCTGCGCACGGTGAGGCGGCGGGAGTGGAAGGCCTCCCCCAGGGGCAGCGCGACCTGCCGGTCGCCGTACCAGCTGAGGTCGACGACCGTCCCCTCGTGCCCCAGCAGGTCGAGGGAGCGGGCGAGCCCCTCCGCGGTGGCGCTGGCGTGCAGCACCAGGTCGCAGCCGCCCTCGGCCCGGTCGGGCAGCGCGAAGTCCGCGCCGAGGGCCTCGGCGACGGCGGCCCGGGCGGGGTCGACGTCGACCAGTTGGACCCTGGCCCCGGGGACGCGGGCGGCCAGCGCGGCGACACAGCAGCCGACCATCCCGGCGCCGACGACGGCGATCCGGTCGCCCACCAGCGGCGCGGCGTCCCACAGCGCGTTGACCGCGGTCTCCACGGTCCCGGCCAGCACCGCGCGCGCCGGGGGCACCCCGTCCGGCACGGGGGTGACCGCGGCCGCCGGGACGACGTACCGCGTCTGGTGCGGGTGGAGGCAGAAGACGTGACGGCCGGCCAGGTCCGGCGGGCCCTCCTCGACCACCCCGACGCTGAGGTAGCCGTACTTGACCGGCCCCGGGAAGTCGCCCTCCTGGAAGGGCGCCCGCATCGCCTCGCGCTGGCTCTCGGGGACGCCGCCGCGCAGGACCAGGGACTCGGTCCCGCGGCTCACCCCCGAGTAGAGGGACCGGACCAGGACCTCGCCGGGGCCGGTCGCGGGGAGGACGGCGGACCGGATCTCCCCCGCTCCCCCGCCGGACGCTCCCCCGCCGGACGGGGTGAACCAGAAGGCGCGTGCCGTGCGTTCCACCAGAGACCTCCATGACGGACGGACGGGCGGCGCCCGCCGCCCCGGTCGTGCCGGTACCGTACGCGGTCCCCCGGCGCGGCCGCGGACGGGGGCGGTGCGGACCGGGGGGAGACTCAGGCGGAGACGGGAGCGGTGATGGACGTGCGGTACCGGCGCGGCGGAGGCACGGCCGGGCGCAGGCCGGCCGGGCACGGCACGGACGGGCGGGGCCCGGTGCGGCGCGGCGCGGCCCGGCGGGGACCGGAGGGCCGCGACGCGGCCGGGCACGCCCCGCGCGGGCGGGGCACGGCCCGGCGGGACCGTCCGGCCGGGCACGGCGCGGTCGGGCGGGGTCCGGCACGGAGGGGTCCGGCCGGGCGGGGTCCGGTCTGGCGGACGCCGGCCGCCGGTGCCGCCGCGCAGGTCATGCTGCTGGTCCTGCTGGGGGCCTCGGTGGGCCTGGGCCCCGCGGGGTGGCTCACGGGCGGGGTGCTCGCCGTCGCCGTCCCGGCCCTGCTGGCCGGCGCCCTGCGGCGGTCGGGGGCCTCCGCGCCGGGGCCGGCCGACCGCGTCACCCTGGCCCGGACCGTGCTCGGCGGCGGCGTGGCGGCGCTGGTCGCGGACGGCACCGGGCACGGCGCGGTCCTGACGGGCCTGGCCGCGGCGGCGCTCGCCCTCGACGCGGTGGACGGCCGGGTCGCCCGGCGCACCGGCACGGCGTCCCCGCTGGGGGCGCGGTTCGACATGGAGGCGGACGCCTTCCTCATCCTGGTGCTGAGCGTCCGTGCGGCCGCCTCGTGCGGCACGTGGGTCCTGGCGGCCGGGGCCATGCGGTACGCCTTCGTCGCGGCCGCCCGGGTCGCGCCGTGGCTGCGCGCCGCCCTTCCGCCGAGCCTCGCCCGGAAGGCCGTGGCCGCCCAGCAGGGCGTCACCCTGGCGGTGGTGTGCGCGGGGGTCCTGCCGCCCACGGCGTCGACCGCCGTGGCCGCCGCGGCGCTCGCCGCGCTCGTGTGGTCCTTCGGCCGGGACACGGTGTGGCTGTGGCGGACCCGGCCGCGCGGCGCCGTCGCGGCCGCCTCCGGGCTCACGGACGCCGCGGACCGCGCGGGCTCCCCGCCCGCGCCGGCGGCCCCGCCCGCCCCGGCCGGTGCCGCGCGGGCCGCCGGTGCCGAGGTGCTCCCCGTGGCGGCCGGGCTCCCCGGGCTCCCGGTGGCCGCCGCGGCCGCCGGGCCGCCCCGGCCCCAGGACGGACCGGGGCGGGACCGCGGGGCGCGGGTCGCCGCCGGGCCGGTGCGCCTCCGGTAGGCGGGGTTCCCGACGGAGGGTCAGTCGTCGCGGTGCGGAAGGTAGCGGAGCAGCACCACGTCGCCGATCTGCCGGGCCTCCGCCAGCGTCATGCGCCGGTCCGGCCCCTGCGGGAAGACGGCCGGGCGGACGAGCCGCGGCGCGTCGGCCTGGCCGACGAAGAACGGGGCGTACACGAGGTGCAGCTCGTCGACGACGCCGGCCGTGAGGAACATGGTGTGCACGGCGCCGCCGCCCTCGATCATGAGCCGCCCGATCCCGCGCCCCGCGAGGTCGGCCAGCACCGCGTGCACGTCCAGCGGGTCGCCCGCACCGACGACCGTGGCGGCCCGCCCCAGGCGCTCCCGGACGGAGGCCAGCGCCCCCGTGGTGGTGTAGACGAGCTTGTCGCCGTCGCCGGTGGTGAAGAAGCGGGCCGCCGGGTCGAGGTCCCCGCTCTCCGTCAGCGTGACCTTCACCGGCGTCGGCGGCAGCCCCTCGCGGACGCGGCGCAGCCGCCGGTCCTCCGAGCAGACCAGCAGCCGGGGGTCGTCCGCCCGGATCGTGGCGGCGCCGACCAGGATGGCGTCCACCCCGGCCCTGACCTCGTCCACCCGCTCGAAGTCCGCCTCGTTGGAGAGCAGCAGACGGGTGGAGCTGGTGTCGTCGAGGCACCCGTCCAGCGACGCGGCGGCCGACAGGAGCACATGGGGGCGCGGTCTCATGGGGGACAAGACTGGCACAGGCCCCCGCGGGGCGGGCACGGGTCCCGGAGGTCACGGCGCCACGGGGCCACGGCGGATCAGGACCGGCGCCGTCACGGCACGATGGAGTCCACGTAGCCCCCGTCGACCCGGACCGCCGCACCCGTGGTCGCCGACGCCTGCGGGGAGCTGAGGTAGACGACCAGGTGGGCGATCTCCTCCGGTTCGATGAGCCGCCCCAGCAGCGACTGCGGCCGGTGGAGGCGCATGAACTCCCGCTGGGCCTCCTCCCAGGGGCGGTCGCGCCCCACCAGGTCGTACACGAAGTCCTCGACGCCGGGGGTGTGCGTGGGCCCGGCGATCACGGAGTTGACGGTGACCCCGGTGCCGGCGGCCGCCTTCGCGAAGCCGCGGGAGACGGCCAGGAGGGCGGTCTTGGTCATCCCGTAGTGGATCATCTCGGCCGGGATGACCAGGGCGGAGTCGCTGGCGATGTTCAGGACCCGGCCCCAGCCGCGCCGCTCCATGCCCGGCAGGTAGGCGCGGATCAGGCGCACCGCGCTCAGCACGTTGGTGTCGAAGTACGTGCGCCACCGCTCGTCGGTGATCTCCAGCGGGGCGGCGACCTCGAAGATCCCGAGGTTGTTGACCAGCACGTCCGCGTCCGGGACCTCCCGGAGCAGCGCCTCGGCCCCCTCGGACGTGGTCAGGTCCGAGGCGACGGTGACGACCTCGGCTCCGGGCGCCGCCCCGGCGACCCGGTCGGCCGCCTGCCGCAGCCGGTCCTCGCCCCGGCCGGTGAGGACCGTCCTGGCGCCCGCCTGCGCCAGGCCGGCCGCGACGGCCAGGCCGATGCCCTGGGAGGAGCCGGTGACGACGGCGGTCCTGCCGCCCAGATCGATGCGCATGCGCCGCACGCTCGCACACCCGCGGACGCGGGGCGGCCTGCCACGCGAGCGGCCCCTCCCCCCGGCCCACGGACGGAGCAGCCCGGGCGCGGGCACGGGACCGTCCGGCGGCCGGCCGGGGACGGCGGGGGCGGGCGGCTGCGGGCTGCGGGCTGCGGCCCGGGCCATTCAGCGGAGGACGGCGGTCATGTGCCCGCCCTCCACGGCGGTGCCGCAGCAGCCGCCGGCGCCGTGGACCGCGGGGGAGGCGGAGAGGAGCAGCCGGTCGTACGGGTGCCCGCTGCACACGTCCGTGCACAGGTCAGCCCTTGGCCGCATCGGGGTCGTGGGACGGCGCCGCGGGCGCCGGGGCCTGCGTCGGATGGCGCATTCCGGCCCCCGCGGCCGGCCCGCCCCGGGTCAGGGATGGGCGCAGGCCCCGGCATGTGTCAGGCTGGGGGCCGGCGGTACTCACCCGGACGGAAGAAGCCCGGTCACCTGAGGCCGCGGAAGGGATGCGACCGGTGGAAGCCAGGACCGAGGTGGACGCGACCGGCACGGTGCGGGTCGCGGTGGCCGGCGACGTCGACTTCGACACCTGCCCGGTGCTGGCGGCGGAGCTGGCGCCGCTGGCCGAGAGGGCGGCCGCGACCGTGGTCGTGGACCTGACCGAGGTGTCGTTCATGGACTCCTCCGGTCTGCACGTCCTGCTGGCCGCACGGCACCGGATCAGCGCGGCCGGCGGCCGGATGCGGATCGTCGGGGCACGGGAGCAGGCCCTGTTCCTGTTCGAGGTGGCCGGGGTGACGGGGCTGCTGGACGCCGCGTGACGGGCGGCGCCGGCCCGGTACCGGGAATTCGCACCGCCCGACCGGGTATCGGACGCGGATCGGGGGGTAGCCGCCCGGGGTGACCACCCCCGACACCGCCGTCCGGACCGCGTCGGACCAGGACGAACCCCGGGAGCGGAGCCGCTTCGGCGCCCCCCTTCCCGGCCCGATCCGGACCGGCTGCGCGGGAACCCGCGCACCGGGCCCGTGTCCGCAGGGTCCGCCGCGCCCCGGCCCCGCCGGCCCCCCGGACCGGCCCGGCGACGGCCCCCCCGACGGCGGCGTCCCCGGCGGCGCACCCGACAGCGGCAGGAGCACGCCCATGCGCCGGCAGGCCACCCTCGACGGCACCCCCGGCACCGCCGCCACCGCCCGCACCCTCACCGCCGACCTCCTCACCCACGCCGCCGCCACCGGCCACCCCCTCACCGACCGCACCCGCGAGACCGCCCTCCTCGTCGTCAGCGAACTCGTCACCAACGCCACCCGCCACGCCCCCGGCCCCTGCCGCCTCGACCTCACCCTCACCGACCAGCACCTCCACATCACCGTCGAGGACACCCACCCCGCCCTCCCCGCCCCCCGCACCCACGACGCCGCCCGCATCGGCGGCCACGGCCTCGAGATCGTCCTCGCCCTCTGCACCCGCCTCCACACCGAGACCACCCCCCACGGCAAACGCCTCCACGCCCACCTCCCCCTCACCTGACCCCACCACCCCCACCC
>NZ_JAJLRA010000140.1 GCF_020991365.1 Streptacidiphilus sp. ASG 303
GCCGTCCCGGCGGATTCCCTGGAGACCACCGCCCAGTTCGCCCGGCCCCGCTTCGAGGCCGAGATCGACCCGCGGGACCCGCTGGGCCTCGGCCCGGTCCCGCCGGCCCCCCCGCCGCCCGCGCCGCAGCCGCCGGCGCCGGCGCCCCACCAGGGCGGCCCGCGGCCGTCCGTCCCGGCCGCGCCCCCGCAGCCGATGGCGCTGCCCCCGGGCGGCGACGCCGACCCGCTGACCGCGCCGCTCGGCCCGGACACCACGGGCCGTTCGGCCGGGGGCTCCGGATCGCCGATCTTCGAGGCG
>NZ_JAJLRA010000141.1 GCF_020991365.1 Streptacidiphilus sp. ASG 303
CGGCTTGGGGGGCTTTGGTGCGCGGGCGTGCGCCGGGCGCGGAGGAGCGCCCCCGCACCCCGTCAATGATCACCGTGCAGTGTGTGCCAGAGTTGCCCCGCCCGGAGGGTTTGCACGTACCGTACGGGCGGGGCAGGGGCGGCTTCGTGAGCGAGCAGAGCGCGGTGAGGACAGGGTGACCCGGACCATCATGCTGCCGGCCACGCTGGAGGAGGCCGTCGAGGCGCTGGCCGCCGCGCCGGCCGCCGTCCCGGTCGCCGGCGGCACCGACCTCAGGGGCGCCGTCAACGCCGGGCTGCT
>NZ_JAJLRA010000142.1 GCF_020991365.1 Streptacidiphilus sp. ASG 303
GCCGACGTCAGCCCCGCCGACGTCCTGCGGATCTCCGTCCGCATCGCCGCCGCCAAGGCCGATCCCCAACTCCCCGACTCCCCGGACCGCGAGCAGGACCCCACGATGACCCCGATCGCCGACCCCGCCGTCCGCCCCGAGCAGACCTCCGAACTGACACTCCAGAACAGGACCCGAGACATGCATCTCATGCACGAAGCCATGGCCCGTGCCCATATGCAACACCTGCACCGGGAGGCGGAGCACGAACGCCTCGTCCGGCAGTTCGTCGACGCCCGCCGGATGAAGCGGCGTGCCGA
>NZ_JAJLRA010000143.1 GCF_020991365.1 Streptacidiphilus sp. ASG 303
GAGGCCGATGCCCTTGTCGTGGATCTCCACCAGCACCCGCGCGTCCGGCAGCCGGGTCGCGTTGACCTGCACCTTGGTCTGCGGGCTGGAGACGGTGGTGGCGTTCTCCAGCAGCTCGGCGAGCAGGTGGACGAGGTCGGTCACGGCGGGGCCGACGACCTCGGTCTCCGGGATGCCCGAGAGCTCGATGCGCTCGTACGGCTCCACCTCGGAGGCCGCGGCGCGCAGCACGTCGACGAGCGGGACGGGCTGGTTCCAGCGGCGGCCCGGCTCCTCGCCCGCGAGGACGAGGAGGTT
>NZ_JAJLRA010000144.1 GCF_020991365.1 Streptacidiphilus sp. ASG 303
GGCCGCCCCGCGCCCCGCCCTGGCGCAGGCCGCGGCCCGCCGCCAGGCGGCCGCCGCGGAGCGCCGCAGGGGCCGGCCGGCCGGGTCCGCCCGGCGCCTGTGCGCCCGCGCGGTCGACACCCTCGTCGTCGCGGCCCTCGCCGCCGCCGTGGGCATCCCGCTGGCGTCCTCCGCCGTGCACCACCTGCAGGAGAAGAGCGACGCCGCCAAGGCGTCCGGCCGGTCCGTGCGGGTGTGGCTGATCGACCCGACGGTGCTCGGCAAGGCGGGCCTGTTCCTGCTGGTGGTCCTCTGCAT
>NZ_JAJLRA010000145.1 GCF_020991365.1 Streptacidiphilus sp. ASG 303
CACAGGAAGGAGTTGATCTCGATCGTCTCGGTGCGGCCCGGGCCGACGCCCACGGCCGAGATCGGGGCGCCCGACATCTCCTCCAGCGCCTTCACGTACGCATGGGCGTTCTTAGGCAGGTAGCCGAAGGTCTACGCCTTGGTGATGTCCTCCGACCAGCCCGGCAGCATCTCGTAGACCGGCTTGGCGTGGTGGAAGTCCGACGGGTTGTACGGCAGCTCCTCCACCCGGCGGCCGTCGATCTCGTAGGCGACGCAGACCGGGATCTGCTCCCATCCGGTGAGCACGTCCAGCTTG
>NZ_JAJLRA010000146.1 GCF_020991365.1 Streptacidiphilus sp. ASG 303
CCGGGATCACCGAGCTGGACGACCTGTTCGCGGGTCCGACGGCTGTCGCCTTCGTCACCGGTGCCCCGGTGGAGTCGGCGAAGGGTCTGCGTGACTTCGCCAAGGAGAACCCCGCTCTCATCATCAAGGGCGGTGTCCTTGACGGCAAGGCGCTGTCCGCCGATGAGATCAAGAAGCTCGCGGACCTCGAGTCCCGCGAGGTGCTGCTCGCCAAGCTTGCCGGGGGCATGAAGGCGTCCATGGCCAAGGCCGCGGCGACCTTCCAGGCCCCGCGCGCGAAGTTCGTCCGCCCCCCG
>NZ_JAJLRA010000147.1 GCF_020991365.1 Streptacidiphilus sp. ASG 303
GGACGGGTTCGCGCAGGACGGGTACGCGCAGGACGGGTTCGCGCAGGACGGCCGGGGCGTCTCCGCCTGGGACAGCGAGACCACCGAGTACGTCGGCATGGACGGCCTCCTCGGCGGGCCCGCCGGCCGCGGCAGGGCCCGGGAGGAGTACACCGGGTCCGCCTACGAGGCCGGCGTCGCCGAGGAGTACGCCCCCAACTGGTACGGCGAGGCCTCCGGCGACCTCCACGCGGAGGACAGCGGGACCGTGCCTCTTATCGCCGTCGAACCGCAGCTGGAGGAGGAGGCCGAGGAGG
>NZ_JAJLRA010000148.1 GCF_020991365.1 Streptacidiphilus sp. ASG 303
CCGGCATCGCCGTCGCCCGCTCGGTGCGCCTCGCCCTCGCCGGCGAGCTGGTCCCCGACGCCGTCAACGTCCAGGGCGGCGTGATCGCCGAGGACGTGCGCCCCGGCCTGCCGCTCGCCGAGACGCTCGGCCGGATCGTCACCGCGCTGGCCGGCGAGGTCGCCGTCCGCCTCGACGTCGAGGTCCGCGGCGAGATCACCCAGCACGACGTCAAGGTGCTGGAGCTCTCCGCCCTCACGGGCGTCTTCGAGGACGTCGTCGACGAGACCGTCTCGTACGTCAACGCGCCGCTCTTC
>NZ_JAJLRA010000149.1 GCF_020991365.1 Streptacidiphilus sp. ASG 303
CGCCGCTGGCCGGCCGGGACCCCTGGGCGTCGCTGCGGCGGGCCGAGCTCCTGATCGAGCAGTGCCTCTACAAGGCCGACGGCTGGGAGGAGGCGGAGGCGGCCCTGCGGCAGGCCGAGGCCGCCGCCCGCAGTCCCGAGCAGCGGGCGGCGGCGGCGTGCGAACGGGGCGTCCTGGCCTACGTGGCGACCCTGCTGGGGGTGCGGGACCGGGCCGACGAGGCGAAGGCCGCCCTCGGGCGCACCTCGGCGATGCTCTCCCCGGACGCGCCGGGCCGGCCGATGCTGGACTTCCG
>NZ_JAJLRA010000014.1 GCF_020991365.1 Streptacidiphilus sp. ASG 303
CGGCGGGTGGGGGGAGAACGAGGCTGGCGGTGCGTGCCTACTGGACAGAGCGGGGAGACCGGCGGGCGGCCGGGCCGGCGGGGCTGGGGGGGGCGGCCGGGCCGGCCCGACGGTGGCGGAACGGGTTGGAGCACGGGGGGGCCGCCGGGTGGCGGGCCGGATCAGCGGCCCGGGCGCTCCGGGCCCGCGAGTCCGGCCCGGCGCAGCGCGTCGGCCATGGCGCCGCCGGCGGGCGCGCCGCCGGAGCCCCCGCCGCGCTGCTGCCGGGGCGGACGCGGCCCGCGCCGCCCGCCGCCGTCACGCCCGCCGCCGTCGCGGGAGCCGCCGTCCCGCCCTCCGCCGTCCCGGCCGCCGCCCTGCTGCGGGCGCTGCCCGCCCCCGCCGCCCGCGGCCGGTGCGGCCTCGTCGTCCAGACGCAGCGTCAGCGAGATCCGCTTGCGCGGCACGTCCACGTCGAGCACCTTGACGCGGACGACGTCGCCGGGCTTCACCACGTCGCGCGGGTCCTTCACGAAGGTTCTGGACATGGCGGAGACGTGGACCAGGCCGTCCTGGTGGACGCCGACGTCGACGAAGGCCCCGAAGGCTGCGACGTTGGTGACCACGCCCTCCAGCAGCATGCCGGGCAGCAGGTCGGAGAGCTTGTCGACGCCCTCCTTGAAGACCGCGGTGCGGAAGGCGGGGCGCGGGTCGCGGCCCGGCTTCTCCAGCTCGCGGAGGATGTCGGTGACCGTCGGCACGCCGAAGGTGGCGTCGGCGAACTCCCCCGGCCTCAGCGAGCGCAGCAGCGCGCCGTTGCCGATGAGGGAGCGCAGGTCGCCGCCGGTGGCGCCGAGGATGCGGCGCACCACCGGGTACGCCTCGGGGTGGACGCTGGAGGCGTCCAACGGGTCGTCGCCGCCGGGGATGCGCAGGAAGCCGGCGCACTGCTCGAACGCCTTGGGGCCGAGCCGGGCGACGCCCTTGAGGTCCTTGCGGGTGCGGAAGGGGCCGTGGGCGTCGCGGTGCAGCACGATGTTCTCGGCCAGTCCGGCGCTGATGCCGGAGACGCGGGTGAGCAGCGGCGCGGAGGCGGTGTTGACGTCGACGCCGACGGCGTTGACGCAGTCCTCGACGACGGCGTCGAGGGAGCGGGAGAGCTTCACCTCGGACAGGTCGTGCTGGTACTGGCCGACGCCGATCGACCGGGGGTCGATCTTGACGAGCTCGGCGAGCGGGTCCTGGAGGCGGCGGGCGATGGAGACGGCCCCGCGCAGCGACACGTCGAGCCCGGGGAGCTCCTGGGAGGCGTAGGCGGAGGCCGAGTACACCGAGGCGCCGGCCTCGGAGACCATGACCTTGGTCAGGCCGAGGTCGGGGTGGCGGGCGATCAGGTCGGCGGCGAGCCGGTCGGTCTCGCGGGAGGCGGTGCCGTTGCCGATCGCGACCAGGTCGACCCGGTGGGTGCGGGCGAGGCGGGCGAGGGCGGCGACCGCGTCGTCCCAGCGGCGCTGCGGCTCGTGGGGGTGGACGGTCTCGGTGGCGACGACCTTGCCGGTGGCGTCGACGACGGCGACCTTGACGCCGGTGCGGAAGCCCGGGTCCAGGCCCATGGTGGCGCGGGTCCCGGCGGGCGCGGCGAGCAGCAGGTCGCGGAGGTTGGCGGCGAAGACGCGGACGGCCTCGTCCTCGGCCTCCTGCCGCAGCCGGGTGCGCTGGTCGATGCCGAGGCGGACGAGGATGCGGGTGCGCCAGGCCCAGCGGACGGTGTCCAGCAGCCAGCGGTCGGCGGGGCGGCCGCGGTCGGCGACGCCGAACCGCCGGGCGATGCGCTGCTCGTAGTCGCCGGGACCGGTGCGCTCCGCCGGGGCAGCCTGTCCTGCGGGCTCCTCCTCCGGCTCCAGGACGAGGTCGAGGACCTCCTCCTTCTCGCCCCGGAACATCGCCAGGACGCGGTGCGACGGCAGCTTCACGAAGGGCTCGGAGAAGTCGAAGTAGTCGGCGAACTTGGCGCCCTCCTGCTCCTTCCCCTCGCGGACCTTCGCGACCAGGCGGCCGCGGGCCCACATCCGCTCGCGCAGCTCGCCGATCAGGTCGGCGTCCTCCGCGAACCGCTCGACCAGGACCGCGCGCGCGCCCTCCAGGGCGGCCGCGGTGTCGGCGACGCCGCGCTCCGGGTCCGCGTACGGGGCGGCGGCGGCCTGCGGGTCCTGCGAGGGGTCGGCCAGCAGGAGGTCCGCGAGCGGCTCCAGCCCGGCCTCGCGGGCGATCTGCGCCTTGGTGCGCCGCTTGGGCTTGTAGGGGAGGTAGACGTCCTCCAGGCGCGCCTTGGAGTCGGCCGACATGATCCGCTCGCGCAGGGCGTCGTCGAGCCTCCCCTGCGCCTCGACGGACTCCAGGACGGCGGCCCGCCGCTCCTCCAGCTCGCGCAGGTACCGCAGCCGCTCCTCCAGGGCGCGCAGCTGGGCGTCGTCGAGCGTGCCGGTCGCCTCCTTGCGGTAGCGGGCGATGAACGGCACGGTCGCGCCGCCGTCGAGCAGGCCGACGGCGGCGGTCACCTGCCCCTCGCGCACGCCGAGCTCCTCGGCGATCCTCTGCTCGATGGACATGGTCGTCACGGTCGTCACGGTCGGGAACCACCCTTGGTCGCTGTGCCTCGGGTGCATTCTGGCAGGCCGGGCCGACAGCGCCGGGGAGGGCGCCCCGGGCGGGGCGGCGGCCGGCGGCCGTGCACGCCGCGCCGGGGCCCGGACGGCCGGGCGGCGGGGCGGCCGGGCCGCCGGCGGCCGGGACGGGCGGACCGCGCCGCCCCGCCGGGGTGCTCAGGCCGGGCCGGCGGGCTCCCCGGCGCGGGGGGAGCAGACCTGTGCGTACGCCCGCCGCAGCCGGCGGACGCCCTCCCGGAGCTGGTCGTCGCCCACGGCGCCGATGTAGCTCAGGCGCAGGTGCGGTGCGGACGCCTCGGCGGGGAAGTACGGCCTGCCGGGGGTGACGGCGACGCCGGCGTGGAGGGCGGCGGCGGCGAGGGCGGTCTCGTCGGTCCCGGCGGGCAGGCGCAGCCACAGGTGGTACCCGCCGTGCGGGACCTGCGCCCGCAGCGCGGGGAGCTCCCGGCCCAGGGCCTCGGCCACGGCGGTCCGCCGGCTGCGCAGGGCGTCGGCCAGTGTGCGGAGGTGGCGTCTCCAGGCGGGCGAGCCGACGAGTTCGAGGGCGGTCTCCTGCAGGGGGCGGGGGACGAAGAAGTTGTCGATCACCTGGGTCGTCCGCAGCCGTTCCATGGCGGGTCCGCGGGCAGTGAGGGCTCCGACGCGCAGGCTGGGCGAGGCGGCCTTGGTGAGGGAGCGCACGTGCACGACCACCCCGTCGGGATCCTCGGCCGCGAGCGTCCGGGGAAGGGGCGGGGCGTCGGCGTGGACCAGGCGGCGGGCGAAGTCGTCCTCCACGACGAAGGCCCCCGCCCTGCGTGCGATCCGGAGGACCTCGCGGCGCCGTTCGGGCGGGAGGGTCGCGCCGGTGGGGTTGTGGAAGAGGGGCTGGCAGACGAACACCCGCGCCCCCGTGGCACGGAAGGCGTCCTCCAGCAGGTCGGTGCGCACCCCGTCCGCGTCGAGCGGGACGGGGACCGGCCGCAGCCCTGCGGCCCGTGCGACGGCGAGCATGCCCGGGTAGGTGGGCGATTCGACGAGCACCGGTGCGCCCGGGGCCGCGAGGGACCGCAGCGCGGTGCTGAGCGCGCTCTGGCCGCCCGCGGTGACGAGGACGTCGGCACCGCCGAGGAGGGAGTCCGGTCCGGCGATGTCCCGGGCGAACCAGGCCCTGAGGTCAGCGAGCCCCTCGACCGGCGGCCGCTCCCAGGTGCCCGGCCTGCGGCCCGCCCTGGCCAGGGCTCCGGCGAGGGCGCGCTCGGGCTGCAGGGAGGGGTGCAGGTAGCCGCCGTTGAGGTCGATCGAGCCGGGCGGCGGCACGGCGAGCGTGGCCAGCAGGCCGGAGGCGTCCGCGCGCCGGGGGGAGGGCGGCCCGTCGCCCGCCGGGCCGGGCGACGCGTCGGCGCTGAGGGCGGCCTCCTGCCACGAGAGGTCCCCCGGCGGCCGGGGCCCGGCCTGCGGCCCGGCGCGGAAGACGCCCGCCCCGGGGCGGGAGACCACCAGGCCCTCGGCGACCAGTGCGGCGGTCGCGCGCGACACGGTCACCGGGCTCACCCGGTACCGCTCCATGAGGGACCGGCTGGAGGGAAGCCTGCCGCCTTCCGGATAGCGCTCCAGCTCGCTGCGGAGGACACCCAGGAGGTGCGCCACACTGCTATCGTCATTCATGACAGCAGAAAATAGCGCTACTCCCGCCCGGTGGATAGCAGTGGACCGCGGGACCGTCCTCGCCGCGCTGGGAGTGCTCGGCTTCTCCTTCAGCTTCCCCGCCACGGCCTGGGCGCTGGACGGCTTCGGCCCCTGGACGGCCACCGGCCTGCGGGGCGTCCTCGCCGCCCTCGTGGCGGGGGCCTGCCTGGCCGTCGGCCGCGTCCCGGTCCCGGAACGACGGCACTGGCCCGGCGTCGCCGCCGTCGCCGGGGGGTGCGTCATCGGCTTCCCGCTGCTGACCACCCTCGCGCTGCGGACCTCCTCGACCGCCCACTCCGCCGTCGTCGTCGGCCTGCTGCCGCTGGCCACCGCCGTCGTCGCGGCCGCGCTCACCGGGGAGCGGCCCTCGCGGCTCTTCTGGTGCGGCGCGGTGGCCGGAGCGGTCGCCGTCGCCGGCTTCACCCTGCAGCAGAGCCACGGCGAGCCGACCGCAGCCGACGCCTACCTGTTCGGGGCGCTGCTCGTGTGCGCCGTCGGATACGCCGCGGGCGGCCGGCTCTCACGCCGCATGCCGGGGTGGCAGGTCATCGCGTGGGGGGTGGTGGCGGCGCTGCCGGCCACCCTCGCCACGACCCTGCTGGCCTGGCCGTCCGAGCCGGTGCACCTCACCGCCAGGGCGGTGGCGGGCATGGCCTACGTGGCCGCGGTCTCACAGTTCGGCGGCTTCGTCGTCTGGTACCGCGGCATGGCCGCCGTCGGGGTCGCCAGGGCCAGTCAGCTCCAGCTGGCCCAACCGCTCGTCACCCTGGCCTGGTCCGTACTGCTCATGGGCGAGCGGGTGTCGCCCGCCGCGCCGTTCACCGCGGTGGTCGTCCTCCTGTGCATCGCGGTGACCCAGCGTGCGCGCAGCTGACCCACCACGCCCGGCGGGGTCCGGACCGCCGTCCGCGGCCGGGGCACGGCTCCGGCCGGCCCCCGGTCAGAGCAGGCCGAGGGAGGCCAGCTCGCCGTCGGTGAGCAGGCGGGAGCGGATGAGGAAGCGCAGGCCGGTGGGCGCCTCCAGGGAGAAGCCGGCGCCGCGGCCGGGGACGACGTCGACGGTGAGGTGGGTGTGCTGCCAGTACGCGTACTGGGCGCGGGCCATCCAGAAGGGGACCGGTCCGGCGCCGGGCACGTCGAGGTCCCCGAGGTGGACGTCGCTGCCGCCGGTGAGGAACTCCCCGGCCGGGTAGCACATCGGCGCGGAGCCGTCGCAGCAGCCGCCGGACTGGTGGAACATCAGCGGGCCGTGCTCGGCATGCAGTTCGCGCAGCAGGTCGGCGGCGGCGGGGGTGAGGGCGACCCGGGCGGCCGGGGCCGCCGGTGGTGTCCGGAGCCCGGGTGCGGCTGCGGGGTCGGGTGCGGCTGCGGGGTCGGGGGCCACGGGTGTCTCCGTCTCCGGCGGGGTCGGGCGGGGCGGTGCGGTGCGGGGGCGCACCGTGCGGGCCGCGGGGTGCGGGCCGCACGGTACGGGCCGCGGGGTGCGGGGCCGCCAGGGGTGGGACGGCCCCGCACCGCGCGGGGCTCAGAACAGGCCGAGGCCCTGGTCGGAGTAGCTGACCAGCAGGTTCTTGGTCTGCTGGTAGTGGTCCAGCATCATGCGGTGGTTCTCCCGCCCGATGCCGGAGTTCTTGTACCCGCCGAAGGCGGCGTGCGCCGGGTAGGCGTGGTAGCAGTTGGTCCACACCCGCCCGGCCTGGATGGCGCGGCCCGCCCGGTAGGCGCGCGAGCCGTCGCGGCTCCACACGCCGGCGCCGAGCCCGTACAGGGTGTCGTTGGCGATCCGCAGGGCGTCGTCGAAGCCGTCGAAGCGGGTGACGGAGACGACGGGGCCGAAGATCTCCTCCTGGAAGATCCGCATGCTGTTGTCGCCCTCGAAGACGGTCGGGGTGACGTAGTACCCGCCGGACAGCTCGCCGCCGAGGTCGGCCCGCTCGCCGCCGGCCAGGACCTTGGCGCCCTCGGCGCGGCCGATGTCGAGGTAGGAGAGGATCTTCTCCAGCTGGTCGTTGCTGGCCTGGGCCCCGACCATGGTGTCGGTGTCCAGCGGGTTGCCCTGGCGGATCGAGGTCACCCGCTCCAGGGCGTCGCCCATGAACCGGTCGTAGATGGAGGACTGGACCAGGGCGCGGCTGGGGCAGGTGCAGACCTCGCCCTGGTTGAGGGCGAAGAGCGTGAAGCCCTCCAGGGCCTTGTCGTAGAAGGCGTCGCGCTGGTCGGCGACGTCCTCGAAGAAGATGTTGGGGCTCTTGCCGCCCAGTTCCAGGGTGACCGGGATGAGGTTGCCGCTGGCGTACTGCATGATGAGCCGGCCGGTGGTGGTCTCACCGGTGAAGGCGATCTTGCGGATGCGGCTGCTGGAGGCCAGCGGCTTGCCCGCCTCGACGCCGAAGCCGTTGACGACGTTGACGACGCCGGGCGGCAGCAGGTCGGCGACCAGCTCCATGAGGAGCAGGATCGAGGCCGGGGTCTGTTCGGCGGGCTTGAGGACGACCGCGTTGCCGGCGGCGAGGGCGGGGGCGAGCTTCCAGACCGCCATGAGCAGCGGGAAGTTCCAGGGGATGATCTGGCCGACCACGCCCAGCGGCTCGTGGAAGTGGTAGGCGACGGTGTCGTCGTCGATCTGGGAGAGGCCGCCCTCCTGGGCGCGGATCGCCCCGGCGAAGTACCGGAAGTGGTCGACGGCCAGCGGCAGGTCGGCGGCCAGGGACTCACGGACGGGCTTGCCGTTCTCCCAGCTCTCGGCGACGGCGAGCATCTCGATGTTGTCGGCGATGCGGTCGGCGATCCGGTTGAGGACGAGGGCGCGCTCGGCCGGGGAGGTCCGGCCCCAGGCGGGGGCGGCGGCGTGGGCGGCGTCGAGGGCCTTCTCGACGTCCTCGGCGCTGCTGCGGGCGACCTCGCAGAAGGTCTGCCCGGTGACGGGGCTCGGGTTCTCGAAGTACCGGCCCTTCACGGGCGGGACCCACGCGCCGCCGATCCAGTTCTCGTACCGGGACCGGTAGGTGGCCGGGCTGCCGGGTCGGCCGGGCGGCTGGTAGACCGTCATGGGTGCGCCTCCTCGCGCTGTGGCACGCCCCCGGCCCGCCCGGGGACGGCGCTGCGGGGCGACGCTAGCCGCGGGGGGGTTGCGGGAGGGTTGCGGTGCGCGGCGGTGCCGCCCGGCGGCGGGACGGGGCCTTCGGGGACGGCGCCTTCGGGGACGGCGGTGCGGGAGGCGGCGGCGCGGAGCCCCGGGGGCGGGGGACCGCGGCTGACGGGGCGGCGGGGGCGCCGGACGCCGGGCGGGGGCGCGGCGGGGCGGCGAGCGCGGCGAGGTCGGCGGCGATCAGGGTGCGGCGGGGCGAGCCGGGCGGCAGGGCCCGCAGTGCCGCCTCCAGGACCCGGGGGTCGGTCCGCCCCTCGGGGCGCCGTGCCCACTCGGCGAGCAGTTCGGGTCCGGCGTGCCGCAGCAGGACGGCGCGGAGCCCGGCGGCGAGGGCCTCGCGCTCCTCGACGACGCCGGGCGCACCGGAGCGCGGCAGCACCGGGCCCGGGCAGTGCCGCAGCGCCTGGCGGTGGGCGCCGCGGGCGAGCAGGCGGCGGACGTCGTCGGCGTCGGTGGCGAGGGGCGCGGTGAGCCGGTACGGGCGGGAGCCGAGCAGGGCGTCGCCGACGAGGCGGCGCAGCCGCGACATCTCGGCGCGGACGGTGACGCGGGCCGACTCCTCCTCGTGGAGCAGGGCTGCGAGGGCGTCCGCGCTGAGGCCGCCGGGGTGGCGGGAGAGGAGCAGCAGGATCTCGGAGTGGCGGGGGGCGAGTTCGCGGGTACGGCCGTCGGGGGTGGTGAGCAGGGCGCGGTCGCGGCCGAGGACCTGGAGCCGGGCGGTGCCCGGGGCGGCACCCGGGCCGGTGGCCGCGGCGCCGGTGGCCGGGGGGCTGGGGGCCGCGGCGCCGGTGGCCGGGGGGCTGGGGGCCGCGGCGCGGGGGGCGGCGGCGCGGGGGGCGCTCCGGGTCCGGCCCCGGGGCGCGGGGGCCGCGGCGCCCTGGCGGTGGCGCAGGAGCAGTTCGCCCTCGGCGGCGGCCGCGGCGGCCCGTACCAGGGCGAGGGCCTGCGGGGAGGCCACGTGGTCGCCGCCGGTGACGTCGAGCACGCCGAGGACCCTGCCGGTGGCGGGGTCGTGCACGGGGGCGGCGGCGCAGCTCCAGGGGTGGACGGCCCGGGAGAAGTGCTCGCTGGCGAAGATCTGCACGGGGTGGTCGAGGGCGAGGGCGGTGCCGGGGGCGTTGGTGCCCGCCTCCTCCTCCCGCCAGCAGGCGCCGGGGGCGAACCCCATCCGCTCGGCGCGGCGCAGCAGGCCGGGGTGGCCCTCGACCCAGAGGAGGTGCCCCGCGGCGTCGGCGAGGGCGACGACCTGTCCGGCGTCGGCGGCCGGGTCCACGAGCAGGTCGCGGACCAGCGGGAGGACGGCGGCCAGCGGGTGGTCCCGGCGGCGCAGGCGCAGCTGCTCGTCGGTGAGGGCGACGGAGGGCGAGGCGCGCTCCGGGTCGACGCCGCTGCGGGCGCAGCGGCGCCAGGAGTCGAGCACGACGGTGCGGATGCCGGGGGCACGGCCGGTGCACAGGAAGGACTCATGGGCGCCGGAGGCGGCGCGGCGCACGGCGGCCGGATCGGCTCCCTGCGGCCAGGCGATCCACGGGCTGGGCACGGCCATCACCCCGTTCGGCCGGTTGGCGGGCGGCTGGGCGGAGGGGCGGCGGGTGGGCGCGCTCCTCCGTGGCGCAGCGTAGTGCGGGCGGGGCCGGTCGGCCACGGTGCGTGCGGCGGCGGCTGCGGATGGCGGCCACGAAGGGGTGACCGTCCGGAGCGGGGACCGGACCTTTTGGCACGTCCTGCCTATATTCGCGGCTTGTCAGGGGATCGGGTGGGCCGGTACGGAGGCGACGGTGGCGGAGACGCGGGCAGCGGTCGGGCGTCAGGACGGGGGGCCGGACCGCCCGGCTCCCGCCGGCGCGGTGGCCGCGGACGGCGGGCGGACCGGCGGGAGCCCGACGGGCCCCCGCACCCGGGCGCCCCGCACGGCGGCGGCCCGGCCCGGCCCCGCGGACGCGGGGACGCACGGCGCGGGGACGCACGGCGCGGACACGCCGGGCGCGGGCCCGGCGCTCCCGGGGCCTGCGGGCGCGGTCCCGCCGGCCCGGGCGCGCTGGTACCGGCCGGACCGCTGGCCGCACGACGTCGCCGGGCTGGCCGGCTACTGGGCCTCCAGCCGGCTGGTGATGCTGGGCCTGGTGGCGACCGGCCGCGTCCAGCAGCCGGTGGAGGTGGTGGACCTCTACCACCGCTGGTACGAGGGCCTGCTCGCCGGGCACTTCCCGGTGGGCGACGTCTCCTGGCAGTACCCGCCCGGGGCGGCCCTGGTGATGCTGGGTCCGGGACTGCTGGGGCCGCTCGGCTACCTGGCGGGCTTCGTGGCGCTGAGCCTGGCCGCCGACGCGGCGGTGCAGGGCGCGCTGCTGCGGGCCGGCCGCCGCCCGGGCCGCAGCCGCGCCGGCGCCTGGCTGTGGGCGCTGGGCCTGCCGCTGCTGCTCGACCTCCCCTACATCCGGTACGACGTGCAGGTGACCGCGGTGGCGGTGGCCGCACTGCTGGCGCAGCGGCGCAGGCCCGGCCTGGGCGGCGCGCTGGCCGGGGTGGGCGCGATGGTGAAGGTGTGGCCGGCCCTGACCGTGCTGGGCACCCCCCGCGGCCGCTCCACCCGCGACGCGTGGCTGGCGCTGCTCGCCTCGGCGGCGGTGCTGGCGGTGCTGGCGGCGGTGGCGTTCCGCGGCGCCTTCGGCTTCCTGACGGCGCAGCACCGCCGGGGGGTGGAGATCGAGTCGCTGGGCGGCAGCGCGCTGCAGGCGGCGCGGCTGCTGGGCTGGCCGGGCCGGGTGCAGACCCGCTACGGCTCGGTGGAGTTCCAGGGCCCGTACGTGTCCCTGGTGGCGGAGGTGTCGCTGGCGCTGACCTGCGCGGCCTTCGGCTGGCTGCTGCTGTGGCGGCTGCGGGCGCGGCGCTGGACGGCGGCGACCCCGTACGACGCGGCGCTGACGGCGGTGCTGCTCTTCACCGTCACCAGCCGGGTGGTCAGCCCGCAGTACCTGGTGTGGCTGGTGGGGCTGGCCGCGGTCTGCCTGACGGTGCGGGGGACGAGCCAGCGTCCGGTGGCGGGCCTGCTGCTGCTCGCGACGGCGGCGACCACCCTGGACTACCCCCTGTACTTCTGGAGGATGATCGAGGGGGACGGGCCGGCCGCCGGGGTGGTCGTGGTGCGCAACGCGCTGCTGCTGGCGGCGGCGGTGCTCTCCTGCGTGCGGCTGTGGCGGGCGTCGCGGCCGCGGGGGGCCGGCGTGGGCGGAGCGGGCGTCGCGGGCGGAGCGGGCGTCGCGGGCGGAGCGGGCGTGGCGGCCGGAGCGGGCGTGGCGGCCGGAGCCGTCGGATCGGCCGGGCCGGCCGAGGCGTAGCGGGGCCCGCGACCGGCGATAACCCCTGGGGAACCGCACCCCGGGGAGGCGCCGTGTGGATGGTCTTCGTGGACGACAGCAAGACCGACCAGGTGCCCCGCGCCGGGCTCGGCCAACTCGTCGCCCTGGGGGCGGTGTTCGTGCCAGAGGACGCGCTCGGCCCCTACGCCGCCGACCTGGCGGGGCTGTGCGCGGAGCTCGGGGTGCCCGAGGGGGTCGAGCTGAAGTGGAACCCGGGCCGGGCCGCGCCGCAGTTCTGGCGCGGCGCCGGGGGGCGGCTGCGCCCGGCGTTGCGCCGCGGGATGCTCGAGCTGGCCGCGGACCACGGCATCCGCTCCGCCGTCGTCGTCTGGGACCGCGGGCACCTGGACTGGCCCATGCGGGACCGCGTGGAGCCCGCGGTCCTCGCCTACCTCTACGAGCGGATCGAGCGTTTCCTGGCCGAGCGGGACGCGCTCGGCGTGGTCGTCGCCGACGAGCCGGGGCACGCCGGCGGGTCGTGGCTGCGGGCGGCGAAAGAGCTCACCGAGTCCGGCACGCCCCACGTCGTCCCGGAGCGGGTGGTGCTGCCGATCCTCACCGCCCCCTCCCACCTGGTGCCGCACCTCCAGCTCGCCGACCTGGTCGCGGCGGCGACCACCGCCGCCGTGGCCGGGCGCCCGGCCGGACTGGAGCTGCTGGAGCCCCTGGCCCGGCTGGCCCGGCGCAACGAGGCGGGGCGGATCGGCGGCGCGGGTCTGGTCCTGTGGCCGCCGCAGCTGATGGACCTGCACTTCTGGCTGTTCGGCGAGCGGGTCTACCGGCGGCGCGGCCGGGAGCACCCCCTCGGCCCGGCCGCCGCCCCCGCGGACCGGCCCGGCCGGATCTTCCAGCGCACGGACGGCCTGGGCCGTACGGCCTGACGGCCCGACGGACCGACGGACCGACGGACCGACAGTTTGACGGTCCGATGGACTGACGGACCGACCGCCCGGCGGCGCCGTCGGCCTGTCGGCCGGGGCCGCCGGGGCCGCCGGGGCCGCCGGGCGACCGCGACGCCGGACGACGGCGGGCCGGGGGCGCTGCGGCGCCGCCGCCCTCACCCCGCCGCGCGCAGCGCCTCCGCCGGCGGGGTGTCGCCGGAGACGGCGGGGATGCCCTGCCGGACGGCCGGGCAGGGCGTGGCGGACCCGCCCGGGAGCTGGGGCCGGGCGCGGCATCGCTGCTACTCTCGTCCAACCCGTGACCGGGAGCCGAACCCCCTTTCGCCGCAACGGAGTTCGGCGGCCCGTACGGCCGTCCGGCCCGGACGGCCGCCGGGCCGCACGCGGTCCCGGCGGCCCCGGGCAGGGCGGGCGAGGGCCGGCCCGGGTCCGCGGCCCACCACCGCGGGCGGGCACGGAGGGAGGGCGGACATTCCCCAGGACACAGCCGGCGCGGAGGAGTTCCACGCGTTCTTCGAGCGCCACCACGCGGAGCTCTCCCGCCTCGCCCACCTGCTCACCGGCGACCCCGACTCCGCCGACGACCTCGCCGCCGACGCGCTCGTCGAGGTGTGGCGCCACTGGGACCGGGTCCGTGCGGCCGACTGCCCTGCCGCCTACGCCCGGGGGATCGTCGCCAACCTGGCCCGCAGCCGCATCCGCTCCCTCAGCAGGGAGCGGCGGCGCGTCGGGGTGGCGGCCGCGCTGTGGCGGGACCGCTCCGACGACCCCGACGTGCCCGCCGTGCTCGACGTGCGCACCGCCCTGGACCGGCTGCCGTTCCGCAAGCGGGCGTGCGTGGTGCTGCGGCACGCCTTCGACCTGTCCGAGCAGGAGACCGCGCGGGTGCTCGGCATCTCGGTCGGCACCGTGAAGAGCCAGACCTCGCGCGGCGCCGCGCAGTTGGAGGCGCTGCTGAGGCCGGCCGCGGCCGACGCCCCGTACGATGCGCGGGTCCCGGCGGGCGCGGCGGCCCCCGGCCGCGGCGGCGGACCGGGCGGCGCGGCCGGCGGCGGGGCGGGCGGCGACCCGTCGGCGCCGCGGCGGGCGGCGGCGCGGCGCCGCGCCCGGCGGTCGCCGGCGGCCGTCGGCGGCGGCGGCCGGGAGGAGGAGTGATGCCGGGGCGGGACCACGGAGGCAGAGCCGACCGGGACGGGGCGCTGCACGCCGCGCTGCACGCCGAGGCCTCTCGGCACGCCCCGGACCGGGAGTACATCCTGCGGCGTGTGCGGCAGGCGCAGCGGGAGGGCCGTCCGCAGGAGGCCCCCCTGTGCGCCTCCTCCCCGGCGCGCCGGGAGCCGGAGCGGGACCGGCCGGGGGAGCCGGACCGGTGGGCGCCGGACCGGTGGGTGACGCGCCGGCCGCCGGGGCGCGCCTCCGGCGCGGCGGCGGCGCTGGGCGCGCTGCTGCTGGCCGGCGGGGCGGCGGCCTGGGCGGCGGCGGAGGCCCGGTTCGACGACCGGCCCTCCATCCGCATCTCCGACGGGCCGCTCGCCCCGCCGCCCGCCGCACCGGTGACGCGGAGCGCGGCCCCCGGCGGCGGCACGACGGGCCCCGCGCCCGACCGGACCGGCGGCGCCGCTCGCCCGCCGGCGGACGGCCGGCAGGTCCGGGACGGCGGCCCGGGCACGGGAACGGAGGCGTCCGCCCCGCTCCCGGTCCGCACCGTCCCGGACGGCGGGCCCCTGGAGGCGCCTGCCTGGGGGACCGCCGACCCGGGAGCGGCGGACCCGGCGGCGCCGGGGTCGGTGCCGGCGCCGGACGCCTCGGGGGCCGCCGTCGAGGACCGCTTCCTGCGGGCGGCCGGCGCGGTGGACCCGCACTCCACGGACACCTGGGAGCAGGGCGACGTGACCGTGACGACGGACAGGGCCCTCCGGTCCCTCCGGGTGGAGGTGCGGATCGCCCGCACGGCGGGCGTGGCCGCGCCGACCACCTGGACCGGGCCCGGCCCGGACGCCGTCGGCACGGCGGTCGAGGAGAGCGGCAGCGAGATCGTCTACCGCTTCACCCTGCGCGGCGGCACGGTGCTGCAGCCGGGCGCGTACGTCTTCGCCGTCAGGTTCGACCACGCGCGGGGGGCGCGGGACCCGGGGCAGGACCGCTGGACGGCCTCCGCCTCCGCGGTGGACGGCACCGCCGGATCGGCGTCCGTGCACGGCGTGTTCCGCTGAACCGCCGCCGGGCCGCGGGCGGGGGCACCCGGGCCCGCACCCGGCCCGCCCCGCTCCGTCCCGCTCCCGTTCCCGGCCCACCACGCCCCGACCCGCTCCACCACGACCCATCGGATCCCAGGGGGGACCCCACCGTGACACCTCGTCGCAGGAACCGGCCGACCGGCCTGGTCCTGGGCATCGTCCTGGCGGCCGCGGCCGCCCTCACCGGGGCGGCCCCGGGCCGCCCCGCCGGACCGCCGGAGCCCTCCGCACCGGTCCCGGCCCCCGCGGAACCGGCCGCGGCCGGGGCGCCCGCGCCGGGCGGCCCGGCCGGCGGGCGGCCCGCCGACGGCCCGTACGCCGACGGCCTGTACGTCGTGCAGCTCGCCGACGCGCCCGTCGCCTCCTACGGCGGCGGCACCGCCGGGCTGCCCGCCACCCGGCCGCAGCCCGGCGCGCGGCTCGACACCGGCTCGCCCGCCGTCCGCGCCTACCGGGAGCGGCTGCGCGAGCGGCGCGGCCGGGTGCTGGCCCGGGTGCCCGGGGTCCGCCCGGTGTACTCCTACGACTACGCCCTCGACGGCTTCGCCGCGTACCTGACCGGCCGTCAGGCGGCAGAACTGGCCGCCGCCGACGGGGTGGCCTCGCTGGAGCGCAGCGAACTGCTGCCCGTGGAGAGCGTCTCCACCGCGGGCCTCCTCGGCCTGTCCGGGTCGGGCGGCGTGTGGGAGCGGCGGTTCGGGGGCGCCGCGCACGCCGGCGAGGGGGTGGTCATCGGGGTGGTGGACTCCGGCTTCACCCCCGAGAGCCCGCTCTTCGCCCCGCTGCCCGAACCGCGCCCCGACGCGGAGGTGGTCGCGCGCCACTGGAAGGGCTCCTGCGACCCCGGGGAGGAGGCCCCGGTCTCCTGCAGCAACAAGGTGATCGGCGCCCGCTACTACCACCAGGGCGTCACCCCGGTCGCCGCCGAGTACCTCTCGCCCCGCGACCACGGCGGCCACGGCACCCACACCGCCTCCACCGCCGCCGGCGACGCCGGGGTGGAGGCCGTGGTGAACGGCACCCCGGCGGGCGAGGCGGGCGGCGTGGCCCCGGCCGCCCGGCTCGCGGTCTACAAGGCCTGCTGGACCGTCGACGCCGACGGCAACCAGGCCTGCGCCACCGCGGACACCGTCGCCGCCGTCGACCAGGCGGTCGCCGACGGCGTGGACGTCCTCAACTACTCGGTGTCCGGCTCCACCTCCTCGGTGGTGAACTCCGTGGAGGCCGCCTTCTACAACGCCGCCCACGCGGGCGTGTTCGTCGCCGCCGCGGCCGGGAACTCCGACACCGGCAGGGCGGGCACGGTCGCGCACGACGCGCCCTGGGTGACGACGGTCGCCGCCTCCACCCACGACCGCCGGTACCGGACCGTGCTCACCCTCGGCGACGGCAGCACCCTCACCGGTGTCGGCACCGGCGCCGCCGTCCCCTCCGCGCCGCTGGCGGACGCCGCCGCGGCGGCCGCGGACGGCGCCGACCCGGCCCTGGCGGCCCAGTGCCGGTCCGGCTCGCTGGACCCGGGGCGGACCGCGGGCCGGATCGTGGTCTGCGAGCGCGGCGGCAACGACCGCACCGACAAGTCCCGCGCGGTGCGGGAGGCCGGCGGCGTCGGCATGGTGCTGCGCAACACGGCCGACGGCGACACCCTGGAGGCGGACTTCCACCACGTGCCGACGGTGCACCTCGACCGGGCCGACGGCGACCGGGCCGCCGCCTACGCGCGCACCCCCGGCGCCACCGCCGCCCTCTCCGCCTCCGAGGCGTGGTCGGCGCCCGCCCCCGCCATGGCGCCGTTCTCCGCGGTCGGACCGGCCGTCGCGGGCGGCGGCGACCTGCTCAAGCCCGACCTGACCGCGCCCGGCGTCGACGTGCTCGCCGGCACGGCCCCCGACAGCGCCGACGGCAACGGCTTCGGCACCATGTCCGGCACCTCGGTCGCCGCCCCGCACGTCGCGGGCATCGCCGCCCTGCTGCTGTCGCGGCACCCGAAGTGGTCGCCCGCCGAGGTGAAGTCGGCGCTGATGACCACCGCGTACCGGACGGACAACCGGGGCGCCCCGATCCCGGACGCCGGCGGACGGCCCGCCACCCCGTTCGCCTACGGCGCCGGGCACGTGGACCCGGACGCGGCCCTCGACCCCGGGCTGGTCTACCGGGCGGACTGGAAGGACTGGCAGAAGTACGTCTGCGCCGTCGGGCAGCGGCTGCCCGCCGGCACCGGCGCCGAGGGCTGCGACGGGGTGGAGCGGATCCAGGCCTCCGACCTCAACTCCCCCTCCGTCGCGGTGGGGGCGCTGGCCGGCACCCGGACCGTGGTGCGCAAGGTGTACAACGTCGGCGCCGCCGACGCGGTCTACACCGCCCGGGTCGAGGCGCCGCCCGGCTTCACCGCGTCGGTCTCGCCGCCGGTGCTCGCCGTGGGGGCCGGGGAGGGCGCCCGGTACAAGGTCGTGCTGACCCGGACGACGGCGCCGCTGGACACCTGGGCGTTCGGCTCCCTCACCTGGACCGACGGCGTCCACGCGGTGCGCAGCCCGGTCGCGGTGCGGCCGGTGGCGCTGGCGCCCGCGCCCGAGGCGTCGGCGGCGGGGCGCAGCGGCTCCGTACTGCTCCAGCCGCAGGCCGGCTACGCGGGGACCCTCAACGCCCGCGTGCGCGGGCTCTCCCCCGCCGAGGTGACCGTGGAGGCGCTGCACGGCGCGACGGGCGCCGCCTTCGACACCGCCCGGCCGGCGGCGGGGGACCACACGGCCGTCCGCACGGCGGCCGTGCCGGCCGGGACGCGGCTGCTGCGGTTCACCGCCGCCGCCCCGGGCGGTGCGGACGTGGACCTGTACCTCTACCGGCGGTCCGCGACCGGGGCGCTGACCCTGTGGACCACCTCCGCCGTCCCCGGGGGCGGCTCCGAGACCGTGCAGGTCCGCAGCCCGGCCGCCGGGACGTGGGTGCTCTTCGCCGACCTGCGCGCCGCGCCGGGCGGCGGGGGCGCGGCGGACGCCACCGTGGCCGGCTGGCTGCTGGGCGACGGGCCGGCGGGCAACGCCGTCCTCGTCCCGGCCTCGGCGGCGGTGGGCACCGGCGACCGGCCGGGCTTCCGGCTGGACTGGTCGGGCCTGCAGCCGGGCCGCCGCTACCTGGGCTCGGTGGTGTGGGACGACGGCGCCCGGGTGCTGGGCTACTCCGAGGTCGAGGTGGCCGCGGACTGACGGGGGCCCCGGAGCGGTGTCCCCGAGCGGTGTCCCGGAGCGGTGGCCCCGAGCGGCCTCCCCCGCCGCGCCCGGGGCGCTGCTCCGGGGCGGCGTCCCGGGCGGGCGCCCCGGGCGGGATGAGTTCCGCCCGCCCGGGGCGTCTCCCCCTCGTGGGGACCGCGGCCGCCGCCGGGTGCGGCGGCGCGGCCCCGCCCGCGCCGCCCGGCGCGGACCAGGGCAGGAGGACGGCGTTGGACGCATCCGCGGGAGCTCCCCCGGGCCCCTCCCCGCACGTCCCTCCGGGCCCCTCACCGCACGTCCCCCCGGGCCCCTCACCGCACGTCCCACCGGACTCCGGCCCGGCGCCCGGCCCGGGGCAGGCGCCGCGGGCGGACACCGCCGTCCTGGTCCTGGCCGGACCGCTGACCGCCGCCGACGTGCCCGGCCTGTGCGCGCGGCTGGAGGGACTGCTGTGCGGTGGCGCCGCGCGGGTCGTCTGCGACGTGGGCAGACTCGACGCCCCGGACGCGATGGCGCTGGAGGCGCTGGCCCGGCTCGGCCTCACCGCCGCGCGCCGGGGCCGGCGGATCGGGCTGCGGGGAGCGGGCGGACGGCTGCGGGCCCTGCTGGCGCTGACCGGTCTGGACGAGGTCCTGGCACTCCGCCCCTCTCCGCCGCCCGGATGCTGACGCTCCGTCGGCCGCGGCACCCGCCCGATGCGGGGACCCCGCGTCGTGGAGCGTGCCGGGCCGGGGTACCGGGCCGCGTCAGGGACCGGGCCGGGTCGGGGCGGAGTCGCGTCAGGACCGGCTCACGGCTCGAGGCGGTCGGGCAGGCCGAAGAGCGGGAAGAGCGCCGCGGTGTCGAGGAACGAGGTGAGCCCGGTGACCACGCCGTCCCTGGTCTCCAGCACCTGCAGGGCCCACGGCGTGAACGAGCCCCCGGGCCCGCCGGGACGGTACTGGCCGAAGGCCGGGGAGCCGTTGGCCGCCGTCGCCACCAGCCGCGACCCGCGGCACCCGTGCCCGGTCCCGAGGAGCCAGGCCCGTATGTCGGCGTGCCCGCGCAGCCAGAGCGCGTAGGGCGGCATGGAGAGCGTGGCGTCGTCGTGGAGGACCGCGGTCAGCGCTTCGAGGTCGTACCGCTCGAAGGCGTCGACGTAGCGGGCCAGCAGGGCGCGCTGCGCCCCGTCGGCGGGGGCGGCGGGGGCGTCCCGGGCGACCCGGCCGTCGGCGACGGCGGCGCGGGCCCGCTGGAGGGCGCTGTTGACGGAGGCGACGCTCGTCCCCAGCAGCTCGGCCACCTCCGACGCCCGCCAGCGCAGCACCTCCCGCAGGATGAGCACCGCCCGCTGCCGGGGGGCGAGGTGCTGGAGGGCGGCGACGAAGGCCAGGCGGACCGTCTCCCGCTGCACGGCCACCTCGGCCGGGTCCCCCCCGGACTCCAGGACGCGACCGTCGGGCACCGGGCCGATCCAGGCCGCCTCGGGCAGGCCGGGGGCGAGTGCGGTGTCCGCCGTGGCGGGGGACGACAGGTCCATCGGCCGGGCGCGCCGCTCGCGGCCCCGGACCATGTCGAGGCAGACGTTGGTGGCGATCCGGTACAGCCAGGACCGCAGCGAGGAGCGCCCCTCGAAGCGGTCGTGGGACCGCCAGGCGCGGACCAGCGTCTCCTGCACCGCGTCCTCGGCCTCGAAGGCGGAGCCCAGCATGCGGTAGCAGTACCCGGTCAGCTCCCGGCGGTGGTGCTCCAGGAGGGCGTCCAGGCCGGGCGCCTCGGCATCGGCCGCGGGGGCCGCCGCGAGGGCCGTCGTCGTGGTGGGGTCGCTCATCGGGGACACCTCTGTCGCCTCGGGGACCGGCACCACGCACCCTACGCGCGCCCACCGACAACGGGCCGCCGCCGGACGGGTGACCGGGGGGAGCGCGGGCCCGGCCGAGGGCGGGCGCGGCGCGCGGCGCGCGGTGCGACCGGGGGGAGGCGGCGGAGGGAGACGGCGGAAGGAGGCGGACGGGCGGGGGGAAGGCGTAGCAGCGGGGGCCCGGGACGGGGCGGCGGTCCGGCCGGGGGACGGTCCGGCCGGGGGACGGTCCGGCCGGGGGACGGTCCGGCCGGGGGACGGTCCGGCCGGGGGACGGTCCGGCCGGGGCGGGGTCCGCCCCGCCGGACCGGTCACCGGACCTGCCGCGGCACCGCGGCCTCGGCGGTGACCACGGTCTCCTCCCCCGCCCGCAGCCCGATCCGCACGGCGCCGTTCGCGCCCCGCGGCAGCGGCGGCCCGCCGGCGACCCGGATCGCGGCCGCCGGGCGGCCGACGCGCAGGGCGACCGTGCGGTCGGCGTCGGCGCGCAGCACCGCCCGGACCCTCCCGGCGCCCAGGTCCCAGGCCAGTTCGGTGACGGTGGCGCCGAAACGGGTCCGCACCCCGGTGAGGGTGCCGGTGGGGAGGGTGTCGGGCAGCGCGGGCAGCAGGGTGAGCCGGGCCGCGCCGTCCGGGCGCCCGGGGCGCGAGCGCACCAGCATCTCGACGAGCAGCGCGGGCAGCCCGTGGGCGACGTCGGCGCCGAGGGCGTCCCGGTAGGGGCGGCGGCTGCTCATCAGGGAGCGGAAGAAGAAGTCCCGGTCCAGGAGGCGGGAGAGGTGCCGGGCGGCCAGGGCCGCGTCCTCCAGGCGGGCGGCGGCCAGGGCCCGGTGCAGGTGGCCGTGGCCGGACTCGTCCCCGTCGCCGCCCAGCCGCAGGGCGGTGCGGGCGGCCGCGGCGAGCGCCGGGGTGTCCTCGGGGGTGATCTCGTCCAGCGGCCAGACGGGGTGGAGGTGGCCGGTGCCCCGGCGGTCGCGGACGTCCAGGTGGGCGGGCCAGGCCCACTCGGACAGCGCCCCGTCGCCGTCGACCCGGTAGTCGGGCAGACGGGCGGCGAGCTGCCGCCACAGGGTGGTGCGCTCGGGCGTGATGCCGTCGGGCCGGTACCGGGTGCAGAGCGCGGCGGCGGTGGTGAGGGCGTGCCGGGCGGCGGCGATGTCCGCGGTGGCGTTGACCGACACCGCGGGCCCCCTGCCGCCGGCCTCGGCCTCCCCGGGTCGGTCGCCGGGCTCCCCGGGGAGGACGCCGGGCGGGCACGACGGGACGACGACGACCCGGCCGTCGGGGCCGGTGCGGGTGAGGAAGTCCTCGTAGAAGACGGCGGTGTCGATCAGTGCGGGCAGCAGCCGCCCGCGCAGGAAGCCCTCGTCGCCGGTGGTCTCCGCGTGCTCCAGCAGGGGCAGGAGCAGCCAGTCGGCGGCGGCGGTCCAGACGGGGTGCTCCCACGGGTCGCCGCCGGGGCCCAGGAGGCCGTCCTCGCCGTCGGTGCGGGCGGGGGCGACCGCGCCGCGGGTGCCGAAGAGCCGGCGGGCGTTGCTCCGCCAGTCGTCGAGCTGCCCGAGGACCAGTCCGGCGTGGGCGAGGGAGACCTCGGGCAGGTCGGCGGCCGCGGCGGAGGCGGTCTGCAGGCCGAGGTGGGGGCCCGCGGCGAAGTCGCCCGCGCCCTCGGCGTCCCACGTGCCGGTCCACAGGCCGCACAGCCGCGGCGGCCGGTGGCCGGCGGCGGAGAGCAGGTGGTGGCGCCCGGCCGCGAAGAGCAGCTCCAGCAGCGCGGGGGTGAGGCGGCCGGGCGTGGCGGCCTGGCGCTCCAGCAGCTCGGCCACGGGCAAGGCCCGTTCGGCGGGGTCGCCGCCCAGGTCGAGGGCGACCCGGTCGTACGCCTCGCGGTGCAGCCGGACGTGGCGGGCGAGCAGGGCGGCCGGGTCGTCGGGGATGGCGTACATCCCGGTGTCGAGCCCCGCCAGCTCGGGGCAGTCGGCGGTGACGGGCCCGCGGGCGGTCCGGGTGACCAGCAGGAGCTCGCGGGCGCCGGTGACCCGGATGCGGGGGCCGTCGCAGACCACCTCGCCGCCGACGGCGACGACCCGGGTGGCGCCGCGGTAGCCGGTCTCGCTGTCGGGGTAGCGGGCGCGCAGCCGCAGCAGGGCGGAGTCGCGCGGGGCGGGCGGCGAGGCCGGGGTCCCGGGGGCGGCGGGGGCCGCGAGGGGGCCGGGTCGGTACACCGAGCGGACGGCGAGGCGGAGCTCGGGGGGCGAGCCGGGGAGCCGGCCGTCGAGGTCGACGACGGCCTCGACGGTGCGGCCGGGCGGGGCGGCGAGGTGCTGGACGACGGCGTCGTCGGCACGGGAGGTGAAGCAGGACGAGTACCACTCGCCCTCGCCGGGGTCCTCCCGCCAGGCGGCGGAGGTGACGCCGGTGCGGAAGTCGAGCCGGCGGCGGTAGTGGGTGGCGGGGCGGGCGTCGGCGCGGTGCCAGCGGACGGCGAAGGCGGGGTGGAACGGCCGGGGGCCGTCCGGGCCGTCCTGCGTGGTGGCGGCGGGGGCGGGGCCGTCCTGCGTGGTGGCGGCGGGGGCGGCCGGGGCCCGGCGGACTCCCGCGACCAGCGCGTCCTGGAGTTGGCGCAGGGCGGCGGCCGGGTCCGGCAGGGGCGCTTCGCGGGAGGCGGCGGCGCGGGGACGGACCATGGCGTGGTGGGTGACCACGACGGTCTCGTCGGCGGTCGCGCCGTGCACCAGGGCGCCGTGGCGGCCGTTCCCGGTGAGGTGGCAGTCCTCCCACCGGGCGGCGGGGGCCGTGTCGTGGATGCCGTGGGCGCCGCGGGCCGGGACGGCCTCCGGCCGGGCGGGGGCGGACGGGGCGGGGGCGGACGGGGCGGTCCGATCGGGGACGGTCCGGACAGCCGAGCCGGACTGGGCGGCCGGGGCGGGCCGGGCGGGGACGGGCAGCCGGGGCACGCCGGGGGCGGCGTGCCCGCCGTGGTCCGCCGGGGTCCTGGAGGCCGCACGGGACGACGACGTCCGAGCTGCTTCGTGGGGGGACATGGCGGCTGGTCCTCTCATGAGCGGCAGGTGGGGGTGGCTCGCCTCTCAGTGGTCGCCATGTCCACGATAGGTTGCCGCCTTCCGGCGGAATGTTCTGGTCCGGTGGACGGGTGTTCACCCCGCCTCCACGGACATCCCCGCCCCGGGACCGCCCCCGCGCCCACCCCCCGGCCCCGGGTCCGAGGACCCGCAGGCGCCCGGACACGACGGGGCCCGGCGGACCGCCGTGGTCCGCCGGGCCCGTGCCGCAGGGGGTCAGGCGTTCAGCACACCCGTGCCCAGCAGGCCGAAGAGCAGCAGGCCGACCAGGATGCGGTAGACCACGAAGACGTTGAAGGAGTGCTTGGCGACGAACTTCAGCAGCCACGCGATCGAGGCGTAGGCCACCACGAACGAGATCACCGTGCCCACGGCCAGCGGGGCCGTGCCGACCCCGGCGCCGAGCGCGTCCTTGAGCTCGTACAGGCCGGCGCCGGTCAGCGCGGGCAGGCCGAGGAAGAACGACAGGCGGGTGGCGGCCACCCGGTCCAGGTCGCGGACGAGCGCGGTGGAGATGGTGGCGCCGGAGCGGGAGAAGCCGGGGAAGAGCAGCGCGAGGATCTGCGAGCTGCCGACGTACATGGCGTCCTTGAAGGTGACGTCGGCCTCGCCGCGCTTGAAGCGCGCCATCTGCTCGGCCACCCACATCACGGCGCTGCCGCCGATCAGCGAGCCCGCCACCACCCACAGCGAGGCCAGCGGCCCCTCGATGAGCGGCTTGGCCGCCAGGCCGACCACCACGATCGGGACGGTGGCCCAGATCACCCACCAGGCGAACTTGTAGTCGTGCTCCTGGCGCAGCTCGCGGTTGGCGATGCCGCGGCCCCAGGCGGAGACGAACCGCACGATGTCGCGGAAGAAGTAGACGAGGACGGCGGCGATCGCGCCGACCTGGATCACCGCGGTGAAGGCGACCACCGAGGCGTCGTCCACCGGAATGCCCATCAGCCCCTCGGTGATCTTGAGGTGGCCGGTGGAGGAGACCGGCAGGAACTCGGTCACCCCCTCCACGACCCCCAGGACCACGGCTTGGCCGACACTGATCGCGCTCACTGAAATATCCATCCCTGCGGTGTGTGACGTGACGGGCGCCGGACTGCGTGCGAGGTCCCCCCTGGCGGGTGTCGGCGAGCGACCGGGGAGAGGGTGCGGACCGGAACGTGCACAGCGTAGGGGTACCGGGTGAACACCCGCGCACCGGCCGCCGCCCGGCACGCCCTACTAGGGTGCCCCTCCGGCGGCCGCGGGGGCCGCCGGGACCCGGGCGGGAGCAGGCGTGGACGGGACACCGCGGGAGGCGGCGGCGCAGGAGGGAGCGCTCCGGCGCGGCCTGGGACTTCGCGACGCGGTGGTGGTCGGGCTGGGCGCGATGCTGGGGGCGGGCGTCTTCGCGGCCTTCGCCCCGGCGGCGGCCGCGGCGGGCTCGGCGCTGCTGCCCGCCCTGGCCGCCGCGGCCGTGGTCGCGTACTGCAACGCGACGTCCACCGCCCGCCTGGCCGCCCGCCATCCGGAGTCCGGTGGGGCGTACGTGTACGGGCGCGAGCGGCTGGGCCCGTTCTGGGGGTACCTGGCGGGCTGGGCGTTCACGGTGGGCAAGACGGCCTCCTGCGCGGCCATGGCGCTGACCGCCGGCTCCTACCTGTGGCCGGGGCAGGCGCACGCGGTGGCGGTGGCCGCGGTGGCGGCCGTGACCGCCCTGGACTGCGCGGGGGTGCGGAAGGCGGCCTGGTTCACCCGGGCGGTGGTCGCCGCCGTGCTGGCCGTGCTGGCGGCGGTGGCCGCGGCCTGCCTGGCCTCGGGCGCGGCGGACGCGGGGCGGCTGCTGCCGGGCGCGGACTCCTCCCCCGGCGGGGTGCTGCGGGCCGCGGGCCTGCTCTTCTTCGCCTTCGCCGGCTACGCGCGGATCGCCACCCTCGGCGAGGAGGTGCGCGACCCGGGGCGGACGATCCCGCGGGCGGTGCCGCTGGCCCTGGGGATCGCCCTGGCGGCGTACGCGGCGGTCGCCGCGGCGCTGCTCGCGGTGCTGGGCCCGGAGCGGCTGGCGGCGTCGGCCGCGCCGCTGGCGGACGCGGTACGGGCGGCCGGGGCGCCGGCGCTGGCGCCGGCCGTGCGGGCGGGGGCGGCGCTGGCGGCCCTGGGGTCGCTGCTGGCGCTGGTCCTGGGCGTCTCGCGGACGGTGCTGGCGATGGCCCGCGACCGGCACCTGCCGCACGCGCTGGCGGCGGTGCACCCGGGCGCGCACGTGCCGCGGCGCGCCGCGGCGGCGGTCGGCGCGGTGGTCGCGGCGGTGGCCGCCGTCGCGGACGTGCGCGGCGCCATCGGCTTCTCGTCGTTCGGGGTGCTCGCCTACTACGCGGTGGCGAACGCGTCCGCGTGGCGGCTGGGTCCGCGGGAGGGGCGGCCGCCGCGGGCGGTGCCGCCGGTCGGACTGGCCGGCTGCCTGCTGCTCGCTCTCGCGCTGCCGGGCGCGTCGGTGGCGGCGGGCGCGGGGGTGCTGGCGCTGGGGGCGGCCGTGTACGGGGTGCGGCGGGCGGTCCGCCGCTGACGCGGGGCGGCCCGGGGGCCGCCCGTCCGGGGCCGGCGGAGGCCGTCCGGACGTCCGGCGTCCCACCCGCCGGGGTCCCGGCGGGCGGGGTGCACATCGCGTGGAGGTTCCTCGCGACCCCCGTGCAGAGGTCGGGGAGCCCGGCGGCCGGCCGCGGGCCGGAAAGCCGCGAAGGCAGGCGAAGCAGGCACTCCGCTCCGCCCTTATGCCGTCTTCGCCTCGATATGCCGGGGCCGACCGGATGGTCGGACGCCCTCTGGGCAGCGCACCGGAGCCGGGGGTAACTTGCGGTAACCCCACTGGCTCCGGAAGGGGATTCAGGCAGCATGCACGAGTTCGGCGTCCCGCCCCTGGTCGAGGCACCGCGGACGGGCGGCCTGGCCGACTCCGTCTACCTGGTGGCCGAGGAGGACCCCCACCTGGTCCAGCTCCGCCGCCGCGAGCACGCCCGGGACGGGGAGTGGCTGGAGGTCACCGCGGCGGTCTTCCGCGACGAGGTCCTGGCCCTCGCCAAGGGCCTGCTCGCCAACGGCATCCGGCTCGGGGACCGGGTCGCGCTGATGTCGCGCACCCGCTACGAGTGGACGCTCTTCGACTACGCCCTCTGGTCGGTCGGCGCCGTGCCCGTGCCCGTGTACCCCTCCTCCTCGCCCGAGCAGGTCCGCTGGATCCTCGCCGACACCGGGGCGGTCGCCTGCGTCGTCGAGCACGAGGACCACGCGATGACGGTCGGCGCGGTCTGCGACTCCCTCCCGTCGCTGCGGCGGATCTGGCAGCTCGACAGCGGCTGCACCACCGAGCTGATGGGCGACGGCGTCGCCGTCGCCGACGAGCTGGTCCACCGGCACCGCAGGTCGGTCACCCCCGGCTCCGCCGCCACCGTGATCTACACGTCCGGGACCACCGGCCGTCCCAAGGGGTGCGTGCTCACCCACGCCAACTTCGCCGCCGAGTGCGACAACCTGGTGACCGGCTGGAGCGAGGTGTTCGCCGGCCGGGGCGGCGAGCAGGCCTCCACGCTCCTGTACCTGCCCCTCGCCCACGTCTACGCGCGGATGGTGCAGGTCGCCTCGCTGCGCGGCGGCATCGCCCTCGGCCACCAGGCGGAGACGTCGCCGGAGCAGCTGCTGCCGGCCCTGGCCTCCTTCAGGCCCACCTTCCTGCTGGCCGTCCCCTACATCTTCGAGCGCATCCACCGCCGGGCGAGACAGGCCGCGGAGGAGGCCGGCCGGGGCGACCTCTTCGCCAAGGCCGCCGACGTGGCGGTCCGCTGGGCCGAGGCCGCCGAGCGGCGGGCGCTGGGCGAGGGGGCCGGGCCGAGCGCGGCGCTGCGGCTCCAGCACCAGCTGTACGACATGACGGTCTACGCGCGGGTGCGGGCGGTGCTGGGCGGCCGGATGCGGCACGCGGTGTGCGGCGGCTCGGCGCTGAGCCGGGAGGTCGCCCTCTTCTTCGCGGGCGCCGGCATCACGGTGGTCGAGGGCTACGGGCTGACCGAGAGCACCGCGGCGGTGACGGTCAACCCGCCGGGCCGCGTCAGGTACGGCACGGTGGGGCGCCCGGTGCCGGGCTGCACGGTGCGGATCGCCGAGGACGGCGAGGTGTGGGTCCGGGGCGGCACGGTCTTCGCCGGGTACCTCGACAACCCCGGCGCCACGGCCGAGGTGCTGCGCGGGGGCTGGCTGGCCACCGGCGACCTCGGCGAACTGGACGACGAGGGCTACCTCACCATCACCGGCCGCAAGAAGGACATCATCGTCACGAGCGGCGGCAAGAGCATCGCCCCCGGCGTGCTGGAGGAGCGGGTCCGCGCCCACCCGCTGGTCTCCCAGTGCCTGGTGGTGGGCGACGACCGGCCGTACGCGGGGGCGCTGGTCACCCTGGACCCGGAGGCGCTGGCGCACTGGCAGCGGGTGCGGCACAAGCCCCAGGCCGAGCCCCGGCAGGTGCTGCGCGACCCGGACCTGCAGGAGGAGATCCAGCGGCTGCTGGTGACCGCCAACACCGCGGTGTCGCGGGCGGAGTCGATCCGGGCGTTCCGGATCATCCCCGAGGAGTTCACCGAGGAGCGGGGGCTGGTGACGCCTTCGCTGAAGCTGCGGCGCGGCGCGATCGTCAAGGCGTACGCGGCCGACATCGAGGAGCTGTACACCGCCTGACCGGGCCCCTCCCCCGCCGGTCCCGCGGCGCGGCCCGCCGCTCCGTCGGCGCGGCGGCCCCGGCGACCCCCGCGGATCCGGCGGCCCGACGGATGCGACGGGTCCACGGATCCGACGGGACGTCAGCGCAGGCCGAGGCGGCGGTAGCGGTCCCGCCGGGCGGCCGTGCGGGCGGCGGCGTCCAGGTCCGCGAGGGACGCCAGCTCCTCCGCCACGGCCGCGCCCGTCCGGGCGAGGAACGCCGCCGGCGCGTCGGCGGCGTCCGGCTCCTCCGCCACGACACGGTCCGCGATCCCCGCCGCCAGCAGGTCGTGGGAGCGCACGCCCTGGCGGGCGGCGACCTCGTCGGCCCGGGCGGTGGTGCGGTACAGGATCGCCGACGCGCCCTCGGGCGGCAGCGGGGAGAGCCAGGCGTGCCGGGCGGCGACCACCCGGTCGGCCGGGAGGAGCGCGAGCGCGCCGCCGCCCGCGCCCTCGCCGAGCAGCAGGCAGACGGTGGGGCACGGCAGCGCGGTGAGCTCGGCGAGGCAGCGGGCGATCTCCCCGGCGAGGCCGCCCTGCTCGGCGGCGGGCGACAGGGCCGCGCCGGGGGTGTCGACGACGGTGACCAGGGGCAGTCCGAGCTCCGCGGCGATCCGCATGCCGCGCCGCGCCTCCCGCAGCCCCGCCGGGCCGAAGGGGCCGCTGCGGGTGCGGGCCTCGCGGTCGTGGCCGACGACGACGCAGGGCCGCCCGCCGAAGCGGGCCAGCGCCAGCAGCAGGCCGCGGTCGCGCTCCCCGGCACCGGTGCCGCTCAGCGGCGTCACGTCCTCGGCCGCGGCGGCCAGCAGCGCGCGCAGGCCCGGCCGGTCGGGGCGACGGGAGCGGCGGATCGACTCGGCGGCGGACGGCGCGGACGCGGACGGCGCGGGAGGAGCGGACGGCGCGGGGGCGGACGGCGCGGGGGCGGACGGCACGGAGGCCGGCGGCGGGGCGGCCGTCCCGGGTCCGGGCTCCGCGGCGGGCGGGGCGGCGGGCCGCGGCCGGGCGGCGGCGTTGCCGGCGTCGAGGACCCGCAGGGCGCGGGCGGCCGCCCCGGCGAGCAGGCCGGGCTCCAGGACGGCGTCGACCAGGCCGTGCGCCAGCAGGTTCTCCGCGGTCTGGACGCCCTCGGGGAACGGCTCGCCGTTGAGCGCCTCGTACACGCGCGGGCCGAGGAAGCCGATGAGCGCCCCCGGTTCGGCGGCGGTGAGGTGGCCCAGCGAGCCCCAGGAGGCGAGCACCCCGCCCGTGGTGGGGTGGCGCAGGTAGACCAGGTACGGCAGCCCGGCCGCCTTGTGGTCGGTGACGGCGGCGGCCACCTTCACCATCTGCAGGAAGGCGACCGTGCCCTCCTGCATGCGGGTGCCGCCGGAGGCGGGCGAGGCGATCAGCGGCAGGCGCTCGCGGGTGGCCCGCTCCACGGCCCGTACCAGGCGCTCGCCCGCGTCCACGCCGATGGACCCGGCCAGGAAGCCGAACTCGCAGGCGACCAGCGCCACCCGGTGCCCGTGGACGGCGCCCTCGCCGGTGACCACGGACTCGTCCAGGCCGGTGCGGGCACGGGCCCGCAGCACGTCGGCGCGGTAGGCGGGGTCCTGCGGCAGGGCGGTGACCGGCTCGTCCCAGCTGCGCCAGGTGCCGGGGTCGACGACGGACCCGATCAGCCGGACCGAGGGCGCCCCCGCGGGGCGGGCGGAACCGTCCATGCGCCAGTCACCACTCCGTCGCTCGGGGCCCGTCCACGGGGTCGCCGCCCGGGGCCGGGCGGCCCCGGCGGGGTGCGGTCCATGATTCCGGGGGCGGGGGCGCCGTGTCGACGTGACCTTGCTCGCAGGCGTCCGCGGGGCGGTCCCGCCGGGGCCCGTCAGGACCTCTCGGGGCGGCGGCCCTCAGCCGCCGCCCGCACCGTCCGCGCAGACCGTGCCGACCGTCCCGTCTGCGCCGTCGGCATCGTCGGCGCCGACGACGACCTCCAGCTCGAACCCCTGGGAGTCGAGCAGGTGGACGGCGGTGCCGGTGTCGGTGCGCACCGTCCACCCGGCGCCGAGGGCCGCGGCCACGGCGTCCCGGGAGCCGTGCACGGCCAGGTGGTTGAGGCCCGCCCGCAGGCGGTCGTGGCCGCCGGGCCGCAGGGCGGGCGACTGCTCGACGACCAGGTAGCTGCCGCCGAGGCGCCAGCTGCGCCCGGCCTCCCAGTGCTGGAAGGGCTCGCAGCCGAGCGCCAGCAGGACGGGGCCCCATTGGCGCTCGGCGGCGGCCAGGTCGTCGACCCAGATCTCGACGTGGTGGAAGAGGTCGCGGTGCACGCGGCCTTCCTACCGGGTCCGCCGCGGGCCGGGCAACGGCCCGGGGACGGCGGACGCGGCCGCCCGGGGGTGGCCGGGCGGCCGCGCGGCACCGCGACACGCGGTGGGCCGGTGGTGGTGCGTCGGGCGGCGGGAGGGGTCAGGCCGCGGAGGAGAAGGACGGGAGGTAGCCGTAGGCCTGGCCGGAGCTGTTGGGGTGGTAGCTCTCGAAGACCGTGAGCTTGGTGCTGTTGAGCCAGGCGGAGCCGGAGCAGATCTCGTGGTTGGTGAAGATCCCGCGGACGTCGACGAAGGTGAAGCCGGCGTCGGCGGCCCGCTTGGCGGTGACCGAGGCCAGGTCGTCGGCGGCCGCGTTGATGGCGCTGCGCTTGGTGTCGCCGATCCCGAAGAGGCAGGAGCCGCCGATCTTGTACATGTGCGGGTACCCGAGGACGACGACGTGGGCGTTGGGCGCCTTGGCGCGGATGTCCGCGTAGACGGTGTCCAGCTTCCCGGGGAGGGTGTTGTTGATGTACGTGCGGGAGGCGGAGACGGCGCTCAGGCAGGCGCTGTCGGAGGAGAGCACACAGGTCGTCATGGTGTCGGCGAACCCGGCGTCGTTGCCGCCGATGCTGATGCTCACCAGGGTGGTGGCGGAGCTCAGCGAGGACAGCTGACCGCTGATCACGTCGTCGGTCTTCGCCCCGGAGCAGGCGACGAAGGCGAAGGACGACGGGGCGTGGGCCGCGTTCCAGAGGTAGGGGTAGGACTTGGTGCTGCGGTAGCAGCTGCCGCTCGCGCTGATGTAGCTTCCGGCACCGACCCCGGAGGAGTACGAGTCGCCCAGGGCGACGTACTGGATGCCGGCTGCGCCGGCGGCGGGGGCGGTGAAGAGGGTTGCCAATGACAGGATCAGAGCCGCCAGGACGGCGGACGCGACTCGGTAAGGACGCACGGGGGCCTCCACGGATCCGGATTGGACACCCCGTTGATAGCAGCGCCGCCCGCGGTGAGACAGTGACCATGACAATGGTCATCCTCGAAATCTTCGGAACTTCACCTCTGAGGGGGAAAATGCTCCGCCGAAGGGGCGCAAAGGCCGCCGTTCCTGAACGGAACTGTGTGCCGGGCGCAGGGCGGAGTGCGCGGGCCGCCGTGTACGGGATGCCCCGCGGCGGGGCCCTCGATGCCGGACGCACGCCGGGCGGCGGGGGCGGACGGCCCGCAGGGCGCGGGCCGGGCAGCGGACGCGCGCCGGGCGGCGGGGGCGGGCCGGACGCCCCGGGCCGGGCGCGGGGCGCCGCGGGTCAGGCGCAGGGGCGGAAGGCGCAGCCGCCCGCCGGCAGCTCCTCTATCGCCTCGTCGGCCCGCGCGGGCACCCGCAGGTGCGCCACCGCCGTCCGCACCGCCTCCCGGGCCTGCCGCACCCCCGGCTCGCCCCAGCCGAGCAGCTCCACCGCGAGCCCGGGGGCGACCAGCAGCCGCCGGTAGTGGCGCCCGGAGGCCGGGTCGGGCGCGGTGGGGCCCACCGAGCGGAGGGCCGCCGCCATCCGCACCCGGGCGCAGGGGCGGCCGCCGTTGGTGGCGCCGACGCGGTCGTACAGGTAGCCCAGGTAGCGGGGCCCGGCGATCACCGCCTGGGCCTCCTCGGCCGCCTCGCGGGCCAGGGCGGCGGCCGGGTCGCCGCGGTCCTCCGGCTCCAGCGAGCCGCCGGGCAGGCCCACCACGCCGTCGCGGGGGTTGACCAGGGTGAGGACGCGGCCGTCGGGGGCGAAGAGCCAGCCCCAGCACTGCTTGACCGGCAGCCGGCCCGGCACGGGCTCGCCGGGGTGCCACGGCCACTCCGCGGTCGCCCGGCGGCGGACGCGGCCGAGGAGGTCCGCTATCTCGGCGCTGTACCGTATGCCGCCCACGCGTTCCCTCCTGACCTGGCCCTCTCCACACCTCCGGTGTGGTGATCTTCCCGGATGACCGGGGCGTTGACCAGCCCCGGCGTCCGTTCCGGGCCCACTCGGGGCCGTACACGGGCCCGGAGGGGGCGGCGGTCGGGCCCGGGGGCGGCGGCCGGGTCCGGCGGCCGGGCGGCCGGGTCCGGCCGGGGTCCTGCCGCGGGAGGGCGGCGCACCGCAGGGACGGGCGCAGGGACGGGGGCGCGCCTGCGGGAGGGCGGGGCGCGCCGCGGCGGAGTGCGCCCCGCCGCCCCCGCGGCAGCCGCCCGGGACGCCGCCCGTCGGCGGCCCCCGCTAGGGTCGGTTCCCATGCGCCTGCTGCACACCTCCGACTGGCACCTGGGCCGGTCCTTCCACCGGGAGGGCCTGCTCGACGCCCAACGCGCCTTCCTGGACCACCTGGTGAAGACGGTCCGGACCGAGCGGGTGGACGCCGTGCTGGTCGCCGGCGACGTGTACGACCGGGCGCTGCCCTCGCTGGAGGCGGTGGCGCTCTTCGACGACGTGCTGCACCGGCTGGCCGACCTCGGCGTGCCGGCGGTCTTCATCAGCGGCAACCACGACTCGGCCCGCCGCCTGGGCGTGGCCGCCGGGCTGATACGGCGGGCGGGGATCCACCTGCACACCGACCCGGCGGGCTGCGCGGAGCCGGTGCTGCTGGAGGACGGGCACGGCCCGGTGGCCGTGTACGGGCTGCCCTACCTGGAGCCCGCCCTGGTCCGCGAGGAGCTGGGCGTCGCGCGCGGCGGCCACGCGGCCGTGCTGGGGGCCGCCATGGACCGGGTCCGCGCCGACCTGGCCGCGCGCCCGGCGGGCACCCGCTCGGTGGTGCTGGCGCACGCCTTCGTCACCGGGGGCGAGCCCAGCGACAGCGAGCGGGACATCACGGTCGGCGGGGTGGCGTCCGTGCCCGCCTCCGTCTTCGACGGGGTGGACTACGCGGCCCTGGGCCACCTGCACGGCTGCCAGACGCTCACCGAGCGGCTGCGCTACAGCGGCTCGCCCCTCGCGTACTCCTTCTCCGAGGCCCGGCAGCGCAAGTCGGTGTGGCTGGTCGACCTCGGCGCCGACGGCGCGGTGGACGCCCGGCGCGTCGACTGCCCGGTGCCCCGGCCGCTGGCCTGCCTGCGCGGCCGTCTGGAGGACCTGCTCGCCGACCCGGACCTGACGGAGCACCAGGACTCCTGGGTGCAGGTGACGCTCACCGACCCCGGCCGCCCGGCCGATCCCATGGAGCGGCTGCGGCAGCGCTTCCCGCACACGCTGCAGCTGCTCTTCGAGCCCGACGGGCCCGCCGGCGACGGCCTGCCCTCGTACGCCGCCCGGACGCGCGGCCGCAGCGACCTGGAGGTCGCCGAGGGCTTCGTCCGGCACGTGCGCCCCGGCACGGAGGTCGACGCGGCCGAGACCGGCTGGCTGCGCGAGGCGTTCGAGGCGGTGCGGCAGGACGCCGACCGCAGGGAGGAGGCGGCGCGGTGAGACTGCACAGCCTGACCGTCACCGCCTTCGGCCCGTTCGCGGGCACCGAGCGGGTCGACTTCGACGCGCTGGGCGCCTCCGGCCTCTTCCTGCTGCGCGGCGCGACCGGCGCGGGCAAGACCAGCGTGCTGGACGCGGTCTGCTACGCCCTGTACGGCTCGGTGCCCGGCGCCCGGCAGGACGGGGCGCGCCAGGGCGCCCGCCTGCGCAGCGACCACGCCGACCCGGAGCGGATGACCGAGGTGGTGCTGGAGGTCACCCTCGGCGGCCGCCGGCTGGAGATCACCCGCCGCCCCGAGCAGCCGCGGCCCAAGAAGCGCGGCGGCGGCTTCACCACGGAGAAGGCGCAGACGCTGCTGCGCGAGTGGAGCGCGGGCGACCCGCCCGGCTGGAGGGCGGCCAGCAGGTCCCACCAGGAGGTCGGCGAGGAGGTCGCCCGGCTGGTCGGCATGAGCCGCGACCAGTTCTGCCAGGTGGTGCTGCTGCCGCAGGGCGACTTCGCGCGGTTCCTGCGGGCCGACGCCGCCCAGCGCGGCGAGCTGCTGGGCCGGCTCTTCGAGACGGGCCGCTTCGGCCGGGTCGAGGAGTGGCTGGCCGAGCGGCGGCGGTCCGGCGAGGAGCGGATGCGCACCGCCCACGACGGCCTGCGGGAGCTGACCGCCCGGCTGGACCAGGCCGCGGGCGAGGGCGCCGAGCCCGCCTCGGAGTGGCTGCCCGAGGACGGCGGCCCGGCCGCCGTCGCCGACCTCGCCCGCCGGGCGCCCCTCTGGGCCGCGGTGCTGCGCTGCGGCGCGGAGGAGCGGCGGGCGGCGGCCGCGTCGGCGCTGCGGCTCGCCGAGGAGGACCAGCGGGAGGCCCAGGACGGGGCCGGGCGGGTCCGGCGACTGGCCGAGCAGCAGCGCGGCCACCGGGAGGCGGAGCGGCGCGGCGCGGAGCTGGAGGCCGAGGCCCCCGCCCGGGAGGCCGACCGGCTGCGGCTGGCCGCCGCCCGCGCCGCCGCCCCCGTGGCGTCGGCCCTGCGCCTGCGCCGGACCGCGGACGACGCCCACCGGCGGGCCGAGCACGACGAGCGGCAGGCCAGGGCCGCCCTCGGCGCCGACGCCGACGCCCCCGCCGAGCGGATGGAGGAGGCCGAGCGGCAGGTGCGGGCCGACCTGGTGCGGCTGGAGGCCGCCCGGGACGACGAGCGCCGCCTGGCGGAGGTGGCCGCCGGACTGCGGCGGCTGGAGGCCGAGCAGCGCGCCGTCGACGAGCAGCGGGGCGAGGCCGGGCGGCGGCTGGCCGCGCTGCCCGCCGAGGAGGAGGAGCTGGACCGCCGGCTGGCCGCCGCCCGCGAGGGCGCGGCCCGCGCCGAGCAGGCCGCCGCCCTGCGGGAGGAGGCCGGGCGGCGGCTGGACGCCGCCCGGCGCCGGGACGGCCTGCGGGAGCGGGCCCGGCAGGCCGGGGAGGAGGCGGACCGGCTGCGGGAGGAGGCCGCCGCGGCCCGCACGGCCTGGCTGGACCTGCGCGAGCGACGCCTCGACGGCATGGCCGCCGAACTCGCCGAGCGGCTCCGCGACGGCGAGCCCTGCGCCGTCTGCGGGTCGCCGGAGCACCCGGCGCCCGCCCGGCCCGCCGGGGGCCGCGTCACCCGGGCCGACGAGCAGGCCGCCGAGGCGGCCTTCCGCCGGGCGGAGGAGGCCGGCCGCGGGGCCGCCGACCGGCTGCGGTCGCTGCGCGAGGAGGCGGCCGCCGCCGCGGCCCTCGCCGGCGAGGACCCGGCGGAGGCGGTCGCCGCCGACCTGGCCGCCCGGGAGGGGGAGCTGGCCGCGGCGCTGCGGTCCGCCGAGGACCTCGCCGCCGCCGGACAGGCCCTGGAGCGCCTGGCCCGGCAGCGCGCCGAGTGCCTGGAGCAGCAGCAGGACGCGGACCGGCGGGAGGCGGCGTGCAGCGCCCGCCAGGACGCCCTGGCCGCCGAGGAGCGGACGCTCGCGGAGCGGCTGGCCGCGGCGCGCGGCGGCGCGCCGTCGGTCGCGGCGCGGGAGGCCGCCCTGGCCGTCCGCGCGGGCCGGCTGGCCGCGGCCGCCGCCGCCGCGCGGCGGACCGCCGACACCGCCGCCCGGCTCAAGGAGGCCGACGCCGCGGTGGCCGACGCCGCCGTCCGGGCCGGCTTCCCCGACGCGGCGGCCGCCGAGGACGCCCTGCCGTCCCCCGAGGAGCTGCGCGGGGCCGAGGAGCGCCTGGAGCGCTGGGAGGGGGCGCGGGCCGAGGTCCGCGCGCTGCTCGCCGACGGCGCCCTGGCCGCCGCCGCGGCCCTGCCCCCCGCCGACCCCGCCGCCGCGGACGCCGCGCTGGAGCGGGCCACGGCACGGCTGCGCGCCGCGGCCGCCGCCGAGGACGCCGCCCGGCGGCGGTGCGCCGAACTGCGGCGGCTGGGCGGCCTGCTCGCCGGGCGGGCCGCCGCCCTCGGCCCGGCCCTCGCGGAGCAGGCCCGGCTCTCCCGGCTGTCGCAGCTGGTCTCCGGGACGAGCAGCGACAACCGGCTGCGGATGCGGCTGGAGTCGTACGTGCTGGCGGCGCGCCTGGAGCAGGTGGCGGCGGCGGCGAGCGGCCGGCTGGTCCGGATGTCCGGCGGCCGGTACACGCTGGTGCACAGCGACGGGAAGGCGGCGGGCAACCGGCGCTCGGGGCTGTCCCTGCGGGTCGTGGACTCCTGGACCGGCACCGAGCGGGACACCGCGACGCTCTCCGGCGGCGAGAGCTTCATCGCCTCGCTGGCGCTGGCGCTGGGGCTGGCGGACGTGGTGACCGACGAGGCGGGCGGCATGCCGCTGGACACGCTCTTCATCGACGAGGGCTTCGGCACGCTGGACGAGCAGGCGCTGGAGGAGGTCCTCGACGTCCTGGACGGGCTGCGGGAGCGGGACCGCGCGGTGGGCATCGTCAGCCACGTCGCCGACCTGCGGCACCGCGTCCCGGCGCAACTGCTGGTCCGCAAGGGCCGCCGCGGGTCCACGCTGGAGCTGACCGGGCCGGACGCGCCGTGACCGGGCCGCGCCGCGCCCCGGACGCGCCGTGACCCGGCCGCCGTCCCCGACCGGGAGGAGCACCCCGTGACCGCCGCAGACCCCACCGGTCCCGTCGCCGGCCCCGCTGCCGTCCCCGTCGCCGGGGAGGACGCGGGGGCGGTCTGTCCGGGCGCCGCCCCGGTGGACACCGCCGCCCTGTCCGACGGCGCCCCGTCCGACGGCGCGGCCGGGCCGGGCCCGTACGCCGACTGCGTGCGGTGCGGGGAGCCCACCGGGCACCCCGCCGCCGAACCGGGCACGCCCCTGTGCGCGCTCTGCACCTGGCAGCAGGCCCAGCGCACCGCCTGCTCGGGCTGACGCCGTCCCCGGGACGGGCGACGCCGCCTCCCGGACCGCCGGGACGACACCGCGCCGGCCCTCCGGGGCGTGGGCGGGGAGGACGGCCGGGCGGTCCGGCGCCTCAGTCCACCGCGTAGTCGAACCAGACGCGGTGGGTGCCGTCGGCGTCGACCGTGATCCCGCCGGTGCCGGTGATCCCGGCCAGCTCCCCGGTGCCGCTCGACGGCACGATGACGAGGAACTCCGCGGTGCGGTCGACGCCGGTCGTCGTCGCCGAGTGGGCGAAGGCGAAGGCGCCCGCCCGACCGTTCAGCGAGCCCTCGAAGGACTCCATCGCCACGTAGGTGCCCACCCCGGCCGCCTGGTCGTACGCCGCGGTGAACAGGGTCGCCGAACGCCCGGCGACACCGCCCTCGAAGTGCTTCTCCATCGTCGCGACCCCCACCGGAACCCCCGTCGGCACCACCGGGTCCGGCACCAGCTCCGCCGGGGCGAAGGACTTCACGGCGAACGTCCCGTCAGCTCTCATGCCGCCGAGCGTACCGGCGCGGCACGCCCGCGTCCGCCCGCCGGCGTCAGACCGCCGCGGGGGCGAAGGGGCGCATCTCGTCGGCGCCCGGCCGGACGACGGCGTAGGTGCTCTCCGGCACCTCGTTCCACGCGCCGGGCAGGTCGCCGAGGGGCTCGGAGACGATGAGGCGGGTCTCCTCGGAGACGTCCCGCAGGAACGCGACGTCCGGGTGCAGTCTGCGCAGCGTGTCGACGCGGCTGCTGTAGAACAGGGACCGGGACGCGTGCCCGCTGGAGTAGCGGAAGGCCCAGGTGCTCTCGCCGTCGGTGACGGCGAGCGTCATCTGGAGGGGGGACTCCACGCCGTGCTCGCGGCCGACGCGCTCCACGGTCCCCGCCATCCGGGCGACGGCGGCGGGCGGGTCCTGTTCGAGGCCGAAGGTGAGGGCCAGGTGGAACATGACCTCGGAGTCCGTCGTCCCCTCGATGTCCGCGTACAGCGCCGGGTCGACGAGCAGGGTGAGGTCGCGGCGCAGAAGGTGGAATCCCGCGATGGCGCCGTTGTGCATGAACATCCAGCGGCCGCGCCGGAACGGGTGGCAGTTGGACTGCTGCACCGCCGTCCCGGTCGACGCCCGGATGTGCGCGAAGAACAGCGAGGAGCGGACGTGGTCCGCCATCTCCCGCAGGTTGCGGTTGTTCCAGGCGGGGCCGACGTCCCTGAAGAGCGCCGGGGAGTCGTTGCCCTCCGTGTACCAGCCGACACCGAATCCGTCGCCGTTGGTGGTCTCCACGCCGAGCTTCGCGTGCAGGCTCTGGTCGATCAGGGAGTGCGAGGGTTTGTAGAGGATGGTGTCGAGCAGGACGGGGGTGCCCGAGTAGGCGAGCCATCGGCACATACGTCACCACCTGGATGCCTGCCGTGTTGCGGGGGGACCGGACGGTCCTGCCGGTGACCGCTCCGTCGCCGGGCCGTGGCCGGTCCGCGTGCCCGGCGGGGCCTTCCGTGCTCCCGCGCCGTTCCACGGGTGGCGCGGGGGCGGTCCCGTCCAGGCCTCCCATTGTCGGCCTCCTCGGCAGGGGGCGCCACGCGTACGCCCGGCGGTGCCGGACGGCCGCGGTCGGCGGGCGGTGCCGCCCGGCCCGCACGGGCCGCGCCCGGGTCGCCCGTCCCGGGCGGCCGGGCACCGGGGGCGGTGCCGGTGACGAGGGGCGCGGCGGGCCGTCCGTGGCCCCGGGCCCCGGGCCCGTCCGACCCGCTGCAGGAAGGGCCGCGAGATGCCCCGTCTGCCGCGCGCCGTTCGCGGCCACCCGGGACACGGGTCAGGAGCGGCCCCGCCTCAATGAGTCCCTGACGCCCCGGGCGCGCTCACGGGCGTTCCTCGCCGCCCTGCGGATCCCGGCCTTCGCCTGGTCCGTCCTGCCTTCGGCCTCGAGCCGCTCACTGCCGACGGCCTTTCCGGCGATCTCCTTGATCCTGCCTCTGAACCTGTGCACGGCGAGGCCCATGGCGGCTTCCCCTCTTTCGGATCGGCCCGTCCGGCCCCCATGGGCCGGGGGCAGGGTCTCCTCCGGTGCGGCCGGGCGGGTGCCGGACCGCGGACCGGGATCAGGACGGCTCGGCGGGGCGCTTCGCGGACGTGCTCCCGGGGGTGCCGGGGCCGGCGCGCCCCGACGCGGGATCACGCGGGGAGCCCTTGCGCCGGACCGCCTTCTCCTCCCTCCCTCCGACGGCCTTGCGCGGCGCCGGGCGAGGGTCCGTGGTCGACCACTCCAGTTCGATCTCCAACTCCACCTTGCCCTCCCCCACCTCGATCTCGACCTCGCTCTGCAGTTCGCCCGGGACGCGCAGGGTCAGCCGGCCGTGGCCGGTGTCCCACTCGATCTCCCCCTCGCCCTTCAGGGCGTTCGCGAGCGCCATGAGCCGCTCCGCGGCCTCGAGGCGTGAGACGGGACGCTTCTGCGTGAATTTCAGGTCCTTCATGTTCCTCCTCCGCTTCGGGCCTCGGGGCGGACGGCGGCCGAGCCGGGTCCCGGGCCGGGGTTCCTGACCGGCCGCCGGCGGAGTCCGACCGCCTGCGCCGGCGGACGGTGTCCGCCGACGGGCCGGGGAAGAGAAGAGGAGGCCTCCACCGGGTTTCGGCCGGCGGGCGGGGAAGGCGAGGGGACGGCGCGGCCGGGCCGGTCGGCGCAGACCGGACCGACCGCAGGTCTGCGTCGCACAGGAGGCCGAGGCCGCGGTCCCGGACGACCGCCCGTCCCCGACCGGAGGGCGGCCCGGGGCTCCCGGGGACGTCTCCCGCGGCGCCGGACGGCGACGAGGCCCTGCCCCGGACACGAACCGCACACCGACGGTCCGGCCGTACCCGGTGTCCCGTCCGTATCCAGACTGCGCCGGAGTCGTGCCCGCCGCACTTCGGGCGTGCCGGGCCGGCCTCCCGGGAGGCCGGCGAGGCCCCGGCTCGGCGGCCGGCCGCCGAGGAAGGAGAGGCGGACGGTGCGGCGCTGCCCGGCGCGGTTGGTGTCGACCAGCACGACGGACTGCCAGGTGCCCAGGGCCGGGCGGCCCTCCACCACGGGCGGTGCGGCGTGCGGGGGGCCGAGGGTGGAGATGGTGTCCCGGTCCGTGGTCACCGGGGAGGCGGTCGAGGCGGTCCCGGGCGGCGCGGCGCGTTGCGGTGCGCAGGGACGGCGGGGACGGCGGGGACGGCGGGGACGTGACTGCGCGGGGCGGGACGGGCGGGGCGGGACGGGCGGCGGGATCGGTCAGGAATCGAGAAGCGCCGGTCACCGGGCCGCACCTAGCGTGAGGGCCATGACCTCCATCGCATCCGTCACCCTCGGCGTGGCCGACCCCGCGGCCGCCGACCGCTTCCACACCGCCGCCTTCGGCCTGGGCACCCGGATAGGCCTGCGGGCCTCGGAGGAGCCCACCACCGGCTTCCGCGGGTTCACGCTGGCGCTCACGGTGTCCCAGCCGTCCACCGTCGACGGCCTCGTCGACGCCGCCGTCGACGCAGGCGCCACGCTGCTGAAGCCCGCCGCGAAGTCGCTCTGGGGCTACGGCGGTGTCGTCCGGGCCCCGGACGGGACGATCTGGAAGGTCGCGACCTCGGCGAAGAAGGACACCGGGCCCGCCACCCGGCGGATCGACGAGGTCGTGCTCCTGCTGGGAGTCGCCGACGTGGCCGCGAGCAGGCGGTTCTACGTCGACCGGGGCCTTGCCGTGGCGAAGAGCTTCGGCCGCGTGTACACCGAGTTCGCCGCCGGGTCGAGCCCCGTCAAGCTGGCGCTGTACAGGCGCCGCGCCCTGGCCAAGGACGTCGGCGTCTCCCCCGACGGCACCGGGTCGCACCGGCTCACGATCGGCGGCGACGCCGGGCCCTTCACCGACCCGGACGGGTTCGCCTGGGAGGCCGCGGCGCCGGCCCCCACGCCCTGACGCGCCACCGCCGCCCGCCCCGCCCGGTCGCCGGGGCCGTGCCTCCCCCGGCCTCCGGGACGGGGGCACCCGCTCCGCACGTCGGTCCGGGCGGCACCGGCCCCGTCCGGCACGGTGCACGGCACCGGGGCCGCCCGCAGCCGCGGCATCCCGCGAAGCCCCGGCCCGGCCGTCCGCCCGGGCGGACGGCGAGGGGCGGGGTGCCCGGGCACCCCGCCCCTGACGGCCGCCGGAGGGCGTGCGGCTCCGGCGGTTACCTCAGGCCGAACGCCCGGACGACCGTCTGGCTCACGGAGTTGCCCGCGGTGTCCCGGGCCGCCGCCCGCAGCGTCGCCCACCGGGCCCCGGCTGGTGCGTCCAGGCGGCCCTTCCAGTCGGGACCGGTGCGGCGCAGCCGGACCGGGTGCCAGGTCCTCCCGTCGTCGTAGGAGGCCTCCAGGGTGACGTCCCCGATCCGGCCCGTGCCGGTGGCGCCCGGCAGGTGCGACGGGGTGACCGTCAGTGCGGTGTGCCGGCGGGCCCGCCCCGCCAGGTCGGTCGCCACCGCGTAGTCCAGCTGCACCAGGGAGAGCGGCACCTGTGTGGTGTAGTCGCGGAACGCCGAGGTGAACGCCCACTCGGTGTGCGTGCGCGTGGAGTAGGGCCGGTTCGGCAGGTCACGCGTGGCGTCCACCACCATCCGGTACGGCAGCGGGTCCGGTGACACGTCGGCGAAGACGTAGTAGCCGCCCTCGGCGACCAGCCGGTCGCCCTGGTAGAGCGAGGTCTGCTGGGTCGTCCCGCCGTCGAAGACGATGCCGGTGTGGCCCTCCGAGTCGCCCCAGACCGGCATGGCGTAGACCCCGATGATGTCGCCGATCCGCGAGGGCGGGGTCGCCATGGCGCTGTCGCTCAGCAGCCGGGGGTGCTGCACGGGGGCGAGCCAGGCCTCCGCGGTGGTGCTGCGGGGCCGGTACGAGAGCGAGCGGCCGGTCTCGGTGAGGTCCGGGACGGCCACCTGGGTGACCCACTCGACGCCGGGAGCGGCGGTGAGCCAGACCGTGTACGCGCCCTGCGCCCGGACCTGGGTGGTCGCGGCGCCCATCGCCCACGAGAGGTCGGTGGACAGGTCGTAGCGGACGTCCACGGCCTCTCCCGGGCCGGTGTCGCGCACCGACTCGTCGATCCGGGCCAGCTCGCCCGGGCCGGGGCGGTAGCCCGGGTCGGCGGGGATCGCGCCGTCGTGGTGCCGCACGAGGTCGTAGAGGTAGTGCGGATAGGGGTGGGCGGACAGCTCGAGCCCCGTCAGGCCGTGGCGGATCCGGCGGAGCAGCCGTGCGCCGTCGTCGGTGTCCAGCGAGGCCACCGGCAGCGACGGGGCCTGCTCCATGGGGAGGTCGGCCCAGGCGTCCAGCGGGCCGTAGCCGTCGTTCAGGATCAGCAGCAGCCGTGCGCCCGCCCTGGCGGCCGCGGCGGCCTGCTCGGTCGCGGCCACCGTGCCACTGCGGCGGACGACCGCGATCCCGCCCCGGACCCGGATCCCGGCGAACTCGGCCGCCGAGCCGTCCCCGGCCCAGGCCAGCGGGTACCTGCCGGTGCCCTCGGCGGGCTTGGGGGAGAGGCTCTGCAGGTGCACGCTGCCGTAGCCCTCCCCGCCGGCCGAGACGGTGAGCGGGGGCTGCACAAGGCGCCAGCGGGTGGCGAAGGTGTACGAGCCCTGGGTCACCCTGCGCGTCGGGGTGGCCCAGAGGCTGTCGAACAGCCAGGGTTCGAGCTGGTAGCTGTCGACGAAGCGGTGCAGCGTGCCGTAGGAGCGGTACTGGTCGACCCGGAGGAAGCTCTGGGTGCCGGCCCGCGGGGTGACGGCGCGGACCCTGCGCAGCGCGGAGGCGTCGAGGACCAGTGTCCGGTCCTGGTCGGCGACCACCTCGGGGGCGCTGAGCACCGCGCGGCTGAGCGAGTGGGGGCTGTCGAGGCCCCGGACGTCGGCGTACATCCAGGCCGCGTAGGTGCTCGGACGCAGGGTCAGGTCCACCGTGCCGGACGCGTCGATCTGGACGACCCTCGGGAGCGTGTCCCGGGCGACGTCCTTCAGCACCAGGATGCCGGGCAGGGCGGAGCCGTCGCGGTCCTGGGCCCGGACGGAGAGGGTGATGCGCCGGCTCTGCCTGTTGACGCCCACCAGCGTCCGGGCGCGCACCGCGCCGTCCGGGCCGGAGGCGGTGAGCGCGGCGCTGTAGCCGGTGTCGTCGTCCGCCGCGTCGAGGTGGCTCACCACGCCCACCGTGGCGGTGCCGTGGGCGGGTACGGTCACCCGGGGAGAGGTCAGCGTGAGGAGCCCGGCGGGCACGCCCGGGGCCTGCAGCGCCAGGTCCAGGGTGACCGCACCGGAGCCGGTGTTGGTGTACGTGACGTCCTTGCGGACGGTCTGCCCCGCGGAGTACGGCCAGTGCGCCGAGGCGAACGCCGTCGCGGTGGCGAACACGTCGGCCTGCACGGCCGACGCGACGTCCAGCCGCCCGCTCCCGCCCGCGTACGGGCTGTACTGCGGGGTGGCCCTGGCGGTGCTGACCAGGGCGTCCTTCAGCTGCGGGCCCGTCCAGTCCGGGTGCTCGGCGGCCAGCAGGGCGGCGGCGCCGGCGACATGGGGCGTCGCCATCGAGGTGCCGCTCAGGGTGAGGTAGGAGCCCTCGCCCATCGGGGCGTACTGCGACCGGGCCGCGGTCACGGCGACACCGGGGGCGGTGATCTCGGGCTTGAGACCGTTGTCGCCCCGGCGCGGGCCGCGGCTGGAGAAGCCCGCCAGCCGGTCGGAGGTGTCCACCGCGCCGACCGTGAGCGCGGCGTCCGCGGTCCCGGGCGAGCCCACGCTGAACGGGGCCGGGCCCGCGTTGCCGGCGGCGATGACGAAGAGCGCCCCGGTCTCCGCGCTGAGCCGGTCGACCGCCTGGACCAGCGGGTCGGCGCCCTCACCGGGATCGCCGCCCAGGCTCATGCTGATGACCCTGGCGTGCTGCTCCCGGGCGGCCCACTCCATGCCGGCCACGATCCACGAGTCCTGGCCGGTGCCGTTGTCGTCGAGCACCTTGCCGATGTGCAGCCGGGCACCGGGGGCGACGCCCCGCTCCCTGCCGGCCGAGGCGGCGCCGGTGCCGGCGACGGTCGAGGCGACGTGGGTGCCGTGGCCCACCCGGTCGGTGGTGTCCTCACCGGGGACGAAGCTGGCCTCGGCGGCGATCCGCCCCGAGAAGTCCGGGTGGGCGTCGTCGATGCCGGTGTCGAGGACCGCGACGTCCACGTTCTGGCCGGTGTTCCCGGACGCCCAGACCGCGGGGGCGCCGATCTGCGCGGTGGTGTCGGACAGCAGCGCCCTGGCCTTGCCGTCCAGCCAGACCTTGGCGATGCCGGAGGACAGGACGGGGGCGGCGGTGCGGCGGCCCGCTGCGGCGTTCCGGCCGCCGGTCAGGGCGCCCCAGAAGTCCGCCGCCCGGGAGCGGCTCTCGGCCAGGGCCGCGCCCTGGATGCTGCTCAGCGTCCGGGTCCGGCGCGCCCCCTGCGGCACCGCCTGGCTGCGCGACCGGGCCGCAGCGTCGGTGTAGGTGACGATCAGCGGAAGCTGGTCGGTGTGCGCGTCGTCGTAGCCGGACTCGATGAGGCCGGTGACGTCGAAGAGGCGCTCGTCGAGCGCTCCGGAGGCGAGGTAGGGCAGCGCCGAGTCCGGATAGACATAGGTGCTCCGGCCCACCGTCATCACGTGGGCGCCCGCCGGGCCGCCGCCGGGGGCGTCCACCGTCGTGGTGGCGTGCCCGTCCGGGGTCCGGGTCACGGTGACCCGGTCGCCCGTGATCAGGGTGACCGTGTGCGGGGCCGCGTCGCGCCGTGCGGTCGCCGCGGCGGAGGGCGGGGGGGACGAGCCGGGGGGCGGCGGCTGTGCCGCGCCGGCGGTGGCCGGCGTGATCGCGGCCAGGACCGCGAGGGCGGCACCGACGGCCGTCAGCGCCGGCCTGGAGGGGCGGGGAAGTGGCAAGGGGGGCCCTTCGTCGGCGGTGCCGGCGGGGAGGGCCGTTCCTCCGGGAGCGCCGGCACATGATCGCGCGTCAGTCTGTGCCGGGCCCCGCTGGTGCGGGAAGGGACGGTGAGGAGCGGACGGAAAGTGTGCCCGAAAGCCCCTCGCCGGTGCGGCGTTCCGGCCCGAGGGGCACCGTGCACCCGCGCTCCGGGACCGCCGGCGGCGCGCCGTGGACCGGGGTCCGGGGACGCGGGCGCACCCGGTCGTGGTGCGGGGCGTGGCGGCTGGAGCCGTCCCGCGCCGGGCGGGCCGGGGCGACGGCGGCCCGTCCGCCGGGTCGGCGGTCCGCCACGGCGTCGGCGGTCCGGGGCGCGGGTGCCGTGGCGGAACGCCTCACCTGAGGATCGTCGTCACGCGGTCGGGCCGGGGTGCCGGATCACGAGGCCGGACCTGCGGCCGGTTCGGGCCGCCGGCCGGGCCTGCGCGCGCTCGCGGGCCCCGGTGCCGCGGGCGGGCGGGGCGCCGGGTGCCGCCGGAGCAGGACCGTCGCGGCCGACAGCGCCAGGAGGAGCAGCCCCGCTCCGACGGCGAAGGCGAGGTGGTAGCCCCCGGTGAGCGCGCCGGGACGGGAGCCGCCCTGGCGTACGAGGGCGTCGGTGCGGGTGGCCGCCAGGGCGGACAGCAGTGCCACGCCGAGCGCCGAGCCGATCTGCTGGGTGGTGTTGAACAGGCCCGAGACGAGTCCGGCCTCCCCGGCGTCGGCGCCGGACATGCCCAGTGCGGTGAGCGCGGGCATCGCCAGGCCGAACCCGGCGACGAGCAGCATGGAGGGCAGCACGTCACGGACGTAGTCGGCGTGCACGGGCAGCCTGGCGAGCAGGGCGAGCGCACCGGTCAGCAGGACGAGCCCGGCACGCAGCACGGCACGCTCCCCGTGCCGGGCGATCAGCCGGGCCGAGGCGCCCAGCGAGACGGCGCCGATGGCGAGGGCGGCGGGCAGCATCGCCAGTCCGGTGCGGGTCGCGTCGTAGCCGAGGACGTTCTGCAGGTAGAGCGCCACCAGGACCTGGAAGGCGAACAGGGCCGCGACCAGGAGGAGTTGGACGAGGTTGGCGCCGGCCACGGCGCGCGGACGCAGCACGCGCAGCGGGAGCAGGGGGGTACGGGCGCGGGACTGGCGCAGGAGGAAGGCCGCGACCAGGGCCGCGCCCGCGAGGACCGGGACGAGCGTGCGTGGCGCAGCCCACCCGTACGTCGCGGCGCCGACGATGCCGTACAGCGCGGCCATGAGGCCCGCGGTGATCAGGAGCGCGCCCCACAGGTCGGCCCCGGCGCGGAGCCCGAGCCCGCGGTCGGCGGGGAGCGCGGGCCCCGCCAGGGCGAGGACGGCGGCGCCGACGGGCAGGTTGACCAGGAAGACCCAGTGCCAGTCCAGCACGTCGGTGAGCACCCCGCCGAGCACCTGTCCCGCCGAGGCCCCGGCGGCGCCGGTGAAGCCGAAGACCGCGAGGGCGCGGGCCCGTTCGCGGCCCTCGGGGTGGAGGGCGGCGAGGATGCCGAGGCCCACGGCCGCCGTCATGGCGCTGCCCGCCCCCTGCAGGAGGCGGGCAGCGATCAGGACGGCGGGTCCCGCGGCGAGGCCGGCCAGCAGCGAGGCGGCGGTGAAGACGGCCGTGCCGGCGACGAACACCCGTGTGCGGCCGAGGAGGTCGCCGAGCCGGCCGGCGAGCAGCAGCAGGCTGCCGAAGACGACGAGGTAGGCGTTGACGACCCAGGTCAGGCCCTCGGGGCCGAGGCCGAGGTCGCGCTGGACGGCCGGCATGGCCACGGTGACGACGGAACCGTCCAGCACCGTCATCAGCGTGCTCGCGGCGATGACGCCGAGCGCGAGGCCGCGGCGCGGTGGACGGGGGGATCCGGAAGGGGGCAGAGGCACGGCGGCCCCTCCTGTCGCAGCGTGTGCGGGCGGCGCGCCGGGCGGCGCGACAGAAGGACCGTAGCAGATAGTCCCGTTGCAGACTATATTTTTCGGATGCAGTTGTGGACTACGCTGGACCCATGACCGCCATGTCGCCGTCGCCCGACCGCACCCAGCCGGACCTGTCGTACCTCCTGGACCACACCGGACACGTGCTGCGCACCCGGATGGCGGCGGAGCTCGCCGAGATCGGGCTCACCGCACGCATGCACTGCGTGCTCGTGCACGCGCTGGAGGAAGAGCGCACCCAGGCCCAGCTCGCCGAGATCGGCGACATGGACAAGACCACGATGGTGGTGACCGTCGACGCCCTCGAGCAGGCAGGGCTCGCCGAGCGCCGCCCCTCCGCCACCGACCGGCGGGCCCGGATCATCGCGGTCACGGAGGAGGGCGCGCGCGTCGCGGAGCGCAGCCGGCGGATCGTGGACGCGGTCCACGAACAGGCCCTCGCCGCCCTTCCGGAGAAGGACCGCGCCACGTTCCTGCGCGCCCTGACCAGCCTGGCCACCGGCCACCTGGGGACCCCCTCCCCCGCCCCCGCGGGCACGGCACGGCGGGCCCGCCAGCGCAGTTAGCCCGCGGCGCCGGCCGCGACCCGTCCCACGGGAGGCCGGGCGTCGCGCGCCCGGACACGGGCGCACCGCAGCCCCTCCCCGTGTCCGCGGGGCACCCGGAGCCCGCCGGACCGCACAGCAGGGCCGGGCCGGCGGCGCGGCGGTCGGCCGGTCAGCCCCCGAGGAAGGAGAGGCGGACGGTGCGGCGCGGGTTGTCGCGGTTGGTGTCGACCAGCACGACGGACTGCCAGGTGCCCAGCGCCAGACGGCCCTCCACCACGGGCAGCGTGGCGTGCGGGGGGACGAGGGCGGGCAGGACGTGGTCGCGGCCGTGCCCGGCGCTGCCGTGGCGGTGGCGCCACCGGTCGTCGGCGGGCAGCAGGTCCCGGAGGGCGGCCAGCAGGTCGTCGTCGCTGCCCGCGCCCGTCTCGATGACCGCGATCCCGGCGGTGGCGTGGGGGACGAAGACGTTCAGCAGGCCGTCGCGGCCGCCGGCGGTCTCGTCGAGGAAGGCGGCGCAGCGGTCGGTGATGTCCACCGCCGCCTCCCGGGAGCCGGTGGTGAGGTCGAAGGCGCGGGTGAGGAAGGTGTCGGCCATGGACCCATCGTGCCGGTCCGGGGCCGCCGGTGCGGCACGCCCCGCGGGTCCGGGCGCGCCGCGGTGCGGTGCGGGTCGGTGCGGTGCGGGTCGGTGCCGTGCGGGTCGGTGCCGTGCGGGTCGGTGCCGTGCGGGTCGGTGCCGTGCGGGTCGGTGCCGTGCGGCCGTCGGGCCCGGCCGGACGCCCGACCCGTCGCGGGAGGGCGTCCGGCCGTTGCTGCGGCGGGTCAGGCGCCCGGCGCGGCCTCGTGGCCGGGGTGCCCGGCGGTGCGGCGGCGCTGCTTCATCTCGGCCTCGTACACGTGCCGCCGTCCGCCGACGAGCTCCTGACGGGTCCTCTCCTCCAGTTCGCGGAAGAGGGCGTAGTACCCGTCGTCGAACTCCTCGACGACCTGGAAGGTCCACCGCCCCTGGAGGACGTTGCGGCCCACGAGGCGTTCGCGCACCTCGGCGGCGAGGCGGTCGCGGCCCAGCGCCTCCAGGGAGGCCACCACGTCGTCGAGCATCGCGTCGGCCCGGCCGACGAGCTGGTGGAAGTCGTACAGGGCCCCGCGGGCCCGCTCCAGCCTCTCCAGCGCCTCCGAGAAGCGGCCGGCGGCCTCCACGGCGGCGTCGGGGGTGCCGGGCGGGCGGCTGTGCGCGGCGTCCACGGACGCCGCGCCGCCCGCGCCCGCCGCGCCCCCCGCCGTTCCGTCCACCGCCGCCGTCCCGTCCCGCTGGTCCACGCCGCCTCCCGGTCGTCGCCGGGCGCGCCTCCGCACGCCCTGCCGTTCCCTGTCCTGCCGTGCCCGGCCCCGGCGCGCCGCGTCCTGCCGTCCGCGTCCTGCCGCCGTCCGCCGTGCGGCCGCGGGCACGCCCGGCGGGTCCGCGCCGGCCCGTGCACCGCCTACCCCGGATCCGGGCCCGTGCCCCGGCCCGGCGCTGCCGCCATCCGTACGGGCCGGCCGCTAGGCTGACCGGCGGTACCGCCCCGCACCACCGGAGCCCGCATGCGACCCCAGTCCGAGGACCCCCGGTCCGACGGCCCGCGCTCCGGAGTCCGCCGGCCCGACGGCCCGGGCCCCGAGCCCGAGGGCCTCTTCCCGCTGGAGGACGTGCTGCCCGCCCCCGCGGGCGGCCACCGCGCCCCGGCCGCCGCGGCCCGCCTGTTCGACGTGCGGGAGGTCTACGCGGAGCCGGAGGCCGCCGCCTCGCCGCGCGGCCGCCAGGTGCTGGCGCGGTTCCCGGGGGCCCGGCTGGTGGAGGTGGACTCGCACTGGCGGATCCCCCGCCTGCACGGCAACGAGGGCAACGTCGAGCGCTGGGTGCGGGTGAAGACGGAGACGCTGGTGCTGGGCGTCCGCAAGACGCTCACCACCCGGCCCAACGGCCGCTCCGCGGACTGGATCGCGCCCGGCGCCTCCAACGGCTGCGCCATGGCGTGCGCGTACTGCTACGTCCCGCGCCGCAAGGGGTACGCCAACCCGGTCACCGTCTTCACCAACATCGACCGGATCGTCGCCCACCTCGACCGGCACGTCGCCCGCCAGGGCCCCAAGCCCGAGCCCAACCAGTGCGACCCGGACGCCTGGGTGTACGACGTCGGCGAGAACGGCGACTGCTCGGTCGACGCGCTGATCTGCGACAACACCGCCGACCTGGTGCGGGCCTTCCGCGGCTGGCCGACGGCCAAGGCGTCCTTCGCGACCAAGTTCGTCAACCGGGACCTGCTGGACCTCGACCCCCGCGGCCGGACCCGGATCCGCTTCTCGGTGATGCCGCCGGAGGACTCCCGGCTGCTCGACGTGCGCACCAGCCCGGTGGCCGAGCGGATCGCCGCGGCCGGGGACTTCCTGGAGGCCGGGTACGAGGTCCACTTCAACCTCTCGCCGGTGGTGCTGCGGCCCGGCTGGGAGGACGCCTGGGCGGACCTGCTGCGCCGGATGGACGACGTGCTCCCGGCCGCCGTCAAGGCGCAGGCCGCCGCCGAGGTCATCCTGCTGACCCACAACCGCGAGCTGCACGAGGTGAACCTGGGCTGGCACCCGCGCGCCGAGGAGGTGCTGTGGCGGCCGGGGCTCCAGGAGGGCAAGCGCTCGGAGAACGGCGCGTGGAACGTCCGCTACCGCGCCGGGGTGAAGGGCCCGGCGGTGCAGCGGATGCGGGAGCTGGTGGCCGCCCACGCGCCCTGGCTCACCGTCCGCTACGCCTTCTGAGCCCTTCCGAGCCCTTTCCGAGTCCTTCGGGACCCTCCCGGGCCCGTGCCCGGGGGCCGGGGGTGCCTACAGCCCCTCGGCGGCCAGCTCGCGCACCGCGGCGACGGTGTCGGCCTCCGCCGGTCCCTTGTCGTCGCGGTACCGCAGCACCCGGGCGAACCGCAGCGCCAGCCCCGCCGGGTACCGGGGGCTGCGCTGCAGGCCGTCGAAGGCGATCTCCACCACCAGCTCCGGGCGGACGTGCACCGTGGAGGCGGAGCGGTCGACCTCGCGGGCCAGCAGCTCCCGGGTCTGCCAGGCCAGCAGGTCGTCGGTGAGGCCCTTGAAGGTCTTGCCGAGCATCACCCACGGGCCCAGCCCGTCGGCCTCCCCGCCGCGCGCCGCCAGGTGGAGGTTGCTCAGCAGGCCGCGGCGGCGCCCGCTCCCCCACTCCGCGGCCGTCACCACCAGGTCGAGGGTGTGGCGGGGCTTCACCTTGATCCAGCCCGCGCCCCGGCGCCCGGCCGCGTACGGGGCGTCCGGGTCCTTGACGACCACGCCCTCGTGGCCGCGCCCCAGGGCGCCGCGGAGGAAGGCGTGCGCCTCGTCCGGGTCGCCGGTGACCGTGCGCGGCACCCGCAGTCCGGACGGCAGGGCCTGGCCGAGGGCGTCCCAGCGGCGGCCGCCGGGCAGGTCGAGCAGGTCCTCGCCGTCGCGGTGCAGCAGGTCGAAGAAGAGGACGTGGAGCGGCACCTCGGCGCACAGCCGCTCCGGGTCCTGCCGGGAGGCGGTGCGGGCGGAGGTGACCTGGAACGGGCGGGGCCGACCGTCCGGGGCGAGGGCCAGGGCCTCGCCGTCGAGGACGGCGCTGCGCAGCGGCAGGGAGGCGGCGGCCTCGACCACCTCCGGCACCCGGGCGGTGATGTCGTCCAGGCTGCGGGTGAAGACCGCCACGTCGTCCCCGTCGCGGTGCACCTGCACCCGGATGCCGTCGAGCTTCCACTCCAGGGCCGCGGGGCTGATCCGCTCCAGGGCGGCGGCGACGTCGGGCGCGGAGGCGGCGAGCATCGGCCGCACCGGACGGCCGACCTCCAGGCCGAAGGCGCGCAGCGCGGGGGCGCCGCCGGTGAGGGCGGCCTCGGCGACGGCCCGTGCCGAACCGCGGAACATGAGCGCCCTGCGCACGTCGGCCGCCGGTACGTCCGCCGCCTTCGCGACGGCGTCGCCCACCACGGCGTCCAGCGCGCCCTGGCGCAGCTCGCCGACCAGGGCGCCCGTGAGGAGGCGCTGCTCCTCGGCGGTGGCGCGGCCGAGGAGGGCGTGGAGCAGGCGGCGGCGCTCGGCCTGGGCGCCCGCGCCGTGCACGGCGGCGAGGACGGCCAAGGCGTCCTCGGTCTCGCGGACGCCGAGGGAGGGGCGGTCCGCCGGGGGCGGGAGGTCCCGCAGGGCGGCCGGGCCGACCCCGATCCGCTGCCGCCGGGACTCGCCCGACAGCAGCGCCACCGCGGCGGGGGCCTCCTCCGGGCCCAGCTCGCGCAGGCAGGCGGCGAGCAGGGCGGTCTTGGCGTTGCGGGCCGGCTCCTCGGCGGCGGCGCGGGAGGCGAGGGCCAGGCGGTGCAGGAGCATGCGCGGGTCTCCGGGACGGGGCGGGGCGCCGCCGGGGACCCGGCGGACCTGCCCGGATCCCTACCCGGCCGGGGGGCGCGGCCACCACCGGGGCCGCCGCGCCACCCGGCGGGCGGGGCGGGGGGCCGGGGACGTGTCCGCGGGGGTGGGCTCGGGGGTCTGCGGGGGGCCTGCGGGTCTGCGGAGGGTGGGGCCTGCGGGTCCGCGGGGCCGGTGTCCCAGGGCGCGGAGCCCCGGACGGGCGGCTGAGGGCGGGACCGGGGCAGTCAGCGGGGGCCGTGGCCGCGGACACCGACGGGGCCGCCGCCCGGGCCCGGGCGCACTCCCCCGCCGTGCCCCTCGGCCCCGCCCTTCGGCCTGCCCTCCCCCTTCGGCCTGCCCTTCCCGTGCCCCTTGCCCCCGCCGCCCTTGCCCTCCCCCTTCGGCTTGCCCTTCCCGTGCCCCTTGCCCCCGCCGCCCTTGCCCTCCCCCTCCCCCTTGCCCTCGGCACCCTTGGCCTTGCCCTCGGCGCCCTTGGCCTTGCCGCCGCCCTTCTGGCGGGCATGGCCCTTGGCCGCGCCGGAGGCCGCGGCCTTGGAGGCCGTACGGGCCGCCGCGGGGGCTCCGGGGCGGATCCGGGCGGACACGGGGGCGACGCCCCCGGGGGCGGAGGTGCGGAGGGCCGGGGTGCGGGGAGCGGCGGTCCGGGCGGGTCCGGACCCGTGGGCGGCGGGCGCGGACGGCCCGCCGGCCGCCGGGGCGGAGGGCCCGCCCGGAGCGGACGCCCGGTCCGCACCGCCGGAGGCCGCCAGGGTGGCGCCCCCGCAGGCGAGTCCGGCGCAGGCGAGCCCGGCGGCGACGGCGAGCACGGGGCGCCGGTGCGGGCGGCGGGGGGCGGGGACGGCGGCCTCCGCCTCGGCCGTACCGGCCTCGTCGAGCAGGAGGCCGCAGGTCCGGGCGTCGGGGCGGTCCTCGGGCCGCTCGGCGGTCATCCGGCGCAGGAGGGTGGGGAGCCGGGCCTCGCCGCCGGGGACGGCCGGGGAGCGGTGGAGGCGCGCGACGGCGGACTCCATCGGCGGCCCGGGGTACTCCCGGCGGCCCGTCAGGCACTCCAGCAGCAGCAGCCCGAGGGCGTAGACGTCGGAGGCCGGGCAGGCCCCGAGGCCGCGCACCTGCTCGGGGGCGAGGTAGGCGGCGGTGCCGACCACCTTGTTGGTGGCGGTCATGCCGCCGCCGTCGACCAGGCGGGAGACGCCGAAGTCGGCGAGGCGGGGGGAGCCCTCCCGGTCGACGAGGACGTTGGCGGGCTTGACGTCGCGGTGGACGACCCCCCGGGCGTGGACGTGCGCGAGGGCGCGGGCCAGGGCGGCGCCGAAGGGCGCCACGTCGGCGGGCGGCAGCGGACCGTCGCGCAGCACGTCCCGCAGGGAGCGGCCCTCGACGAGTTCCAGGGCGAGGTGGGACCGGCCGTCGCAGTGCCCGTAGTCGTAGACCGTCACCAGGCCGGGGTGGTCGAGGCGGGCGAGGAGCCGTGCCTCGCCGGCGAACCGGGCGCCGGCCTCGGGACCGCACTCGGGGCGGAAGACCTTCAGGGCGACGGGGCGGCCCAGCCGCTCGTCGACGGCCCGGTGGACGTCGGCGGTGGCGCCGCTGCCGAGGAGCCCCTGGAGCCGGTAGCGGCCGGCGTAGGGGGCGGGCGGGAGACCGGCGGTGGGGGCCTGGGTCTGCGCCTCCTCGGTCTGGGCCGTCATCACGGGGTCCTCTCTGCCGGGGTCTGCCGGGTTCTGCGGGAGTCTGCCGGGGCCGGATGAACAACCGGTGGGAGTCGCGGGCCCGCATGCCTCGGCGGTGCCCCGCTCCCCTACCCCGGTCCGGCGGCGGCATCCCGCCGGGATGCCGCCGCCGCGGCGGACGGCCGGAACCCGGCCCCCGGCCGTCCCCGCCCGCGGTCAGTCGACCCGCTGCCCCTTGGCGAGGGCCACCACGCCGGCCGCCGAGACGGTGTAGAGCTCGCGGTCGCGCTGGGGGTTGACGCCGATGGTGGCGCCGGGCGGCACGACGACGTTCTTGTCGAGGATCGCCCGGCGGACCACCGCGCCGCGGCCGATCCGCACCCCGTCCAGCAGCACCGAGCCCTGGACGACGGCGCCCTCCTCGACGACGACGCCCGGTGAGAGCACCGACTGGGTGACCTGCCCGCTGACGATGCACCCGGCGCTGACCATGGACTCGCTTGCGATGCCGCCCGCGACGAACTTGGCGGGCGGCAGCTGCGCGGGGTGGGTGAAGATCGGCCACTGCCGGTTGTACAGGTTGAAGACGGGGTGGATCGAGATGAGGTCCAGGTGGGCCTCGTAGTAGGAGTCCAGGGTGCCGACGTCCCGCCAGTAGCCGTGGTCGCGCTCGGTCTCGCCGGGCACGTGGTTGTCGTCGAAGTCGTACACCATCGCCTGCCCGCTGCCGGCGAGCATCGGCATGATGTCGCCGCCCATGTCGTGGCGGGAGGAGGGGTTCTCGGCGTCGCGCTGCAGGGCGTCGACGAGGACCTTGGTGGAGAAGACGTAGTTGCCCATGGAGGCGAACACCCGGCCGGGGTCGCCGGGCAGGCCGGGCGGGTCGGCGGGCTTCTCCAGGAAGTCGGAGACGCGCCGCCCGTCGGAGGCGGTGGAGATCACGCCGAAGGCGGACGCCTGCTCGCGCGGCACCCTGATCCCGGCGACGGTGACGCCCGCGCCGGACTCGATGTGGGCCTGCAGCATCTGCTGCGGGTCCATGCGGTAGACGTGGTCGGCGCCGAACACCACGATGTGGTCGGGCTGCTCGTCGTGGACGAGGTTGAGCGACTGGTAGATGGCGTCGGCGCTGCCCAGGTACCAGCGGGGGCCGAGGCGCTGCTGCGCGGGCACGGGGGTGACGTAGTCGCCGGTGAGGCCGGAGAGCCGCCAGGTGGTGGCCAGGTGGCGGTCGAGCGAGGACGACTTGTACTGGGTGAGGACGCAGATGCGGGTGATGCCGCCGTTGACGAGGTTGGAGAGGACGAAGTCCACGAGCCGGTAGGCGCCGCCGAAGGGCACGGCGGGTTTGGCGCGGGCGGCGGTCAGCGGCATCAGCCGCTTGCCCTCCCCGCCCGCGAGTACGACGCCCAGCACCGATGGTCCACCGCGCATCCTGCGCTCCTTCCCGCCCTGCGCCGCACCGATGCGTGCGGCGCCTTCCCGCGCCGTGCCGCGGCGTTCCGTGCCGCGCCGCGGCGGACCCGGGGCCGGTTCCGGTACCGCCCCGGGTCCGTCGGCGGCCTCAGCGCCCGGCCAGCAGCTCCTCGTAGAGCGCGACCGTGCGCCGGGCCACCGCGTCCCAGCCGAACTCCTCCTCCGCGCGGCGCCGCCCCTCGGCGCCCATGGCCGCCGCCCGCTCCGGGTCGCCGACCAGGGCGTTGACGGAGGCGGCGAGCCCGGCCTCGAACCCGGCCGGGTCGTCCTCCCGGCAGGGCACGAGCAGGCCGGTGCGCCCGTGGTCGACCACCTCGGGGATGCCGCCGACGTCGGAGGCGACGACGGCGGTGCCGCACGCCATGGCCTCCAGGTTGACGATGCCGAGCGGCTCGTAGACCGAGGGGCAGGCGAAGACGGTGGCGTGGGTGAGGAGCTGGACGACGTCCTCGCGGGGCAGCATCTCGGGGATCCAGAAGACGCCCTCGCGCTGCTGCCGCAGCTCCGTGACCAGGTCGTGGAACTCGTCGCCGAGCGCCTCGGTGTCGGGCGCGCCCGCGCAGAGCACCAGCTGCACGCCGGGCTCGAAGGCGCGGGCGGCGCGCAGCAGGTGGGGCACGCCCTTCTGCCGGGTGATGCGGCCGACGAAGACCACGGTGGGGCGGCCGGGGTCGATGCCGTGCCGCCGCAGCACGCCGGTGTCCGGGTCGGGCCGGTACAGGCCGGTGTCGATGCCGTTGTGGACGACGTGCACCCGGGCCGGGTCCAGCGCCGGGTAGCAGTCCAGCAGGTCCCGCCGCATGCCGTGGGAGACGGCGACGACGGCGTCGGCGGCCTCCACGGCGGTGCGCTCGGCCCACGAGGAGAGGGCGTAGCCGCCGCCGAGCTGCTCGGCCTTCCAGGGCCGCAGCGGCTCCAGCGAGTGGGCGGTCACCACGTGGGGGACGCCGTGCAGGAGCTTGGCGAGGTGCCCGGCCAGGTTGGTGTACCAGGTGTGGCTGTGGACCAGGTCGCGGCCGGCGACGGCGTCCGCCATGGCCAGGTCGACGCCGAAGGTGCGCAGGGCGGTGTCGGCGGCGGCGAGGTCGGCGGGCACCGGGTGGCGGTGGACGCCCTCGCGGGCGGCGCGGTGGACGGCGTGGCCGTCCTGCCCGGCGACGGCCCAGCAGTGGACCTCCAGGTCGGTGAGGCGCCGCAGCTCGCGGGCGAGGAACTCGGCGTGGACCCCGGCGCCGCCGTAGACGTCCGGCGGGTACTCGCGGGTCAGCAGGGCGACCCGCGGGCGCCGGGCGGCGCCGCCGCGGGCCCCCTCGGCGCTCCCCCCGGCGGCCGTCATCCGGCGTCGCCGAGGGCTGCGGCGACGAGGGCCCTGGCCTCGTCCTGGACGCGGGCGAGATGCTCGGGCCCCCGGAAGCTCTCGGCGTAGACCTTGTAGACGTCCTCGGTGCCGGAGGGCCGGGCGGCGAACCAGGCGCTGTCGGTGCAGACCTTGAGCCCGCCGACGGCGGCGCCGTTGCCGGGGGCCTCGGTGAGGACGGCGGTGACCGGTTCGCCGGCCAGGGTGTCGGCGGTGACCCGGTCCGGGGAGAGCTTCGCCAGGACGGCCTTCTCCTCGCGGGTGGCGGGGGCGTCGACGCGCGCGTAGGCGGGGTCGCCGAAGCGGGCGGTGAGCTCGGCGTAGTGCTGCGAGGGGGTGCTGCCGGTGACGGCGGTGATCTCGGAGGCGAGCAGGGCCAGCAGAATGCCGTCCTTGTCGGTGGTCCACACCCCGCCGTCGCGGCGCAGGAAGGAGGCGCCGGCGGACTCCTCGCCGCCGAAGCCGATGCTGCCGTCGAAGAGGCCGTCGACGAACCACTTGAAGCCGACCGGGACCTCGACGAGCCGCCGGCCGAGGTCCTGCGCCACCCGGTCGATCATGGAGGAGGAGACGAGGGTCTTGCCGATCCCGGCCCCCGCCGGCCAGCCGTCGCGGTGGGAGAAGAGGTAGCGGATGGCGACGGCGAGGTAGTGGTTGGGGTTCATCAGGCCGCCGTCGGGGGTGACGATGCCGTGCCGGTCCGCGTCGGCGTCGTTCCCGGTGGAGACGGTGTAGGCGTCGCGCTGCGCGATGAGGGAGGCCATCGCGTACGGGGAGGAGCAGTCCATGCGGATCTTCCCGTCCCAGTCCAGCGTCATGAACCGCCAGGTGGGGTCGGCGAGCGGGTTGACCACGGTGAGGTCGAGGCGGTGGCGTTCGGCGATGCGGCCCCAGTAGGCGACGGAGGCGCCGCCGAGGGGGTCGGCGCCGATCCGCACCCCGGCGTCGCGGACGGCGTCGAGGTCGAGGACGGCGGGCAGGTCGTCGACGTAGGCGCCGAGGAAGTCGTGGCGGCCGGTGGTGTCGGCGGCCAGCGCCCGGGTGTACGGGATGCGGCGGACCTCCTTGAGGCCGCCCTCGATGAGGGCGTTGGCGCGGTCCTGGATCCAGGAGGTGGCGTCGGAGGCGGCCGGGCCGCCGTTCGGCGGGTTGTACTTGAAGCCGCCGTCGGCGGGCGGGTTGTGGGAGGGCGTCACCACGATGCCGTCGGCGAGGCCGGAGGTGCGGCCGCGGTTGTGCGCGAGGATCGCGTGCGAGACGGCGGGGGTGGGGGTGTAGCCGTCCGCGGAGTCGACCAGCACGGTGACGCCGTTGGCGGCCAGCACCTCCAGGGCGGTGACCCGGGCGGGCTCGGACAGGGCGTGGGTGTCGGCGCCGAGGAAGAGCGGGCCGTCGATGCCCTGCGCGGCGCGGTGGTCGCAGATCGCCTGGCTGGTGGCGGCGATGTGGTCCTCGTTGAAGGCCGCGTTCAGGGAGGAGCCCCGGTGGCCGGAGGTGCCGAAGGCGACCCGCTGCGCGGGGTCGGCCGGGTCGGGGTGGAGGGCGTAGTAGGCCGTCACCAGCCGCGCCACGTCCACCAGGTCTCCGGGCTGCGCCGGCTGCCCGGCCCGCTCGTGCACCATCGTGTCTCCTCGCTCGGGGTCCCCGGGGGGCCGTCCGTCACTGGCACCTGCCCGGCGGTCGCGGCCGGTACGCGGCCGGGGCACCGGGCCGCGGCGTGGGGCCGGGGCACCGGGCCGCGGCGCGGGGCGGCCCGCGCCGTGATCCATGCCCAGCCCGGGGAGGATCGACTCCTGCGGGGGGCCGCTTTGCCGCGGAAGGCGGTCCCGGGCGCGCCGCGGGGGCCAGGTGCGGCGCGGAGGGGGCGTGTGCAGCGCCTCAGGGGCGCGCACAGGACGGCGAGGGCCCGGCGGACGGGTGTCCGCCGGGCCCTCGCCGAGGTGCGGGGAGTCAGCCGCGGCCTCCGAAGAGGCTGCGCCGCAGCCGCCGGAGCGGTGCGAGGAGCGAGACCCGGGCGCTGCCGCGGCCCGGGGCTGCCGGCGTGCTCACGCCGCGCGGCGTGAGCTCCCTTATCAGGCCTGCCGCGTCGGCGGTGTCGACCGCCGGGAGCGCGGGCGCGCCCAGGACCGCCAGGTGGCGGTCGATGCGCCGACCCGTTGCGCCGGCTCCGCACTGGATGGCCGGCACGCGGGCCCTGCTGCGCACATGCATCTGTTCCATGAGACTTCCCACCCCTACCAGGCGCCAGGGCCGTGGGCGAAGACTACCCGTGCGGGGCGGCCGTCATACAACCGTCCCTGTGATTGGTCACCGTACCGTGCGGCCGCAACTGCTGTGCCGTCAGGGGCGGGTGGGGCGCTCACGCGTCCGCACCCGCGGTGTGCGGGCGTGTCGCCACGACCTCGACCGGGATGCCGTTGAGGACGGCGGTACCGGACAGGGGGTCGAGGGGTGACGCGTCGGTGAGCAGGTTGCTGTTGACGCCGGGGCGGCGGGCGGCGACCGAGGCGCGGACGCCGGGGTCGTCGTGGCCCCAGCCGTGCGGCAGGCTCACCACGCCCTCGGCGACGGAGTCGGTGACCTCGGCGGTGGCGTGCAGCTCCCCGGTGCGCGAGCGCAGCAGGACCGGCCGCCCGTCGGCCACGCCGAGGCGTGCGGCGTCGGCGGGGTGGAGCTGGAGGGTGCAGCGGTTGGAGCCGCCGGCCAGCAGCGGCAGGTTGTGCATCCAGGAGTTGTTGGAGCGCAGCTGGCGGCGGCCGACCAGCAGCAGTCCGCCGCCGGGGGCGGCGGTGAGCTCCGCCAGGTGGTCCGCGAGGCGGCGCGCCTCGGCGAGGAGCTGCGGCGGGGCGAGCTCGACCCGGCCGCTGGGGGTGCGCAGCACGCCGGGCAGGCGGGGGCGCAGCGGGCCGAGGTCGAGGCCGTGGGGGGCCTGCTCCAGGGCGTCGAGGGTGAGGCCGTCGGGCTTGGCGCCGAAGCCGTCGCCGTAGGGGCCGCCGCGCAGCATCAGGTCGAGGAGGCGGTCCTGGCGGCGGCGGTGGCCGACGGCGGCCAGCAGCTCCAGCGGGTCCCGGCCGTGGGCCGGCGAGGAGGGGTCGGCGCAGATGCGGCGGGCGGTCGCGGCGGCGGTGAGGTCGTCCAGCTCGTCGGGCGTGACGCCGCCGCCGAGGGCCGCGCAGGCGAGCCGCAGCAGGATCTCGGACTCGTCGGGCTCCCCCTCCGCGCGGTCCAGGGTCGGCGGGGAGTACTTGGCGGTGTTGCGGACGGCGAAGCCGGTGAAGACCAGGTCGTAGTGGCTGCGGGCCAGCGGGGAGGGGCCGGGCAGGACCACGTGGGCGTGGCGGGTGGTCTCGTTGAGGTACGGGTCGACGCTGACCACGGCGTCGAGGGAGCCGAGGGCGGCGGCGAGGCGGGCGCCGTCGGGGGTGGAGAGCACGGGGTTGCCGGCGACGGTGACCAGGCCGCGCAGGCGCTCGCCGCCGGGGCCGGGCGTGTCGATCTCCTCGGCGAGGGCGGCGGCGGGGAACTCGCCGAAGACGCTCGGCAGGCCGCGGACCCGGGTGCGGCGCGAGCCGGGGATGCGCACGCCCCGTCCGCGTCCCGGCTCGCCCGCCGTGTTCGGGGAGCCGGCGGCGGGCTCGGGCCACAGGACGCCGCCGGGGCGGTCGAGGTTGCCCGTGAGGGCGTTGACGACGTCCACCAGCCAGCTGGCGGCGGTGCCGAAGGCGGTGGTGGTGGTCCCGATGCGGCCGTAGACGGCGGCGCTGGGCGCGGCGGCCAGCTCGCGGGCGAGGCGGCGCACGGTCGCGGCGGGGACGCGGGTGGCGGCGGCGACGGCCTCGGGGGTGAAGGGGTCCAGGGCGGCGCGCAGCTCGTCCAGGCCGTTGAGGTGCGGCGCGGCCGGGCCGGGGTCGGCCAGGCCCTCGGCGAGGAGGGTGCGGGCGATCCCGGCCAGCAGCAGGGCGTCGGTGCCGGGCCGGATCGGCAGGTGCTCGTCGGCGGCCTCGGCGGTGCGGGTGCGGCGCGGGTCCACCACGACCAGGCGGCCGCCGCGGCGGCGCAGGGCGCGCAGCCGTCCGGGCAGGTCGGGGGCGGTGAGGAGGCTGCCGTTGGAGACCAGCGGGTTGGCGCCGAGGACGAGCAGGTAGTCGGTGCGGTCGACGTCGGGGACGGTGACCGACAGCTCGGTGCCGTACATCAGGCCGCAGGCGACCTGCTTGGGCATCTGGTCGACGGTGGAGGCGCTGAAGCGGTACCCGGTGCCGAGGGCGTGGACCAGCACGGGGGCGTAGAGGGAGAGGGCGTGGTTGTGGACGACCGGGTTGCCGAGGTAGATGCCGACGCTGTCGCGGCCGTGGTCGCGCAGCAGGGGGGCGAGGAGGCGGCCGGCCTCGTCGAACGCCTCGTCCCAGCCCACCTCGGTCCACTCGGTGCCGCGCCGCACCAGGGGGGCGCGCAGGCGGTCGGGGTCGGTGTGGAGCTCGCCGAGGGCGACGCCCTTGGGGCAGAGGTAGCCGCGGCTGAAGGGGTCCTGGTCGTCGCCGCGCACCCGGACGGCCCCGGAGGGCCCGTCCACGGTCACCGTGAGGCCGCAGGTGGCCTCGCAGAGCGGGCAGGTGCGGTGGGCGACGCGGGGCGCGCCGGGGAGGGGCTCCGTCATGGCCGCGAGCGTAGCCGCCGGGCGGGCGGGCGCAACAGGGGTGAGCAAGCGCTCAGTCGACAGCCGCTGCGCACACGGATCCCCACACTGCGTCACGGTGAATTCAGGAAGTGAACACACCGATGGGATTGACGTGCGGGAAACCTGAAAGCAATATATGCGTGAGCGCTGCAGGGCAAGGACCCGGCCGACCTTCGTTCGAAGGGTGAAGCCGTCGTCGCACGGTATCCGTGCACCTCCGGCGCTGCAGAGACATCCGACGCCGACCTCGAGTCGCTGTGTGGCCCCCCCGACGCTGCGGGGGCCGGACTCCCGGTGGCGTACGGACCGGCGGTCGGCCGTTGAGGGTCGGCCGGACCGCCAAGCACGGTCGCCGGTGTCGCACCCCGCACTGGTGCGGCACCGGCGGTCGTACGCTCCCCTCCTCTCCCCTCCCGCCGGATGTCCCGCCGGATGTCCCGCCGCCTTTCCCGCCGGACGTCCCGCCGCCCCTGCCCGGGGCCCTCCTGCGCCGCGCCCCGGGTGCGGCCCGGCCCGTCCGGGACGGGGGGCGGCGCGCGGCCGCGCCTGCCGGGGCGGTCCCCCGGCGCACGCCGGCCCGGCGCACCCGCCGGGCCGCGCCGCCGTCCGCCGGTCCGGCGGGGTGGCGAAGTGGGAAAAGCGGTGGGCAGGGGCCTGCGGGTGCCGGATCATGGCGCCATGTCCGCAGAGCACTCCGCGAACGGAGCCCCCGCCGCCGAGGTCCACCGCGCGCTGCCGATGCAGGTGCAGCTGGACGACAGCGACTCCCCCTTCGACGTGGTCGACGCCCTCGCCCTGGCCCGCTTCACCTCCGGCGAGCAGCCCTGGTGCCGCTCCACCTCCCTCCAGCGGGTGAAGGGGGACGCCACGCTGCTGCCGCCCGGCGGCCGGGTGGTCCGGTCCTCCCGGGAGAAGAACCGGTCCGCACTGCTCGCCGAGGGCGACGGGTGGACGGTGAAGGTGAACCGCTGGACCGGCCACGGCGGCGGCCGGCACGCGGACGTCACCGTGACCGCCGTGGCGGACGACCTGGCCGAACGGGTCCTCGCCCAGGCCGTCGACGGCGCGGAGGAGCCGCCCCCGGCGGAGGAGGACGTGGTCCTCATGGGCTTCTGGCACCTCACCGGCCACGGCCCGAGCCGGACCACCCGGCGGATCAGCGCCGAGACCTGGTCCGAGGTGCACGGCAACTACACCGCGCCGGTGGCCGCCTGCTTCGACGCGCTCATGAGGGTCCGCCCCGAGGAGGTCACCGGGCGGCTGCTCCTGCTCCACGGGCCGCCGGGCACCGGCAAGACCTCGGTGCTGCGCACGCTGGCCCGGTCGTGGCGCGACTGGTGCCGGGTCGACTGCGTGCTGGACCCGGAGCAGCTCTTCTCGGACCCCGGCTACCTGCTCCAGGTGGCGCTGGCCACGCAGGACGACGACGGCGACGAGGACGACGCGCAGCGGTGGCGGATGCTGCTCCTGGAGGACTGCGACGAGCTGATCCGCGGCGGCGCCAAGCGGGCCACCGGACAGGCGCTGTCCCGGCTGCTGAACCTCACCGACGGCCTGCTGGGGCAGGGGCGCAACGTCCTGGTGGCCATCACCACCAACGAGGACGTGGAGCGGCTGCACCCCGCCGTGGTGCGGCCGGGCCGCTGCCTGGCGCGGGTCGAGGTGGGCCCGCTGACCGGGGAGGAGTCGGCGCGGTGGCTGGCGGACGGGGGCGGTGGCGGCGGCGACGCGCCCGGCCCGTCGACGCTGGCGGAGCTGTACGCCCTGCGGCGGGGCCGCTCGCCCCTGCTGCCGTCGCCGGCCCCGGCCTCGGACGGGCTGTACCTCTGACCCTCCGGCGGCACGCCCTCCCGGCCGGCTCCGGCCGGGGTCCGGGGGCCGCTCCCGAGGGGCTGCGCCCGCCGGGCCTCCCCCGCCGTGCCTCCGGGTGCGGGCGGCGGCGGGTGGGCTGCCGGGCGGCGCCCGCCGGGCTCAGGCCGCGGCGGAACCGAAGAGCACGATCCGGGGCTGGACCACGGCGTGGCGGGCGGCGGACATGCCGGCGGGCTCGACCGTGAGGCGGTAGCGGACGTCCAGGTCCGCGCCCGGCGCCAGCCGCCGCCCGGCGGCGGGGATGGCGGTGTACAGGGTGCCGGTCTGGGTGCCCAGGGCCATGGGGGCCCAGGTGCGGGTCGCCGGGTCGAACCGCTCCAGCCGCAGGTCGGAGGGGGCCAGGTACGGGTCGGCGTCGGGCGACTCGACGAGGACCTGGGGGGCGACGGTGCGGGCGGCGGTCCCCGTGTTCCGGTAGTGCACGGTGAGCTCGTGGGCCGCGCCGTCGTCCGCGACCGGCCGCGCGGGCAGGTCGACGAAGCCGGTCGGGGCCCCCGCGGGCGAGGACTGCGCCTCCTGCGAGCCCGGTGCGGCTGCCGCCGGGGACGGCGCGGGGGCGCCGGAGGCGGTGGTCGCGGCGGCGGTGAGGCCGCAGGCCAGGAGGAGCGAGGTCGCCGCGGCCGCGGCCGCGCGCTGGGGGGAACGGGGCACAGTGCCTCCTGTCGGTCGTCGCCCGGCGTCGGGGCGGGCGGTGCCGGGACGGGCGGTGTCGGGCCCGGGGCGGCCGGGCCGCTCCCGGGTCGCAGTCCGTCCTTCCCGTCGTGCCCGATATGACACCTCTCGCCCCGGAAAAGTACGCAGCGTGACCCGTGTGTCGCCTCCGTGTCACACCGCGGCGGGCAGCGGGGACGGCAGTGAACGGCGCCGGGCGGCGACCTGCGGCCGCGGCCCGGCGGGGCCACCCTGGAAGGAGGGGCCCGCTCCGGACGGAGGGGCGCGGCCCGCACGGAGCGGAGGGAGGTGCACGGGAGTCCGAGCAGCCCACGAGCGGCACGGGAGGACGAACCATGCCGGGCAACAAGGCGGTCGTGTACAAGGAGCCGGGCCGGGTCGAGGTCGAGAGCACCGACTACCCGGGCTTCGTGCTGAAGGACGGGCCGGGCGTGAACCCGGCCAACGTGGGACGCGAGTGCCACCACGGCGTCATCGTGAAGTGCGTCGCCACCAACATCTGCGGCAGCGACCAGCACATGGTGCGCGGCCGCACCACCGCCCCGCCCGGGCTGGTGCTGGGGCACGAGATCACCGGCGAGGTGGTGGAGACCGGCCGGGACGTGGAGTTCGTCAAGGTCGGAGACCTGGTCTCGGTGCCCTTCAACATCGCCTGCGGCCGGTGCCGCAACTGCAAGGAGGGCAAGACGGGCATCTGCCTGAACGTGAACCCGGACCGCCCGGGCTCCGCCTACGGCTACGTGGACATGGGCGGCTGGGTCGGCGGCCAGGCGCAGTACGTGCTGGTGCCGTACGCCGACTGGAACGTCCTGGTCTTCCCGGACCGCGACCGGGCCCTGGAGAAGATCCGCGACCTGACGATGCTCTCGGACATCTTCCCGACCGGCTTCCACGGCTGCGTCACCGCCGGCGTCACGGTCGGCTCGACCGTGTACGTCGCCGGGGCGGGCCCGGTGGGACTGGCGGCGGCGGCCGGGGCCCAGCTCCTCGGCGCGGCCGTGGTGATCGTGGGCGACCTCAACCCGGAGCGGCTGGCGCAGGCCCGCAGCTTCGGCTGCGAGACCGCCGACATCTCCCAGGGCGAGCCGCGGGACCAGATCGAGCAGATCCTGGGGGTGCCCGAGGTGGACTGCGCGGTGGACGCGGTCGGCTTCGAGGCCCGCGGCCACGGCGGCGAGGCCGCCACCGAGCGCCCGGCGACGGTGCTGAACACCGTCATGGACGTCACGGCGGCGGGCGGCGCGGTCGGCATCCCGGGCCTGTACGTCACCGGCGACCCGGGCGCCGCCGACGAGGCCGCCCAGCAGGGGTCGCTCTCCATCCGGATCGGGCTGGGCTGGGCGAAGTCGCTGTCGTTCGCGACCGGCCAGTGCCCGGTGATGCGCTACCACCGGCGGCTGATGCAGGCGATCCTGCACGAGAAGGTGCACATCGCGGACGCGGTGAACGCCACGCCCATCCCGCTGGAGGAGGCGCCGCGCGGCTACCGGGAGTTCGACGCGGGCGCCGCCCGCAAGTACGTCCTGGACCCGCACGGGATGATCCCGGCCGCCTGACCGGACCGGGCGGGCCCCGGTCCGCCCCGGGCGGCGACCGCCTCAGTCGAGCGGCGCCGTCCGGGGCCAGGGGCGGGCCTCCTCCAGCTCCGCGGCGAGGCGGAGCAGGACCTCCTCGCCGCCGGGCGGGGCGACGAGCTGCACCGCGTACGGCAGCCCGTCCGCGCGGCTCCCGGCGGGGACCGCGAGGGCGGGCCAGCCGGCCAGGTTCCAGGCCGGGGTGAACGGCGAGAAGCGGGTGTTGGTGAGGAGGTTGGCGGTCCAGCCGCGGCGGCTCCAGGCCCTGGCGGCGGGGACGGGGCCGGCCAGGGCGGGGGTGAGCAGCACGTCGTGCCGGTCGAAGAAGGGCCGCAGCCGCTCGCGCAGCAGGGCCCGGTGGTCGGTGCGCAGCAGCGGGGTGCGGGCCGCGAGGCGCCCGACGGCGGCGTGGCGGCGGGTGCGGGGGGCGAGCCGGGCCGGGTCGCAGGCGGCCGCGTCGGCGGCGGTCCCGGCGGTCCAGCGGGCGAGGACGGCGGCGGGGAGCCAGGCCGGGTAGGGCGGGTGCGCGGCCTCGACCCGGTGGCCCGCCCCGGCGAGCAGCCGGCCGCTGTCGCGGGCGGCCGCGGCCCAGCCGCGGCCGACGGGCACGCCGGGGAAGGGGCTGCGGGTGGAGACGGCGATCCGCAGCGGACCGGCGGGCGGGGCGGCCGGGGCCGCGGGGTCCGGTCCGCCGGCGAGGGCGCGGAAGGCGAGGCGCAGGTCGGCGGCGGTGGTGGCGAGGGGGCCGTTGACGGCCATGCCGTACCAGTCGTTGGGCCCCAGGCCGGCGGGGACGGCCCCCTGCCCGGGCTTGAGACCGAGCAGTCCGCAGGCGGCGGCGGGGATGCGGATGGAGCCCATGCCGTCGGCGGCCAGCGCGAGCGGCGCGAAGCCGGCGGCGACGGCCGCGGCGCTGCCGCCGGAGGAGCCGCCGGCGCTGCGGTCGGGCCGCCGGGGGTTGCGGGTGATCCCGTGGTCGCCGTCGGTGGTGCCGAAGACGCACAGCTCGGGCACGTGGGTGAGGCCGACGACGACGGCCCCGGCGGCGCGCAGGCGGCGGACGGCCTCGTGGTCGGCGGCGGCGGGTGCGGCGGGCGAGGCGGCACTGCCGTTGCGGACGGCGTGCCCGGCGACGGCGACGTTGTCCTTGACCGCGACGGGCACGCCGGCCAGCGGCAGGTCCGCGAGGCCGGGGTGCGCGGCGAGGGCGTCGGCGGCGGCGAGCGCCTCCTCGCCGAGGACGGCGCGGAAGGCGTTGACGCGTCCGTCGAGGCGGCGGATCCGCTCCAGGTGGTCCGCGACCACCTGACGGGGCGTCACCTCGCCTCGGCGCACCGCCTCGGCGATGTCCGCGGCGGTACGGCCGGTCCAACCGCTCACAGGGCCTCCCGGGACGGGGGCGCGCGGCGGGGTGCGCGCGCCGCTGGTCGTGGCGGCCGACCCTACCGGGACCGGCGCCCCCGCGGGAGGGGCGCCGGTCCGGAGGGGCGTGCGGAGGTCAGGGCTGCATCTCGTAGGCGCCCGCCAGCGCCTCGACCCGGGCCCAGACGCGGGCGGCCCGCCCGGCGTCGGCGACGGGGCGGCGGACGTGCGCCAGCGCCCAGGCGGCCTGCTCCTCGGTGGCGGACGCCTTGCCGTGCAGCTCGGTGGCGTGCGCGGAGAAGTCCCGGACCAGCACGTCGAAGACCTCGTCCAGCAGGTCGCGGTCCAGGCCGGTGGCCTCCGCCTGCTCCAGCACCAGCTGGCCGTAGACGACCAGCGCGAAGAGCTGGCCGAGGGCGAGCAGGAAGTCGAGGTCCTGCTGCTGGGCCTCGTCGGGGGCGTGGGAGAGCAGCAGCGCGCAGAGGCCGTCGGCCTGCTCGCGGAAGCGGGCCACGTTGGGGACGTCCGCGTGGGCGTCGTAGGCGGTGCGCCAGTCGTGGAAGCGGATCGCGCCGAGGCCGCGGGCGGGGCCCTGGGCGAAGAGGAACGCGTCGTCGGCCGCGTCGTGGCGGGTGGGGACGGGCGCGTACTCGGCCGGGGCGAAGAGGTAGTTGCCCATGAACTTGAGGATCAGGGCGAGGTTGACGTGGACCGTGCCCTCCAGCTTCGGCAGGCCGCGGATGTCCTTGGCGGCCTTCTCGAAGTAGGTGTCGGCCTCGAAGCCCTTGGCCGCGATGACGTCCCACAGGAGGTCGATGACCTTCTCGCCCTCGGTGGTGACCTTCATCTTGGTCATCGGGTTGAAGAGGAGGTACCGGCGGTCGTCGGGCCCGGCGGAGCGGAAGTAGTCGACGGCGCGGTCGCTGAAGAGCTTCATCGCCGTCAGGCGGGCGTAGGCGTCGGCGAGCTCGCGGCGGACGTGCGGGAAGTCGGTGACGCGCCTCCCGTACAGCACCCGCTGGTGGGCGTGGGTGACGGCCTCGTACATCGCGTGCTCGCAGATGCCGACGGAGGCCGTGCAGAGGTTGAACTTGCCGACGTTGACGGTGTTCAGGGCCGCGTCGAAGGCGGCGCGGCCGGTGTGCAGCACGTCCTCGGCGCGGACCGGGTAGTCCTCCAGGCGGAACTCGCTGACGTACATCTGCGCGTTCACGACGTTCTTGACGAGGTGGTAGTCCGGGTGGCGGCTGTCGGCGGCGAAGAAGACGTAGCCCTCGGGGCCCTCGACGTCCGCGCGGCGGCCGAAGACCGAGACCAGGCCGGCGACGTTGCCGTTGCCGATGTAGTACTTGGAGCCGGTGGCGCGGAAGCCGCCCTCGCCGTCGGGGGTGAGGACCATGTCGGTGGAGTAGATGTCGGCGCCGTGGGCGCGCTCGGAGAGGCCGAACGCCATGACGTGGCCCTCGTCGAGCAGGGCGGCGGCGCGGGCGCGGGCGGCCTGGTTGGCGCTCTGCCACACCGGGCCGAGGCCGAGGACGGTGACCTGCCAGGTGTACCAGTAGCCCAGGCCGTAGAAGCCGAGGACCTCGCTGAGGGCGGCGTTGCGGGCGGTGTCCCAGCGCTTGTCCGGGTCGCCGGCGGCGTCGGCGGCCGGGGTGAGGAACGTGGCGAACAGGCCCTCCTTGGCGGCGAACTCCAGGAAGTCCGCGTACCAGGTCCGGTCGATGGAGGTGTCGATCAGTGCCTTCTTGCCGCGCGACTCGAACCAGTCGACCGTGGCGCGCAGCAGGCGGCGCGACTCGGGGTCGAGGTGGGCGGGGTCGTAGGTGCGCGGGTTGAGGAGCGGCGAGTCCGCCATGGCAGGGGCTTCCCTTCCTGGGAGGTGGGTGGTGTTCCGGGAGGGCCGACCGGGCGTCAGCCCAGGCGCCGGAGGGTGGCGAGCACGTCGTCGAGCCAGGCGACGGTCATCCGCTCGTACTCGATGCCGCCGCGCAGCACCACGTGCTGGAGGGCCTGCGCGGCGTCGAGGACGTCCGGGTCGGGGAAGTCGCGCCGCTCGCCGGCGAGGTAGCGGGCGAGGAGCGCGGCGTGGGCGGCCCGGTGGCGCTCGACCTCGGCGGCCAGCCCGGCGGTGCCGGCGGGGTCGAAGGCGGCACCGCGGATCCGCACGGCCAGCTCGTGGCGGACGGTCTCCGGCTCGACGGGGGCGCGGAGCCACGCCGTGAGGGCGTCGCGGCCGGGGGCGGCGGCGGAGTACACCCGCTTGTCGGGGCGCCCCTCCTGGGCGACCTCCTCCGCGGTGATCCAGCCGTCCGCCTCCATGCGCTTGAGGACGCGGTAGATCTGCTGGTGGGTGGCGGTCCAGAAGCGCCCGATGGAGCGGTCGAAGCGGCTCGCGAGCTCGTAGCCGGAGCCGGGCTTCTCCAGCAGGGAGACGAGGATCGCGTGCTCGAGTGCCATGGCGGTGATCCTGCTATGCAACTCGTTGCATAGCAACCGGCCGGTAACCTACTGAGACGCAGCTCACGGCGTGCCGCCCGGCGGGGCGGCGGCGGGGCGGCGGGGCGGCGGGGCGCCGCGGCGGGGGCGGCGGGGCGGCGGGGCGCCGCGGCGGGGGCAGCGGGGCGGCGGGGCAGACGACGACGCGGCCCGACCGGTCGCGGGGACCGGACGTGGCTGCGGGCCGCCGGGCGGGGTGCGAGCGGGGTGCGGGCGGAGGTGTGTCAGCGCGTCGGCTGCTGCTGCGGACCGGGGAAGGCCGTGCGGAAGGCCTCGCGGACCGGGGAGCCGGGTCGGGGGTCCAGGACCGCGAAGACGACCTCGGTGAAGCGGCCCGCGAGCGGCGCGCCGGGGGCCAGGTGCACCCGGAACGCCTCCGCGACGCGGGCGGGGTCGTTGCGGAAGACGCCGCAGCCCCAGGCGCCCAGCACCAGTCGGCGCAGGCCGTGGGCGGCGGCGGTCTGCAGGGCGCGTTCGGCCCGGGTGCGCAGCACGGCGGGGACGCGGGCGGCGAGGCGGGGGGAGCGGTCGGCGGCGGCGCCCGCGTTGGGTGCGGCGGCGACCAGGAAGTCCACCGCGTACGGCTCCTCCAGGAGCGCACCGCGGTCGTCGCGGAAGACGGGCACGGCGGGGGCGTGGAGGACGCGGTCCGAGTAGAGGGGGCTGGGGTCGGCGCGGTGGGCGGCGTAGAACTCCGGGACGGCGCGCAGGCAGGCGTGGAGCGCGGAGGCGCGGCAGAGCGCCTCCTCCTGGGCCTGGGCGCCGTTGAGGAAGCCGCCGCCCGCGTTGCGGGCCGAGGCGAAGTCGAGGACGGCGACCGGCTCCGGGGAGTCGGTGAGCATCCGGCGGGCGGCCTGGAGGCTGCTCTCGCCGGTCACGTGGACGCGGGGCGCGGCGGGCTCCCGCACGCCGGGAACCGGGGCCGGTCCGGGGGCGACGGGTCCGGGGTCGACCGGCCCGGGGACGACCGGCCCGGGGACGACCGGCCCGGGGCCGTGCAGCCGGGTGCCCGCGACCGCGGCCGCGACCTGCCGGCCGATGTCGACCACGCCGCCCCCGGGCGCCCGGTAGCGGCCCTCGGCGGTGATGGCCGCCGTCTCCCGCGCGATGCCGCGCAGCCGTGCGCTCACTGCCGCTCCCCCCGTGGGCCCTCCGCACGGCCCCTCCGCAGCGCGTGGCCGGCGCGGACGGCCGGCAGGCCCCAGGATGGCGGACCGGGACGGCCGGGGACCAAGGGTTTTCGCCCTGCCGCCGGCCTCTCCCCCGGCCCCGGGCCCCTCAGGCTCGCTCAGGCCCCGCCCGCCGCGCCGCCGGGCCCTGCGGCGCCGCCCGTACCGGCGGCGCGGGCCTCGGACTCCTCCCGCAGCCGCCGCCGCAGCACCTTGCCGAGCATGTTGCGGGGCAGCGGGTCGGTCCGGAACTCCACGATCTTGGGGACCTTGTACGCCGTCAGCCGGTCCGAGCAGTACGCCTCCAGCTCCTGCGCCGACAGCACGCCCCCCTGCCGCAGGACCACGCACGCCTTGACCGTCTCGCCCCGGTAGGTGTCGGGCACGCCGATCACCGCCGCCTCGGCCACCGCCGGGTGGCCGAGCAGCACCTCCTCGATCTCGGCGGGGAAGATGGAGAAGCCGCTGGCGATGATGACGTCCCGCTTGCGGTCGATGACGGTGACGTAGCCGTCGGGGCTCATCACCCCGATGTCGCCGGTGGAGAGCCACCCGTCGTGGAGCATGCGGGTGGAGTCCTCGCGTTCGTGCCAGTACCCCGCGAAGACCTGCGGGCCGCGCACCAGCAGCTCCCCCGCCACGCCGGGCGGCTGCTCGCGGCCGGGGTCGTTCTCGTCCACGATCTTCGCCTCGGTGCCGGGGAGCGGGATGCCGACCGTGCCGGGGCGGGCGTTGGCGTTGAACGGGTTGCAGAGCACCACCGGGGCGGCCTCGGTCAGCCCGTACCCCTCCACCAGCTGCGCCCGGGTGGCGCCCTCGAAGCGGTCGACCGTCTCCGGCGGCAGGCGCATGGCGCCGGAGATGCAGCTCCGCACCGAGCGCAGGGCCTTCAGCTCGCCGGGGCCGCGGCGCAGCAGCTGGTCGTACATGGGCGGCACGCCGGGGAAGAGGGTGGGCCGGTAGCGGCGGGCGGCGCGCAGGACGAGGTCCACGTCGAAGGAGGGGAGCAGCACGCTGCGGTTGCCCGCGGCGATGCCGACGGTGAGGCCGAGGGTCATCCCGTACACGTGGAAGAAGGGCAGCACGGCGAGGGCGGTCTCGCGGCCCTCGCGCCGCTGCGGGTACCAGGACTTCACCTGGTGGGCGTTGGCGACCAGGTTGCGGTGGGTGATCATGGCGCCCTTGGGCGTGCCGGTGGTGCCGCCGGTGTACTGCAGCACGGCGACCCGCCGCGGGTGGACGTCGGCCTGCGGCACGCCGCCGCGGGGGGCGCGGGTGCGGGCGACGGTCGCGAACGGCACCGTGCCGTCGTCCGGCGGCGGCGTCGGCCCCAGCCGCTCCTGCGCGGCCCGGGCGCGGGCGAGCGGGAGCCGCAGCAGCAGGCGCCGCCAGAGCGGGAACTCCTCGCTGAGCCGGGTGGTGACCACGTGCCGCAGGGCGGTGTCCCCCCGCACGGAGGCGACGGTCGGGTAGGCGCCGTCGTGGACGACGGCGAGCACGGCGCCGGAGTCGGTGAGCTGGTGGCGCAGCTCGCTGGCGGTGTAGAGGGGGTTGGCGGGGACGACGACGGCGCCGATGCGCTGGGCGGCGTAGAAGGCGACCACGAACTGCGGGCAGTTGGGCAGGATCACCGCCACCCGGTCGCCGCGGGTGACGCCCAGCTCCAGCAGGCCGGCGGCGAAGCGGTCCACGGCGCGGTGCAGGGCGCGGAAGCTGGTGCGGCGGCCGAAGAAGACCAGGGCGGTGCGGCGGCCGTGGCGGGCGGCGGCCTCGTCGAGCAGGCCGGTGACGGGGGTCTCGGGGATGTGGACGCGGCGCGGGACGCCGTGGGCGTAGAAGCGGTGCCAGGGCCGCTCGCGGCGGCGGGGGGTGGACGGCGGTCGGTCGGGCGGGGCGGGGATGCCGGGAGGACCGGGGGCCCGGGGCGTATGGGGGGCGCCGGGCGGGCGGAGGCCGTCGGGCGGGGCGAGGGTACCGGGAGGACCGGGGGCGCCGGACGGGCCGGACGCGCCGGATACGCCGGGCGGGGCCTCGGGGCGGGGGCCGGGGTGCCCGTCCGGCCGCCCGGCGGGCTGCCGCGCGGGCCGGCCCCCGGGGCTCCCGTCCGGGCGGCGGGACGCGTCCCGGCCCGGCAGGGCTTTCGGGCCCGGCGGCGCTTCGGGGAGCCGCAGCGGGGCCCGTTCCCGGGGACGGATCAGCGCGGGGGCGCGGAACGGCCCGGGGCGGCGGGCCGGCGGGCCCGCGTCCGTACCGGTGGCGGTGCCGGTGCCGGTGCCGGTGTCCGTGCCGGTGCCGGTGGCGGTGCCGGTGTCCGTACCGGTGGCGGTGTCCGTGTCCGTGTCGGTGTCCACGTCCTCCTCTACGTCCGCGTCGACGATCCGGGTCGGCAGCAGGGGGCGGTGGGCGTCCGGACCGCCCGGGCCGTCCTCCGGAGAGTCGCCGTCCCCCCTGGTCGCTCGCGCATCCACCGCTGGCACTCCCCCTGTCGCCCGAGGCCTGACTCCCTGCCGGGGTGTGGCGAATGGTTGCAGGGGGGCGTACGGGAGTCCAGAGGGTGAACCGGACGGATTCGGCGGGGCGGCGGCCCCGTACGGTGTCCGCATGGAGATCTGGCTCAACCCCGCCTGCTCGAAGTGCCGCTCGGCCGTGGAGCTGCTCGACGGCGCCGGCGCGGAGTACACCGTCCGCCGGTACCTGGAGGACCCGCCGGACGAGGCGGAGATCGCCGCGGTGCTGGACCGGCTCGGCCTGGAGCCGTGGGACGTCACCCGCACCGGCGAGCCCGCCGCGGCGGAGCTGGGCGTGGCCTCCTGGCCGCGCGGCGCGGAGGACCGGCCCCGGTGGATCGCCGCGCTGGCGGCCCACCCGTCCCTCATCCAGCGGCCCATCATCACCGCGGACGACGGCCGCGCGGTGGTGGGCCGCTCGGAGGAGGCGGTCCGCTCGGTGCTCTGACGGACCGGCACGCGGGCGCTCAGCCGGCCGGGGCCTCCACCGGCACAGGCGTGCGGGCGGGAGCGGGCGTGCGGGCGGGAGCGGGCGGACCGGCCGCGTCCTCGCGGGCGACCAGGGCGGCGTAGCGGCCGCCGAGGGCGACGAGCTCGTCGTGCGTGCCGCGCTCGGCGATGCGGCCGCCGTCGAGGACGACGATCTGGTCGGCGTCGCGGACGGTGGAGAGCCGGTGGGCGATGGTGATCGTGGTCCGGTCCGCGGCGAGGGCGTCGACGGCCTGCTGCACGGCGTGCTCGGTGCGGTTGTCGAGGGCGCTGGTGGCCTCGTCGAGGATGAGGACGGGCGGGTTGCGCAGCAGGGTGCGGGCGATGGCGAGCCGCTGCTTCTCGCCGCCGGAGAAGCGGTGGCCGCGCTCGCCGACCAGGGTGTCGTAGCCGTCGGGCAGGGCGGCGATCCGGTCGTGGATCTGGGCGGCGCGGGCGGCGGCGACGAGTTCGGCGTCGGTGGCGCCGGGCTTGGCGAAGCGCAGGTTGTCGGCGACGGAGGCGTGGAAGAGGTACGTCTCCTGGGAGACCACGCCCACCGCCGCGGCCAGGGTGTCGAAGGACAGGTCGCGCACGTCGGTGCCGTCCAGGGCGACCCGGCCGCCGGTCACGTCGTACAGGCGCGGCACCAGCATGCCGAGGGTGGTCTTGCCGGAGCCGGTCTCCCCCACGACGGCGAGGGAGCCGCCCGCGGGCACGGCGAGGTCGATGCCGGTGAGGGCGGGGCGCCCGGCGGCGGGGCCGTAGGAGAAGTGCACGTCCTCGAAGCGGACCTCGCCGCGGATCCGGGCCGGCCGCACCGGGTCGGCGGGCTCGGTGATGTCGACGGGCAGGTCCAGGTACTCGAAGATGCGCTGGAACAGCGCCAGGGACGCCTGCACCTGCACGCCCGTGGAGAGCAGGGAGACCGTGGGCCGGAAGAGGCCCTGCTGGAGCGAGACGAAGGCGACGAGGGTGCCGAGCGAGACGACGGGGCTGCCGGCGGCGGTGGCCAGGCCCGCCGCCCAGTAGACGACGGCGGGCATCGCGGCCATGACGATCTGGATGGTCGACATCCGCCACCGCCCGGCCATGCTCGAACGGACCTCCAGGTCGGCCAGGCCGTCGGACTGCGCCGCGAACTCCCGCGACAGCGAGTCGGACCGGCCCATGGTGCGGCCCAGCAGGATGCCGCTGACCGAGAGCGACTCCTGGACGGCGGCGGACATGGCGGCGAGCTGCTTCTGCCGCTGCGCGGTGATCCTCTTGCGCTCGTTGCCGACGCGCCGGCTGATCCGGACGAAGAGCGGCAGCAGGAGCAGGGAGACCACGGTCAGCCGCCAGTCGAGGGCGACCATGGCGGCCACGGTGGCGGTCACCCCGGTCAGGTTGGAGACCAGCGAGGTGGCGGTGGAGGTGACGGTGGACTGCATGCCGCCGATGTCGTTGGCGATCCGCGACTGCACCTCGCCGGTGCGGGTGCGGGTGAAGAAGGCCAGGGACATGCGCTGCAGGTGGCTGTAGACGGCGGTGCGCAGGTCGTGCATGACGCGCTGGCCGACGGTGGTGGAGATCAGGGTCTGCAGCACGTTGAGGACGCTGGTGAGGACGGCGGTGGCCACCATCCCGAGGGCCAGCAGGCTGAGCAGGGCCGTGCGGCCCTGGGGTATGGCGGTGTCCAGCATCGCGCGCAGCAGGAACGGGGTGGCCACCGAGACCAGCGAGGAGAGCCCCACCAGCAGGCCGACGACCGCGAGGCGGGCGCGGTAGGGGCGGAAGAGGCCGAGGATGCGGCGCACCTGGGCGGGCGGCCGCTCATCGCCGGGCGCGGGGGCGGGGGTGGGCGGGGTCGGGTCGGTTCCCTGGGGTTTCACGGGCGGCTCCGGCGGGGTGCGGGGACGGGTCGGGGCGGGCGGTGCCGAGCATACCGAGCAAGGCTCACTGTTAGGGAACCTAACGGTAAGCCCGGTCATTCCCGTTCCGCACCCCGGAGTGCCCGCCGCACCCCGGACCGGCGCTCGCGCCCGGGCCCGCGCCCCTGCTCCCCCACGTCCGGCACCGGGGCCCGCCCGCGCGACCGGCCCGCACGGGCCTGCCGGTGCGGTGCCGGCTCAGTCGGTGCGGTACTGGCGCCCGGCCCGGGACGACGCCCCGCCGAGCATCCCCTGCGGCACCAGCCGGCCGAGCCCCACGACCGCCCGGTACCGCAGGCCCGGGACGGAGAGGGTCCGCCCCCGGGCGAGGTCGCGCAGCGCCTCGCGGACGACCTGGTCGACGGAGAGCCACATCCAGCCGGGGATGTTCGAGGTGCCCATGCCCGCCCGCTCGTGGAACTCGGTGCGCGTGAACCCCGGGCAGAGCGCCATCAGCCGCACCCCCGAGCCCACCAGGTCGCGCGCCACGCCCTGGGTGAAGCTGACCACCCACGCCTTGGTGGCCCCGTACGTGCCGCGCGGGAAGAAGGCCGCCACCGACGCCACGTTCACCACCCAGCCGCGGCGGCGCTCGCGCATCCCCGGCAGCGCGGCGGTCGTCAGGCGCAGCACCGCCTCCACGTGGACCTTGAGCATGGTGAGCTCGTCCGCGAGCGGCACGTCCAGGAAGGCGCCGCGGTTGCCGAAGCCCGCGTTGTTCACCAGCACGTCCACCGGGCGGGCGGCGTCGGCGAGCCTGCGCTCGACGGCCGTGATGCCCTCCTCGGTGGCGAGGTCCGCCACCAGCACCTCGACCTCGCGGCCGCGCACCTGACGCAGCCGCGCGGCGGCCTCCTCCAGCCGCTTGCCGTCCCGGGCGACCAGCACCAGGTCGTGCCCGTCCGCCGCCAGCCGCTCCGCGAAGGCCGCGCCGATCCCGGCGGTGGCGCCGGTGATGAGAGAAGTCGTCATACCGGCGACGTTAGCCGGTGCGCCGCCGCGGTGCGCCCCCACGAGGAGCCCGTCCCCGGCCGCCGCCGCGCGACAGGCCGGGGACGGGCTCCGCCCGTGACGCCGGGGGCACGCCCGCCGCGCCGGGTGCGCCCGCGGCGGCACCGCGGGCGCCGGGTCGTCAGGCGGGCCGGACGGTGACGGTGCAGAGGCGCTTGGTGGCCCGGGTCAGGGCCACTTACAGGTCCCTCTCCCCGCCGGGGCGGGCCGCGGTGATCCCCTCGGGGTCCACGACGACGACCCCGTCGAACTCCAGGCCGCGCGCCTCGGACGCCGGCACGACGCGTGCGTGGCGGCCGAGGCCCCGGGCCCTTGCCGCCGCTCGCCGCCCGACCCGCCGGACACGGAGGACGCGCCGGTGCCGCCGGAGACCTGTTCGGGTCTCCGACGGCACCGGACGGCACGGGGGGCGTCACCGCCGGGTCAGCGGCCGGCCACGGCTTCCAGCAGGCTGTCCGCGGCTTCGCGATGGGTGGGGCTGAGGTGCATGGTCTTCTTGCGTCCGTCATCCATCAGGACCTCGATCTGCCGGGGACGGGAGGCGGGGCGCACCTCCGACACCGGGCGTTCGAACCAGACACGTCCGGGCAGCGCCTTGACCGGGGTGGCCAGGAAGCCGATGAGGCGCCGATCGGTGAGCGCCAGGTAGCAGGTGGCGGGCAGGAGCGCGTACGGCATGCGGGGCCGGCCCACCTTGGCCGGAGCCGCCGCCCTCAGGACCTCGCCGGCTTGCAGCATCCCCCTCGCGTGCGCGGCGATCCTGTCGGGCAGGTCGGCGTGGAGTGCGTCAGGAAGCACGGATCCTCCTGGAGTCGTGTCGGGAAGCGGTGTCGCAGGTTGCGGCCCGGGACGGTGCCCCCCGGCACAAGCCGCCGAGGCCGCACCTATGACGCACCCGTCACGGCGACCGCCCTGACCAGGGCAACGAGGTTGAGCACGAGCACGGCGACGACGACGGACAGGGCGACTGTGTCGGCTCCCATGAGGAGCACCAGCACGAGTGCCGCCGTCGCAACCGTGACCCCTGCCAGGGCCAGCCTGATGCGGGTGGTGCGGGACTTCTTCATCTACATCGCCATCCATGCGAGAAGGCCGCCTGCGACGGCGCCGACGGCACCCCAGGTGGCGCAGGACTCCAGGTCCTCGGTGCCCGTGCCGCCGCCCAGGCTCGTGGCAACGGCCGCACCGGCGCAGCCGGCGATCGCTCCGCCCGCGACGGCCGCACCGAGCGGGTTGTCGAACAGGAGCGACCCTGCGACGAGACCGGCGCCGCCGGTCAGTGCTGCGGCGAGGTCCGAGGACCAGGAGTACGTCCCGTCGGGGTCCATGCGGTTGACGGGGCCGCCCGCCGCGTAGAGGTAGGTGTTGGTCTCCCTGCCCGAGGGGTCGGGCTGGGTGAAGCGGGCGGTGGCGGGGTCGTAGTAACGGGCGCCCATCTTGTACAGGCCGGTGTCGTCGAGGTAGGCGCCGGTGCAGCCGAAGGGCTGGGGAACACCGGCGCCCGCCGTGCCGCGGGCGTCGCCGACCGGACCGGAGGACCAGGAGCCGGCCCTGGTCCCGGCGCCGTCGACCAGGACGAGCGGAGCCCCCTGGTTGTCCGTCAGGTAGTAGTAGGCCTTGCCGCCGCTCGTCACACCGATGAGCGTGCCCGCGGGGTCGCGGACGAATCCCGTCCTCGCGCCGCCGGTGGTGGTGGTGGAGATGCCGAGCGGTCCCTCGTCGACGGAGGTGGTGTCGGCGGTGAGGCGGTCGGAGGAGTCGGTGCCCGCATAGGTGTAGTGGTGGGTGGTGCCGCCGGTGGTGAGGGCGGTGAGCTGGTTGAAGTCGTTGTAGGTCTCGCCGGTGCGGGCGCCGGATCCGCCCGAGGCGGTCTCATTGCCGTCGGCGTCGTGGGACCAGCCCGTGGAGTCGCCGTTGACGGGGGTGATCTGGTTGGCGGTGTTGTAGCCGTAGTGGGTCAGGCCGCTGTCGGAGCAGGAGCCGGCCGTGCGGGAGGTGTCGGTGAGGTTGCCGGCCTTGTCGTGGCAGTAGAGCCAGGAGGCGGTCCGGGTGCCGCTGCCGTCCTTCTCCCGCGCGTAGGTCAGGCGGGACTGGCTGTCGTAGGTGTAGGTGAGGACCGATCCGGTGCCGGGGTCGGTGCGGGACTGGATCTGCTCGGTGTCGGTGCCGTCGGGCAGCCTGTAGGCGAAGGTGTGGTTGACGTAGGTGGCCGTGGCGGTCGTGGCCTTGACCGAGGTGGGACGGTCGGAGTTGTCCCATCCGGCGGTCTGGGTGGTGCCGCCGGGGTAGCTCGTGCTCTTGCGGTTGCCGTCCTCGTCGTAGGCGAAGGTGGTCCTGCCGCCCGTGGGGTCGGTGAGCGAGGTGAGCTCGTTGCCCGCGTCGTACCCGTAGGAGGTGGTGCCGTTCGGGTCGGTGGCGGTCTGCAGGTTGCCCGCCGGGTCGTAGGCGAGGGTGTGGGCGGCGCCGTCGGCGAGGGTGCGGGTGGCCTCGCGGCCGAGTGCGTCGTAGGTGTGGGTGATGGTGCCGGAGGCGTCGGTCCGGGTGAGCAGGTTGCCGTCGCCGTCGTAGGTGCGGGCGACGCGCAGGTTCCTGGTGCCGCCGGAGGTGGCGACACTGGTGACGCGGTCGTGGGCGTCGTCGCCGTAACGACGGTGCGCGGTTCACCCCTGCGGGGACCGCCGGCGCCGCAGGTCGCGACGGGCCTCCGGGCGCCGCGGCGGCGGGCACCGCTGCGAGCGGCACCAGCACCCCGACCGCCGCCAGCGCTGCCGTCACCGCGATGCGTGACCGTCCGCGCCCGCCCCGCGGTGCGGGGAGGCGGGCTTGCGGATACGGCCTGATGTGCAGGAAAACCGATGTCCCTGAACATGGTTGAGTTCACGTCAGCCCTGATGGCTCGTAGGCGAACCAACCGCGTCAGGGTCATCACAATCCCGCCGCGCCTTTCCCCGACTCCGGCGACGTGACAAACCGCATAAGCATGCGGTCCGCAGGTCCGGGTAGACGGAGTGGCCGTCAGGGCCGCGGCGGGAGGGCCCCGGGCTGTCGGGAAGGGCCGCCGGGGGACCGCCCGGCTGGGCGCCGCGTCCGCAGCGGCGTGACGGGACGCCGCGTCACGGACGGATGTCGGTGGGGCGTGGTTCACTGCGGGGATGGCCGATGACCTGGAGACCGTCGAGTTCGCGTCCGCCGAGGAGTTCGAGGAGTGGCTCCGCGCCCACTGCTCCTCCTCGCCCGGGATCCTGCTGAAGCTCCGGAAGAAGCAGCCGGGGGTCGCCGCCCTGGACTACGCGCAGGCGCTCGACGTGGCGCTCTGCCACGGCTGGATCGACGGGCGGAAGGAGGCGTTCGACGACCGGCACTGGCTGCAGCGGTTCACCCCGCGCAGGCCGCGGAGCAGGTGGTCGAAGGTGAACCGCGCCAAGGCGGAGGCTCTGATCGCGCAGGGGCGGATGGGGCCGGCGGGGCTCGCCGAGGTCGAACGCGCCCGGGCGGACGGCCGGTGGGACGCCGCGTACGACGGGCAGGCCGCGGCCGTCGTGCCGGACGACCTGGCCGCGGCCCTGGCGGCCAACCCCGACGCCGCGGCGTTCTTCGCCACCCTGGACGGCCGGAACCGCTACTCGGTCCTGCACCGCGTCCAGGAGGCGAAGCGGCCGGAGACCCGGCTGCGGCGGATCGAGACGTACGTGGCGATGCTGGCCGAGGGGAGGACGATCCACCCCCGGAAGACGTCCTGACGGCCCGCCGGGCGGAGGGGAGGGTCAGCCCACCGCCTCGGGCAGCCGCCGGGCGAAGGGCAGGTCGCACGGACCGGCCTCGGCGGCCGGTCCGGCGGCGCGGAGCACGACGTCCAGCACCCGGTCCGGGTCGCAGGCGTAGCCGCCGCTCGCCCAGGCCGGGTTGGCCTCCACCACCGCCCAGCGGCCGTCGTCGAGCAGGCCGACGTCCACCACGGCGGCCGACGGCAGGGAGCCGCCGGCCGCCGTGAGCAGGTCGCGGGCGAAGGCGAGGACGTCGGCGTGGTGCGGGTCCTCCTCCAGCGGGGCGGTGTCCAGGGCGGGCCCGACGGCGTAGCGGGACGCCGTGCGGACGGCGCCGTCCAGGACGAGGAGCCGGTACTCGCGGACGAAGCGGACGATGTCGCTGACCAGGACCGGCAGGTCGTCGTCCAGGGCGTCGGGGCCGGGCAGCCGGGAGCCGTCGGTGTGGATGCGCGCCGGGAAGTGCTTGTCGACCGGCGGCTTGACGAAGGCGGGCCGCCGCAGCCGGCGGGCCTCGGCCAGGGTCACCGCCTCCACCCGGCGGCACGTCAGCTCCTGCGGGAGCCGCGCGAGCCAGTCGGCGGGCGGCTCCAGCAGGACGAGGCCGAGGGCGCCGCCGACGGAGTCGGCGAGCAGCGGGCCGCCGTAGAGGTGGGCGGGGGTGCCGGGTCCGGCCTCCTCGGGCCGCCGCCAGCCGTGGGCGGTCACGGCCCGCAGGCCGCGCCGGTGGGCGGCGGCGGCGAGCTGGAGCCGGGTGTCGGTGACGCGGGGGGCGAGGATCAGCAGGCGGCCGGTGGTCATGGTCCGTGATGGTGCCGGTCGGGCGCCGGGTGGCGGTACCGGTTTTCCGTCCCCGGGCTCCCCGGCCGCAGGGCGCGGGTCAGCGCCCGGTGCGGCCGAACCGCGCGACCGCCTCGCCGATGGCGTCGCGCATGGCGGGGCTGCCGGTGTGACCGGAGTCGTCGACGACCTTCAGTTCGGCGCCGGGCCACGCCTTCGCCAGCTCCCAGGCGGTCGTCAGGGGGCTGCCCAGGTCGAGGCGGCCGTGGACGAGCACCGCCGGGATGCCGGCGAGCCGGTGCGCGTCGCGCAGCAGCTGCCCGTCCTCCAGCCAGGCGTCGTGCGCGAAGTAGTGGGCGCAGATCCGGACGAAGGCCGTCAGGGCGTCGTCGGGCCGGTCGCTGTAGGCGCCGGGGCGGCCCAGGGCCTCGTGGGCGATGACGGCGTCCTCCCAGGCGGCCCAGTCCCGGACCGCCTTGGCGCGGACCGCGGCGTCCGGGCTGTTCAGCAGCCGGTCGTAGGCGGCGACGAGGTTCCCGTCCCGGTCGGCCTCCGGCAGAGCGTCGCGGAACGCCTCCCAGAGGCCGGGCAGCAGGCGGCCGACGCCGCGGTAGAGCCAGTCGGTCTCCTCAGGGCGGGTCGTGGTGACGCCGACCAGCACGGCCTCGGAGACCCGCTCGGGGTACCGCTCGGCGTAGGCGAGGATCAGCGTCGAGCCCCAGGAGCCGCCGTACAGCATCCAGCGGTCGACGCCGAGGTGCTCGCGCAGCCGCTCCATGTCGGCGACGAGGTGGTGGGTGGTGTTGTGCTCCAGGCCCACGGCCGGGTCGGAGGCGTGGGGCAGGCTCTCGCCGCAGCCGCGCTGGTCGAAGAGGACGATCCGGAAGACCTCGGGGTCGAACGTCCTGCGGCTGCCCCGGCTCCCGCCGGCGCCGGGGCCGCCGTGCACGCACAGCACGGGCTTGCCGTCGGGGTTGCCGCTGGTCTCCCAGTAGACCCGGTTGCCGTCGCCGACGTCGAGCAGGCCGCGGTCGTACGGTTCGATCGGCGGGAACGGCGGGGTCACGGCGGTCTCCTCGTGCACGTGGGGGAAGCGGCCCCGTGAGGCTACTCACCCGCGGGGGCCGCGGCACCCGCATTCCGCGGCCGGAGGGCGGCGGCCGAACCGGCCGCCGCCGCGCGACGGGGCGTCAGGAACGGGCCTTGCGGGCCTCGGTGTCGGCCGCGCCGCCCGCGCCGACCGGGCCGAGGCGGCGGGCGGCGGTGGCGCGCAGGCGGGGCTCCAGGCGGCGGATCTCGCGCGGGCCGAGGCGCCCGATCACCGAGGGGACGAGGCCGCGCACGGCCTGCATGCCGCGCAGCCACCCCTGGGCGTAGACGTGCGGGGAGCGGCGGGCGACGCCGGCGACGAGGCGGTCGACGGCGGGCTCCAGCGGGTAGGTCCGGTTGGCGGGCCAGGGCAGGCGGGCGCGCATCTCCCGCAGCACCTCGTCCTCGTCGGCGCCGCGGACCATGTCGGTGTCGGTCCAGCTGAGGTACCCGACGCCGACCCGGACCCCGCGGTGGGCGACCTCGGCGCGCAGGGAGTGGGCGAAGGCCTCGACGCCGGACTTGCTGGCGCAGTACGCGGACATCAGGGGAGCGGGGGTGATGGCGGCGAGGGAGGCGATCTGGAGCAGGTAGCCGCGGGAGTCGGTGAGGGCGGGGAGGAAGGCGCGGGCGGTGGCGACGCTGCCCAGCAGGTTGACCTCGACGACGCGGCTGAACGCGGCGTGGTCGGAGTCGAGGAGCGGGCCGCCGAGGGCGATGCCGGCGTTGGCGACGACGGTGTCGACGCGTCCGTGGTGGGCCTGGATGCGGCGGGCGGCGTCGGTGAGGGCGTCGAGGTCGGTGACGTCGGCCTCCCAGTGGGTGGCGCCGGGGCCGCAGGCGGCGGCGGTGCGGGCCAGCTCCTCCGGTTCGAGGCCGACGAGGGCGACGGTGGCGCCGCGGTCGGCGAGCCTGCGGGCGAGCAGGGCGCCGACGCCGCGGGCGGCCCCGGTGACGACGGCGACCTGGGAGGACAGCGGCGGGGTGGGGGTCATGCGGTGGCGCTCCTCTGCTGGTGCGGGGCGGCGGCGGGGACGGGCTGCTCGGTGGGGACGGGCTGCTCGGCGGTGTCCTGCGGGACGGCGGTGTCCTGCGGGGCGGCCGTGCCCTGCGGGGCCGCAGGCCGGTGCAGGTGGTCGGCGACGAGGCGGCGGATCTCGTCCGCGACGGCGTCGGGCCGCTCGACGGGCGACATGTGGCCGGTGCCGGGGAGTTCGGTGAGGCGCTCGGGCCGGGGCAGCACGGCGTGCAGGCGGTGGGCGAGGACGGGCGGGGTGAGGCGGTCGGCGGCGCCGACGAGGACGGCCGTCGGGGCGTCGAGCCGCCCGGCCTCGGCGTGCAGGTCGAGGGTGCCGAGGACCTGGGCCCAGGCGGCCCGGACCCGGCGGGGGCAGGCGTGCACGATGCGGGCGCAGGCCTCGACCCGATCGGCGGGGGCGGCCGGCCCCATGACGGCGTACTTGAGGACGGCGCGGCTCAGCCCGGTGACCGGGCCGAGCGGCAGGCGGGAGGCCAGCAGGGCGCGGTGGGCGGCGAACCGGGCCCGGGGGGCGCGTCCGGCGAACGGCAGGACGAGCAGTTCGGCGAGGAGGGAGCCGCTGCCGGTGCTGGCGAGGAGGACGGCGGCGGTGCGGTCGCGGACGGCGGACCGGTCGGCGGCGGCCATCACCGTCATGCCGCCCATGCTGTGCCCGGCGAGGACGGCGCGCGAGCCGTGGGCGACGGTGGCCTCGACGACGGCCTCCAGGTCGTCGGCGAGGGCGCCGGTGCCGTACCCGGCCGGGGAGGCGGGGGCGTCGCTGCGGCCGTGGCCGCGCTGGTCGTAGGCCACCAGGCGGTGGTCGGCGGCCAGGCGGTGCAGGACGGGGGCCCAGAAGGCGGTGGAGCAGGTCCAGCCGTGGGCGAGGACGACGGTGGGGGCGTCCTCGGGGCCGTGGACCTCGGCGTGGAGCCACGTGCCGTCGGCGGACCGGACCCGCAGCTCGCGGCGCGGGTCGGGCGGGACGCAGTCGCGGGGGAGCTGGGGGCGGCTCACGGGGCGGACTCCTCGGCGGTCGGGGCGGCGGGCCCGGCACCGGCGGGACCCGCCGGGGACGCGGTGGAGGCGGCGGCTCCGGCGGGGACGGGCCGGCGGGCGGCGGGGCGCGGGACGAGGTCGTACTCGGCGAGGTCGACGCGGCGGGTCTCGCGGCGGAACCGGCCGGTGGTGCCGGGCCAGACGGTGGTGTTGCGGCCGTTCGCGTCGAGGTACCAGCTGGTGCAGCCGCCGGTGGCCCAGACGGTGGAGCGCATCCGCCGCTGGACCTCGTCGTTCCACCGCCGCTGCGCCTCGGGCCGGGCGTCGATCGCGGCGACGCCGAGGGCGTCGATGCGGGTGAGGGCGTCGACGATGTAGTTCAGCTGCGACTCGATCATGAGGATCATCGAGCTGTTGCCGAGGCCGGTGTTGGGACCGATGACGAAGAAGAGGTTGGGGAAGCCGTGCACGGTGGTGCCGCGCAGGGCCTCCATGGTGCCGTCCCACTCCTCGGCGAGGGTGCGGCCGGCGGCGCCGGTGACGCGGTCGGCGATCGGCATGTCGGTGACGTGGAAGCCGGTGCCGAAGACGACGGCGTCGGCCTCGGTCTCGGTGCCGTCGGCGGCGACGAGGGTGGAGCCGCGGACCTCGGCGAGCCCGGAGGCGACGACGTCGGTGGTGGGGGCGGCGAGTGCCGGGTAATAAGTGTTGCTCAGCAGGATGCGCTTGCAGCCGATGCGGTAGTCGGGGGTGAGGCGGGCGCGCAGCTCCGGGTCGGCGACGGCGCGGCGCAGGTGGCGCTCGGCCATGGCCTGGACGGCGCCGAGCAGGCGGGGCCGGTTGACGAAGGCGTCGACCTGGAGCTCGCGGACGGCGAAGAGGAGGGCGCGGCGCAGGGCGCCGGACGGCGGCATCCTGGCGTGCAGCCACTTCTCGGCGGCGGAGATCTCGCGGTCGGCGCGGGGCAGCACCCAGGCGGGGGTGCGCTGGAAGACGGTGAGGCGCTTCACGCGGGGCTGGACGGCGGGAATGATCTGGATGGCGGAGGCGCCGGTGCCGACGACCGCGAGGCGCTTGCCGTCGAGGTCGTAGTCGTGGTCCCACCGGGAGGAGTGGAAGATCCGGCCGGGGAAGGTGTCGAGGCCCTTGATGTCGGGGATCCGCGGGTCGGAGAGGGGGCCGGTGGCGGAGACGACCGCGTCGGCGGTCCAGTCGCCGGCGGTGGTGGCGAGGTGCCAGCGGGCGGTGCGGGCGTCCCAGCGGGCGGCGGTGACCTCGGCGTGGAAGCGCAGGTGGGGGCGGAGGCCGAAGGTGTCGGCGACGCGCTCCAGGTAGGCGCGGATGTGGGGCTGGCCGGAGAAGCTGCGGGGCCACTCGGGGTTGGGCGCGAAGGAGAAGGAGTACAGGTGGGAGGGGACGTCGCAGGCGCAGCCGGGGTAGTCGTTGTCGCGCCAGGTGCCGCCCACGGAGGCGGCGCGCTCCAGGATCACGAAGTCGGTGATGCCGGCGCGGCGCAGCCGCACCCCCGCGCCGAGGCCTCCGAAGCCGGATCCGATGACGGCGACGCGCACGTGGGGGGCGGCCGCGCCGGGTTCTGCTGCGGATGCCATGGGGCCTCCTCCGGGGAGCTCGGGAACCGCGCCAGTGTTCACTGGCATGATGGGGAGCGTAGACCGAGCGCATTGTTGACGGAAGGTCCAATACAGCCTGTGACGCAGGACACATCCCCCGTCGGGGGCGGCGAGGGGACCCGGGAGGGCGCGCCGGAGGGCGCACCGGAGCCGCCGCGCGAGTACCGCGTGGAGGAGCTGGCCGAGGCGGCCGGCATCACCGTGCGCACCCTGCGCTTCTACCGCGAGCGCCGCCTGCTCCCCCCGCCCCGCCGCAAGGGCCGCATCGCCTGGTACACCCAGGAGCACCTCGACCGGCTGCGCGTCGTCGCCGCCCTGCTGGAGCGCGGCCACACCCTCGGCGGCATCGCCGAGCTGCTCGCGGCCGGCGAGGAGGGCCGGCACGTCGCCGAGCTGATCGGCCTGGAGCGGGCCATCACCGCCCCCTGGACGGACGAGGTGCCGGTCCGGCTGACCTGGGAGGAGGTGGAGGCCGCGTTCCCCGGCGAGGCCGGCGCGGAGGCCGTCCGCGCCTCCGTGGGCCTCGGCTACGTCACCGCCGACCGCGACGGCGTCACCCACGTCAGCCGGCGGCTGCTGGACGCCACCGTCGCCCTCGTCCGGGAGGGCGTCCCGCTCGCCGGCGTGCTGGAGGTGGCCCGCCGCACCCAGGAGTACGCGGACGCGGTCGCCGACCTCTTCGTCCGGCTGGTGGGCGAGCGGCTGCTGGCCGGGCTGGAGGACGGCACCCCGAGCGCGGACGAGGCGCACCGGCTGACCGAGAGCGTGCTGCGGGTCCGCCCGCTGGGCCGCGCGGTCGCCGACGCCCAGTTCACCCTGGCCATGGACCGCCGGGTCCGGGAGGAGTACGAGAAGGTGCTCCGCCACCGCCTCGACCCCGGGACGGACGGCGGGCCCGGCGGCGGGACGGACGGCGGGCGGGGCGCCGCCGGGGCGGGCCCGGACTAGACACCCCGGACCGGACGCCCCGGGCCCGCCCGGCCGCGTTCCCGCGGTCGGGCGCGTGGGCGCCCCTCCCCCCGCCGCCGGATCGCCTACGCTGCCGCCATGGTGACCCAGCCCGCCCAGGACGCCCGCCCCGGCACCGCCGGCCCCTACCCGCCCGCCCGCCGCACCGACACCGCCGACGACCTCTTCGGCCACCGGGTCGAGGACCCCTACCGCTGGCTGGAGGACCCGGACAGCCCGGAGACCCGCCGCTGGTCCGAGGCCCAGGACGCCCTGCTGGAGTCCGCCCGGCGGGGCTGGCGCGGCCGGGAGCGCACCGCCGCCCGCCTCGCCGAGCTCAACGGCGCCGGCTTCGAGGGCAGCCCGTTCTGGTGCGGCGGCCACCGCTTCCTCACCCGCCGCTCCCCCGGACAGGAGCACGCGGTGCTGCTCACCGCCGACCCCGGCGGGGACGGCGGTCCCGGCCCGCGCGGCGCGGCGGAGCGGGTCCTGGTCGACCCGATGCGGGTGGACCCGGCCGGCACCACCACCCTCGACGCCTGGTCGCCCTCGCACGAGGGGCGCCTGCTGGCGTACCAGCTCTCCGAGGGCGGCACCGAGGAGTCGGCGCTGCGGGTGCTGGACACCGCCACCGGCGAGGCCGTCGACGGCCCGATCGACCGCACCCGCTACTCCCCCGTCGCCTGGCTGCCGGGCGGCGAGGCCTTCTACTACGTGCGGCGGCTCGCGCCCCACCTGGTGCCCGAGGGCGAGGAGCAGTACCACCGCCGGGTGCACCTGCACCGGCTGGGCACCGACCCCGACGAGGACCCGGAGGTCTTCGGCGCCGGGCTGCCCGCCACCAACTACTACGACGTGCGGGTCAGCCGCGACGGCCGCTGGCTGACCGTCAGCGCCTCGGCGGGCACCGCCCCGCGCAGCGACCTGTACCTCGCCGACCTGCACGCCTCCCCGGCCGAGCGGCCCGCGCTGCGGCCGCTGCGCACCGGCCGCGACGACCAGACCTCGCTCGGCGTCGGCCACGACGGCCGCGCCTACGTCTTCACCGACGCGGACGCGCCGCGCGGCCGGGTGCTGGTCGGCGACCCGGCGGAGCTGTACGCGGCGGCCGGCGGGCCGGACGGCGTGCCGCAGGAGGAGTGGGACCGGCTCCTCACCGACCTGGTGCCGCAGGACCCCGAGGCCGTCCTGGAGGACGTCGCCGTGCTGCACGGCGACGGGAGCGACCCGGACTGGCGGCCCCGGCTGCTGGTCTGCCGCAGCCGGCACGCCGTCTCCGAACTGGCCGTGCACGACCTGGCCACCGGGGAGCGGCTGCACACCGTGGAGCTGCCGGGGCTCGGCAGCGTCGGCAGCCTGTCGCCGTCGGACCCGCTGGTGCCGGGCGGCGGGTACGAGGTGTGGTTCGGCTACGGCGACCACACCGCCCCCGACCGGGTGCTGCGCTACGACGGCCGCACCGGCGCGGTCGACGTCTGGGCGGAGGCGCCGGGCCGGGTGGAGCTGCCGCCGGTGGCGGTCCGCCAGGTCGTGTACCCGTCGGCGGACGGGACCGGGGTGCGGATGTTCCTCGTCGCCCGCACCGACCTGCCTCCGGGCCCGCGCCCCACGGTGCTGTACGGCTACGGCGGCTTCCAGGTGTCGCTGACCCCCGGCTTCTCCGCGAACATCCTCGCCTGGGTGGAGGCGGGCGGCGTCTACGCGGTCGCCAACCTGCGCGGCGGGCTGGAGGAGGGCGAGGAGTGGCACCGCGCGGGGATGATGGGGAGCAAGCAGAACGTCTTCGACGACTTCCACGCCGCCGCGCGGTGGCTGCTCGACAACGGCGTCTGCGAGCCCGGCGGCCTCGGGATCTCGGGCGGCTCCAACGGCGGGCTGCTGGTCGGCGCCGCCGTCACCCAGCGCCCCGACCTGTACGCGGCCGCGGTCTGCTCCGCGCCCCTGCTGGACATGGTCCGGTACGAGCGGTTCGGCCTCGGCCGCACCTGGAACGAGGAGTACGGCACCGCCGACGACCCGGAGCAGCTGGCCTGGCTGCTGGCGTACTCCCCCTACCACCGGGTGCGGAAGGACACCGCGTACCCGGCGGTGCTCTTCACCGTCTTCGACCAGGACACCCGGGTCGACCCGCTGCACGCCCGCAAGCTCTGCGCCGCCCTGCAGTGGGCGACCTCCGCCGACCCGGCGGAGCGGCCGGTGCTGCTGCGCCGCGAGAAGGACGTCGGCCACGGCGCCCGCTCCGTCTCCCGCACGGTCGGCCTCGCCGCCGACACCCTCTGCTTCCTGGCCGACCGGCTCGGCCTGGACCTGGAGGCGACGCCGTAGGAGCCCCTGCCGTACGCCCCCGCGGCGGCCCCGCCGGCCGCTGCGGGGGCCCGGCGCGCTCCGTGGCGCACAGCCGGGAAGGACCCGTTCAGCGGGGCTCGGCGTTCAGCGGGGCTGGGCGCTCAGCGGGGGCCGCCGGAGGGCGGGGGCGGGGGCGGGGCGTCCACCTGCCGCCCGCCGCCGCGGGCCCCCTCCTGCGGGGTGCGCCCGTCCCGCCGCCCCGACCGGACGGCCGCCGCGGCGAAGCACGCCGCCGCGATCCCGGCACCGGCGGCGCCGGCCCACTGCAGCGGGCCGGAGCGTCCCCCGACGAGTCCCACGACGTCCAGGACGCACACCACCGACCAGGCCGCGGCCGCCACGCCCTCCAGCCGTCGGCGCACGGTCCGCTCCATGCCGCCACCCCCGTGCCGCCGTCCCTGCGGGCCGTCTGCCCCCTTGCACGCGGGTGAACCCCGCGCGTCGGGGTGCCGGTCAGTCCGGGCGGATCCAGACGCGGAGGGGACCGGCGGCGCGGAAGCCGTGGCGGAGCGCCCCGTCCAAGTCGCCGCCGTGCTCGTACCCGACGACGGCCAGGGTCGGCCGGCGGGCGGCGAGGACCGCGAGCAGGCCGGGCCAGGCGGGCTCCGGGTGGTCCGGGGCGGTGAAGACGTTGGAGACGCCGGCCGCAGCGCCGCCGAGGTGGGCGACGGCACCCGCGACGAGGCGGCCGCCGCGGTGCGCGGCGAGGACCCGCACGGCGGGGTCGTCGAGCAGGGCGGGGCGGAAGAGGTCCGGCGGGCCGTCGGGGGCGGCCCACGCCCGCTGCCACTCCTCCAGCCCGGCAGCCGTCCTGACGGCGCGCCAGACCGCTCCGTCCGCGGGGGCCGGGGGAACGGGTGCGCCGGGCGGGCGGTGGATCCACTGCGCATCGAAGAGGACGCGGAAGCCGGCCGGGGCGAGGTCCAGGTCGGCGAAGGAGTCCTTCACCGTGCAGCCGGGGGACGCGTGGTCGATCCGGGCGAGCAGGGCGGCGGGGTCGGCGCCGGGGCGCAGGGTGACGGCGTCGGGGTAGTACGGCGGGGTGCGGCGGGGGCTGGTCCAGGCGTCGGCGGTCTCCTCCCCCGGCAGTCCGTGGGTGCGGCACAGCGCGCGGCACCACCCGGCGTTGTCGCGGGCGGCGGCGAGGGCGGCCGCGGAGGGGGCGCTGCGGGCCGGGGCCGGGCTGCGGTCGGGGGCCGGGCTGCGGTCGGGGGCCGGTTCGGGGGCGGGGGCCGGGCTGCGGTCGGGGGCCGGTTCGGGGGCGGGGGCGTCGGGCACCGCGCCATCCTGGCGGCCACGGGCGCCGGGGGCAACCGGACCGCGGACCGGCGGGTGGCGGGAACCGGCGGGTGGCGGAGCCGGGCCGGGGCGGCCGGACGGCCCGTGGCGTGCGGTCCGCCGCGCCGGGCCGCGGGCGCGTCCCCGGCCCGGCACGGCGATCACCGGCATGGGAGAGTTGGGGGAAGCGAGAGGAGCGGGCGCGTGGTGTTCGAGAAGGTGGCGGAGATCCTCGCCGAGACGGCGGCCGAGGTGATCGAGCCGCGGTTCCGGGCGCTCGCCGCCGGCGACGTGGTGGAGAAGGCCCCGGGCGAGCTGGTGACCGTCGCCGACCGCGAGGCGGAGCTGATCATCGCCGAGCGGCTGCGCGGGCTGCTGCCGGTGCCGGTGGTCGGCGAGGAGGCGGTCTCGGCCGACCCCTCGCTCGTGGAGGCGGTGCGGACCGAGCCCGCGGTGTGGCTGGTCGACCCGCTCGACGGCACGGGCAACTTCGTCGCGGGCAAGGGGGACTACGCGGTGATGGCCGCCCTGGTCCGCGACGGCGAGGCGGTGGCGGCCTGGATATGGCAGCCGGTCTGCGGCGTCGGGTACGCGGCGGAGAAGGGCGGCGGCGCCTGGCGCGACGGCGAGCGGCTGCGGCGGGCGCCCGCCGGGGACGGGCCGGAGCGGTGGCGGGGAGCGGTGCTGGGCCGCTTCCTGGGTCCGGAGATGCGTGCCGTGGTGACGGAGGGGGCCCGCGGGTTCGCGTCCGTGACGGGCGGCAGCGGGGCCGCGGGGGTGGAGTACCCGCGGGTCGCCGCCGGGGAGCAGGACTTCACGCTCTTCTGGCGGACCCTGCCGTGGGACCATGCGCCGGGTTCGCTGCTGGTCCGCGAGGCGGGCGGCGTCTCGGCCCGGCTGGACGGGGATCCGTACCGGCCCGGCCGCAACGTGGAGGGGCTGCTGGTGGCGGCCGACGAGGACTGCTGGCGGCAGGTGCGCGAGCGGCTGCTCGGCATGGCGCCCTGAACGGCGCACCAGCCCCCGGACGGCGGGCGGGGCGGCCCCCCGCCCCGCCCCCCCGTCCGGGGGGCCCGCCTCAGCGCCGGTCGGCGCCGTGCATCCGCTGCTCCCCGCCCCCGGGGGCGGCGGCCGCGGGCCGGTCCTCCGGCACGCCGAAGGTGGTCCAGGCCGTGCGGGCGGGCAGCCGCAGCACGGTCCGGCCGGCGGCGGCGTTGAGGATGACGGCGGCGCGCCAGGCGCCCAGGGTGAGGTCGGGGGCGCCGACGCCGTGGGTGTGCATCTCGGCGTTCTGCACGAAGAGGGTGCCGGTGACCCGCGGGTCCAGGGCGACCTGGTAGTCGCCGTCGACCCGGTAGCGGCCCTGCCCGTCCCAGTCCACCAGGTGGGCGACCGGCTCCAGGAAGGGCGGCCGGACGGCGGCGTACCCGGTGGCGAGGACGATCCGGCCGGTCCGCACGGCGGACTCCGCGTCCTGCCGGGTGTGGCGGCAGGTCAGCCGGTAGCCGTCGCCGTCCCGCTCGGCGGCGGTGACCTCGGTGGCCGGGTGCAGGGCGGCGCGGGGCGCGCCGCCGCCGACGGTGCGCTCGTACAGCTCGTCGTGGATCGCGCCGAGCGTGTCGCCGCTGACGCCCTTGTACAGCTGCCACTGCTCGCGGACCATGCGGTCGCGCACCTCGCCGGGCAGCCGCCGGAACCAGCCGACGTAGTCGGGCGTGAAGTGCTCCAGCCCGATCTTGGAGTACTCCATCGGGGCGAAGGCCGCGGTGCGGGCCAGCCAGCGCACGTACGGCCCGCCGCGCCCGTCGCCGTCCTGGCGGCGCAGCAGGTCGAGGACCACCTCGGCGCCGGACTGGCCCGCGCCGACCACGGTGACGTCGTCCGCGGCGGCGAGGGCGTCGCGGTGGGCGAGGTAGTCGGCGCTGTGCAGGACCCGGCCGGGCTCAAGGAGGTGCCGCAGCGGTCCGGGCACCACGGGCCGGGTGCCCACCCCGAGCACCACCCGGCGGGCCAGGACGCGGCGGGGTCCGCCCGCGCCGCCGTGGACGACGGCGAAGGCACCGGCGGCGTCGTCCCACTCCAGGGCGGTGACGGGGGCGTCGAAGCGGCAGGAGGGGAGGTGCCCGGCGACCCAGCGGCAGTAGTGGTCGTACTCGCGGCGCGGGACGTGGAACCGCTCGGAGAAGAAGAACGGGAAGAGCCGGTCGTGGGCGCGCAGGTAGTTGAGGTACGACCAGCGGCTGGTGGGGTCGGCCAGGGTGACCAGGTCGGCGAGGAAGGGCACCTGGAGGGTGGTGCCCTCCAGGAGCAGGCCGGGGTGCCAGGAGAAGGCGGGTTTCGCGTCGAGGAAGAGGGCGCGCAAGCCCGGCACGGCGTCGGCGAGGGCGGCGAGGGAGAGGTTGAACGGGCCGATGCCGACGCCGACGAGGTCGAGGACCCCGGCGTCGGGACCGTCGGGGCGGGACACGGCGGGGGCCGGGCGGGGGACGGCGTCGGCGGCGGGGGCGGGGCGGGGCAGGGTCACCGGGGGGCCTCCGGGCGGGTGGCGGGCAGGGGTGCCGGGGCGGGTCGGGCGGACAGGGGTGCCGGGGCGGGGGCGGTCACGCGGCGGCCTCCTCGGCCTGGCCGGCGGCGGCGACGGCGTGGAGCAGCCGCTCGACGTCGGCGGGGGTGGTGTGCGGGTTGAGCAGGGTGAGCTTGAGCCGCACCCGGCCGGGCCCCTCGCCGGGCAGTTCGGTGCGGCCGACGACGGCGCGCCCCTCCCGCAGCAGGCGGCGGCGCAGGGCGGCGTTGAGGGCGTCGCGGGCGGCGGGGCCGTGCAGGCCCGGGTGCTGCGGGCGGTAGTGGAACAGGACCGTGGTGAGGACGGGAGGGGCGTGGAGTTCCAGCAGGGGGTGGGCGTCGGCGGTGGCGGCGGCGTGGCGGGCGAGGCCGTGGCAGGCGTCGACGAGCCGGCCGAGTCCCTCGCGGCCCAGGGTGCGCAGCGTCACCGCGATCTTGAACGCGTCGGGGCGGCGGGTGGTGCGCAGCGAGAGGCCGAGGAGGCTGGGGTAGCCGGCGTCCTCGTCGTCGGCGGGGTTGAGGTAGGCGGCGCGGCGGGCCAGCGGCGCGTACGCCTCGGCGCGGCGGACGAGGAAGACGCCCGCAGCGGCGGGCTGCCAGCCGAGCTTGTGCCAGTCCAGGGCGACGGAGTCGGCGCGGGCGGTGCCGTCGAGGAGCGGGGCGAGGCGGTCGGAGAGCAGGGCCCCTCCACCGTAGGCGGCGTCGACGTGGAACCAGGCGCCGTGGGCGGCGGCGAGGTCGGCGGCGCGGTGCAGGGGGTCGACCGCGCCGGTGTCGGTGGTGCCCGCGGTGGCGACGACGGCGACGGGGGTCTCGCCGCGGTCCGCGCAGCCGCGCAGGGCGGCGCCGAGGGCGTCGGCGTCCATCCGCAGGCCGCGGTCGACGGGGACGGGGACGACGGCGCGCTCGCCGAGGCCGAGGAGGGCGGCGGCGCGCTGCACGGAGAAGTGGGCGGCTGCGGAGGCGAGGATGCGCGGGGTGCGGCCGGGGGGCAGGCCGTCGCGTTCGACGGACCGGCCCGGGCCGCCGCCGGCGGCGCTGCCGGCGGCGCTGCCGTCCCGGGTGCCGCCGCCGGTTCCGCCGAGGACGTGGTCGCGGGCGAGCATCAGGCCCATGAGGTTGGACTCGCTGCCCCCGGAGGTGAGGACGCCCGCGGCGTCGTCGGGGTCGTACCCGACCAGGGCGGCCAGGTCCCGGACGAGCAGCGTCTCCAGGGCGGTGGCGGCCGGGGCCTGGTCCCAGGAGTCCTGGGAGGGGTTGAGGGCGCTCGCGGCGAGGTCGGCGGCGACGGCGAGGGCGAGCGGCGGGCAGTGCAGGTGGGCGGCGCAGGAGGGGTCGGCGGGGTCGGCGCTGCCGTGGGCGAGGAGGGCGGTGAGCCGGTGGAGGGGTTCGGGTCCGCCGGTGCCGGCCACGGTGGCGAACTCGTCGGCGACCCGCGCGGCGAGCTCCTGCGGGGCGCCGGCGGGGAGCGGGCCGCCGCGCCGGGCGGCGCCGTCGGCGAGCGCGTCGAGGACGGTCTCCAGGAGCGGGCGCAGCGCCCGGGGCCCCTCGGCGCCGCCGGAGAGGGCGATGGTCCGGGCGGCGCCGGCCAGGCACGCGGCCGCGTCGGACAGGGACGGGCCGGACGGGGACGGGGCGGACGGGGACGGGCCGGACGGGGACGGGCCGGACGGGGACGGGCCGGACGGGGCAGCGGCGGGGGCGGGCGCGGTGCCCGCGGGGACGGCGGCGTTCACGCGTGCTCCCGGGAGTCGGCGGAGGCGGTACCTGCGGAGGCGGCGGCCGTGCCGGCGGAGGCGGAGGCCTCGGCGACGGCGTCGGCGAGCCGGTCGAGGACGGCCTCGGCCTGCCCGTCGGTGATGGTCAGGGGCGGCAGGAGCCGGACGACGGCGTCGTGGCGGCCGCCGAGTTCGACGATCAGGCCGCGCGCCAGGCAGGCGGCCCGCACCCGGACGGCCAGGGCGGGGGAGGGCGGCAGCGCGCCGCAGCGGTCCGGGACGCCCTCCGGGTCGACCAGTTCGACGCCGATCATGAGGCCGCGCCCCCGGACGTCGCCGATCGCCGGGAGCTCCGTCCGCAGGGCGGTGAGCCGCGCGGCCATGCGGGCGCCGACCTCGGCGGCCCGGCGGGCCAGGCCCTCCGCGGCGACGAACCGCAGGGTGGCCGCGCCGGCCGCCATCGCCAGGGTGTTGCCGCGGAAGGTGCCCGTGTGGGCGCCGGGCAGCCAGCCGTCGTACTCCTCGCGGTAGACGACGACCGCGAGCGGCAGCGACCCGCCGATGGCCTTGGAGAGCACCATCGCGTCGGGGACGACGCCGCTGTGCTCCACCGCCCACATGGCCCCGGTGCGTCCGACGCCGGTCTGCACCTCGTCGAGGACCAGCGGGACGGAGCGCTCGGCGGTGATCCGGCGCATCTCGCGCAGCCAGGCGTCGGGGGCGGGGACGGCGCCGCCCTCGCCCTGCACGGCCTCCACGATCATCGCGGCGGGGGCGGTGACGCCGCCCCCGGGGTCGTCGAGCAGCCGCTCGGTGTAGACGGCGGAGAGCTCGGCGCCGCGCTCGCCGCCGACGCCGAAGGGGCAGCGGTAGGAGTACGGGTAGGGCAGGCGGGTGACCTCGCCGCAGGACGGCAGCGGCTCCTTGACCGCGGTGCTGCCGGTGGCGGCGAGCGCCCCGGCGGTCATGCCGTGGTAGGCGCCGGTGAAGGCGAGGACGCCGCGGCGGCCGGTCGCGGTCTGCATGAGCTTGAGGGCCGCCTCGACGGCGTCGGTGCCGGCGGGGCCGCAGAAGTGGATGCGGGCCCGGTCGGCGAAGGCGGGCGGCAGGGTCTCGAAGAGGGCGGTGGTGAAGTCGTCCTTCTCCGCGGTGGCGAGGTCGAGGACGTGCAGCGGGGCGCCGCTGTCGAGGGTGCGCCGGACGGCCTCGAGGACCACGGGGTGGTTGTGGCCGAGGGCGAGGGTGCCCGCGCCGGAGAGGCAGTCGAGGTAGCGGCGGCCGTCGGCGCCCTCGACGGTCATGCCCTGGGCGCGCACCGGGACGATGGGGAACGAGCGGGCGTAGGTGCGGGCGGAGGACTCGCGGGCGCGCTGGCGGCGCAGCACGGCCTCCCCGGCGGGGAGCGGCGGGGCGGAGCGGCCCGGGGGGACGGGGCGGTCGAGGGGGGTGCCGACGGCGGGTGTCATGGCGGGGCTCCGGGGTGGTGCGGTCGGGCGGGCGGCTGGAGGGGGTGCGGGGTGGTGCGGTCGGGCGGGACGGACGGCGGGGGGTGCGGGGCCGGTACGGCGGGGCGGGTACGCGGGGAGGCGGGGGATACGCGGGCGGGGACGCCCGGGGTTCACTCTTTAGGTAAGGCTAACCTTAATTGACGCCTCCTCGGGCCGATCCTCCGCCACGCGGGACCGGCCGCCGGAGAGTGCGCCGGCCCACCCCCGACCGCCTTGACCGGCAGCACTCCCGACGCCGGTCCGCACGTCCGGCACCCTGTCCAACGCGCCCGCGCCGCCCGGGGCACGGCCCGGCACCGGACGGCCCGCGTCCGGCCGCCCGGACGCGGCCGGTGCGGCCGCGGGTGTCACCCGTTCGGCCCTACGTGCTGGCGGGCCCCGAGGCCCGTCCCTACGGTGGCGGCAGGTGACTCGAACAGCCGCCCGGCAGCCGGGGCGTCCCGCCCCGCACGACCCCGGGCCGCACGTCCTCCGGGGGACGGCGCCGCGGCGCAGGTCCCGCGCCGCCGCCCCGCAGCCCCGCACGGACCTCCGTGCGGGGCGGCGGCGCGGTACGGAGCCCGCGCGGCACCGCGGAACCGAGGAGGAGACGTGACCGACCACCGTCCGCCGCTCCGGCGGCTGCGCTCCCGCGCACCGCTCGCCGCCGCGGCCCTGCTGCTCGCGGGCGTCCTCGCCCCGGCGGCCGCCGCGGCCCCCGCCGCCGGCAGCCCCGCGCACGACGCCGCCCGCCCCCGGCCGACCGCCACCGCCTCGGCCGGCGTCACCGCGAGCCGGGCCGAGGCCGCACGCATCGACGCGTACTGGACGAAGGCCCGGATGCGCGCCGCCAGGGCCATGCCGATGCCCCGGGCGCAGCACGCGCCGAAGGGCGCCGCCGGGGCCCCCTCCACCGCCGGGAAGCCGGAGAGGCCCGGGACGCCCCGCAGCGTCCCCGGCAGCGCCCCCGAGCAGGTGCAGCGGGACAGCTCCGGCCCGGAGAACGCCACCGGCCCGCTCCAGGTGCCCACCGCCCGCCGCTGGGGCGGCCAGGGAATGATGCCGGCCCGCAGCATCGGCCAGCTGTACTTCACCACCCCCGTCGGGGACGCCCGGTGCAGCGCCGCCGTCGTCAGCGCCGAGAACCGCGACACGGTGTGGACCGCCGGCCACTGCGTCCACCCGGGCGCCGGCGGGAAGGCCGCCTTCTACCGCAACTTCGTCTTCGTGCCGGACGCGGGCGGCGGCACGGAGCCGTACGGCCGCTGGACCTTCCGGTACGCGGGCACCACGCCCGCCTGGCAGAACACCGGCGACTGGCACTACGACGTCGCCGCCCTCGCCTTCTACCCGCAGGCGGCCCGCGGCGACCTGGAGGACACCGTCGGCGCGCAGGGCATCCGCTTCGACGGCGGCACGTCCTTCTCCGACGTGTTCACCTTCGGGTACCCGCTCGACGGCTACCGGCGGACGGACCTCGACGGCCAGGACCTCTGGTACTGCGAGGGGCCCGTCTCCCCCGTCGGCGCGGCCGACGACACCCTGGTCCTGCGGTGCGACATGGGCCACGGCTGCAGCGGCGGCCCCTGGGTCGCCGGCCTGGGGCTCGGCCGCGGCTGGGGCTGGATCGTGGGCGTCAGCAGCCACCGCGACACCGACTCCACCGGGGCTTGGACCAACGGCCTGCTCTACGGCACCCACCAGGGCACCGCGGCGGCCCGCGTCTACGACGACGTGTCCACGCACTGACCCGGGACCCGGCCGGACCCCGTCCCGGCCCGCCCGCCCCGGACCCGCGCGGCCCGTCCGGGGCGGGCGGGTTGCTCCGTACACCTCTCGACGCCGCGCCGCGGCCTGGCTAGTCTGCGCGCACCGGGCGGCCCGCGCCGCGCCCGCACCCCGAGGAGGACCGTGGTGACGACCGCCGACGAGGACGCGTTCTACGTCCTCACCGGGCTGCTGCTGACCCCCGCGCAGTTCCCGAGCGTGCTCGCCGACGACTACCCGGCCGCCTGCGGGGCGCTCGCCCTGGAGCCGTGGGAGGCGGGGTACGGGCTCGTCCTCGGGCAGGACGCCGCCGGCGCCCGCTGGACCCTGGTCACCCACGACGCGGCGCTCGTCGGCTGCGCCGTCGCGGCCTGGGACTGCGGCCTGGAGTACGACCTCGACCCGCCGGAGCGGACCGTGGTGGCGACCCGGGCCGGCTGGCCGCTGGCCCTCGCCGTGCAGGCCCCCGGCGTGCCCGCGCCGCACGACCCGGAGGGCGCCGACGGGCCGCTGCTGGCCCCGCCCGACCCCGGGGCGTGGGGGCCCGCCCAGCGGCGCATGGGCGCCGACGACGTGGGCCGCGACTGGCGCGCCTGGCGCGGCTCCACCGACGCCGGGGTGCGGTTCGCCGCACCGGGGAGCGGCCCCGGGCACGAGGGCGTCGCCCGGGTGCTCCGCGAGGCCGCCGCCTACCTCGGGGACCCACCCCCGCCCGGCCGGGTGCGCTCCGCCCCCGCCGCGGACGGCGCCCGCACCGTCCGCGCCGACGGGCCCGGCTGGAGCCTGGTCGCCCGCACGGACGACATCGCCTTCGTCCTCCTCGACGAGGAGCCCGGCCAGGTGCTGCCCGTGGGCCGCGGGCCCTCCCTCCCCGGCCTCCTGGAGGGCCTGGACCGGCTGGCCCGCGAGCACGGCTGACGCGGCGTCACCCGGCCTCCCCCCGCAGGGCGCCCGGCCCGGCCGCGGGCGGCCGGCGGGGCTCTGGGACAATCGCGCGGTGGCCCGCACCGATGACACCGCCCGCCGGAGCCTGCTCCGCCGCGGCCTCGCCCTGGAGTACGCCACCCTCGGCTGGAACGTGGCCGGCATCGCGGTGCTCGCCGTCGCGGCGGTCGCGGCGCGGTCGGTCGCCCTGGCCGGGTTCGGCCTGGACTCGCTGATCGAGATCGGCGCCTCCGCCGTCGTGGTCTGGGAGCTGTCCGGCACCGGGGAGGAGCGCCGCAGGCGCGCACTGAAGCTGATCGGCGGGGGCTTCGCGCTGCTGGCCGCCTACCTGCTGGTGCAGTCCACCTGGGTGCTGGCCGCCGGCTTCCGCCCGCACCCCTCGCCGCTGGGCATCGCCTGGACCGCGGTGACCGCCGCGGTGATGCTCGCGCTCGCCGCGGGCAAGGCCCGGATCGGCGGCGCGCTGGACAACCCGGTGCTGAGGACCGAGGGCCGGGTCACCCTGGTCGACGGCCTGCTGGCCGCCGCCGTGCTGGCCGGCCTGGTGCTCAACTCCCTGGCCGGCTGGTGGTGGGCCGACCCGGCGGCCGGGTACGTCCTGGTGGCCTACGCGGTGCGCGAGGCCGGGGAGGTCCTCCTCGGCGGCCCCTGAGGGCTCCCGCCGGCCGGCGGCGCGGCTCCCGGCCCCCACGGCCGGCCGCCGGGGGCCGGGCCCTCCCGGAGCCGGCGGAGCGGACGTCGGCGCGGGCCGGCGCGGTGCCGGCCGCGGGGGTGTCAGCCCTCCTGCCCGGACCGGGCGTCGATCTCGGCGACGAGGCCCTCGACGAGGCCCCTGATCTCGTCGCGGATCGGGCGGACGGCCTCGACTCCACGGCCGGCCGGGTCGTCGAGCGTCCAGTCGAGGTACTTCCTGCCGGGGAAGTACGGGCAGGCGTCGCCGCAGCCCATGGTGATGACGTAGTCGGACGCCTGGACGGCCTCGGTGGTGAGGATCCTCGGGATCCGGTCGGAGATGTCGATGCCCAGCTCGGCCATCGCGGCGACGGCGGCCGGGTTGACCCGGTCGCCGGGGGCCGAGCCGGCGGAGCGGACCTCGACGCGGTCGCCGGCGAGGTGGCGCAGGAAGCCGGCGGCCATCTGCGAGCGGCCGGCGTTGTGGATGCAGACGAACAGCACGGAGGCGGCGGGAGCGGGCATCGTCGTGGTTCCTTCGATGGGTGCGGCTCAGTGCCCCGGGGGGCGGCCGGGGAGGGGACTCGCCAGGCGGGCCCGGCGCCCGGTAACGTATCAGCCCATGGTGACGTCAGTCGACGGTGATGTGTTGAAGGTGCTGGCCGACCCGCTGCGGATGCAGATCGTGCGGCTCCTCGCCCGTGAGGCGCTGTGCACGACGCACCTGGTGGAGGAGACCGGCGCCAAGCAGACCAACCTGTCCAACCACCTCAGGGCCCTGCGGGACGCGGGCCTGGTCGACACCGAGCCCTGCGGGCGTTTCACCTACTACTCGCTGCGTCCCGAGGCCATCGCGGCCCTGGCGGCGGAGCTCGCCGGGCTGGCGGCCACCGCCCGCGAGGCCTCCGCGGCCGGCCGCAGGCGGTCCTGCTGAACCACCCCGGTCCCGACCCGGCGGCACGCCCCGCCCCGCCCCGCCCCCCGCACAGGAGTGCCCTGATGAACGCCACAGACGCGGCCGTACCCGAGACCACCGCGGCGGGGGCCGACCCGGCCCCCGACCGGGGGGACCCCCGCGCCGCCGAGCCGCCGGCGGCCCCGCTGGCGAACCGGGTGGCGGCCGAGCTCGTGGGCACCGCCGCACTGGTCGCGGTGGTGGTGGGCTCCGGCATCCAGGCCGCCGGGCTCAGCAGGGACGTCGGCCTGCAGCTGCTGGCCAACTCGCTGGCCACCGTGTTCGGCCTCGGCGTGCTCATCCTGCTGCTCGGCCCGGTATCGGGCGCGCACTTCAACCCGGTCGTCACGCTCGCCGCGTGGTGGACCGGCCGCAGGGACCCGAGGGGCCCGGGCCCGCGCGAGGTCGCCGCCTACATCGCGGCGCAGGTCGCGGGGGCGATCGGCGGGGCGGTCCTGGCGGACGCCATGTTCGGCCGGGCGCTGGTGGAGTGGTCGGCCCACGACCGCTCGGCCGGACACCTGCTGCTCGGCGAGGCCGTCGCCACCGCCGGCCTGGTGCTGCTGGTCCTCGGCCTGGCCAGGACCGACCACCTCCGGTTCGCACCCGTCGCGGTCGCCTCCTACATCGGCGCCGCGTACTGGTTCACCTCCTCCACCTCCTTCGCCAACCCGGCGGTGTCGATCGGCCGCGCGTTCACCGACACCTTCGCCGGCATCGCGCCGGGCTCGCTGCCCGGCTTCATCGCCGCGCAGCTGGTCGGCGGGGCGGCCGGCCTGCTCCTGGTCGCGCCGGTCTTCGGCCGCCGCCGCGCGGCCGCCCCGGCCGAGTAGCCGCACCCCCGCCGCACGCCGACGGCCCCGCCCCGGACGGGGCGGGGCCGTCTGCGTGCGCACGGGGTCAGTCGACGACGGGGCTGCGGCGCTCGATCAGCAGCACGTCGCGCCAGGTCCCGCGGTGGCGGGCGACACGCTCGCGGGTGCCGATCACCCGGAACCCCGCCCGGGCGTGGAGGGCGAGGCTCGCGGTGTTCTCCGGGAACACCCCGGACTGGATGGTCCAGATCCCGGCCGCCTCGGTCGAGGCGATCAGCTCCCGGAGCAGGGCGCCGGCGACGCCGCGGCCGCGCGCGCCGGGGTGCACGTACACGGAGTGCTCGACGACGCCCGCGTACGCGGGCCGGGCGGAGACCGCGCTCACCGCGGCCCAGCCCAGCACCTCGCCGGCCGCCCCCAGCGCGACGTGCCGGTGGCCGGGGAGCCGGGCGGCGTCGAAGGCGTCCCAGGCCGGGGCGGCGGTCTCGAAGGTGGCGTTGCCCTCCTCGATGCCCGCCCGGTAGATCGCGAGGACCTGCTCGGCGTGCTCGGGCCCCATCGGGCCGAGGGTGGCGGCGGCGTGCGGCACCGGGTGCTCCTCCGGGTCAGCGGGACAGGTCGAGCAGGGCGGCCATCCCGGCCACCACCGAGGGTGCGACCCGGTAGTAGACCCAGGTGCCGCGCCGCTCGCTGGTGAGCAGGCCCGCCTCGCGGAGCTTCTTCAGGTGGTGGGAGACGGTCGGCTGGGACACCCCCACGTCCTGGATGTCGCACACGCACGCCTCCCCGCCGGGGTGCGAGGCGACCCTGGAGAAGAGCCGCAGCCGGACCGGGTCGGACAGCGCCTTGAACATCGCGGCCATCCGCACCGCGTCCTCGGCGGACAGCTCGGCCGAGGTGATCGGCGGGCAGCACGGCGCGGCGTCCGGCTCCAGGACCGGCACCTTCGGATTCGACATGTGTCTATGTTGACACCGGTCGATCCCGGGTGGCAAGGTCGGGACCGCCAGCACATCGACGCTTGTCGAATCAGCCGGGGGGCGGGAGTGCCGCCGCCCCGCCCACCGCGAAGGGGACCATCGCCATGCCCGAAGGCTCCGACCTGCCCGTCCTCGTCATCGGCGCCGGCCCGGTCGGGCTCGCCGCCGCCGCCCACCTCACCGGGCGCGGCCTGCCCGCCCTGGTGCTCGAAGCGGGCCCGGCCGCCGGCAGCGCGGTGCGCGCGTGGGGCCACGTGCGGCTGTTCTCCCCCTGGGCCGAACTGGTCGACCCCGCCGCCGAGAAGCTCCTCGCCCCCACCGGCTGGACCCGCCCCGACCCCGCCTCCTACCCGACCGGCGCCGACTGGGTGGAGCTGTACCTGCAGCCGCTCGCCGACGCCCTCGGCGACAGGGTCCGCTGCGGCGCCCGGGTCACCGGCGTCGCCCGCGCCGGCCGCGACCGCGTCGTCGACTCCGGCCGCGAGGACCAGCCCTTCACCGTCCACGTCACCCGCGCCGACGGCACCGAGGAGCGGATCACCGCCGCCGCGGTCGTCGACGCCTCCGGCACCTGGTCCACCCCCGGCCCCCTCGGCGCCGACGGCCTGCCCGCGGTCGGCGAGAGGACCCACGCCGCCCGCATCTCCTACCGCGTCCCGGACCTGGGGGACCCCGCCGTCCGCGCCCGGTACGCCGGCCGGCGCACCGCCGTCGTCGGCTCCGGCGCCTCCGCCTTCACCGCCCTGGCCGCACTCGCCGGCCTGGCCGAGGAGGAGAGCGGCACCCACGCCGTGTGGGTCCTGCGCCGCGGCATCACCGGCTCGACCTTCGGCGGCGGAAGCGCCGACCAGCTCCCCGCCCGGGGCGCCCTCGGGCTCGCCGCCAGGGCCGCCGTCGAGAGCGGCCACGCCGTCGCCCTGACCGGCTTCCGCACCGCCGCCGTCGAGCGGAGCGGCGACAGGCTCGCCCTCGTCTCCGAGGACGGCCGCCGCGCCGGGGACCTGGACGAGATCGTCGTCCTGACCGGCCTGCGCCCCGACCTGTCCTTCCTGACCGAGCTGCGGCTCGGTCTGGACGAGCGCCTCGAGGCCTCCGCCGCCCTCGCGCCGCTGATCGACCCCAACCGGCACTCCTGCGGCACCGTCCCGCCGCACGGCGCGGGCGAGCTCTCCCACCCCGAGCGGGGCGTCCACCTGGTCGGCATGAAGTCCTACGGCCGTGCCCCGACCTTCCTCGCCATGACCGGCTACGAGCAGGTCCGCTCCGTCGCCGCCCACCTCGCCGGCGACCGGGAGGCCGCCGAGCGCGTCGAGCTCACCCTGCCGGAGACCGGCGTGTGCGGCGGCGCAGGCCTCTTCGACCGGCCCGACGCGCAGCAGGACGCGGGCGGCGGCTGCTGCGCGGCCCCGGCCGCCGCCCCCGTCCCGGTCGCCCTCGGCACCGGCGCCCCGCCCCAGGAGGCGCCGGGCGCCGGGGGCTGCTGCTGACCCGGCCCCGGGACGGCGGCCGCCGCAGCCGGGCTGCCGGTCGCGGCGGCCGCGCCAGCGGCTGCGGCGGGCGGGTCGGCGGCCGCGGGAGGGGCCCGCGGGGTGCGTGCACGCCCTGCGGGCGGGGGCGGCTCCCCGGGCCGGGACCGTGGAGGCGGGACAGGCCGGCCGGAAGACGGCCGCGGGCCGGCGGCGGGCGGCCCCCGGCCGGCAGGCGGCCCGTACGATGCGGGCACGGTCGGATGCAGGCGGAGGGAGCGATCCGTGGCGGTGCTGGTGGTCGAGCACGGGGCCGGTGAGGGCCCCTACGCGGCGGGCGACGCGCTGCGGCGGGCCGGGCTGGAGCTGCGGCACTGCCGCACGCACCTGGGCGAGGAGGTGCCCGGCGAGCTGCTGGACGTCGACGCGCTCGTGGTGATGGGCGGTCCGCAGGACGCCTGGCGCGACGAGGGCTTCCCCTCCCGGCGGGCGGAGCTGGCGCTGCTGCGGCTGGCCCTCGCGGCCGAGCTGCCGGTCCTCGGCCTCTGCCTGGGCGCGCAGCTGCTCGCGGAGGCCGCGGGCGGCGCCGCGCGGCGGGGGGAGGCGGGCCCGGAGGTGGGCTGGGAGCCGGTGCGGCCGACCGCGGCGGCGGCGTCCGACCCGCTGTTCGCCGGGTCCGGACCGGACGACCGCCGGGTGCTGCAGTGGCACAGCGACACGGTGGCGCTGCCGCCGGGCGCGGTCCTGCTGGCCACGGGCGACCGCTACCCGGTGCAGGCGTACCGGGTGGGCGCGTCGGCGTGGGGGCTGCAGTTCCACCTGGAGGCGGTGGCGGAGACCGTGGAGGTGTTCGCCGCGGAGGAGCCGGGGGCCCACGGCGGCGGGGCGGCACTGGAGGCCGCGCCGCGGCGGCTGGCCGAGCTGGCCCCGTGGCGGGACGCGGTGCTGGACCGGTTCGCCGCGCTGGTGGCGGCACGGTCGGAGCACACGCGCACCCGGGCGTTCTTCACCCCGCGCGCCGCGGACTGGGAGGAGCGCTTCCCCGACGACGGCCCCCGCTACGCGAAGGCCGTCGCCGAACTCGGCCTGACGGAGGGTCAGGCGGTGCTCGACGCGGGCTGCGGCACCGGCCGCGCCCTGCCGGCGCTGCGTGCCGCCGTCGGCGACGGCGGCACGGTCCTCGGCGCCGACCTCACCCCGGCGATGCTGCGCGCCGCGGCCGCCGCAGGCCGCGGCGGCACGGCCGGGCTGCTGGTGGCGGACTGCGCCCGGCTCCCGCTGCCGGACGCCCGCCTGGACGCGGTCTTCGGCGCCGGGCTCGTCTCCCACCTGCCGGACCCGGCCGCCGCCCTGGCCGAACTGGCCCGCGTCACCCGGCCCGGCGGGCGGCTGGCGCTGTTCCACCCGGTCGGCCGGGCCGCGCTCGCGGCCCGCCACGGGCGCGCCCTCACCCCGGACGACCTGCGCGCCGAGCCCAACCTGCGGCCGGTGCTGGCCGCCGCCGGCTGGGACCTCGCGCGCTACACGGACGCGGACGACCGCTACCTGGTGCTGGCGGACCGCCGGGCCTGAGCGGGGCCGGCCGCCGAGGCCCGGTGGCGGGGACCGCCGGGGGCGCCGCACGGCGGGGTGCGGCGCCGGCCGCCCCGCAGGGCACCGGGTGCCCCGGAGGGCGCCGGGCGGCGGCAGCGCACACGGCAGGGCCGCCGCCCGCCGCGGGGCGGCCGTGCGCCTGCCGTCACTGGACGGCGAGCCTCGCGGCGTCGGGGGCGTAGACGGTCATCCAGTGCGGGTGCAGCCGGTAGAAGACCACGTCGCCGTCCCAGTCGAAGGCGTCCTCGCCGTAGACGCCCTTGACGTACGCGAGCAGGTCCGGCCAGTCCGCAGCCGGCCCGCCGGCCTCGGGGTTGAGGGTCTCCACCGTGCCGTGCGTGAACACGCCCAGGTCCTCGCCGCGCATGTGCGCGACGCTGGCGGCAGGGCGGGCGGCCAGGTGGCGGGCCTTGGCGGCGCTGCGCGCCGTGCCGAAGCACCACGTGCCGTGCAGGAAGTGCCCGTCCACACCGCTGATGCGCGGCTCGCCCCCCGCCGTCACGGTGGACAGGGCGAGCGTGCACACGCCGGTCAGGACCCGGGTGAGCTGCTCCGCGGTCAGGGTGTGCCCGGCCGTGATCGAGCGGAGGTGGGCGGAGGAGCGGGACAGGGAGGCGTCGAGCAGGGCCTGGAGTGCGGCGAGCTCCTCGGGTGTTTCACGCACCGGGCCACTGTAGCCGGGGCGGGCCCGCCCCGGCATCGGGTCGGCGGCGGCTCCGGCCGCGGCCCGCCGGCACCTCCGGCCTCCACGGGCCGCTCCGGGGCCGTGGCACGGCGGCGGTCCGCCCCTGGGGCACGCCCCGGCGGGGCCGACGCGTCCACGCGGGGCCGGCGGCCCGTCAGACGGCCGGGCCGCCCTGCCAGCGGTAGCCGAGTTCGGGGCGGCCGACCTGGCCGTACCGGGGCTCACGGGCGGCCAGGCCCGCGGCGGCCAGGTGCTCCAGGTAGCGGCGGGCGGTGATCCGGGAGACCCCGACCTGCTCGGCGACCGTGCGGGCGGAGAGCGGTTCGGCGGCGTCCCGCAGCGCGGCGGTGACCGCGTCGAGGGTGGGCGCGCTGAGGCCCTTGGGCAGGCCGGTCCGCTCGGGCGTGCGCAGCGCGGCGAAGGCCTGGTCGACCTCGTCCTGCCCGGCGGCCTCGCCCGGCCGGGCGAGGGTGTCGCGGAAGCGGGCGTACCGCTCCAGGCGGTCGCGCAGCGCGGCGCCGCCGAACGGCTTGAGCAGGTACTGCACCACCCCGGCGGAGACCGCCTGCCGGACCATGCCCAGGTCGCGGGCCGAGGTGACGGCGATGACGTCGGTGGTGTGCCCGGCGGCGCGCAGGGCGCGGCAGAGCCCGAGGCCGTGGCCGTCCGGCAGGTACAGGTCGAGGAGCAGCAGGTCGACGGGGGTGCCCTCGTCGCGCCGCCGGTCCAGGAGGAGGCGGGCGGCGGCCGCGGTGTGGACGGTGCCGACGGGTCGGAAGCCGGGCGTGCGCCCGACGTGGAGGGTGTGGGCGGCCGCCGCGACCGGGTCGTCCTCGACGACCAGCACGTCGAGGGCGCGCCTGCCGCCGGGCGCGGCTTCGGGGGTCGCTCCCGGGGCCGTCACGGCTGCTCCGCCCCGCCCGCTGCGGCGGCCTGCGGGACGGCGGACGGCGGGGCGGCGGACGGCGGGGCGGCGGACGGCGGGGCGGCGGACGGCGGGGCGGCGGCCTCCGGGGCGGCGGCTTCCGGGGCGCTTCTGGCCGCGGCGGGCCGCGGACCGCGGGCCAGCGGCAGCCGCACGGTGAAGACGGCGCCGCCGTCCTCACCGCCGCCGGCCTCGACGGTGCCGCCGTTGCGCCGGGCGGCCTGGGCGACCAGGGCGAGGCCGAGGCCGCGGCCGTGGGCGCGGGCCCCGGAGGGCCCGGCGTCGTGCTTGGTGGACCAGCCCCGGTCGAAGACCCGCCGGAGGGCGTCCGGGTCGAGGCCGGGACCGGTGTCGGCGACCCGCAGGAGCAGGGCGGGGCCCTCGGTGCGGGCGGTGACGGTGACGGCGGGCGGGCCCGGGTGGCGGGCGGCGCCCTCGACGGCGGCGTCCACCGCGTTGTCGACGAGGTTGCCGAGGACGGTGACCAGGTCGCGGGCGGGGAGGGTGTCGGGGAGGACCCGGTCGTCGATGCGGCTGTCCTCGGTGAGGGCGAGGTCGACGCCGCGCTCGGCGGCCTGGGCGGCCTTGCCGAGGAGCAGGGCGGCGAGGACGGGTTCGGAGACGGCGCCGACGACGCGGTCGGTGAGCTCCTGGGCGAGGGCGAGTTCGGCGGTGGCGAACTCGACGGCCTGGTCGGTGCGGCCCAGTTCGATCAGCGAGACCACGGCGTGCAGCCGGTTGGCGGCCTCGTGGGCCTGGGAGCGCAGGGACTCGGCGAAGCCGCGGACGGAGTCGAGTTCGCCGCTGAGCGCCTGCAGCTCGGTGTGGTCGCGGAGGGTGACGACGGTGCCGAGCCCGCGGCCCCCGCCGGCGGTCGCGTCGCCGGTCGTGTCACCCGTCGCGCCGCCGGCGGCGTCACCGGGGGCCGGGGTGTCGCCGATGGCGGAGGTGTTGAGCACGACCACCCGCTCGGCGGTGAGGTGGACCTCGTCGCGGCGGGGCGGGGCGCCGAGGAGCGCCGCGGTGAGCGGGGCGGGCAGGCCGAGCCGGTCGACGGGCAGGCCCTCGGCGTCGTCGGGGAGGGCGAGCAGGGCGCGGGCGGCGTCGTTGCACAGGGCGACCCGGTGGTCCCCGTCGAGGAGGAGCAGGCCCTCGCGCACGGAGTGGAGGGTGGCCTGGTGGTACTCGTACATCCGCGCCAGTTCGGCGGCGCCCATGCCGTGGGTGTGGCGGCGCAGCCGGGCGTTGGCCACGTAGGTGGCGAGGCCGCCGGCGGCGAGGGCGGCCGCGGCGACGGCGGCCACGGCGAGGAGCAGGGGGCGCAGCCGGGCGCTGATGGAGCCGACGGTGATGCCGGCGCTGACGAGGGCGACGACCCGGTGGCGCCCGTCGAGGACAGGGGTGACGACGCGGACGGAGGGGCCGAGGGTGCCGGTCCAGGTCTCCTGGACCGTGCCCCCGGCGAGGGCGCCGTCGATGTGGCCGAGGAACGGCTCGCCGATCCGGGACGGGTCGGGGTGGGTCCAGCGGATGCCGCGGGTGTCCATGATGGTGACGAAGTCGACGCCCGTGTCGCGCCGGACGCGCTCGGCGTACGGCTGGAGGAGCGCGGAGGGGTCGGGGGCGCGGACGGCGGCGAGGACCGAGGGCGAGTCGGCGACGGCGCGGGCGGCGGAGACGGCCTGGCGGCGGGCGGCGTCCTCGGCGCGGGCGGCGGCGCTGAACCAGGCGAGGAGCGCGCCGCCGGCGACGACGGCGGCGACGATGACGGTCTGGACCGCGAAGAGCTGCCCGGCGAGGCTGCGGGGGCGCCCGCGGCGCGGGGCTCGGCGGCGCGGGGCGCGGCGCGGGCGGGCGGGGCGTGCGGTCATGCCCCACAGTGTGCCCCGGGCCGGGCCGGCGGCCGTCCCCGGGTTCGGCGGGCCCGCCCGGCGGCCGCCCGGCGGCCGGGCGACGCGTGCGGGCATGGGCGGGTGCGTGCGGGTGCGTGCGGGTGCGTCCGGGCACGTCCGGGCACGCACTGGTGCGCGGCCTGCCGCACGCCGCGCGGGAGCGGGGCGGCGGGGCGGCGGGGCGTGAACGTTATGAACGCAAACGTGACCCGGCTCACTCCGCCCCCCATAGTCGGAGCGGCCCACCACCCGGGCCGCCGTCGAAGCCCGCCGCTGCCGCCGGGCCGAAGGAGCCGCTCATGACGTCCGCCGCCCCCGAGGCGGGCCCCGTACCGGGCCGCCGCCGGGACAGAACCCACTACCTCTACCTCGCGGTCATCGCCGCCGTGGTCGCCGGCATCGTGCTGGGGCTGACCGCGCCGGGCGTCGCCGTGGAGCTGAAGCCGCTCGGCACGGGCTTCGTCAACCTGATCAAGATGATGATCAGCCCGGTGATCTTCTGCACGATCGTGCTGGGCATCGGCTCGGTCCGGAAGGCCGCCAAGGTCGGCGCCGTCGGCGGCCTGGCCATCGGCTACTTCATGGTGATGTCGACCGTGGCGCTGGCCATCGGCCTGGTGGTCGGCAACCTGGTCCACCCCGGCTCCGGCCTGCACCTCACCGAGGCGATCGGCAAGGCGGGACAGGCCCAGGCGGGCGGTGCCGCGGAGGGCACCACCGACTTCCTGCTCGGCATCATCCCCACCTCGCTGGTCTCGGCCCTCACCGAGGGCGAGGTGCTGCAGACGCTGCTGGTGGCCCTGCTGGTCGGCTTCGCGCTCCAGGCGCTGGGCCCGGCGGGCGAGCCGGTGCTGCGCGGGGTGAAGCACCTGGAGCGGCTGGTCTTCCGCATCATGCAGATGATCATGTGGGCGGCCCCGGTCGGCGCCTTCGGCGCGATGGCCGCGGTGGTCGGGGCGACGGGCGTCGACGCCCTGAAGAGCCTGGCGATGATCATGCTCGGCTTCTACGCCACCTGCCTGCTCTTCGTCCTGGTCGTGCTCGGCGGCCTGCTGCGGCTGGCGGCCGGGGTGAACATCCTCGCGCTGCTCCGCTACCTCGGCCGCGAGTTCCTGCTCATCCTCTCCACGTCCTCCTCCGAGAGCGCCCTGCCCCGACTCATCGCCAAGATGGAGCACCTCGGTGTGAGCCGTCCGGTCGCCGGCATCACCGTGCCGACCGGGTACTCCTTCAACCTCGACGGCACCGCCATCTACCTCACCATGGCGGCGCTCTTCATCGCCGAGGCCATGGACCGGCCGCTCTCCGTCGGCCAGCAGGTCTCGCTGCTCCTCTTCATGGTCGTCGCCTCCAAGGGCGCGGCCGGCGTCACCGGCGCCGGCATGGCCACCCTGGCGGGCGGCCTGCAGTCGCACCGCCCGGAGCTGGTGGACGGCGTCGGCCTGATCGTCGGCATCGACCGCTTCATGTCGGAGGCCCGCGCGCTCACCAACTTCGCGGGCAACGCCGTGGCGACCGTCCTGATCGGCCACTGGACGAAGGAGCTGGACCGCGAGCAGCTGGAGGCCGTGCTCTCCGGCGACCGGCCGTTCCGCGAGGACGGCGCCGACGCCGGGGAGCCGCACCCCGGCGCGGAGGAGGCCGCCGTCCCGGCCCAGCACGGCGAGCCCGCCGCGTTGTAGCCCTGCGCGCCGCGCCGCAGGGCGGCGCGCCCGGACCGCAGCGGCCCCGCCCGGACCCCGGGCGGGGCCGCTGCGTCCCCCGTGCGGCCGCCGCCCGTGCGGGACGGGGTCAGCGGGCCGCGGGGCCGCTCCCGGACGTCTCCAGCAGGCGGGCGGCGTGCACCCGCCCGGCGTGCTCCACCAGCCGGATCAGGACCTCCTTGCCGGACGCCCGGCTGCGGGCGTCGCACAGCATCACCGGTGTGCCCGGGTCCAGGTCGAGGGCGAGCGCCACGTCCTCCGCCGCGTGGTCGGGGGCGCCGGTGAAACGGTTCACCGCCACCACGAACGGGATGCCGCGCCGCTCGAAGAAGTCCACCGCCGGGAAGCAGTCGTCCAGCCGCCGGGTGTCGGCGAGCACGACCGCCCCCAGGGCGCCCTGGGCGAGCTCGTCCCACAGGAACCAGAAGCGGTCCTGGCCGGGGGTCCCGAAGAGGTAGACCGACAGCCCCTCCCGGATGGTGATCCGGCCGAAGTCCATGGCGACCGTGGTGGTGGTCTTCTGCTCCACGCCGTCCAGGTCGTCCACGCCCGCACCGGCCTCGGTCAGCTGCTCCTCGGTGCGCAGCGGCCGGATCTCGCTGACCGCGCCGACCAGGGTGGTCTTGCCGACGCCGAAGCCGCCGGCCACCAGGATCTTCAGCGCCAGCACCTGGCCGTCCCCGCCGCCCCCCTCCGGTGCGGCGGCGGGGGCGTGCGGGGATCTCTCAGAGCGCACGGAGTCCATTGATCACTTCCCTGAGGATGTGCTCGTCGGGGAGCAGGGCGGGCGGCAGCGGCCGGCTGACACGGATGTACGCGGCGTCCAGCAGGTCGGCCAGCAGCACCCGGACCACGCCGAGCGGCAGGTCCAGTCCGGCGGCGACCTCCGCCACCGAGAGCGGGCCGGACCGGCACAGGTCGAGGATGGCCGCCTGCTCGGGCCCGACCGGCGGGTCCTCGTGGGGCAGGACCTCGCTGGCGACCTGGGCGATCAGGTCGAAGGCGCCGTCGGCCGAGCCGGTCCGGCCGCGGGTGACGGCGTACGGGCGGACCAGCGGTCCGGCGTCGTCGTCGAACCAGCGCGCCGGGTGCCGCGGCCGCCCCGGCCACCCCGGCCGGGCGGCCGGGGCGGCGGGGTCGGGCGGCTCCTCGTACGGGGGGCCGGCCGGCGGCCCGTACGAGGGGTCCGGCGGCTCCCCGCGCGGGGGGCCGGGCGGCGGGCCGGGCGGGAACAGCACCGCAGGTCAGCCCGCCGCGCCGCTGCCGGCGGCGGCACGCGGCGGCGTGTACAGGTGCTCGCCGACCCTGCGGACCAGGCGGGCCATCTCGTACGCGACCAGGCCGAGGTCGGCGTCGGCGGAGCTGAAGACGGCCAGGCAGCTGCCCTCCCCCGCCGCGGCGACGAAGAGGAAGCCGCCCTCCAGCTCGACCATGGTCTGGCGCACGTCGCCGGCGCCGAAGTGCCGCCCGGCGCCCTTGGCCAGGCTGTGGAAGCCGGAGGCGACCGCCGCAAGGTGCTCGCCGCCCTCGCGGCCGAGGGCCGCCGAGGCCCCCATGGCGAGGCCGTCCGCCGAGAGGACCACGGCGTGCTGGACCTCGGCCACCCGGTCCACCAGTTCGTCCAGCAGCCAGTTCAGCTCGCCGGAGTTGTGGGTCGTCCCGATCATCCTGCGTCTCCTTCGTACGGCCGGTCGGGTGCGGAGCGGCGGGCGGGCGAGGGGCGGCCGGTGCCGCGGGCCCAGCCGCTCTGGAAGGCGGACATGGCCGCGCGGGCCTGCTCCGGGGTGCGTCCGGCGGGGGCGGGCCGACGGCCCGCCACGGGCGCCGGTGCCTCCCGCAGTTGAGGGGCGATACTAGCCTGCCGGACCCGCCGCGGCAGCCCTGTCGAGGCACCGGCTGCGGGGGCACCGCCTGGGGTCGCGGCGGCGGTTGCGGGGGCGGTCGCGGCAGGGGCTGCGCCGGGGGTCCCGGCGGGAATCCCGCCCGGGGTGGCGTCCGGTGGTCCGGCGGGGGCCGCCGGGGACCCGGGCGGACCGCCGTCGGCGGCCCGGAAGGGGACGGGGCGCAGCACCCCGGGGCTGCGGCCGTCGGCACCGAACGGGCGCAGCACGCCGGTCTGCCGGGGCAGCGGCCGGGGTCCCTGGGCGGGGCGGCGGGGCGGGGGCGTCCGCCCGGAGTCACCGGCGGCGGGGCGCGGCGCGGCGGCCGCGGGCCGGAGGGGCAGGGGCTGCCCGGGGGCGTGCGGGCCGTGCGGTCCGGACGGGGCCGGACCGGAGGGGGGCGGGCCGGACGGGAGCGGGCCGGGCCCCGCGGCGCCGGGTGCGGCCGGCTGCGGAACGGGCTCCCCGTGCGCGGCGGGCCCGTGCGCCGGCTCCCCGTGCGCGGGCGCCGCGTCAGGGGTCTGCCCGTGGGCCGGCCGCTCGTGGGCCGGCCGCTCGTGCGCGGCGGGCCCGGCGGGGCCCGGGACGGCGGGGCGGACCGGTCCGGGCGGGGCGGACGGGACGGGGACCGGCCCCGCGGGAGCGGCACCGGGGCCGGCGGGCCGGACGGCGCCGCCGGGGGCGGGGCGGACGCCCGGACGCGCCCCGCCGGACCGGGCCGGACCGGCCGCGGCCTGCTCCAGCAGCGCCGTCGGCAGCAGCACCACGGCCGTGGTCCCCCCGTAGGCGGAGGGCCGCAGCGACACCTTGACCTGGTGCCGGCGGGCCAGGCGGCTGACCACGTAGAGGCCCAGCCGGTCGCTGTCGAAGAGGTCGAGCTGTTCGGCGGCCGCGATACGGCGGTTGGCGTCCGCCATGGCCTCGGCGCCCATGCCGAGTCCGCGGTCCTCGACCTCCAGGACGTAGCCGTTGCCGACCTGCTCGCCGCGGACGTGGACCCGCGTGTGCGGGGGTGAGAAGGCGGTGGCGTTCTCCACCAGTTCGGCGACGAGGTGGGTGAGGTCGGCGACCGCGGACCCGGCGACGGCGGCGTGCGGCATGCGGTGCACCTCGACCCGGGCGTAGTCCTCGACCTCGGAGACCGCCGCGCGGACGACGTCGAGCATCGGGACCGGCTTGCGCCAGGCGCGGCCGGGGGCGGCGCCGGAGAGGATGATCAGGCCCTCGGCGTGGCGCCGCATGCGGGTCGTCAGGTGGTCGAGGCGGAAGAGGTCGGCGAGCTCCGCCGGGTCCTCGGTGCGGCGCTCCATGGCGTCCAGCAGGGTGAGCTGACGGTGCACCAGGACCTGGCTGCGGCGAGCGAGGTTGACGAAGACGCCCGAGACGCCCGACAGGACCTCGGCGCGCTCGACGGCGGCCTTGAGGGCGGCCCGGTGCACGGTCTCCAGGGCGCCGGCGACCTGGGCGATCTCGTCGTCGCCGCGGCCCGCGGAGAGCGGCGCCTCGGCCTCGACGTCGATCTCCTCCCCGGCCAGCAGCCGCCGCATGGCGGCCGGCAGGCGGCGGCCCGCCAGGTCCAGGGCGGAGTTGCGCAGGCCGACGAGCTCGCCGACCAGGGCCCGCCCCACCTGCACGGAGATCAGCAGCGACGCGAGGACGGCGACCAGGCCGAGGGCGACGGCCGCGCCGGACCGGGTGAACACGCCCATCACGTACGGGTCGGCACGGCCCGCGGCGGCCCGTCCGGCCTGCTCCTCCACCGCGCGCACGGTCCGGGCGGCGGTCCCCGCGGCGGCGTCCCACCGGGCGGCCGGGGCGGCGCCGGCGGCGGCCCGTCCGGCGGGCGCGGCGGCGACGGCGTCCTCCAGGGACGCGAGGGCCTTCCACTCCGCGGAGTCGGCGACGGCCTGCCAGGCGGAGCGGTCGGCGGGGCGGAGGTCGGCGGCGGACTGCAGGTAGAGGTCGCGGCGGGTGTGGGCGGCCCCGGTGAACTCCCGCTGCTCGGCGGCCGGGAGGCGGCCCGAGGTGTGGGCGGCGCCCAGCAGGGCGTCCTCGCGGGCGAGCATCTCGCGGCCGCGGGAGAACTCCAGCAGCACCCGAGCGTCGGAGGCCGCGTCGTGGTCCTGGAGGCCCGTCAGGGAGCCGGTGACGGCGAAGGCGCCGTCCACGGCGTCGCCGTACGCACGGTAGGCGGCGGGCCAGTCGAGCCGCCGTGACTCGACGCCCCGGCGGACCGCGGCCAGGCCCCGGAGCCGGGTGACGAGGGCGGAGACCCGGGCGCCGGCGTCCGCACCGAGCCCGGCGGCGTCGGCGCTGGTGTAGTCGCGACCGAGGTCCAGCGGGGCGGCGGCGCGATCGGTGGCCGCGGCCCGGCCGCGGAGGACGGCACGGGCGGCGGGGGTGGGCGCGGCCAGGTAGCGGCCCGCCGCGGCGCGTTCGGCCTGGAGCGCGGTGACGGTGTCCTCGACGGGGTCGAGGAGGGTGCGGTGGACCTCCTTGAGCCGCAGCAGGTCCCAGACGTCCTGCGCGGTGCTGACGGTGGCGAAGGCCCACAGGGCCATCAGCGAGACCACCGGGACCATCAGCAGGGCGACCGTCTTCGCGCGGACGGAGCGGGGGCGCAGGGAGCGGAGGAGGGGGCGCGGCGCCCGCGGGGCGGCGGCCCGCACCGGCCGGGGCGGGGGCGCGGTCCCGGCCGGTGCGGTGTCCCGGGGGGCGGACCGTTCGCGGGCGGGGCGGTCCTGTGCGGACTGCTGGTGTGCGGGCCGCTCGTGGGCCGCCGGCCGCTCCTCCGCCGCGCGCGGGCCGGCGTGGGCGCCGCGGCGGTGGGTGCGGGCGGCCCTCCGGGGGCCCTCGTGGCGGGCGGGCGCGCCGGTGTCGGGGGCCGGCGCGCCGGCGCGCGGGGCGTCCGGGGAGCCGCCTGGCGGCCTGCGGGGAAGTCGCATGGGTTCCTCGATCCCGTGTGCGGTGGTCCTGCCGGGGGGCGGGGAGGGGCGGTGGTGCGGGGAGGGGCGGAGCGGGGACCGCTCAGACGGAGGCCGGGTCGCCGCGCAGCCCGTCCGCCGACGCGTACGCGGCCCGCTCCCGCGCGGTGGGCGAGAGCGCGACGAAGGCCGAGGTCAGGAAGAGGAACGAGCCGAGGCCGACCGCCAGCGGGAAGATGAACTGCATGGCGGTGGCGCCGCCCAGGGCGGCCCGCGCGGGGTCCATCCGGATGTGGACGGCCGCCATGCCGGTGTAGTGCATGCTGCTCACCGCGACGCCCATGACGAGCGAGGCGCCCGCCGCCGCGGCGCCGCCCCGGACGGTGAGGGCGGCCCACAGGGCGGCGGTGGCGGCGACGACCGCGATCAGCACCGAGAGCACCACCAGCGGCGGGTCGTAGCCGACGGAGCCGTGCAGCCGCAGCGCCGCCATCCCGAGGTAGTGCATGCAGGCGACACCGACGCCGGTGGTGAGGCCCCCGACCGCCAGCGACCGGCTGCGGTGGCGCCCGTACCCCACGGCGAACACGCCGAGGCCCGTCACCAGCATCGCCACCACCAGGCTGAGCACGGTCAGCGGCACGTCGTACCGCAGTTCGGTGCCGGAGACGCTGAAGCCCAGCATGGCGACGAAGTGCATGGTCCAGATGCCGGAGCCGATCGCCACGGCGCCGGTGACCAGCCAGTTGCGGCGCGCGCTGCCCGTGGCGGCCAGGGCCCGCACGGTGCAGCGCAGGCCGAGCGCCGAGCCGACGCACGCCATGACGTACGAGATCACGGGGGTCAGCCAGCCGAAGCTGAAGTGGTTCATGTCGCCCATGGGGCCTCCCTCACTCACCGGGTGGCGGGGACGCTACTCACCGTCCCGGTTCCGTTACGGGAGGTTCCGGAAAGTGGGCCCCGGTCGGCGCGGGTTGTGCTCGAATGGACGGGTCCTGCGCGAACGGGCGACCCTGCGGCGTACGCCGCAGGGGTGATGCGGCACCCGCCGCCGTGACGCGGCCGGGCACTCCCCCGGCACGGCTCCCGTCCTGCGCACGGCGCCCGCCCTGCGCGCGGCGCCCGCCCGCGGTACCGCCGGGCACGTGCCGGGGCACCGCGCCTGTTCGAGGGACGCGCCCGGGCGGCAGCGCTGCCGGGCAGGACGCCCCGGCCGGGTGCGCTGCGGGCCGGACCGGACTCCGCGGACGGAATCCGCGGACCGCCGGCGCGGGGAGGGGCCGCGGTCCACGGTCCCCGGCGGGCACGCCCGCGCCGGAGCCGGACGGCAGGGCTGTGCGGCGGCAGTCGGGCAGTCGGGCACGACGGTCGGGACCACCGATCGGGACGGGCCGCCGATCGGGACGGGCCGCCGGTCGGGCCGCCGGTCGGGCCGCGTGACGGCGGATCAGGCGGCGTGACGGCGGGGGCGCCTGCCGGAGCGGCCGCGGCGGCGCCGTGCACCGAGGACGGCGGCGACCGCGGCGAGCAGGACGGCGGCCGCACCTCCGACGGCCAGGGGCGCTCCCCCGGAGGTCGGGGCGGTGGCGGCGGCGGGCGCGGCCTGCGGATCCGCGGAGGGCCCGCCGGCCCCGGAGGGCGCCGGGGACCCGGCCGCCGCGGGGGCGGAGGTGCGGCCGGCGGACGGCGGCGGGGCGGGGGCCGCCGGGGAGGCGGGGACCGCCGGAGAAGCGGGGCCTGCCGGGACCGCCGTGGAGGCGGTGGACGCGCGGCTCCCCGGGGTGGCGTGCGTCCGGGCGGCGGGGGCGGCGGCCCGGGAGGCCCGGAGGACAACGTCGGAGCAGGAGTAGTAGGTGTCCGGCGTGCTGGTGGTCTGCCAGACGGTGTAGACCAGGTGCCGCCCCGTCCGGTCCTGCGGCACGCGGCCGGTCATCACGTACGCGCCGTCGCGTACCGGCGGGTCGGCGGCCTGGAGGAACGGCTGCGCGTCCAGGTCGGACCAGCGCAGCGGCCGGGCCGGGTCCCAGCCGTCCCGGGTGAGGTAGAGCCGGAAGACGCCCTGGTGCGGGATGGTGGTGCGGTAACGGAAGGTGAAGGTCGCGCCGGACGTCAAGGGTGCGGCGGGCCAGTCGGCGCGGGCCAGGTCGAGGCCGTGGTAGGCCGGGATGCCGCCGCTGCACAGCCGGCCGTCCGGGATCAGCTGCCGGTCGCGGCCCGCCACCCCGGCGACGCGGAGATCGTCCCACCGCCGGACGGCGCCCGGGTCGCTCGCGGCCACCGCGGCGGCGCAGGCCGGGGAGGCCGCGGCGGCGGCGCCCTCCGGGCCGCACTCCACGGTCCTGCTCGGCGGGTCGGCCATGGCGCCGTGCGCGGCCGCGGGGCCCGCCGCCGCCCAGCCGAGCAGGACCGCTGCGACGCCGGCGAGTGCTCCTGTCGTCCTCCGACGCACCGCCACCGGGCGCACCGCCTTCCGTCCGCCGCCCGCCTGCGCGGGCGGGTCCGGGCCGGACCGCTGCGGACCGGCCGGGGCCGGGCCCGGGCGGCGGCGCGGTTGCGGTGCGCCGCCGCCCGGCGACCACCGCCCCTCTGTACGCGGGGCGGCGCCGGAGGGTTCACGGGTCTCCCGGTCGGGACGGCCGGGGAGAGGGGCAGGAGGCGGAGGGGCGGGGGCCGGACCGGGCGGCGGGGCGGCGGGGCGGCGTCACCCGGGCGGCCGGCCGGCGAGGTTGCGGGCGATGTCGAAGGTGAGGCGGTGCCAGGGGCGGCGCGGGTCGCGGCCGGTGAGCTCGCGGATGCGGCGCAGCCGGTAGCGGAGGGTCTGCGGGTGGAGGTGGAGCGCCTCGGCTGCGGCGGTGGCGGACCCGGTGTCGAGGTAGGCGTCGAGGGCCTCGGCGAGGTGGCGCCGGTCCGGGCGCAGCAGCGGGCCGAGGACGGCCCGGGCCACGCGGTCGGGTGCGGCGCCGGGGCGCGCCGCCAGCAGGGCCAGGACGTGGGCGTCGGCGTCCCCGAGCAGGGGGGTGGCGCCGTAGGCGTGGGCTGGGGCGGTGTCGAGGGCGTCGGCGGCGAGCCGGTACGCCGCGGGGATGCCCTCGGCGGGTTCGCCGGTGACGGCGCAGCCGCGCCAGTGGAGGGCGGCGAGCGCGTCGGGGAGCGCGCCGGCGGCCTCGGCGGGGAGCAGGAGGACCGCGCGGGGGCCGCGGGCGGTGACCAGGACGGAGCAGGCGTCGGGGGTCTGCCCGGCGGCGGGCGCCTCGGCGGGCGCGACGGTGATCGCGTCGGCGAGGGCGGCTGCCGCGGCGGCGGCCGCCGCCTCCGGCGCGACGGCCCCACGGACGGGGCCGGGGCCGCCGGTTCGGGATCCGCCGGGGTCGGGTCCGCCGGGGTCGGGTTCGGCGACGAGGAGGCGGTACGGGTCGGGGAGCCGCACGCCGAGCCGGGCGGTGCGGTCGGCGACGGCGCCGGCCGAGGCGTGGCGGCCGGTGACGAGGTCGTCGAGGAGGTCGCGCAGGGCCCGGTTGCGGTCGCCGGAGAGCCGTTCGGCGGCGGCGGTGTAGCCCGCGTACAGGGACTCCGAGAGGGAGTCGAGGGCGGTGAGCCACAGCCGGGCGAGGGCGAAGACGTCGTCCGGCTCCAGCAGGCCGGCGGTGCGCGCGGACAGGTGCTCCAGCAGGGCGGTGGCGGCGACCCGGTAGGCGCGGAGCACGGCGGGCAGGGGGCGCCCGTCCGCGGCGCGGGCCGCACCGATGCCGCGGAACCGGGCGAGGTCGGCGGTCGTGAAGCAGCCGCCGTCGACCCAGAGTTCGAGGCTGCGGGCGAGGACCCAGGCCGCGATGGCCCGCACCTCGGGCAGCCTGCTGCCGTCCAGGGCCCGGTAGGCGGGCACCTGGGAGCGGACGGCGCCGACCAGGGCCTCCACCAGCGGGCCGGGGTCGGCCATGACCTCGCGCCGGACCCGTCCGCGCGCCTCGTGCCCCATGCGGGCCCTCCCCGCCGGGCACCCCGGGGCGCCCGGCTTGTCACCGGCTGACAACACGGTCCTCGCGTCGTGCGCAGGGACGTTGTCGGGGATTGTCACCCGCGCCAGTATGCGGCGGGAAGACCCCCCTGCCGACCCCTACCGGAAGGAGCACCCGTGGCAACCGTCGACGTGGAGCCCGAGGTCCCGCCGCGCGAGGCGCCGTTCGCGGAGAAGATGGAGTACTACCGGTCGCAGCACACCAGCCGGGGCATCCGGATGACGCACCTGGTGGGCATCCCGGGCGTGGCGGTGTCGCTGCCGCTGCTGTTCGCCCGGCCGAAGGTGGGCGTCCCCCTGTTCGCGGCGAGCTGGGCGCTGCAGGTCGCCGGGCACAAGCTGTTCGAGAAGAACAACCCGGCGCTGACCAAGGGGTTCGTCTCCTTCCAGCTGTGCGGGCTGGCCTTCTGGTGCGAGGAGGTCGGCGAGCTGATCGCCGGCCGCGGCATCGGCGGCGGCCCCTCGAAGCACTGACGGCCGGACCGGCCGCTCCTGCCCGCTCCGGGCGGGAGCGGGCGTCGGCGGTCCGGGGCTCGCGGTCGGGTGCTCGGCGTCCGGCGTCCGGCGTCCCGGGTTCGGCCGGGTGGTGCCCGGGGGTTGACCTCAAGGGAGCTTGAGGTCCTACGGTCGGACCGTCCCGCGACGGCGCGAACCGAGGAGACCCGCCATGAGCAGCCACGTCGTTCCCGACCGCTACCGCTACGCGGCGGTTCCCCACGTCATGGTCGACGACGCGGACGCCGCGCTCGGCTTCTACCGGGAGGCGTTCGGCGCCAGGGAGCTGTTCCGCGTCCCAGGTCCGGAGGGCGGCGTCATGCACGCGGAGTTCGCCGTCGGGGAGTCGGTCGTCATGGTCGGCGACGCGGGGGGAGTCCTCACGACGCCGAGCGCCGGGGGCGGTCCGTCGGTGGGCCTGCATGTGTTCGTCGAGGACGTCGACGCCCTCTGCCGGCGGGCCGTGGGCGCAGGGGCGGAGCAGCTGCAGCCGCCGACGGACATGTTCCACGGCGACCGGACGGCGATCCTCCGCGACCCGTCCGGACACGTCTGGATCTTCCTGACCCACCAGGAGGACCCGTCGGCGGAGGAGGTCCTCCGGCGCGCCGCCGGACTCCCGTCCGGAACCGGGCACCACGCCTGACCCGGCCTGGGGACCGCCGGTACAGCCGCCGTCGCCGGGATCGGCCTCCGGGTGACCGCCCCGCCGTGAATCCCACGCCCGATCAGGCCGCCCGGCGGGCTGTCCGCCGGGCTCCGGGCCGACGGCATCCGGCTCGGGCTCCTCGCCGCCCCGCCCGACGGCCTCCACGGCCCCGACGCGGCCCCGGGCCGGGTCCGCCCGTGGCACAGTGGGCCCGTGAGGACGATCGGACTGCTCGGGGGCATGAGCTGGGAGTCCACCGCGGAGTACTACCGGCTGGTCAACCGGCTCACGCGTGAGCGGCTGGGCGGCCTCCACTCCGCCAGGTGCGTGGTGTACTCCCTGGACTTCGCGGACGTCGAGCGGCTGCAGGCCGAGGGGCGCTGGGACGAGGCCGGGGAGCTCCTGGCCGGGGCGGCCGCGGCGCTGGAGTCGGCGGGTGCGGAGCTGCTGCTGATCTGCACCAACACCATGCACAAGGTGGCCGACCGGGTGGCCGCGGCCGTGGGGGTGCCGTTGCTGCACCTGGCGGACACCACGGCGGACGCCGTGCTGGCGGCGGGGATCCGCCGCGTCGGCCTGCTGGGCACCGCGTTCACCATGGAGCAGGACTTCTACCGCGGCCACCTGGAGGCCCGCGGCATCGAGGTGCGCGTCCCGGACGCGGAGGGGCGCAGGACCGTGCACCGGGTGATCTACGAGGAGCTGTGCGCGGGGATCGTCCGGGAGGAGTCCCGCGCCGCCTACCGGGAGGTCATGCGGGACCTCGCCGACGGCGGGGCCGAGGGGATCGTGCTGGGCTGCACCGAGATCGAGCTGCTCGTCGGCCCGGAGGACAGCCCGCTCCCGGTGTTCCCCACCACGCGGCTGCACGCGGAGGCGGCCGTGGCGTGGGCGCTGTCCGACGGACCGTAGGGGCCGCCGGGACCGGGGGAACCGGGGAGACCGGGGGGGACCGGCGGGCGTCCCCGTGAGACGGCGGCCCGCGAGGCGGCCGGCCGTGCCGCGCCCTCCCCCCGGACCGCCGCGCGGCTGCGGGCCGCGGCCTGCGCCCACGCGGATCGGCTCCGCCTCCGGCGCCGGACCCGCTGAACCGCCGTCAGCCGCGGGGCGCCCCGTACCAGCGCCACTCGCTGCGGCGGCCCAGGCCAGGCAGTTCCGTGCGGCCGGTGCACCACAGGAGGGCGGCCCAGGGGTCGGTACCGTCCGGGGCGTCGGGGAAGAGCCTGGCCAGGGCCCGTGCGCAGAGGTCGGCGGGCGGCGTCCAGCCGACGCCCAGGCCCTCGGCGATGTCGTGGGTGTGCACCAGGGTCTCGACGACGCCCATCGCGGCGAACCCCTCGGGGTCGGCCGCGCCGAAGACGTGGTGGGAGCGGACCGTCGGCGGCGTGGCCCGGACGACGGCCGCCAGCAGGGCGCCGCAGGCCTCCAGCACCTGGAGCAGGCCGGTCGGGCCGGCGTCGCGGTCCGCGAAGACGGCGTTCGCCGGTCCGCCGGGTCTGCGGCGGCTCCAGGCGAGCGGGACGTGGGCGTCCGGCGGCGGCTCGGCGGGCCCGAGCTGGACGGCGTAGGAGAGCAGGTCGTCGGCGAGGTGCTCGGCGGTCTCCCAGCAGTCCCACTCCAGGGATCCGGCCCGGGTGTGCCAGTCCCGCGCGTCCGCCCCGGCCAGGGCGGCGACCGCGAGGCGGACGGCGTGCAGGACGTCGGCCGCGGTGACGGGCCCGGTCGGTGGTCGGTGTGTCTCGGCCATCGCGGGACCGTACCAGGGCGGGCCCTGCCTCCGGGAACCGTTTTCCCGCCGGGGTGCCGGAGGCGCCGGGCCCGGCGGCCGGCCGGGCCGTACCGCCGGGGTGCGCCGCCGGGCCGTACCGCCGGGGTGCGCCGGCAGCAGGCCGGTCCCGCGGACCGGCGGGGCGGCCCCTGCACGTCGCGTGCCGCGGACCGTCGGCGGCGCTCACCTCCTCCCCTCCCCCGCTGCGCCCGGCCGGGGCGCGTCCCCCGGGCCCGGTGCGCCGGTCCGGTACTGGTCGGCCTGCATGCCGTACAGCTCGGCGAAGTGCCCTCCGGCGGCGAGGAGTTCGGCGTGGGTGCCCTCCTCGACCAGGCGGCCGCGGGAGAGCACGTAGATCCGGTCGGCGTGGCGGACGGAGGCCAGCCGGTGGGTGATCAGGACGATCGACTGCCCCTCGTCGGCGAGGCGGCGGATGCGCTCGAAGACGTCGATCTCGGCCCGCGGGTCGAGGGCGGCGGTGGGCTCGTCGCAGATGAGCAGCGGCGCGGCCCGGTAGTGGGCGCGGGCCAGGCCGAGCCGCTGCCACTGGCCGCCGGACAGCTGCACGCCGCCGGCGAACTCGCGGGCGAGCAGGGTGTCCCAGCCCGCGGGCAGGTCCTTCAGGAGGGGGCCGGCGTCGGCCTGGCGGACCGCGTGCTCCAGGCGGTCGTCGCCGCCGGGGGCGCCGGGCCGGCCGATGGTGACGTTGACCCGGGCGGTGAACGGCCAGCGGTGGAAGTCCTGGGAGACCAGGGCGACGCGGTCGAAGAGCTGGTCGCGGTCGAGGTCGGCGGCGTCGACGCCGTCCCAGAGGATCCGGCCCTCGGTGGGCGGGTGGAGGCCCGCGAGGAGCTTGGCGAGGGTGGACTTGCCGGAGCCGTTCTCGCCGACCAGGGCGACGATCTCGCCGCGCCGCAGGGTCATGCTCACCCCGTCGAGCGCCGGTTCGCTGCGGTCCGGGTACCGGAAGCCCACCCGTTCGACCCGGACGAGCTGCGGCCGGGCCGCCACGTCCGCCCCGCCCGCGGGGATGGCCCGGCGCCCGGCCTCCTCGACGACGCGCTCCAGGTCCTGGAAGAACAGCGCCTGCTCGTAGAGGAAGTTGACCTGCATGACCAGCGAACCCAGGTCGGCGGTGCCCGTGCGGACGGCGAGCACGGCGGTGCCGGCGACCGCCAGCGGCATGCCGCCGGAGAGCAGCAGCAGCCCGAGCGCGGTGTAGGTGGCGCCGGCCGCGACGCCGGCGAGCGCGGAGGCCGCCACCTCGGTGGCGGCCTCCGCGCGGGCGAGCCGGGTCTGCTCGGCCTCGGCCCGCGCCGCCATCCGCTCGTAGTGGTCGAGGACGAACGCGCCCGCCCCGTGCACCCGCACCTCCTGGGCGGCCTCCCGGCCGGTGATCAGCTCGGAGAGGACGCGGCGGGCGCGGGCGTGCTCCAGCCACACCAGGAACGACCCGTAGCGGCGGCGCGCCGAGCGCACCGACGCCCAGCCGCGGGGCAGCGCGATGAGCAGCAGCAGCGGCAGCAGCACCGGGTGCAGCACGAGGAGGACGCCGCCCGCGGCGGCGAGCGCGAACACCGCGTTGAGCACGCCCACGCTGTAGCCGACCATCCGACGGGCGGCCTCGGCGCCGTACTGGGCGGAGGCCAGCAGCCGGTGGACCTCGGCGTCCTCGACCGCCTCCAGCTCCACCCGCGCGGCACGCCGCAGGTAGCGGACGGTGGCGAGCCGCTCCACCTTGGGCTGCAGGGTGCCGGTGGCGGCGGTGGACCAGGCGGCCAGCAGCGCGGCGAGCGCGCCGGCGGCGGCGACCCAGGCCAGGGCGGGCAGCGCGGAGCGGACCCGCTGCGGGGTGGGCCCGGCGGCGAACAGCTGCACCAGCACGCCGTTGGTGGCGAGCAGCCCGAAGGCCCGGGCCGCGCCCTGCCCGAGCTCGGCGGCGAGGACGGAGGCCAGGGCGCGCCGGTCGGCCTCCCAGGCGAGGCGGAACGCCTGCCAGGCGCTGCGCGGCAGGCGGCGCGCCATGGCCAGGAAGGACATGCCCACCCAGGCCAGCTCGTGCTGCGACCAGCCGCCCGCGTACCGCAGGGGCCCGCCGAACAGCAGCTCCTCGCTGCCGCCGGAGGCGTCCTCCCGCCCGGGCTCCCGCCCGTCCCCTCCCCGCCGCCGCGCACCGGGCCGCACCCGCGTCCACGCCCCCGCACGGGCCCGCGTCCGCACGTCCGCCATGGCTGCCTCCCCCGAGTCGGCCGCGCTCCCCCTCCCCGCCGGGGACCGCGGCATGGCCACTGCCCGGCAGCGTACGGGCACCCTCCGACAATCCGTCCGATCCCCGGCGCGGCCGGCGGCCCCCGCTCCCACCGCGCGCCCCGGGACCGCCCGCGCACACCCGCGCGCCCCGGTCCGGCCCGGGTCCCGTCCTCGACCCCCTAGCATTGACTTGGGGGTCGAGGACCGGGCACCATCGGCGCGGGACGGGGCCGCCGGAGCCGACGGGGCCGAGGGACCTCCGTGCGGAAGGGGAGCGCATGGGCGGGCCGGAAAAGCGCGGACGCCGGGCGGGGCGGGGGCGGTGGGCCGTGCTCGCCCACCGGGACTTCCGTGTCTTCTACGCGGGCTTCGCCACCTCGCTGTTCGGGACCTCCATGGCGTCGGTGGCCCTGGCCTTCGCGGTCCTGGACGGCGGCGGCTCGCTCACCGGCCTCGGCGCGGTGATGACGGCCCGGATCCTGCCCCTGGTGGCGGGCCTGCTCGGCGGCGGCCTGCTCGGCGACCGGCTGCCCCGCCGCCGGGTGATGCTCGCCGCCGACCTGCTCCGGGCGGGGGCCCAGGCCGGGATCGCCGCGCTGTTCCTGGGCGGCGGGTTCCCGCCGATGGGGCTGCTGCTGGCCCTGAGCGCGGCCTCCGGCATCGGCGAGGCGCTGTTCAGCCCCTCGCTGGAGGGGCTGGTCCCCGAGCTGGCCCCGGCCGGATCCCTGCAGGACGCCAACTCCCTGCTGGGGCTGGCCCGGTCGGCCGCCACGGTCGGCGGCCCCGCGGTCGCCGGGCTGCTGGTCGCCGCGGTGAGTCCGGCGGCGGTGCTCGCGGTGGACGCCGCCAGCCACCTGGTGAGCGTCGCCTCCCTGCTCCTGCTGCGGATCCCCGGCACCGCGCGGCAGGCCGGCACCGGGGTGCTGCAGGACCTGCGGGACGGCTGGGACCTCTTCCGCTCCCGCACCTGGCTGTGGGCGCTCACCGTCCAGGGCGCCCTGTTCAACCTGGCCGTCTGGGCGCCCTTCCTGGTCCTGGGCCCGGCGGCGGCCCGGGCGGACCACGGCGGCGCCGGCGCGTGGGGCGCGGTCATGGCCCTGTACGGGGCGGGCTCGGCCGTCGGGGGCCTGGCGATGCTGGGCCGCAGGCCCTCCCGGCCGCTGGCGGTGTCCACCGCGGCCGCGTTCGGCTGGGGTGCGCCCTCCGCCTGCCTGGCGCTGCACGCGCCCTTCCCGGTCCTGGCCGCGGGCGCGCTGGCGGCGGGGGCGGCCAACGCGGTGGGCGGCACCCTGTGGACGACGACGGTGCAGCAGCAGGTCCCGGCCGAGGCCCTGTCGAGGGTCATGTCCTACGTGTACGTCGGGGCGTTCGCGCTCGGTCCCCTGGGGCTGGCGGCCGCCGGGCCGCTGGCGGAGCAGGCCGGGATCGGGACCGTGCTCGCCGCCGGGGCCGTCTGGCAGACGCTCTCCACCGCGGCCGTGCTCGCCCTCCCCTCGGTGCGGCGGATGCCCGCCGGGGAGCCGGCGGGGACCGGGGGGCCCGCGGCCGGGGAGCCCGCGGCGGCCGGCCCCGGGGAGGGGGCCGGTGCGGTGCGGGCGGCCGGGACGGACGGGACGGCGGGAACGCCTGCCGGGACGGGGGCGGCGGCCGGGACGGGGGCCGGGCACTCCGCCGCCGGTCCGGCGTGAGCTTTACTTGCCCCTGTGAGTGCGACCGATCCCGTCCTGCGGGCCCTGGCCCACCCGGTGCGGCTGCGCATGATGTCGCTGCTGTGGACCGTGCCGATGTCCGCCGCCGAACTCGCCCGCGAACTGGGTCTCTCCCACGCCCTCGCCAGCCAGCACCTGCGCACCCTGCACGCGGCGGGCCAGGTGGAGCTGGCCGAGGTGCGGGTGCGGCGCGGCGGCCGGGAGCGCCGGTACCGGGCCGTGCACGGCTCGCCGCTCTCCGACCGGCAGGAGGGCGCCCCGCTGCTGGCCGAGGCGCTGGCGCACAACCTGCGGGAGCGGGCCGCGCGGCGCCTCCCGGGGTGCCCCGGCGTCACCACCGACGCCGAGCTGTGGGTGGCGCCCGAGGTCTGGGAGGACGTCCGCGGCCGCCTGGCCGCGCTGCTGGACGAACTGCACGACGCGGCGCAGCCCCCACACGCCCCCGGCACGGTCCGGGTGGGGGCCACGGTGACGGCGTTCCCGCTGCGGGAGGACCGGCCCGACCCGGCGGAGGACTGACCCGGCGGAGGACCGGCCCGGCCGCCCCGCCCCGCGGGGGCGGCGGGAGCGGTGCCTGCCGCGAAGCCGCCGTGCCGGCTGCGGCTGCCCGCGAGGGGCCGCGGCCGGCGCGTCCGGACGACGTCAGCCGAGGACGGCGTCGACCTCCACCTCGACGAGCCACGCGGGATCGATGAAGCGTGAGACCCCGACGAAGGTGCAGGCCGGCCGGACCGACGCGAACCGCTCTCCGTGCGCTCGCGCGGCCTCCTCCCAGCGGGTCACGTCGGTGAGCATGATGCGGGTCCGCACGACGTCCTCCAGCGACGCACCCGCCTCCTTCAGCGCGGCCTCGGCGATGTCCAGGCACCGGACGGTCTGGGCGTGGACGTCGCCCCGCCCCACGGTCGTCCCGTCGTCCCCGAGGGGAGCGGTCCCGGCGACCGCGACGTGCGCCCCTCTGCGGACCGCCCGGGAGAACCCGATGCGCGGTTCGAGCGGAGACCCGGAACTGACTGTCTGTCGAACACGGTTCATGCCGCCATGCTCACACACCGCCGCACCCGCGGGACGGGCGTCAGGGCCAGACCATCTCCAGGGTGTGCTCGGAGACGGTGTACCCGGCCCGGCGGAAGGCGGCGGCCATCGGCGTGTTCGTGGTGTCGGTCGCCGCGCGGATGCGCGGGACGCCCTCGGCGGCCAGGACGCGGGTGCCCTCGGCCAGGACCTCGTCGATCCAGCCGCGGCCGCGGTGCTCGGGCAGCACGCCGAGGTAGGCGATGACCGGGTTGTAGGCGTTGCGGGCCGCGACGACGAAGCCGACCGGCTCCCCGCCGGGCAGCTCGGCGACGCGCCACCACTCCCGGGGGCTGCGGAAGCCCGCGAACTCCCCGTCGTAGTGCCCGGCGGCGGCCTGCTCCGGCGTCATCCGGGCCAGGTCGTCGCGGCTGTAGGCGTCGAGGGTGCCCTCCAGCACCCGGGTCATCAGGCCGACCAGCTCCTCCCGTCCGGCGGCGGGCCGGAAGGAGAGCCGCCCGGTGGGCGGGGGCACGGGCGTGCCGGGACGCCACTCCAGGCGCAGCCGCTCCACCATCATCCGGGCGCCGGTGCGGGCGGCGGCCGCCGTGCGGTCCTCCACGCCGCGCCGGACCTCCGGGCGGTCGCGCCAGTCCGGCGGCGCGAGGCGGCTGTACGGGGGCGGGCGGGTGCCGGCGGGGAGGACGGCGGCCGCGGCGGTGCGCAGCAGCCGCTCGCCGATGCCGACCCGCGCGGGGCTGTCGAGGGCGTCGTCGAGGTCGAGGACGTCCAGGAGGAAGGGGTCGTCGCCGCGGCGGCGGCCCCACCAGGCGGCGCGGGCCACCGGGCGGCCGCCGTCGAGGGCGAGCCACATCCAGCCGGGCAGGCGGCGGCCGTCCTCCAGGTCGCCGGCGAACTCCTCGTTGAAGCGGTGGGGCAGGCGGTTGAAAAGGTCCAGTTCACCGGGGCCGGCTATCGGACGGATCGTCAGGTCGTGCGGTGCTGCTGCGGTCAAGGCGCTCTCCGTCGCGGGGGTGCGCCCGGCCGGTCCGGGGCTCAGCCGGGGCCGACGCCCCGGAAGGGGGCGGGCGCGGTGGTCGTGCGGGTCATCGGCTCGTCCTCCTCTCGGGTCGGGGCCGCTCCCGTCCCGGGCGGGAGGGGACGCGGCGCCCCAGGTGTACCGGCCGCCAGGAGCGGCCCGCAACCGGTTTTCCGGCCCGGACCGCCGGACCGCCGGGCCGGCGCCCGGGCCCTAGCGGCGGGCGGACCGCAGGGCGGGCAGGTCGGCCACGACCGTGCAGGAGCCGGGGGCGATCTCGGTGAAGCCCGCGTCGCGGACGACCGGCAGGCCGCTGCCGGCCAGCTCCGCCCAGGCCGCCGCCGGGGCGGTGCGCACGGCCAGGGCGAAGCCGCGCTCCGCCCAGGCGGCGCGCTCGGCGGCGTCCAGCTCCCACCAGGCGAGCTGGGCGGCGTGCCCGGCCTGCGCCATGGCCTTGCCCGCGCTCATGCCCAGGTCCGGGTTGACCCACAGGACCGGCGTGCCCGGCTCCGGCGCGGGCGGCTCGGCGGGGTCGTCCAGGTCGGTGCCGGAGACCTGGAGCCGGGCGAGGTCCTTGGGCCAGCCGTCCAGCGGCACCGGCGGGTACACCCGGACCTCGGCGGCGGGCCGGGGCGCGGCGGCCGCCTCCCCGGCGGCGGCCTCCCCGGCAGCCGCGGCCCCGGCGGCCCCGGACCCCGCGGCCCCGGGCGCGCCGCTCCCGTGCACCGTGATGCCGGGCAGCGCCTCCGCCCGCCGCCACTCCGCGCCGCGGGCCCGCCGCACCACCTTGCGGATGCGGGCGTCCTCCCAGGCCGCGACCGCCTGCGCCCACTCCCCGCCGTCGGCTGAGCGGGGGTCGGCGAGGAGGGTGAGCACGGCGCGGGCGGCGGTCTCCATCGCGTCGGTGCGTCCGGGCGGGGCTGCCCGCTCCACGCGGACGACGAGCGGCAGCACGTACTGGGGGGCGGCGTCGCGGGAGGCCGCGGGATCGGGGGCGTCGAACGGGTCGGTCACGGCTCCCAGCATGCCAGCAGCCCCCGCCGGTAGGCTGACCGGCCATGACCGGCACCGTGCCCGAGGGCTACGCGATCGACACCGACCCGGCCAGGATCGACGTGGACGCGGTCCACCGCTGGCTGTCCACGGACGCCTACTGGGCGCTGGGGCGCAGCCGGGGGACGGTGGAGCGGTCGGTGGCGGCGTCGGTGAACTTCGGCGTCTTCGACGCCTCCGGCGCGCAGTGCGGCTACGCCCGGGTGGTGACCGACCTGGCGACCTTCGCGTGGCTGTGCGACGTGTACGTGGACCGGGCGCACCGGGGCCGGGGCCTCGGCGTGGCGCTGGCCGCGGCGGTGCGGGACCACCTGGCGCCGTACGGGCTGCGGCGGGTGCTGCTGGCCACGGGGGACGCCCACGGGGTGTACGCGCAGGTGGGGTTCCGGCCGCTGCCGGACCCGCACAAGTGGATGGTGCTGGGCCGCGAGGCGTGAGGCCCGGCCCCTTCCGCCCCCGGGACGCCCCGCGCCCGGCCGCCCCCGCCCGAACGCCGGACGGGGCGTTCGGACGGGGACGGCCGGGGCAGACGGACCGGTCAGGCCGCGGACTCGGGCCCGGGCTCGGGCTCGGGCTCGGGCTCGGGCCGGGGCAGCTTCATGGCGTCCGCGAGGCGGTCGGAGAGCGGCCGGACCAGTTCCCGCAGCCGGACGCTCCGCTCGGTGCCCAGGGCCTGCCAGGGGGCGAGGGCGAGGTGGTCGGTGAGGTCCTCGACCTCGCGCCGCAGGGCGCGGCCGGCGTCGGTGAGCGCGCCGTCGGCGTCGAGCAGCCCGCGGGCGGCGAGGCGGCCCTCGGCGGCCTCCCAGTCGGCGTCGGACCAGCCGCGCCGGGGCTGGATGGAGCCGCGGACCTCCCCGCCCTCCGCCGTGATGGCGACCAGGGCCTCGACCGCGTCCAGTCCGGAGCGGAGCAGGGCCGCGTTGTGCCCGTCGCCGCGCCACTCGCGCAGCGTGGTGGCGGCCTGCCAGAGCCTGAGGTGGGGCTCGTCGGGGAGCGGGAGGGCCGCGTTGGCGGCGCCGAGGGGGCGCCCGGCGGGCGTGCAGGCGGCGGCCGCCTCGGCGGCGAGGTCGGCGGCCTCGGCCACCTCGGGCGAGCCGACGGCGTCGGGGAGCAGGGCGCGCAGGGCCGCGTCGGCGCCGGCGAGCCGGGCGGCGAGGACCTTCTCGGGGGCGGCCTTCTCCCACACGCCGGGGATGGAGCGGCCGGTCAGGGCGGGGTGGAAGTGGTAGAAGACGGCGTCCACCACGGAGGCGGGCGCGGCGCCCATCGGGGCGGTGCGCCCGGCGAAGTACACGGCCCAGGGGTGGGTGATGCCGTGGGCGTGGAAGGGGGCGTGCGCCTGCGGGGCGAGGATGGCGACGACGTGGTACGGCTCCAGGACGTCCCGCAGCGACCGGGCGAGGCGCAGCCCGGCGGGGCGGGGGCGGTCCGGGCGGGGCCCGGCCGTGCGGGGGCCGCCGGGGGCGGTGGTCGGCTCGGTCACGCTCTGCTCCTTGGGTGGGAGGGTGCGACCGAGCATAGGGTGAATGTTTCATCACATCAACCATTCACCCCGGTGGTCACCTCAGCCGCGGGTCCAGGGCGTCGCGCACCGCGTCGCCCAGCAGCAGGAAGCTCAGCACCGTCACCGACAGGAAGAGCGCCGGGAAGACCAGCAGGTGCGGGTGGTCGGCGTAGAAGTCCTGCGCCATGTTCAGCTGCAGCCCCCAGGAGACCGTGGGGTACTGCAGGCCGACGCCCAGGTAGTCCAGGGTGGCCTCGCCGGCGATGACGTTGCCGACGTTGAGCATGGCGACCACGAAGACCGGGGCGAAGGCGTTGGGCAGGATGTGGCGGGTCATCACCCGCAGGTGCCCGGCGCCCAGCGCCCGCGCCGCGAGCACGTGGTCGGACTCCCGGACCGCGATGACCTGGGAGCGCATGATCCTGGTCATGGTGGTCCAGCCGAGCGCCACCAGCACCAGGGTGACCGCCCAGATCCCGTGGCCGGGGAAGGCGGTGAGGACCACGGTGGCGCCGAGCACGAACGGCAGCCCGAAGAAGACGTCGGTGACCCGGGAGAGCACGGCGTCGACGGCGCCGCCGAAGTACCCGGCGAGGGAGCCGAGCACCACCGAGACCGCGAGCGCGAAGAGGGTCACGGCGGTGCCCACCAGCAGGCTGGGCCGCGCGCCGTGGACCACCTGGGACCAGTAGTCGCAGCCCTGCACGTCCCAGCCGAAGGGGTGGCCGCCGGCCGGCCCCTGCTTGGCGCGCAGCAGGTCGCACTGCTCGTTCGGGCCGAGCCGGGCGAAGAGCGAGGGCACCGCGGCCATCACCCCGGCCAGCAGCAGGACCGCCGCCGAGCACCAGAACAGCGGCCTGCGGCGCAGCTCGTACCAGGCGTCGCCGCCGCGCCGCCGCACCGGCGGCACGCCCCCGTCCGCCGCCGCCTCCGGGAGCGGGGCGGCGGGCGGGTCGAGGGTGGTGGGCTCAGTCATGGCGGATCCTCGGGTCCAGGACTCCGTAGAGCAGGTCGACGGCGAGGTTCACCAGCAGGAAGACCAGCACGAGCGCGGTGGTGGCGCCGACCACCACCGGCCCCTCCTTCAGCTGGATGGACTGGAACACCTGCTGGCCGACGCCGGGCAGGTTGAAGATGCCCTCGGTCACCACCGCGCCCGCCATCAGCGCGCCGAAGTCGACGCCGAGGTAGGTGACCACCGGGATCAGCGAGTTGCGCAGGGTGTGCACCACCACGGTCCGGGTGCGGCCCAGGCCCTTGGCGGCGGCGGTGCGGACGTAGTCCGAGCGGAGGTTCTCCACCAGGGTGGTGCGGGTGAGCCGGGCGACGTACGCGAGGCCGAAGGAGCCCAGCACCATGCCGGGCAGCAGGTAGGAGGTGGGCCAGCCCTCCTCGGTGCCCGCGGTGGGCAGCAGCCCCCACTCCAGTCCGACCAGCAGCTGCGCGGTGTACCCGACCACGAAGACCGGCACCGCGATCACCAGCGTGGTGCCGGCGAGGACCGCGGTGTCCACGGCCTTCCCGCGCCGCAGCCCGGCGATGACGCCGAGGGTGACGCCGAGGACCAGCTCGAAGACCCACGCGGTGACCGCGAGCTGCGCGGTCACCGTCCAGCGGTCGGCGAGCAGGTCGGAGACGCGCTGCCCGGTGAAGGTCTCCCCGAGGTCGCCGCGGACCAGCCCGGCCAGGTACTTCCCGTACTGGACCACGAGCGGGTCGTCGAGGTGGTAGCGGGCGTGGAGGGCGGCGAGCGCCGACGGGGAGACCGGCTTGTCGCCGGCCAGCGCCCGGACGGGGTCGCCGGGCAGGGCGAAGACCAGGGCGTAGATGAGGAAGGTGGTGCCCAGGAAGACGGGTACCGCCTGGAGCAGCCGGCGCGCGGTGTACCGGCCCATCTACTTGACGGTGATCTGGTCGAGGCGGAGGGAGACGTAGGGGTCGGGGCGGACGCCCCGGAGCCGCTCGGACCAGGCGGAGTAGTCGGTCCAGTTCCACAGCGGCGCCATCGGCAGCTCGGCCAGGGCGATGTCCTCGGCCTGCTGGTAGAGCGGGGTGGCGGCGTCGAGGCCGGGGGCGGAGTTCGCCCGCTTCAGCAGGTCGAGGAACCGCTGGTTGTGCCAGCCCATGCGGTTGCCGTCGCCCCACATGTACTCGAGGTAGTCCTGGGCGCTCGGGTAGTCCATGACCCAGTTGTTGCGGTAGGGGCCGGTCTCCTTCCTGCCGGAGAGGGCGGAGAGGTAGTCGGAGGCGGGCACCTTGCGGAAGGCGACCCGGTCGATGCCGAGGTTCTGCCGGAGCTGGTTGGCGACGGCGGTCATCCACTGCTCGTAGGAGGAGTCGGCGTTGGAGAACCAGAGCTCCAGCGGGCCGTGGAAGCCCCCGGCCTGCGCGAGCAGCTGCTTCGCCTTCGCGGGGTCGTAGGTGCAGGCCTCGCCGCAGGCGTCCTTGCGGTAGCCGGGGACGTTGGGGGCGAGGAGCGAGGCCATCGGCTGGTAGGCGCCGTTGAAGACCGCGTCGACGACGGCCCTGCGGTCGATCGCCATGGAGAAGGCCTTCCGCAGCCGCGGGTCGGCGAACCGCTTGTCGTAGACGGGGAAGCCGAGGTAGTCCATGGTGCCGCTGGGGGTGCCCCGGAGGCGGTCGCCGAGCAGGCGCCGGGCCTGCGGGAGGTGGGCGGGCGGCACGTTGAGCACGAGGTCGACCCGGCCGGCCTGGAAGTCGGTCCAGGCGGTGTCCTTGCTCGCGTAGATCCGGAACACCACGCCGGCCCCCTTCGCCGGGCGGGGCCCCCTGTAGCCGGCGTACTTCTTCAGCGTGATCCGCTGGTTGTGCTGCCAGTCGCCGTCCATGGCGAAGGGGCCGTTGCCGATCGGGTGGACGTCGAACCTCCTCGGGTCGGTGAAGGCGGCCCGGGGCAGCGGCGCGAAGCCGGTGTAGGCGAGCGTCATCGGGAACGGGCTGAAGGGCGCGGTGAGCCGCACCGTGAAGGTGAGGTCGTCGACCACCCTCAGGCCGGAGAGGGCCTTCGTCCTCGGGGCGGGCCCGCCGTCCTCCGGGTTGAGCTCCTTGTAGCCCTCGACGTTCGCGAAGTAGTAGTTGTTCGCCCAGCCGTTGGGCCCGTAGGCGGCGGCGTTCCAGGCGTCGACGAAGCTCCGCGCGGTGACCTTCTCGCCGTTCTGGAAGGTCTGCCCGGGCCGCAGCCGCACCGTCCAGGTGCGCTGGTCGGTGGAGGTGACGGACTGCGCGGCCTGCATCACGGGGTGGCCGTCGGCGGGGTCGAGGGTGACGAGGGTGTCGAAGACGCCGTTGAGCACGTCGATGGAGTAGCTGCTGGTGGTGTTGCCCGGGGTGAGGTGGTCGGGCTCGGTGAGGGCGACGCTGTAGGAGCCGTCCGGCGCCGCGGAGTCCCCCCTGCCCCCGCCGCCCGTGCCGCCGCAGGCGGTCGAGGCGAGGAGCGCGGCGAGCGCGGCGGCGCCCCAGCGGGCGGGGCGGACGAGCCTGGTCATGCATCCTCCACGGGGTCCGGCTTGTTCGCGTACCGTCGAACCGGTCCGGTGCCACAGGACACCACCGGCGCGGGGGCGGGGCAACGCTTCGTCGGCGATGTTTTCCCTCACCGAACACCGCGGAAGCGCTCCGGGGCCCCGCGTCCCTCCCCCGGCCGTGTCCGTCCGACCGTCCGTCACCCCGCCGGGTGACGGACGGCGGGGCGGCGGGACGGCGGATCAGCGGGGCGGCGGGTTGACGGACCGGCGGATCAGCGGGACGGCGGATCAGCGGGGGCGCCCCGCCGCCGCGCCGCCGGGGAGGGGCGTCACGGCGGCGGGGCGGCGAGCAGCGCGGCCAGCAGCGCGGCGCGTGGGGCGAGCCCGTCGAGGCGCAGGTGCTCGGTGCGGGCGTGGGCGCCGCCGCCGGGCGGCCCGAGGCCGTCGAGGGTGGGGACCCCGGCCGCGCCCGGCGTGTTGGCGTCCCCGGAGCCTCCCGCGGGGCGCCCGGCGATCCGCAGGCCCTGGGCGGCGCCGGTCCGCCGGACGTGGTCCAGCAGCGCCGTGTCGGGGGAGGCCCGCCAGGCGGGCCGCCGGGAGAGGACCTCCGTCCGGATGCGGGCGCCGGACCGGTACGGGGGCAGCGCCGCCAGCAGGCGCAGCGCCTCCCGTTCGGCGTCGGGCTCGGTGAACCGCAGCCCCAGCTCGGCCTCGGCGTGCCCGGCGACGACGTTGGCGCGGGTGCCGCCGGAGATCCGGCCCACGTTGAAGGCGTTGCCGGGACGCTCGCCGATCCGCCGCCGCAGGAGCAGCAGCTGGTCGGTGAGCTCGTCGACGGCGGAGACGCCCGCCTCCGGGGCGATGCCCGCGTGGGACTCGCGCCCGGCGACCTCCAGCCGGACCCGGGCGGAGCCGCGCCGGGCGGTCTTCAGGGCGCCGTCGGGGTGCGGAGGCTCCAGGCCGAGGGCGGCGCGGGCCCCGTCCAGGTGCTCGGCGACCAGTCGGCCGCCGTCGGGGCTGCCCACCTCCTCGTCGGAGACGACCAGGGCCACCACCGGCACCGCGCAGGGCACGGCCAGTTCGGCGAGGAGCGCCAGGGCCGTCTCCAGCACCACCAGGCCGCCCTTCATGTCGAGGACGCCGGCGCCGGTGGCGGTGCCGTCGGGGTGCTCGCGGTACGGCATGGCGGCGAGGCTGCCGGCCGGCCAGACGGTGTCGTGGTGGGCCAGCAGCAGCAGGTGGCCCGCCTCCGCCCGGCCGTCCAGGCGGGCGACCAGGTGGTCGCCGTGCACGCCGGGCACCTGCTCGACCTTGGCGCCGGACGCCTCCAGGCCGCGGGCCAGCTCGGCGGCGAGCCGGTCCAGGCGGGCGGCGTCGCCGGAGGGCGACTCCAGGGCGACGAGTTCGGCGAGCCGCCGCCGCATGCCGCCCTCCCGGGCGCGGGCGGCGGCCCGCAGCCGGGCGGTGAGGCCGCCGCCCGCGGGACGGGTCCGCCCGGGCCCGTTGTCGCGGGACCGTACGGGCGTGGGGGCGGAGGCGGGCCCGGCACCGGGTGGACCGGCCCCGGGCCCGCCGCCCGCGGACTCAGTCAAAGTCGGGCTCCCGCGCCGCCGACGCCACGTGGGTGAGGGCACGGAAGCACCGCATGCCGTCGTACATCCGGTCGCTGGTGAAGGCCACGGTGCGCGGCCCGGTCGCGGTGATCGTGGGCACCGCCGTGCAGGCGTCCGCCAGCTGGGTCGCGTCGAACTCCAGCTCGAAGCGCCAGGGGCCGCGCGGCACGCTCTGCGGGCGCCCCACCGCCTCCAGGGACGCGGCGGCCGCCTCCCGGATCAGCGCGGCGGTGCGCACCGGCGGCAGGCAGACCGCGGCGTAGCGGCTGACGCAGGTCTTCACGGCGACGGTGCGGGCGTGCGGGGCCCAGCCCGCCGCCTCCTTGCAGGTGAGGTCGTCCCCGGTGACCAGCACCACCGGGACGCCCGCCTCGGCGGCCAGCAGGGCGTTGAGCCGGCCCTCGGAGGCGGGCTCGCCGTTGATGCGCAGCTGGAGCAGGCCGGTGGCCATGTAGGTGTGGGCCAGCACCCCGGTCTCGCCGGCGCCGGTGTGGTAGCCGACGAAGGCCACCGCGTCGGCCTCCAGCACGCCCTCCATCATGCCCAGCGGCTTGTGGCGTCCCGTCAGCATGGCGGCGCGCGGGTCCAGCTCCTCCAGCAGGATGTTGCGCATGGTGCAGTGCGCCTCGTTGACCAGCACCTCGTCGGCGCCGGCGGCGAGGAAGCCCTCGACGGCGGCGTTGGTGTCGGAGGTCAGCATCCGGCGGAAGCGCTGCCACTGCTCGCTCCCCGGGGCGACGTCCTCCGGACAGGTGACGCCGGTGGCGCCCTCCATGTCCGCCGAGACCAGAATGCGCATCCGCTGCTCTCCTCAGCTCTGCCTGCAGGTTCTCCGACCGGCGGGCGCGGCGCCCGCCGGGGGTCAGGGGGTGCGCCCGTCCGGTGGACGGCGGGCGCGGGAAGGGGGGACGGGGGCGGGCCCGGGGCGGCGGCGCGGGCGGCCGGGGCCGGGCGCGGCCGTCGGTGCGGACGCGGGCACGGGCACGGCGTCACGGCTCCCGGTAGACGGACAGGGCGCGGGCGGCCTCCTCGCGGCGCGCCAGCCGGCGCCGGGCGCCCTTGGTCCGCGCGGCGACCACCAGCGACAGGGCGTGCACGGTGGCGGCGACCGCGGTCGGCGAGTCGGTGAAGGAGGTGGAGGCGGTGGCCGCGACCAGGACGTGGTCGCTGAGCCCGGCCAGCGGGCTGTCGGGCGCGTCCGTGACGCCGACCACCGGGACGCCCCGCCCGCGCAGCGCCCGCACCAGGTCCAGCGTGCCGGTGCTGTAGCGGCGCATCCCGAAGGCGACGGCGACGTCGGCGGGACCGGCGTCCAGCAGCGCGTCCACGTCCCGTCCCCCGCGGTCGCCGAGGACGTGGACGTCCGGCAGGACCGCCGACAGGTCGGCGGCCAGCAGCAGGGCGAAGGCGTGCGACTTGCGCTCGCCCACCAGGTAGCGGGTGCGGGCGGCGGCGATGGCGGACGCGGCCCGCTCCAGGTCGTCGCCGGCCGCCAGTTCCCGCAGGGTGCGGCGGACGTTCTCGGCCTCGTGCCCGGCGGCACGCTCCACCAGGGGGCCCGCACCGCCGGCGCCGATCCGGGCGGTGTAGCGCTGCCGGGGGGTGCGCAGCTCCCGGTCCTGCTCCTCGCGCACCCGCCACTGGAGCTCGGCGAGGCCGTCGAAGCCGGCGGCGGCCGCCAGGTCGGCGAGCGCCCGGTACGGCAGGCCGGAGGCGCGGAGCAGCTCCGCGGCGGGGCGCAGCGCGGAGGCGGGGTAGTCGTCGAGGAGGAGCCGGGCGAGGCTGCGGCCCTCGTCGCCGAGGGCGTCGGCGGCGTCCTGGATCAGCTGGCGGGGGTCGGACCACTGCGAGGCGAGACCGTTCACCGGTTCCTCCGGCGGGGGACGGGGGCGGCGGGGAGGTCCGCGCCGGGGGCCGGGACGCGTCCGCGCCGCGGCTGCCGGGCGGCCCCGCCGGGGGCCGGCGGGCGGCCGCGCCGCACCGGCGGCGTGTGTGCCTGCACGTGGCCTCCCGCGCCCGTCGGTCTGCTCCCCGCGCTGCCCGGTGTGCGGGGCGGCGTGCGGCGGCGGCGCCGCCGTACCGGTGCCGTTGCAGGGCCCGATGTTTTCCCACGGAGAAATTGCCCGTCAAGGGATGCCCTCCGTGGACGCACTGTAGTTTGCTGGCGGCGAACAGGACGTCGGATGCGGCCGCGGGAGGCGTTGTGGGTTCGACCGGCACGGCGGGGGCACGGGCGGTGCGGGGGCCGGCGGGCGGGGGGACCGTCCCGCCGCGGGCGGCCGGGGGGCCGCAGGCCGGAGGGGCCGCACAGGACGGCCAGGACGGCCAGGACGGCCGGGCCCGGGGCGGGGCGGTGCAGGGCGGACCCGTTCAGGACCGGGCGGCGCAGGACCGGACGGCGCAGGACCGGACGGCGCAGGACGGGGCGGCGCAGGAGGCCGAGAGGCGCGTCGCCGAGCAGGTGGGCACGGCCGTCCGGGCCCGGCGCCGCTCGCTGGGGCTGACCCTGGAGGCGGTCGGCAGGCGCACCGGGCTGTCGAAGAGCTTCCTCAGCCAGGTCGAGTCCGGGCGCACCAACCCCACGCTGGGCACCCTGACCCGGCTGTCGCTGGCGCTGGGCGCCACCCCGGCGGCCCTGTTCGGCGGTCCGGCGCCGTCCGCCGCGGGGGACGGCGCCGCCGACGCCGCTCCCCCGGTCACCACACTCCGGCCGGCCCGCCCGAAGGCCAACTGGCCCGCGGGCACCGGCCGCACCTACCCGCTGACCGCGCCGGGCGCCCACCGCTTCGAGGTGGTGCTGTGTGACGGCACGCCCCGCCACCACGAGCGGGCGGTGCGCCATGCGGGCGCGGAGTTCTGCCACGTGCTGGCGGGCGCCGTGCGGGTGGAGGTGGGGTCGCAGAGCCGCCTGCTGCACGCGGGCGAGTCGCTGCACTACGACGGCGGGGTGCCGCACCGGATAGCGGCGCAGACCGGCACCACCCGCTTCCTGCTGGTCATCTGACGCTGCGCCGGTAAGGACGCCGCCCGTCACGGCCGCTCCCCGGACGCAGGCCCGGACGCAGGCCCGGACGCGGGCCGCGGCCCCGGGAGGGCCGCGGACGGGTCCGCGCCCAGCAGGGCGAGGCCCAGCGGCGTGGCCGTGTGCCGCACCGAGCGGCCCTCGCGCCGGGTGGCGGCCAGGCCGGCCCGGCGCAGGACCGCGGCGTGCTCGGACGCCGAGGCGGGGCTGACCGCGAGCACGGCGGCGAGCTCGGTGGTGGTGCGGCCGTGCCGCAGGGCGCGCAGCGCCTCGGCGCGGGTGCGGCCCAGGGCGTCGGCCAGCGGGTCGGGCTGCGGGGCGGGGCCCGGGGGGCCGCCGGGGTCCGGCCGCAGGGCGCCGCGGGCGGGGTAGGTGACGAAGACGGGGCCGTCCGGCTCGGCCAGCACCCGGGGGCGGCCGCGCAGGAAGAGCGCGGGCACCAGGACGACCGGCCGGCCCCCCGGGTCGAGGTCGCGGTCCGGTCCGGGGCGGTGGATCTCCAGGACGGGCGGGCGCCAGCGGACCGCCGGGTGCAGCGAGTCCAGGACGGCGCCCACGCCCTCCCGGGCCAGCAGGGCGGAGCGCTCCGCGAGGTCGGCGGCGGCGGTCTCGCGCAGGGCGGGCCAGTCGGCGGCGAAGCCGCGGTAGTAGGCGCCGACGGCGGCGGTGAGCGCGGTGCGGGCCGCCCGGTCGCCCCCGGCGAGGTCGCGGACGTAGGGGCTGGGGCGGCGGCCCGCGTAGAGGGCGCGGACCTGGTCGGCCACGTCGGCGGCGGGCGCGGACGCCACCGCGTCCAGGTAGGCGTCCATGTCCCCGGTGCGCCGCAGCAGGAAGGCCGGCAGGTCCGCGGTGCCCGGCCCCAGGAGGTCCAGCAGCGGCGCGGTCCCGGGCCCGGTGCGCGGCCGCATCCGGGCGCGCCAGCGGCGCAGGTCCGCGCGGGCGCCCGGGTCCTGCGGGCCCCCGGCGCCGTCCCGCAGCGCGATGACGCTGTACATGGCCTCGATGGGCGAGGCCACCCCGGCGGGGGCGAGACGCAGGCGGGCGACGTCCTCCGGGGCCAGGCGGATGCGCAGCATGCCGCCATCGTGGCAGGAGCGGCGGGGGCGCGTCGCCGTCCGGGACGGGCTTTTCGGGACCCGGGCGCCCCTCCCGCCCTTCGGCGGAGGCCGAAAGGCTGGCGGCGGCCGGTCCCGGGCGGCGAGCCTGCGGCCATGCGGAAGAGACGGATACCAGGAGTGGTGGCGGCCGCCGCGCTGGCCGCGGCGGCACTCGGCACGGGCGCCCCGGCGGCGCGGGCGGCGGACGGCGGGACGGCAGGGGCGGCGGAGGGGGTGCGCACCCTCACCGGCACGGCGGGGGGCGTGCCGTTCCTCGCCGACGTGCCGGAGCACTGGAACGGCACGCTGCTGCTGTGGAGCCACGCCTACGAGCAGGGCGGCGGGGCGCCCCCGCCGGAGGACGCCGACCCGGCGCACCCGGAGGTGCGGACCTGGCTGCTGGACCACGGGTACGCCCTGGCCGGGTCCTCGTACCCGTACGCGCCGTTCGCGACCCGGGAGGCGGCGGACGGCCAGCTGGCCCTGCTGGACTGGTTCCGGGAGCACGTGGGGGCGCCCCGCTCCACGGTGGCGTGGGGGCGTTCGCTGGGCGGGCAGCTGACGGCGGTGCTCGCGGAGCGGCACCCGCGGCGGTTCGCGGGCGCGCTGCCGATGTGCGGCGAGGTGGCGGGCGCGGTGGCCGGCGCCAACGCCCAGCTGGACATGGCCTTCGCGCTGGGGGCGTTGCTGTGGCCGGACGCGGACGTGCGGACGGCCCGCATCGCCGACCCGGCGGCGAACCTGGACCGGGCGCTGGGCCTGCTGCGCACCGCCTACCGGTCCGGGCCGCAGGGGCGGGCCAGGATCGCGCTCGCCGCGGCCCTGGCGGACGTGCCCGGCTGGGCGGACTCGCTGGCGCCCGCCCCCGCCGACCCGGACGAGGAGGTGCTGGGTCAGGTCCTGGCCACCCTGTACCAGAACGGCTCGTTCCTCTGGGGGCCGGGCCGGGCGGAGCTGGAGCGGCTGGTCGGCGGGAACCCGTCCTGGAACGCGGGCGTGGACTACGCGGCGCAGCTGGACCGGTCGGGGCGGCGCGCCGCCGTGGACGAGGCCTACCGGCGGGCCGGCCTGGACCTGGACGCCGACCTGGGCACCCTCGCCGCGGCCCCCCGCGTCTCCCCCGACCCGGGGGCCGTGCTCCGGCTGGCGGCGCAGGCGTCGGTGACGGGCCGGGTGGCGGTGCCGACGGTGACCCTGCACAGCACGGGCGACGTCACGGCGCCGGTGGAGAACGAGCGCCGGTACGGGGACCTGGCGGCGGTGCAGGGCCGGTCGGGGCTGCTGCGGCAGCTGTACACGGCCCGGGGGAACCACTGCTTCTTCACGGGGGCGGAGGAGCTGACGGCGCTGCGGGTCCTGCTGGACCGCGTGGCGACGGGCAGCTGGGGTCCGTCCGACGCGGCCTCGCTGAACGCGGCGGCGGCCGGGTTCGGCCCCGGGTACGACGCGATGACCAGCTACTACCAGGACGGGGTGCGGGACGTCGCGCCGGCCTTCGAGGAGTACCGGCCGGGCCCGTTCCCCCGGTCGCCCCTGCCCCTCCCCCTCCCGTGACCGGCCGGGCGGGCGTCCACGGGGGTGGCGCCCGCCCGGTCCGCGCGGCCGTCCGCGCGTCCGCCCCGGTCCGCCCGTGCCGAGCACGGGCGGACCGGGGCGGCCGCGTCCGCTACCCGGCGTCCCGGAGGCGGACCAGGTCGACGTCGTCGGCCTTGACGAAGGCGATCCGGTGGCCGAACTGGATCTGGTAGTACCGGGTCGTCCCGGTCACCACCCGGTGCGTGGAGGGGTCGAAGGTGGTGGACCAGGTGTACTGGCCGGGAAAGGAGCCCCCGACCGCGTACGACTGGCCCGCGGGCAGCCGGTACTTCAGGGGGCTGACCGGCTGGACCGGGACGCCCGCCGGGTACGCCCCGGCCTCCGGGTAGGCGCGGCCGTAGACGGGGATGTCGGCGAGGCCCGCGCGGGGCGTCACCACGTCGCCCCGGACGGGGACCTCCGCGGGACGGTCCGCCGGGTCGTGGAACCAGGCCCGCTGCCCGAGGTACCAGACGGCGGTCCAGTCCCCCTGCCGCCCGGCGACGGCGTACCGCTGGCCGGTGGAGGCGCGGGCGCCCATGTCGTACACGTCGTCGGTGGCGGGGTTCGCGCTGCGGCCGATGTCGGTGACGAGCGGGGCGTCGTCGGCGGGCGCGGTGTGCAGGGTGACGGCGGAGGACCCCTGCGGCGGGCACGGCTCGCCGGGGGCGGTGCAGCCGGTGTAGGCGGGGCGGTTGGCGGCGTAGTCGGGCAGGATCTCGACGAGGCCGGAGCGCGGGCCGGCGGTCGGGTGCAGCGGCCGGCCGAGCAGCGCGAAGTAGTGGGCCCAGTCCCAGTACGGGCCGGGGTCGAGGTGCATGCCCGCCGTGGTGGCGGCGGTGGGCCCGGGGACGTTGTCGTGGCCGAGGACGTGCTGCCGGTCGAGCGGGATGTCGTAGCGGTGGGCGAGGTACCGGACCAGCCGCGCCGAGCTGCGGTACATGGCCTCCGTGTACCAGGTGCCGCCCGCGGCGAGGAAGCCCTCGTGCTCGATGCCGACGGACCGGGCGTTGACGTCCCAGTTGCCCGCGTGCCAGCCGATGTCCTTGGTGGCGATGTGCTGGTCGACCTGGCCGTCGGCGGAGCGGACGCTGTAGTGCCAGCCGAGGTAGGACGGGTCCTGCACGAGCTTGAGGGTGGTGTCCCAGCTCGCCTCGGTGTCGTGGACGACGATGTAGTCGACGTGCTCGGTGGCCGGGCGGTCGGCGACGTCGTGGTTGCCGTAGTCGGTGGGGTTGTCGGAGAGCTGCTGGTAGGGGGCGGGCAGCCAGGCGCAGCCGAGGTCGTGCGGGCACTCGGTCCGCGGGTCGCTGTGCGCGGGCGTGCCGACGGCCCGGACCCGCGTGGCGGCCAGGGCGACCGGCTGCCCGTCGTCGGTGGTGCGGGCGGCGCCGCTGCGCAGCACGTCGTAGACGTCGTCGGCGAACCGGCCGGCGGCCGCCGGGTCGTCGTCGCCCGCGTAGCCGGCGACGGCGCCGTACCAGTCGGCCGGGTCGGCGCTCGGGGCGCGGTGCAGCCCGCGCTGGAGGTCGGCGAGGAGGGCGGCGCCGCCGGCGATGTTGGCGGCCGGGTCGGTGCGCAGGGTCTGCGCGGGGAGGCCGGTGAGCGCGGCGGCCCGCTCCGCGGTCCGCAGCCGGGCCGGGACGGCGGCCGGCACGGCGGGGACCGGGGCGGCGGCCGTGAACGGGCGGGCGTCGTCGCCGCGCGGGTCGCCCGCGCCGTCGCCGGCCTGGCGCGGGAGGGAGGCGAGGGCGGCGGGGGCGTCGGTGAGGTGCATGGGGCCGTAGCCGGCGTCGGTGCTGGGCAGGCCCGCATGGGTGTCCCAGCGGGACTCCAGGTAGGAGACGGCCAGGAGCACCTCCTCCGGGACGCCGTAGCGCTCGGCGGCGGCGCGGTAGGCGCCCTGCCGGTCGGCGGCGGCCGGGGCGGCGGGGGACCCGCCGTCCGGGGCCTGCGCCGCGTGGGCCTGCGGCAGGACGCCGACGGCGGGCAGCAGGGCCGCCGCGGCGGCCGCGGCGGTCAGGGCGCGCCGGTGGCGGCGGGCCGGTCGGGCGAGGGGCATGTGCTCTCCTGACGGTTCGACAGCTGTGGTGGTGCCGGGGACGCGGGGGGCGCGGGACGGTGGTGCGGTGGTGCGGTGCGGGCAGGCGCGGTCCGCATCCTCTCCCGCGTCCCGGTCGGCCGGGGCGGAACGGCGCCCCGGGCCGGGGGCGCGGGTCGGGGCCGCCGGGCCGGCGGGAACGGGCGCGTCGGCGGCGGGGCGCGCCTCACCGTGCGGCCGCAGGCTCCTCCCCCGGCCCCGCGGAGCCGACTTACCACGCCGCGCGGCCGGGGCCGGGAACCGTCCCGCCGCACGGGCCGCGCGCCGCGCCGGGGGCCGGACGGCGGCGCACGGCGGCGCGGGCGGTGCGGCGGCGAGCGGGCACGGCGGTCCCCCGGGGTCGGCATGGCATGCGCATGGCCGGAGGACCGTACCGCCGGGCGCCCGGGCCGGGCCAGCCTCCGTTCGCTGACAGCGGACCCGGGACCGCGGCCCGCCCTCCGGCCGCCCGGCCCGGTGCAACGCGAGGCGGCACGACGCAGCCCTGTCCGACGCGAGGCGGTCCGAGGTGGTCCGACGCGGCCCGGCCCGAGGCGAGGCCGTCCGGCCCGGCGGGGGACGGGCCGGGCGGCGGCGTGCCGCCCGGCCGTCCGGTACGGCGCACGGCGCCGCGTGCGCCGTCCGATGTCCGGTGTTCGGTGGGGGCGGACACGCGGCCGCAGTGGCTGACAAGTGCGCCGGTCGGCGGGGAGAGTGAAGGTCCGTCATGAACCCGCCCACCCGTGGAGCGCCCGTGGAGCAGCCCCCGCTCACCCGCCGCGCCGCCCTGGCCGGCGCGCTCGCCGCAGCCGTCGCCGCCGGCGGTGCCCGCCCCGCGTCCGCCGCCGCCCGGCCCGCCCCGGCCGGGCGGTCCGGCGCACGTCCGCGGACCCCGGAGGACGCCCCGGTGGACTACCACGCCTGGACGAAGCGCGCCGACTGGCAGTCGGGCACCTCGGCGGGCGTGCGGGTGGAGCACGTCCACCGCGAGGGGTTCCCCGGGATCGTCCTGGACCGCCCGGCCGGCACCGCCCCCTACACCGACCCGCACACCGGCACCACCGCCGACTGGGAGTACGCGGTCTGGACCTCCCCCGAGCACCGCCCCGGCTTCGGCGCGAGCGAGATCGTCGCCTCCTGGAACGCCGACACCCCGCCCGGCACCTGGATCGAGGTGGAGCTCCAGGGCCGCTACGGCAGCGGCGGCACCACCCCCTGGTACGTGATGGGCCGCTGGGCGTCCGGCGACGGCGACATCCGCCGCACCTCGGTCGACGGGCAGTCCGACGGGCGCAGCGGCGTCTCCACCGACACCCTGGGGATCACCGACCGGTCGACGGGCCTGCGCCTCACCGCGTACCGGCTGCGGGCCACCCTGCGCCGCAGGCCCGGCAGCGCCGCCACGCCCCTGGTGCGGCGGATCGGCGCCCTGGCCTCGGACGTCCCCGACCGGTTCACCGTGCCCGCGTCCGCGCCGCTGGAGCGCCGCGCGGTCGAGCTGGCGGTGCCCCGCTACTCCCAGGAGGTCCACAAGGGGCAGTACCCGCAGTACGACAACGGCGGCGAGGCCTGGTGCAGCCCGACCTCCTCCGAGATGGTGGTCGAGTCCTGGGGCCGGCGCCCCTCCCCCGCCGACCTGGCCTGGGTGGACCCCTCGTACGCCGACCCGTCCGTCTGCCACGCGGCCCGCTCGACCTACGACGCCCAGTACGCCGGGTGCGGCAACTGGCCCTTCAACGCCGCCTACGCCGCGTCCTGCGGCCTGGACGCGCTGGTCACCCGGCTGCGGTCGCTGAACGACGCCGAGCGGCTGGTCCGCGCGGGCATCCCGGTGATCACCTCGCAGTCCTTCCTCGCCGCGGAGCTGGACGGCGCCGGCTACGGCACGGCCGGGCACCTGATGGCCGTGGTCGGCTTCACCGCCGACGGCGACGTCGTCGCCCACGACCCGGCCGCGCCGGACGACGCCGCCGTGCGGCGCGTGTACCGGAGGCGGCAGTTCGAGAACGTCTGGCTCCGGACGAAGCGGTACGACGCCGCGGGGAAGGTCCGCGGCGGCTCCGGCGGGGTCGTCTACCTGTCCAGGCCGCCGCAGGTGCCGTGGCCCGCCGGCCTCGGCCTCGGCTGACGTCCGCGCGGGCGTCCTCCGCCGCGGGCCGGGCCCCCTGTGCGGGGCCGGGCGTCACTCGTCCCGGTACGAGGGCAGCAGCAGGTCCCGCAGCTCGGCGGTGAGCGCGTCGCGCAGCTCGGGACGGCCGTGGAACTGGGCGGGGGTGTTCTGCAGGAGCACGATCCGCCACTGCCCGCCGGTCCGGGCGGCGACGACCGTCTGGAGGGCGTTGAGCTCCGGCTTGAGGTCGGACTCGCCCGCCGGGACGAGCCCGGCGACGGCGTGGAGGAGCGCGGTGTCCGGGCCGAGCAGCCGCACGTCCCGCACCTTGGCGACGTAGGAGGGCGTGGTGTGGTGGGCGAAGAGGTGGGCCATGTCGGCGGCGATCCCGGCCCGCCCGCAGTGGCGGCTGCCGTCGAAGCCGATCACCTCGCCGTCCTCGGCGAAGGGGGCGGCCATCGCGTCCGCGTCGCGCGCGTCCCAGCCCTCCAGCAGCGCCCGGTAGAGCTCGCGGACCGCCCGGGCGTCCTCGTCGGTGGCCATGGCCGGTCCTCCTCGCGGTGTGCGCCTGCCGGTCAGCCTAGCCCCGCCCTGGCTGCGGCGCGTGGCGGGCCGCAGGGCCCCGCGGACCGCCCCCGGACGCGGTCCGGGGGCGGTCCGGGGAGCGCTCCGGGGGCGCGCCGGCCGGGGCGGGGCGAGGATGGCGGTATGGGCAGCATCGACGAGTACGGCGGCGGGCAGGGCCCGTCGGCCGACGTGCTGGTGGTGACGACCAACGGCATCCCGGGCTGCCGGGTCGACCGGGTGCTGGGCGAGGTGTTCGGCCTCACCGTGCGCTCCCGGCACCTCGGCAGCCAGCTCGGCGCGAGCCTCAAGTCGCTGGTCGGCGGCGAGCTGCGGGGTCTGACCAAGACCCTGGTGGAGAGCCGCAACGAGGCCATGGCCAGGCTGGAGGAGCAGGCCCGCGCCCGGGGTGCGAACGCGGTCCTGGCCATGCGGTTCGACGTGACCGAGGCGGCCGACCTGGGGACCGAGATCTGCGCCTACGGCACCGCCGTGGTGGTCAGCCGGACGAGCTGACCAGGTCGGGCGCGACGGCCCCGGGGGCGGGCGCCGCCGGAGCCGGCACGGCCGGGACGGCCGCCGGGGCGGGGCCGTCCGCCGCGAGGGCCGCGCCGAGGGCCGCCGCGAGGTCGTCCAGCAGGTCCTGCGGGTCCTCCAGGCCCACCGAGAGGCGCAGCAGCCCCGGGTCGGGCCGCGCCCCGGCCTCGACCGGCCGGTGGGTGAGCGCGGCCGGGACCTGGATGAGGCTGGAGACGCCGCCGAGCGAGACCGCGTGGGTGACCAGGCGGCAGCCCGCCGCCACCCGGCCGGCCGCAGCCGCGCCGCCCTCGACGGAGAAGGCGAGGACCGAGCCGGGCAGCTCCATCTGGCGGCCCAGCACACCCGCCGGGTCGGTGCCCGGCAGTCCGGGGAAGTGCACCCGGACCACGCCGGGCAGGGCGGCGAGCCGCTCGGCGAGCACCTGCGCGCCCGCGCTCTGGTGGCGCACCCGCAGCGGCAGGGTCTGCAGGCCGCGGTGGAGGAGGTAGGCGGAGAGCGGGTGCAGGATGCCGCCGGTGACGGCGCGCACCGAGCGCAGGCGGGCGGCCCACTCGGGGCCGCAGGCGACGGCGCCGGCCAGGACGTCCCCGTGGCCGCCGAGGTACTTCGTGGCACTGTGCAGCACGAGGTCGGCGCCGTGGCGGCCCGGCTTCTGCAGCACGGGCGTGGCGAAGGTGTTGTCGACCAGCAGCGGCACGCGCCCGCCGCCGGGGCGGTCGCACTGCGCGGCGACGGCGGCGATGTCGACCAGTTCCAGGGTGGGGTTGGCGGGGGTCTCCAGGACGACCAGGCCGGTGTCGGGGCGCAGCGCGGCGGCGACGGTGTGCGGCTCGGCCCAGGTGACCCCGGTGCCGAGCAGGCCGGTGGCGAGGAGGTGGTCGGTGCCGCCGTACAGGGGGCGGACCGCGACGACGTGGCCCTGCCCGGCGGCGCGGGCGGCGGTGAGGCAGGCGGCGAGGGCGGCCATGCCGGAGGCGAAGGCGACGGCCTCGGGCAGCTCCTCCAGCTCGGCGAGGGCGTCCTCGAAGCGGGCGGTGGTGGGGTTCCACAGCCGCTGGTAGACGTGGCTGTGGTCCGGGCCGGGGCGGCCGCCGGTCGCCAGCACCTCGTAGGCATCGCCGCCGGGGCCGACGCCGGGCAGCGGGTTGGTGGTGGAGAGGTCGATGGACGGCACGTGGACGCCCGCGTCGTGCAGGCCGGTGCGGCCTGCGTGGACGGCGGCGGTGTCGGGGCGGCGGCGCTGCGGCATGGCGGGTCCTCCCGGTGGGGGCGCGGCCGGCGGGGTGCGGCCGGCGCGGGTGGCGCGCCTCACAGGGTGGAGGACTTCCGGCCCTCCCCGGGACCGCGCCGCACGATGTTCGGCAGAAGGCGTCCGGCTCTTGCTCTTCTTCGGTGCACCGGGTCACCATCGTGCCCGTGCCGAACGAACGACACCCCGAGCTGGCCCCCGTCGACCGGGCCATCCTCCGGGTGCTCAGCGAGAACGCCCGCACCCCGAACAAGGCCGTGGCGGAGGCGGTCGGCATCGCGCCGTCGACCTGCCTGACCCGGATCCGGTCGCTGTGCAAGCGCGGGGTCATCCGGGGCTTCCGCACGGAGGTGGACCCGGGGGCGCTGGGCCTGGGCGTCCAGGCGATGATCGCGGTGCGGCTGCACTCGCACGCGCCCCGGCACGTGGACGCCTTCGTCCGCGGCGCGCCCGCCCTGCCCGGCGTGCTGGCCGTCTTCCACGTCTCGGGGCCCGACGACTACCTGCTGCACGTGGCGGCGGCGGACACGGCGGCGCTGCGCGACTTCGTCCTGCAGCACCTCACGGCCCATCCGGCGGTGCAGCAGGCCCGGACGAGCCTCATCTTCGGCCAGGTCCGGGGCGCGGCGGCCGACGCGGTGGAGTAGGGCCGCGCCGGAGCAGGGCCGCGCCCGCCCGTCCCGGCCCGCCGCTCCCCGGGTGCGGGGGTCAGGGCCGCAGGGCGGCGAGGACGAGGTCGACGGCGTGCTCGGCCCAGTCCGGGCGGGCGCGGCCCGCGGCGAGGTAGTCGGCGTAGAACGGGCCGAGGAGGGCGGATACCGCGCCCTCGAGGTCGGCGTCGGCGCGGACCGCGCCGGCGTCCCGGGCCCGCTCCAGCAGCTCGCGCAGCAGCGCCCGGCGGGGCAGCACGGTGCGCTCGCGCAGCAGGGCGAGCAGTTCGGGGGTATGGGCCTCCTCGGCGAGGCAGGTCCCGATGAGCGCCATGCCGCGGACCCGCTCCACGGTCGCGGCGAAGTCCCGCAGCACGGCGACCAGGTCCTCGCGGACTTCCCCGCGCGGCGGCGGCGCGTCGGCCATCCGGGCGCCGGCGAGGGCCGCGGTCAGCAGGTCGGCCTTGGTCCTCCAGCGCAGGTGGATGGTGGACTTGCTCACCCCGGCGGCGGCGGCGACCTGGTCGAGGGTCATCCGGACGTACCCCTGGGAGGCCAGGAGTTCCAGGGCGGCCCGCAGGATCGCCTCGTCCTTGGCCGCCGACCTGGGACGCCCGGCGCCCCGCCCGGTCTTCGTCTCGCGCATCCCCGCAGGATAGGCGCCCCGGGGGCGGACGGAAGACACCGCCCGGCGCCGGTGTTGCAGGGGCGTGACCGCTTCCGCAGAAGAGAACAGGCCCGGGACGGCCCCCGCGCGGCCGGACGCCGCCGGGGCGGGCTCCGACGGGACGGACCCCGCGGCGGCCGCCGCCGCCCCGGTGGACGTGGTCGTGGTCGGCGCCGGGCAGGCCGGGCTGTCGGCCGCGTACCACCTGCTGCGGCGGGGCTTCGCGCCCGGGGACGGCTTCGTGGTGCTGGACGCCGACGACGCCCCCGGGGGGGCGTGGCGCCACCGCTCCCCCAGCCTCACCATGGCGGCGGTCCACGGATTCCACAACCTGCCGGGCCTGCCGCTGCCGCCCTCCGCCCCGGACCGCCCGGCGCGCGAGGCGGTGCCGGAGTACTTCGCCGCGTACGAGCGCACCCACGGCCTGCCCGTGCTGCGGCCGGTGCGGGTGCGGGCCGTGCGGCCGGAGCCGGACGGGACGGCCGGTCCCGGCGGGCGGCCCGGCGGCCGGCTGCTCGTGGAGACGGACGCGGGCGCCTGGTCGGCGCGGGCGCTGGTGAACGCCACCGGCACCTGGACCCGGCCGTTCGTGCCGTACGTCCCCGGCGCGGAGCTGTTCCGGGGCCGCCTGCTGCACTACGCGGAGTACCGCGGCCCGGAGGACTTCCGCGGCCTGCGGGTGGCGGTGGTCGGCGGCGGGGCGTCGGCGGTGCAGGTGCTGGCCGAGACGGCGGCGGTCGCGGAGACCCTCTGGGTGACCCGGCGGCCGCCCGTCTTCCGCGACGGGCCCTTCACCCCGGAGGCGGGGCGGGCGGCGGTGGCCCTGGTCGAGCAGCGGGTGCGGGAGGGGCTGCCCGCCCGGAGCGTCGTGGGCGTGACCGGGCTGACGGACAGTCCGGCGCTGCGGCGCGCCAGGGAGCTGGGCGCACTGGAGCGGCAGCCGATGTTCGACCGGATGACGGCGACCGGCGTGGCCTGGGCCGACGGGCGCACGGCGGACGTCGACGCGGTGGTGTGGGCGACCGGCTTCCGCCCGGCCGTCGGCCACCTGGCCCCGCTGGGGCTGCGGGAGCCCGGCGGCGGCATCCGGCTGGAGGGCACCCGGGCGGCGGCCGACCCCCGGGTGCACCTGGTCGGGTACGGGCCGTCCGCCAGCACCGTCGGCGCCACCCGGGCCGGGCGGGCCGCCGCCCGTGAGCTGCACGGACTGCTGCGGGCGCCCGTGGCGGTGTGACCGGCCCGGCGGGGGCGGCGGTACCCGCGGGGGCGGCCGGACCCGCCGCGCACCGGCCGGCGCGGCCGGACCGGCCTGCGGCGGCCGGTCCGGCGCTCAGCGGTCGTAGTCGACCGTCACCCGCGCGGAGACGGGCAGCGACTGGCAGGTGAGGACGTAGCCCGCCTCGACCTCGGCCTCCTCCAGGGCGAAGTTCCGCCGCATCCGCACCTCGCCGTCGACCACCAGCGCCCGGCAGGTGCCGCACACCCCGCCCTTGCAGGCGAAGGGCAGGTCGGGCCGGGAGCGCTGCGCCCCGTCGAGCAGCGTGCGGTCGCGGGGCAGGCGCAGCTCCGTGGCGCGGCCGTCGAGGACCACGGTCACCTCGCTCACCGGCCCGGCCGGGGCGCCGTCGCCGGTACGGGCCGGCGGCTCGGGCGGCAGCTCGTCCTCGGCGTGGAAGAGCTCACGGTGGACGCGGTCCCCCGGCACGCCGAGCGCGGCGAGCAGCTCCCGGGCGCCGTCCACCATCGTGTGCGGGCCGCACAGCCACCAGTGGTCGACGGCGGGCACCTCGACGAACGCCTCCAGCAGCGCCGCGAGCCGGTCCCGGTCGAGGCGGCCGGTGAGCAGCTCGGCGTCGCGCGCCTCGCGGGAGAGGACGTGCAGGAGCTGGAAGCGGGCCGGGAAGCGGTCCTTGAGGTCGGCCAGCTCGTCGGCGAACATCACGGTGCCGGTGTGCCGGTTCCCGTACAGGAGCACGACCTCGGAGGAGTCGTCGGCGGCCAGCACGGAGGCCGCGATGGAGAGCATCGGCGTGATGCCGGAGCCCGCCGCGAGCAGCACGTGCACGCCGGGCCGCCCGGTCTCGGGGGTGAAGGAGCCGCTGGGCGGCAGCACGTCGACGGTGTCGCCGGGCCGGGCGCCGTCCACCAGCCAGGAGGAGAACAGGCCGCCGGGCACCAGCCGGGCGGCGATCCGCAGCGGGCCGCCCGCCGGGGAGCAGACGGAGTACGAGCGCCGCTCGTCGCGGCCGCCGTCGGTGCGGCGCAGCGTCACGCACTGCCCCGGGCGGAAGGCGTAGTCGGCGGCCAGCTCCTCGGGCACCTCGAAGCGGACCGCGACCGCGTCCTCGCACAGCCGCTCCACCTCGGTGATCCGCAGCGGGTGGAAGGCGGGCCGCCGGCGGGCGGGCCGGGCGGGCGCGGCGGGAGCGGACATCAGATCTCCTTGACGTACTCGAACGGCTCCAGGCAGGCGCGGCAGCGCCACAGCGCCTTGCAGGAGGTGGAGCCGAAGCGGGACAGCTCCTCGGTGTCGGCCGCGCCGCACCGGGGGCAGGCGACCGCCGGGCGCCGCACGGACAGGGACACGGGCACCGGGCCCGCGGTGCGGGCCGGGGCCGGGCCGGGCGGGGCGATGCCGGCCTCGGCGAGGCGGCGGCGGCCCTCGGGGGTGATCCGGTCGCTGCTCCACGGCGGGTCCAGCCGGGTGCGGACCCGCACGTCGGCGAAGCCCGCCGCGCGCAGGGCCGCGTCCAGGTCGGAGGCCATCTCGGCCATCGCGGGGCAGCCGGAGTAGGTGGGGGTGATCCAGGCGGTCACCGCGCCGGCGTCGTCGACCTCGACGCCCGCGAGGACCCCGAGGTCGGCGAGGGTGAGCACCGGCAGCTCGGGGTCGCGGACGGCCCCGGCGGCGGCCTCGGCCGCCGCCAGGCGCTCCTGCGTGCCGGCGCCGGTCACCAGACCGCTCCCGGGTGGGCGCGGGCCACGCACTGCATCTCGGCGAGCAGCCGGCCCATGGCCTCGGTGTGGACGCCGTCGCGCCCGGCCCGGCCGCCGACCGCGGCGAGCGGCGGGACCTGCGGGACGTCGAGCCCGGCGGCGGCGCAGACCTCGGCGAGCGCCTCCCCGACCTCGGCGCGCAGCACGGACGGGTCGACGGCGGCGCCGGACGCGGCCAGGCGCAGCTCCACCGGGTGCGGGGTGAGGAGCTCGTCCAGGTAGGGCACGACCTGCTCCAGGCCGCGCCGCATGCGCTCGCGGGACAGCTCGGTGCCGTCGCCGAGCCGCACCGTCCAGGCGGCGGCGTACTCGCGGTGGTAGGCGAGCTCCTTGGCGCCCTTGGCGGCGACGGCGGCCAGCACCGGGTCGGCGGAGGAGGCGAGGCGGCGGAAGAGTGCGAGGCGGGCGCAGGAGAAGAGCAGCAGGCGCGCGGTGGAGTGCGCGAAGTCGCCGTTGGGCAGCTCCACCAGGCGGACGTTGCGGAACTCGTGCTCGTCGCGGAGGAACGCCAGGTCGTCCTCGCTCCGCCCGCTGCCGTCGGCCTGCCCGGCGCGCGCGAGCAGCAGGCGGGCCTGGCCGAGCAGGTCGAGGCCGGTGTTGGCGAGCGCGACCTCGTCCTCCAGCTCGGGGGCGCGGGTGCACCACTCGGTGAGCCGCTGGGCGAGGACCAGCGCGTCGTCGCCCAGCATCAGGCAGTACGCACCGAGGTCCGCGCCGTCCACACCGGCGGGCAGGCTGGTGTCCACACCGTGCAGCGGGTCGGTGAAGCCGGTGCCGTAGGCCCAGCGGGCCTCCCCCTCCGGGGACGTCTCCGCCAGGGACAGGTAGACGTGGTCGTCGCTCACGCGGCGCTCCTCTGCTCTGGGTGGTCCCGGGTGGTCCGGGACGCTCCCGGGCCGTCCTAGATGTGGGGGACGTCCTCGGGGATGTCGTAGAAGGTGGGGTGGCGGTAGACCTTGTCGCCGCTGGGGGCGAAGAAGGGGTCCTTCTCGTCCGGCGCGGAGGCGGTGATGGCGGCGGAGGGCACGACCCACAGGGAGACGCCCTCGTTGCGGCGGGTGTAGAGGTCGCGGGCGGCCAGCAGGGCCATCCGGTCGTCGGCGGCGTGCAGCGAGCCGACGTGGACGTGGTTGAGCCCGCGCTTGCTGCGGACGAAGACCTCGTACAGCGGCCAGTCGGCCCGGGGGGCGGTCGTGTCGCTCATGCTGCTCCTCCTGGTGCTGCCCCGGCCGGGGCCGCCGGGGTGTCCTGCGCCGGGGCCGCCGGGGTGCCCGCCGCGGCGCGGGCGGCCTGCTTCGCGGCGTGGGCGGCGGCGGCCTCGCGCACCCAGGCGCCGTCCTCGTGGGCGCGGCGGCGGCGCTCGACGCGCTCGGCGCTGCACGGGCCCTGGCCGCGGATGACCCGGCCGAGCTCCTCCCAGTCGGGCTCGCCGAAGTCGTGGTGGCCGCGCTCCTCGTTCCACTCCAGGCAGGGGTCGGGCAGGGTGACGCCGAGCCGCTCCGCCTGGGGGACGGTCATGTCGACGAAGCGCTGGCGCAGCTCGTCGTTGGTGTGGCGCTTGATGCGCCAGGCCATGGACTGCGCGGTGTTGGGCGAGTCGGCGTCCGGCGGCCCGAACATCATCAGCGACGGCCACCACCAGCGGTCCACGGCGTCCTGGACCATGCGGCGCTGGGCGTCGGTGCCGCGCATCATGGTCATCAGCAGCTCGTAGCCCTGCCGCTGGTGGAAGGACTCCTCCTTGCAGACCCGGACCATGGCGCGGGCGTAGGGGCCGTAGGAGCAGCGGCACAGCGGCACCTGGTTGCAGATGGCGGCGCCGTCCACGAGCCAGCCGATCACGCCGACGTCGGCGAAGGTCAGCGTGGGGTAGTTGAAGATCGAGGAGTACTTCTGCCGGCCGCTGACCAGCTTCTCGGTCAGCTCGGCCCGGTCCGCGCCCAGGGTCTCGGCGGCGGAGTACAGGTACAGGCCGTGGCCGGCCTCGTCCTGGACCTTGGCCAGCAGGATCGCCTTGCGGCGCAGGGAGGGGGCGCGGGTGAGCCAGTTGCCCTCGGGCTGCATGCCGATGATCTCGGAGTGCGCGTGCTGGGCGATCTGCCGGATCAGCGTCGCGCGGTAGCCGTCGGGCATCCAGTCGCGCGGCTCGATCCGCTGCTCGGCCGCGACGACCTCCTCGAAGTGCCGCCGGAGCGCGTCGGTGCCGGGCTCGGCGGCGGCCGCCGCGCCTGCTGCGGCGCCCGCGGTCGCGGCGCCTGCGGTACCGGTACTGGACACGGGCCCACCTCCCTACTGACCGTTCGGTCGGTAGCCAGTCTCGCGGGTGGACGGCTCTCCTGGCAAGGGGAGGGCGGACACGGGGCACCGGAGGCGGGGGTGACCCGTACTCCCGGCGGGCCGCCGCACCGGGGAGACCGACGGGCCCGGCCTGCACGCACACGGGGGATGCCCACGTACCGCCTCCCTCGCACCGCGGGGACGGTCCGCGCGGCCGGCCCCTCGGCGAGGGCGGGCCGGCATCGGGCGGTGACCGCCGCAGGCCGGGCGGCGGTCCGGCCGGGCGGGCTCCCGCGCCCGGCGCGGGGGTGCTAGCGCGGGGCGTCCGCCCCCGGCAGGGGGGACCGGGCGAGATTGGCGGTCATGCGGCCGAGGACGGCGGTGGCGGCGGCGATGTCGTCGGCGCCGAGCCGCATGGCGTCCCCGAGCGCCGGGGGGACGGCCAGGGCGCGGGTGCGCAGCTCCACGCCGCGGGGGGTGGGGGCGACCTCGACGAGGCGCTCGTCGCGGGCCGAGCGGCGGCGGGTGAGGAGGTGGTTGGCCTCCAGCCGCTTGAGCAGGGGGGTGAGGGTTCCGTAGTCCAGGCCGAGTGCGTCGACCAGGTCCTTGACGGGGACCGCCCCGTGCTCCCACAGGGCGAGCATGACCAGGTACTGGGGGTAGGTCAGGCCGAGGTCCTCCAGCAGGGGGCGGTAGGCCGCGGTCAGGGCGCGCGAGGCGGCGTAGAGGGTGAAGCAGAACTGGTCCTTGAGGAGCAGGGACGGCTGCGGGTCCCCGCCGTCGCCGGCGCGGCCGGCCGGGTGCGCCTCGTCGGGCTGCTCCGGGGTCGCCGGGGCGGGGGGCGGTGCGGGGTCCATGGGGGCCTCCTGGTCGGTCGGGGTGCGGCTCCGGGGCCGGTGGCGGCGGCCGGGCCGGCGCCGCCGGGGGCGGGACACCGCCCTCCGAGGTTCCAGCGAGTGCAATCTTACCGCCAACGATTAACTTGTGCACGAGGCACTTGCACGCACGAAACTTGTGCCATAGCCTTCCGGAGGACGCCCCGCCGGGGAGCCCGAGAGACCGCACCCTTCCGAAGGAACGACGATGATCAACGCCGTCAAGCACCGCCGCGCCGTCCTGACCGCCGCCGCCCTGGGCGCCGCCGCCGTCGCGGCCACCACCGCGGCCACCACCGCCTCCGCCGCCCCGGCCCGCCCCGCCGCCCACCAC
>NZ_JAJLRA010000150.1 GCF_020991365.1 Streptacidiphilus sp. ASG 303
CTGCACGGCCGCCGGCGGACGACTGCTCCGGGGCGCCCGGCCGGCTGGACCCCGTGCCGTGCGCCGTCCGGCCGGCATTCCGCGCGCCGGGGCCCACGGGGGCGCTCCGCCGGGGTCGCGGTGGAACCACGGGGATCTCTGCGGACCCTGCGCGGGCCCTTGCGCGGTGCGGTGCCCGCCGGGGCCTCAGAGCCGTTGGCGCAGGCCGGACAGCCTGTCGATCGCTTCGCGCATCTTGTCCGTGCGCTTGCAGAAGGTGAAGCGCACCAGGCTCCGGCCGGCCTCGGTGTTGTC
>NZ_JAJLRA010000151.1 GCF_020991365.1 Streptacidiphilus sp. ASG 303
CCCGGCCGCGGACGGCGCCGCCGACGACGCCCCCGCCGTGGAGCTGCGGGCGGCCGCCCGCCTGCTGCTCGCCCATCCGCTCGTCACCGCCGCCGGTCCGTGGGGCGCCAGCCTGCCGCCGATACGCCGCCACGCGGACGCACTCGCCCAGCGGTTCGAGCGCCTCCTCGGCTACCGGCTGCTGGTCGGCGACGGTGCGGCCCGGCTCGTCAAGGCCGGGCTGGGCACCGGGTCCGGCCGCTGCCTGCGCCGCCCCTGCGGCACGCCCGTCCCGCCCCGCTCGTACGCCGCCCT
>NZ_JAJLRA010000152.1 GCF_020991365.1 Streptacidiphilus sp. ASG 303
CCCCCGCCCTGCCCGCCGCGGTCCGCGCCCGGGACGGCAGGCCGCTCACCCTCGACCTGCTGATCCCCGCCGGCTCGGCCACCGCCCGCCGCATCGCCGCCGCCGTCGCCGCGGACCTGGCGAGGGTGGGCATCGCCGCGGTCCCGCGCGCCGTGGACGGGGAGGGATTCGTCACCGCCCACCTCGCGGCGGGCGACTTCGACCTGGCGCTCTTCTCCTGGCCGGCGAGCCCCGGGACGGCCGCCGTCGAGCGCGCCCTGTTCGCCAAGCCGCAGCCCGGGCCCGACGGGCT
>NZ_JAJLRA010000153.1 GCF_020991365.1 Streptacidiphilus sp. ASG 303
CGCACCTCTACAATGCGCGCCGTCCTATGCCGCGCCCGCCCCCTCGGCGTGCGCCCCCGCGCCCGGCGGGGGCGCGGGCCGGGGGAGGGGTCAGGACCCGCTCTCGCCCCCGTCGCGCCTGCGGTGCAGGCGGCGGGCGGCCTCGGCGGTGGACCCGGAGAGCGACGGGTAGACCGTGAAGGCGCCGGACACCTGCTCGTCGGTGAGGTTGTTGTCGACCTCGAGCGAGATGGTGTGGATCAGCTCGCTGGCGCGCGGGGCGACGACCACGCCGCCGACCACGATGCCGGTG
>NZ_JAJLRA010000154.1 GCF_020991365.1 Streptacidiphilus sp. ASG 303
CGCGCCGTGCCGGACGGGTCCGCCGGGTCCGTGGGCACCCCGGCCAGTTCCCCGCAGGTCGCCAGCACGACGTCGTTCTCCCCGAGCGAGGGGAGCACCTGGGAGGTGTAGTCGAGGAACCGGGTGTTCGGGCCCACCACCAGGACGCCCTCCGCCGCGGCGCGCGGGAACGCGTACAGGACGTAGGCCGCCCGGTGCAGCGCGACCACCGTCGTGCCGGTACCGGGCCCGCCCTGCACCACGGTCACCCCGCGGTGGCCGGAGCGGACGATCGCGTCCTGCTCGGCCTGCA
>NZ_JAJLRA010000155.1 GCF_020991365.1 Streptacidiphilus sp. ASG 303
CCACCGGCCACCGGCCACGGGGCCTGGGCAGGGCAGGGCAGAGAAGGCCGGCAGTGCTCTGCCGCAGGCTGCAGACCCCGCAGGACGGACGCTCCTCGTCCGACCCCCGCGCGCCGGTTTCGCGACCGGCCGCCCCGTGCCCGGCGCGCAGCGCCCGGCACGCCCCTTCGGGACCCATCGGGCCCCGCCCGGCGCTCCCGGGCCGCTGCGAGGGCATGCGGGTGCAGGCCGGGCGCTGATCCCCGCACGGGGCGCCGTCGTGCAGGCCGTGCGGCCGTGCGGGCGCGGGC
>NZ_JAJLRA010000156.1 GCF_020991365.1 Streptacidiphilus sp. ASG 303
GCCCGCGAGGACATCCCGGTCCTGGACGTGTCCGCCGCGGGCGACGAGATCCACGCCGTCCAGTTCACCCGCGGCGCCACCCCGCACAACCGCCTCCTCCTCCCGCAGCTGCCCGCCACCAGCGCCGTCACCTCGGTGGAGGCGCAGACGGTGCTGCACGTCTTCCGGGAGTCCGGCCGGTGGCGGCTGGACGTGCTCGACCCGGCCGCGCGGCAGGCCCTCACCCCGGCTCCCGCCGCCGCGGCGCGGCGGGAGCCGGACGAGGCCGACCGGGCCATCGCGGCCGCCCT
>NZ_JAJLRA010000157.1 GCF_020991365.1 Streptacidiphilus sp. ASG 303
GGTCGAGGCTGAGGTCGTAGACCCCGGCGGCGAAGGCCCGGCCGGGGCTCGCCTCGACCCGCCACACCTCGCGCCCGGTCCGCTCGGCGAGGATCCGGCCCGCCGCCGCGGGCGGGGGCGCCTCGGCCACCGGCCGGGAGCGGCCGGCCGCGGGCGCGGCGGACCGCCGGGCGCCCTCCGGCCGGGGCACGCCCTCCCGCCAGGGGCCGAGCACCTCGCGGACCGCGTAGACCCGGTCGTGCCAGAGGAAGTGGGTGTGCCTGTCGCCGGTGCCCCGGACCTCGACGGGG
>NZ_JAJLRA010000158.1 GCF_020991365.1 Streptacidiphilus sp. ASG 303
GGTGTTCCGCAGGCCGAGGCCGAGCGGGACCAGCTCGCTGCGTCCTCCCCGCCGATGCGGGGGTGTTCCGACAGCTAGCAAGGCGGCAGGCCCGCAGGTCCCGTCCTCCCCGCCGATGCGGGGGTGTTCCGTCCCGCGGCGTCATGGTCAGGTAGTGGGCGATGTCCTCCCCGCCGATGCGGGGGTGTTCCGCGGACGGTGCGTAAGTCCTCCTCGGCGAAGCCGTCCTCCCCGCCGATGCGGGGGTGTTCCCGTCTCCCCCTTCCCCCCATGTGGGAGGACGAGTCCTC
>NZ_JAJLRA010000159.1 GCF_020991365.1 Streptacidiphilus sp. ASG 303
GGCGTGCGGGCGGGGGCGCCGCTCCAGCCGGTGTCGAAGACCCGCGGCAGGTCCTGCTCGGGGATGCCGCCGAAGCCGTCGCTCACCGACAGCACCACGTCGCCGCCCTCCCGCCGCGCCCCGACCGCGACCGTGCCGTCGGCCGGCGTCGCCCGGAGCGCGTTGACCAGCAGGTTCCCCAGCACCCGGGTCATCTCCCGGCCGTCGACCTCCACCGCCTCCGGCGCCACGCCGCCGCCGACCAGCCTCACGCCGTGCTCGCGGGCCAGCGGCTGCGCCCCCGCCAGGGC
>NZ_JAJLRA010000015.1 GCF_020991365.1 Streptacidiphilus sp. ASG 303
GATAGGCCGGGTGTGGAAGCCGAGTGATCGGTGGAGCTGACCGGTACTAATAGGCCGAGGGCTTGTCCATAGTTGCTCCGCGTCCACTGTGTAGTTCTGAAACCACGACCGCATTGCCCCTGGCCGGGGGGCGGTTGACAGTTTCATAGTGTTTCGGTGGTCATAGCGTGAGGGAAACGCCCGGTTACATTCCGAACCCGGAAGCTAAGCCTTACAGCGCCGATGGTACTGCAGGGGGGACCCTGTGGGAGAGTAGGACGCCGCCGAACAATTGTTGAGGGAGGGCCCCGCAGCCGGGAACGGCAGCGGGGCCCTTTCGCATGCCCGGAAACGGGACCGCACCGCAGGCAGGGCCGTCGTCGGCCGGCTTCCGGCGGCGGGTACAGTCGGCGTGCACCGTCATCGCCCCGGACAGGAGGCCCCCGGGTGGAGGTCCAGGAGACGCGCGTCCAGACCGACCGCGTCCTCACCATCCCCAATCTGCTCAGCATGGCGCGCCTGGTCGGCGTGCCCGTGTTCCTCTGGCTGGTCCTCTGGCCCGAGTTCGGCGGCCCCGACTGCGACGGCTGGGCGCTGCTGATCCTGCTGCTGAGCGGGGTGAGCGACTACCTCGACGGGAAGCTCGCGCGCAAGTGGGGCCAGATCAGCCGGCTGGGGCAGATCCTCGACCCGGCCGCGGACCGGCTGTACGTCTTCTCGACGCTGCTCGGCCTGACCTGGCGGGAGATCATTCCCTGGTGGCTCACGGCGATTCTGCTGCTGCGCGAGCTCTTCATGGGCGTGATGCTTCTGATCCTGCGCAGGAACGGCTACGGCCCGTTCCAGGTGAACTTCCTCGGCAAGGCCGCGACCTTCAATCTGATGTACGCATTCCCGCTGCTCCTTCTGAGCGGCAGGGGCGACTGGCTGGGCAATGCCGCAGATGTTTTCGGATGGGCCTTCGCCTGGTGGGGTACAACCCTCTACTGGTGGGCAGGAATCCTGTACGCGGTGCAGGTCCGCCGGATCCTGAAGGCGGACACCGCGGCCGGCTGATCCCGTTGCGTCGGACGGGTCGTACGTCGCCCGAGCAGGGGGAGCTGGGAACAGCCGGACGGACTGATGTCCACAGCCCTGAAGGAGGACGCACCCGACATGAAGGCCGTCGTGATGGCCGGAGGCGAGGGCACTCGCCTGCGCCCGATGACCTCGAGTATGCCGAAGCCGCTCCTGCCGGTGGTCAACCGGCCGATCATGGAGCACGTCCTGCGGCTGCTCAAGCGGCACGGTCTGCACGAGACCGTGGTCACCGTGCAGTTCCTCGCGTCACTGGTCAAGAACTACTTCGGTGACGGCGAGGAACTGGGCATGAGCCTGACCTACGCCAACGAGGAGGTGCCGCTCGGTACCGCGGGCAGTGTCAAGAACGCGGAGGACGCCCTCAGGGACGACTCCTTCCTGGTCATCTCGGGCGATGCCCTCACCGACTTCGACCTCACCGACCTGATCCGGTTCCACCGCGAGAAGGGCGCGCTCGTCACCGTCTGCCTGACCCGGGTGCCCAACCCCCTGGAGTTCGGCATCACCATCGTCGACGACGAGGGCAAGGTCGAGCGGTTCCTGGAGAAGCCCACCTGGGGCCAGGTGTTCTCGGACACGGTGAACACCGGCATCTACGTGATGGAGCCCGAGGTCTTCGACTACGTCGCCGCCGACCAGTCCGTCGACTGGTCCAGCGACGTCTTCCCGCAGCTCCTCAAGGAGGGCAAGCCGATCTACGGCTACGTCGCCGAGGGCTACTGGGAGGACGTGGGCACCCACGAGAGCTACGTCAAGGCCCAGGCGGACGTCCTGGAGGGCAAGGTCGACGTCGAGATCGACGGCTTCGAGATCTCGCCCGGCGTGTGGGTCGCGGAAGGGGCGGAGGTCGACCCGGACGCGGTCCTGCGCGGGCCGCTGTACATCGGCGACTACGCCAAGGTCGAGGCGGGCGTCGAGCTGCGGGAGCACACCGTGCTCGGCAGCAACGTCGTCGTCAAGCGCGGCGCCTTCCTCCACAAGGCGGTGGTGCACGACAACGTCTACATCGGTCCGCAGAGCAACCTGCGCGGCTGCGTCATCGGCAAGAACACCGACGTGATGCGCGCCGCCCGGATCGACGACGGCGCCGTCATCGGCGACGAGTGCCTCATCGAGGAGGAGTCGATCATCGCGGGCAACGTCCGCGTGTACCCCTTCAAGACCATCGAGGCCGGCGCCTTCGTCAACACCTCGGTCATCTGGGAGTCCCGGGGCCAGGAGCACCTCTTCGGTGCCCGCGGCGTGTCCGGCATCCTCAACGTCGAGATCACCCCCGAGCTGGCCGTGCGGCTGGCCGGCGCCTACGCCACCACCCTGAAGAAGGGCGCCACGGTCACCATCGCGCGTGACCACTCCCGCGGCGCCCGCGCGCTCAAGCGGGCGATGATCTCGGCGCTGCAGACCAGTGCCATCGACGTCCGCGACCTGGAGAACGTCCCGATGCCCGTCGCCCGTCAGCAGACGGCGCGCGGCAGCGCGGGCGGCATCATGCTCCGCACCACGCCGGGCGTGCCGGACTCGGTCGACATCATCTTCTTCGACGAGCGCGGCGCCGACCTCTCCCCGGCCGGACAGCGCAAGGTCGACCGGGTGTACGCGCGGCAGGAGTACCGGCGGGCGTTCCCCGGCGAGATCGGTGACCTCACCTCCTCCTCCCGGGTCTTCGACGCCTACGCGGGCACCCTTCTGAAGGCCGTGGACATCAGCGGCGTGGCCGGCTCCGGCCTCAAGGTCGTGGTGGACGCGGCCCACGGCAGCGCCTCCCTCGTCCTGCCGACCCTGCTGGGCCGGCTCGGCGTCGAGGCGCTCACCGTCAACGGCGGACTCGACGAGACGCACCCCACCGAGACCGCCGAGGACCGGCGGGCCGGCCTGGTGCGCCTGGGCGAGATGGTCGCCTCCTCGCGTGCGGCGTTCGGCGCCCGCTTCGACCCCGTGGGCGAGCGGATCTCCTTCGTCGACGAGCGGGGCCGGATCATCGAGGACGACCGCGCGCTGCTGGTCCTCCTGGACCTGGTGGCCGCCGAGCGGCGCAGCGGCCGGGTCGCGCTCCCCGTCACCACGACCCGGATCGCCGAGCAGGTGGCCGCGTACCACGGCACCGAGGTGCTGTGGACGACCACCTCGCCGGACGACCTCACCCGGGCGTCGTCCTCCGAGGGCACGGTCTTCGGCGGCGACGGGCGCGGCGGGTTCGTGGTCCCGGAGTTCAGCGGCGTCTTCGACGGCGCGGCGGCCTTCGTGCGGCTGATCGGCCTGGTGGCGCGCACCCAGCTCACGCTCAGCCAGATCGACGCCCGCATCCCCAAGGCGCACGTCCTGCGCCGCGACCTCGCCACCCCCTGGTCCGCCAAGGGCATGGTGATGCGGTCCGTCGTCGAGGCGGCGGGCGACCGGGAGGTCGACACCACCGACGGCGTGCGCGTGGTGGAGCCGGACGGGCGCTGGACCATGGTGCTGCCCGACCCGGCCGAGGCCGTCACCCATCTGTGGGCCGAGGGTCCGGACGAGGCCTCGACGGAGGCGCTGCTCGACGAGTGGGCGACCGTCGTCGAGGGCGCCGGCCGGTAGCAGGGCGGCCGGGCGGGCGGCAGGCCCGGCGACCCCGCCGCGGGAACGGCCCTCCGGGGGCGTTCCCGCGGCGTCGTCCTGCCTTCCCCCGCGCTTTCCCCCGCCGTATCGGAGGCTTTGTCACGATCGTGTCCCCGATCACGGCGCGTGTGGCGGGGGTTGTGCGAGCGGACCCCCGTCGACATGCGACGATGTCCCGCATGCCGGAGAAGCGGACGACCCGAGAGCCCGACGCGCGGTACGCGCGCCCGGACGCCTCCATGTCGCTGCTGACCAGCGTCATGGACAACACCCTGGACGACGGGTACGCCGAGGCGGCGCGCCGCAGGGGCGAGTACGGGACCAGCAGGATGCCGTCCGCGGGGCGCGGGCGGCTGGTGCTGGCCGCGGGTCTGGCGCTGGCAGCCGTCGTCATCACCGTGGCCGGGGTGCAGTCCCACAAGGCCGCGCCGACGCTGGCCAAGGAGCGGCAGGAGCTGGTCGACCGCATCAACACCGCCGGATCCTCGGCGGACCGCCTGCAGCGCGACATCGAACGGCTCCGGAGCCGGGTGGCGACCGCGCAGCAGCAGGCGCTGCGGTCGACCGGGGAGGACGTGCGGCTCCAGGAGCTGGGGGTGCTCTCCGGCACGCTCGCCGCGTCCGGTCCGGGCGTGAAGCTCGTCGTCGACGACGCCGCGGACGCCGGGGGCACGGAGGGCGGCACCGACCCGCGGGAGGCGGGCGGCTTCGGCAACAGCGGGCGGGTCCGCGACCACGACCTGCAGCTCGTCGTGAACAGCCTCTGGGAGTCCGGCGCGGAGGCGGTCTCCGTGAACGGGCAGCGCCTCACCGCCCTCTCCGCCATCCGGGCCGCCGGCGACGCCATACTCGTCGACAACCGTCCGCTGGTGCCCCCGTACACGGTCCTGGCGATCGGCGACGGCAAGCAGCTCGCCGCGGGCTTCCGGGACAGCGTGGGCGGCCGCTACCTCAAGCTGCTGCAGGACAACTACGGGATCCGTGCGAACATCTCGGCCCAGGGGAACGTCGACGTGCCGGCCGCGACCGGGGTGACGCTGCGCTACGCCTCGCCTGACGGGGCAGGGACAGGAGGAGCAACACCGTGATTGCCGTACTGGGGCTCGTCATCGGGGTCGTGGTGGGACTCGTGGTCCAGCCCGAGGTGCCCGACGCCGTCGTGCCCTACCTGCCGATCGCCGTGGTCGCCGCGCTGGACGCCGTGTTCGGCGGTCTGCGGGCGATGCTGGACGGGATCTTCGACGACAAGGTCTTCGTCGTCTCGTTCCTCTCCAACGTGGTCGTCGCGGCCCTGATCGTCTTCCTGGGCGACCAGCTCGGCGTCGGGTCCCAGCTGTCGACCGGCGTGGTCGTCGTGCTCGGCATCCGGATCTTCTCCAATGCGGCGGCCATCCGGCGCCACGTCTTCCGGGCGTGAGGACCGGTGGCGGTGCGGGGCGGCCGGGCGGACGTGGCGGCACGGTGAGTACGGCGGGACGATGAACACGGGGACACTGGACGACTGCGGGGCCGGGCGGGAGCACGACGGGTGAGTCAGGACGAGAGCGAGCCGAGGCGCGGCGACGGCACCGGGGCAACGCCCCCGGAGCGGCCGGACGGGCCCGTGCTGCCCGAGGGCGGTGCGGCCGCGGACGCCGGGCGCGGGCCGGACGCGCCCGCGGGCCCGGTGCCCGCCGGGCCGGGAGAGGCCGAGGCGGGGGAGGCCCGCGGGCCGGGCGGGGCCCGGGGCGCGGGGGAGGCGGCGCCGGAGCGTCCGCAGGACCCCGTCTCCCGGACCTGGGGGTCCGCGCCCGGCGGCCCGGCGGCCCGGGACCGGATGCCCGGAGGCGGCCGCGTCCCCGGACCCGACCGCGACCGCTCTCCCGAGGGCCGCGGCGCCGAGGACCGCACCCCGGGGGACCGCACCCCCGTGGGCATGCCCTCCGAGGGCCGTGCCCCCGACGGCCACGGCCCGCTCGGCGACCGCTCCGGCAGCCCCCGTGACCCCGGCGTCCCCGCCGACGGCGACGTGCCCTCCGACAGCTCCTCCTCCGGGGCCGCCGGGACCGGCGCCGGGAGCGGCTCCGCCGCGGGCGGCCCCCCGCGCGACGGCCGCCGCCGCCTGCTGTCGGCGGCGTGGCCGCCGCGGTTCTCGCGCGCCCAGCTGGTCGTCGCCGTGCTGCTCTTCGCCCTCGGGCTGGGCCTGGCGATCCAGGTCAGCTCCACCAACGACCAGAGCCGCCTGCGCGGGGCCCGCCAGGAGGACCTGGTGCGCATCCTCGACGAGCTCGACAGCCGGCAGCAGCGGCTCCAGGAGGAGAAGCACCAGCTGGAGCAGTCGCTGGCGCAGCTGGAGAGCAGCTCCAACCAGGCCAAGGAGGCCCAGGCGCAGACCCGCCGCAAGGAGGAGGAGCTCGGCGTGCTGGCCGGCACGGTCCGGGCGACCGGGCCCGGCATCACGCTGACGATCAGGGACCCCGGCGGCCACGTCAAGGCGGATATGCTGCTGGACACCCTGCAGGAGCTGCGGGCGGCGGGTGCGGAGGCGATCCAGATCGACAACGTGCGGGTGGTGGCGGACACGTACTTCACCGATCCCGCGTCGGGGGGTGTCCAGATCGACGGAAGGAGCGTGTCGCAGCCCTACGTCTTCACCGTGATCGGCAATCCTCAGGATCTGCAGCCGGCCCTCAACATCCCCGGCGGCGTGGTGCGTACCCTGGAGAAGGAGCAGGCCACGGCCACCATCCAGGAGCAGCGGAAGCTCACGGTGGACGCCTTGATCCAGCCGAAGCCGCCTGAGTACGCTCGGCCGGCGCAGCCATGACCGGTGCGTCCGCGCGCCCCCGGTGCCGCCCGCGGCGGGTGCGTCCGCAAGACTGTCCGACGACCACACCACCTCGCCCCGCGGGCGGGTTCGTTTCTTTCAAGGGGATTCGCCCGTGAGTCTGTTCTCGAAGCTGTTCGGCCGCAACGCCCGCCGCGGTGCGGAGGAGGCGCAGACGGCCCGCCACCGCCGTGCCGGCGAGGACCCCGGCGGCGTGCCGGGCATGCGCGGGGCCCCGCAGGGCGACGAGTTCGCCACGCAGGTGGGCGAGCGCCCGCTCTTCCGCGACCAGGCGGGGGGGCAGGGCGGCGGTACGGGTGGCCGCGGCGGCGTCCCCGGCGCGTCGGTTGACCCCTCGGGCGCGCCGCGCATAGGTTTCGACGCGGGACCCTCAACCTCGGGTGGAGGGTTCTCCCCTGACCCCTACACGGCCGCCGCCCACCAGGGCGGCCCGCGCCAGGAGGCTGCGAACGCCATGGCTGCGACGGTGTGCACCCGGTGCGGGAACCACAATCCGGAGGCGGCCCGGTTCTGCTCCAACTGCGGGGCGCCGCTGCGCGGTGGGCAGCCCGTGGAGCGTCCGGCCGAGACGACCTCGACCATCTCCATCTCGGGTCTGGAGTCCTACGACCCCGACGCGACCGGCACCGGCACGCAGCCGGCGCTCTCGCCGGAGGTGCTGGCGGCGATCGACGCCCTGCCCGCCGGCTCGGCGCTGCTGATCGTCCGCCGGGGCCCCAACTCGGGCAGCCGCTTCCTCCTCGACTCCGACCTGACGACGGCCGGACGCCACCCGGAGAGCGACATCTTCCTGGACGACGTCACCGTCTCCCGCCGCCACGTGGAGTTCCGCCGCACGCCGACCGGCTTCACGGTGGCGGACGTCGGCAGTCTCAACGGCACCTACGTGAACCGCGAGAGCATCGACGAGTGGACGCTGTCCAACGGCGACGAGGTGCAGATCGGCAAGTACCGGCTGGTCTTCTTCGCCGGTCACCGCGGGTTCTGACCGGCGGTGTCCGGCCGGTGGGGCCGGTCCGGCGGGCTGCCGGACCGGCCCCTGGCCGGCGGCCCGGGCCGGTGCGGCCCGGGCGGCACGGCTTCGAGCAGCGGAGGTACGGGCGCCGGGGGTCCGAGCAGCCCGACCGGGAGGAGCGCACCCAGCCGTGCCCAGTGACCAGGGAGCCCGCAGTGACGCCGGCGGCGTCCGCCCGCCCGCGGCGGCGGGGACGGTGCCGGCGTCCCGGTCCGTGGACCGCCCGCGGGCGAGGCCGGCGGGCCGGGACAGGCCGATGAGCATCGGCGCCGTCCTGGCGCTGCTGCGCGACGACTTCCCCGAGGTCACCATCTCCAAGATCCGCTTCCTGGAGGCGGAGGGCCTCGTCGAGCCGTCGCGGACGCCGTCGGGCTACCGGAAGTTCGGCCCCTCCGACGTCGAGCGGCTCGGCTACGTCCTGCGCATGCAGCGCGACCACTACCTCCCGCTGCGCGTCATCCGCGAGCACCTGGACGCCATGGACCGGGGCGAGGCGCCCCCGGCGCTGCCCGGCCCCGACCAGCGTCCGGGGCCGGTGGCCGAGGCCGAGCGCGAGCTGGTCCCCGGCGTCGGCGGACCGGGCGGGGTCCGGCTCGGCCGGGCCGAGCTGCTGGCCGCCGCGGAGGCCGAGGAGTCCGAGCTGCGCGAGTGGGAGTCGTACGGCCTGGTCAGCGCGGGACCGGACGGCGGCTACGACGCGGAGATGCTCCAGGTGGCCCGTCTGGTCGCCGAGTTGGGCCGGTTCGGACTGGAGCCGCGCCACCTGCGGGCGGTCAAGGCCGCCGCGGAGCGGGAGGTCGGCCTGGTCGAGCAGGTGGTCGCGCCGCTGCGCCGGCACCGCAACCCCCAGACGCGCGCCCACGCCGAGGCCACTGCCCGGGAGCTGGCGGCCCTCTCCGTGCGGCTGCACGCCGCCCTGGTCCAGGCGGGGCTCCGGGCGCTGCCGCAGTGACCGGCGGGCGGCCCACGGGTCCGGCGCGCCGTGCCCGTGGCGGCGGCTGCGCTTTCATATCCGGGGCGTGGGCCATAGGGTTGCTCTTGTGAACGAGCTCGACGTCGTGGGTGTCCGGGTCGAGATGCCCTCCAACCAGCCGATCGTCCTGCTTCGGGAAGTAGGGGGCGACCGGTACCTTCCCATCTGGATCGGTCCGGGGGAGGCCACCGCGATCGCCTTCGCCCAGCAGGGGATGACGCCGGTCCGGCCGCTGACCCATGATCTCTTCCGCGACGTGCTGGAGGCGGTGGGGCAGCAGCTCACCGAGGTCAGGATCACCGACCTGCGGGAGGGCGTCTTCTACGCCGAGCTGGTATTCGCGAGCGGCGTCGAGGTGAGCGCCCGGCCGTCCGACGCGATAGCGCTCGCCCTGCGCACCGGTACGCCCATCTACGGGAGCGACGGGGTGCTGGACGAGGCCGGGATCGCGATCCCGGACGAGCAGGAGGACGAGGTCGAGAAGTTCCGCGAGTTCCTCGACCAGATCTCCCCGGAGGACTTCGGGAGCACCGGGCCCCAGTAGCGGCCCCCGTGCGCGGGCGCGGCGCGGGCGCGCACGCCCGGGTGCTCCGCCGCCCGCGGACCCCGGGCCGTGCCCGCGGGCCGGCCGGGTCGACCCGGCCGGCCCCGTCGGCGGTGCCCCGGTGGGAGGGCTCCGGTCACGATGCGGTGACGCTCTCCGGGGACCCTCCTGATCGTTTTGCCAAAACGTTCAGTCGTACCCACACTAAGGGCACGCGAAACCACTCACGCGGTGGACTTCGCCCGGCGTGCCCAGCGTGGCGATCGTTGACGCGCCCCTGGCGACTGCCTACCGTCGGGAGTGTGCCCGGAGTCCGACGGCCCCGGGAGACGAGTGGACGGAGGTCGGCGTGAGCAGCACCGGCGACAGTACAGCCGCAGGTGGCTCCAGCCCCGTCCACCCGGTGCGCGAGGACCGCCGCCAGGTGCGGCGCACCTGGGAGGCGCGCGTGTCCGAGGTCCCCGCAGACCCGTCCCCGCAGGACGACGCGCATCCCGGCCCGGCCTCGGCCCTCGTCGGGTTCCGCGGTCCGACCGCCTGCGCCGCGGCCGGCATCACCTACCGGCAGCTCGACTACTGGGCCCGGACCGGGCTCGTCGAGCCGAGCGTCCGCCCGGCCCAGGGCTCCGGCAGCCAGCGGCTCTACAGCTTCCGCGACATCCTCATCCTCAAGATCGTCAAGCGGCTCCTGGACGCGGGCGTCTCCCTGCAGAACATCCGAGTGGCCGTCACCCATCTGCGCTCCCGCGGTATCGCGGACCTCACCGGCGTCACGCTCATGAGCGACGGCGCCACCGTCTACGAGTGCACCTCGCCGCACGAGGTCGTCGACCTGCTCCAGGGCGGCCAGGGCGTCTTCGGGATCGCCGTGGGCGCGGTCTGGCGCGAGCTCGAGGGCTCGCTCGGCAGGCTCCACGCCGAGCGGACGGACACCGGCGAGACCCTGGTCGCCGACGACCCGGGCGACGAACTGGCCCGCCGCCGCATCCGCGCCGTCTGACCCGCTCCCCGCGCCCCCGGCCCCGTCCTGCGGGCGCTGCGCCCCGCGAGCCCCGTTCCGCGAGCCCCGTTCCGAAGGCCCCGCTCCGCGCGGCCGCCGTCCGGACCGCCCCGTGGCCGCCCCGGGCGCGGCCCGCGCGTCCGTACCGTGCCCGCCCGGTGCGCGTCCGGCAGGCGGCGCGACCCGCCCCGGCGGTCGTGCCCGACCGAGCGGCCCTGGCGGCCAGGCCCCGCAGGGAACCGTCCCGCGCCCGGGAGCGTCCGCAGCCGTGGAGGAGGACCACGGTGCGGCGGCGGGAGGAAGCGGTGGGCGTGGCGGGACGTCGGTCGAAGCGGCCGGACCGGCCCGGCAGGGGAGCGGCCCCCGCCGGGCCCGGCCTCCGGGCGGCCCGCGGGCCCGCCGCGCGGCTGCGGGCCCCCGCCGCCGCGGCGGCCGCACGGGTGCGCCGCCTCCTCGCCACCCGGCGGGGCCGCCGCCGGGCCCTGCGGGCGCTGGTGGCGCTCTGCACCGCCGCCCTCCTCCCCGCCACCTGGCTCTGGCTCACGGCGGGCGACCGCGTCCGCACCGAGGCCACGGTGCCGTCCGAGCCGGTCGCGGTCGTCTTCGGCGCGGGCCTCCTCTCCGGCCGCCCCTCGCCATACCTGGCGAACCGGGTCCACACCGCCGCCCGGCTGTACCGGGCGGGCCGGGTGCAGGCGGTCCTGGTGACCGGTGACAACAGCACCACCGACTACGACGAGCCGACCGCTATGCGCGACCAGCTCCGCCGCGAGGGCGTCCCCGCGGTCCGCATCGTCCTGGACTACGCCGGCTTCGACACCTGGGACTCCTGCACCAGGGCGCACCGGATCTTCGGCGTCGACCGGGCGGTGCTGGTCAGTCAGGACTTCCACATCCGCCGCGCGCTCGCCCTGTGCCGCGCGGCGGGCATCGACTCCTACGGCGTCGGCGTCGCCGAGCCGCACGACGCCACCTGGTACTACGGCGGGGTGCGCGAGCTGGCCGCGGCCGGCAAGGCCGCGGTCGACGCCGCCGTCCGGCCGGACCCGCACTTCCTCGGCCCCGCCGAGCCCGGCGTCGCACGCGCGCTGGCCGCGGCCCGCACCGCCGGCGGCCGCAGCCGATAACAGGCCGTGGCGCCCCTCGTGCGGCGGGGCCCGGCGACTGTCCGACCGGTGAGGGAGGATCGGGGGGTGCGCTCCCTGCCGACGATCCTGCACCTGGACATGGACGCCTTCTTCGCCTCGGTGGAGCAGGCGGCCAAGCCCAGCCTGCGCGGGAGGCCGGTCGTGGTGGGCGGCCTCGGCGGGCGCGGCGTGGTCGCCACCGCCTCGTACGAGGCGCGCCGCTTCGGGGTGCACTCGGCGATGGCCATGGCCCACGCCCGGCGCCTCTGCCCCAACGCGGCCTACCTGGTGCCGCGCTTCGAGCTCTACCGGCAGGTCAGCGAGACCGTCATGGGCCTGCTGCGGCGGCTCTCCCCGCTGGTGGAGCCGCTCAGCCTGGACGAGGCGTTCGTGGACCTGGAGGCCGGCCCGTACGGGGAGGTGCTGGCCGGTGCCGCGCCCGCCGCCGGCGCCGACCTGGTCCGGGCGCTGGGCGAGGACCTGCGGGCGGACATCGCGGCCGCCACCGGGCTCACCGGCTCGGTCGGCCTGGCGAGCTGCAAGCTCCTGGCGAAGATCGCCTCGGAGGAGGCCAAGCCGGACGGCCTGGTCCTGGTCGGGCCGGGCACCGAGCGGGCCGTGCTGGCCCCGATGCCGGCCCGGGCGCTGCCGGGCGTCGGCCCCGCCACCGCGGAGACGCTGCGGCGGGCCGGCCTGACCACGGTGGGGGACGTCGCCGCCGCGGCGGAGCCGGAGCTGGTGCGGCTGCTGGGCAGGGCGCACGGGGGCTCGCTCCACGCCATGGCGCTGGGCCTGGACGACCGGCCGGTGGTGGCGGAGCGCGACGCGAAGTCCGTCTCGGTGGAGGACACCTTCGAGGTCGACCTGGTGGAGCGGGACCGGATCGTCCGCGAGGTGGACCGGCTGGCGGCGCGGTGCGTGCGCAGGCTGCGCGGGGCGGGCCGGTCGGGCCGCACGGTGGTGGTGAAGGTGCGGCGGTTCGACTTCAGCACGCTGACCCGCTCGGAGACCCTGCGGGCGCCGACGGACGACCTCTCGGTGATCGCGGAGACCGCCCGGCGGCTGGTGGAGCAGGTCGACGTGACGGGGGGCGTGCGGCTGCTGGGGGTGGGCGTGTCGGGCCTCGCCGACTTCACGCAGGAGGACCTCTTCGCGCAGGCCGCCCAGCGCCCCGGGGAGGACGCGGCGGGGCAGGCGCAGGGCGGGGACGCGGCGCACGGGGACGCGGCGTACGGGGGACCGGGGCAGCCGCGGGCCTTCCACCCCGGCCGGTCCGCCGCTCCGGACGGGGCGGCTGCCGGCGGTGCGGATGGCTCCGACGACGGGGACGACGGGGACGGGGGCGCGCCGGCGGCCCGGCGGTGGATGCCGGGGTACGACGTGCACCATGCGGACTTCGGGCCGGGGTGGGTGCAGGGCAGCGGGGTGGGCCGGGTGACGGTCCGCTTCGAGACCCCGGACTCGCCCCCGGGCCGGGTGCGGACCTTCCGGGTGGACGACCCCGGGCTGCGGCCGGCGCCGCCGGTGCCGCTCGTCGCCTCGGACGGGACGGCCGGCGTGGCCGCGTCCGGCGGCGGCGACTGACGGGTCCGGCCGGGACCTCGCCCCGCGGCTCCCGACGAGGCCTCGGCGGGAGCCGCGGCACAGGGGCGTCGGTGCGGGGGCCGTTCCAGGCGGGTCGGGGCGGGTCGGGGGAGCGGGTGCGGCCGGTACGCCGTGCGCCCCGCGCGGGGAGTGGGATGCCCTTCCACTCTCCACGCGGGGCGCGGTCGGCCCTCGGTGACCCGTCCCTTGGCACCGGGGCCCGTGCGCCGGGGTGTGTCCTCACCCGGCGTCGGTGCGGCGCCCTTGTCAGGCGCCGGTCCTGACCCCCTCGGGGGAAGCCGCCGGCTCGGCGGCGGCGGGCACGGCCCCGGCTGCCGCAGGCGCGGCGCTCGCGGCGGTGGCCGTGCGGCGGATGGCGAAGGGGACGACGGCGGCGACCAGGCAGCCGACCGCGGTGATCCAGAAGGCGTGGCGGTAGGCGTCCAGGGTGGGCAGCCCGATCGCCGGGATGGTGTCGCCGGTGAGCACCGCGCCCATGACGGCGGTGCCGATGGCGCCGCCGACGGTGCGGAGCACGGCGTTCATGCCGTTGGCGATGCCGCTCTGCTCGGCGGGCACCGCGCCGTTGATGTACGCGGGCATCGCGGCGTAGGCGAGGCCGACCCCGAGGCCGAAGAGCCCGGACGCGGTGTAGACGTCGCCCTCGCGGCCGTGCCGCAGGGCGAGGTAGCCCATGGCGACCGCGCCCAGCAGGGCGCCGAGGACCAGCGGCAGGCGCGGGCCGCGGCGGGCGATGAGCAGGGCGCCCACCGGGGCGGCGACCAGGCTGCCGAGGGCGGAGGGCAGCAGCATCACGCCGGCGTGCAGCACGGTGGCGGAGAAGCCGTAGCCGACCTTGGCGGGGGTCTGCGCGAAGTCGCTGATCACCATGAACGAGCCGTACATGCCGAAGCCGACGAGCAGGCCCGAGAGGTTGGTGAAGGCCACCGCCGGGCGGGCCATCATCGACATGTCGACCAGCGGGTGGGCGACCTTGAGTTCCAGGGCGACCCAGGCGGCCGCGACCACCGCGGCCACGGCGAACAGGCCGAGGGTGCGGCCGGAGGTCCAGCCCCAGCCGTTGCCCTGGCTGACGGCGACCAGGAGGGCGGAGAGCCAGGCCGCCAGGGTGAGGGCGCCGAGCGGGTCGGCGCCGCCGGCGCGGTCGACGACGGGGTCGGAGGGGACGCGCAGCGCGACCAGCAGGAGGGCGACGAGCCCGAAGGCCAGGCCCATCCAGAAGATCGACTTGTAGCTCCAGTGCTCGATGAGCAGGCCGGTGGCGACGAGGCCGAGGCCGCTGCCGACGCCCATGCTGGCGCTGATCAGCGCGACGCCGCCGGTGACCTTCCGCGGGGGCAGCTCGTCGCGGACGATGCTGATGGCCAGCGGCAGCACACCGCCGCCGGCGCCCTGCAGGACCCGGGCGACGACCAGCCAGCCGAAGGAGTGGGTGGCGACGGCGATCCCGGAGCCGGCCACCAGGCCGGCGAGGGAGAGGAGCAGGACGGGCTTGCGGCCGCGCAGGTCGCCGAAGCGGCCGAGCAGCGGGGTGAGGACCGCCGCGGCCAGGAGGTTGGCCGTCATCAGCCAGGTGATGCTGGACCCGGTGGCGTGGAGCTCGCGGGCCAGGGACGGCAGGATCGGCACCACCGCGGTCTGCACCACGGAGAAGGCCAGCATGGCGAGGACGAGGGCGGGCAGCACCCGCCCGCTTCCCTGCTGCACGGGGGCCGTGGCGGCGGGCTGGGGTGCCTCACTCACGGGTCTTCCTCCCAGAAGTCATAGTCGTTCATGCCCATTAAGCTTGAAGTGGTGAAGCAATCGTGCGGAAGTTGCTTCAGCGTGTCAAATTTCAAAGTATGAAGTTTAGGTAAAGCGAAGCCCGCGGCCAGGAGGTCCTGGCCGCGGGCTTCGCTGCTGCGGGGGATCGGGGGATCGGGGGCCGGTCAGCCGATCGGCTGATCGCGCTGCGAGACCGGGCCCGAGCCGTTGTACTGCACGACGTGCGGGGGCTCCTGCGGGCCGCCCGCGGCGCCGTGACCGTACACCTGTCCCTGTCCCTGTCCCTGGCCGCCGGCCTGCTCCGGCGTGCCGGACGCACCCGCCGGGCCCCGGCCCTCGGCTCCCGCGTCGCCGCCGTCGTGCACCTTCACCTGCTCGCGGCGCAGCTGCGTGCGGACGACCTCCTCGTGCGTGACGCGCTCGACGACCAGCCGCACCCGCTCGATCGGCACCATCCGCTTGCGGACCACCGGGCGCTCCTCGCGCAGGGTGACCTCCTCCACGGCCTCCGCGATGTCCTCCTCGCTCATCCCCGCGAGCTCGGCCTCGCCCACCGGCACCCGCTCGACCCGGACCCGCTCGCGGACCACCGGGATACGGCGCTCCACCTCCTCGGTCACCACGTACTTGCGCAGCCGGGCGGTGCCGAGGACGTGCCACTCCGTGCCGACGTCCACCCGCTCCTCGCGGCAGACCACGTCGAGGTGGGAGGGGCCGGGGGCGGCCGCCGCCCGGACCTGGCCCTGCTCCGCCGGAGCGGCCTGCTCGCGCCGCGGGTGCTCCTGCAAGGAGGGGGCCTGCACGGAGGGGGCCTGCGCGGCGGGGGCCTGGACGGTGGGCGCCTCGGCGAAGCGGGGCGCCGGGTGGACGTGCTCGGCCGCCGGCCGCACCGCCTGGGCCGTCTGCTGGGGCTGGTACGTCTCGACGGGCCGCGCCTCCTGGGGCCGGTACTCCTGCACGGGCTGCGGCTGCGGCTGCGGCTGCGGCTGCGCTTGGGCGTAGGGCTGGGGCTGCGCCTGGTGCTGGGGCGCCTGCACCTGGGCCTGCGCCGCCTGGGCCTGCTGCTGGTACGCCTGGTGCGGCGGCTCGGCCGCCGCGCCGCGGGCGTCCGGCGCGGGGCTGGCGGCGGGCACGGCGCCGAACTCCCGGTCGGGGGCGTGGGGGGCGCCCTGCGCGGGCCGGCCGCCGGGGGCGTCGAGGCCGTAGTAGCGGTAGAGCTGCAGTTCCTGCGCGGGGGAGAGGTGCTGGCCCGCGCCGAAGTCCGGCGACTCCTTGACGAGGGACTTCTCGTACGGCACCCGCAGCTGGTCGCCCGAGAACTCGCTCGCGTTCAGGGGGACGAAGGCGTCGCGGCCGAAGACGCCGGTGCGCACGGCTGCCCACTCGGGACGTCCGGTGGCGTCGTCGAGGTACACCTCGTCCACGGTGCCGATCTTGTCCCCGTTCCGGTCGACGGCCTTGTGGCCGATCAGGTCCCGCGGATCGATGTCGGTCTGCACGGTTCCTCCAGTGCAATTTCCCGGCATGCGCCGGCGGCCCCGGGCGCCGGGGCGGCGAATGAGTGGCAGGCGGTCACACCGCCAATTCACACAAAAATGCATATTCCGCCCGATGTCGACCCGGGGAGGGCCGTGCGGGATTCCGGTGGACCGTTCGGGGGTAGGCGTGCGGCTCCACCAGCGGCGCTCCGTGTACGGGCGGGCCCGGACGGGAGGCGGGCGAGCCGGGGCGTGCGGGCGCGCCGCTGGTAGTGTGGGATCGACCGTCGAGCCCGTTCGGGAGAGTCCTCACGCCCCCGCCCCGGCGGGAGCAGGGCGCCGAAGGAGCAACTCCTCCCCGGAATCTCTCAGGCATCCGTACCGGACGGGCGAGGTCACTCTGGAAAGCAGGGAAGGGTGCGGCCGGCACAGGCGCCGGCGGCCGGTCCCTCACCGACGGTGCAAGCCGGCGGGCGCGGGCGCGGGGGTGTTCCCCCGGGCGCGGGTGCGCGGCGAAGCTCTCAGGTTCCGATGACAGAGGGGGAGGCCGTCCGGGCCCGCACGCGCCGGCCGCCGGCCCCGCAGGACGCCGGCGCACCGTACGCGCGCGAGCCCCCACCGGTCCGTGACCAGGAGGCCTCAAGCGCCATGAACGCCGACCAGACCCTCGGGCGCCCCCGCGCCGCGACGCAGCCGGCGACCCTCGCCGAGCTGGAGCAGGCGAGCCCCTTCGAGAACCGCCACATCGGCCCGGACCGGGCCGAGCAGGACAAGATGCTGGCCCACGTCGGCTACGGCTCCCTCGACGAGCTGACCGCCGCCGCCGTGCCCGAGGCGATCCGCAGCCTGGAGGCGCTGGACCTGCCCGGGGCCCGCTCCGAGGCCCAGGTCCTCGCGGAGCTGCGCGAGCTGGCCGACCGCAACACCGTCCTCACCCCGATGATCGGCCTCGGCTACCACGGCACCTTCACCCCGCCGGTGATCCTCCGCAACGTGCTGGAGAACCCCGCCTGGTACACGGCCTACACCCCCTACCAGCCGGAGATCTCCCAGGGCCGGCTGGAGGCGCTGCTCAACTTCCAGACCGTCGTCGCGGACCTCACCGGCCTGCCCACCTCCGGCGCCTCCCTGCTGGACGAGGGCACCGCCGCCGCCGAGGCCATGGCGCTCTCCCGCCGCATGGGCAAGGTCAAGGGCGGCGTCTACCTGGTCGACGCCGACTGCCTGCCGCAGACCACCGCCGTCCTGCAGACCCGCGCCGAGCCCACCGGCGTCGAGGTCGTCGTCGCCGACCTCTCCGGCGGCATCCCGGCCGACGTGGCCGAGCGCGGCGTCTTCGGCGTGCTGCTCCAGTACCCCGGCGCCTCCGGCGCGGTGCGCGACCTCGCCCCGCTCGTCGAGCAGGCCCACGCCCTCGGCGCGGTCGTCACCGTCGCCGCCGACCTGCTGGCCCTCACCCTCCTGCGCGCGCCCGGCGAGCTGGGCGCGGACATCGCGGTCGGCACCACCCAGCGGTTCGGCGTGCCGATGGGCTTCGGCGGCCCGCACGCCGGCTACATGGCCGTGCGCGCCGAGTACGCCCGCAGCCTGCCCGGCCGCCTGGTCGGCGTCTCCGTCGACGCCGACGGCAACCGCGCCTACCGGCTGGCGCTGCAGACCCGTGAGCAGCACATCCGCCGCGAGAAGGCCACCAGCAACATCTGCACCGCCCAGGTGCTCCTCGCCGTCATGGCGTCGATGTACGCGGTCTACCACGGCCCCGACGGCCTGGCCGCCATCGCCCGCCGCACCCACCGCTACGCCGCGGTCCTCGCCGAGGGCCTGCGGGCCGGCGGCGTGGAGGTCGTGCACGGCTCCTTCTTCGACACCGTCACCGCCCGGGTGCCCGGGCGCGCCGCCGAGGTCGTCGCCGCCGCCCGCGAGAACGGCGTCAACCTGCGCCTGGTCGACGCCGATCTGGTCTCCGCCGCCTGCGACGAGACCACCTCCCGCGAGCACCTGGCCGCCGTCTGGGCCGCCTTCGGCGTGGCCGTCGGCGACGCCGACGCGCTGGACGCCGCCGCGGGCGAGGTGCTGCCCGAGGCGCTGCTGCGCACCGACGAGTACCTGACCCACCCGGTCTTCCACAGCCACCGCTCCGAGACCGCCATGCTGCGCTACCTGCGCCGCCTGGCGGACCGGGACTACGCGCTGGACCGCGGCATGATCCCGCTGGGCTCGTGCACCATGAAGCTCAACGCCACCACCGAGATGGAGCCGGTGACCTGGCCCGAGTTCGGCCAGCTGCACCCCTTCGCCCCCGTGGAGCAGGCGGGCGGCTACCTCACGCTCATCCGCGAGCTGGAGCAGCGCCTCGCCGAGGTCACCGGCTACGACGCGGTCTCGCTCCAGCCGAACGCCGGCTCCCAGGGCGAGCTGGCGGGCCTGCTCGCCGTCCGCGCCTACCACCGGGCCAACGGCCAGGAGCAGCGCGACGTCTGCCTCATCCCGTCCTCCGCGCACGGCACCAACGCCGCCTCCGCCGTCATGGCGGGCATGCGGGTGGTCGTGGTGAGGACGAGCACCGACGGCGACGTGGACGTCGAGGACCTGCACGCCAAGATCGCGCAGCACCGCGACGCGCTCGCCGTGCTCATGGTCACCTACCCCTCGACCCACGGCGTCTTCGAGGAGAACATCACCGACATCTGCGCCGCCGTGCACGACGCGGGCGGCCAGGTGTACGTGGACGGCGCCAACCTCAACGCGCTGGTCGGCCTCGCCAAGCCCGGCCGCTTCGGCGCGGACGTCTCGCACCTCAACCTGCACAAGACCTTCTGCATCCCGCACGGCGGCGGCGGCCCCGGCGTCGGCCCGGTCGCGGTCCGCGCCCACCTGGCGCCGTACCTGCCCAACCACCCGCTGCAGCCCGAGGCGGGCCCGGCCACCGGCGTCGGCCCGGTCTCGGCCGCCCCGTGGGGCTCGGCCGCGATCCTGCCGATCTCCTGGGCGTACGTGCGGCTCATGGGCGGCGAGGGCCTGCGCCGCGCCACCCAGGTGGCGGTGCTCGGCGCCAACTACGTCGCCAAGCGCCTCGCGCCGTACTACCCCGTGCTCTACACCGGCCCCGGCGGCCTGGTGGCGCACGAGTGCATCATCGACCTGCGGCCGCTGACCAAGGCCACCGGGGTGACCGTGGACGACGTCGCCAAGCGGCTCGTCGACTACGGCTTCCACGCCCCGACCATGTCCTTCCCGGTGGCCGGCACGCTGATGATCGAGCCCACCGAGAGCGAGGACCTGGGCGAGCTCGACCGGTTCTGCGACGCCATGGTCGCGATCCGCGCCGAGATCGAGAAGGTCGGCGCGGGGGAGTGGCCGGCCGACGACAACCCGCTGCGCAACGCCCCGCACACCGCGGCGGTGCTGACCGGCGAGTGGACGCACCCGTACGGGCGCGAGGAGGCGGTCTTCCCGAAGGGCGTCAGCCCGGCCGACAAGTACTGGCCGCCGGTGCGCCGGATCGACGGCGCCTACGGCGACCGCAACCTGGTCTGCTCCTGCCCGCCGCTGGACGAGTACGGCGCCTGACCCGGCAGGCCCCGGGGGTCCCGCGGACCCCCGGGGCGCACGGAGGGGCGGGGCGGCGCGTGGTGCGCCGTCCCGCCCCTTCCCGCAACCGCGCGCCTCAGCGTGCGCCCGCGCCGGCCAGCGGGCGGTGGGGTGCGATCACCCGGCCGTCCGGCAGGAGCTCGCCGGTGTCGTCGAAGACCAGCACGCCGTTGCACAGCAGGCTCCAGCCCTGCTCGGGGTGGCAGGCCACGGTCAGGGCGGCCTCGCGGTCCGGGGAGTCGGCCGACGGGCACTCGGGTCGGTGCTGGCACATGTCGTACCCTCGCTTCGCAGGTTTCCGGTCACCGCGCGGCGGCCCGCAGCCCCGGTGCCGGGGATCACGCCCCCGGCAGGTGTGAGCCGTCCGCTCACGGGGTAGGACATTGGGCCCTCCGCGCTGGTTCCCAGTGTCTGCATCCGGGGACCGTCCCGCAGCCGTTTGGTGACACGCGCCACACGCCCGCGCCGCCGGACCACCCGTCGGGGTGGCCCCGGCGTCCCCGGACCACCCGGAAGGACCCCCGCGTCCTGGTCCGTCCGGAGGGGTGCGGGAGGGCCCGTCAGCAGGGGGCGGGCAGGGCCCGTCCGGGCGGGGGCGGCGGCCCGGCGCGCGCCGGACCCCCGCCCCGCGTCACCGGCCTGCCACGGTCAGCGCGTCCGGGTCGGCGGGCGGCGCACCGTGCTTCCCCTTCCCCGCCGCGCCCTTCCCCGCCGCGCCCTTCCCCGGCGTACCCTTCCCCGGCGCCGCGGAGCGCCGGAACAGGCCCAGCAGCTCGCCCGCCGGGTACGGCCGGTGCGCCGCCACGCCCAGCGGCGCCGGCGCCAGCGGGATCAGCAGGTCCGCGCCGCCGGGCCGCAGCGGGTGCAGCCACAGCGCGGTGGTGTACAGCGCCGGCACCGACAGCAGCCGCGGCTCGTACGGGCCCGCGGGCCCCGCGGCGCGCCCGGCCTGCCTCAGGGCCCGGAGCGTCGCCTCCAGATAGGGGCCCTCGGCGAAGTGCGAGAACGCGTGGCCGTCCCGCGTCTCCAGGGTCTCCGCCGCGGCGACCACCTCCTCCCCGCACCGGATCAGGAACCGCCAGCCGGTGCGGGGCGCCGCATCCAGCGGGGTGCCCGGCCGCAGCAGGTGCACGGGCAGGGGGTGGGCGGGCACCGGTGGACGGGCGGCGTCCGGCGAGCGCAGGCCGGGCGCGGTGACGTGGCGCACCGCGGTGGGCGACGCGAGGGCGGTGAGGACGGAGCGCAGGGCTCCGTCGGGCGGCGCGGTGAGTTGCAGGGTCATGGCGGGTCGCCTCTCCGGTAGAGATCGGCGTGCAGGCGCTGGGCGGTTCGGCGTGCGGTGCCGGCGGGGCTGCGGGCACGCGGGCGGCGGCGGGTGGGGCCTCCGGGCGGGCCGGCGGACCGGGCGCGGGCGGTGACTGCCGACTGTGACTCTTGTATGGCGCCCGGCGGCGCCGCGCAAGGGGACCTCCCCCCGCGGGCGCCCCTCCGGCGCGTGATCCCGGGCACGCGCCGCCGGTCCGTGGTGTGAGCGGCGCGCGGGCGGAAAGGCGTCCCGCCGCAGATGAAGGGCCGGGCTATCGATCACCCCGTCGGGGCATGATGCAGGCACGGTGCACCGAGGAGGGATGGCGCCCATGGGCGAGAAGGTCGCGGCCGCTGGTTCCGACCTGTCCGACCGGCAGCTCTACCGCAGGAAGCTCAGGACGTGCCTGGAGGCACTGGAGCGCATGCTGCGGGAGAAGCGGTTCGACCGCCCGAGGGCGGTGATGGGCCTGGAGATCGAGCTGAACCTCGCCGACGAGCAGGGCCTGCCGGTCATGCGGAACGAGCAGGTGCTGAAGGCGATCGCCAGCCCGGACTTCCAGACCGAGCTGGGGCAGTTCAACATCGAGGTGAACATCGCCCCGCACCGGCTCGGCGGCCGGGTCTTCGAGGAACTGCGCGAGGAGATCGACACCGGTCTGCGCTACGCGGACCGCAAGGCGTCCGAGGTCGGCGCGCGGATCGTGATGGTGGGCGTGCTGCCCACCCTCACCAATGACCACGCCGTGCTCGACAACATGTCGCGCAACGACCGGTACAGCCTGCTGAACGACCAGATCCTCGCCGCCCGCGGGGAGGACATCGCCCTCGACATCGACGGCGTGGAGCGGCTGGAGGTGGAGTCCGCGTCCATCGTCGCCGAGGCCGCCTGCACCTCCCTGCAGCTGCACCTCCAGGTCACCCCGGAGCGGTTCCCCGCCGTGTGGAACGCCGCCCAGGCGCTGGCCGGGGCCCAGGTCGCGGTGGGCGCCAACTCGCCGTTCCTCTTCGGCCGCGAGCTGTGGCGCGAGACCCGCCCGGTCCTCTTCGAGCAGGCCTGCGACACCCGCCCCGAGGAGCTCAAGGCCCAGGGGGTGCGGCCGATCACCTGGTTCGGCGAGCGGTGGGTGGAGTCGCCGCTGGAGCTCTTCGAGGAGAACGTCCGGTACTTCCCCTCGCTGCTGCCGATCTGCGACGACGAGGACCCGGCGAAGGTGCTCGCCGACGGCGGCGTGCCCCGGCTCTCCGAGCTGCGGCTGCACAACGGCACCATCTACCGCTGGAACCGCCCGGTCTACGACGTCGCCGACGGCGTCCCGCACCTGCGGGTCGAGAACCGCGTCCTGCCGGCCGGCCCCACGGTCGCCGACACCCTGGCCAACACCGCCTTCTACTACGGCCTGGTGCGCTCGCTCGCCGAGCAGCAGCGGCCGGTGTGGACGCGGCTGCCCTTCGCGCTGGCGTCGGAGAACTTCCACGCCGCCGCCCGCGCCGGCATCGACGCCGTCCTGCACTGGCCGCGCCAGGGCCGGGCCGGGCGCGGCGGGCCGCCGGTCCGGGTGCCCGCCGTGGAGCTGGTCCTGGAGGAGCTGCTGCCGCTGGCCGCGCAGGGCCTGGACGCCTGGGGCGTGGAGGCCGCCGACCGCGACCGCTACCTCGGGATCATCGAGGCCCGCTGCCGCCGGCGCACCAACGGCGCCTCCTGGCAGAGCGCCACCTTCCACCACTTCCGGGACCGCTACGGCCAGGACCGGGCGACCGCGCTCGCGTCCATGACCCGGCGGTACATGGAGTACATGCGCGGCGGGGAGCCGGTCCACACCTGGCCGGTGGGCTGAGGGGCGGCCGGCCCGGGGCGACGGGGCCGGGGCCGGGCGGCGCCCGCCCGGCCCCGTCGTGGCCGGGGTGAACCCGCCGCGCACGGCGTGCGTGAACGGCTGTGGAATGATGATCCGCCCGGCCCTTCGCGCGTGTGGGAGCCCCCTTTGACCACCACCGAGAACCCCGCGCACGCCCCCGCGGTACCCCGGCGCCTGCTCGGCCAGGAGACGGTCATCGTCCTGGCCCTGTCGCTGGGCGCCAGCGGGCTGAGCGCGCTGATCCACTTCGTCGGCTCGCTCACCAGCCCCGCCGCCCTCAAGCAGCAGACCGCCACCCTCAACGGCTCCCTGGCCCCCGGCCGGCCCTGGCTCGACCTCGCCTGGCAGCTCTTCGACGTCGCCACCGCCCTGGTGCCGGTCGCCCTGGTCGCCCACCTGCTGCTCCGCGAGGGCTCCTCGGTCCGGGCGGTCGGCTTCGACCTCACCCGCCGCCGCTCCGACCTGGCCCGGGGCGCCGTGGTGGCCGCCGCCATCGGCGGCTCCGGCCTCGCCCTCTACCTCGGCGCGCGGGCGGCCGGCGCCAACCTCACCGTCGTGCCCTCCTCGCTGCCCGACGTGTGGTGGCGCATCCCCGTCCTGGTCGCCTCCGCCTGGCAGAACGCCGTGGTGGAGGAGGTCATCGTCGTCGGCTACCTGCTGCGGCGCCTCTCCCAGCTGGAGTGGTCCTGGCCGGCGGCGCTGGCGGCCAGCGCGCTGCTGCGCGGCTCGTACCACCTCTACCAGGGCGTCGGCGGCTTCGCCGGCAACGTGGTGATGGGCGTGGTCTTCTGCCTGCTGTACCGCCGCTGGGGGCGGGTCGGGCCGCTGGTCGCCGCGCACGGCCTGATCGACACGGTGGCGTTCGTCGGCTACGCGCTGCTCGCCGGGCACGTCGGCTGGCTGCCGACGGGCTGACCGTCCGGTCCGCCGCCCCGGCGGTGCCCGATCCCCGACCCCCGGGGGCCGGGGCCGGGGCGTAGGGTCGCGGACGGAGGGCGCCCGGCGGGCGGGCGGCCGGAGGCGGCGGAGGACGGGGAGCGGACGTGACGGAGCCTCAGGAGGAGCGCCGGCAGGCGCAGGCGATGCTCGGCGAGGCGTGGACGCTGCTGGGCGGCGACCCCGCCGCACCGTACCGGGTCCGCTGGACCGGGCCGGAGGGCCTGCTGCCGGCCCGCCTCCCGCTCGCCGCCCTCGCGGGCGCCGCCGTCGGCGCGGCGGCCCTCGCCGCGGCCGAGCTGGCCGCCCTGCGCACCGGCGCCGCCGGGCCCCCGGCGGTCACCGTCGACTCCGCCGCCGTCGCCACCGCCTTCGCCGGCGAGAGGCACCTGCGCCGCGACGGGGAGCCCTGGCACGCCTGGGCCCCGCTCTCCCGGTTCTGGCCGGCCGCGGACGGCTGGGTCCGCACCCACGCCAACTACCCCCACCACCGCGAGCGGCTCCTCGCGGCCCTCGGCGTCCCCGACTCCGCCGCCGACCCCGCCGCCGCGGTCGCCGCCGCCGTCGCCGGGCGGCCCGCCGAGGAGACCGCCCGGCTCGTCACGGACGCGGGCGGCCTCGCCGTCGCCGTCCGCACCCCGCAGGAGTGGGCCGCCCACCCGCAGGGCGCTGCGGCCGCCGCCCTGCCGCTGCTGACCCTGGAGCGGACCGGCGCCGCCCCCGCCGCCCGCCCCGGTCCGCCGGCCGCGGCCGACGGCCCCCTGCCGTCCGGCGACGGCCCGCTGCTGCCCGCCGCCGGCCTGCGGGTTCTCGACCTCACCCGGGTGATCGCCGGACCGGTCGGCACCCGCACCCTCGGCCTGCTCGGCGCCGACGTGCTGCGGATCGACAGCCCCCGGCTGCCGGAGATCCCCGAGCAGCACCTGGAGACCGGCTTCGGCAAGCGGTCCGCCCTCCTCGACCTCGACCGGCGGACCGACCGCGACCGCTTCGAGGAGCTGCTCGGCGGCGCCGACGCGGTCGTCACCGGCTACCGGCCCGGAGCCCTGGACCGCCACGGCCTGTCCCCCGAGGCCCTCCTGGAGCGCCGCCCCGGCCTGACCGTCGCCACCGTCGACGCCTGGGGCCCGGTGGGGCCGTGGGTCGGGCGGCGGGGATTCGACAGCCTCGTCCAGGCCGCGAGCGGCATCGCCCACCTGCACGCCGCCGCCGACGGCACCCCCGGCGCCCTGCCCGTGCAGGGGCTGGACCACGCCACCGGCTACCTGCTGGCCGCCGCCGTCCTGCGCGCCCGGGCGGACGCCGCCGTTGACGGGGGAGGGCGCGTCGCCCGCCTCTCCCTCGCCCGGACCGCCGCCTGGCTGCTGCGGCAGCCGCGCCCGGAGCCGTCCTCCGCTCCGGCCCCCGCGGCATCCGCCGCCGACGCCGCGGAGGCGGCCGCGGCGCCGTACCTCGCCGAGGCCGACACCCCGATGGGCCGCGTCCGCCACGCCCTGCCGCCGGTGCACCTCGACGGCGGTCCCCGCGACTGGCGGCGCCCGGTCGGCCCCTGGGGAGCCGACCCGGCCGCCTGGGCGTGACACCGGACCCGGGGCGTCCGCCCGGCCCGGCGGGCTCCCCGGGGCCGCACCCCGCCGCAGGCCCGTCCTGCGGGCCGGCGGTCCCGCTCAGACCCGGAGGACGCCGTCCAGGACGGTGACCGCGTGCCCGGACAGCAGGACGCGGTCGCCGCGCAGCCGGGTGCGGACCACGCCCGAGCGCGGGGACACCTGCAGGCCGGTCAGGTCGCTGCGGCCCAGCCGGGCCGACCACAGCGGTGCCAGCGCGGTGTGGGCGCTGCCCGTCACCGGGTCCTCCGGAACGCCCACGGCCGGGCCGAAGAACCGCGAGACGAAGTCGTGGGCCGCCGCCGGGTCCTCCGCCGCCGCGGTGACGACGACGCCCCGGGTCTCCAGGCGGGCGACGGCGGCCAGGTCGGGCTCCAGGGCGCGCACCGTCCGCTCGTCGGCGACCTCCACCAGCAGGTCGCCGAGGGGCCCGGTGTCGTAGGCGGCCGTCACCGCCGCCCCGAGGGCCTCCGCGGTCCCCGCGGGCACGGGGACGGGCACGACGGGGGAGGCGGGGAAGTCCAGGGTGAGCCCGCCGTCCGGTGCGGCCCGGGCGGTGAGCACGCCGCTGCGGGTGGCGAACCGGACGCCGCCCCCCGCGGCCTCCCCGCTCTCCCGGAGGAGCCCGTCGGACCGCAGGGCGTGCGCGGTGGCGAGGGTCGCGTGCCCGCACAGGTCGACCTCCACCGCCGGGGTGAACCAGCGCAGCCCCCAGTCGGCGTCTCCGCCGGGCGGCAGCGGACGGGCGAAGGCCGTCTCGGAGAGGTTGAGTTCGGCGGCGACCTGCCGCATGCGGGCGTCGTCCGGCCAGGTGTCCCCGTCGAGGAGGCAGACGCCGGCCGGGTTGCCGGAGAAGGGCCGGTCGGTGAAGGCGTCGATGATCCTGATGCGCATGGGCCGAGGGTAGGCGCCCGGCGCCGGGCCCCACCACGGCCGATCCACCACCGGTGGCCTGCCGCGCAGCGGACGGGGGGACGGGCCGTCCCCTCCGCCGACCCGACGAACCGGCGAACCGGCGAACCGGCGAACCGGCGAGCTGCCGACCCGCCGACCCGGAGAACCGGCGAGCTGCCGACCCCCGGGCCGCGCCGCCGGTGCCGCCCGCGCGATCGGGGCGCCTTACTCTCTCCGACTCTACACTCGGTGTATACATCTGATGTATGGTCACCTCATGAGTGTTCCCCTGACCCTCCTCGGGCTGCTGGAGCGAGAGCCCAGCCACGGCTACGACCTCAAACGCGACTACGACGCCTTCTTCGGCCGGGGCAAACCCCTGCCGTACGGCCAGGTCTACGCCACGCTCGGCCGGCTGGCGCGGGACGGCAAGGTCGTGGCCGGAGAGGCGGAGCCCGGCGACGGCCCCGAGCGCAAGCGCTACGTCATCACCGAGGCGGGCGTGACGGAGTTCGAGACCTGGCTCACCGAGCCGGTGGCGCCCGAACCCACCCTGCAGACGGTGCTGTTCACCAAGGTGGTGCTGGCCCTGATGCTCGGCCGCGACGCCGGGCAGTACCTCGACACCCAGCGCGCCGCCCACATGCGGCGCATGCGCGAGCTGACCGAGCTGCGGCGCACGGGCGCGCTGGTCGACGCCCTGCTCGCCGACCACGGGCTGTTCCACCTGGAGGCCGACCTGCGCTGGATCGACCTGACCGCCGCCCGGCTGGACGCGCTCGCCGAGGCGGTGCGGCCGTGACGCACCTCATCGAGGCCCGCGACATCCACCTCGCCTTCGGCGAGACCCCCGCCCTGCGCGGCGCGAGCCTGGCGGCGGACGCCGGCGAGGTGCTCGCCGTCATGGGCCCCAGCGGCTCGGGCAAGTCGACGCTGCTGCACTGCCTGGCCGGCATCCTCACCCCCGACGCGGGCGAGGTCCGCTTCGACGGCGAACGCATCGACACCCTGGGCGAGGCGCAGCGCAGCGCCCTGCGGCGCGACCGCTTCGGCTTCGTCTTCCAGTTCGGCCAGCTCGTCCCCGAGCTGACGGCCGAGGAGAACGTCGCCCTGCCGCTCCTGCTGAACGGCACCCGCCGGACGGCCGCCCTGGCCGAGGCCCGGCCGTGGTTCGCCCGGCTCGGGCTGGACGGCCTGGAGCGGCGCCGCTCCGGCGAGCTGTCGGGCGGTCAGGCGCAGCGCGTCGCCCTCGCCCGCGGCCTGGTGGCACGCCCCCGGGTGCTCTTCGCCGACGAGCCGACCGGCGCGCTCGACTCGCTCACCGGCGAGCAGGTGATGGAGCTGATGGTCGGCGCCGCCCGCGAGCAGGGCACCACCGTCGTCCTGGTCACCCACGAGCCCCGGGTCGCGGCCTACGCCGACCGCGAGAGCGTCGTCCGGGACGGCCGGGCCACCTCGCTCTCCGCGGAAGGGGTCGCCCCGTGATCCGGTTCGCCCTCCGCCTCGCCGTCAGCGGCGGACGGGAGGCCGCGGCCCGGCTGGCCCTCATCGCGGCCGCCGTCGCCGTCGGGGTCGGCCTGCTGCTGTCGACGCTGGCCTGCATCAACGCCGTCGGCAAGGCCAACGGCCGGCTGCTCTGGTACAACACCGGCTCGGCGGCCCGGACCGCGACGGCGGCCGTGGACCCCCTGTGGTGGTGGGCCCACGACGACCACTACCGCGGCAGGCTGATCTTCGAGGTGGACGTCGCCGCCACCGGGCCGGCCTCGCCCGTGCCGCCCGGCCTCGCCGCGCTGCCGGCGCCCGGCACGTACGCCGCCTCACCGGCCCTCGCCGCGCTGCTGCGCCGCACCCCGGCCGCCGAGCTTGGGGGCCGCCTCCCGGGGAGGATGGCCGGCGTCCTCGGGGACGAGGCGCTGCAGTCCCCGGACTCCCTGGTCGCCGTCGTCGGCCGCACCCCGGACCAGGTGAGGGGCGCACCCGGGGCCAGGACCGTCACGACCATCGCCACCGACCTGCCCGCCCACTGCCAGGACTGCCCCGGGCGCGGCGTCCGCGGCGACGCCATGACACTCGTCCTCTCCGTCGTGGCCGGCGCCCTGATCTTCCCGCTTCTCGTCTTCATCGGCACCGCCACCCGGCTCTCCGCCGCCCGCCGGGAGCAGCGGTTCGCCGCGATGCGGCTGGTCGGCGCCACCCCCGGCCAGGTGTCGGTGGTCTCGGCGGTGGAGTCGACGCTGGCCGCCGCCGTCGGCACGGCCGCCGGTTTCGGCGTCTTCCTCCTGCTGCGTCCCGCCGTCGCGACCGTCCCGTTCACCGGCGAGCGCTTCTTCACCGCCGACCTGACGCTCACCGGGGTCCAGGCCCTCGCGGTGGCCCTCGGCGTCCCGGCCGCGGCGGCGGTCGCGGCCCGGATCGCCCTGCGGCGGGTCGTCATCTCCCCTCTGGGCGTCGCCCGGCGGGTGACCCCGCCCCCGCCCCGGGCCCGGCGACTCCTCCCGCTGCTGGCCGGCCTCGGCGAGCTCGCCTGGTTCGTCGGCCGTCGCCCGGATACCAGCAGCGGGCAGACGGCGGCCTACCTCTCCGGCTTCCTCCTGGTCATGACGGGCCTGGTCGTCGCGGGCCCCTGGCTCACCATGGCCGCAGCCCGGGCCGTGGCCCGGCGCACCGGCCGGCCGGCCACGCTGATCGCCGTGCGGCGGCTCGCGGACGACCCGAAGGCCGGCTTCCGCTCGGTCAGCGGCCTGGTCCTCGCCCTCTTCGTCACCAGTGCCACCGTCGGCATCATCGGCACCATCAACGCCCACCGCGGAGTCCTCAGCGGCGCCCCGCAGACCCGCGCGGCGGTGGAGCACGGCGCGCTGCCGGACGAGCCGCCCCTGACGGACTCCGTGCCGGACCGCGTGCGGGCGGACGTGCGGGCCGTCCCGGGCTCCCGGGGCCTGGCCGTCGTCCACGCCAACCCCGGAGGCGTCGCGGAGGACACGGACCCGCACGCCCCCTGGCCTCCCGGCCTGGTGCTCTGCTCCGACCTCGCCCGGATCCCGGTGGTCGGGCACTGCCCGGCCGGGGCGCGTGTCGCGGCCGTCCCGCTCTTCGCCTTCCTCGACCTGCGGTCCCAGGAGGCGCAGGAGTGGCCCGCCGCCCCGATCGCACCGGAGGCCGCCGCGCGGCTGCCCGTGCAGCTGCTCTACGCGACCACCGACGGATCCCCGGCGGCCATGGAGCGGACCCGCACCGTCCTCACCCGCGCCTACCCGCACGCCATGTCACGGACCGTCGACGACTGGGCCTCCGGACAGCAGCGCGAACTGGCCGGCTGGCGGCAGCTGGCGGACGTGGTGCTCCTCACCACCCTGCCCATCGCGGGCTGCAGCCTCGCGGTGAGCGTGGTCGCGGGCCTCTCCGACCGCCGGCGGCCGTTCGCGATGCTGCGGCTCACCGGCGCGCCGCTGCGCCTGCTCCGGCGGGTGGTCGGCCTGGAGAGCGCGCTCCCGCTCCTGGTGGTGGCGGCGGTCGCGACCGGGACGGGCTTCCTGGCGGCGCACCTCTTCCTCAGGTCGCAGATGAACTACACGCTGGTGGGGCCGGGCGCCGCCTACGTCGTCCTCGTCGCCCTCGGGCTGGCGGCCTCGCTCGCCGTCATCGCCTCGACGCTCCCGCTGCTGCGGCGGATCACCGGCCCCGAGGCGGCCCGCAACGGCTGACCGCGACGGGGCCGGCCGCGACGGCTCCGCACCCTGGTGGGCACGGCCCGGGCGCCTGCGGCGTCCGGGCCCCGGCGGTGCCGCCCCGGCGCCGGACCCGGAAGCTCCCTGACGTGCCATCAGGCGGCCGGGTTCCCCCGGAGCGGCGGGTGGACGCGCCGCGGCCCTCCGGCGGCGGCGCACCCCGGCCGGTCCGGGCCCCGGCGCCGGGCGGTCCGTGCCGGGGGCCGCAGGACGGCTCCGTCCCGTCCCGGCGGATTCCGACCGCTCTCGCCGGAGTCCGACCGCGCGGTGGGCCGAGCCCGGGAACGGTGACACCCGACCCCTACGGACGTGCGGGCCCGGCGTCCCCGGCTCTCGCGGCGGCCGCCGCCTCCAGCAGGGACCAGCCGTCGACCTCTGCCGCCTGCCGCTCCTCCGGCCGCCACCCCCGGGCCAGCGCCGTGTCCAGCAGGGCCCGGACGGCGCCCGGTTCGTGCAGGTTCAGGGAGCCGCCCCGGACGTACCCCACATCCCCGGAGCCCATGGGGAACCCGCCCGGGACGTACCGGCCCGGCCCCTCGGTGAAGACGATGCGCAGCGGCCCGCCGGTGCCGGCGGGCTGCGGGTGCAGCGTGAGGGTCTCGCGGCACTCCGCGGACCGGCCGCCGACCGGCACGTGGTGGCTGTGGCGGAGCGTCCACAGGTACACGCGCCCGTCGGCCACCAGTCGACGGGGCTTCTTCGCACGGCGGGGCACGGGACCGAGGCTACGCGCTCCGATCCGCGAGGCACCCCCGTACCGGCGATCGGACCTCGACGGGACGGGCGGGCCGGCCGGGCCGGCCGTCCGGCTCCGGCGGGGCCGGTCGGGGTCCGATGGGGCGGGACGACGGCCGGGGCCCTTCGGAATCCGTTGACCGTCGACTGTTGCCGATATATCGTCGAGACATCGAGATGCTACGGCCAACGCGGAAGGTGGCAGACGCCATGCGACCCGGATTCCCCTTCGGCCCGGGCAGGCCCGGGCCCCACCCCCACGCGGGCCCCTGCGCCCGTCCCGCCTTCGGCTCCTTCGGGCCGCCGTTCGGCGGACCCGGCTTCGGGGGCTTCGGCCCCGGTCCGCGCGGCCCCCGGGGCCGGCACGGCGGCCGTGCCCGGCGCGGCGACGTGCGCGCCTCGCTCCTCGCCCTGCTGCGGGAGCGCCCGATGCACGGCTACGAGATGATCCGGGAGATCGCCGAGCGCACCTCGGGCGCCTGGCGCCCCAGCCCCGGCTCGGTCTACCCCAACCTCCAGATGCTGGAGGAGGAGGGGCTGATCCGCAGCCGGGAGGAGGGCGGCAAGCGCCTCTTCGAGCTCACCGACAGCGGCCGCGCCGAGGCCGACGCCGGTCCCGAGGCCCCCTGGGAGGAGGCGGCCGGCGGTCCGGGCCCGGACTGGGAGGCCGCGCAGGACGCCATGAAGTCCCTCGGCGGCCTCGCCGACGCCCTGCGGCAGGTCGTGGCGGCCGGCAGCGCCGAGCAGCGCACCAAGGCCCTCGCGCTCCTCGCCGAGACGCGCCGGAGGCTCTACCTGATCCTCGCCGAGGAGGACTGAGCCGCCGGGCCGCCGCCGCGTCCCGCGGCTACCGAGCCGAGGAGGGCCGGGCCGGACGCCTGCCGGCCCGGCCCAGCAGTCCCGGCGCCGGGGGCCGGGCCAGCAGCCGGTCCACGTGCCCGCGCGTCAGCCCCTCCAGCGGGTCGACCCGGAGCAGCAGCCGGTCGCGCCGCAGCAGGGAGCGCCGCACCAGCCGCGGCGGGATCACGTCGTCGACCCAGGCGAACGGGCGGCCCGCCGCGTGGCGCAGGAGCGGCGCCCACTTCCGGGCCGACAGGAGCTCCATCAGGGGCACCCGGGGGTCGCCGGGCTGCGGCCGGTACCCGGTGAACCGCACCACCGGCAGGGGCGGGACGCCCAGCAGCGGCGCGAGGTGCACGTTGGCGTCCTCCTCCCAGGTGGTCGCCCACACCAGGGTGTAGACGTCGGCGAGCTCGCGGAGCCAGGCGCCGTGGCGGGCGTGGAGCCGCACCGTCAGGCCGAGCACGCGCCGGTCCTCGAAGTCCGTGCCGGGCGGCGGCGCCAGGGGGTTGAGCACCCCGTCGACGTCCAGGTACAGCAGCGGCCTGTGCATGCGACCCCTCCCCGCGCCCGGCGGCCTCGGGGGAGACGACGCGCGGGAGGGGAGGGCGGTTGCGCCGGCAGGAGCGGCCCGCCCCGCGGCGCCCGGCCCGGCCTCCGTCGTTCCCCGGGGCCGCCCCGCGGCCCGCGCGCCTTCGGCGGACCCGGGCCCGGCCGCGCCGGGAGGACGCCGGCCCCCGGGGCAGGGGTCGGCCGCCGAAGCCCCCGCGCAGGACCGGGTGCCGCCGGCGGCCGTGCACGGGCGGACCGGTCCCGCCCGGTGGCGGCCGGCGCCGCTGTCCGGGGTGCCGGGGCCCGCCGCCGGTCGGGACCCGGCGTCAGGACCGCGTCGCGAGGACGCAGAACTCGTGGCCCTCCGGGTCGGCCAGGCACCTCCACGGGACGTCCCCCTGGCCGAGGTCGAGGTCGGTGGCGCCGAGGGCCCGCAGCCGGGCCACCTCCGCCCCCTGGTCGTCGCCCGGGTACGGCAGCAGGTCGAGGTGGACGCGGTCCGGCACGGTCTTCACGCCGGGCACCCGGAGGAACTCGAGGTACGGGCCGACCCCCTCGGCCGAGCGCAGCACCGCATGGTCGTCCGCCACCTCGTGCACCCTCCAGTCCACCGCCTCGCCCCAGAACCGGGCCATGGCCCGCGGATCCGCGCAGTCGACGACCACCGCGGCGATCGGCCCGGTGTCCCGGTAGACCTCCCGGGGCTCCAGCACGCAGAACTCGTTGCCCTCCGGGTCGGCGAGGACCGTCCACGGCACGTCGCCCTGGCCCACGTCGGCGGGCGTCGCCCCCAGGGCCCGGAGGCGCGCGACCAGCTCCGCCTGATGGGCCGCGGAGGTGGTGGCGAGATCGAGGTGCACGCGGTTCTTCACCGGCGGCTTGGGCTCCGGCACGACGACGACGTCGACGCAGACGGCGACCGGGTCCGGCCGGACGAAGCCGCCGCCGGGTTCGACGTTGGTCACGCCGGGCCCCTCGCTGGAGACGCCCCAGTCGAGCGCCTCCGCCCAGAACCGGCCGACCGCCGAGTCGTCGAGAGCCTTGATGTTCACCTGGACAGGTCGCAGCGCCATGCGGGCGATCCTATGCACCCGTTCCGCGACGACGCAGGCACCGTCACCGAACGGGGACCGGCCCGCCCGCCGGCAGCGTGCCCGGCTCCCGACCGCGTGCCCGGCTCCCGGCCGGAGCGCGCGGCCCCGCCGGGTGGAGCGCCGGGCCGCGGCCGCCGCGGGACCGCTGCGGGGCGGCCTCCGGAGACCGGGTCGGCCTGCGGAGGCCGTGTGCGGGGGCACGCGGCCGAAGGCGCCGCTGGTGTGCCGCGTGTTGCGGACGGTCGTCCCCGGTGCCCGTGAGCAGGCCGCCGAGGTCCGGGTGCCGCCCGCGGGGCGTCCACCGCCCGGCTGCAGGCAGCGGTGGGCCCACCCGCGTCCGGCCCGGAACGCCCCCCGGGGCGGCGGCGTGCGAGGGGTGCCCAGGGGGCGTGCAGGGGTGCGGCTGCGGAGTCCGGTCGGCCCGGTCCCGCCCGGCGGTCCGGCCGCCGCGCCGCCGGGCGTCCCGTCTTTCGCCCGGCTTCTGGTGATCCGGCCCGGACGAGCCCGCGCCGCGCGGGGCGCGCCCGTGCCGGACGGCCCCTCCCGCCTGCGGGTGTGCGGCAGTATGGGCGGGGAATGATCACCGAGGTCGCCCGCCGGGGCGGCAGTGAGGAGGCTGCTGTGCAGCACACGGTGGAGGGCGCCGGGGCGGGCGGCCGGGCGGAGGGGCCGCTGGCGGCCCTGCTGCGCGGGCGGCCGCCGATGGCCCGCGAGCTCCCCTCCTTCGACGTCGGGCACGTGCCGGACGAGCCCGGCCCGCTCTTCGTCGACTGGCTGCTGCAGGCGTTCGAGGCGGACGCCCCCGACGCCCAGGTGGTCACCCTGAGCACGGTCGACGCCGACGGCCGCCCGGACGCCCGGATGCTGGTCCTGCGGGACGTCGACGTCGCCCGCGGCGCCTGGTGGTTCGCCGCGGACGCGGACAGCCCCAAGGGCCGCCAGCTGGCCGCCACCCCGTGGGCGGCGCTCACCGTGTACTGGCCGGTGCAGGGCCGCCAGGTGCGGCTGCGCGGCCGGGTGGAGACGGGGGACCCCCGGCTCGCCGCCGCCGACTTCCTCGGCCGCAGCCCCGCCTCCCGGGTCGCCGGCCTGGTCGGCCGCCAGAGCGAGCGACTCCAGGGCGCGGGCGAGCTGGACGCCGCCTGGCAGGAGGCCGCCGCCCTGATGGACGCCGACCCCGGGTTCGTGGCCCCCGGCCACACCCTCTACGGCCTGGTCGCCGACGAGGTGGAGTTCTGGCAGGGCGACCGGCACCGCCGGCACGTCCGGCTCGCCTACACCCGCCACGCCGACGGGACCTGGGGCCGCGGCCTCCTCTGGCCCTGACGGCCCGGTCGGCGCCGCGAGCGGGGGCGGCGCCGGCCCGCAGGGCGGGCGGTGGAGCGGTTCTCGCCGCGGCGCGGGGCCGCCGGGCGTGCTGCGGCCGACCGGGGCCGCCGCCCGGTGCGGCCGGACGCCGGCGGGCCGGGCGGACCGGACACCGCCCGGCGGCCCACCGGCAGTACGACGGCCCGGCGCGGTCCTCCTGCGCCGGGCCGCCGGGCCGCCGGGCCGCCTGCCTCAGCCGAGGACGCCGTGCAGGAAGGCCAGCGTCCGCCGCCAGGCGATGGCGGCCTGCTCCGGGTCGTAGGTGCCGATCAGGTTCTCGTCGTTCATGAAGGCGTGGCCGGCCGGGTAGAAGTGGATCTCCGGCTTGCGTCCGGAGGCCGCCTCGATCCGCTCCGCCGCCTCGTCCACCGCGGACATCGGGATGCCCGCGTCCTGCTCGGCGTAGTGGCCGAGGACCTGTGCGGTCAGCCCCCGGTAGTCGTACCCGGGGACGCGCGGCAGTCCGTAGAACGGGACCGCGGCGGCCACCCGGTCGCCCTCCTGGGCGGCCAGGACCAGCGCGAAGCCGCCGCCCATGCAGAAGCCCACCACGCCGACGGCGTCCCCGGTGGCCGCCGGGTGCTCCAGCAGGAAGTCCACCGCGCCCCGCAGGTCGCGCGCGGCCCGCTCGACCGGCATCTCCTGCAGCAGCCGCGCGGCCTCCTCCTTGTCGTGGGTGGTGGCGCCGCCGTACAGGTCGGGCGCCAGGACCGTGAAGCCCTCGGCGGCGAACCGGTCGGACATCTCCGCGATGTGCGACGTCAGCCCCCACCACTCCTGGACCACCACCAGGCCGGGCCCGGATCCCGAGGGCGGCGGGGCGAGGTACCCGTGGGCCTCACCGCCGTTGCTCGGGAAGGTCACGTTCTGCCGGGAGCCTCCCGGGTCTGCCATGGCCCCTCCTCTGGGACGGCGCGTGCGGCGTGCGGGCGCTGCCGCCCGTGCCGACGATCGTATGCGGACGCCGCCGCCCGGGGGCGTCACCACGCTGACCTCTTCCGACGCCGGGGCCGCTCCGGATGCGGCGGACCGGCCGGAAATCCGGCTGGTGCGACGTCACTCCTGCTTCCGCGGTGCACCGGAGGGGCGATGGTGCCTGTGGGTTGACGCCCCGTCACCGTACGCAGCACACTGCTCGCAGCCGTCCCGGCCGGGGCGGCCTCCTTCCCGCGGAGGAGTGCGGCCCGCGTCGGCCCTCCTCCCGGTGGATCCCGGGCGGTACCCCGGGCGGACGACCGCACCCGGGGCCGAGTGATGGGGTGGAACCGTGCAGCCAGAACTCCTCCGCACCACCCCTCTGCCCGCAACACCCGCCGTCCTGGGCGCCGTGGCGGCCGCGGCCCGCCGCAGGGCCGCGCGGGCCGGCGACGAGGCCGTCGACACCGGCCACCTGCTGCACTCGCTGCTGGAGTCGGACGCCGCCGCGCTGGAGGCCGCCGCGCCCCTGCCCCGGCAGGCCGTGCGGCTGATGGGCTACCTGGTGCAGCGCTCCATCGGCTTCGGCCGGGGCTGGCGGGCCACCGCCGAGCAGCCGGGCGCCGACGCCGACGCCGAGGGTGATGCCGATGCCGATGCCGAGGGTGGTGCCGTTCCCGACACCGCCGGTGCCGAGGCGCCGCGGAGCGCCCCCGACCGGCCCGGCCTGAGCGGGGCGGCCGTCGCCGCCCTGGAGGAGGCCGCCGCGCGCCCGGAGGCCCTCCCCGTCGGCCACCGCCTCCTCGCCGCGCTGCTCGCCGACCCCGACAGCCGGGCGGCGCAGATCCTCCGCTCGTCCGGCATCGACCCGGTGGCGGTCCGGGCCCGCTGCGCCGGCGTCCGGCAGACCGTCTGAGGCCCGGCAGCCGCCCGAGGCGCGCCCGGCCGGTGCCGGGAGGCCTGCGACACCCGTACGCCGACGGGCGGCCTGCGCGGACGCCGTGTCCGCGCAGGCCGCCCGTCGGCGGTCCGTACCGGCCCGTGCCGGCTCAGCCCATCGACTCCAGGGTGCGGCCCCGGGTCTCCTTGATGGCGAACATCACGAACGGGATCGACAGCAGGGCGAACCCGGCGTAGATCGCGTAGGTGGCCGACAGGTTCCAGTTCGCGAGGGACGGGAACGTGACGGTGATCATCCAGTTGGCGAGCCACTGGGCGGAGGCCGCCACGCCGAGCGCCAGGGCGCGGATCCGGTTGGGGAACATCTCGCCCAGCAGGACCCACACCACCACGCCCCAGGAGAAGGCGAAGCAGAGCACGAAGAAGTGCGCCGCCACCAGGGCGATCACGGCCTGCAGGTTCGGGATCTGGGCCGTGTCGCCGGTGCCGGTGCGGTACGAGAACGCCCACGAGGCGACGGCCAGGGCGACCATCATGCCCGCCGAGCCCGCGAGCGCCAGCGGCTTGCGGCCCACCCGGTCCACCAGCGACATCGCGATCACCGTGCCGATGATGTTGATGATCGACGTGGAGAGGCTGATCAGCAGCGAGCTGCTCTCCTTGATGCCCACCGACTGCCACAGCAGCGACGAGTAGTAGAAGATCACGTTGATGCCGACGAACTGCTGGAACACCGAGGCGCCGATGCCGATCCAGACGATCGGCAGCAGCCCGAAGCGGCCGCCCAGCAGGTCGCGCAGGCTGGAGCGCCGCTCGGTCGCCATGACCGACCGGATCTCGGTGATCCGGGCGTCCAGGTCGGCCTCCGGGCCCTCGACCTCGGCGAGCACCTCGCGCGCCTTCGCCTCGCGGCCGGAGGCGATCAGGTAGCGCGGCGACTCCGGGATCGCCAGCGACATCAGGCCGTACACGAGGGCGGGGATGGCCTCGACGCCCAGCATCCACCGCCAGGCCTCGATGCCGGCCAGCTGCCCGCTGGAGTCGCCGCCCGCCGCCTGGTTCAGGGCGTAGTTGGCGAGCTGGGACACGGCGATGCCCAGCACGATCGCCATCTGCTGGAACGACCCCAGCCGCCCCCGGTAGGCGGCGGGGGACACCTCCGCGATGTAGGCGGGGGCGATCACGGACGCGATGCCGATGGCGATGCCGCCGATCACACGCCACATGGCCAGGACCTCGATGTTCGGCGGGAACATCGACCCGACGCCGCTCACGGCGAACAGCACGGCGGCGAGCTGCATGATGCGGATGCGGCCGAACCGGTCGGCCAGCCACCCCGCGCCCGCGGCGCCCACCGCCGACCCGAGGAGGGCCGCCGCCACGGTGGCGGCGGTCTCCCCGCTGCCGACGGCGAAGTGCTTCTGGATGCCCGTCACCGCGCCGTTGATCACCGCGCTGTCGTAGCCGAAGAGGAAGCCGCCCATGGCGGCGCTCGCGGCGATGAAGACGACGTGGGCGAGGGGGGTCTCTCCGGCCTGGTGTGCCGGTCTGGTGCTGGTCAGGGTGTGCTCCCGAGGACTGGGGCGGGCCGCCCGCGAGGCCGGATGGACGTCGTCCGCTCCCATGACATCAGGTAAACGGTCATACCGCACGCAAGGGTGCGATACCACCTTTTCCGGATCCGGGAGCCGTCGGTCCCTTGCCCCCCGGCCCCTGCCCCGCCGTCCGGCGGCCAATCTCCCCCGGTCGGAGCCCGGTTGGCGGCCTGCCCCGGCAGCTCCCCGCCCCGCCCCGGCAGCTCCCCGCCCCGTCCCGCCCCGGCCGCCGGCCGCGCCGCCCGGTCGGCGGTCAGGCGGGGAGGTCCCCGGCGCGCGCCGCGGCGCGGCGCAGCAGCTGCCGCCGGGCGCCCGCGTCGCCGGGCCGGCCCCGCTCCGCCAGCCGCTCCCCGGCGGCGGCCTGCCGGGCGGGCGTCAGCTTGTCGTCGTACTTGAACTTGGCCCGCACCTCCCGCACCGTGAGCCGCAGGCCGCGCAGCCCGGGCAGCAGGCCGCCGAAGGGCGCCGCGCCCGGCGCGACCGACAGGCCCGGGGTCTCCGGCTGGAAGTGCGCCAGCTGCCGGGTGAGCAGCTCCGCCTTCTCCTCCGGGTCGTCCACGATCGCGGCGGTGCAGTGGAACTGCACGGAGGCGTAGTAGCTCGTGGGGGTGCCGTGCTCGGGCGGCGCGCCGTCGGGGGCGCGCCACGTGCCGGGGGCGAAGGCGTGGTCGCCGGTGACGGTGAGGGTGACGTGCGGGTCCGCCCGCAGCGCCGCCCAGAGCGGGTTGGCGGCGGAGAGGTGGGCGAGGATCTCGGTGCGGTCGGCGTCGAGGACGAAGTGGGCAGGGGTCACCACCGGACCGCTGCCGGCCGGGCCGTTGGCGGCGAGCAGTCCGAAGTCGCGGCCCTCGGCGAGCCAGGCGCGCCACTCGCCCTCCTCGCCGCGGTCCCAGGGGCGGATGAGCACGGTACGTCCTCTCGTCGGCGGGTCCTCGGTCCGTCCGGCGGCCTCAGTCGGCGCCGCGCAGGTAGTCCGGCAGCGGCCGCCCGGGCGGCAGGGCGGGGTCGGGCACGGGCGCGTCGCGGACGGTGCGGACCGGGACCACCCCGGCCCAGTGCGGCAGCCCCAGGTCCTCCGGGTCGTCCTCCGCGCCGTCGGCCCGGACCTTCGCCGACACCTCGTCGAGGTCGAGCCGCAGCACCGCGGTCGCGGCCAGCTCGCGGGCGTTCGCGGGCCGGCAGTCCCGGGACCGGCCGGGGACGGCCTGGTCCACGATCGCGTCGAGCGCCACCGCCAGCTCCCCGGGGTCGGTGACCCGGTGCGCCGTGCCGTGGGCGACGACGGAGCGGAAGTTGACCGAGTGGTTGAACGCGGAGCGGGTGAGCACCAGCCCGTCGACCAGGGTCACCGTCACGCAGACCCGCACGCCCTCGCCGGTCCCGCCGTCCCCGCCCCCGGCGGCGCGCAGCGGGCGGCTGCCGGTCGAGCCGTGGACGTACAGGCGGTCGCCGACCCGGGCGTACACGGTGGGCAGCACCACCGGGGCGCCGTCCGCCACGAAGCCCAGGTGGCAGACGAAGCCCTCGTCCAGGACGGCCCGGACCGCCTCCCGCTCCCAGGTGGCGCGGTCGCGGTACCGGGTCGGGGTCGTGCGCGGGGTGCGCGCGTACTCCCCGGCCTCCCCGGCCCCTCCGGCCGTCCCGGTCCCGTCCGCGTCCGTGTGCGCCGACATGACAGCCCCTCTGCACTAGTGCATACTCTGCTTTGTGCTAGGAGATTATCGGATCCGTGGCCGCCGTGCCACGGAGATCGCAGCCGACGTCGAGCGCGCGGTCGGCTCCGGTGAGCTGGCGCCCGGCCAGGCCCTGCCGCCGCTGCGCGACCTCGCCGCCGGCCTCGGCGTCAACCCCAACACCGTCGCCGCCGCCTACCGCCTGCTGCGCGACCGCGGCGTCATCGAGACCGCCGGGCGGCGCGGCAGCCGCATCCGGCCCCGGCCCGCCGTGGCCCCCCGCGACCAGATCCGGGTCGAGGTGCCCCCGGGCGTCCGCGACCTGTCCACCGGCAACCCCGACACCGCCCTGCTGCCCCCGCTCGCCCCGGCCCTCGCGGCCGCGGCCGCCGCGCTGGACCGCGAGCCCGTCCTCTACGGCCACCCCGCCGCCGACCCCGGGCTGCTCGCCCTGGCCGCCGCCGCCTTCCGCGCCGACGGCGTGCCCGAGGGGCCGCTCGCCGTCGCCTCCGGCTCCCTCGACGCCGTCGAGCGCATCTTCACCGCCCGCCTGCGCCCCGGCGACGCCGTCGCCGTCGAGGACCCGGGCTGGGGGAGCCTGCTCGACCTCGTCCCCGCGCTCGGCCTGCGGCCCGTCCCCGTCGCCGTCGACGACGAGGGCCCGCTGCCCGACCGCGCCGCCCGCGCCCTCGCGGCGGGCGCCCGCGCCCTGGTCGTCACCAGCCGCGCCCAGAACCCCACCGGCGCCGCCCTCACCGCCGCCCGCGCCCGCGACCTGCGCGCCGTCCTGGCCCGCCACCCCGACGTCCTGCTGGTCGAGGACGACCACGGCCACGGCATCGTCGACCAGCCGTACCGGCCCCTCGCCGCCGCGCCGGACGGGCGGCCGACGGTCCGCCACTGGGCGGTGGTCCGCTCGGCGGCCAAGGCGTACGGGCCGGACCTGCGCCTCGCCGTCGCCACCGGCGACACCGACACCGTGGACCGGGTGCTCGGCCGCCAGCGGCTCGGCGCCGGCTGGGTCAGCCACCTGCTCCAGCGCACCGTCGCCGAGCTGTGGCGCACCGACGCCGCCCCCGCCGCCCGCAACGCCGCCGCCTACCGCGAGCGGCGCGACGCCCTGCTGGCCGCGCTCGCCGCGCACGGGGTCGCCGCGCACGGCGCCGGCGGGCTCAACGTGTGGGTGCCGGTCCGGGACGAGGCGGCCGCCGTCGCCGGCCTCCTCCAGCGGGGCTGGGCCGCCGCGCCCGGGGCCCGCTTCCGGCTGGAGTCGCCGCCCGGGATCCGGCTCACCGTCTCGCCGCTGACGCTCCACGAGGTCCCCGCCCTCGCCGCCGACACCGCCGCCGCCCTCGGCCGCGGCGCCGCCTCCGGCCGCCCGGTCTGAGGCGCCCCGCCCCGACCGGCCCGCTTCTGCCCCGACCGGCCCGCTCCCGCCCGTACCGGCCCGCTCCTGCCCGTACCGGCCCGTCCCGCCCGGCACCGGCGGGACGGTACCGGTCCGCCCGCCCGCCCGCCCGGCCCGCCGGCCGCCGCCCGCCCGGGCGGTCCGCCCCCGCGTACCTGCCCGTCCCCCCGCCCCGGGCGTGTCGGCCCTGCCCAGGCGTGTCCGGACGCCGCGAGGGGTATCCGCCGGGCATGCAGAGGATCAGCGAGTTCGACCGGCGGCTGTTCGAACGCGTCGCCGCCGCCCGCCTGCGCGGCGCCCACCCCGTCCTGCCCCGTCTCAGCCGCGCCGCCGACCACGGCGTGCTGTGGATGGGCGCGGCCGCGGCCCTCGGCGTCGTCGGCACCCGCAGCGCCCGGCGCGCCGCCCTGCGCGGCATCGGCTCCCTCGCGGTCGCCTCGCTGGCCACCAACACCGCCGCCAAGTGGGCGGCCCGCCGCACCCGGCCCGGCATCGGGCCGGTCCCGCTGATGCGGCGCCTGTCCCGGCAGCCGCTCAGCAGCTCCTTCCCCTCCGGCCACTCCGCCTCGGCCGCCGCCTTCGCCACCGCCGTCGCCCTGGAGGCCCCCCGCTACGGCGCGGTCCTTGCGCCGGTCGCGGCCGCCGTCGCCGCCTCCCGCGTGTACGTCGGCGTCCACTACCCCGGCGACGTGCTGGCGGGCTGCGCCCTCGGCATGGGCGCCGCGGCCCTCACCACCCGCTGGTGGCCGCTGCGCCCCGAGTCGCCGGCCGAGGCCCGGGTGCGGACCTCCGCGCCCGCGCTGCCCGGCGGCGAGGGCCTGGTCGCGGTGGTCAACGACCGGGCCGGACTCGGCACGTCCGACCCGGCCGCGGACCTCCCCGCCCGGCTGCGGGCCCTGCTGCCCGCCGCCGAGATCGTCCCGTGCGGGCCCGACGACGACCTGGCCGAACTGCTGGAGAAGGCCGCCCGCCGCGCCGCCGAGCTGGGCGGCGCGCTCGGGGTGTGCGGCGGCGACGGCAGCGTCAACGCCGCCGCCGTGACCGCGGCCCGCGCCGGGCTGCCGCTCGCGGTCTTCCCCGGCGGCACCCTCAACCACTTCGCGCTGGACCTCGGCATCGACGGCCTGCAGGCGTGCGCCGACGCGGTGTGCGCGGGCGAGGCCGTCAGCGTCGACCTCGGCCTGGTGCGCGCCGCGGGGCCGGACGGCGGTCCGGAGACCGAGCGGGCGCGCTTCCTCAACACCTTCAGCATCGGCGTCTACCCCGACCTGGTCCGCGCCCGCGAGCAGCTGGAGAGCCGCCTCGGCAAGTGGCCGGCCGTCGCCGTCGGGCTGGTGCGGGTGCTGCGGACCGCCGAGCCGCTGCGGGTCGAGGTCAACGGCAGCCCGCGCCGCCTGTGGCTCCTCTTCGCCGGCAACGGCGTGTACCGGCCCGACGGCTTCGCCCCCACCTACCGCGACCGGCTCGACGACGGGCTGCTCGACATCCGGACGGTGGACGGCAGCACGCCCTTCGCCCGGACCCGGCTCATCGCCGCCGTCCTCACCGGCACCCTGGGCCGCTCCCGGGTGTACGGGGCCGCCCGCCTGCACCGCCTGCGGCTCTCCGGACTGGAGGACGTGGGGCACATGGCGTTCGACGGCGAGGTGGCGCCCGCCCCCGACGCGCTGCTGCTCGACAAGCAGCGGCAGGCGCTCACCGTCTACCGCCCCGCCGACTGACCGGCGGCCCCGGCGGCGGCCGGCCCCGCCCGGGCCGGCCGCCGCCGCGCGCGGTCAGGACCGCACCGCGCCCCGCAGGATCTTGCCCTCGGTGGAGAGCAGCCCCTTGCGCTGGTCGAAGCGCCTCGTCCGGGCGAACATCAGGTACAGGTACTTGGGGTTCTCCGCGAACCAGTACCCGGGCGTCAGGTCGCCCAGCTGCACCGGGGACGTCGTCACGTCGGCCGCCACCGTGTACCCGCCGGGCACCCGCAGGTGGTCGCGCAGGCCCTTGAAGTACCGGTACGCCGTGCGCTTGTAGGACGCGTCGCCCGTGAGCCGCCACAGGTCGAAGGAGGAGTTGACGTACTCCGGCCGCAGGTCGTTGCGCGCCGACAGGATGGTCCCCTCCCCGAAGTCGACGGCCTCGGGCAGCACCGGGTGCCGGTCCAGCAGCATCGTCCAGGACTTGTAGTAGTCCTCGCCCGCGGCGCGGTCCCCGCCCTTGCCGAGCAGCCCGGCGTAGAAGGCGCCGAGCTCCGACTGGCTGCGGCCGACGACCTCGCCGGTCTCCTGGTCGACCTGGGCGAACCACAGCCGCCCGTCGCTCCGCTCGCCCTGCGCCCGCAGCACCGCGTCGGTCAGCAGCCGGTACCAGTCGCGCAGCTCGGGGTCGCCGAAGAGCTCGCCGCCCGCCCACAGGTACTCGTAGAAGGAGTCCACCGGCGGGTTGGGCACGCTGGAGGTGGTGTCCGTCCAGCGCCCGCTCTCGGTGTCGATGCTGGTGCCGAGCAGGTCGAGCGAGGAGCGGCGGTCCAGCACCGCCCGGTAGGCGCGCTTGGCCGCGTCGAAGTAGCGCCGGTCGCCGGTGAGCTGCGACAGCACGCCGAACTCCAGGATGTTGCTGCCCACCTCCGCCAGCGGCGGGTTGGTGCCCGACACCGCGCCCGTGCGCAGGTTGACCCGGGTGTACGGGATGCCCGTCGGGGACGCCGTGAACGCGGGGAGCAGCCGGTCCGCCAGTTCGCGGCAGCGGGCCAGCAGCTTGGGGCGGCCGGTGCACAGGTGGCCCGAGAGCAGGCCGCCGACCAGGCGGATCACCGCCTCGAAGACGTGGATGTCGCCGTCCTGCGCCGGGTCGAAGTGCTTCTCGATCCAGTCGGCGGCCCGTTTCACCTCGTGGTCCAGCTCCATGACCCACAGGGTGTCCAGGGCCTCGACGATGGACAGGCCGAAGGTGCGGCCGGGCAGGTAGAAGTCGTTGTGCCCGGCGGACAGGGGACGCACCTCGTCGCGGCCCCAGGCGCTGCGCTTGTACCCCTCCCAGCTGTGCACGAACTCGGCGCGCACCTGCCGGGCGACCTCCGTGTCCGAGGGCAGGGCGCGCAGGCCGTCGGCTGCGGCGGCGGGCGGGGGCGCCGCGGCGGAGGCCCGGCGCGCCGGCAGGAGGGAGGCCACGGAGGCGGCCGCGCCGGCGCCCAGGACGGCACGGCGGGGCAGCCGCGCGCGGAGCGCGGCGGGGGAGAGCGATCGCATGGTTGTGGGACGCTACCGCCGCCCCGCGCCCGCGCCGGGACCCGCAGGTGCGGCGCGGCGCCGCCCCCGGGGCCCGGGACCGGTATCCCGCCGGGCCTCCGGCCCGTCCGGCCCCGCCGCGGGACCACTCCCACGGGTGACCCGGCCGTGGTGCAGCCGGCGTCACCCGGAGGGGTGCACCCGGCCGCCGTACGGGGATCCGCCGCCCGCGGGGCCGCGCTCCTCCGCGTCCCCGGCCGCGGCGCCGCCGTCCTCCGGGACCCTGTCCGCGGCGCCGCCCGGGGACTGCGGGCGGGCCGACGGCAGCGCCACCCGGAACGCGGTGCGGCCCGGACGGCTCTCCACGGACACCGAGCCCCCGTGCGCCTCCGCCACGGCCCGGACGATCGCCAGCCCCAGCCCGGTGCTGCCGGTGGCACGGGAACGCCCGCGGTCCCCGCGCACGAACCGGCCGAAGACCGCGTCGCCCAGCCCCGGCGGCAGGCCCGGGCCGTCGTCGGTGACGGTCAGCACCACCGGGCCGCCCGGCACGGCCGCCGGGTCCACGCGCAGCGTCACCGTGGTGCCCTCCGGGGTGTGCGTGCGGGCGTTGGCCAGCAGGTTGCCGACGACCTGCTGCAGCCGGTGGGAGTCGCCGGGCACCGACACGGGCTCCTCGGGCAGCTCCAGCCGCCAGCGGTGGCCGGACCCGGCGGACCCCGCCCCGGCGGCCCGGACGCCCGCGGCCTGCACGCCCGCGGCCTGCACGTCGGCGGCCCGGGCGTCGGCGGTGCAGTCCAGCGCCAGCCGGGTCAGGTCGACCTGTTCGCGGGCGAGCGGGCGGCCCGCGTCGAGCCGGGCGAGCAGCAGCAGGTCCTCCACGATCGCGCCCATCCGCAGCGACTCGGCCTGGACGCGCTCCAGCGCGTGGCGCACCTCCGGCGGCACCGGCCCCGGGTGCCGCAGCGCCAGCTCCGCGTGGCCCCGCACGGCCGCGACCGGGGTGCGCAGCTCGTGGCTGGCGTCCGCGGCGAAGGCCCGCAGCCGCTCCTCCACGGCGTGCCGCTGGGCGAGGGAGTCCTCGACGTGCCCGAGCATCCGGTTGAGGGAGGCGCCGACCCGGCCGACCTCGGTCCGCGGGTCGGCGTACGGCACCCGCTCGGACAGGGCGACCCGCCCGCTGGCCAGCGGCAGCTCGCCCACCCGCTGCGCCGTGTCGGCGACCCGCCGCAGCGGCCGCAGCGACAGCCGCACCCACGCCGCGCCCGCCGATCCGGCGACCACCAGCGCGACGGCGAAGACCACGGCCTCCACCGCGGCCAGCCGGTGCACGGTCTGCTCCACCGGCGCCAGCGGCAGGCCGGTGACCAGGACGTCCCCGTCGCGTCCGGGCACCGCGCGCATCCGGTACGGCGGCAGGGAGGCGAGGTGCACCGTCCGGGCGCGGCCGTCGGCGGGCAGCGCGGCCAGGGCGGCGCGGTCCCGCCCGGCGAGGGGGACCGCGTCGTCGGTCCCGGCCGCCGAGTCGTCGCCGTCGCCGTCGACCACCCCGGCCCGGGTGACCTGCCCGCCGACCAGGCGGGCGCCGAAGGTGCCGTCGGCCTGCCCCCGGGTGTCGCCGCCCTGCCCGGGGCGCTCGTCGTCGTGCTCCAGGCTGGCCGCGTACCGGCCGCCGGTGTCCGCCAGCTGCTGGTCCAGCCGGTCCACCAGGAACCGGCCGAGCGCCGCCGTGGTCGCCAGGCCCACACCGGCGCAGGTGACGGCCAGCAGTACCACCAGCCCCGCGATCAGCCGGGCCCGCAGGGTGCGCGGCACCAGCCGCCGCAGGCCGCGCGGGCCGACGGCTGCCCGCCCGTCCGCCGCGGCTCCCGCCCGTCCGCCGGTCACTGGGCCTGCTTGAGGACGTACCCGGCGCCCCGCACCGTGTGGATCAGCGGCGCACGCCCGGCGTCGATCTTCTTGCGCAGGTAGCTGATGTACAGCTCCACCACGTGGGCCTGGCCGCCGAAGTCGTACGACCACACGTGGTCCAGGATCTGCGCTTTGCTCAGCACCCGGCGCGGGTTGCGCATCAGGTAGCGGAGCAGGGCGAACTCGGTGGGGCTGAGCTCCACCGCCTCGCCGCCCCGGGACACCTCGCGCGCCTCCTCGTCCATCACGAGGTCGCCCACCACCAGGCACCCCTCGCCGTGGACCGGCCCCGCGTCCCGGCCCGGCGCGGGCGCGCCCGCCCGGGACATGCCCGCCCGGCGCAGCAGGCCCCGCAGCCGGGCCACGACCTCCTCCAGGCTGAACGGCTTGGTCACGTAGTCGTCGCCGCCGGCCGTGATGCCCGCGATCCGGTCCTCCACGGCGTCGCGCGCGGTGAGGAAGAGCACGCACACCTCCGGCTGCGCCGCCCGGATGCGGCGCAGCACCTCCAGGCCGTCGACGTCGGGCAGCATCACGTCCAGCACGACGGCGTCCGGGCGGAACTCCAGGGCCCGCGCCACCGCCGCGGCGCCGTCCGCGGCGCCCCGGACCTCCCAGCCCTCGTAGCGCAGCGCCCCGCACAGCACGTCCACCAGGTCGGGCTCGTCGTCCACGACCAGGACCCGCACGGGGCCGTCGCCGTCCTGCGCGGCCGCCGCCGGCGCGGTGGCTGCTGCTGCGGTCTGCTCGTCCATCGTCCCCGTCCGGTCCGCCGTCAGGTGCCCCGGCACCCGTGCTCCTCCCGACAGTGTCACGCCTTCCTCTGAGAACCCTATGAGAACCCTGGGGGGACCCGGAGGCCCCGGACGCCCTCCGCACCGCTCCGACCTGCGGGTTCGCCGTCCGGGGGCGGTCGGGGGGCCGCAGGGCTCAGAGGGAACGCAGAGGGAGCGGTGCCAGGGTTGCGGCGTACCGGCCCCCACGCCGGCCCCGGCGAAGGAGGAACCCCATGGCGACTGTCACGGACGGACGCACCCGCACCGGCGGCCCCCCGGCACACCGCCGTCCCGCCGCACCCGGGAGCCCCGCCCTGCCCCCGGGCGTGCTCCCCGCGGCGGTCCTGGCCCTGGTGTGGGCCGGCGCCGCCGGCGTCCTCGCCCTGTGGTGGACCGGCACCCCCGCCGTCCCCGGCACCGGCGCCTGGCTCACCGGGGCGGGCCGCATCACCGGCCTGCTCGCCGGCTACGCCGCCCCGCTGCTGGTGCTGCTCATGGCCCGGCTGCCGCTCCTGGAGCGCGGCGTGGGCGCCGACCGGCTCGCCCGCTGGCACGCCATGGGCGGCCGGTACATGATCAGCCTGGTCGCGGCCCACGTGGTGCTGACGATCTGGGGCTACGCGCTCACCAACCGCCACGGCGTCGCCGGCGAGACCGTCGACATCGTGCTCCACTACCCGGAGATGCTGAAGGCGACCGCCGCCACCCTGCTGCTGTTCGGCACCGCCGCCGTCTCGGCCCGCGCCGCCCGCCGCAGGCTCGGCTACGAGGTCTGGTACTACCTCCACCTGGCCACCTACGCGGCCGTCGCCCTCGGCTTCGCCCACCAGCTCGCCAACGGCGCCGACTTCGTGTCCAGCGCCCCCGCCCGCGCCGCGTGGTACGGGCTCTACCTCGGCACGGCCGCGCTGCTCGGCTGGTACCGGCTGCTCGTGCCGTTCCGGCTGGACCGCCGCCACCGGCTGCGGGTCGCCGAGGTGCGCCCCGAGGGACCGGGCACGGTCTCGGTCTTCCTCACCGGCCGGCACCTGGAGGAGCTGCGGGCCGAGCCCGGGCAGTTCTTCCGCCTGCAGTTCCTCGCGCCGGGCCTGCGCTGGGCCGCCAACCCGTACTCGCTCTCCGCACCCGTCCACCCGCGGTACCTGCGGTTCACGGTCAAGGACCTCGGCGGCCACAGCCGGGCCGCCGCCCGGCTCCGGCCCGGCACCCGGGTCCGCGCCGAGGGCCCGTACGGCGCCTTCACCGCCGCCCGCCGCCGCTCGCGCAAGGTGCTGCTGCTGGGCGCCGGCGTCGGCATCACCCCGCTGCGCGCCCTCTTCGAGACCCTGCCGGCCGCGCCCGGCGACCTCACCCTCGTCTACCGGGCGAGCCGCGCCGAGGACCTGCTCTTCCGCGGCGAACTGGAGGCGATCGCGGCGGGCCGCGGCGCCGCCCTGCACTACCTGGTGGGCCGGCGGGCCGAGGTCGGCGAGCCGCTCAACCCGGACACGCTGCGCCGCCTGGTGCCCGACCTGGCCGCCCACGACGTCTACCTCTGCGGCCCCGACGCCATGGCGGAGACCGCGGTCCGGGCCCTGCGGGCGGCGGGGGTGCGGCGGAGCCGGATCCACCACGAGTCCTTCGCCCTCTGAGGCCGGAGGCCGGCCCGCCTGTCCCGGCCCGCCCGCCTGTCCCGATCCGCCCGACCCACCCGACCTGCGCGATCCGCCCGACCCGCGCGATCCGCCCGACCCGATCCGATCCCGGACAACGAGGAGCCCGCCGTGCGCCGAGCCGTCATCACCAGCGCAGCCACCGTCTCCGGAGTGGTGCTGCTGCTCTCCCTCAAGCCCCACGGGCAGTCCACCGCCGGAGCGCCCGTCTCGACCGGCGCGGGGGGCGGCACGTCCACCGCGTCCGGCGGGACCGCCGCAGGGGGCGACGACCAGGGCGGTGCCGGCGGCGGGACCGACGACGGCGGCACCACCGGGTCCACCGGCTCGTCGGGCTCGTCCGGCACGTCGGGCTCGTCGGGCTCGTCCGGCTCGTCCGGTACGGCGTCCGGGACCGCCCGCACCGTGACCGGCGACGCCGCCGACACCCGCTACGGGCCGGTCCAGGTGAAGGTCAGCGTCCAGGGGAAGAAGATCACCGACATCTCGGTGGTGCAGTACCCCAACGAGGACCACCGGGACCAGGAGATCAACGGCTACGCCCTGCCGATCCTCAACCAGGAGGCCCTCAGCGCCCAGAGCGCCCGGATCGACGCCGTCTCCGGCGCCACCTACACCAGCGACGGCTACACCCGCTCCCTGCAGAGCGCGCTCGACAGGGCGGGCCTGTGACCGCCGCCGCGCCGGCCGGCGCCACCCCGGAAGGCCCCCCGGCCACCTGTCCCGCAGCCGTCGACCCCGCGACCACCGACCCCGCGACCACCGACCCCGCTGCGCCCCCGCTGCGCCACGTCGAGCACGCCATGGGCACCGTCTTCTCCTTCGACGTCCGCGACGCGGGCCGCGGCCGACGCCGGGCCGCCGTCGAGGACGCCCTGCGCGAGGCGGTCGTCTGGCTGCACCGGGTGGACGCCGTCTTCTCCCCCTACCGCGAGGACAGCCAGATCAGCCGCCTCGACCGCGGGGAGACCGCCCTGGGGGAGTGCGACCCCGACGTCGCCCTGGTCCTGGAGTGGTGCGAGGAGGCGTCCCGGGAGACCGGCGGCTGGTTCACCGCCCGCCCCGCCGGGCGCCTGGACCCCTGCGGCCTCGTCAAGGGCTGGGCCGTGGAGCAGGCCGCCCGGCTGCTGCGCGAGGCGGGCTCGCGGAGCCACAGCGTCACCGGCGGCGGCGACGTGCAGACCACCGGCGGCCCGGCGCCCGGCCGGCCGTGGCGGATCGGCGTCGCCCACCCCCTGCTGCCGGGGCGGCTGGCCGCGGTGGTCTCCGGGTACGGCATCGCGGTCGCCACCTCGGGCACCGCCGAGCGCGGCGCCCACATCACCGACCCGCACACCGGCCGCCCCGCCACCGCGCTCGCCTCGGTCACCGTGGTCGGCACGGGCCTCACCGAGGCCGACACCTGGGCGACCGCGGCCTTCGCGATGGGTCCCGCCTGCGTGGCGCGGCTGGAGGCCCGTGAGGGACTGGAGGCGCTGGCGGTCCTGCCCGACGGCGCCCTGCGCCGCACCTCCGGCTTCCCCGACGCGCCCGAGGCACCCGACGCGCCGCGGGCCGCCCCCGCCCGGGCCTCCGCGGACCCGGGCGAGTGGCGGCCCGCCGTGCCGTCAGCCCTTGGCCAGCAGTGACCGGGTGTGCTCCCGGACCTGCTCCGGGGTCAGGTACGCGTCGGTGTACTCGAAGTCCCGCAGCGCGGCCGGGCGCCGAGCGAGGAAGCCGGTCCGCACGAAGTCGTCGCCGGCCGTGGCGTTGAGCGTCCAGTTGGTCGACACCCTGACCTTGGCGACGTTCGTCCGCAGCGCCATGAGGTGGTAGCCGCGGGCGACCACCTGGGCGGGCAGGCCGTGCAGCTCCACGCCGAGCGGGCGGGAGACCGCGTCCATGCCGCCGAGGTCCACCACGAGGCCCAGGTCCTTGTGCCGGTAGGGCTTCAGCGGCTGGTTGCGCAGCGCCGCCACCACGTTGCCGGCGACCGCCTTGCCCTGCCGCATGCCGTGCTGGGCGGTGGGCGGGCACACCGCGCCGTCCCCCTTCTCCAGGTCGGGCACCGCCGCCGCGTCGCCGAGCGCGAAGACGCCCTCCACGCCGGGCAGCCGCATCTCGGCGGTGACCGCCAGGCGGCCCTTGACCGTCTCGGCGCCGAGGGTGCCGATCAGCGGGCTGGCGGCGACGCCGGCGGTCCAGATGAGGGTGCGGCTGGGGATGAGCCGCCCGTCGGTGAACTTCACGCTGTCCTCGCCGACCTCGGCGACGGACACCCCCAGCGACACCTCGATGCCGCGCCGCTGCAGGATCTCCAGCGCGGTGCGGCCCAGCTTGTCGCCGAGTTCGGGCATGAGCCGGGGTGCGATGTCGATGAGGTGCCACTTGATCAGCCGGGGGTCCAGCCGCGGGTACCGCTTGGCGGCGGCCGTGGTGAGCCGCTGCAGGCAGGCGGCGGTCTCGGTGCCCGCGTAGCCGCCGCCGACCACCACGAACTGCAGCCGGGACTCCCGCTCGGCCCGGTCCGTCGTCGCCGAGGCCAGGTCCAGCTGGGAGATCACGTGGTCGCGGATGTACGCGGCCTCGGCGAGCGTCTTCACGCCCCGCGCGTACTGGTTCAGGCCCGGGATGTCGAAGGTGCGGGTGATGCTGCCGGGTGCCAGCACGATGTAGTCGTACTTCTTGACGATCACCTTGTCGGTGATCGTGCGGATCACGCACATCTTGGCCTGGGTGTCCACGCCGATCGCGCCGCCGGGGATGATGTTGGTCCGCCGCAGGACGCGTCGCAGCGACACGGCGACGGACTGCGGGGTGAGCACGCCGGCCGCCACCTGGGGCAGCAGCGGCAGGTACAGCTGGTAGCTGAAGGGCGTGACGAGTGCGATCTCCGCCTCGGCCGGGGCGAGCTTGCGCTCCAGCCGCCGGGCGCACTCGACTCCGGCGAAGCCGCCGCCCACCACCAGGATCCGGGGTCGTTCCATCAGGCATCCCTCACAGCGCTGGTCTCGTCACTGCCGCCGGTGTCCCCGAGCGGCGGCACCGTCGCCGCCTGCGGCCACAGTGGCACGGCGCCGTCGGCCCCGCCACCGGTCCGCACGGCCTCGTCCCTGCTCCTCACCGGCCCGCAGCGGATCATGCGCGGCGGACGGGTGCGGTCGGTGCGGCCGCCCCCGCGGACCGCGGATTCCCGGCGGCCGTCCGGTGGTGGGTAGGGTGTGCGGGTGCTTCCCGAGGTGACGGCGGTCCGGTACGTGACGCCACTGCGTGAGGGCGGGTCGATGCCGGGCCTCGTCGAGGGCGACGACCACCGGGTGTGGGTCGCCAAGTGGGTCGGCGCCGCCCAGGGCCGCAAGGCGCTGGTGGCCGAGGTGCTGGCGGGGGAGATCGGCCGGCGGCTGGGCCTGCGGGTGCCCGAGCTGCGGCGCCTGCACCTCGACCCGGTCCTCGCCCGCAGCGAGCCCGACCAGCAGGTGCAGGACCAGCTGCGCGCCAGCGGCGGCCTCAACCTGGGCATGGCCTTCGTCTCCGGCGCGCTCGGCTTCGACCCGCTCTGCTTCGAGGTGGACCCGCGGGAGGCCGGGCGGATCGTCTGGTTCGACGCGCTGGTCGGCAACGTGGACCGCTCCTGGCGCAACCCCAACCTGCTCGTCGACGGCGGCGGCCTGTGGCTCGTCGACCACGGCGCCTGCCTGATCTTCCACCACCACTGGCCCGGGGCCGCGGCCTGGACCCGCCGCCCGTTCGACGCGGGCGACCACGCGCTCCTCCGCTTCGGGCCCGACGTCGCCGCCGCCGACCGGGAGCTCGGGCCCCTGGTCACCGACGACCTGCTGCTGGAGGCCGCCGCGCTCGTCCCCGACGAGTGGCTGGCGGACGAGCCCGGCTTCGACTGCCCGGACGCGGTCCGCGAGGCGTACGCCGCGCAGCTCGCCGCCCGGGCGGCCGGGCCCCGCGACTGGCTCCCGGAGGTGCCCGCATGACCGCCGACCGCCCCGTCCCGGCACCCGGCCCGGCGTCCGCCCCGGCACCCGGCGGCCCGGCCCCGGTGCTCCACGACTACGAGTACGCCCTGCTCCGCGCCGTGCCCCGGGTCGAGCGCGGCGAGTGCGTCAACGTGGGCGTCCTCCTCTACTGCCGCGTCCCCGGCTTCGTCGGCGCGCTGACCCACCTGGACGAGGCGCGGCTGCTGGCCCTGGACCCGCACGCCGACACCGAGGGCGTCCGGCGGGTGCTGCGCGGGGTGGAGGGGGTCTGCCTGGGCGGCGGGCACGCCGGACAGGCCGCGGCCGACAGCCCCGGGCAGCGGTTCCGCTGGCTGACGGCGCCGCGCAGCACCGTCGTGCAGCCGGGGCCGGTCCACACGGGCCTCACCGCCGACCCGGCTGCCGAACTGGAGCGGCTCGCGGACCTCCTGGTCCGCTGAGGCAGTCCTCCTGGTCCGCTGAGGCAGTCCTCCTGGTCCGCCGAGGCGGCCTTCCCGGTCCGCCGAGCCGGCCCTCCCGGTGCGGTCAGGACGCCCCGGTGTGTCCGGGGCGGCCCGCGTGTGCCGCCGCGCCGCCGCGTCCCGCGTCAGCCCGTGACCAGGACCAGCGGCAGGGTCCCGCAGCGCCGCAGCTCCAGCCCGCCCTGGCGGTGGGCGCCGGTCTCCGGCACCGCCGCCGGGTCGACGCCCCGCAGCAGCGAGCCGGCGACGTGCCGGGCGGTGTTGGAGGCGGCGATCCGCCCGCGGGCGTTGACCAGGCAGGCGGGGGCCGGCAGCCGCCGCAGGACGGGCCGCACCGCCGCCTCGAAGTGCCGCAGGTAGACGTCGGCCGCCGCGATCCCGGCGAACTCCCCGCCGACGGTGACCGGCGCGGCCAGGGTGAGGCTGTACTCGTCCGAGCAGAGGTAGTCGACGTACGGGCCGGAGACGGCGCGCTGCCCGGTGGTGCGGGGGATCGCGAACCAGTCCCAGTGGGTGTAGTCGGCGTACGCGGAGCGGTCGGGGTCCAGGTGCAGGCGCAGCGGGCGCGGGGCGCCGTCCGGGCCGGGCTGCCACCACTCCAGCCAGGCGGGGGCGTCGGCGAGGCTGCCGGGCTCGGCGACGAAGCCCGCGCCGGAGATCAGGGGGGCGTGCTCCGCGAGCTGCCGCAGCAGCAGCGGGCGCAGTGCGGCCAGGTCGGCGGTGGAGGGGGCGGCGCCGACGGCACGGGCGCCGCCCACGATCCGCTCCGCCGCCTCCCGGGTCCGCTCGACGGCGGCGAAGACCCGCTCCAGGGTGTCCCGGACCCGTGCCACCGCCTCCTCGGCCGTGGCGGCCGCCGCTCCCGGGTCCGCCGCGGCCGCCGGGGCGGCGGGGTCCGCGGGGGTGCGGCCCGGTCCGCCGCGGGCCGTGCTGCGGGCCGCGGTGCGGGGGGAGGCGGGGGAGTGCTGGACGGTCACGGGGCCTGCCTGGGTCGGGGTGCCGCGGCCGCGGGGGCGGGCGGTGTCGGGTGCCCGGCCGGTGCCCCGGGAGGGGGCTCAGTCGGGCAGGTGCAGCCGGAGGTCGACCAGGCGGTCCACGGCGGCCCGCACGTGCTCCTCGGCGAGGGCGCGGGCCCCCTGCCCGTCCCCGGCCTCGACGGCCGCCAGCAGGGAGCGGTGCTGCCGCACCGCCGCCCCTGCCAGATCGTCCTCCGAAAGTGCGAGACAGAGTAGCGCTCCGGACTCCGTCTGGAAACGGATCTCCTCCCGGGTCAGCCGGGGCGACTGCGCGGCGGCCGCGACCTCCACGTGCAGCCGCCGGTCGGCCCGGGCCAGCGCGGCCGCGTCGCCCGCCGCCGCGGCGAACTCCTCCTCCAGCCGGCGCAGCCGGGCCAGGCCGTCCTCGTCGGTGCGGCAGGCGGCCAGCAGGGAGGCGGCGCCGGAGACCGCGGCGTGGTGGTCGCCCAGGTCCCGCAGCTCCTCGACCCCGTACTCGGCCAGGCGCGTGCGCAGCCGCTCGGCGGGCGGGCCGGAGGGCGCGGTGACGAAGCTCCCGCCGCCCCGGCCGCGGCGGGTCTCCAGCAGCCCCTGCTCCCGCAGCGCCACCAGCGCGCCGCGCAGGGTCACGGTGGAGACGCCGAGGCGGGCGGCGAGGTCGGCCTCGCCGGGCAGCTGCTCGCCGTCGGCGAGCAGGCCCAGCTCGATGGCGTCGCCGAGGCGGCGGGCGACGGCGCCGACGCGCGCCTGGTTCTGCACGGGGGCGAAGACGCCGAGGTGGGCGCCGCCCGAGAGTCGTTCCAACCTCCGCCGTCCTTCTGACCGTTCCGCGCTGGCCCCGTACGCACGGATGTCCGTGTCCACTCTCCCACTTGGCCGAAGCTTTACCCGGCCCGGGTCTTGTCCTTTGAAATATAACTCCATAGGTTTTCGCCCACACCCCTACGGCGAGGAGGAACCGCACCATGCCGGCGCAGCCGACCAGCGACACCCCGGCCATCGCACTGCGCGGACTGCGCAAGTCGTACGACCGGGTCGAGGCGGTCCGCGGCGTCGACCTGGAGATCGCCGACGGCGAGTTCTTCGCCATGCTCGGCCCCTCGGGCTCCGGCAAGACCACCGTGCTCCGCATGATCGCGGGCTTCGAGGCCCCCACCGCGGGCACCGTGGAGCTCGCCGGACGCGACGTCACCCGCCTCGCCCCCTTCGAGCGCGACGTCCACACGGTCTTCCAGGACTACGCCCTCTTCCCGCACATGACGGTCGAGCAGAACGTCGCCTACGGCCTCAAGGTCCGCCGCGTCCCCCGGGCCGAGCGGGCCGAGCGCGCCCGCGAGGCGCTGCGCGGCGTCCGCCTGGAGGGCTTCGGCGACCGGCGCCCCGGGCAGCTCTCCGGCGGCCAGCGCCAGCGCGTGGCCCTCGCCCGCGCCCTGGTCACCCGCCCCCGGGTGCTGCTGCTGGACGAGCCGCTGGGCGCCCTCGACCTCAAGCTCCGCGAGCAGATGCAGGTCGAGCTCAAGGAGATCCAGCGCGCCGCCGGGATCACCTTCGTCCTGGTCACCCACGACCAGCAGGAGGCGCTGACCCTCAGCGACCGGATCGCCGTCTTCAACGCCGGCCGCATCGAGCAGGTCGCCACCCCGGCCGAGCTCTACGAGCGGCCCGCCACCGCCTTCGCCGCCTCCTTCGTGGGCACCTCCAACCTGCTCGACGGCGACGCCGCCGAGCAGGTACTGGGGGAGCGGGGGACCTTCAGCGTCCGGCCCGAGAAGATCCGCGTCCTCACCGGCGAGGACGCCGCGCAGCCCGGCGGCGGGGACGGCGGGGACGGCGACGCGAAGCTCTGCCGGGCGTCCGGCCGGATCGCCGAGGCGGTCTACCTCGGCGAGACCACCCGCCTGGTCGTCGACCTCGACGCGGGCGGCCGCCTCACCGCGCTGCGCCAGAACCTCGACGCCTCCGCCACCGACTCCGCCGCCCTGCGCGGCGCCCGGGCCCTGCTCGTCTGGGACCGCCGGCACAACGTCCGGATCGGCGAGGCCGCCTGACGCACCGCCGCACCGCCGCGCGGCCGCTCCTCCCCGGGCCCCGCGCCGCCCGCAAACCCCCGTACCCCCCGGGCTATCCCGCTACCGCCCGCACACCCCCGTCCCCGTCGCCCCCGAACGGAGCCCTCCCCGTGCGCCGCACCCCCGCCCTCGCCGCCGCCCTCTGCGCCGTCGCGCTCGCCGCGACCGCCTGCTCCTCCACCGCGAAGCCGTCCGCCGCGGGCGGCGCCGGCTTCACCCCGCCCAGGCTCCAGGCCATGAAGACCCTCGGCCCCGGCGAGGGCAGGGTCAACCTCATCGCCTGGGCCGGCTACGCCGAGGACGGCTCCGACGACCCGAAGGTCGACTGGGTCCACCCCTTCGAGAAGAAGACGGGCTGCCAGGTCAGCACCAAGGTCGCCGGCACGTCCGACGAGATGGTCAACCTGATGAAGACCGGCGAGTACGACGCCGTCTCCGCCTCCGGCGACGCCTCGCTGCGCCTCATCGCCTCCGGCGACGCCGCCCCCGTCAACACCGACCTCGTCCCCAACTACAAGGACGTCTTCGCCTCCCTCAAGATGCAGAAGTGGAACTCCGTGAACGGGGTCGCCTACGGCATCCCCCACGGCTACGGCGCCAACCTGCTGATGTACCGCAAGGACAAGGTCAGCCCCGCCCCCGACTCCTGGGCCCCGGTCTTCGCCGCCGACTCCCCGTACAAGGGCAGGATCACCGCCTACGACTCGCCGATCTACATCGCGGACGCCGCGCTCCACCTCATGAGCACCAGGCCCGAGCTGGGCATCAGGAACCCCTACGCGCTGGACTCCAAGCAGTTCGACGCCGCCGTCGCCCTGCTCCGGCAGCAGAACGCCAACATCGGCGAGTACTGGAGCGACTACCTGAAGGAGGTCTCCGCCTTCAAGTCCGGCAACTCGGTCCTCGGCACCACCTGGCAGGTCATCGCGAACACCGCGCAGGCGGAGAAGGCGCCCGTGGACGCCGTCCTGCCCAAGGAGGGCTCCACCGGCTGGTCCGACACCTGGATGGTCTCCGCCAAGGCCAAGCACCCCAACTGCGCCTACCGGTGGATGGACTGGATCGTCTCCCCCGAGGCCAACGCCCAGGTCGCCGAGTACTTCGGCGAGGCGCCCGCCAACCGCCTCGCCTGCGACCACACCGCGGACAAGTCCTTCTGCGCCACCTACCACGCCTCCGACGCCGCCTACTGGAAGCGGGTCTGGTTCTGGACCACGCCCATCCCGCAGTGCGTCGACGGCCGCAAGGACACCACCTGCGTCCCCTACGCCAAGTGGGTCCAGGCCTGGACCGGGATCAAGGGCTGAGCACCGACGTGACCGCCCTCGCCGCCTTCCTCCACCGCCACCCCCGGCTGCGCCTGGCCGGACTGCTCTCCGCGCCCACCGCCTGGCTGGTCGTCGCCTACCTGGGCTCGCTGGCCGCGCTCTTCCTCTCCGCCTTCTGGACCACCGACCCCTTCACCTCCGACGTCGTCCGGATCTGGAGCCTCGACAACCTGAGGGCGGTCGTCACCACCGACGTCTTCCGCACGGTGGCGCTGCGCAGCATCGGCGTCGCCGTGGCGGTCACCGTCATCGACGTCCTGCTCGCCCTCCCCGTCGCCTTCTACATGGCCAAGGTCGCCCGGCCCCGCCACCGCCGCCTGCTGGTGGTGGCGGTGCTCACCCCGCTGTGGGCGAGCTACCTGGTCAAGGTGTACGCGTGGCGGGCGATCCTCGCCGAGGGCGGTCCGCTGGACTGGGTGCTGCGGCCGCTGGGCCTGGGCAGTCCGGGCTTCGGCCTGCCCGCCGTGGTCGCCGTCCTCGCCTACCTGTGGCTGCCGTACATGATCCTGCCGATCCACGCCGGCCTGGAGCAGCTCCCGGACAAACTGCTGGAGGCCTCCGCGGACCTGGGGGCCGGCGCCGGGCGGACCTTCCGCTCGGTGGTGCTGCCCATGGTGCTGCCGTCGGTGGCGGCGGGCTCGGTCTTCACCTTCTCGCTCAGCCTGGGCGACTACATCGCGGTGCAGATCGTCGGCGGCCGCACGCAGCTGATCGGCAACCTCGTGTACGCCAACATCACCCTCGACCTGCCGCTGGCGGCCGCGCTGGGGACCGTCCCCGTCGTCGTCATCCTGCTCTACCTGCTGGCCGTGCGGCGCAGCGGCGCCCTCCGCAGCCTGTGAGGCCGTGCGGGGCCGCAGGAGCCGCGGCCCCGCACGGCCCCGACCCGGTACGGCGTCCCCCCGACGCGCAGCCCGCCCGCCCCGCCCGTGAGGAGCCGAGCCCCCATGAACCTCTCCCGACGCGCCCGGACCGCCCTGCGCGTCGCCGCCGCCGCCGTGCTCGCCGCCGTCTACCTGCCGCTGCTGCTGGTCCTGGTGCAGTCCTTCAACGCCGACCGGACCCTCGGCTGGCCCGTCTCCGGCCTCACCCTGCACTGGTGGTCCGACGCCTGGCACAGCGACGGCGCCCGCTCGGCGCTGTGGACCTCGGTCAAGGCGGGCCTGGGCGCCACCGCCCTCGCGCTGGTGCTGGGCACCATGGCGGCCTTCGCCGCCCAGCGGCACCGCTTCTTCGGCCGCGAGGCGCTCTCCTTCGCGCTGGTGCTGCCGATCGCCCTGCCCGGCATCGTCACCGGCGTCGCCCTCAACACCGCCTTCCGCACGGTGCTCCAGCCGCTCGGCGTCGGGCTCGGCCTGTTCACCGTGGTCGTGGGGCACGCCACCTTCTGCGTGGTGGTGGTCTACAACAACGTCGCCGCCCGGCTGCGGCGCACGGCCGCCTCGCTGGAGGAGGCGGCGATGGACCTGGGCGCCGACACCTTCCGCACCTTCCGGGACGTCACCTTCCCGATGGTGCGCTCCGCCCTGGCGGCGGGGGCGCTGCTGGCCTTCGCGCTCTCCTTCGACGAGATCGTGGTGACCACCTTCACCGCCGGGGCGGGGGTGCAGACCCTGCCGGTGTGGATCTTCTCCAACATGTCCCGGCCCAACCAGGCGCCGGTGGTCGACGTGGTGGCGGCGGTCCTGGTGGTCGCCTCGGTGGTGCCCGTCTACCTGGCGCAGCGGCTCTCCGCCGACTCCGCCTCCGGCGGCCGCCTGTGACGGGAGCCGGGCCGGGGCCGGTCCCCGCCCGGCCCGCAGGGGGGCGGTCGGCCGCCCGCCCCCCTGCGGGATAACGGGCCCTGGCCCGGTCGTCCCATCGGGGGAATCCGCCGCCGGCCGCCGTGCGCCCCGCACCCGCCCGCGCCCGCACCTGCCAGGGTGCCGCCATGAAGCTCCGCACCCGGGCCGCCGCCGTGCTGGCGGCCCTCGCCGCCGCCCTCTGCCCCGCCGCCGCCACCGCGGCCGGCGCGCCCCCGCAGGGGTACGTCCGGCTCGACCGCCCCCAGGCCGTGGACCGGCCGGGCGGCCGAGAGGCGGTCGAGTTCTTCTGGTACGACTGCCGGCACTCGCAGCGCCTGGAGAGGCCGCTGGCGGCCTGGGCCGCCCGGCAGCCGCGCGACGTGCGGCTGCGCCGGGTGCCGGCCGTGTGGCCGGGAGGCGACCGGGTGATGACCGCCCACGCCCGGCTCTACTACACGCTGGAGCGGCTCGGCCTGGTCGACCGCCTCCAGGCCGCCGCCTTCCACGCCGTGCGCGACCTGCACCGCGACCTCACCACGGAGGCGTCGGCGGCCGCCTGGGCGCGCGAGCAGGGCGTGGACGGCGCCCGGTTCCGCCGGGCCTACGCGTCGGCCGAGGTCCGCCGCGAGACCCGGGAGGCGCCCGCGCTGATGGCCCGCTACGCCGTGCCCGAGCTGCCCAGCGTGGTGGTCCAGGGCCGGTACCGCACCGCGCCGACCCTGGCGGGCGGCGTGGAGGGGATGGTGCCGGTGGTCGACCGCCTGGTGCGCCGGGCGGCGCCGCGCCGGTAGCTTGCGCCCATGAAATCTTGAACCTGTCAAGTTGTCTGCCGTACCGTGGGGGCATGGCCGAGACCGCTGCCGCCCCCACCGCCGAGACCCCCACCACCGCCGACCTCATGGAGGCGGTCGCCGCCGTGGGCGCCGCCTACTTCCACGACTTCGCGGCCGCCGCCGCCCGCCTCGGGCTCACCTCCGCCCAGGCCAAGGCGCTCGGCGCGGTCCAGGAGCCGGTGCCGATGCGCGCGCTCGCCGGGCGGCTGGGCTGCGACGCCTCCAACGTCACCGGCATCGTGGACCGGCTGGAGGGCCGCGGGCTCGCCGTGCGGCGGGCCGCCGAGACCGACCGCCGGGTCAAGATCGTGGTGGTCACCGACGAGGGCCGCGAGGCGCTGCACAGCATCCGGGCCGGGATGGAGCGGGCCCGGCGGGCCTTCGACTCCCTCGACGACGGCCAGCGCCGCGCCCTGCACGGGCTCTGCGGCGCGCTGCTGCCGCTGCTGGCCGGTCCCGGCCAGGACTGATCCGGGCCAGGACCGGTCCCGGCCGGGACCGGCCTGCCGCCGGGGCCCCGCCGCCCGCGGTTCCCGCGCGGGCCCCGCGGCGTCCCGGGCGGCTCCGCGCTGACCAGGACTGTTAGGCTTGCGCAGCGTGAGCGCCAAGCCCAACATCCCCGATGTCCTGGCCGCCCGGTACGCCTCCGCGGAGCTGGCCCGCCTCTGGTCCCCCGAGCACAAGGTGGTGCTGGAGCGCCGCCTGTGGCTGGCGGTGCTGAAGGCCCAGCAGGACCTCGGCATCGAGGTCCCCGCCGACGCCGTCGCCGCCTACGAGCGCGTCGTCGACCAGGTCGACCTCGACTCCATCGCTGCCCGCGAGCGGGTCACCCGGCACGACGTCAAGGCCCGGATCGAGGAGTTCAGCGCCCTCGCCGGCCACGAGCAGATCCACAAGGGCATGACGTCCCGGGACCTCACCGAGAACGTCGAGCAGCTCCAGATCCGGCTGTCCCTGGAGCACGTCCGCGACCGCACCGTCGCCGTGCTGGTCCGCCTCGGCCGCCTCGCCGCCCAGTACTCCGAGCAGGTCATGGCCGGCCGCTCGCACAACGTCGCCGCCCAGGCCACCACGCTGGGCAAGCGGTTCGCCACCGCCGCCGACGAGCTGCTCGCCGCCTTCGCCCGCCTGGAGGACCTCCTCGGCCGCTACCCGCTGCGCGGCGTCAAGGGCCCGGTCGGCACCTCCCAGGACATGCTCGACCTCCTCGGCGGCGACACCGCCAGGCTCGACGAGCTGGAGGGCCGCGTCGCCGCCCACCTCGGCTTCGACCGGGTCCTCACCAGCGTCGGCCAGGTCTACCCGCGCTCCCTGGACTTCGACGTGCTCAGCGCGCTCGTCCAGCTCGCCGCCGCCCCCTCCAGCCTCGCCAAGACCATCCGCCTGATGGCCGGCCACGAGCTGGTCACCGAGGGCTTCAAGCCCGGCCAGGTCGGCTCCTCCGCGATGCCGCACAAGATGAACACCCGCTCCTGCGAGCGCGTCAACGGCCTCGCCGTCATCCTGCGCGGCTACGCCTCGATGACCGCGGAGCTCGGCGGCGACCAGTGGAACGAGGGCGACGTCTCCTGCTCCGTGGTCCGCCGCGTCGCCCTGCCGGACGCCTTCTTCGCCTTCGACGGCCTGCTGGAGACCTTCCTCACCGTCCTCGACGAGTTCGGCGCCTTCCCCGCCGTCATCGAGGCCGAGCTCGACCGCTACCTGCCGTTCCTGGCCACCACCAAGGTGCTCATGGGCGCGGTGCGGGCCGGCGTGGGCCGGGAGACCGCCCACGAGGTCATCAAGGAGCACGCCGTTGCCTCCGCCCTGGCCATGCGCGAGGGCGCCCGGCACAACGAGCTGCTGGACCGGCTCGCCGCCGACGGCCGCATCCCGCTGGACCGGGCCGCCCTCGACGCCCTCCTCGCCGACCGGCTCTCCTTCACCGGCGCGGCCGGCGCCCAGGTGGCCGAGGTCGCCCGCCGCGTGCAGGAGGTCGCCGACCGGTACCCGCAGGCCGCGAAGTACACCCCCGGCGCGATCCTCTGACCCGCCGCCGCGCCGCCTGACCCGCCGCGCCGCACCGCCCGACCCGCGGCCGCCCCGCCGGCGGCCGCGCGGTACGGACGGCCGCCGCGCCGCCTCCCCCCGGACCGGGCCGCCACCCGGCCGGGGGAGCGGCGCGCCGTCCCGGCGTGCCCCGGGGCCGCCGTGGTGCTGGGATCGGGTCATGTACAGCGACGCACCCGGAGGACGGCCCGCGCAGCCGGAGGAAGCCATGCCTCCCCGGGTGGAGTTCGCCTCGGTGATGATGGTGCTGCTCGGCACCTTCCTCGTCATCGCCGCCGTCACCGAGTGGGCCGGCAGCAGCTGGCTCTCCCCGCGCGCCTTCGCCGTCTTCGGCTCCGCCCACGCCTGGTGGGGCGTCCTCGACCTGGTCCTCGCGCTGCTCGCCTTCTACGCGGCCTGGGCGCTCAACGGGCGGCAGCGTGTCACCGGCAGGCTGCTGGCGCTGGCCTTCGCCGTGGTCAGCGCCGTGCGGTGGATGTTCTTCATCCCGTCCGCGCCGGTGCTGGGCGTCCTGGTCGTGGCGATCGACGCCGTGATCGTGTGGGGCCTGACCTCCGCGCGGGAGTGGTTCGCCCAGCCGTCGGTCTGACCGGTCCGCGGGGAGCGCCGGAACGGTGGCCGGCGGTGGGGCACCGCGCGGATGCCGGGGACGCTCCCGGCCGAAGGCCCGACCCGAGGCCCGACAGCGGCCCCGGCAGCGGCCCCGGCCCGGCGCAGCCGCACGTCGCGACGACGGGAAGCGCGTCGGCGCCCTCGCGGCGGCGGCCGGACCCCGGCCGGTCCGGGTTCCGACGGCTGTACCGCCGGAACCGGGACCGTCGTCCTATCCTCTGCTGATGCGCGCACACCGCACCGACCGCCCGGCCGATCTCGACGCGGTCCGTGAGTCCTACGACCGGGTGGCCGACACCTACGCCCGCATGGTGGTGACGACGGGGTTCGGCGACATCCGGCGCCATCCCTGGCTCAAGGCGGCCGTCGACGCCTTCGCCGACACCGTGAGCGGTCTCGGGCCCGTTCTCGACGTCGGCTGCGGACCCGGGACGGTGACCGCCTACCTGGCCGAACGCGGACTCGACGTCTCCGGGGTGGACCTCTCCCCCCGCATGGTCGAGAACGCGCGCCGTCTCCATCCGCAGTGCCGCTTCGACGTCGCCTCCGCCACCGACCTCGACCTCGGTGAGGCGTCCCTCGGCGGCGTGCTCGCGTGGTGGTCCCTGTTCAACCTTCCCCGCGACGTCCTTCCCCAGGTCCTCGCTCTGTTCGCGCGCGCCCTGGAGCCGGGCGGGCACTTCATCACCGCGACACACGCCGGCGACGGGGACGTGGTGCGCACCGAGGCCTACGGAGGTGTGCCCGTCCGGTGGACGACGCACCGGTGGCGGCCGGAACAGCTCGTGGACCTCATCGAGCGGGCCGGGCTGCGCCCGGTCGCCGAACTCCGGCTCCCCGCGGGCGAGCAGAGCGGGCCGGGCCTGGTCGTCATGGCCGAGCGCCCCGCCTGAGGACCGGGCGCCGGAGGCGGCACAGGGTCCCGTATCGGGACTCGTCACCCGGCGCCTACCGCTGTCTTCCGTCCGGGTCCTCCCCGGGCGCCCGGCCCGCGGCGAGCTGCGCCCAGATGACCTTGCCGTCCGAGGTGTAGCGGGTGCCCCACCCCTGGGCCAGCCGGGCCACGATGAACAGGCCCCGCCCGCCCTCGTCGTTGGCACGGGCGTGCCGCAGCCGCGGCGCGTTGTCGCTGCCGTCGAAGACCTCGCAGGTCAGCGCCCGGTCGCGGATCAGCCGCAGCCGCAGCGGCGCCGCCCCGTGGCGGACCGCGTTGGTGACCAGCTCGCTGACGACGAGCTCGGCGGCGGACGCCTCCTCGCCCAATCCCCACGCGGCCAGCCGCTCCCGCACCAGGCGCCGCGCCGCCGCGGCCGACGACGTCTCGAAGGGCAGCGACCAGGTGGCGACCCGCGCGGGGTCCAGGGTCCGGGTGCGGGCCAGCAGCAGGACGGCGTCGTCCTCCGGCCGGGAGGGGAGCAGCCCGTAGACGGCCTCGTCCCGGATCGCCCGCAGCGGCCGGTCGTGCCGGGCCACCGCCCTGCGCAGCAGCTCGGTCGTGCCGCCCGGCCGGCCGGCCTCGCCCGTCGTCGCGCCGCGCAGCAGCCCCGGCGTGTAGAGCGTGAGCAGGCTGCCCTCGGCCAGCTCCAGCTCCACGGCGTCGAACGGCAGGCCGCCCTTGCCGAGGGGCGGCCCCACGGGCACGCCCACCTCCTCGACCGTCCCGTCCGGGCGGGTCAGCAGCGGCGCCGGATGGCCGGCGCTGGCGGCGGTGAACCGCCGCGACAGGGGGTCGTACACCGTGTACAGGCAGGTGGCGAGCAGCAGGTCGGAGCCTCCGGACGGGGTCGGCGGCCAGTCCGAGCCCTCCTCCGCGATGCGCAGGGCGGTGTCGTCGAGGCGGGCCAGGAGCTCGTCGGGCTCCAGGTCGAGGACGGCCAGCGCGTCGATCGCGGTGCGCAGCCGCGCCATGGTGGCTGCCGCCCGCAGCCCGTGCCCGGCCACGTCGCCGACGACGAGGGCCACCCGGGCGCCGGAGAGCGGGATGACGTCGAACCAGTCGCCGCCCGCGCCGGCCGGCAGGTAGTAGTGGGCGATCTCCGCCGCGGCCTGCTCGGGCGGCGTGCAGCGGACCAGCTCCCGCTGCAGCGTCACGGCGACCATGTGCTCGCGGGTGTACCGTCGGGCGTTGTCGACGCACAGCGCCGTGCGGGCGGCGAGGTCGGCGGCCACGGGCAGGTCGTCCTGGTCGTACGGCTCCGAGTCGCCCGACCGGTAGAAGGCGGCCAGGCCCAGCACCGCGCCCCGGAGGACCAGCGGCACCACGACCAGCGAGTGGACGCCGGCGGCGCGCAGCTGCCGGGCCCGCTCGGGGTCCCGGGCCAGCCAGGCCTGCCCCTCCCCGTCCAGGCTGCGGACCAGGCGCGGCTGCCGGTCGGCCAGGCTCTGGGTGAACGGCGTCGGGAAGGGGTACCGGCCCACGTTCCCCACCGGCAGGGTGCCCGGCAGCCCCTGCCGGGAGCGGAAGGCCGCCCGGCGCAGGGGCACGTCGGGGTCGACGGGCCCGGACGGAGGGTCGGAGCCCCGCGCGAGGGAGTCGAGGAGGTCCACGGCGGTCGCGTCGGCGAAGCCCGGGGTCGTGACCCCCGCCAGCTCGTCGGCGGTCCGCATCATGTCCATGGTGCGGCCGATGGCGGTCCGCGCCTGGCCCAGCAGGACCAGGCGGGCCCGGGACCGCTCCTGCTCGGTCACGTCCACCACGGACACGGCCAGGCCCAGCACCCGCCGGTCCCTGCCCAGCAGCCGGAAGGCCGACAGTGCGAAGGACCGCTTGCGGCCGGGGTCGGCCACGGTGCCGCAGCGCACCAGGTGGTTCCGCACGGGCATCCCGGTGGCGAGGACCTCGCGCAGCATCGGCTCGGCCCGGGTCGGCTCGCACAGCGGGTAGACCTCGGTCACCGGATGGCCCAGCAGACCGCCCGGATCCGTGCCCTGCACCCCGGAGGCCGCGGCGTTGAAGCGGAGGAGGCGCAGTTCCGGGTCGAGGAGGTGCAGGCCGACGGGCGACTGGGTGAAGAGCGCCTCCACCAGGGCGGCCCCGAGGCCGCCGGCCGCCGCGTCCCCGCCGTCCACGCCTCCCTCGCCCCCGCGGTCCGCCCCCGCCGGGCGGGCGGTCACCTCCCACACGGCCGCCCCGTCCGCCCGGGGCACCGGCCGGACCTCCAGGCGCAGGTCCGCCGCCCCGTCGGGGAACGGGCCCAGCGCGGCGGCCGCCCTGCCCAGCGCCTCCGCCGCGGTGCGGCCGAGGAGCCGCTCGGCCTCGGGGCTCCACTCCACCACGACGCCCCGGGTGTCGAGCCGCATGAGCACGTCTCGATCGGACACCGGTCGGCTCACCTCCCGCACGCACGACCCCCGCAACCTCGATCGTCGCAGACTTCTGCACCGCTCGCCCCGCCGTGCCCTAATGGACTGGTACCGGGCACACCGCCCGGCGGAAGGGGACCGCGATGATCGCCCTCCAGATGATCGGCTACGCGCTGCTGGTCCTGGCCGTCTGCGCCGGGACGCTGCTCTTCCTCATGGGCGGCCTCCGCTACCGCGACCGCCCGGCGCCTCCCCGCCACCGCTCCTGACGCTCCTGACCGGTCCGTTCCCGGCCGGCCCGCCCGCCGCGGCCCCCGGCCGCCCCGGGCCCGCCGCCGCGGGCGCGGCGCCGCCGTCCGGGGACAGCCCGCCGAGGTTGCGGCCGACCGCACCCAGCCGCGTCCGGAGGTCGGCCAGGTGGACGGCGGCGGCGGAGGCACCCGGCCCCTCCCCGCCCACCGCCTCCCCGTGCGGCCCGAACCCGCGGGCCCGGCCCGGGGCCGCTGCCGTGCCCCGCCCCCCGTCCGGCTTCCGGGTCGGCCGGGGAGGCCCGGTCCACCGCCGCGGCCTGTGCCGCCTCGAACACCGCGACGGCCCGCTCCAGCTGCGCGGTGTCCGGTGGGGGTCCGGGTCCCGCCGCCGCAGCCGGGCGGCGGGCGCACGGGCGGCGGTCACGGTCCGGTCCGCGCCGGTCCGCCCGGCCCCGGTCCACCGCCCGCCCCCGGCGCCCCCGGGGCCCCCGCCCCCGGCGCCCCCGGCGCCCCCGGTGCCGCCGCGTCCTCCCCGTGCGTCCGGTTGCGCAGCAGCTCGCCGACGGCGAAGCCCACAACCGCCGCGAGGACGACCAGCGGGATGTCCTCCGCCGCGTCCTTGCCCAGCAGCAGCGAGGAGAGCACCACGGCCGAGACCGGCAGCCGCATGACGGCAGTGGCGGCCGCGGTGAGCCCCGCGGCCATGGCCGGCACCGTGCCGAAGCCGGGCAGGCCCGAGCACGCCGTCCCGAACGCGGCCCCGAGCAGGATCGAGGGGAAGATCGGGCCGCCGCGCAGGCTGCCCAGTGAGACCGCCCAGCCCAGCCCCTTGAAGAGCACGAGCAGCAGCAGCGCCGAGACCGGCCACGCGTGCGGGTCGCCCGCCAGCGCGGCCAGGGTGCTCTGGCCGGAGAGGGCGGCCTCGGCGGGGTCGCGCCCGGTCGCCAGCGCGTACGCGGCGATGCAGATGCCGACCGCCGCCGCGCACAGCACGGTCCGCTCCACGGTGCGCCGCCCCGTCCAGGCGGCGGTGCGGCGGCCGAGCGTGGTCAGGCCCGCCACACCGGCGGCGACGAGGGCGGCCAGCGGGAGCCCCCACAGGAAGTCGCCCGTGTCCAGGTGGGGCACCGGGGCCCCCAGCGGCAGTTTCAGCGAGCCGACGTCCAGCCCCGTCCACCGGCCGAACCCGGTGAAGACCAGCGCGCCCACCCCGCTGGCCAGCAGGCTCGGCAGGATCAGCGCGAACAGCTGCGGCCCGCCGATGCCCGCCGCCTCGATCAGCAGCACCGCCGCCACCAGCGGACTGCCGAAGATCGTCGAGATGGCCGCGGCCGAACCCGCCGTGCCCAGGACCGTGACCAGCTGCGGCGCCTCGGCCCGCCGCGCCGACCGCACGACCGCCAGCGCCAGCCCGCTGCCCAGCGCCATCAGCGGCGCCTCCGGGCCCAGCACCGCGCCGAGGGAGAGGCTCGCGAGCGCGGCCAGCACCACGCCCGGCACGTGCGACGGCAGCGAGGGCCCGCCCGCGCCGAACCCCGCCGCGGGGACGTGCCCGCCGTGGCCGGGCAGCCGGGTGACGCACGGCGCCACCAGCAGGCCGGCCAGCGTCAGGCACGGCAGCGGCCACCACCAGGGCGGGGCGGACAGGCCGAGCGCGTGCGGCAGGGACACCCACACGCCGTGCTGCATCTCGTGCTCCAGGGCGACGAACCCGAAGGCGAGCAGCGACACGGGGATGCCCACCAGGGCGGACAGCAGCAGCATGCGCCGGTAGCCTGAGGTCCGCAGCAGGTCGTGGAGCTCCACGGTCTCGGGGGCCTGGACCGGCCGGACGGCCTCCCGCTCCACCGCTCCGGCCTGCGCCCCCCTCGGTGAGGCCGGCCCCTGCGGGTCCCTGCTCGACTGGGCCATCCGCGCGTCTCCTCGCCCGTTCGGCCGCGGGGGCGCGGCCGGCACCTTCCCCCAGCGTCGGCGACCGGCGGGCTTCCGGCACCCCGGGAGCCGCCTCCCGGGGCACCCGCCCGGGTCCCGGACGCCCCGGGCCGTACGGCAGGGGACCCGCGCCCTCAGCCGCCCGTGCCGCCCGTGCCGCCCGTGCCGCCCGGGTCTCCGGCGGCCTCCTCCGTCCCGGCGGACCCCGTCTGCGCCCCCCGGCGCCGCAGGCCGATCTGCACCGCGCCCAGGAGCACCTTGGCGATCACGCCCACGAGGAGCACGTCGAGCACCATCTGGACCGTGGTCGCGATCCGGGCGTCCGCCGTCACCGGGGCGATGTCGCCGAAGCCCACCGTCGCGAAGACGGTGATCGTGAAGTACAGCGCGTCCGTGCGGCCCAGCCTCTCGGTGAAGGAGTCCGGCGTGCTGCGGGCGATCATGAAGTACGTCGCGGAGAAGAGCAGCAGGAACAGCGGGATGACGCAGGAGAGCGCCTGGATCGCCCGCAGGCGCGGGTGGTCCGCGTGGACGATCGCCCGCACCTGGAGGGCGACCACGGCACCGAAGACCAGCAGCCCGGCCACGAGCGCCAGCGCCGTCCAGGCGTCGACGGGGGTGTCCAGCGGGGCGATGGAGTAGAGGGCGACCAGCATGGCGACCGTCGCGGCCGAGCTCGCCAGCGAGCGCAGCACCAGCCACGGGCTCGTCCGTCCGCCGGGGACGCCGGGCGGTGCCCCGGGGTCGGAACCCCCGTTGTCCGGCATGAGTCCTTCGCCCCTTCCGTTGCCGTGGCCGGCCCGCGTCCGACGGCCGGTCAGGGAGGGCCGCCCGCCGCGGGCGGCGGGCGCGGCGGTTCAGCCGCTGAGCACGGCCCGCTTCTGCGCCTCGAACTCGGCGTCCGTCAGCACGCCCTGCTCCCGCAGCTCGGCGAGCTCCTTGAGCTGGTCGATCTTCCGGCTGACCGGGTCGCCGCCCGGTCCGGGCGCCGCGGCGGGCGCCGGAGCCGGCGCCTCCTGCGCGGGTGCCTGCTGCACCGGTGCCTGCTGGGCGGCCTCCTGCTGGGCCCAGCGGCCCGCCTGACGCCGCGACACCCGGTTGGACACGGCGGTCGCCGTCCCCGAGATCACGGCCGTGCGGGCGACCCCGCGGATCAGTCCGGGCACGCTCCTCACCTCCCCACGGTGGGCCGGGGGCCGCCTGCGGACCCCGGCGCTGCTTCTGCGGCGTCCAGCGACGCCAGGACGTCCTGGACCGGGATGCGGCCCCCGGCCACCATGCGGGCCCCGGACCGGCGAAGGGCGGCGGCCAGCGGCGCCGCCCACAGGTTCTCGTAGACCACGACCGCCGCCGAGCTGCCCGGCTCCAGGGCGGCGGCCGCCTCGTCCAGGTCGTCCCGGCCGAGCAGCCCCGAGGAGACGCCCTCGAAGACCGCCAGGTCGAGCCGCCCGCCGCGGTCGAGGTCGGCCAGCTCCAGCGCGGTGACGGAGCCGTCGGCCTCCCGGCGCAGGAACGCCAGGTCGAGGAGCCGGATGACGCCCCGGTCGACGAGGTCGACCAGCAGCGGCATCCCCTCACCGGTCGTCCGGCCGCCGGGGAACTCCACGACCAGGTAGTCGATGGGCCCCATCTCGTCCACGTCGTCGCTCACGTCGGCTCCTCGCCGTTCAGGAGTGCGGTCGTCCCGGGGTCCGGGGCCTCCGGCGGCACCGGCCGCCTGCGCGGGGCGGGCCCCGGACGGTCCCGCGGCGGCGGGGGTCCCGCCGCCCCCGCCATTGCACCACCGGCCGGACCCGGCCGCACGTCACGGCCGCGTGCCGCGGCCGCCCGCCGCGGGCGGCGGGAGGGCCCTCCCGCCTGGGCCTTTCGGCTGGGCCGTAGGGCACGTCCGTGAGCCGGGCGGGTCCACGGGGATGCCGACCGGGTGAACCGGTGCCACGCTGGACACGGGGGTCGCCGTCCGGCCCGACCGGCCGGCGTGAGGTCTTCTCTCACCCCGGAGGAGTACGACATGGCCAGTCATGTGAGCGGGGCGGGTGCAGCCGGTACGGCTCCCCGCGCCACCACCGGCGTCAACACCATGGTGACGGGCTGGACGATGTTCGCCGCCGTCCTCATGATCTTCGCCGGCCTGATGGCGATCTTCGAGGGCATCTCCGCCCTCGCCAAGGACAACCTGCTGGTCGTCACCCGCAACTACGTCTACCAGTTCAACCTCACCGGGTGGGGCTGGATCCACCTGATCCTCGGCGTCCTGGTCGCCCTCGCGGGCTGTGCCCTGTTCACCGGCGCCATGTGGGCGCGCGTCGTCGGCGTCGCGCTCGCCGGACTGAGCATGCTCGCCAACTTCGCGTGGCTCCCCTGGTACCCGCTGTGGGCCATCGTCGTGATCGCGCTCGACGTCGTCATCATCTGGGCCCTGGTCGCCCGGACCGGCGAGGGAGCGGCCGAGGCCTGACCTCCCGCCGCCTTCCTGCGGCCCCGGCCGGCTCCGCCCGGCCGGGGCCGTCCCGTGCCCGGCCGCCCGCCGCCCGCCGCCCGCTACCCGTCGCCCGGGCCCCTGCCCGGTCCGGCCCCTGTTCGGTCCGGCCCCTCCCGCCCCCGGACCCTCGCACCGCCGCCCCCGACCGCCGCCCCCGCCGTCCGGGCCGCTGGGCCGTCCGCCGGATCCCCGCCCCGGACGGAGCAGCCGGAGCCGCCCACGGCGTGCCGCCCCGCCGCACCGGTGGTTCCGTCGACGGGAGGACCGGTACCGGCGCATCCCCGCCGCCGCGTCCCGCGCCGGGTCCGCCCGCCGCACCGCACCGCCCGCCACCCCCACCGGACGCAGGAGGCCGACCATGGCGGACCACGCCCCCGGCCCCCCGCCGGAACCCCGCGGCCCCGCCCGCCCGGACGGCCCGGACGGCCCCCACCGTCCGGACGGCCCGGACGGCCCCCACCGTCCGGACGGCCCCGACCACCCGGGCGGGCCGCGCGAGCTGGACGAGCTGCGCCACCGGGTCGAGGTGCTGGAGCACGCCGGTCCGCCCCCCGCCCGCCACCACCGCCTGCGGTCGCTCTCCTCCTTCCTGCTGATCCTGGCCGCCTCGCTCCTCTCCCTGCTCGCCGTCGTCGCCGTCTGGGCGGACAGCATCGTCGACGACACCGACCGGTACGTCGCCACCGTCGCGCCCCTGGCCTCCGACCCGGCCGTCCAGCAGGCCGTCACCAACCGGGCCACCGCCGAGATCGTCGCCCGGATCGACGTCAAGGGCCTGGTCGACCAGCTCGCGAAGGCCGCGCAGCAGAAGGGCGTCCCCCCGCAGGCCGCCGACCTGATCACCCGCCTCAGCGGCCCCATCACCAGCGGGCTGAGCGACCTCGTCGGCAACGCCGTGCACAAGGTGGTCACCAGCAGCGCCTTCGCGACCGTCTGGACCGAGGCCAACCGGGCGGCCCACGCCTCCTTCGACAAGGCCCTCTCCGGGAAGGGCGGGGGCGCCGTCGCGCTGACCGACAACCAGGTCACCGTCGACATCGGACCGGTCATCGCCCGGGCCAAGGACGAACTCGTCAAGGCGGGCTTCGCCCCCGCCGCGAAGATCCCGGTCGTCCACACGACCATCACCGTCTTCGCCTCGAAGGACGTCGGCAGGCTCCGCACCGGGATCCGCCTCCTCCAGCTGGCCGGCACCTGGCTCCCCGTGGCGGCCCTGCTGCTCGCCGCCTGCGGGGTGCTGCTCGCCGCCGACCGCCGACGGGCCCTGCTCGGCGCCGCCCTCGGCGTCACCGCGGCCATGCTCGTCCTCGGCCTCTCCCTCAGCGCCTTCCGCGCCCTCTACCTGGACCGCCTCCCGCCCGGCACCTCCCAGGCCGCCGCCGGGGCCGTCTTCGACGCGCTGGTGCGGTTCCTGCGGGCCGCCGTGCGGGCGCTCGGGGCCCTCGCCGCCGTCACCGCCCTGGGCGCCTGGCTGGAGGGCCCCTCGCGGCCCGCGGTGGCCGTCCGCTCGGGGTGCGCCCGGGCGGTCGGCGCGCTGCGCGGCGCGGCCGCCTCGGCCGGGATGCGCACGGGCCCGGTCGGCCGGTTCGTCCACCGCCGCAAGCGCTGGATCGGGGCGCTGATCCTCGCCGTGGCCGCGGTCGTGCTCCTCACCTGGTCGTACCCGACGTGGGGGGTCGTCCTCTGGACCGCCGCCGCGGTGCTCGCCGCCCTCGCCGTCCGCGAGTTCCTGGACACCGGCCCCTGACGGCCCCGGGCGGTCCCGGACGTTCCCCGACGGCCCCGTCGCCGGCTCCGGCGCGCCCCCCGCACACGGCCCTGCGACACCCGCCGCGCCGGGGCCGCGCGGCGGCCGCCCCCGGGTACGGTGTCCCGACGGGCCGCACCGCGGCGGCCCGCCCGCGCGAGGTCCCCCGGGAGATCCCGCAGCCGAGAGGGAGGCGCCGGATGCCGCAGACGGACGACGACACGCCCACCGGCCGTCAGTTCCGCATCGCCCGCGGCGACCAGAGCGCCGTCGTCGTGGAGCTGGGGGCCGCGCTGCGCCACTACGAGGCCGGCGGCCGCCCGGTGCTCGACGGCTTCGCCGCCGACGACCGGATCAGCGGCGGCCGCGGCCAGCTCCTGGTGCCCTGGCCCAACCGGATCACCGACGGCCGCTACCCCTGGGAGGGCGGCGAGCAGCAGCTGCCGCTCACCGAGCCCGCCCGCGGCAACGCCATCCACGGCCTGCTGCGGTGGACCTCCTGGCAGCCGCTGGAGCACGGGGAGGACCGGGTCGTCCTCGGCGCCACCGTCTGGCCGCAGCCCGGGTACCCCTTCCGCCTCGACGTCCGCGCGGAGTACGCGCTCGGACCCGGGGGCCTGGAGGTCGCGGTGACGGCCCGCAACCGCTCCGGCGCCGCCGCGCCCTACGGGATCGGCCAGCACCCCTACCTCACCGCCGGCACGGACCTGGTCGACGAGGCCGTCCTCACCGTGCCCGCCCGCCTCCGGCTGCGCACCGGCGACCGGGGGACCCCGGTCGGCGACCCGGAGCCCGTGGACGGCACGCCCTACGACTTCCGCACCCCGCGCCCCGTCGGCGCGCTGGAGCTGGACACCGCCTACACCGGCCTGGAGGCCGGGCCCGGCGGCCGCCCTGCGGTGCGCCTGGCCCACCCGTCGGGGGAGCACGGCACCGACCTGTGGCTCGGTGAGGGCGTCCGGGCGGTCCAGCTCTTCACCGGGGACACCCTGGCGGAGGGCGCGCGGCGCCGCGGCCTGGCGGTCGAGCCGATGTCCTGCCCGCCCGACGCCTTCCGCAGCGGCACGGACCTCGTCGTGCTGGCCCCGGGGGAGCGGCACGTCCTGCGGTGGGGGCTCACCCCCTGGCGCGCCTGACGTGCCGTGCCCCGCGGCCGCCGCGCCGGCACGGGCCCCGCGCCCGTGCCGGCGCCGTGGCCCTACCGCGCCCGCGTCACGCCCGCGTGGCCGCGACCCGCCCGCTGCGCACGGCCTCCACCAGGGCCCGGTGGTCGCGCTCGTTGAGGTCGGCGTAGCTCTCGGCGAACCGCACCAGCGCCCGGTCGAACACGTCGCCCGACCCCAGGTAGGCGGCGATCGCGATCCGGTCGCCGGACCGGGCGTGCGCCCGCGCCAGCGTCGCCCCGCACAGCTCGCCGAAGACCCGCATCCCGCGCGGCGCCATCGCCTCGGGCACGGCGATGCCCTTCCAGTCCCGCAGCTGGCGGACGTAGAAGTCGCGCGGCCGCCCGTCGATGCCGCTCACCCGCTCCCAGCCCAGGAAGATGTCGCTGGCGGCCTGCATCAGCCGCTGCCCGGAGACGACCCGCTCGCCCTGGTTCGGGTACGCGCTCTCCCCGGCGTACGGCGCGAGCACCGACCGGTCGGCCTCCTTGGCCTGGAGCAGCAGCGGGTCCCCGTCGTCGCGGCCCAGCAGCAGCACGATCCAGCAGCGCGTGCCGACGCTGCCGACCCCGACCACCTTCCGGGCCATGTCCGCGATCCGGTACTGCTCCAGCAGCTGCCGCCGGTCGGACTGGAGGGTGCGGCCGTAGCTGAGGATCAGCCCGCGGATCCGGTCCTCCAGGGCGCCGCGCTCCAGGTCCGGCAGCAGGTCGGCCACCGGGACGACCAGCGGCGGGTCGGGCGTGATCCGGCGCTCGCCGTCCACCAGCCGGGTGAGCGCCCCGAACGCCTGCAGATTGTCGCGGGTGCGGGCCCTCGCGACGGCCCGGGAGACCTGCCGGCGCCCCGCCTCGTGCAGCCGGCCGCGGAGCAGCACCTGCAGCTCCTCCGCGTCCGCCTTGGCGTAGTGGACGGCGAGGTTGCCCATGAGGGCCAGGGAGCGCATCCACTCCCGGTACGACCGCACGGCGCCCTGCACCACGGACGACCGCTCCCGGCGGTCGAACCCGTTGGCGCGGCCCGCGATGACCAGGCTGGCCGCCAGCCGCTTGACGTCCCACTCCCACGGGCCCGGCAGCGTCTCGTCGAAGTCGTTGATGTCGAAGACCAGGCGCCGCTCGGGCGTCGCCAGCAGCCGGAAGTTGAGCAGGTGCGCGTCGCCGCAGAGCTGCGCCGTGAGTCCGGAGTCCGGCGTCCCGGCCAGGTCGCCCGCCATGATCGCGGCGGCGCCCCGGTAGAAGCGGAACGGCGACTCCGTCATCCGCCCGTACCGGATCGGCACCAGCTCGGGCAGCCGGGTCGCGGACTGGCGCTCGACGACGTCCACCGGGTGCGGCCGCCCCCGCGCCGGGGTGAACTCGCCGTGCAGGGAGCGCGGGGTGCGCGCCCGGGCGGCCTTGCCGCGGGCGGCCCGCTCCCGGGGGGTGCGGCCCGCGGCCGTCGTACCGGTCATGGCGTGCCCGCTCAGTGGAGGTCGAAGGCCTGGACGATGTTGCCGGCCGCGGTGACGGTGCGGGCGCTGCCGACCAGGGGGGCCAGGGCCACCAGGACGCCCTCCAGCCTCTCCGCCGGCACCCCGGCGTGCACGGCTGCACCCAGGTTGACCAGGTAGGACGCGGGGGAGGCGTCCATGGCGATCAGGGCGGCGATCCGTATCAGCAGGTAGGTCTCCTCGTCGAGGCCCGAACGCTCGAAGGCGCCCGCCGTCATCGTGGTGAGCCCCTCGATGAGCTGCGCGTCGCCCCGGGCCAGCACGCCCAGGAGCTCCTCGGTGGTCAGCGGGCGGCTCGTGGTCATCCGGCGCCTCCTCGTCCTGCCCCCGTCGTGCCGTCCCTGCGGGGCGGACACTCCCAGTCTCCTCCCGGCGGCTGCCTCCCGCAGTCCGTGGCGGGCGGGGCGCCGGGGACCCGCCGCCCCCGCGGGCCGCGGCCCCTCCCGCCGGAGGGGCCGCGGCTGCGGCGGGCGGGGCGTCAGCTGCCGACGACGGGGCCCGCCTCCGGCGCCGGGGCGGCCGCGGAGCCGCCTCCCGGTGCCGTCACCGGACCGCTACCGGCCCCCGGACGGCCCCCGGCGCCCGTGCCGGGCCGGGTGCCGGTGGCGCCGGTGGCGCCGTTCCCGACGCCGTTCCCGCTCCCCGTGCCCGGCTGGGCCCCGGCCCCGCTGCCGCTCCCCGTACCGCTCCCGGTGCCGGTGCCGTTCCCCGTGCCCGTGCCCGTGCCGGTGCCGGGCCGCGTGCCGCCGCCCTGTCCCGCGCTTCCGCCCTGACCCGTACCGCCACCGGTCCCGCCGCCCGCACCCGGTCCGCCGGTCCCGCTCCCCGCTCCCGGACCGCCGCCGTTCCCCGGACCGCCGCCCGCGCCGGGCCCGTTCCCCGCACCCGGCCGCGGACCCGGGCCCGTGCCCGGTCCGGAGCCCCCCGCCGGGCCGGGGTCGGCGGCCAGGACGTTCCGCCCGTACTGCCCGGGCACGTTCCCGGCGCCGCGGAAGACCACGACCACGTACGTCTCGAACCAGTGCGCGCCCCGCCCCGCCACCCGGGCCGCGCCGATCCGCGTGGTGGCCCGCCAGACCAGCTGGGTGAAGCGGCCCGTCCCGCGCGAGGTGCCTGGGTGCCCGAAGTCGTACGCCCGGGCCTCGCGGTACCAGGCGTCCACCGCCTCCCCGGCGGTGCGCACCACCCGGACCGAGCTGCCGCTCCAGTACAGGTCCTCCCCGGTGCCGGGTGCGGGGGCCCCGCGCCGGGCGGACAGGCCCTCCCACCGGGAGACCTCGCGGGCCCGCTGCTCCGCGTACTCGGTGAGTCGCCGGTCCAGGACCACCGGCGGCGCGTGGTGCCGCGCCCGCACCGAGTTCACGGCCTGGAGCGCCTCCTGGAGGAAGCGCTGCGAGGTGGCGTCCGGGAGGGCGGGCCGGGCCGGTCCCGGGGCGGCGGCCAGTCCCGCCAGGGCCGCCGCGGCGGCCAGGGCGCCCAGCCTCGTCGTACGGTTCAGCCGGTTCTGCCGGTTCGGCCTGTTCATGGACAACCTCCAGATCGGGCGGCGCCGCGTCCGCGCACGGCCGGGTGACGCAGTCCACCCCACCCGGCGCCCCCGGCCCGCCGATTGCTCCGACCGGCGGCGTGGCAGAGCGCCCCGGGTTCACCCGTCCGGCCGACACGGCACGGATCCGGGGAGGCGGCAGGGCGCACCGGCGGGCGAGGATCGGCCGTGGGACCCGGAGAGGAGCGCAGCAGGATGCGATCCACCCTTCCTGCAGGCCCCGACGGCCGGCGGCGCCCGTGAGGACGCCGCTGCGGCCCCGGGGCGGACGAAGGCGGCGTCCGCACGGACGGCGCGGCACGGCGCTCAGGGCCGTCCTCGCGACCCTGGTCGCGGTCACCGCCCTGGTCCTCGGCAGCAGCGTCCTGCTCGGCGTCGACGTCCGGCTGGCCCCGCTGCTCGCCTTCCTCCCCGCCTTCGCCGCGATCTTCGGCACGGTGGCGCAGACCGTGCTCGCCGCCGTCTGGGCGACCGCCGCCGTCTCGACCGCCTACAGCTACCTGTCGGACCGGAGCGGGGTGACCAGCCTGGTGGCCGCCGGCTTCTGCGCGGTGCTGGGCGGGCTCAGCGTGGAGGCGTGCCGCCGCCGCATCCACCGTGAGGAGGAGCTGGGGCGCCTGCGGTCCACCGCCGCAGCCCTCCAGCGGCAGATCCTGCGCCCGCTGCCGCTCCTGACCGACCGGCTGCTGGTCGGCGGCCTCTACGACCCGGTCGAGAGCGACATCCTGGTGGGGGGCGACATCTACGAGGTGGTCGCCTCCCCGTACGGCAGCCGGGTGCTCATCGGCGACGTCCAGGGCAAGGGCCTCGCCGCGATCGGGACCGGCTTCGCGGTGCTCGGCGCCTTCCGGGAGGCGGCGTACCGCGAGCCGACGCTCACCGCCGTCGTGGACGCCCTGGAGGACGCCGTCGTCCGGCACAACACCTACGCCCTGGGGGAGGGCGAGCAGGAACGGTTCGTCACCGCCCTCGTGCTCGGCGTGGACGGCGCCACCTCCTGCCAGGCGGTCAACTGCGGGCACATCACGCCGCACCTGCTGGACGGGGACGGCGCCCGGACCGTGCCGCTCGGCGAGCCGGGCGTGCCCCTGGGGCTGGAGCGCCTGGCGGCGGTCCCCCGCACCGTCGCCTGGTTCGACTTCCCGCGGGACAGCGCCCTGCTGCTCTGCACCGACGGCGTCACCGAGGCCCGGGACCGGCACGGCTCCTTCTACCCGCTGACCGAACGCCTCGCGCGCTGGGCGGGCCGCAGCGTCCCGGAGGTGACCGAGGCGCTCCGGGACGACCTGGACAGCTACACGGCCGGGGTGCACCGCGACGACATCGCCGTCCTCCTCGTCCGCCGCACCGCCGCCGCCTGACCGCGCCGCCGTACCGTCGCCCTGCCGCCTGCCGCCTGCCGCCTGCCGCCTGCCGCCTGCCGCCTGCCGCCTGCCGCCTGCCGCCTGCCGCCTGCCGCCTGCCGCCTGCCGCCTGCCGCCGACCCCGCCGTGCATCCGCCCCGGCCCTGCGGCCCGAACCCTGACGCCACCCCCGCCCCGCATCCCGGCGACCAGCCGGGGCAGCAGACCAGGCAGGGAGCGGCGCCCGGCGTCCTGCGACCGGCGCCGCCCGACGACGCCCGAAAGGCCCACCCGTGAGCACAGCATCCGCCGTCTTCGGCAGGCCCGGCGGCGGCGGCCGCCCGCAGGCCGCGCACCGCTGGCAGGCCCTCTCCGTCTGCCTGATCGCGGCCTTCATGACGCTGCTCGACGTCAGCATCGTCAACGTCGCCCTGCCGTCGATCCGGTCCGGCCTGCACACCTCCGAGAGCGCCCTGCAGTGGGTGCTCTCCGGGTACGCCCTCGCCTTCGGGCTGGTCCTCGTCCCCGCCGGGCGGCTCGGGGACGTCCGCAGCCGCCGGGCCGTCTTCATGGCGGGCCTCGCCCTCTTCACCGCCGCCAGCGCCCTGGTGGGCGCCGCGCAGAACGAGGTCTGGCTCGTGGGCGCCCGCCTGCTCCAGGGCCTGGCCGGCGGCCTGCTGATGCCGCAGGTGTCCGGGTTCGTCCAGCAGCTCTTCCGGGGCGAGGAGCGGGGCCGGGCCTTCGGCCTGCTCGGCGCCACCGTCGGCGTCTCCACCGCGATCGGGCCGCTGCTGGGCGGGCTGCTCATCCAGGCCTTCGGGGTGCAGGAGGGCTGGCGCTGGGTCTTCTACGTCAACCTGCCGATCGGCGTGGCCGCCCTGCCGGTCGCGTACCGGCTGCTGCCCGGCCCCCGGGCCCAGGGGGCCGGGGACGGCGCGGCCGTCCGGCGCGACCGCGGCTTCGACCCGGTGGGCGTCCTCCTGCTGGGCGCGGGCACGGTGGCGCTCCTGCTGCCCTTCGTCCAGGAGCAGCAGTGGCCCGGCGCCCGCAAGTGGCTGCTGCTGCCGGCCGCCGCCCTGCTGCTGGCCGCCTTCACGCTCTGGGAGCTCCGGTACGCGGGCCGCGCCGAGCCGCTGGTGGACCTGCGGCTGTTCCGCGCCCGGTCCTTCGCGCTGGGGGCGCTGCTCTCCCTGGTGTACTTCGCGGGCTTCACCGCGATCTTCTTCATGTTCACGCTCTACCTGCAGAACGGCCTGCACTACAGCGCCCTGCAGGCCGGACTCGCGATCACGCCCTTCGCGCTCGGCTCGGCCGTCGCGGCGGCGGCCGGCGGCCGGGTGGTCAACCGGATGGGCCGGCCGCTGGTGGCCTGGGGGCTGGTGCTGGTCGCGGTCGGGATGGCGGGCGCGGCCCTCGCCGTCCACCTGGTCCCGGGGCACTCGGCGGGCCTGGCGACCCTCGCCCCGCTGCTCCTCGCGGGTGTCGGCAGCGGGCTGGTCATCACCCCGAACCAGACCCTCACGCTCAGCGAGGTCCCCGTGGTCCGGGCGGGCAGCGCGGGCGGCGTCCTGCAGACGGGCCAGCGCATCGGCTCGGCCGTGGGCATCGCCGCGGTCGGCTCCGTCTTCTTCGCCCACCTGAACTCCCACGGCGGCGACTGGGCCGGCGCCTTCCAGCGCGGCATCGCGGTGGCCACCGGGTTCGTGCTGCTGGCCCTGGTGGCCGCCCTCGTGGACGTGGCGGGCGGCCGCGGGCGCGCCGGGACCGGCCGGGTGCAGGGCCGGCCGCCGGGGGCGGGCGCGGAGCCGGAGCCGGGCGGCGCGGCCGCTGCTCCCGGCGGGGGGCGGCGTCTGGGCTGATCAGGGCGTACGGGCGGGCTATCCGGGTGAGAGTGCGTGCGCCGCGCGCTGACGCGGCGTCGGATCGGTTAACCAGTAGGCGACCACTTCTTCACCTGAGGAGCTCCTCGATGAACAAGATCACCAAGGCTGCCGTCCTGGCCGCCGTCGCCGGCTGCCTGACCGCCACCGCTGCGGGCACCGCCAGCGCCTCCGGCGCCCAGGGTGCGGCCGTCGGCTCCCCCGGCGTCCTGTCGGGCAACCTGGTCCAGATCCCGATCGACGTCCCGATCAACGTCTGCGGCCTGGGCGTCAACGTCCTCGCGGCGCTCAACCCGGTCGGCGGCAACACCTGCATCAACGCCGAGGGCGGCTTCGGCCGCGGCTACGGCCGTGAGGGCTTCGGCCGCGGCTACGGCCACGGCTTCGGCGGCGAGTACGGCGAGCGCGGCCGCGGCGGCCACGAGGGCGGCGAGCGCGGCCACGGCGGCCACGAGGGCGGCAAGGACTGGTAGGTCCTCCGTCCCTCACGCACCACCACCCCCACCCCCCGGCCCGGCGCGCTGTCGGCGCGGCAGCACGGTTCGCCGGTGGGTACGGCTCCCGTCCGAGCACCTGCTCGGGCGGGAGCCGCCTTTTCGCCGTCTTTTCGCCGCCTCTGCGCCGCGCCTTCGCGGATCCCGCCACGGGCCTCTCCGCAGGCCCGTTCCCGGTCCCGGCGGCCCGGCGGGGTTTCGGCCGGCTCCCTGTGGACACGCGACCCTCGGACAGCGCGGCGGCGGCCCGCACGCGCTGCGACGGATCCGACGCGCTGCGGCGGGCCGCCCGGCGACCGTTCGACGACGGAAGGCCGGTCCCATGCACCACGACGAGTTCATCGGCCAGGTCCGGGCGCGCGGCGCGCTGCCGGACCGCGCGGCGGCGGAGCGCGCGGCCCGCGCCACCCTGGAGACCCTCGGGGAACGGGTGCCCGTCGGCCTCGCCGAGCACATGGCCGCCCAGCTGCCGCCCTCCCTCGGGCAGTACCTGCTGCGCGCCGCCGTCGGACACGGCGCCTCGCGGGACGAGCGGCGGCGGGGCGAGCGGTTCGACCTGACGACCTTCGCCGGGCGCATCGCCTGGCGGTCCGGCACCGACGAGGAGGTGGCCCTCCGCGAGGCGGGCGCCGTCCTCGACGTCCTCGACGCCTCCCTCTCGCCCGAGCTGATGCGGAAGCTCGGCCACGTCCTCCCGCACGACATCCGCGAACTGCTGCCCGAGGCACGGACGCAGGACGCGCCGTGGTCCACGGCCTGACCCCGCCCGCCGGACCTCCGGCCCCTGGGCCTCCCCCCGGCTCCCCGTCGCCCGGGCCTCCCGCCGGGCGGCGCCGGCCGGCCGGGCACCGGACCGTGCCGCACACCGCCGACCTGCGCGTCGAGGCGTGGGCACCCGACCGCGAGGGCTGCCTCGCCGAGGCCGTCGCCGGACTCGTCGACGCCTTCGCCGACCGCGCGGCGGCCCGGCCGCACCGCACCGCCTCCCTCCGCCTCCCTCCGGCCCCCGACGAGGACCTGCTGGTGGCCCTGCTGGAGGAGGTGGTCTACCGCCTCGACGTGGCGGGCGAACTGCCGGTCGCGGTGGAGGCCGCCCCCGTCCCCGGCGGCGGGCTGGACGTGCGGCTGGCCATGGCCGGCACCGGGGAGGTCGAGGCCGTCGGCGCCCTGCCCAAGGCGGTGTCGCTGCACGGGCTGCGGATGGGCGCGGGGGACGGCTGGTCCTGCTCCTTCACGGTGGACGTCTGACCGCCGCCGGATCCCGCCGCCCCCCGCCGGGCCCTGCCGCGCCCGCCGACCCCCGCCCCGGGTCCCGGCCGGACCCGCCGTTTCGGGCCCGCCCCCGCGGGTACCCCGGGACCGCCATGGACCTCACCCAGACCGGCCCCTACGAGTTCCGGGTCGAGCAGCGCGGCGGGATGCGCGTCCCGGGCGTGGTGTTCGCCTCTCGGGACCTCCTCCGCGACGCCGGGCAGTCGCTGGAGCAGGTCCGCAACGTCGCCACCCTGCCGGGGATCGTCGAGGCCTCGTACGCCATGCCCGACGTGCACTGGGGGTACGGCTTCCCCATCGGCGGCGTCGCCGCCACCGACCCCGCCCGCGGCGGCGTGGTCTCCCCGGGCGGTGTCGGCTTCGACATCTCCTGCGGCGTCCGGCTGCTCGCCGCCGACACCACCGCCCGTGAGCTGGCGCCCGTCCTCGGCAGCCTGATGGACGCCCTCGACCCGGCCGTCCCGCGCGGCATGACCCGCGGCGCGGTCTGGACCCCGCCGGACCGCGGCGAGCTGCTGCGCCTGCTCACCGGCGGCGCCCGCCGCGCCCTGGAGCGCACCCACGGCGAACCGGGCGACCTGGAGCGCTGCGAGGACGGCGGCGCGGTCGGCGGCGCCGACCCCGCCCAGGTCAGCGACCGGGCCCTGGAGCGCGGGATGCAGCAGGTCGGCAGCCTCGGCTCCGGCAACCACTTCCTGGAGGTGCAGCGCGTCGCCGAGCTGTACGACGAGGCGACCGCCGCCGTCTTCGGCCTCGGTCCCGACCAGGTCTGCGTGATGATCCACTGCGGGTCGCGGGGGCTGGGCCACCAGATCTGCGGCGACCACGTGCGGCGGATGGAGCAGGCCATGCCCCGGTACGGGATCCGGGTGCCGGACCGGCAGCTCGCCTGCGCCCCCGTGGAGTCGCCCGAGGGTCGCGCCTACCTCGGCGCGATGGCCGCCGCGGCCAACTACGGCCGCGCCAACCGCCATATGCTCGCCGAGGCCGCCCGCCGGGTCTTCTCCGCCGTCGCGGACGCCCGGCTCTCCCTGGTCTACGACGTCTCGCACAACCTCGCCAAGCTGGAGGAGCACGCCGTCGGCGGCGTCCCGACCCGGCTGTGCGTCCACCGCAAGGGCGCCACCCGCGCGCTGCCGCCCGGCCACCCCGACCTGCCGCCGGACCTGCGGCCGGTCGGGCAGCCCGTCCTCATCCCCGGCACCATGGGCACGGCCTCCCACGTCCTCACCGGGGTGGCGGGAAGCCGCGCCTTCCACTCCGCCTGCCACGGCGCCGGCCGGGTGCAGAGCCGCCACCAGGCCGCCCGCGGGGTCAGCGGCCGGGAGCTGCGCGACCGGATGGAGGCGGCGGGCATCGCCGTGCGGCCCTCCTCCTGGCGCGGACTGGCCGAGGAGCACCCGGGGGCGTACAAGGACGTCGACGCCGTGGTGGCGGCGGCCGCCGGCGCCGGGCTGTGCCGCCCGGTCGCCCGGCTCGTCCCGCTCGGCGTCGTCAAGGGCTGAGCCCCGGACCCCGGCGGCCCGCCCCCGGCGCCGTGTCGCGGCGCCGCCCCTGCACCCGGCGCGGCGAGGCCGTCCGCCATCCTGCCCCCGGCGCCCGGACCTGCCCCCGGCGCCCGGACCCGCCCCCGGCGCCCGGACCCGCCCCCGGCGCCCGGACCCGCCCCCGGCGCCCGGCCCGCGCACCCCGGCCCCGCCCCGGCGCCCCGCCGCCCGGCGCGGCCCCGCCCCCGGCGCGGCCCGCCGGGCCTATGCTCGCGCCGTGGCCCCCTTCCGCATCGAACGCCTCACCGCCCTGCCGCCCGACGAGGCCTGGCGCCGCCTCACCGACTGGGAGCGGCACGCCGCCCACGTGCCCATGACCCGGATCACCGTCACCACCCCGCCGCCCAACCGGGCCGGCACCGCCTTCACCGCCCGCACCGCCGTGGGCGGCGTAGGGTTCGACGACCCGATGGAGGTCGTCGCCTGGGAGCCGCCCGCCGCCGGCCGGCCCGGCCGCTGCCGCCTGGAGAAGCGCGGCCGCACGGTCACCGGCTGGGCCGAGATCGAGGTGGCACCGCACGGCGCCGGCTCCCGGGTCGTGTGGACCGAGGAGGCCCGCGTCCGCGGCGTGCCCGCCCTCTTCGACGCGCCGTCCCGCTGGGCGGGCCGCCTCCTCTTCGGCCGCGCCGTCGACGGCCTCCTGCGCGGCTAGCCGGGCTCTCCGCCGGCCGGCCGCCGGGCCGCACCGCCGGAGTCCCGCCGGAGTCCCCGGCAGGGGCCGGCGGCCCCCGGGGCCGTCGGCGGCCCGTGCCAGAATGCGCGCCATGCTCGAGATCACCGTGCGCACGGAGGACGGACGGCGGCACGTCCGGCCGACCGCGCAGGAACTCGCCGGCCTGGTCCGCCGGATCGGCGGCGCGGGCGACCGGTTCCTGGTCGTCCAGCCGGTCCCCGACCTCCCCGACGTCTTCGTCCAGGTGTGGCACGAGGCCGGGGGCGGCTACACCCTGGAGCACCGCGCCGGGGCGCCCGACCGCCACGTCGCCGCGACGCTCGACGGGCCAGAGCCGGTGGCCGCCGCGATGACCGCCTGGGCCCGCCGCGATGACGGCTGGGACGCCGGACCGGACTGGTCCCCGCTCGACCTGGGGCCCGTCCCGCCGCCCCCGCCGCCGCTCGACCTCGACGACGACGACCGCAGGCGGCTCGAGGAGCACGTCCGCGCCGTGCTCGTCGGCGGCTACGCCACGCGGGCGCAGCTGGCGGAGGCGGCCGAGGACCACCTCGTCTCCGGCGACCGCCGCCCGGTCTCCCGCGAACAGGCGCAGCACCTGGCCGACCGGATGTGGCTGGAGCGCGTCGAGGAGCAGGCGGCCTGGGAGGGCGAGACGGACCCGGAGCGGCTCACCCGGGCCTTCGCGGCGCTGGAGGAGGCGGGCATCACGGCACGGGAGCACTTCACCTGCTGCCGCACCTGCGGCGGCGCGGAGATCGGTGCCGCCGGCGCGCCGGACGCCCGCGGCTTCGTCTCCTTCCACTCCCAGTGCACCAGGGGTGCTGCGGCGGGGCACGGGCTGACGCTGCTGTACGGCGGGTTCGACGGATCCCGGGAGACGACGGCGGCCGTCGGCCGGGAGGTCGCCGAGGCCTTCGGGGCGGTCGGCCTGCCGGTCGAGTAGGACGGCGATCCCGGGCGTGCCCTCACGGTCACGCCGCTGGACTGGCGCAGGAGGCTCGTCGGGTAGGGCCCCGCCGCCCGGCCGGCGCGGCCCGTCGCGCGGCGGCCGGGCCGTCCCGCCCGCCGCCCGCGGACGCGCCACGCACACCTGCCGCACATTCGCGGGGGACACCCGGAAGGGCGTACCGTTGCCCTTGGTAACGGATCTGCGACCGGAGACGGACCGACGACAGGCGGAGGTGGAGAGATGGGGAACAGCACGGCGGAGGCGGCGGCCCGCCCCTTCCTCGCGTCCCGCGCCACCGCCCCGGGTCGGCGCCGGTGACGGAGCACACGGAGAGGACCGCCCAGCCGGCCCCCGGCGACCTCAGGGAGGCCGGAGGCCCCGCCCGCGGCGCCCGGCGCCCCGCCCCGGCGGCGCCCCCCGCCCCCGCTGCACCGCAGCAGGCCCCGGCGCACCCCGAGGAGGGCCTGCTGGACCTCGTGGACCAGGCCGTGGTCGTCTGCGACGCCGACGGCGTGGTCCTGCGCACCAACGCCCCCGCCGGGCGGCTCTTCCCCCGCCTGCGGGTGGGGGAGGTGCTCGGCGCCCCCGCCGCCGGCCCCCTCGCGGCAGCTGCGGGCGACGGCTCCGACGCCTTCGACGCCGACTTCCTCGGCCGGCGGCTCAGCGGCCGCCGCACCGCCTGGGACGGCCGCACCGTGTGGCTGGTCCGCGACGACAGCGCCGTCCGCGAGCGGGAGGACGCCCTGCTGGCCGAGCGGTCCCGGTCGGCCTTCCTCGCCCAGGCCGGCAAGCAGCTCGGCGCCTCCCTCCACCACGGCCGCACCGTCCGCACCCTGGTCCGCACGGCCGTCCCCGTGCTCGCCGACAGCGCCGTCGTGGTGCTGCCGCTGCGCGGCAACCGCACCACCTGGCACCGCTTCGGCCCGCACACCCCCGAGCCCGTCGCCGGGCGGATCGCGGCCGCCGTGCTGGAGGGCGTGCCGCGGGTCGCCGACGCCCTGTCCGGCCTGGAGCCCGAGCCCACCGCCTGCCCCTGGCAGGAGCTGGAGGACCTCGGCGTCGTCCCGCAGCAGCTCGGCGAGGGCGGCGAGGCGCTCGTCATCCCGCTGCCGGGCAACGGCGTCCCCGCCGGCGCCCTCGTCCTGGCCCGCGGCCCGGACCGCGAGGGGTTCACCGCGGTCGACACCGAGCTGGTGCGCCAGTTCGCCTCCCGCGCCGGCATCGCGCTGGCCGCGTCCGCCTTCTACACGCAGCAGTCCCACACCGCCTCCGTGCTGCAGTCGGGCCTGGAGCCCGCCGCGCTGCCCGCCGCCGACGGCGTGCGGCTGGGCGCCGCCTACCGCCCGGCGCGCGAGGCCCTGCGGATCGGCGGCGACTTCTACCAGGTCGACCCCCGCCCCGGCGGCGGCCTGGACTTCTTCTTCGGCGACGTCTGCGGCAAGGGTGTGGAGGCGGCGGTCCTCACCGGCCGGGTGCGGCAGAGCCTGCGCACCCTGGCCCTGGTGGAGATCCGGCCGGTCCGCGTCCTGCACCTGCTCAACCAGGCGCTGCTGGACGCGGGGGAGGCCCGCTTCACCACCCTGGTGACCGGCTCCGCCCGCTCCGCCGCCGACGGCGGCCTCGACGTGGTCCTGGCCGGCGGCGGCCACCTGCCGCCGCTGGTGCTGCGCGACGACGGCCGGGTCGAGCCGGTGCAGATCGGCGGCACGCTGGTCGGCGCCCTGCCCGACCCGATCTTCGACCAGGCCGAGATCCACCTCGCCCCCGGGGAGCTGGTGCTGCTGTACAGCGACGGCGTCACCGAGGCCCGAGGCGGCCCGGCCGGGTACGAGATGTACGGGGAACGGCGGCTGGTCCGGGACCTCGGCACCTGCCGGGGCATGCCCGCCGGCGCCGTCGCCCAGCGCGTCGAGCTCCTCGCCACCGAGTGGCTCGGCGGCCGCCCCCACGACGACATCGCCGTTCTCGTCCTCCAGGCGCCCGCCCGCACCGACTGACCCCTCAGCCAGGAGCACCCGAGTGACCACCGCCACCCGACCCGCCCTCGACCCCGACGTCCGGTCCGCCTACGACGCGCACCTCGCCCGCGCCGACGAGGACGCAGCCGCCGCCCTCGTGCTCGGCCTGCTCGACGCCGGCTGGGCCCCGGAGCGGATCCTGCTGGACCTGGTCGCACCCGCCCAGGTCGCGGTGGGGGAGCGGTGGGCCTCCGCCGAGTGGAGCGTCGCCCAGGAGCACGCCGCGACCCACGTCAGCGAGCAGACCGTCGCCGCGCTCGCCGCCGCCACCCGCCGCCCCGCCGAGGAGGGCGCCGGGAGCATCGTGGTGGCCTGCGTCGACGGCGAGTGGCACGCCCTGCCCGCCCGCATCCTCGCCGAGGTGCTGCGGCTGCGCGGCTTCCGGGTCACCTTCCTCGGCGCCCACGTCCCCGCCCCCCACCTGGTCTCCTACCTGCACCAGCACGGCCCGGACCTGGCGGCCCTGTCCTGCATGCTCCCGGTGCGCCTGCCCCGCGCCCACCGCATGGTCGAGGCCGCCCGCCTCGCCGGGGTGCCGGTGCTCGCGGGCGGACCCGGCTTCGGGCCCGACGGGTCCTGGGCGGCCGCCCTCGGCGCGGACCTGTACGCGTCCGACGCCGCGGGCGCCGCCGACCTGCTGCAGCGTGCCTGGCCGCCGCCCTTCGACGGCGCGGTCTCGCTGCCGCACCTCGCCGACGAGGAGTACGCACAGCTCGTCCGGCGCCGTCCCGAACTGCTGCGGCACCTCGTCGACACCCTGCACGAGCGGTTCCCCGCCATGCGCGACTACAGCGACCACCAGCACGAGGCCACTCTGGAGGACCTCGGCCACCTGCTGGACTTCCTCACGGCGGGCGTCTTCGTCGACGACCCCCGCGTCCTCACCGGCTTCCTCGACTTCAGCGCGCACATCCTCGCCTCCCGGCGGGTGCCCCCCGCCGGCCTCCACCTGGCCGTGGACGCGCTCACCGGCCCCCTGCACGACTTCCCGAGGACCCTTGCGCACCTCACCGCCGGGAAGGAGGGCCTGGAGGAGGCCGGACACGCCCACTCCCGCTGACCCCCGAGCCCGAGGAAGGAGACGACCCGTTGCACGCCCCCGAACACCGGCCCGCACTCGACATCACCGAGGCGCGCCGCGACGACGGCACCGTCCACCTCGTCCTGGAGGGCGAGCTGGACTACGACACCTGCGAGGACCTCGACCACGCCCTCGGCCGGGCGCTCACCCCCGGCACGCACCGCCTCGTCGTCGACCTCGGCGGCGTCACCTTCATGGACTCCTCCGGCATCGTGTGCCTGCTGCGCGCCCGCCGTGCGGCCCCGGCGCCCGGCGGCCTCCGCGTCGTCAACGCCGCCCGCCAGCCGCTGGAGCGCCTCTCCATCGCGGGCGTCCTCGACCACCTCACCCGCACGGCCGAGGACGAGGACCCCGCCTCCGCCGCCGGATCCGCCTCGCTGGCGGACTCCGCGCCGTCCGGCACCGGCTGATCCGGCGTCCGCCCGGCACCCGTCCCGCAGCCCCCGCCCTGCGGTCCCCGCGCCGAGGAGCCGGACTGCTGCGGCGGGTCCCGCGGTCCGGGGGGCGCTCCCGCGATACGGTCCGAACGGTACCGTCCCGAGGACGGCCGGCCGCCCGCACGGCGGCCGAGAGGGTGAGGGCGTGCCGGGCGGCACGCCGGGTGAGGAGGGGCGATGCGGACCGTACCGGGGCCTACCGACCACGTGGTGGTCGTCGGGGCGGGCCTGGCGGGCCTGTCCGCGGCGCTGCACCTGACCGGCGCCGGACGCCGCGTCACCGTCCTGGAGCGGGCCGCCCTCCCCGGCGGCCGGGCCGGCCGCGAGGACCTCGACGGGCACCTCCTCGACACCGGTCCCACCGTCCTCACCATGCCCGACCTGCTCGACGAGGCGCTCTCCGCCGTGGGCCGCTCCAGCGCCGAGATGCTCGACCTCGTCCCGCTGCACCCCGCCTACCGCGCCCGGTTCGCCGACGGCTCCTCGCTCGACGTCCACACCGACGGCCCGGCCATGGAGGCCGAGGTCGAGCGGTTCGCCGGCGCCCGCGAGGCGGTCGGCTACCGGCGGTTGCGCCGCTGGCTGACCGAGCTGTACCGGGTGCAGATGCGCAGCTTCATCGACGCCAACTTCGACTCCCCGCTCTCCCTCCTCGGACCCGATCTGGCCCGCCTCGCCGCCCTCGGCGGCTTCGGCCGCCTCGCCCCCCGCATCGGGCGGTTCCTCCACGACGAGCGGCTGCAGCGCGTCTTCTCCTTCCAGGCCCTGTACGCGGGCGTCCCCCCGCAGCGGGCGCTGGCGGCGTACGCCGTCATCGCCTACATGGACACCGTCGCCGGCGTGTACTTCCCGCGCGGCGGCATGCACGCCGTGCCCCGCGCCATGGCCGAGGCCGCGGCCGGCGCCGGGGCGGAGTTCCGGTACGGCGCCGAGGTGACCGGACTGGAGCGCGGCCCCGGCGGGAGCCGGGTCACCGCCGTGCTCACCGCCGACGGCGAGCGGATCCCCTGCGACGCGGTGGTCCTCACCCCCGACCTGCCCGGCGTCCACGCCCTGCTCGGCCGCACCCCGCGCCGGCCCGTGCCGCTGCGCTGGTCCCCGTCCGCGTTCGTCCTGCACGCCGGCACCGACCGCACCTGGCCGGACCTCGCCCACCACACCATCTCCTTCGGCCGGGAGTGGGACCGCACCTTCCGCGAGCTGACCCGCGACGGCGCCCTCATGTCCGACCCGTCGCTGCTCATCACCCGCCCGACCGCCACCGACCCCTCGCTGGCGCCCGACGGCCGCCACCTCCACTACGTCCTCGCGCCCTGCCCCAACCTGGAGACCGGCCCGCGGGACTGGGAGGAGCTGGCCCCCCGCTACCGCGACGAGGTCGTCACCGAGCTGGAGAAGCGCGGCCTGGAGGGCTTCGGCGACGCCGTCCGCGTCGAACGGACCGTCAGCCCCGCGGACTGGGCCGCGCAGGGGCACGCCGCCGGCACGCCCTTCTCCGCCGCCCACACCTTCGCCCAGACCGGCCCGTTCCGCTCCCGGAACCTGGTGCACGGCACCGAGAACGCCGTCATCGCGGGCTGCGGTACCGTGCCGGGCGTCGGAGTCCCCACCGTCCTGGTCTCCGGCAAGCTCGCCGCCGCCCGTATCACCGGAGGAAGCCGATGACCGCCCCGCACCTCCTCCGGCCCCAGGCGCAGCCGCAGGCCCCCCGGCGCGGCCGCGACCGCCGCGCCCGCACCTGGCCCGCCCCCGCCGGCCGCCCCCGCGCCGCCGGACCCGCCCCCCGCACCGCCGTCGTCGGCGGCGGCATCGCGGGCCTGGCCGCCGCCACCGCCCTGGCCGAGCGCGGCGTCCGCGTCGACCTCCTGGAGGCCCGCCCCACCCTCGGCGGGCGCCTGGCCGGCTGGTCCACCACCCTCGCCGACGGCTCCACCGCCACCATGAGCCGCGGCTTCCACGCCTTCTTCCGCCAGTACTACAACCTGCGCGGACTGCTGCGCCGCGCCGACCCGGGCCTCGGGATGCTCGTCCCGCTGCCCGACTACCCGCTCCAGCGCCGCGGCGGCGCCCGCGACAGCTTCGCCCGCGTGCCGCGCACCCCGCCGTGGAGCGCCCTCGGCTTCGCCGCGCTCAGCCCCACCTTCACCTGGTCCTCCCTGGCCGGCATCGACCCGGTGGCCGCCCTGCCCCTGCTCGACGTGCGGGTCCCCGAGGTGTATGAGCGCCTCGACGGCACCAGCGCGCAGGACTTCCTCGACGCCGTGCGCTTCCCCGAGGAGGCCCGGCACCTGGCGTTCGAGGTCTTCTCCCGCAGCTTCTTCGCCGACCCGGGCGAGCTCTCCGCCGCCGAGCTGGCCCTGATGTTCCACATCTACTTCCTCGGCTCCAGCGAGGGCCTGCTCTTCGACGTGCCCGCCGAGCCGTTCCCGCAGGCCCTGTGGGACCCGCTGGCCGCCTACCTGGAGCGCCACGGCGCCCGGCTGCGCACCGGCACCGCCGTCGGCCGCGTCGACCCGCTGGCCGGCGGCGGCTTCGAGGTCGCGCCGGACGGCGGCCCCGCCGAGGCCTACGACGCGGTCGTCCTCGCCCTGGACTCCGGCGGCCTCCAGCAGCTCGTGGCGAAGTCGCCCGATCTCGGCGACCCCGCCTGGCGGGGCGCGATCGGGACGCTGCGCCAGGCGCCGCCGTTCCTCGTCTCCCGCCTCTGGCTGGACCGCCCGGTCCGCGCCGACCGGCCCGGCTTCCTCGGCACCAGCGGCTACGGGCCGCTGGACAACGTCAGCGTCCTCGACCGCTGGGAGGGCGAGGCCCGCCGCTGGGCCGACCGCACCGGCGGGTCGGTGGTGGAGCTGCACGCCTACGCCGTCGACGCTGGCGCCGACCGCCGGACCGTGGAGGACCGGCTGCTCGCCGAACTCCACCGGATCTACCCCGAGACCGCCGCCGCCCGCACGGTCGACGTCCGCCACGAGTGGCGCGCCGACTGCCCGCTCTTCCCCGTCGGCGGCTACGGGGACCGCCCGGAGGTCCGCACCCCGCACCCCCGGCTGGTCCTGGCCGGCGACCTCGTCCGCACCCGGGTGCCCTGCGCGCTCATGGAGCGTGCCGCCACCACCGGCTTCGAGGCCGCCAACCACCTGCTGCAGGGCTGGGGCGTCCAGGGCCAGCACCTGTGGTCCGTGCCCACCGCCGGCCGCTCCGCCCCGCTCCGCGCCCTGGCCCGCCGCTTCTGACGGCGGGTCAGGTGAGCACGCCGGACCGCCGCTCCCCAGGAGCGGCGGTCCCACGCCCGTGGCCTGCGGGGATGCGCGCTCTTATTCCCCGCGGGTTGTCCTGACAGTCCGCTAGGCTCCCCGGGCCGGAACGGATTCCGGCACAGGAACTACCGGGGAACAGCACACATGCGCACCATACGTACCGCCGCCGTCGCGGCCGCCGCCTGCGTCCTGCTGGGCGGGCTGTCCGCCTGCGGCGGGGAGAAGAAGGACGAGCGGACGCCCGCGGACGCCCTGAAGGCCGCCTCCGCGGTGATGGCCAAGGCGGGCAGCGCCGCCTTCACCCTCGACGCCCAGGACCCCGAGGACGGGAAGAGCACCGCCAAGGGCGCGATGAGCTGGACGGGTGCCAAGGCCATGGACCTGGCCTTCACCTCCGAGGACGGTCCCGCCCGCATGCGGTGGGTCGGTACGACCCTCTACTTCGGCGGGGACGACAAGGACGCCGCGGACCACGACGGCAAGCACTGGATGAAGCTGGGCGGCGGGCCCGCCACGGCCGGTGCCGACACCGGGCAGATGGGCGCCTGGGTCGACCAGGCCAACCCGTCCTCCGCCCTCGACGCCGTCGTCGCCGTCGGCACGCTGAGGAAGGTGGGCGAGGAGAAGGTCGCCGCCGCGGACACCGTCCACTACCAGGGCACCGCCCCGGTCGCGGACCTCGTGGCCGCCACCCGGCAGCTCAGCGCCAAGCAGCGGAAGTCGACCCTGGAGATGTACCGGAAGCAGGGCGCCACCTCGGTCACCCTCGACTTCTGGCTCAACGGCGACGACGAGGTCGTCCGGCACGTCCAGACGGCCAAGGGCACCAAGGGCACCTCCACCACCGCGTTCGTCTACTCCGAGCTGGGCCGGCACGCGGGCATCCAGGCACCGCCCGCCTCCGACGTGTACTCGCTGGAGGACATGATGAAGCAGGCGGCCGGCGCCCTGAAGGACGAGGGATCCGGGAGCTGACCGACCCTGCCCGGGGGCGCGCCGGCGGGGCGCCCCCGGAGATCGGGCCTCAGCCCGGGAAGCGGCCCGTGCTGCGCAGCTCCCAGCGGCGCTCCGCGTAGGCCAGGTCGTCCTTCCACAGCCGGGCGGCGGTGTGCCGCATCAGCGGCCGGACCAGCGGCGCCGCGCGGCGGGCGGCGGCGAAGCCGGCCCGGTCCGAGGCGGCGACCACGGCCTCGACGACCGCGGTGCGCGGCCGCCCGTGCCCGTCCGGCGTCAGGGGCGTGGCGTGGGTCTCCACGACGCTGCCCTCGCCCTCGCCCTCGGTGATGCGCATGACGACCGTGCGCGGGTCCGGCGCCGTGAAGACCGCCCGGACCGGCACGCCGAAGCGGCCCCGCACCCGGAACGCCACCTCCACCACGAACGTGTCGTCCTCCTCGGCCACCGGCCCCGACCCCGGCGCGCCGACGACGGTGAGGTCCGCGAAGGCGTACGGGTGGAACCACGCGCCGTGCCAGGGGTCCAGCCGGTTCGCCACCACGTCCTGCGGCTCGCAGCGGCCGACCGCCGTCGTCACCGCCGACAGCGCCAGGCCGAGGGGCGGGCGCTCCGGCACCACCGGCTCCGGCAGCGGCTCCTCGCCGCCCGCCGCGTCCAGCCGTACCCACGCCAGCACGCCGTCGTCGTGCGCCGGGAACGGCTCCCAGCCCGCGAAGCCCTTCTCGCCCAGCGTCAGTCCGTGCCAGTGGCAGACCAGCCTCCCGCCCGTGACCCGGCTGTCGCACAGCGGCGCGCCCAGGTGCGGGCAGGCGCCCGGGCCGGCGAGCAGCCGCCCGTCCGCGCCGCGCCAGGCGACGACCTCCACGCCCGCCACGGTCCGCCCGAAGGGGCGGCCCCGCCGGACCTCGTCGCTGGCGCCCAGCACGAACCAGTTGCCCGACGGCCGCGCCTCGGCGCGCTTCAGCGCCCCGTCGATGACGTCGGGGCGGGCGCCGCGCCAGGTCGGCTCCTGCTCGGCCCAGCGGGTGCCGCCCAGCAGGCTCAGCGGCAGCGGACGCGGCCTCCTCATCGGCCCCTTCCCTTCCTCGCGCCGCGGCCCAGGCGGGCCGCGGCCAGTCGTCCCAGGCCCGCGGCGGCGACCGCCGCCCGCCGGCCCGCCGGCACCACGACCCGCCGGTGCAGCACCGGGTAGCCGTTGTGCTCGATCTCGTCCAGGATGCGCCGGTACAGCACCAGCGCCGTCGCCACGCACGGCCGGGAGACCGGCGCCAGCATCGGCACGCCCAGCGTGGCCTGGGCGTAGATCTCGCGGGTGGAGGCGATGATGTCGCGCAGCGCCTCCCGCACCCGGTGGTCGGTGCGGCCGGTGCGGCGGCACCACAGCAGCAGCTCCCGGTCCACACCGTGCGGGGAGAGCCGGTCCGCGGGCAGGTAGACCCGGTCGCGGTCGAGGTCCTCGCCCACGTCGCGCAGGAAGTTCGTCAGCTGGAAGGCGACACCGAGGGCCGCCGCGTGCGGCTCCGCCTCCTCGCGCGGCGCCGACGTGCCCAGCACGGGCAGCACCTGCAGCCCGATCACCGCCGCCGAGCCGTGCATGTACCGGTGGAGGTCGGCCCAGGTGGGGTAGTCGGTGACGCTGAGGTCCATCCGCATGGAGTCCATGAAGTCGGCGAAGTGCCGGTGGTCGATGCGGTACCGGGCGGCGGTGTCGGCCAGCGCCGCGACCACCGGGTGGCCGCTGGACCCGGTCGCCAGGCCCTCGTCCAGCTCCTTCTGCAGGCCGCGCAGCGTCTCGTCGCGCTCCTCCGTGGAGGCGTCGCTGCCCAGGTCGTCCACGATGTCGTCGGCCCAGCGCGCGAACCCGTACAGGGCGTGCACGGCCGGACGCTGCGGAGGCGTCAGGAAGCGGGTGGCCAGGAAGTAGGTGCGGCCGTGGCGGGCGTTCAGCTCGCGGCACCGGGTGTAGGCCGCACGCAGCTCGGGATCGGTGATGCCCGCGCTGTCCAGTTCGCGGACGGTCACGAGGCGCCCTCCGCCGGATCCGGCCCCTCCGCCGGGCGGCGGGCCGTGAAGGTGTGCACGATGCCCTGCTGCCAGCCGCCGACCGGCAGCGCCCGCACCCCGGTGAAGCCGGCCCGGCCCACCCGGGCGTGGAAGTCGGCGGCGGTGTCGAAGTCCAGCACGCTGCGCCACAGGTGCCGGTACAGGCCCGCGCCGCCCGGGCCGAGGGCCCCCAGCGGCATGACGACCGACCAGCAGACCCCGTGCCACACCGCGCGGTGCAGCGGCGATCCGGTGAGGGTGTACTCGTGGACCACCAGCCGGCCGCCGGGCCGCAGCAGGCCGCGGACGGACCCCAGCACCGCGTCCGGGTCGGCGGTGTTGCGCACCAGGTACGCGGCGAACACCGCGTCGAAGGGGCCGGTGACGCCCGCCTCCGCGAGCCGCTCGGCCGGGCTGTGCACGAAGCGCACCTGCCCCGGCCAGCGCTTGGCGCGGGCCTGCCGCAGCATGCCCTCCGAGGCGTCGGCCGCGGTGATCCGGGCGTGCGGGGCGGCGCGCAGCAGGGCCGCCGTGGAGGCGCCCGTCCCGCAGCCGAGGTCCAACACCTCCAGCCCCCGGCCGCCGTCCGGCAGGCCCAGCCGCCGTGCGGCGAGCCGGAGATGGCGGTGGTACCCGGGATTGGCCCCCACCAGCCTGTCGTAGGCGGGAGCCGCCCGGTCGAACGCGTCCGAGAGCTCCCGGCTGCGCAGCAGACTCAACCCCTGCCTCCTCGTTGTCGCGGACCGTCGTCCGCGGGACCAGACGCTACCGCCCCTACCCCTGCGGCGGTACCGCGCAACGCCCCGGCGCGCCGCGCCGGGCGTCCCGGGCGGCGGCTCAGAGCTGCAGCTTGAAGCCGACGTGCGACCCGACGAAGCCGAGCTGCTCGTAGAAGCGGTGGGCGTCCGGCCGCGCCGCGTCGGAGGTCAGCTGGACCAGCGAGCAGCCCTGGCGGCGGGACTCGTCGACCGCCCACTCCATCAGCTGCCGGCCGAGGCCCCGCCCGCGCTCCGAGCCGTGCACGCGCACGCCCTCGACGACCGACCGGGTGCTGCCGCGGCGGGACAGGCCGGGGATGACGGTCAGCTGGAGGGTGCCGACCACCTCGCCGTCCCGCTCGGCCACCACGAGGTGCTGGTTCGGGTCCCCCTGGAGCCGCTCGAACGCGGCGACGTACGGGCTCAGGTCGTCGGGGGACTCGCGCATGGCCCCCAGCACGTCGTCGGCCAGCATGGCCACGATGGCGGGGATGTCGTCCGCGACGGCGGACCGGATGCCGATATCTGTCATGATCCGCATCGTAACCGGACGTCCGTGCGGGGCCCCCGGGCCTGCCGCGGCGGGGCGGGCGCGCGGACGGCCCTCCGGGACGGCGGGACGGTGGGGCGCTACCGGGCGCGCGGGACCCCGGTACGGCGCAGCAGCGGCAGCTCCAGGCAGGTCAGCGCCATCGGCACCACCGGCGTCCGAAAGCCCATCAGGACCTCCTCGCGCAGCGACGAGCCGCCGTCCAGGAAGCGCAGCAGCCGCTCCGGCGGACCGGACGCCACGAGCCCGGCCAGCAGCTCCGCGCCGCTGATCCGCCCGGTGTCCACCGCCCGCAGCAGGGCCGCGTCCATCGCCAGGTGCCGGCGGCGGTGCGGCGGCGGCGGCACCGGCACCCGCCCCGCCGCGTACGCCGCCGCGACGGCCCGGGCCTGCCGCTGCGCCGTGCTGAAGGTGTAGCCGGTCGCCGGGCGGGTCGCGCCGCCCGCCGTGCCGATGCGGAACGTCCGGGCGCCGGTGCGGCGGGGGAAGGCCGCATCGGTCATCGGCACCGCGCCCTCCTCGGTGCCGGTCACCTCGAACTCCGCCACGCCCAGCACCTCCCGCAGGTAGTGCTCCAGGCCGGCGTCGTACGCGGGCCCGTCCAGCCGGGCGCGGGAGAAGAGGGTGTACTCCACCAGCGCCTCCCGCGGCCCGGTGGGCAGCACGTAGCCGAAGGCCACCCCGCGCGGGGGCTGCGGCAGCCGGAAGTCCATCAGCAGCGCCGCCCCCGGGTCGAAGACCGGCGCGGCCGTGCGGACGAACCAGCCGCGGAAGTGCTGGAGCAGGCTGGTGCGGGCGGGCGGCAGCGCCGGGAGCGGGCGGGAGTCGAACACCCAGCGGGCCCGCAGCCGCCGGGGGCCCTCCGGCGCCTCCACGTCCACCTCGGCGCGGTGCGCCCCGTCGCGGACCGCCGTCACCCGCCCGGTGACCCGCCGCACCGCCGGGTGCGCGGCGAGCTCCGCGCCGACCAGCGCCTCGAAGTCGTCCGACCGCAGCATCCGGTACCGCAGCGGGGCGATCGGCCGGTCGGTCAGCGTGCCGTCGGGGCCGTGGACCGCGATCCGGTCCCAGGCGTGCCGCACCGCCGCGTCGTACGGGCCGGGCCCCGCCTCCCACCAGCACCAGGTCCGCAGCGGGCTGCGGGCCGGGCCGTCCGGCGGCTCGACCACCACCAGCGGACCGTCCGTCACCACCCCGGCCAGGTGCCGGGCCAGGGACAGCCCCGCCGCCCCCGCCCCGACGACCACCACCTCGGCGTCCTCGGCGTACCCGGCGCCCTCCGCCGGCCCGGCCGTGTCCGCCGTCATCCGCGCCCCTCCCGCACGGCGGCCGCCGGGGGCGTCCGCACGGCCGGGGTGCTGCACGGGGACGTCCGGCACGGGGACGTCCTGCACGGGGCAGTCCTGCACGGGGCCGGGGTCCCGGCCGGGAGTTTCCGCATGGCCCCGAGTATCGGCCACCGGGGCTGCCCCCGGGGACCTTCGGCCCCTGACCGCGCGCCGCCGCCCGCGCGCACGATGGCAGTGGGGCCCGGCGGGCCCCGGGGCCCGCCCCCGGGGAGCCGTCCGACCAGGGGCGGGACGGACCGGAGGAGGAGAGAACGATGGCTGCGCCCTACCGCGTGCGGGACGTCATGAGCACCCCCGTGGTCGCCGTCTCCCGGCACGCCCCCTTCAAGGAGATCGCCGCGGCCATGGGCCACTGGCGGATCAGCGCCCTCCCGGTGCTCGACGCCGACCGCCGGGTCGTCGGCGTCGTCTCCGAGGCGGACCTCCTGCAGAAGGAGGCCTACCGCGGGTACGAGCCGTCCCGCCGGGAGCAGCTGCAGCAGATCCAGGAGATCGAGAAGGCCGGCGGCGTCACCGCCTCCGACGTGATGACCGGGCCCGCCGTGTGCGTCGCGCCCGACGTCCCGCTCGCCGAGGCGGCCCGCCTGATGGCGCGGCACCACGTCAAGCGGCTCCCCGTGGTCGACGCCGAGCGGCGGCCGGTCGGCGTGGTGAGCCGCACCGACCTGCTGAAGGTCTTCCTGCGGGCGGACGGCCAGCTCGCCGACGAGGTGCGGCGCGAGCTCGCCGAGGGCCTTCCCGGCCCGGCGTCCGCCGGCGTCTCCGTCACCGTCGTGGAAGGGGTGGTGACGCTGGACGGCGAGGTCGGCGACGCCTGCCTCGTCCCGGTTGCCGCCCGCCTGGCGCGCGCCGTCGAGGGCGTCGTCGGCGTCGACTGCCGCCTGCACGCCCCGCACCCGCAGCACCGCGAGCCGCCCAGGACCGCCCCGCTCTACTGAACCGGCCGGGAGACCCGCAGGCGGCCGGTGCCCCGAGGGCACCGGCCGCCCGTGTGCGCCTCCGCGGCCGTCCGGGCCCCGGCCCGGCCGCGGAGGCCGCCACCGGCCGCGGGGCGCCCCCGCGGCACGCACACCGGCCCGGACCCGTACGGCGCCCGTCCCCGCACGGCGCCCCCCACGGCACGTCCCGGGCCCCCGCCGAAGGCCCCGAGGAGCCTCCCCGGGGCCTTGCGGAGGGCCGGCCCGGAGGGCGCCCCGGGGACGACGCCCGCGCGGACCGGGCTCCCGCCGCGCGCCGCGTGCGGATCCCGGCCCGTGCGGGCCCGGGGAACGGGGTCAGGACGACCGGGAGCGACCCGACCAGCCCGGCTCGACCTGCTCCCACTCCCGCTCCCAGGCCGCCGCCGTGCGGGCGTCGATCCGCCGGCGGCCCACCGCCTGGACGGACCCGCACAGCAGCGCCGAGCCGGTGAGCGCGGCGAAGCCCGCGAGGACGGCGCCCGTCACGATGTCGGCGGAGGAGCGCAGGGGGCCGGCCGGCGCCCCGTGGTCGTCGACCCACACGGTGACGGTGCTCCTCGCGGGGGTCCCGCTCCTCACGGGCACCGGCGCGGTGTGCGTCCGCTGCGCCGGGTAGTGCCAGCGGGCCGGGACCGGCGGGCCCAGCGCCCCCGGCATCCAGGTGCCGTCCTGCGGCGCCGCGGCCAGGGTCGTGGCCGCCACCCGGTGGCGGTGCGCGGCGAGCGCGTCGGCCGCCCTCAGGTCCGACCGGTACAGCGTCCAGGAGAACGCCGCGGACAGCGCCACCGCCACCACCGCCAGCAGCAGCACCACCGAGGCGAGCCTGGTCCGCGCCCGGTCGACCGGGCGCCACAGGGGGTTGCCGTCCCGGCCCAGGGCGCGGCGCAGGCGGACGGCCCGGCCGGGACGGCCGGGCTGACGCTGCTGGGGTGCGGTAGGGCGCATCGGACTCCGCCTCCTCGCGTGGCCCCGCGGCCCCCACCGGGCCGCGGGGACTCCGGTCACCTGCGGCCGGCCGGTCCCACCGGCTGGCCCGTCGTGTCGTCGGCCCGGTAGCCGAGCCGGTCGTGGACCGCGACCACGCCGTCCACGCCCCGGCACAGCCGGACCAGGGCCTGCTGCTGGCTGTGCCGCTCCAGGACCCCGGACAGGGTCACCTGCCCCTCGTGCACCTGGACGTCCACCGAGTCCGGGTACAGGCCGAGGGTCCCGTCGAGGACCTCGTGCCGGATCTCCTCGTGGATCGCCCGGTCGCTGCGCAGGAAGACCCGCAGCAGGTCCGAGCGGCTGACGATCCCGATCAGCCGGCCCGCCTCGTCGACGACGGGCAGCCGCTTGAGCCGCTTGCCCTCCATCAGCCGGGCGGCCTCGACGACCGTCCACTCGGGGCGGGCGCACACCGCCGGACTGCTCATCAGGCCCTGCCCGGTGAGGGCCTCGCTCCTGGCCCGCTCCCGGGGGGACAGCCGCGCCGGGGGCAGCAGCCCCGCCGGGTCCTCGCCGGCCGCGGCGTGCCGCAGCAGGTCCGCCTCGGACACCACCCCCAGGGGGCGGTCCTCCTCGTCCACCACCGGCACCGCCGTCACGTCGTTGCGCTCCAGCAGCTGGGCGAACTCCTTGAAGGGGGTGTCCGGGTGCGCGCGGACCACCCCGGAGGTCATCAGCTCTCCCACGGTACGGTGTCGCATCGTCAAGGCTCCTTCCGGTCCGGCGGCCGCCGGGCGTCCCCTCGGGACGCCGGCCCGGCCCCACCCCCTCACTGTCGCCCCGCCGCCGGGGCCGCCGCGTGGGCCGTCCGTCCCCGGCCGCCGCCGCCGACCGGCCCTGCCCCGGCGGCGGCCGGTCCGGTCCGCTCCGGTCCGCTCGGGTCCGGGCCGGGGCGGCCCCGTGCGGCCCCGTGCGGAGGCCCGGCCCCCGGCCGGCGCGGCACGGCGGGACCGTGCGGCCCCGGCCGCCGCCCGGGCCGGGCCGGGTCAGCCGCGGCCGTGGGGGATGACCACCACGGGGCAGTCCGCGTGGTGCACGCAGTGCTGGGTCACCGAGCCGAGCAGGGCCCCCGCGAACCCGCCGTGCCCGCGGTTGCCCAGGACCAGCAGGTCCGCGCCGTGGGCACGGTCCAGCAGCACCTGGGCGGCGTTGCCGGACGCCGTGCACCTGTGCACCTCCACGGCCGGCTCCGGACCCAGCACCTCGCGGACGCTCTCCGTCAGGGTCTGCTCCGCCGCCGCGGCCAGCTCGGGGTCGAGCGACGGGACGCTCCACCCGTACACCGGCGTGAACTCCCAGCCGGTGACCGCCTCGACCACCGCGCCCGTCAGGGCCGCCTGGTCCGCCGCCCAGCGCAGGGCCGCCCGCGACGGGGGCGAGCCGTCCACGCCCACCACGATCCGCCGCCTCCCCCGTGCCTCCTGCCCCTGCCCGCGCTCCTGCTGCTGCGCGCCGGGCTCCCGGCCCCGTCCCTCGTCCGACGTCATGACCGCCACCTCCCGCACCGCCTGCCGGCCTCCAGGCTGACCCCGCGCCCGCCGGGCCGCCAAGGGCCGCCCCGGCCCGGCGGCCCGGGACCTTCGTACCCGCACCGTCCCCGGACCCGGGCCCGGTCCCGGCCCCGCGCCGTCCCGACCGTCCCCGGACCCGGCCCCGCCCGGCCGCGCCGCCGCCGGGTCCTGGACCGTTCGGCCCTCGCCCGATCGGGTGGCCCCGGCGTGCACTGGTACCGGAACGGGCACCGTCGCCCGTGCACCGCCCGCGCGCCGCACCCCGGACGCGCGGGCCCGTCCGGACGGAGGACCACCATGCCCCTCCCCGTCGTCGTCGGCATCGACGGCTCCGCCTCCAGCCTGCGCGCCGTCGACTGGGCGGCCGACGAGGCCCACGTGCGCGGCGTGCCGCTGCGCCTGCTGCACACCTCGCTGTGGGACCGCTACGAGCCCGACGCGTCCGACAACCCCGACCTGGCCCTCGCCCGCAAGGCCGTCGCCGAACTGGTCGACACCGCGTCCGAACGGGCCGGGACCCGCCGTCCCGGGGTCGAGGTCCGGGCCGAGGTGGTCCCGCAGGCCACCGTCCCGGCGCTGCTGGAGGCGGCCTGCGAGGCGTCGGTCCTCGTGGTCGGCGACCGGGGGCGCGGCGGCTTCGCCGGGCTGCTGCTCGGCTCGACGGGCCTGCAGACCGCCGCCCGCGCGGCCTGCCCCGTCGTCGTGGTGCGCGGCGGGGACGACGCGGTGGACCGCCGGCACGGCCGCGTCGTCCTGGGGGTGGGGGACCCCGGGTCGTCCCGCGCCGCCGCGGAGTTCGCCCTCGACCTCGCGGAGACGTGGGGCGCACGGCTGGAGGCCGTGCACGCCTGGCACTCCACCGACCCGTTCCTGCTCTACGGTCCGGCGATGAACGCGATGGCGGACGCCGGGTACGTCCAGGCGCGCCGCATGCTGGAGGCGGCCACCGCCGACGCGGCCGCGGCCCACCCGGGCGTGCTCCTCCGGCTGGAGCCGCGCAACGCCGGCTCCCACAAGGCCCTGCTGGAGGCCGCCGCCGACGCCGACCTGCTGGTCGTCGGCGCCCGCCGCCGCCACAGCGCGGTCGGCCTCCAGCTCGGCCCGGTCAACCACGCCGTGCTGCACCACGCCCCCTGCCCGGTCGCGGTCGTGCCCGAGGCGCGGACCCCGCCCCCGGCACAGGACTGACGGGTCCTCCGCGCCGCCCGGGCGCGCGGGCCGCCCCACCGGACGGCCCGCCCGCGGCCGGGACGCCGTGCGACCGCCCGCCGCGGGGACCTTCGCCCCTGGCCGGCGGCGGGTCCGGGCGCCGAGGCTGGACGCACGGAGCCCGGACCGGCCGCACGGACCGTCCGCACGGACCGGCCGCACGGCGCCCGGCAGGGCGCCGCCGCGCCCGGGCGCACCGGGACGGCCCGCACCCCGACCGGCCGCACCCCGCGGCCCGCACCCCGACCGCCCGCACCCCGGCCGGCCGGGCAGGACCGGGGCGGACGGCAGCGTCCGCCCCGCCGACAGGAGGCCCCCATGCCCCGACCGATCGTCGTCGGCCTCGACGCCTCGCCCGAGAGCGTCGCCGCCGCCGACTGGGCGGCCCGCGAGGCGCTGCTCCGCGGCCTGCCCGTCGAACTCGTCCAGGCGTGGCCCCGGCTGCCCGAAGGCCACCGCCACGCCGAGGCCGACCGGGAGGGGCGCCGCTGGGGCGAGCGGGTGCTGGCCCGGATGGAGGTGGAGCTGCGCACCCGCCACGCCGGTGCCGCCGTCACCACCGCGCAGGTGCCCGGCGCCCCGGCCGAGGTCCTGACCGCGGCGGGGCGGCGCGCCGCCCTGCTGGTCCTCGGCTCGCGCGGCCTCGGCGCCCTCCGGGGCTTCCTGATCGGCTCCGTGGCCCAGACGGTCCTGTCCCGGTCCGCCTGCCCGGTGGTGCTGGTCCGGGCCGCCGCGGACCTGCCGCCCGCGCCCGCCGCGGAGCACCCCGCCGGAGCGCCGCCCCGGGAGGTGGTCCTGGGCCTGGACCTGCGCAGGCCCTGCGACGACGTGCTCGCCTTCGCCTTCGAGGAGGCCGCCCTGCGGTCCGCCCTGCTGCGGGCCGTCCATGCCTGGAACCCCCCGGCGGGCTTCGAGCACGGACCGGCCCCGCTGGAGCCGGCGGCCGCCGCCCGGCTGCTCGTCGCGGACGAGGAGCGGGCGGAGGCCGTGCTGCGGCCCTGGCGGGAGAAGCACCCGCAGGTGCGGGTCGTGCACCAGACGGTGCGCGGGAGCGCCGGGGCCCCGCTGGCGGCGGCGGCCGTGCAGGCCGGGCTGCTGGTCGTGGGGCGCCGGGACCGGGAGTCCGCCGTGGGCCTGCACATCGGCCCGGTCACGCACGCCGCCGTCCACCACGCCGCGTGCCCGGTCGCCGTGGTCCCGTACCGCTGACCCCGGCCGTTCCCGGCCGCCCGCCCCCGGCCGACCCGCCGTCCGCCCGAGCGTCCGCCCCGCCGTCCGTCCGGGCGTCCGCCCCGCCGGCCGTCCCGCCGTCCGTCCGGACGTCCCGCCGCCGCGCCCGCCGCCGCACCAGCCTGGCCGCGGCGGCGGCCGCGACCCCGGCGGCCGCTGCGGCCAGCAGTTCCGCCCCTCCCAGGGGGACCGTCTCCAGCACCGCGCGCAGCGCGGGCACGTACACCGCCGCGAGCCCGAGCCCCGCCGAGGCCGCCAGGGCCAGCGGCAGGTACGGGTTCTCCCGGGTGCGCCAGCGCTCCCGCAGGCCCGCGCACACCCCCAGCTGGGCGGCGAGCAGCGCCAGGAAGAGCGTCGTCTGCCACGGCCCGCCGCCGTGCCGGACCCACAGGCCGGCCCCCAGCCCGACGGCCGTGACGAACACCCCGAGCTCCAGCACCCCCGCCCACAGCCCGTCGCCCAGCACGTGCTGCTCGGGCGGGCGCGGCGGCCGCCGCATCGCCCGCGGCGACGCGGGCTCGGCGCCCATGGCCACCCCCGTCAGGCCGTGCGTCAGCAGGTTGATCCAGAGGATCTGGCCCGCCCGCAGCGGCACGGCCGGGCCGAGCAGCGGACCGGTGAGCATGACCAGGATCTCGGCGGCGCCCCCGGCCAGCCCGTACAGCAGGAACCGGCGGATGTTGTCGTAGACGCGGCGGCCCTCCTCGACGGCGGCCACCACCGTGCCCAGCTCGTCGTCGGCGAGCACCAGGTCGGCGGCCTGCCGGGCGACCTCGGTGCCGCGGCGGCCCATGGCGACGCCGATGTCGGCCCGGCGCAGGGCGGGGCCGTCGTTGACGCCGTCGCCGGTCATGGCGGTGACCTGGCCCCGGTCGCGCCAGGCCTGGACGACGTCCACCTTCTGCTCGGGGGAGGTGCGGGCGAAGACCCGCACCCGGGTGATGTCGCCGACCCGGCCCGCGGCGAGGTCGCCGCCGGTCACCACCCCGTCCGGCCCGCCGCCGCGCCCTCCGCCGGTTCCGCCGTCCCCGTCCAGCAGGCCGAGCCGGACGGCGACGGACCGGGCCGTCGCCGGGTGGTCCCCCGTGACGAGCACCGGGACGATCCCCGCGGCGCGGCAGGCCGCGAGGGTGCCGGCGGCGGCGGCCTTCGGCGGGTCGTCGATCCCGACCAGGCCGAGCAGCCGCAGCCCCGACTCGGCGGCCGACGGATCGGGGCCGTCCGCCTCACCGCCCGCCACGGCCAGGACCCGGAAGCCGTCGCGGGCCAGCCGCGCGGCCTCCGCCCGCGCCCGCTCCAGCACGGCCGGGGGCTCCGCCACGACCGCCGGGTCGAGCACCGCCTCCGGGGCGCCCTTCAGGCACACCCGCACCCGGCCGGAGGGCCGCCGGTGCAGGGTCGTCATGCGCCGCCGCGCGCTGTCGAACGGCGCCTCGGCGATCCGCGGCTGCTCCCGGACCAGGGCGTCCCGGTCCAGGCCCGCCTTCGCGGCGGCGGCGAGCAGGGCGGCCTCGGTGGGGTCGCCCAGGGCGGTCCAGCGGTCCGTGCCGGGGGCGGGCGGCCGCAGGGACGCGTCGTTGCACAGCGCCGCCGCCTCCAGGGCCGCGCGCACCGCGGCCCGCGCCGCGGCGTCCGCCCCCGCGCCCCCGGGCCCGCCCGCCCGGTCCGGGCGGCCGTCCGGGCCGTCCGCCCCGGCCCCGCCCTTCGTACCGGCCCCGCCCTCCGTACCGGCCTCGACCAGCACCTCGCCCACGGGCCGGTACCCCGTCCCGGTGAGGCGCGCCGACCCGTACGGCGTCCACACCCGCCCGACCGCCATCCGGCCCTCGGTGAGGGTGCCGGTCTTGTCGGTCGCGAGCACCGTCACCGACCCCAGCGTCTCCACGGCGTGCAGCCGGCGCACCACCGCGTGCCGGGCCGCCATCCGCCGGGCGCCCAGCGCCAGGGAGAGCGTCACCACCGCGGGCAGCGACTCGGGCACGGCCGCCACCGCCAGGCTGACCGCCGTCACCGCCATCAGTTCGAAGCCCTGGCCCCGTGCCAGGCCGGACGCGAAGACGACCAGGCAGAGCGCCACCGCGGTCAGCGCCAGCACCCGGCCCAGGTCCGCGAGCCGGCGCTGCAGCGGGGTGCGCTGCGGACGGGCCTCCAGCAGGGCGGCGATCCGGCCGAGGGTGCTCGCCGCCCCCGTCGCGGTCACCTCCGCCACGCCCCGGCCGTGCACGACCACGGTCCCCGCCTGCAGCAGGCCCCCAGCCCCGGCCGCGCCCCCCGCGCCGGCGGCCCCCGCCGCGCCCGCGCCCCCGGCCACGGCCCCCGCCCCCGCGACGGCCTTCTCCACCGGGACGGACTCGCCGGTCACCGCCGACTCGTCGACCAGCAGCGCGGAGGCCTCCACCAGCGCCGCGTCGGCGGCCACGACGTCCCCCTCGCCGAGCAGGAGCACGTCCCCCGGCACCACCTCGGCCGCCGGCACCCGCTGGCCGCTCCCGTCCCGCAGCACCCGTGCGGTGGGCGCGGACATCTCCGTCAGCGCCTCCACCGCGCTGTCCGCGCGGACCTCCTGCGCCACGCCGACCGTCGTGTTCGCGACGACGACGAGGGCGATGACGACCGCGTCGGCGTGGTCGCCGGTCGCCACGGTCAGCACGACGGCGGCCAGCAGCACCAGGATCAGCGGGTCCCGGAGCTGCGCCGCCACCCGCGACCGCAGCGGCACCCGCCGGCGCTGCTCCACCCGGTTCGGCCCGTGCACGGCGAGCCGCCGGGCCGCCTCCTGCGGCGTCAGGCCCCGGGCCCGCGCCCCCGCGGCGGGTGCCCGCGCCGCGCCGCCCCCCTGCCGCACGGCGCCCTCCCGCTCCGCGGCGGCCACCGGTCAGCCGGTCCGCGGCGGGACCACGATCAGCGGGCAGGCCGCGTGGTGCAGCAGCACGTGGCTCACCGAGCCCAGCAGCAGGCCGCGGAAGCCGCCGAGGCCCCGCGTCCCCACCACCAGGCAGCGGGCGTGCGCGGCCTCCCGCAGCAGGACCTGCGCCGGCTTGCCGGGCAGCACCTCGTGCCGCACCTCGACCTCCGGGTACTTCTCCTGCCAGCCCGCGGTCGCCTCGGACAGGTCCGCGCGCACCCGCTCCTCCAGCTCCCGGTTCCGGGACTCCGCGAGCGGCCGGCCGACGTGCTGCCGGGCCTCCACCGCCAGCAGCCGGGCGCCGCGCAGCGCGGCCTCCTCGAAGGCGACGGCCACGGCGTCCCGGCAGTTCTCCGAGCCGTCCACGCCGACCACGACCAGCGGCGGCTCGTGCGTCACGTGCTCGGGCACCCGGACCACCGCCACGGGGCAGCCCGCGTGCGAGGTCAGCGCCACGCCCAGGTTGCCGGTGGTCAGCACGTCCTCGGCGGCCAGCCGCTTCGCCCCGATGACCAGGAGCGCGGCCTCGTCGCCCTGCGCGCGCAGCACCGCGGCCCGCGACCCGTCCGCCAGGAGGGTCTCCACGTCCGCCTCGGGGCGGCGGCGGCGCACCTCGTCGGCCGCCTCGCGCAGGACGGCCTCGCCGGCGGCCCGGTAGTGGGCGCTCCAGGTCCGCTCCGGGTGGTCCACCGCGGGGTGCGGGTCCGACCCGGGCGGCCACTCCAGGGCGTGGACCATCCGCAGCGGGACGCCCCGCCGCACGGCCTCGTCCGCGGCCCAGTGCGCCGCCCGCAGCGCCGTCGCGGACCGCCCCACGCCCGCGACCACCGGCCGCCCGCCTCGGAACGCGCTCATGGCTGCCTCCGTACGTCGTCGGACGGGCCGGAAGGGCCCCTCGCCCCCAGCGTGCGGCGGTCCCGGCGGGCGCGGCAGGGCCGATCGGCGCCCGGCTCCGAGCCCAAGGTCCCATGGCCGCGGGGCCGGGACGGAGGCCCGTCCCGGCCCTCCGTCCCGGCCCCGCGGCCCGCGCCGGTCAGCGCAGCCAGGGGTGGTCGCGGACCACCGGGAGCGCGGCCCACCGGCGCCCCAGCCCCCAGGTGCCGCCCGCGCCGAGCACCGCCACGGCGACCAGGACCAGCGCGTAGACCACGTGGTAGTCCACCAGCGGGTTCGTCGACATGCTGGCCGAGCCGTCCGACAGGTGCCGGGCCGGGGGCCACTCCGCCGCCCACATCAGCGCCATCAGGACGGCCCCGCCGGCCGCCGCGATCCGCAGGGCGACCCCCGCGGTCAGGGCCAGGCCGATGCCGAGCAGGCCGGCCATGAAGAGCCAGTCCGCCCACCACGCGCCGGCCCAGGAGTGGAACACCGACTGCAGCGGTCCGGCCGCCACGTGGCCCAGGAACCCGCGGGTGGGCGAGCCGCCGTTCACCCAGGCGCCCTTCGACGGGGTCGCCCAGCCCCAGCCGAAGGCCTTGTCGAGGAAGGCCCAGAGGAACACCGCTCCGGTGGCGACGCGCAGGACGGCGAGCGCCCGCACCCCCGCCGCCCCGGCGGCCGCCGCCTCCGGCCGCACGGCCGCCTTCCCCGCCTCGCCGGCCTCCCCGGCCGGTGTCCGCCCGGGTCTGCCGATCCGGATCCGGTGTGCACGCAGGACTGCCATGGCCCTCTCCCCATCTCCGCTGCTCGTTGCTGCCCGTCGCTGCCGTCCGCGCCCCGACCCGGCCGGGACCCGGCCGGGACCCGTCCTCCCGTCAGGGCCCCGTCCCCCGGTCCGCGCCTGCCGCCCGTCCGTGGCGGCCGCCCGTCCGTGGTTGTCGCCCGTCCCTGGTGGTCGGGGCGCCGCCAATGTCCCGCCCCGGCGCGGCCCGTGCGCAGGTGCCGGAGGTCCCGGCCCCGCGGGCCGTCCGGCACCGCCGCCGGCCCGCGGGCAGGCCTCTGGGCGCGCCGTCGGGACCCCTTCGGCCCTCGGTCCGCGCCGTCGGCGGGGTGCAGCCTGGTGGCCGGAGGAGGAGGTGCACTGATGACCGGTCCGAAGGTGCTGCCCGCAGGGAAGGGGCCCGCCGGCCCGCCGGCCGGGACACGGCCCGTGGGAACGCCGCCCCTGGGAACGCCGCCCGTGGGAACGCCGCCCGTCGAGGTGTCGCCCGTCGCCCTGCCGGGCGGCGTCGAGGTGCTGGTGGAGCGGCACGGCGACGTCCCCCGCCGTGCCGCCGACCGCGCGCGGACCGCCGTCGGGGCCGTCGTCGCCGCCCTGCCCGGACCGGTGCTCGGGGTCCGGGTGCGGCTCACGCAGGCGGCCTGCCCGTCCGGCGCCCGTCCGGCCTCCGCCGAGGCGGCCGTGGACGTCGGCGGGCGGCTGGTGCGGGCCCGCGCGGGCGGCCCCACCCCGGCGGCGGCGGTCGACCTGCTCGCCGAGCTGCTGGCGGGCCGGCTCGACCGCGCGGGCCTGCGCCGGACCCCGGCCGGCCGCGAGGGCGCCCCGGCACCGCGCCGACTGCCCCCGGGGGAGCGGCGCGTCGTGCGCCGCGCGCCGTCCGGACCGCCCGTCGAACCGGTCCACGAGGCCGTCTTCGAGATGGACGCCCTCGGCCACCGGTTCCGCCTCTTCACCGACACGGCCACCGGCTTCGACACCCTGGTCTACCGGGCCGGTCCCACCGGCTACCGCCTGGCCCGCACCGGCCCCGCCGCCGGCGCGGGCCTGCCCCCGGCCGGCCTGCCGGTCACCGTCAGCGAGGTCCCCGCGCCCCGGACCACGGTGGCCGAGGCCGTGCGGCGGCTGGAGGCCACCGGCCTGCCCTTCGTCTTCTTCACCGACGCCGCCACCGGGCGCGGCGCCGTGCTCCACCACCGCAGCGACGGCCACTACGGCCTGGTCACCCCCACCGGCGGCCCCCGGCGGCCCGGGCGGGCGGCGCACCTGGCGGACCGCCGCCGCGGGTGCTTCCCTGGGGAGGGGAGGGGACGTCCCGTACCGCCGCGCACACCCGACCCGGAGGTGTCCGCCGTGACCCAGCAGCAGGACCAGTCCGGCAGCCCCGGACAGCTCGGCCGGCCCGACGTGCCCGTCCCGTCCGGCAGCGACCAGCCCGGCAGCCCCGCCGAGCCGCCCCACGCCGGCGACATCGGGCGCCGCGCGGCCCTGCGCCGCCGCCAGCTCGGGCTCAGCCGCGAGCAGGTGGCGTCCCGCGCCGGCATGGCCGTCCGCTACCTGCAGTACGTGGAGGAGCGGCCCGCCCAGATCGAGCCCGGCGCCCTGCTGCGGCTGGCCGGAGCCCTGCAGACCACCGCCGAGCAGCTGCGCGGCGGGGACGTCGGCCTCCCGCCCGGCCGCTCCGAGGCCGCCGCCCGGCCCGAACTGGAGGAGCTCGGCGCCGAGGAGTGCCGCACGCGCCTGGACAGCCGCGGGGTGGGGCGTGTCGCCTTCACCACCGACCTCGGCATCTCCGTCCTGCCGGTCAACTACGCCGTCGACGGCGACCGCATCGTCTACCGGACCGCCGCGGGAGCGGCCCCCGCCGCCGCCATCGGCCAGGAGGTCGCCTTCGAGGTCGACCAGGTCGACGACGCCCTCAGCCAGGGCTGGAGCGTCCTGGCCACCGGCCGGGCCGAGCGCGTCACCGACCCGGACGAGCTGCGCGCCCTCGCCTCCCGCGCCGCCCCCCGGCCCTGGGCGGGCGGCGACCGCGACCTGTGGATCCGCATCGCCGTCACCCGCCTCACCGGCCGCGTCGTCCGGGCCCTCTGAGGGCCGGGGCGCCGGGCGGCCGCCCCGGGACACGCTCGGGATCCCGGGGGCGCCGCCCCGCGGACGGCCCGCACACGGACGTGGTGTGCCGGTCGGCCGAGCAGGTCGGTGCAGCCGTCCTCACGCAGTACCGGAGGGCCGGACGGTGACGGGGCCACCCTGAGCCGCGGGCCTTCCCCGGCCCGGACGCGGGCCCGGAGCGGCCCGCCCCGCAGGGCCGCGGGCGCGGTGGCGGGGCGCCGGGCGCACGAGATGCGCGCGGCGCCCGCGCCCCGCCGGGCGGCTCCGCTCACGTCCCGCCGGGCCGCCCCGGTCCCGTGGCGCGGGCGGAGAGCCCCCGCACCGGCAGCTCGGCACCCCGGGCGCCCCCGGGACCGGCGGCCGCGCCCTCCGCGGCCGCCGGTCCTTTCGCCGCCGCCCCTTTCGCTGCCGCCGCCTCCGTCTCCGCCGCACCGTACCGGCGGGCCAGCGGCCCCGCGCTGAGGCCGTGCGCCAGGACGCTCAGCAGCACCGTGCACACCACCACCGGCACCACCGCCCGCTCCGCGGCCGGGTCCAGCTCCTCCACCGCGAGCAGCACGAAGATCACCGACGCCAGCCCGCGCGGCCCGAACCAGCCGACGAACAGCACCGTGCGGCGGTCCAGTCCGCTGCGGACCAGTGACAGCGCCACCGGCACCATCCGCAGCACCGTCAGGCTCAGCAGCGCGTAGGCGACCGCCTGCCAGGTCAGGTGCCCGAACGCGTACGGCACCGCGACCGCGCCGAAGACCAGCCACACCAGCAGCGACAGCACCGACGCGGTCTGCTCGGTGAACCGCAGCTGCCACTCCGGCGCGCCCCCGTGGACCGTGCCGAACGCCAGCCCCGCGACGAAGGCCGCCACGAAGCCGTTGCCGCCGACCGCCAGCGCCGAGGTGTAGCAGAGCAGCGCCAGCGCCAGCACGGCCGCACCGGTGAACTCCTCCGCCGCCCACCCGCGCCGCAGCGCCGCGCGGACCAGCCACCCGCCGCCCGCCCCCACCGCCGCGCCGTACACGACGCCGACCAGCAGCTCCACGGCCGCGCCGCCCGCGCCGTGGTGGCCCGTGCCCCCCGCCACCGCGGACGCCGTCCCCGCCACCGCCAGCACCACGAAGGGCGTGGCGATGCCGTCGTTGAGCCCGCTCTCGACGTTGACCATCCGCCGGACCCGCGCCGGCACCAGCGGGTTCACCATCATCGCCGCGCCCAGCGCCGCGTCGGTCGGCGCCAGCGCCGCCCCCACGTACAGGGCGGCCCAGCCGGACACGCCCGGCAGCAGGCCGGCCGCCAGCAGCGCCCCGAACGCCATGCACAGCGGCAGGCCCACGCCGAGGAGCCGCACGTACAGGCCCAGGTCGGGCCGCACCTCGCGGAACGACAGCCGGGCGGCGTCGGTGAAGAGCACCCAGGTGAGGCTGATCTCGGCCAGGGCCTTGACCGTCTCCCGGGAGGGGGCGAGGTCGACGGCGCCGGTGCCCGCGCCGAGCAGCAGCCCGGCGAGGACGAAGGCGATGGGGGCGGTCAGCTCGACCCGCTCCACCCGCTGGGAGCACAGGCCCCAGAGGAAGAGCAGCAGCAGGACCAGCGAGAGGGTCGCGTCCATGCCCCTACCGGTACCCGCGCCGGGCGCCCCCGCCCGCCCGGGACCGGCCGCCTCCCCGGCGGCCCGCCCCGGGGTCCCGAGCCGCCCCGGTCCCGTCGGCGCGGCCCGCCGGTCCCGGGGGCCGCCTCCCGCACGGGTCCGCAGGGGGTCGTGCGCCCCCGCACCGCCCGGCCGCGCCGTCCGGGGCCCGGCCTCCTCCGACCGGGGGCGTCCGGGCGGTTTCACCCGGACGGCCCGCCGGCCGCCACCCGTCCGGCCCAGCGCCCGCCCCGCGGCGGCACCCGGGCGTCCCGCCGGGCGGGCGCCGCCGCCGCACCGTCCGGCGCGGTGCCCGGCGGGGCCGGACGGGCGGCAGGTCGGGACCTGTGGCCCCAGCGGGCACCGCCCCCGGCCGCGAAGGTGGGAGGTGTCCGGACCGGCCGCCCGCCGGCCCGGCACAGGCCGCGCCCCCCGCGCATCCCCGCCACCGGAGGTGTCACCGTGTCCCGACCCGCGACCGACCGAGCTGCGACCGACCGGCCCGCGACCGACCGAGCTGCGACCGACCGGCCCGTGACCGTCGGCGTCGACGGGTCCCCCGAGAGCCTCGCCGCGGCCGACTGGGCGGCCCGCGAGGCCCTGCGGCGCGGGCGGCCGCTGGTCCTGGTCCACTCCTGGAACACGCTGCCGCCGGACGCCCCCGCCGTCCAGGACGAGGAGACCCGGCGGTACTGGGCCGCCCGCATGGTCCGGGAGGCGGAGCGCGCCCTGCTCGAGCGCCACCCCGGCCTGGAGGCCTCCGTCGAGCAGGAGGGGGAGTCGGCGGTCGCCGTGCTGCTCGACCGGTCGGAGCGGTCCGAGCTGCTGGTCCTCGGCTCGCACGGCTACGGCGCCGTCGCCGGGTTCGTCCTGGGCTCCGTCGGCGCCCAGGTGCTGGCCCGCGCCGCCGGACCGGTGGTGATGGTCCGCGCCCAGGGCGGCAGGGCGCTGGAGGGCGCGGGGGAGGAGGTCGTGCTGGGCGTCAAGGGCTACCGCGACCCGGCCCCGGCGCTGCTGGGGTTCGCCTTCGGCGAGGCGGCCCTGCGCGGCGCCGTGCTGCGGGTCGTCCGGGCCTGGAGCCTGCCGCCGGTGTACGGCTACGGCGAGGCGGCGGTGAACCTCGCCGAGGGGCAGTCCGACATCGAGCGGAAGGCCCTGGCCGCCGCACTGGCCCCCTGGCGGGAGAAGTACCCGCAGGTCGAGGTCGTCGAGCAGGTGGAGCTCGGCTCCCACGGCGAGGTGCTGGTCCGGGCCGCCGGGCACGCCGGGCTGCTGGTGGTCGGCCGCCGGGTGCGCCGGCCCGCCGTGGCGATGCGGGTCGGGCCGGTGGCGCACGCCGCCCTGCACTTCGCCCGCTGCCCGGTGGCGGTCGTCCCCCACGACTGACGGCCCCGCACGGCCGGCGGGCCCGTCCCGCCCCGAACCGCCGCCCCCGAACCACCGACCCCGAACCGCCGACCCCACCCCACCGACCTCGATCACCGACCCCGACCACCCCGCACGGGAGGCGCACCGCATGGCCGCGTACGTGTACGACTTCGCCGAGGGCGGCCGCGAGCAGGCCGGCCTGCTGGGCGGCAAGGGCGCCAACCTGGCCGAGATGACCAGGCTCGGCCTGCCCGTGCCGCCCGGCTTCACCGTCACCACGGACGCCTGCCGCGCCTACCTGGCCACCGGCGCCGAGCCGGAGGGCCTGCGCGAGGAGGTCGGGCGGCACCTGGCGGCCCTGGAGCGGGCCGTCGGCCGCCGGCTCGGGCAGCCCGACGACCCGCTGCTGCTCTCGGTCCGCTCCGGCGCCCGCTTCTCCATGCCCGGCATGATGGAGACCGTCCTCGACATCGGCCTCAACGACGACTCGGTACAGGGCCTCGCCAAGACCTCCGGCAGCGAGCGCTTCGCCCGCGACTCCCACCGCCGCCTGCTGCAGATGTTCGGCAGCACGGTGATGGGCGTCGACGCGGCCGTCTTCGAGGACGCCCTCACCCGCATGAAGCGGGACCGCGGCGCCGCCGACGACCTCGGCCTGGACGCCTCCGACCTGGCCGTCCTCGCGGGCGAGTACCGGCGGCTGATCCGCGAGCACACCGGGGAGGACTTCCCCGAGGACCCGGTCGAGCAGCTGCGCCGCGCCGTGCTCGCCGTCTTCCGGTCCTGGAACACCGAGCGGGCCCGCGTCTACCGCCGCCGCGAGCACATCCCCGACGACCTGGGCACCGCCGTCAACGTCCAGGCCATGGTCTTCGGCAACCTCGGCGCCGACTCCGGCAGCGGCGTCGCCTTCACCCGCGACCCCGCCACCGGGCGCCCCGGCGTCTACGGCGACTACCTGCCCAACGCGCAGGGCGAGGACGTCGTCTCCGGCATCCGCAACGCCGTGCCTCTCGCCGAGCTGGAGCGGCTCGACAAGCCGTCGTACGACCGGCTGCTGGAGATCATGCGGACCCTGGAGCACCACTACCGGGACCTGTGCGACATCGAGTTCACCATCGAGCGCGGCACGCTGTGGATGCTCCAGACCCGGGTGGGCAAGCGCACCGCCGAGGCCGCCTTCGCGATCGCCGCCGCCCTCACCGACGAGGGCCTGACCGGCCCCGACGAGGCGCTCGCCCGGGTCTCCGGCGAGGGACTGGCCCGGCTGATGTTCCCCCGGTTCGACACCGCCGCGGTCGGCGAGCCGCTGGCGCGCGGCATCCCCGCCTCGCCCGGCGCGGCCGTCGGCACCGCCGTCTTCACCTCCGCCGAGGCAGTGCGGCGGGCGGCGGCGGGGGAGAGGGTCGTCCTCGTCCGGCAGGAGACCACCCCCGACGACCTGCCCGGCATGATCGCCGCCCAGGCCGTGCTCACCAGCCGCGGCGGCAAGACCAGCCACGCCGCCGTCGTCGCCCGCGGCATGGGCAAGGTCTGCGTCTGCGGCGCCGACTCCCTCACCGTGGACCCCGCCGCCCGCCGCTTCACCACCGCGGCCGGGACCGTCGTGGAGGAGGGCGCGCTGCTCTCCGTCGACGGCACGGCGGGCGCCGTGCACGCCGGCGCCGTGCCCCTCGCGGACTCCCCGGTGATGCGCTACTTCGAGGACGGCGGCACCGCGGACGCCGCCCGCGCCGCCGGCGGCGTCGCCGAGGCCGTGCACCGCGCCATGGACCGGGCCGACGGCGTGCGCCGCCTCGGCGTGCGGGCCAACGCCGACACCCCCGAGGACGCCGCCCGCGCCCGCCGCTTCGGCGCCGAGGGCATCGGGCTGTGCCGCACCGAGCACATGTTCCTCGGCGAGCGCCGCCGCCTGGTGGAGGCCATGATCCTCGCCGACGGGCAGGAGGGCCGCGACCGCGCCCTGGCGGCCCTGCTGCCGCTCCAGCGCGGCGACTTCGCCGCCATCCTCGCCGCCATGGACGGCCTGCCCGTCACCATCCGGCTGCTCGACCCGCCGCTCCACGAGTTCCTGCCGGACCGCACCGACCTGGCCGTGCGCGTCGCCTCCGCCGAGGCCGCGGGCGGGCACCCCGACCCGCACGACACCGAGCTGCTGGCCGCCGTGGACCGCATGCACGAGGAGAACCCCATGCTCGGCCTGCGCGGGGTCCGCCTCGGCCTGGTCGTGCCGGGCCTGGTCGCCATGCAGGTGCGGGCCGTCGCCGAGGCCGTCGTCGAACGCCGCCGGGCGGGCGGCGACCCCCGGGCCGAGATCATGGTGCCGCTGGTGGACACCGTGGAGGAGCTGCGGCTGGTCCGCGCCGAGGTGGAGCGGGTGCTCGCCGAGGTCTCCGCGGAGTCCGGGACCGAGGTGCGGTGCCCCGTCGGCACCATGATCGAACTCCCGCGGGCCGCGCTCACCGCCGGCGCCATCGCCGCCCAGGCCGAGTTCTTCTCCTTCGGCACCAACGACCTCACCCAGACCACCTGGGGCTTCTCCCGCGACGACGTGGAGGCCGCCTTCTTCTCCGCCTACCTCGACAAGGGCATCTTCGCCGTCTCCCCCTTCGAGACCATCGACGTCGACGGCGTCGGGCGGCTCGTCCGCATCGCCGTCGAGGAGGGCCGCGCCGCCCGGCCGGGCCTGAAGACCGGCGTCTGCGGCGAGCACGGCGGCGACCCCGCCTCGGTCCACTTCTTCCACCGGGTCGGGCTCGACTACGTCTCCTGCTCGCCGTTCCGGATCCCCGTCGCACGCCTGGAGGCCGGCCGCGCCGCCCTCGCGGGCGGCACGGAGGGTCCCGGGGACGCCGGGGACGCCTCCCGCTGAACGCTCCGCGCTGCGGCCGCCCCGCGGACGCCCGTACGGTGGCCGCAGGAGCACCGCACCGTCGGCAGGGGAGCGCCCACCATGGCGAAGAAGTCCCGGAAGGACCAGGACCAGGGCCAGGACCGCGGTCCGGACCGCGGGCAGGGACGGGGCCGGGACCGGACACAGGCCGGCAACGGTGCGCAGGAACGCCTCCCGCGGGCCCGCTACGAGCAGGAGCTGTACCGCCTCCAGGCGCAGCTCGTCGAGCTCCAGGAGTGGGTGCGGGCCGAGGGCGCCCGCCTCGTCGTGGTCTTCGAGGGCCGCGACGCGGCGGGCAAGGGCTCCACCATCAAGCGCGTCACCGAGTACCTCAACCCCCGCGTCGCCCGCATCGTGGCGCTCCCCGCCCCCACCGACCGCGAGCGCGGCCAGTGGTACTTCCAGCGGTACGCCGCCCAGCTGCCCGCCGCCGGCGAGATCGTCCTGCTCGACCGCAGCTGGTACAACCGCGCCGGCGTGGAGCGCGTGATGGGCTTCTGCACCAAGGAGGAGTACTGGCGCTTCCTCCACCAGTGCCCGGTCTTCGAGCGGATGCTCGTCGAGGACGGCATCATGCTGCGCAAGTACTGGTTCTCCGTCAGCGACGCCGTCCAGGAGCAGCGGTTCCGCAGTCGGCTGGAGGACCCGATGCGCCGCTGGAAGCTCTCCTCGATGGACCTGGAGTCCCTCACCCGCTGGGAGGCCTACTCGCGGGCCAAGGACGAGATGTTCGCGCGGACCGACATCCCCGAGGCGCCCTGGTACGTGGTGGAGAGCGACGACAAGCGCCGTGCCCGCATCAACATGATCGCCCACCTCCTCTCCACCGTGCCCTACCGCAGGGTCGAGCGCCCGCCCCTGGAGCTCCCGCCCCGCCCGGCCGCCACCGGCTACGAGCGCCCGCCGCGCGACATGCAGACCTACGTCCCGGACCACGCGGCCTCCCTCACGGAGGGGTGGCGCGAGGCTCCGCCGTCGTGACGTGGCCGGTCGGCGGGGCGGCGTGACCCCGTTTCGGGGTGCCGGTGCCGGTGCCGGTCGTGGGCGGCCGGCTGTGAGGCGGGCCGTCCGGCGGGGGAGGGGCGGTGCCGATGAGTTCACCGTCCTGGAGCGGTCCACCCGGCGACACGACCCTTCCCGACAGGAGTGCCATGTCCACCATCCAGCCGGTGATCATCACTGCCCGCCAGGACGTCCTGGTCCGCTTCTACACGAAACTGTTCGGCGCCGAGGAGGTCTTCCGGGTACCGGCGGAAGGGCCGGTCTTCTACCTCGGCCTGCGCATCGGCGACACCGACCTCGGGCTCGTGGCCCAGGCGGACCCCGGGACCGGGGCGGCGCCGCGGATCCTGCTCAGCATCGGTGTCGACGACGTCGACGGGACGCTCGGCCGGGTGACGGCGCTGGGCGGCTCGGTCCGCAGCGGCCCCAACGACATGCCGTGGGGGCAGCGCGTCGCCCACATCCGGGACCCCGACGGCAACCCGGTGAACCTCACTCAGCCGATCCCGGTCCGGTGACGCTGTTCCGCGGGTGTCCGTGCCGGCCGCGGGCCGCCCGCGGCGGGGACCGGGTGCCGGCAGCGGCCTCGATGCCCGTCGGGTGTGCGCGGTGGACGTGTCCCGGACCCGGCGCGGGACCCGGCCCCGGGAGCCCGCGGCGGAACGCCCGGCAGGTCCCCCCGGCCGGTCACGGACCGGCCGGGGGGCGGGGGGCGGGCGTGGGGCACTCCGGCCCGGTCCGGGGCGGGCGCGGCATGACCAGGTGCGCCGCCACCGCCAGGACCAGCGGCGCGAGGGAGACGGCCAGCACGGTGAGCCGGAGCGCGTCGGCGTAGTCCACCCCGAGGTCCAGGCCCGAGGTGTGCGCGACCAGGTTCGGGTCGTACCCGGCCGTGCCGGGGCTCTTCGCCAGCGCGCTCCTCGCCGCGTCCACGGCGTGCCCGGCCTGGCCCGCCGACAGCCCGCGCGCCTCGGCGTCCGCGAGCCACCGCCGGTGGAAGAACAGGTCGAGCAGCAGGAGGCAGACGGTGGGCCCGAGCGCGTAGCCGGTCATCCCGAAGGCCGGCTGGACGGAGGCCACCGCGCCGGACCTGCCGGGCGGCGCGTGCGAGAGGACCGTCTCGGAGACGGGCGTGGAGGTGACCAGGCACCCCACGTTGCAGAGCCAGACGGCCGGGACGAGGAGCCACGGCGCCATCGAGGGCGCGGCGGTCCCGGCCGTGACCAGCCCGCTCCCGGTGAGCAGCAGCAGGCCGGTGACCATCACCGGCCGGGGGGTGTACCGCGCGACTATGCGTCCGGCGAGGAGGGCGGCGGCCGTGGCCAGCAGGGTGCCGGGCAGGTACAGCAGGCCGATCGTCTGTGCGGGCAGCGCCAGCACCGCGCCGCCGAACTGCGCCAGGACGACGCTGAACCCGGCGGAGATGAAGTTCAGCGTCACGGTCGCCAGCACCGCCACGGCGAACGCGGGCCTGCGGAACAGCGCGAGGTCCAGGGCCGGCTCCGCCCCCCGGCGCTCGTGGCGCACGAACGCCGCCGCGGCCGCCGCCCCGGCCGCGAGCGGCACCCACGCCCGGGGGTCGGAGAGCCCGTTCTGGGCCGCCCCCACGCCGTGGACGAGGGCGAGCAGGGCGGCGCCGAAGAGGACGACCCCGACGGTGTCGACCCTGCGGGCGCGCCGTCCGCCCGGCTCCGAGGTGTACCGCGCCGTCAGCGCGAGCGCGCAGAGCGCCAGCAGCGGGGCCGGCAGGAACAGCCACCGCCAGCCAAGGCGCTCCACCACCCAGCCGCCGACGGCCGGCGTCACCCCGTACAGGAGCATGTCGACGGCCATGAGGATCCCGATGGCCGCCGGCCGGGTCTCCGGCGGCACCGAGACGTTGAGCAGGGCCAGCGACAGCCCGAGCAGGGCGGCCAGCGCCAGTCCGTCGAGGAGGCGCGCGACCAGGAGGAACGGGTAGCCGGTGGCCAGGGCGGAGAGCAGGTTCGCGACGACGGTCCCGGCGAGCCCCAGCATCAGCGTCCGCTTCAGGCCGTGGGCGTCCCCGAGGTTCCCCACGGCGAGGACCGCGGCCGCCACCACCAGGGTCGCCGCACCGGCCAGGAACCCCAGCGCCTGGGGCGGCACGTCGAGCGCCCTGCTGACCCGGGAGAGGTTCAGACCGAGCATCAGCGGGTCCACGGCCGTGACCGCGAAGGCGGTCGCGGGGCCCAGGACGGCCAGGACGACCTTCGCGGTGAGCCGCGGCCGGGGACCGGGGAGCCCCCCGCCCGCGGCGGCGTCAGCGGGGCCCACGGGCACCACCGCCGGCCGCCGCCTCCCCGCAGGGCGCGGCGGTCCCGCGGACGGCCGCCGCGCCGGGATCCGCGGCCGACACGACCGGCACGGCACCCCACCCCCTTCGGCACATCGTCGGACACCCCACGGTCCGGCCCGGCCGACGCTAACCCGGCCGCCGCGCCCCGGGCGCGCTCCCCCGGCCGACGCGCACGGCGCCGCCCACGTTCGGGGCAACCGCCACCGGTACGGGCACCCGCCGCGCGGCGTGCCGGCCGGCGGCCCCTCCCGCACCGGCGGCCCCTCCCGCACCGGCGGCCCCTCCCGCACCGGCGGCCCCTCCCGCACCGGCGGCCCCTCCCGCACCGGCGGCCCCTCCCGCACCGGCGGCCCCTCCCGCACCGGCGGTCCGCCGCTGGGCCGGGTCCGCCCGCGCCCCTCCGCCGGGACCGGGCGCAGCCGGGGCCGCCGGGCGGCGGGACGCCGCGCCCCGGCCCGGCGGAGGGACGCGCCCGGCCGGGCCCGGGGGCCCAGGCACGGGGGGACCTCCGGCCCTGACCGGCGGGGGGCTGGGGGAGTGGACTGGAGGGGTACAGACGCGTCGAGACACCGCGGAGGTGTCGACATGGCCATTCCCGCACGCCGGCAGGCGCGCTCCCGCTTCCCCGACCTTCCCGAGTGGTTCGAGTCCTTCCCGTCCCGTATGGCCTGGCCGGCGATGGCCGACCTGCACACGGTGCGGATCGAGGAGTACACCGAGGAGGGCCGCTACGTCTGCAAGGCGGAGATCCCCGGGCTCGACCCCGCCGAGGACCTGGAGGTGACCCTCCAGGACGGCATGCTCACCATCCGGGCGGAGCGCTCCGAGGAGACCAGGGAGAAGGACCGGTCCGAGTTCCGCTACGGCTCCTTCAGCCGCACGGTGTCGCTGCCGCCGGGCGCGGACGAGGACGACATCCACGCCGATTACAGCGCCGGCATCCTCACCGTCACCGTCGGGCTGAGGCAGGAGAAGGCGGAGGCCCGCCAGATCGAGGTCTCCCACAAGGACTGACCGCCGCCCCACGGGGCGGCTCCGGGCGGACGGGGAACCCTCCCCGCCCGCCCGGAGCCGTCCGCCCGGAGCCGTCCGCCCGGGGCCGCCCGGCGGACGCCGACGCGGGCCGACGCCGTCGCAGGGGTCGTCTCGGACGGGGCGGCCACGGCGGCACCGGGAGGGGCGGTCACAGGGGCGGTCCGTGGAAGCAGGCGTGGACCTCCTGGTCCGTCGCGCTCTGCGAGACGACCAGCAGCTCGTCGCCCGGCCGCAGCCGGAAGTCCGGCCCCGGCACGGTCGGGCGCCCCTCCCGGACCACCGCCGCCACCACCGTCCCGCCGGGCAGCGCGACGTCGCCGACGGTCCGCCCGGCCGCCCGCGACTGCGCCGAGAGGGTCGTCTCGATGACGCTGACCCCGGCCCGGCTGAGCCGCAGCAGGGCCACCGTGTCGGCGGCGCCGGCCGCCTCCTCGATGAGCGAGACCAGCGGCGTCGCCGCCGGGACGGCCACGTCGACGCCCCACCGGTGGTCGAACAGCCAGGTGTTCTCCCCGTCGTTGACCCGCGCCACCACCCGCGGCACCGCGAACCGCCGCTTGGCCAGCAGGCAGACCACCAGGTTGTCCTCGTCGGCGCCGGTGGCCGCCACCGCCAGGTCGGCGGTGAGCGCGCCCGCCCCCTCCAGCACCGCCGGGTCGCAGGCGTCGCCGAGGACCAGCCGCGCGGGCAGGGAGCCCTCCAGCCCGGCGATCCGCTCCTCGTCGGCGTCGACGAGGACGACGGTGTTCCGCGCCCCTGCCAGGACCTGCGCCACCTGGACCCCGAGCCGGCCCGCGCCGGCGACCAGCACCCTCATGGGCCCGGCCTCCCCGTGCGCCCGCCCCGCCCCGCTCACGTCCCCAGCTCCCGGTCCAGGAAGCCGCGCAGCCGCTCCAGGGCCGTCGCGGCGACCGCGAAGGTGACCAGGTCGCCGGGCTCGGCCACGGCGTCCCGCGAGGCCACCGCCGAACGGCCGCCCCGGGACACCTCCACCACCCGGATCTCCCCGTCGACCTCCAGCTCCGCCAGCCGCCGCCCGGCCAGCCACCCGGGCAGCCCCGACCGCACCAGCAGGGTCTCCCCGCCGCCGAAGCTGGCCTCCGGCTCCAGGTGCCGGTGGAGCAGCAGCCGGTGGAACTGCCGCACCGTCCAGTGCGTGCCGGCGACCACCGGGATGCCGAACTCCCGGTACAGGTCCGCGCGGGCCGGGTCGTGCGTGCGGGCCAGGACCAGCGGCACCCGGTACGTCTCCCGGGCCGTCCGCGCCGCGACCAGGTTGCCGCTGTCGCTGGTGGTCACCGCGGCGAACGCGTCCGCGTGCCCGATGCCCGCCTCCTCCAGCACCCGGCGGCTGAAGCCGCTCCCGGTGTGGAACCGGCCCGCCAGGTGCGCGGGCAGGGCCCGGCGCGCCCGCGGGTCGCGGTCGACGACCCGCACGTCGTGCCCGTCCGCGGCGAGCCGCACGGCCAGCTCCGAACCGACGTGCCCGCAGCCCATGACGACGATCCTCACGTCCCGCCTCCGTCCGGCAGCCCCTTCTCCGGCAACTCCTTGTCGGGCAGCCCCTTCTCCGGCAACTCCTTGTCGGGCAGCCCCTTCTCCGGCAACTCCTTGTCGGGCAGCCCCTTCTCCGGCAGCCCCTTGTCGGGCAGTCCTCTCCCCGGCAGCCCCTTCCCCGGCAGCCCTCCGCCCGCCGCCCCCGCCCCACGTCCCGGGGCGCGGTGCTCCGCCCCGCGCCCCGGGACCGACCGCGCCGCCCGCCGCCGCACCGCCCACTTGCGGCCCTCCTCCGCCACCAGCAGCAGCACCCCGAACGCCACCAGCACCGCCCAGTCGCCGGCCGTCAGCGGCGCCGTGCCGAAGACCGCCTGCAGCGGCGGCCAGTAGCTGATCGCCGCCATGAGCGACACGCCCAGCAGGCCCGCCGCCACCACCTTCCGGTTGGCCAGCAGCCCCACCCGGAACACGCTCTGCCGGTCGGTGCGCACCGCCAGCGCGTTGAAGAACTGGCTGACCACGATCGCCGCCTGCGACAGGGTGATCGCCGTCCGGTAGGCGGGCGTCTCCCGCGTGAAGTCCGCGTACGGGATGCCCGACGCGTGGATGTGCCAGAAGAACACCGTGCACACCCCGACCGACTGCACCGCCCCCAGGAAGAGGAACCGCCCCACCAGCGCCCGGGAGAAGAGCGGCTCGCGCGGGGAGCGCGGCGGCCGGTCCATGACGTCCGGCTCGGGCGGCTCGGTGCCCAGCGCCAGCGCGGGCAGCACGTCCGACCCCAGGTCGATCGCGAGGACCTGCACCGCCGTGATCGGCACCAGCGGGAAGCCGGCGAACGTCGCCGCCAGGATCGGCGCCAGCTCCCCGATGTTGTGGCTGAACAGGTAGACCAGGAACCGCCGGATGTTCAGGTACACCGAGCGGCCCAGCCGCACCGCGGCGGCGATGGAGGCGAACGAGTCGTCCAGCAGCACCATCACCGCCGCCTCGCGGGCCACGTCGGTGCCCGACGCGCCCATCGCCACCCCGATGTCGGCGTGCTTCAGGGCGGGCGCGTCGTTGGCGCCGTCCCCGGTCACCGCCACCACCTCGCCGCGCCGCTGGAACGCCGCCACCACCCGCATCTTGTGCTCCGGGCTCACCCGGCACAGCAGCAGCTCGCCCGGCCGGGCCAGCAGGCCCTCCAGGGCCGCGTCGTCCAGGGCGTCCAGCCGCTCCCCGGTCGCCACCTGCGGGGGGCCGCCCCGCACGATGCCCACGCGGCGGGCGATCGCCTCGGCCGTCAGCGGGTGGTCGCCGGTGACCATGACGATGCGGATCCCGGCGCGCCGGCACGCCCGGACGGCCTCGGCGACCTCCGGCCGCGGCGGGTCCAGCATGCCGACCAGGCCCAGCAGCACCAGCCCCGACTCCGCCTCGGCCGCGCCGGCCGGGACGGCGGCGGCGTCCCGCCGCGCCACCGCCAGCACCCGCAGCCCCCGCGAGGCCAGCGCGGCGTCGGCGGCCGCCACCGCCGCGCGCCGCTCCGCCGTCAGCGGCACCGGCGGCCCGCCGCCCTCCCCGGCCACCGCGGCGCACCGGTCGAGCAGTTGCTGCGGCGCGCCCTTCGCGCACACCGCCAGGCCGCCGCCGGGCGTGCGGTGGACGGTGCTCATCAGCTTGCGGGCCGAGTCGAAGGGGAACTCCGCCACCCTCGGCAGCGCCCCCTCCTCCGCCGCCCGGTCCAGCCCGGCCTTCGCGGCCGCGACCAGCAGCGCCCCCTCGGTCGTGTCGCCCAGCACCCGCCACCCCTCCCGGCCGGCGGGCGGCACCAGGCGGGCGTTGCTGCACAGCGCCGCCGTCCGCAGCAGCTCCCGCACCGCCCCCGGCCCGGACACCGCGCCCTCGGGCGCGTAGCCCACGCCCGTCACCGGGTACTCGGCCCCGCCGCACCACACGGCCGACACGGTCATCTCCGCGCTGGTCAGCGTCCCCGTCTTGTCCGTGCACACCACGGTCGTCGACCCCAGCGCCTCCACCGCCAGCAGCCGCTTGACCAGGGCCTGCCGCCGGGCCATCCGCCGCACGCCGAACGCCAGCGACACCGACAGGGTCGCGGGGAGCCCCTCCGGCACCAGCGCCACCATCACGCCCAGCGCGAAGACGAAGGCGGGCAGCAGCGGCTCCCCGGTCGGCACCCGCACCGCGAACAGCAGCGTCCCGATCAGCAGGGCCGCCACCGCCACCCGCCGGGCCATCACCCGCACCTGGCGCTGCAGCGGCGTCCGCGGCTGCGGCGCCTGCTCGGTCAGCGCGAAGATCCGCCCGAACTGCGTCGCCGCGCCCGTCGCGAAGACCACCGCCCGCGCCGAGCCCGCCGCCACCACCGTGCCCATGAAGACGCAGTTGCGGGAGCCCAGCAGCGGACCCGGCGACGGCTCCGCCGTCCGCCGCACCGCGGCCGACTCGCCGGTCAGCGCCGCGTTGCCCACCGCCGCCTCGTGCGCCTCCACCAGCCGGCAGTCGGCGGGCACCGCGTCGCCCGCCTCCAGCACCACCACGTCCCCCGGCACCAGGCCGCGGACCGGCAGCTCCCGCCGCTCGCCGCCGCGCAGCACCCGGCAGGCGTGCGGCACCATCGCCTGCAGGCTCTCCGCGGTGCGCTCCGCCGAGTACTCCTGGGCGAAGCCGATGGCGGCGTTCAGCACCACCACGCCCAGGATCGCCACCGCCAGCTGGAGCGTCCCCGGCTGCTGCGGCCGCTGGAGCGCGTACGCGAGGAAGGTGATCGCCGACGCCGTCAGCAGCATCACGGCGAACAGGTCGGTGAACTGCGCCGCGAAGCGCCGCCACACCGCCGGGCGGCGGGGCGGCGGCAGCTCGTTCGCGCCGCCGGACCGCAGGCGCGCCGCGGCCTCCTCCTCCGCCAGGCCGCGGGGCGAGGAGGCCAGCGCGGCGAACACCTCGCCCGCCGCCAGGTCCTGCACCGGCCGCCCCCGCCCCGGCCCGTCCTCCCGCCCCTCCGGCGCCGGCGGCTCCCCGGGCACGCGCGCCGGTCCGCCCGCACCCGGCGCGGGGCCGCCGCGGCCGCCGCCGCGGACGGCCCCGCCCCGGACCGGCACGTCGGCGGGCACGCCCATCGCGGCGGCTCAGACCGCCGTCAGGCGGTCGACCACGTCCACCACGCCGTCCACGTCCCGGACCTCCGCCAGCAGCCCGGGGATCAGCTCCCGCCCCACCTCGCCGCGGAGCGTCACCACCGCGTGGTCCACCGCCACGTCCACGCCCCCGGGCCCCACCGCCAGACCGTGCCCGGCGACCCTGGCCGCCGCCTCCCGGCGCAGCCCCCCGTCGTCCACCACCAGGCAGCGCAGCAGGTCGCCGCGGTGCACCATGCCGAGCAGCCGCCCCTGGTGGTCCGTCACCGGCAGCCGCTTGAGGCGCGACCGGGCCGCCGCCCGCGCCGCCTCCGCCACCGGGGTGTCGGGGTGCACGGCGACGGCCGGCGCGGTCATCAGCGCGCCCGCCGTCCCGGCGGCGGCCCTGCGCCGCAGCCGCCGCCCGCGCAGCGGGTGCAGCGGGCCCGCCGAGGGGCCGGCGCCCGCCGCCACCGCCAGCAGGTCCGACTCCGACACCACGCCCACCACCCGGCCGCCCGCGTCCACCACGGTGACCGCGCCGAGGTTCCCGTGCGCCAGGGTGCGCGCCACCTCCAGGAACGGCGCGTCCTCGGGCACGCCCGGCACCGGCCGCCGCATGATGTCCCGGACCCGCAGCTCGCGGTGGACCGTCCCCGGCTCCGCCGGCCGCACCGGCGCCGCGGCCCGGCCGGGTGCCGTCGTGCCGCCCGCGGTCGCGGCCGCGTGCAGGTACTGCAGCAGCATGTCGCCGCCGGAGGCCCCCCGGGTGCCGAACCTGCCCCGCACCAGCCCCGGGGCGGTCCGGCGGGCCTCGGCCTCCGCGGCCCGGTGTTCGCGCTCACTCATCACACAGCCTCCTCGGGAGGACGCACGGCCCCCCGGAACCCCCCGCCCCACCAGCATCCCCGCGGGCCGCCGCCGGGGGATGGGCCGGGCGTCCCCGGTCCGGGCCGTCCGGCCCTACCGGCGCGGCCGGGCCCCTCCCTAGCGTGGGAACGACGCACGCCCCTGCCCGGCAGGAGGAGCGCAGTGACGGGCTTCCGGGATCTCCTGGCACGCTTCCGGCCGGCCGCGGCCCCCGGACCGGCCGCACCTGAGGCCGTCCGCGCCGACCGCGCCGCCGCCCGCGCGGCCGAACTCGCCGCACCCCTCGCCCTCCTCGCCCCCGCCCGCGCCGAGGCGGACCGCATCCGCCGGGAGGCCGCCCGCGAGGCGGACCGGCGCCGCCGGGCCGCCGCCGACGAGGCCGCCCGCACCGTCGCCCGCGCCCGCGCCGCCGCCTCCCGCGTCCGGGCGGACACCGCAGCCGCCGCCCGCGCGGCGGCCGCCGAAGAGGCCCGGCGCCTGCTGGCCGGGGCCGGGCAGCACGCGGAGGAGCTGCGGCGCCGCGCCGCCCGGCGCGCCCCGGCCCTCGCCGACCGCCTGGCCGCCGAGGCCGCCGGGCGCCTCGACGCCCTCCGGGACCCGCCGTGACCGCCGCCTGGGCCGCCGGGGCCGCCCGGGCCCGCGCGGTCGCCTCCCGCCGGGCCGGAGCCCCCCTCGCCCGCACCCTCGCCGCGCAGCGCACCCTGCCCGACGCCCTGCGGCTCCTCGCCGCCACCCCGTACCGGCGCGGCCTCGACCCGCACGCCCCACCCGCCGCCGCCGAGCGGGCCCTGCACGCGACCCTGCTGTGGAACCTGCGGGTCCTCGCGGGCTGGCAGCCCCCGGCCGGGGCCGCGATGCTGCGCCTGCTGGCGTCCGGCTTCGAGATCGCCAACATCGAGGGCCACCTGCGGACGCTGACCGCCGCCGGGCCGCCCGGCACCCCCGCCCCCGGCCCCGCGGACGTCCCCGGCCCCCCGGGCGTCCGGCCGCCGACCGTCCCCGCGCCCGCCGGACCGCCGCGCGGCAGCCCGCCCGCCGCGCCCCCCGCCCCCGGCGCGCCGCCGCCGTACCGGCTCGGCGCCCTCGCCACCGCCTGGCCGCGCCTCGCCCGCACCCGCACCCCCGCCGGGCTCCGCGCCGCCCTCGCCGCCTCGCCCTGGGGCGACCCCGGCGGCGACACCCCGGCGGCGGTCGCGCTCTGGCTCCGCACCGACGCCGCCGTCCGCACCGCGGCGGCCGTCCCCGCCGCGGCGCCGTGGGCCGCCGGACGCCTCGCCCTGCTCACCGCCCGCGAGGTCCACCTGCACGGACGCCCCCTGCCGGAGCCCGCCGCCCGGCACGCCGCCGGGCTCCTCGGCCGCGCCGCGCCGCGCGCCGCCACCCTCGCCGACTGCCGCGGCCTGCTGCCGGGGCCGGCGCGCTGGGCCCTGGACGGCGTCGACGCGCCGGCCGGGCTGTGGCGCGCGGAGGCCCGCTGGTGGGCGCGGCTGGAGCGTGACGGCCTGGCCCTGCTGCGGACCCGCCGCCCCGGACCGCCCCCGGTCGTGGGCGCCGCCGCCGTCCTCGCCGCGGACGCGTGGCGGGTCCGGGCCGCCCTGCAGTGCGCGGCCCGCGGCGGCGTGCGGACGGATGCGGCGGGCGTCCCCGGCCTGCCGGGGGGCCGGGACGTCCTGGACGTCCTGGATGCCGTGGACGCCCCGGTCCGCCGGGGGGCTCCCGGACGGGCCGGCGCCACGGAGGCCCCCGGTGCGGCCGCCTGAACCGGCGGGGACGGCACCGGCCGCTCCCGCCCCGCCCGCGCCCACCGCCCCGGTCGCGCCCGTCCGCCCCGCATCCGCCGCAGCCCGCCCCGCGCCCTTCCGCACCGCACGACCGGGCCGCCGGACCCGCCCGCCAGACCCGGGCCGCCCCGCCCCGCCCCGTGCGCCGACCCGCCCGGCCCCGGCGGCCCACGTCCCGACCCCGGACGCGCTCCCGACCCCGACCCCGGCCCCGCCCGCCGGGGACGCCGGACGCCGGCCGGCGGCGGACGGGAGGCCGTGATGCCCTGGCCCGCCGCCCTCACCCCGGTGCGGATGCAGCGCGTCGCCGTCGTCGCCCCGCGCGCCGCCCTGCGCGGCACGCTGATCCGGCTCGCCGAGGCGGGCTGCGTCGAACTCGACCTCCCCAGCGCCGACGACCCGGACGCTCCCGGCCCCGGCCGCCCGGACGGCCACGGGCCGCCCGGCCCCGCCGCCCGCCTTCTGGAGCGGCTGCCCGCGCCCGCCGGGGCCCCGGCCCCGGCCGCCGTGCTCAGCGCGGAGCCGCCCGACCTCGACGCCCTGGAACGGCAGGGCCGCGCCGACCTGCTCGCCGGCGAGGCCCGCCTCGAGGAGGTGCTCGCCGCAGCCGTCGGCCGGGGCGCCGTCACCGCCCTCGCCGGGTGGTGCCCCGCCGCCGACGTCGCCGCCACCGCCGCCCGCCTCGCCCCGGCCGGCGCCGCCCTCGTCCGGCTGCCCGCTCCCCGCGGCGTCGAGCCCCCCACCCAGGACCGCGACACCGGCGCCGTCCACCGCTCCTGCGCCCCCCTGGTGCGCACCTACGGCACCGCCCCCTACGCCGACCTCGACCCCTCGCTGCCCGCGGGCGCCGCCTACGCGGTGATGTTCGGCGTCATGTTCGGCGACGCCGGGCACGGCGCCCTGCTGCTGGCGGCGGCCCTGCTGCTGCGCCGGGGCCGCCCCCGCCGGCTCGCGCGGCTGCGCCCGCTGTGGCCCCTCGTCGCCGGCGCCGGCCTGGTGAGCGTGCTCGCCGGCGCCGCGTACGGGGAGTTCTTCGGCCCGACCGGCGTCCTGCCCGTCCTGTGGCTGGACCCGCTGGCGGAGCCCGTCCGGCTGCTGGCCGCCGCCGTCGGCCTCGGCTGCGCCCTGCTGCTCCTGGCCCACGTCGGCGGGGCGGTGAACCGGTGGCGCGAGGGCGGGGCCGCCCGCGCCCTGTACGCGGTCTCCGGGGTCGCGGGCGGCCTGCTCCTCCTCGGACTCGCCGTGCTCGCCGCGGGCGTCCTGCTCCGCCTGCCCGCCCCTCTCGCCTGGGCCGGGGCCGCCACGGCCGCCGCCGGGGCGTGCCTCGCCGCGGCCGGGCTGTCCGCCGCCTCCGGCGGCGGACCGGGCGGGGCGGCGCAGACCGGCCTCCAGCTCTTCGAGGCGGTGCTGCGGACGGCCGCGAACACCGTCTCCTTCGCCCGGCTCGCCGCCTTCGGCCTCACCCACGCCGCGCTCGGCGCCGTCGTCTGGCACGCCGCCGCCGCGCAGGCCCGCGGCGGCCCGGCGGCCCTGCCCGCCGCCGTCCTGCTCCTCGTCCTCGGCAACGCGCTCGCCCTCGCCCTGGAGCTCCTGGTGGCGGGTGTGCAGGCGCTGCGGCTGGAGTTCCACGAGCTCTTCTCCCGGGTCTTCGAGGCCCAGGGCCGTCCGTTCCGCCCGTGGCGGCTGCCCGGGCAGCGCATGGAGGTGACACCGTGACCACCTGGCTCCTCGCCCTGCCGGTCCTCGTCCTGGCCTTCGCCGCCGTCCGGCTGCTGCTGCGGCGCCGCGGCCGCTCCGGGCTGCGGCTGGTCCTCGCCGCGGACGGACTGCTGCTCGCCGGCGGCCTGGCCCTCCTCGCCACCGCCCTCGGCGGCGGCACGGCGCACGCCGCGGCGTCCGCCGCCCAGGCGCAGCAGGCCCAGGGGCCGAACTCGGCCGCGCTGATCGGCGCCGCCGTCGCGGTCTCCGCCGCCTCGCTGGCCTCCGCCGCCGCCGTCTCCTACACCGGCGCCGCCGCGCTGGCCACCATGAGCGAGCGGCCCGAGCTCTTCGGCCGGGCGATGGTGGTGGTCGGCCTGGCCGAGGGCATCGCCGTCTACGGCCTGATCGTGGCGGTCATCCTGGTCGGGAAGGCCTGACGTGGGGACCGTGGCCGCCCTCGGCGAGGAGGCCCGGACGGCCGGGTTCGCCCTGGCCGGGGTGCGGGTGCTCGCCGCCGGGGACCCGGACGCCGTCCGTGCCGCCTGGCGGCGGCTGCCCCCCGGTACCGACCTCGTCCTGCTCACCCCGGCGGCCGCCGCCGCCCTGGGGCCGGACCTGGTGGAGGGCACCCGCCCCCTGGTGGCGGTGATGCCCCCGTGAGCGCCGCCGGACCGGCCGCGGCCCCCGCCGGACCGGCCGCCCCCGCCGCCGGGGCCGCCGCCCTGGAGCCCGTGCGCGCCGCCCTCCTCGCCGCCGCCCGCGCCGAGGCGGCCGCCGCGCTGGCCGCCGCCGAGGAGGACGCCGCCGCCCTGCTGCGCGCCGCCCGCGCCGAGGCGGCCGCCCTCCTGGCCGAGGCCCGGCGGCAGGGCGGCGCGGACGGCCGCGCCGAGCGCGCCGCCGCCCTCGGCCGCGCCCGGCGCGCCGCCCGCACCGCGGAGCTCGCCGCCCGCCGCGCCGCCTGGGAGGAGCTGCACCGCCTCACCGCGGCGCGGGTCCGGGCCCTGCCGGCCGCCGCCGACCCGGCCGTGCGCGCCGGCCTGGCCCGGTACGCCCGGCGGCTCCTCGGACCCGGCGCGGAGGTCGGCGAGGCCCCCTCCGGCGGCGTCGTCGCCCGCGCCCCCGGCCGCCGCGTCGACCTCGGCCTCGACGCCCTGGCCGCCCGCGTCCTGGCGGGCCTCGGCGCCGGTGCGGAGCAGCTGTGGGAGCCGTGAACGGCCCCCGGCCGCCGGGCGCGCCCGGTGCGTCCGCCGGCCCCGGGACCCCCGGCCGGGTCCTGCGGGTCGCCGGGCCGCTGGTCGAGACCACGTACCTCCCCGGCACCGCCATGCACGACCTGCTCGCCCTCGGCCCCTCCGGCCTGACCGGCGAGGTGGTGGCCCTGCGCGGCGACACGGCCGTGGTGCAGGCGTACGAGTACACCGGCGGACTGGCCCCCGGCGACCCGGTGCGGCCCGGCGGCGGCCCGCTCGCCGCGCCGCTCGGCCCCGGCCTGCTCGGCGGCGTCTTCGACGGCCTGCTGCGGCCCCTCGCCGGCGCCCCCGAACGGCTCGTCCCCGGCGCCGCCCCGGCCCCGGACCGGCGGCGCTGGCGGTTCCGCCCCCTGGCCGCCGAGGGCGACCGGGCGACCGGGGGCGGCGTCCTCGGCGAGGTCACCGGCCCGGTCGCCGGCCCGGACGGCGGCGCGGCGGGCCCCGGACCGGTGCCGCTGCCGGTCCTCGTGCCCCCGGGCTGCGGCGGGCCGGTGCGGCGCATCGCCCCCGAGGGCGCGTACCCGGCCGACGCCGTCCTCGCCGTCGTGGGCGGTGCCGAGGTGCCGATGACCGTGCGCTGGCCGGTCCGCCGCCCCCGCCCCGTCCGCGGGCGGACCGGCACCCGCGAGCCGCTGCGCACCGGGCAGCGCGTCCTCGACCTGCTCTTCCCCGTCGTCCGCGGCGGCACGGCGGCCGTCCCCGGCGGGTTCGGCACCGGCAAGACCGTGCTGCTCCAGCAGATCGCCAAGTGGTGCGACGCCGACGTGATCGTCCACGTCGGCTGCGGCGAGCGGGGCAACGAGATGGCCGACGTCATCGACGAGCTCGCCGCCCTGGAGGACCCCCGCACCGGCGGCCTCCTCGCGGACCGCACCGTCGTCCTCGCCACCACCTCCGACATGCCGATGATGGCCCGCGAGGCCGCCGTGCACACGGGCGCCACCGTCGCCGAGTACTTCCGCGACGCGGGCCTGGACGTGGTGCTCATCGCCGACTCCACCTCCCGGTGGGCCGAGGCGCTGCGCGAGTTCGCCTCCCGCAGCGGCGAACTGCCCGCCGAGGAGGGGTACCCGGCGGGCCTCGCCTCCCGCCTCGCCGCCTTCTACGAGCGGGCCGGGGCCGTCACCACCCTCGGCGGACGGCCCGGCTCGGTCACCGTGGTCGGCGCCGTCTCCCCGCCCGGCGGCGACACGGCCGAACCCGTCACCGCCCAGACCGAGCGCTTCGTCCGCTGCCTGTGGACCCTCGATCCCGACCTCGCCCACGCCCGCCACTACCCGGCGGTCTCCTGGTCCGGCTCGTTCTCCCGGGACGCCGCCGCGGTCGGGGCCGGGCAGGCCGCGGCCGGCGACCCGGACTGGGCCGGCCGCCGCGCCCGCACCGCCGCCCTGCTCGCCGGGGCGGACCGCCTGGCGGGCCTCGTCGACCTCGTCGGCGTCACCGCGCTGCCCGCCGCCGAGCGGATGACCGTGCTCGGCGGCCGCCTGCTGCGCGAGGCGGTGCTCCAGCAGAGCGCCCTCTCCCCGAACGACGCCCACTGCTCCGCCGCGAAGACCGCCGCCCTGGCCGAGGCCGTCCTCGCCGTCGCCGGCCGCTGCCGGGAGCTCGCCGCCGCCGGAACGCCGCCCGCCGACGTCGAGGAGGCGGACTTCGGCCCGCTGCTGCGCGCCCGCGAGGAGACCGGGCCCGACGACGCGTCAGGGGTGGCGGCGCGCCGCGACGCCGTGCTCGCGGCCCTGGCCGCCCTCGGCGGGGGCCCGCGGTGACCGGCCGGGACGACGGCCGGTACGACGGCCCCGGCGGCCGGGACGACGGCCGGTACGACGACCCGGGCGGCCGGGACGACGGCCGGGGGAGCGGCCCGGACGTCGGGGGGGACGACGGCCGGTGGGACGGCGGGGGGGACGACTGGGGCCGGGTCGCCCACACCTCCGTGGACGAGCTGCGCGGCCCCCTCGCCTTCGTCACCGGCGTCGAGGGCGTCGGCTGGGACGAGTCCGTCCGCATCGCCCTCCCCGGCGGGGAGCGGCGCCACGGCCTCGTCCTGGAGGTCGACCGCGGCCTGGCCGTGGTGCAGGTCATGGAGGGGACCGCGGGCATCGACCCCCGCCGTGTCCGGGTGTCCTTCGACGGCAGCCCGCTGCGCGTCCCCGTCGGCCCCGGCTGGCTCGGCCGCGTCTGCAACGGCCGCGGCGAGCCCGCCGACGGCGGCCCGCCGGTCCTCGGTGACACCACCGCCCCCGTCGCCGGCGCACCCCTCAACCCCGTCCGCCGCGAACCGCCCGCCGACCCCGTCCTCACCGGGGTCAGCGCCGTCGACGGCCTCACCACGCTCGTGCGCGGCCAGAAGCTCCCCGTCCTCTCCGCCGCCGGGCTCCCGCACCTCGAACTCGCCGCCGCCGTCGCCGCCCGCGCCACCGCCGGCGGCGACCCCTTCTGCGTCGTCCTCGCCGGCATGGGCCTCACCCACCCCGACGCCGCCCACCTGCGCGACGCCCTGGAGGAGCGCTCCGCCGCGGGCGAGCTCGTCCTCCTCCTCAACACCGCCGACGAGCCCGTCATCGAACGCATCCTCACCCCGCGCATCGCGCTCACCGTCGCCGAGCACCTCGCCTTCGAGGGCGGCCGCCACGTCCTCGTCGTCATGACCGACATGACCAGCTACGCCGAGGCGCTGCGCGAGGTCTCCGCCGCCCGCGGCGAGATCCCGGCGCGCCGCGCCTACCCGGGCTACCTCTACAGCGACCTCGCCTCCCTGTACGAGCGCTGCGGCCGCATCCGCGGACGGCCCGGCTCGGTCACCGTCCTGCCCGTCCTCACCATGCCCGCCGGCGACATCACCCACCCCGTGCCCGACCTCACCGGGTACATCACCGAGGGGCAGATCGTGCTCTCCCGTGAGGTGCACGCCCAGGGCGTCCGGCCGCCCGTCGACGCCCTCGCCTCGCTCTCCCGCCTCATGCGGCGCGGCGCCGGGCCCGGACGCACCCGCGACGACCACCTCCCCGTCGCCGCCCAGCTCCTCGCCGCCCTCGCCCGCACCCGGCAGGTCCGCGAACTCGCCGACCTCGTCGGCGAGGACGCCCTCGGACCGGCCGACCTGCGGCAGCTCGCCTTCGGCGAGGCGTTCCTGCACCGCTTCGTCGACCAGGGGCCCGACGAGGTCCGCACCCTCGACCAGACCCTCGACCGCGCCTGGGAGGTCCTGCACGCCCTGCCCCGCAGCCGCCTCGGCATGCTGCCCGCCGCCCTGCTCGACGTCCACGGCTTCCCGGCCGACCCCGGGTCCGCCGTGCCCGGTGCCGCCGCCCCCGACCCCGCGGCCCGCGCCGGGGGCGCCGGCCCCTCCGGCGTCCACCCCGGGCGTCCCGGCCCGCCCGCCCCCGCCGGAGGCCCCGGATGACCGCCCGCCGCCCCCCGCCCGGCCGCGCCGGACGGCTCGTCCTGCTCCGCACCCTGCGGACCGCCGAGCACGGCGCCGACCTCCTGGAGCAGAAGCTCCGCATCCTGCGCGCCGAGCACCGCCGCCTGCTCCGGGCCGAGGAGGAGGCCGCCGAGGACTGGCACCGGCTCCTGCGGGACGCCGAGACCTGGCTGCTGCGCGCCCTCGTCCTCGGCGGCCGCGGCGCCCTCGACGCCGCCTGCGACGGCGTCCCCCCGGCCGAGGCCCGCGTCCCCCGCACCACGACCCTCGGCGTGCCGCACCCCGCCGGCTGCGACTGCACCGCCCGGCCCCGGCCCGCGTCCGCCGCACCCCCGCGCAACGCCGCCCTGGCCCCCGCCGCCGACGCCCACCGCGCGGCCCTGCGCGCCGCCGGCCGGTACGCCGCCGCCCGCGCCGCCGCCCGCGCCGTCGGGGCCGAGGCCGACGCCACCCGGCGCCGGCTCCGTGCCCTGCGCCGCCGCCGCATCCCCGAGCTGCGCCGGGACCTCGCCCTGGCCGACCTGGCCCTGGAGCAGGCCGAGCACGAGGACGCCGTCCGCCGCCGCCGCGCCGCCGCCCGGTGGCCGCCTTCCGGGGCCGCGGCGCGCCGGGAGCCGTGGTGAGCGCGGCGGGCCGGCCGTACGGGCCGCACGGGAAGGTGCCCGCACGGCGCACCGCACCGGTCCCCCCGCCGCACCGGGCGTGGGGTGCGCCGCCGGTCGGCCGCGGCCGGCGCGGCTGCGGTCAGACGGGCGCCCCGACCCCGTTCGGCACCGGGCCGGGGACGGCCGCGGCGCCGGTGTCCCGCCGGGCCGAGGCCGCCGCCGCCTCCCGGGCCAGGAAGGAGCCCAGCTCGCCGATGGTGCTCATCAGCGGGGCGGGGAAGACGACGGTGCTGTTCTTGTCCACGGCGATCTCCACCAGGCTCTGCAGATTGCGGAGCTGGAGCGCGAGGGGGTGGGCCATCATCGTGTCCGACGCGTCGCCCAGCGCCGCGGCGGCCAGGGACTCGCCCTGAGCATTGATGATCTTTGCCCGCTTCTCCCGCTCGGCCTCGGCCTGGCGCGCCATCGCGCGCTTCATGCTGTCGGGCAGCTGGATGTCCTTGAGCTCGACCAGGGTGACCTCGACGCCCCACTCGGCGGTCGTCACGTCGAGGATCCCGCGGATGTCCAGGTTGATGCGGTCCGTGGCGGACAGGGTCTCGTCGAGCGTGTGCCGGCCGACGACCTTGCGCAGGGTGGTCTGGGCGATCTGGTTGATGGCCGCGTTCACGTTGTCGATCGCGACGACCGACTTCACGGCGTCCGCCACCCGGAAGTAGGCGACCGCGGAGACGTCCACGCTCACGTTGTCCCGCGTGATGATGCCCTGGGACTGGATCGGCATCGTGACGATCCGCAGCGACACCCGGTGCAGGACGTCGACGAACGGGATGATGATCCGCAGCCCCGGGGCGCGCTCCCCGGCCAGCCGGCCGAACCGGAACAGCACGCCCCGCTCGTACTGCTTGACGATCTTCACGGCCATGGCCAGGAACACCAGGACCAGCAGGACCACGACGACGAGAAGGAAGATCAGGACACCCATGGCGTTGCTCCTCGGGGTGAGGACCGCGTCGCCCCTGCCCGTGGTCCCGGGACATGTGCCGGCGGGGCGCCGGTGCGGCGTGCTCCCGCCGTTCGGCCCTCCCGCGGTCCCCTGCGGCGTCCGCACGCCCGCCTCCGCGGGCGCCGGGCGCTCCGTGGGCCGCGGGTCCTGCCGCTACGTCCACCCTCGCTCGGCGCGGGCCCGCGGGACAGGGCCGAACAGCCCCCGATCCCGCCCCGGCCGCCCACCCTCCCGCCGCGTCCTCCCGCCGCGCCCTCCCGCACGGCCGTGCGGCGCCGGGCGGCACACCGCGGCCGCGTACCGGCCCCCGGATGCGGGGACGCCCGCTGACCGGGAGCGCGCCCGCCCCGCCCGGGCCCCGCCCGGCCGTCCCTTCCGGGACGGCCCCGCCCGGGACGCCGCGCACGCCGCGGCGTCCCGGCACGCCGCTCACGGGCGGCGGCGCCGGTGCCGCGGGAGGCCGCCCCCGGCCCCCGGGAGCGGCGCCGGAAAAGGTGCGACAAGAACCGCAGGTGCGGGTTCGTCCGAATTCCTCGCCCTGTCCCTCCGGTTCTCCGCGGAATTCCCGCCGGGTACGGCAACGCGCCGCACGGTGCGGCAGAGCGGGACGCTCCGTGCGACGTCGCGGAAAATGACGGGAAATGGCGAGAAGGGACGGGAAAGCAGGAGCAGTTCACGGGCTTTCAAAAACCTTTAACCTCTCACGCCTTTGCCGTGGACGTGACATCCGTCACGCTGGCGCAACCGCTGGATCTCCACTCCCCAAGGAGAGTCACATGCACCTGCGCGCACGGCTGTTCGGCATAGGGACCGCGGCGCTGACGGCGATCCCGCTCGCCCTCCTCGGACCCGCCGCCACGGCCTCGAACGCCGCGACGCTGCCCGCCCAGGCGACCGCCCACTCCTGCGCCACCGCCCAGGCCGGTGCGGCCTCCTGCAACGCGATCGTCCGCACGGACATCGCGCCGCTGCGCAAGGCGTCACCGAACGCCACCCCCTCGGGCTACGGCCCCTCCAGCCTCCAGTCGGCCTACAACCTGCCCTCCTCCACGGCGGGCGCCGGCCGGACCGTGGCCATCGTCGACGCCTACGACGACCCCACCGCGGAGGCCGACCTCGGCGTCTACCGCAGCCAGTACGGGCTGCCCGCCTGCACCACCGCCAACGGCTGCTTCAAGAAGATCGACCAGAACGGCGGAACCCACTACCCCCGCACCAACGGCGGCTGGGCGCAGGAGATCTCGCTCGACATCGACATGGTCTCGGCGGTCTGCCCCAACTGCCACATCCTCCTGGTGGAGGCGAAGTCGGCCTCCTTCGCCGACCTGGGCGCCGCGGTGAACCGCGCGGCCGCGACCCCGGGCGTGGTGGCGATCAGCAACAGCTACAGCGGCTCCGACGCCGCGGACTCCAGCTACGGCGCCTACTACAACCACCCCGGCATCGCCCTGACCGCCAGCTCCGGCGACAGCGGCTACGGCGCCGGGTACCCCGCCTCCTCCCACTACGTGACCGCCGTCGGCGGCACCTCGCTCACGAGCGCCTCCAACGCCCGCGGCTGGACCGAGACCGCCTGGAGCGGCGCGGGCAGCGGCTGCTCCAGCTACAACGCCGCCCTCAGCGCCGCCGCCTCCTTCGGCACCGGCTGCTCCATGCGCGCCGAGGCCGACGTCTCCGCCGTCGCCGACCCCGCCACCGGCGTCGCGGTGTACGACAGCACGTCCTACCAGGGCCGCTCCGGCTGGCTGGTCTTCGGTGGCACCAGCGTCTCCTCCCCGGTGATCGCCTCGGTGTACGCGCTGGCCGGCAACACCTCCTCGATCGACAACAACTACCCCTACACCCACTCCTCCTCGCTGTGGGACGTCACCTCCGGGAGCAACGGCACCTGCCCGACCTCCCAGTGGTGCAACGCCCGCGCCGGCTGGGACGGCCCCACCGGCCTGGGCACCCCCAACGGCGTCGGCGCCTTCTGACGCCGACCGCTCCCGTCGGGCACCGCACCACCGCCGGGCCGGAGGGCGTCCGCCCTCCGGCCCGGCCCCGCGCTTCCCGCCCGGCCCCGCGATCGGCCCGGCGGGCCCCGCGATCGGCCCGGCGGGCGCTGCCGCGCGTCAGCGGACGACCACGGCCATGTCCCCGTACGTGGCGTAGCCCGCGCCGAAGGCGGCCTCACCCACCGAGTAGCGCCCGCGGGCCGGGTCGTTGACGGTCACCCGCCCGCCGGAGAAGCCGGTGACCACGACGGTGTGCTCGGCCGGGCCCGCGTAGGGCACGCGGCGGCCGTCGTACGCCGTGTAGGGGCGCGTCCGCACGCGGCGCCAGAGGTAGTCGACCCAGACCACGGCCGGATGGCCGCGGGAGACCTCGGTGCGGAGCCGTCCGAGGCCGACGCCCTGCCCGGCGGCGACGACGTCGAGCCCGAAGGAGCGGGCCGCCGCCGCCACGGGCGGGGCGTACACGCCGAAGCCGGTCCCCGCGAGCTCCGAGCCGTCCGGGTCGCCGACGAAGGCGCGGAACGGGTCCCCGGACAGCGGGCCGGACCGCCCGAACCGGGGGTGCGCCCGGTCCACCCCGATGCGGGCCAGGACCGCCCGGTCGCCGACGTGGTGCCCGCGCGCGGCCAGCACCATCCGCAGGGCGGCGGCCTCGCAGTCGTTGCGCAGCTGCTGGCGGTACCAGGGCACGGCGGCCCCGCCGCCCGCCGCGGCGGTCCCGGCGCCGGCCGGCAGCACCGCGCACGCCGCGGCGGCGGCGAGCATCCACGTCCGGGTTCTCCTCATCCGCGTCCTCCTCGTCACCTCCGACGACGCTACGAGCACAAAGAGGGCCGGGCACCCGCTGCGCACCCGCCCGGGTGTGCACGCGTTCGAGGGCCCTGCCGCCCGCCCCGACGCGGCGGCGGGACGCAGGCCTGCCCGCCGCCGCGTGGCGGACCGCGGCGGCCCGGGACGCAGGCCCGCCCGGCCCCGTGCCCCTGCCCGGGAGCGGGCCGCCGCCGACGCGGCCGGAGCCTCCTGCCGGCGGGGCGGTCCGGGCCCGCCGGGACGCCGTTCCTGCCGGAGGGGGGTGCCGGGGCTGCTCCGCGCCGGGCGGCGGCACGGGCGGGAAGGGCGAGGGTGTCGGCCGGGCGGGTGCGTCGGGGAGCGGTGCCCGGGCTGCCGCGTTAACGTCGGCGGAACGGCCGGGCGGCGGATGCAGGGGTTGACCAGTGGGCGTGGTGATCGGCGAGGTGATGCCGCTCGCGCTGGCGATCGCCCTGTCGCCGTTCCCCGTCGTCCCGGCGATCCTCCTGCTGTTCACCCCCCGTCCGAGGGCGACCGGTGCCGCCTTCCTGGCCGGCTGGGCGGCCGGGATCGCCGTGGCGGCGGGCGTGGCCGCCGTCCTGGCCTCCGTCGTCGAGCTGTACGAGGGGACGCCCACCTGGGCCGCCTGGACCAAGACGGCCCTCGGCCTGCTCCTGGTCGTCCTCGGTGCGCGGCAGTGGCGCGCCCGGGGCGGGAAGGAGACGCCGGCCTGGGTGCGGTCCCTCGCGGACACCACCCCTGCCCGGGCCCTGCGGCTGGGGCTGCTGCTGTCGGCGGCCAACCCGAAGGTCCTGCTCCTGGCGGCGGCAGGGGGGCTCACGATCGGCTCGGCCGACCTCACCCCTGCGGGGAGTGCCGCCGCCCTGGCCGTCCTCACCGCGGTCGCCGCCGCCACCGTCGCCCTCCCGCTGCTGCTCCACACCCTCGTCGGGGACCGCGTGCTCGGTCCGCTGGGTAGGGCGAAGGACTGGCTGGAGACCCACAACGCCGCCGTCACGGCGCTGGTCCTGGCGGTCGTCGGCGCCGTCCTGACCGCCGAGGGCCTCGCCGCGCTGTGACCGGACCGGGCGGGCGGACGGGTCCGCGGTGCGACGGCGGCGCCGGCCTCCTCGGCCGCCGGACGGGGTACGGGCCCCGTGACGAGGCGCCGGTCCGGCGATGAGTTCCGGGTGTGCGGGCGGTCTGCCCGGGTGACCGCACCACGCACCGGCACACCTCAAGGACGGCGGGATGACGGAGACGACCGGGATGACCGACCTCGGGCCTGCGGCCCTCCGGATGGCGGACCTGCTGGACGGCGTCGCCGACGGACAGCTCGCACGGCCGACACCGTGCGAGGAGTACACCCTCGGCGACCTGGCCGACCACGTCGGCGGGCTTGCCCTGGCCTTCACCGCCGCGGCCGCCAAGGACAGGGGGGAGGCCACCGCCCGCGGGGGCACGGGCGACGCCGCCCGGTTGGGGCCCGACTGGCGCACCCGCACCCGGGAGCGGCTCGCCGCCCTCGCCGAGGCGTGGCGGAGCCCGGCGGCCTGGGAGGGGACGACCCGGGTCGGCGGCGTCGACCTGCCCGGCGCGGTCGCGGGCAGGGTGGCCCTCGGCGAACTCGTCGTCCACGGCTGGGACGTCGCACGCGCGAGCGGGCAGCCGTTCGCCTGCGACCGGCCGGCCCTGGACGCGGCGCTGTGGTTCGTGTCGCAGTCCGCCGGACCGGGGCGGGAGGCCGGTCGGGCGGGGGTCTTCGGCCCGGCCGTCCCCGTCCCGCGGGACGCCCCGCCGCTCGACCGCCTGATCGCCCTCAGCGGGCGCGCCCCCTCCTGGAGCCCGCCGGAGTAGGGGGCCCCGGGGCGGCATCGTGCTCCTCCTGGCGTGCCTCACCGTCGCGGCCGGCACACCCCGCGCCGGGTGTCCCCCGGAAGGGCCCGACGGCGCGCGCGGGCGGGGCCGGACGGCCCGTCACGCCGGGTGGAGGCCGCCCAGGATGCGGGCGGTGATCCGGTCGCGGGTGCGGGCGGTGAGGGCCAGCAGCGCCGGGGAGGCCTCCGTGCCGGGCGGCACCGGGTCGTCGATGCGGCGGGCGTCCGGCGGCAGGGCGGCGAGGTCGGCCTCGAACGCCTCGCGGGACTCCCGGAGCGAGGGGTCCGGGGCGGTGCGGCGCCCGCCGGCCATCACCGTCTCCAGCAGCGGCACCCCGCCCGGGGGCGGCGGCTCGCCGCGCAGCGCCACCAGGTCGGGCCGGCCGGGGCGGCGGAACACCTGCTTGGCGCCGGGCGAGGTCACCTTCGCCGAGGACAGCTTCATCACCCCCCGGCCCTCCAGGGCGACCAGCTTGTACGCGCTGTCCAGAGAGGGCGCGTCCGCCGACACCCCGACCCGGGTGCCGACCGCGAAGACGTCGATCGGAGCGCCCGAGCGGACCAGCCGGTCCACCTCCCGCTCGTCCAGGCCGCCGCTGGCGGTGATGCCGACGTCCCGCAGGCCCGCCGCGTCCAGGATGCGGCGGGCGCGGAACGCCAGCGCCCCCAGGTCCCCGCTGTCCAGCCGCACCGCGCACCCGGGCGGCCGCTCCAGCTCCCGCAGGACCCGGGCGGCGGCCTCCGTGCCCTCCTCGGTGTCGTACGTGTCGACCAGGAACGTCACCGGGCCGGGGTGCGCGCGGGCGAAGGCCCGGAACGCCGCCTCCTCGTCGGGGAACGCCTCCACGAACGAGTGCGCCATCGTCCCCACGGCCCGCAGCCCGTACGCGGCGGCCGCGGCGACGTTGCTCGTCCCGGCGAAGCCCACCAGGGCGCCCAGCCGGGCCGCCTGGTCTCCCGCCTGCGGCCCGTGGGTGCGGCGCAGCGAGAAGTCCACCAGCGGACGGCCCGCCGCCGCGAGCACGCACCGCGCCGCCTTGGAGGCGACGGCCGTCTGGTGGCTGACCTGGTTCAGCAGGTACGTCTCCACCAGCTGCGCCTCCGGCAGCGGCGCGGTCACCTCCAGCAGCGGCTCGCCCGCGAACACCAGCCGCCCCTCGGGGACGGCCCGCACCTCCCCGGTGAAGCGCATCCCCAGCAGGCCGGCCAGGTCCGCCGCCGGGCGGCCCAGCAGCGCCGCGAACGCCGCCACGTCCTCCTCGTCCACCCGCATCCGCTCCAGGAAGTCCAGCACCCCGGGCAGGCCCGCGGCCACCAGGAAGCCGCGCTGCGGCGGCAGGCCGCGGACGAAGAGGCTGAAGACCGCCCGCCCGGTCATGCCCTCCCGCAGGTAGGCGTGGGCCATGGTCACCTCGTACAGGTCGGTGGTGCGTGCCTCGGACACCGTCGCCTCCTCGTCCCGGCGGGACCGCCGGATCGTCCTGCTGCCGGATCGTCCTGCTGCCGGGCCGCCCGGTCCCCGCGGCCGTCAGGCCGCGCGGGCGGCGAGCAGGTCCGCGCCGCGGGACAGGGTGGCCAGTTCCGGGTAGTCGTCCTCCTCGATCCGGCAGCCGGTGCGGTCGGAGAGGCGCTCGACGAGGTTCAGGAAGTCGAGCGAGTCCAGCTCCAGCGCGTCGCGCAGCGGGGTGTCGGGTCCGATCGTGTCGAGGTCGGCGTCGGGGACGATCTCGGTGAGCGCCTCCCGGACGGCGGCGAGGGCCTGGTCGCGGGTCACGTCTACAACTCCTCCGGTCGCTGCAGCAGGCGGTCGAGTGCGGTGAGGTAGCGGGCCCCGGTCGCCCCGTCGCTCGCCCGGTGGTCGGCGGAGAGGGTCGCCGTGACGACCGGGCGGACACCGAGCATGCCGTCGGCCGCCCAGGGCCGCTCCGCGACCCGGCCGAAGCCCACCAGGGCCACCTGGGGCGGGTGGATGACGCCGAGGACGGCCTCGACGCCCTGGTCGCCGAGGCTGGTCACGGTGAGGGTGGCGTCCGTGGTCTCGCTGCGGCGCAGCCGCCCGGTGCGGGTCCGGGCGGCCAGGTCGCGCAGGGCCGCCATGAGCTGGGGGACCGTCATGTCGGCGGCGCCGTGGATCGCCGGGGCGACCAGGCCGCCGCCGCGCAGCGCCACCGCGACGCCCAGGTGGACGTCGGGTGCGGGGACGAAGCGCCCGTCCGTCCAGAAGCCGTTGAGCCGCGGCACCTCGCGGGCTGCGAGCGCGGCGGCCTTGAGCAGCAGCGCGGCGGGGACCAGCCGCTCGCCGACCGGCAGTTCGCGGTTGCGGCGGCGCATCCAGGCCGTCGCTGCGGCGAGGTCGACGGTGGTGGAGAGGTAGTAGTGGGGGATCTCCCGCTTCGACCGGCTCATCAGGTCGCCGACGGCCTGCCGCATCGCCTCCTCGCGGGCGGCCGCGTCCTGCGCCGCGTGCGCCCTGCGGGCCGGGGCCTCCGGCCGGGGCCGTCCTGCCCCGGCCCGCCCGACCGGGAGCTGTCCCGCCGGGAGCTGTCCGGCTCCGGCCCCGCCGGGTGCGCCCGGACCGGCCGGTGCGCGCCGCTCCGGGCGTGCCTGCCGGGCGGCGGCGCGGCGCACGTCGGCGGCGCGTACGGCGCCGTCCTCGCCCGTGCCGCGGAGCCGGGCGGGGTCCACCCCCAGCTCCGCCGCCGTGCGCCGCGCCAGCGGCGTCACCCGGACGCGCGCGGCGGGTCCGGCCGGGGCTGCGGCACCGGCGGCGGCGGTCGGTGCCCCTGCCGCCGGGGGCGGGGGTGTCCGGGGTGCGGCAGCCCGGGCTCCGGTCCGTGCTCCGGCACGGGGCCCGGTCCGTGCTCCGGCGCGGGGCCCGGCGGCGGGCCGGACGGTGGTGCGGGCCGGGCCCTCCGGTGCCGGGGGCTCGGGAGGTGCGGGTTCCGGCGGGGGTTCCGGCGCGGCCCGGGGCGGGGGCGCCGGTACGGCCGCTCCGGGAGCGGCGCCGGTCCCCCCGCCCGGGGCGGGTCCGCCCGTCCCCGGGCCGTGTGCCGTCAGGTGCGCGACGTCGGCGCGGGTGACCCGCCCGCCGGGACCCGATCCGCGGACCTCCGCCAGGTCCAGGCCCGCCTGTTCGGCGAGGTGCCGCACCAGCGGCCCTGCCGGGGCCGCCCTCCCGCCCCCGGCCCGCTCCGCCTCCCGGCCGGCCCCTCCGCCCGCCCCCGTGCCTCCGGCGCCGCCCGCACCCGGGCTCGCGCCGATCACGGCCAGCGGCGTGCCGACCGCCACCGTCTCCCCGGCCGGCACCAGCAGCCGCTCCACCACCCCGCTCTCGAAGCACTCCACCTCGATCGCCGCCTTGGCGGTGTCCACCACCGCCACGAGGTCGCCGCGCCGCACCCGGTCGCCCGGCCCGACCAGCCACTCCGCGACCGTGCCCTCCGTCATGTCGGCGCCCAGCGCGGGCATCCGGAACTCACCCATCCCGCCCGACCGCCTCGCGCGCCGCCGCCGCGATCCCGGCGGCCTGCGGGAGCGCCGCCTCCTCCAGCTGCCGCGCGTACGGGACGGGCACCTCCGCGCCGCAGACCCGCCGCACCCGCGCGTCGAGGTCGTAGAAGGCCTGCTCGGCGATGCGGGCGGCGACCTCGGCGGAGAGCCCGCCGGTGCGCCAGCCCTCGTCCACGACCACGGCGCGGTGGGTGCGCCGCACCGAGCCGAGGACGGTCGCGTCGTCCAGCGGCCGCAGCGTGCGCAGGTCGACCACCTCCGCCTCGATGCCGTCGTCGGCCGAGAGCCGCTCGGCGGCCTCCAGCGCCTTGCCCAGCGAGCCGCCGTACGTGACGAGGGTGACGTCGGTCCCGGCGCGCCGCACGGCCGCGCTGTCCAGGTCCACCGGGCCGGCGTCGGGCGCCAGCGGACCGGAGGCGTTGTAGAGGGAGCCGTGCTCGAAGAGGACCACCGGGTCCGGGTCGGCGAGGGCGGGGGCGAGCATGTGCCGGGCGTCCTCCAGGGTGGCGGGGGCCAGCACCCGGATGCCGGGGATGTGCGCGTACCAGCCCTCCAGGCTGTGCGAGTGCTGCGCGGCGAGCTGCCGGCCGGCGCCCGTCGTCATCCGCAGCACCAGCGGCACGGCGAGCTGGCCGCCCGACATGTGGAGCAGCGCCGCCGCGTTGTTCACGACCTGGTCCAGGGCGAGGAGGCTGAAGTTGACCGTCATCACCTCGACGACCGGCCGCATCCCGGCGAGGGCGGCGCCGATGCCGGCGCCGACGAACGCCGACTCCGACAGCGGCGTGTCCCGCACCCGCTCCGGGCCGAACTCCTCGACCAGGCCGAGGCTCACGCCGAAGGCGCCGCCGTAGAGGCCCACGTCCTCGCCCATGAGGAAGACCCGTTCGTCCCCGGCCAGGGCCTCGCGCAGGCCCTCGCGCAGCGCCTCCCGGTACGTCGTCACGGGCGCCTCGGCCGGCCGGCCCGCGCCCGGCCGTCCCGCCGCCGTCCGGGCGGGCGCCGGCGGGCCGGTGCGGTCCGGGGCGGCCGCGGTCACGGCCCCTCCCGGGGCGGGCCGGTGACGAACCGCAGCAGGTCCTCCACCGGCTCCTCGCCGGCGGCCCGCGCCCGCTCCACGGCCCGGTCCAGCTCGGCGGCGACGTCCCGCTCCAGCGCGTCCAGGTCCTCGTCGCCGAAGCCGTCCTCCGCCCGCATGCGGTCGCCGAGGACCCGCAGCGGGTCCCGGGCCTTCCACCGCTCGATCTCGCTCCGCTCCCGGTACCGGTCGGGGTCGTACATCGAGTGCGCCCGGAACCGGTAGGTCCGCAGCTCCAGGAAGTGCGGCCCGCCGCCTGCCCGGACGGCCCCCGCCGCGCGCCGCGCCGCCTTCTCCACCGCCAGCACGTCCATGCCGTCGACCGGCCACGCCGCCATGCCGTAGGAGGCGGCCCGCAGCGCCAGGTCGGTGACGGCGTGCTCGCGGGCCAGCGGCGTGCCCATCGCGTACAGGTTGTTCTCGCAGGCCAGCACCAGCGGCAGGCCCCACAGCGCGGCGAGGTTCGCGGTCTCGTGGAACTCGCCCTCGGCCATGGCGCCGTCGCCGAAGAAGCAGCACGTCACCCGTTCGTCCCCGCGCATCCGGTCGGCCAGGGCCAGCCCCGCCGCCACCGGAAGGCCGCCCGCCACGATGGCGTGGCCGCCGTAGAAGCGCCGGGAGGCGTCGAACAGGTGCATGGAGCCGCCGCGTCCCCGGCTGCAGCCCGTCACCCGGCCCAGCATCTCGGCCATGACGGACTCGGCGGGGATGCCGCGGGCCAGGGCGTGGCCGTGCTCCCGGTAGGTGGAGACCACCGCGTCGTCGCTGGTCAGGGCCTCCAGCACGCCCACCGGCACGGCCTCCTCGCCGATGCAGAGGTGGACGAAGCCGCGGACCTCGCCCGCGCTGTACAGCTCGACGCAGCGCTCCTCGAAGCGCCGGACCAGCAGCATCCGCCGCAGCAGGTCCCGCCGGTGCGCCGCCCGGCCGCCGCCCCCGTCCGGGGCGGCCCGCTCCTGTACCGCCTGCTCCTGCACGGCCTGCTCCCGCTGCACGCCCTGCTCCCGCTGTACGGTCCGTCCCCGCGCCGCCCGCTCATGGACCTGCACGGCCTCGTCCCGCACCCCGGCGGCCCCCCGCACCCCGGCGGCGGCCGCAGCCGCCCGGCGCGGGCTCACGGCGCCGCCTCCCCGGACGGCGGGTGCGCGGACCCGGCGTCCCCCGCAGGCACCGCTCCCCCCGCAGCGCCCGTGCTCCCCGCGCCTCCCGCGCCTCCCGCACTCCCCGCACCCGTCCCGTCCTCCGCCCCCCGCGCCTCCGGCGCCCCCCGCGCCTCCGGCGCCCCCCGCGCCTCCGGCGCCCCCCGCGCCTCCGGCGCCCCCCGCGCCTCCGGCGCCCCCCGCGCCTCCGGCGCCCCCCGCGCCTCCGGC
>NZ_JAJLRA010000160.1 GCF_020991365.1 Streptacidiphilus sp. ASG 303
CGGTGCACGCCGTCCGCGGTGATGGCGCCGTCCGCGTCCAGCAGTTCGGCGTGGCGCAGCTCCTCCTTGGAGGAGAAGGCGGGCATCGGGCCCGCACCGCGGTGCGCGTCCACCACGAGGAAGTGGACGGTGTTGGAACCCACGTCGAGTACGCCCAGTCGCATAGCGCTCCACGCTACCGGCACGGCGGCGCAGGTCGGCGGGGTTCCCGGACCCCGGGAGGGCGTCCGCGGGCGGGACGGGCGCCGCACGCGCCCCGGCGGCTGCGGCGGGGCCCCGGCCGGGCCCCG
>NZ_JAJLRA010000161.1 GCF_020991365.1 Streptacidiphilus sp. ASG 303
CGCCTCATCAGGTAGTTCTCGTGGCAGCCGTAGGAGGCGCCCTTGTTGTCGGTGTGGTTCTTGTAGAGGTGGATCGGCTGGGCGCCGGGCAGCTCCGCGGCGCGCGCCGCGGCGGCGGCCATGACCCGCTCGCCGGCCGTGTCCCAGAGCACGGCGTCGCGCGGGTTGGTGGTCTCCGGGGCGCTGTACTCCGGATGGGCGTGGTCGACGTAGACCCGGGCGCCGTTGGTCAGGATCACGTTCGCCAGGCCGATGTCCTCGTCGGTGAGCTGGCTGGAGTCCGCGACCTC
>NZ_JAJLRA010000162.1 GCF_020991365.1 Streptacidiphilus sp. ASG 303
CGGTTCCTGGTGCCAAGGCATCCACCGTGCGCCCTTAAAAACTTGGCCACAGATGCTCGCGTCCACTGTGCAGTTCTCAAACAACGACCAGCCACCCGCCCGCCACCGGACCTGCGTCCGGCACGGCCACGGGGCCGGCACCTTCCGAGGACAACAGCCTGACGGCCGTTCCCTCAGGACCCAACAGCGCGCCCGGCACCCGCACCCCCGACCAGGCCCGTTCCACGCACCATGCGGTGCAGTACTGGGACCCGGCGGCAGGCGCCGGTGCCGAATAGTCAACGTTCCA
>NZ_JAJLRA010000163.1 GCF_020991365.1 Streptacidiphilus sp. ASG 303
GCCCATCTGGCACCGCGGCACGACGTGCGCGTGCTGAGCGTCTTCCGGACCAGCGAGGAACCGTTCTTCGCCCTCGACGAGCGGGTGCCCGTCCGCTACCTCGTCGACGCCACCGGGCCGTACCAGCGTCCTCTCCGCGAGCACGGGCTCTCCGAGGAGGACTGCCGCGTCCTCGCCCTCCAGGGCAGCGAACTCATCAGGCGGTCCTGGGAGAAGGCGTTCAACCGCCTCTCCGACGTCGAGCTGCAGCTCCCCCTGGGCGACCTCGACACCGACGTCCTGGTCACCA
>NZ_JAJLRA010000164.1 GCF_020991365.1 Streptacidiphilus sp. ASG 303
AACGTGGAGCCCGCCGGTGCGTGGGCGGGCCACGCAACCGTTTCGTGCTCCGTCCCCCGGCGGGCACTTTTTTTTTCATGGCGATTCTGGAAGGAGGATGCACTCGGCCAACAACCGGATTCCCCCCGGCGCAGGCGTCGCCGCCGCTTCGTGGGCGGAGCCGCTCAGGCCGGATGAAGCGGATGTTCGGCGCGGATGCCGTGCTTCTGCATCAGCCGATACAGCGTCACGCGCGAGACCGCCAATTCGCGCGCCGTCATGCCCATGTGAAAGCCGTTGCGGGCGATGG
>NZ_JAJLRA010000165.1 GCF_020991365.1 Streptacidiphilus sp. ASG 303
CTCCTCGGCGCGTCCGCCCCGGTCGAGACCGATCCGGCCGTCGTCACCGAACTGATCGAGCGCAGCCGGGCGTCCGTCGCCGCCCTGGAGCGCGACATCCGGACGACGTCCGGACCGGCGCTGTTCGACTTCCTGCCGGAGGCCTTCGAGGAGCACAAGCGGGTCCTCGGTGATCCACGGAACCTGAAGGCGATCATGGCGGGGATGGAGGCCACGTGGTGGCTCAACGACAAGCTGCAGGAGTGGCTGTGCGAGAAGAACGCGGCCGACACCCTCACGCTGTCCGCCC
>NZ_JAJLRA010000166.1 GCF_020991365.1 Streptacidiphilus sp. ASG 303
CGGGCCTTGAGGGCGCTGTTGCCCGCGTCGGAGGGGTCCACGGGGGCGACGGCGCCGCCCCGCACCAGGACCAGGTGGGCCCCCAGGGCCAGCGAGAACGGCGAGGGCGCCGAGGTCCGGGCGTGGTCCTCCACCGCCGCCGGGGTGCCGGGGGCGGTCCGCGCCAGGGCGTCCGCGGTGCTCCCGGGGGCGAGGAGCACCTGCGCGCCGTCCGGTACCGGTGTGCGCCCGGCCCCCTCGTGCACGGCGGCGACCCTTCCGTCCCGGACCTCCAGCTCGACGGCGTCCG
>NZ_JAJLRA010000167.1 GCF_020991365.1 Streptacidiphilus sp. ASG 303
TTGACGGGGCGCCGGCCCTCCGGCGTGTGACTGGCGGTGGTGTCCCCGCACCAGCGGTTGACAGGTGTCGGATGTCAGGCCACGGGCTCTTGTCGTCACAGCCAGCCGCGGCGGGCGGCCTGCCAGGCCCGTTGCATGCGGGTGGCGGCTCCGGCGAGGGTCATCATGTGGTGGATGCGGCGTTGCACGGTGCGTCTGCTCATACCTGTCTGACTGGCGATGGCCTTGTCGGCGATGCCCGCGTCGAGGAGTGACAGGAGTCGACGGTCGCTCTCGGAGAGGAGACCG
>NZ_JAJLRA010000168.1 GCF_020991365.1 Streptacidiphilus sp. ASG 303
CGGGCCGCACCCCTCCACCGGCCCCGTCCGTCGGCTCCCGGCCGGGCACGGCCGGAGCACGGCCGGTGCGGGAAGACCCGCCCTCCCCGGGGACGCTCTCCGCACCGGACGGGGCCGCACCCGGGCCCGCCGGATAAGGCCGGACACGGCCGGACACGGCCGCACACGGCCGGATGGGGCAGGATGGGGGCGTGACGCCCTCCACCGTGCGCCCCATCACCCCCGAGCGGCTCGCCGGCGAACTGGCGGACCGCATCACCGCCCTGCCGGGCACGCCCTGGCTGCGGG
>NZ_JAJLRA010000169.1 GCF_020991365.1 Streptacidiphilus sp. ASG 303
CCTCCTCGCCGTCCTCGTCGTCCTCACCGGCCTGCTGATCGGCGCCACCGGCTACGCCACCACCCCCGTCGTCCTGATCGCGGGGGCCCTGATCGGGGTGTGGCTCGCCGTCTTCGCGGCACGGGAGCGCGCCGCCCGCAGGCGCCACCGGTGAACCGCCTCCAGATCCATGAAGGCCGAACGATGGAAGACCTCGCCCACCGCCCCGCCCCCTCCCCCGCGGACGCCCCGCCTGCGGCCCCCTCCCCGGCGGCCCCCTCCCCCGGCGCCCGGCGCCGCGACGCGGAC
>NZ_JAJLRA010000016.1 GCF_020991365.1 Streptacidiphilus sp. ASG 303
CCCGGGGGCGGGCGGCGCCGTCCCCCCCGGCCCCCGCCCCCCGCCCGGGCCGGGGGGGGGGGGGGGGGCCCCCCGGCCCCGCCCCCCCGACCACACCCCTCCCGCCCCGGCCCGGCACCCCCCCGGCCGGGGCGGACCCGTGCCCGGCCGGGCGGGTGCCGGGCCTCCCCGCCGGACGGGGCGTCAGTCCGCGGGCGGGGCGAACTCCGGCTGGTCGAGCAGGCGCAGCCAGGTGCCGTCGGGCTGCCGGCGGACGACCTGCACGCGGGCCCCGGTGCCGTCCTTGGCGACGGTGGAGGTGAGCGCGATCCCCCCGCTGACCAGGGTCGGCAGGGGCGGCTCGGGTGCGAAGTGCGGCGCGTGGGCCAGCACCGCCTCCCACAGCCCGCGGATGGCCTCGCGCCCCGCCGTGACACTGCCCGGCGGGTAGGCCATGACGGCGTCCTTCTCGTAGAGCGCCGCGATGCCCTCGGCGTCGCCGGCGTTGGCGCGTTCGACGAACAGGCGGGTGAGGTCCTCCGGCTGCCGGGCCTTCTCGTGCGGCACGGGGTCTCCCTTCGGGTGGGGCCTTCTCTCGGTCCCGTCCAGTCTCGACGCCGCCTTCCCACAACTCCAACGAATCCTTGCTATCGCTGCGATCATTCCGGGTTATGGAGCTCAGGCAGCTGGAGCACCTCGTCGCCGCGGCTGAGGAGGGCGGCTTCACCCGCGCGGCCGCCCGCGCGCACGTCAGCCAGCCGGGGATCGGCGCCCAGATCAAGCAGCTCGAACGGGACCTCGGCGCGGTCCTCGTCGACCGGTCGGCCCGGACCGCCCCAGCGGCGGGCACCCCGCGGGGTGCGCCGGGTGACCGCACCCGGACCACACCCCCGTACATATCTGTACTTAAATGGTCGGAAGGCACTTTCCCGGCGCAGGATCCGGAACCGCGCGGCCGGGCCTCGCACGCGGGCCGGCCGTGCCGGGTCCGCGGCCGCACCGGGAGGGCAGGGATCCCAACCCGCGGGCAGGGCACATGAGCACGGGCCGTCCGACGTCCAGTCCCCAGAGCGGCAGGCCGCCGCGCGACGCACGGCCCTCCGCCACCGACCGCATGCGGCGCACGCTCCTGCGGAGGCGCAAGGAGCCCCTCGGCATCGAGGACGTCACCGTCGTGGACCGCCCGGAACTGCGCCGGGCGGTCTCCGCCGCCGCCCTCGGCAACACCGTGGAGTGGTTCGACTTCGGCGTGTACGCCTACCTGGCGGCCACGCTGGGCAAGGTCTTCTTCCCCTCCGGCTCCCCGGGCCTGCAGGTGGTGGCCAGCTTCGGCACCTTCGCCGCCGCGTTCCTCGTCCGTCCGGTCGGCGGACTGGTCTTCGGACCGCTCGGCGACCGCATCGGGCGCCGCCGGGTGCTGGCCGCCACGCTGGTCCTCATGGCGGCGAGCACCTTCGCCATCGGCCTGCTGCCCACCTACGCCGCCGTCGGCGTCGCCGCGCCGCTGCTGCTCCTCGCCTGCCGCCTGGTCCAGGGCTTCTCCACCGGCGGCGAGTACGCGGGGGCGACCACCTACATCGCCGAGTACGCGCCGGACCGGCGGCGCGGCTTCCTCGGCAGCTGGCTGGACTTCGGCACCTTCATCGGCTTCTCCTTCGGCTCGGGCCTGGTCACCGTCCTCGTGGCCGTGCTGGGGACGGACGCGATGGAGTCCGGCGGCTGGCGCATCCCCTTCCTGGTCGCCGGGCCGCTCGGCCTGGTCGGCCTGTACATGCGCATGCGCCTGGAGGAGACGCCCGACCTTCCGGGAGGAGGCGGAGCAGATGCACCGGGAGACCGCGGCGGCGGTCGCCGCCGGCGGCGGGGACCCGGTCGAGGAGGCGCGCCAGTCGGGCCACGGGCGGCTGCGGGAGATCTTCACCCGGCACTGGCAGGCGCTGCTCGTCTGCATGGGCCTGGTGCTGCTCTACAACGTCACCAGCTACATGGTGACGTCCTACCTGCCCACCTTCATGACGGCCACCCTCGGCCAGGACGAGACCACCGCGCAGCTGCTGGTGCTCGGCACGATGCTCGTCGTCGCGCTGACGATCACGACGGTCGGCCGCTCCTCCGACCGCTGGGGCCGGCGGCCCGTGCTGATGGGCGCCAGCGTCGCCCTGGTGGTGCTGGCGGCGCCGGCGTTCCTGCTGATCCGCAGCGGCGGGGTCTGGCGGCCCGCGGCGGGGTGCCTCGTCCTGGGCCTGCTGCTGGTGTGCTTCGCCGGCGCCAGCGCCTCCACGCTCCCCGCCCTGTTCCCCACCCGGATCCGGTACGGCGCGCTGTCGATCTCCTACAACCTGTCGGTGTCCCTCTTCGGCGGCACGACCCCGCTGGTGACCTCCGCGCTGGTGGAGGCCACGGGGAACCGGATGGTCCCGGCGTACTACCTGATGGCCGCGGGCGTGGTCGGCTTCGCCGCCACGCTGTCCCTGCACGAGACCGCCGGGCGGCCGCTGCGCGGGTCGGGGCCGATGGTGGAGACGCCCGAGGAGGCGCGCGAACTCGTCGCCCGCAGCCGCACCGAGGCCGGACGGCGGGCCCGCGACGCCTGGCTCCACCTGCGCCGCCCCGGCGGCGGCGGCCCGGGCTGAGCCCGCCCGGGCCCGCCACGGGCTGCGCGGGCGCCGCTCCGGGCCGCGCGGGGCGCCGCGCGGGGCGCCGGCGCGGGCCCGGTGCCCGCACGCTGCACCGTTCGGGGTTGCGCCGGCGGGCGGAATAGAATCGCCTCTCGGGCCCGGCGGACCGGACGCCCGGCCCGACAGGTACGGAGAGGCATCACCGGCCTGATGCCCAGCCGCACCCGAGGAGACACGTGAGCAGCGAACAGTCCGTCCCCGTCCTCAAGGTCCTCGACGAGGCCGGCCGCCGCCGGACCTTCGCCGTGATCAGCCACCCCGACGCGGGCAAGTCCACGCTCACCGAGGCGCTCGCGCTCCACGCGCGGGCGATCACCTCGGCGGGCGCGGTGCACGCCAAGGGCGGGCGGCGCGGCGTGACCAGCGACTGGATGGAGCTGGAGCGCGAGCGCGGCATCTCGGTGACCTCGGCCGCCCTGCAGTTCGGCCACCGCGGCCACGTGATGAACCTGGTCGACACCCCCGGCCACGCCGACTTCTCCGAGGACACCTACCGGGTGCTGTCGGCCGTCGACTGCGCGATCATGCTGGTCGACGCGGCCAAGGGCCTGGAGGAGCAGACCCGCAAGCTCTTCGCGGTCTGCCGCCACCGCGGGGTCCCGGTGATCACCTTCATCAACAAGTGGGACCGCCGCGGCCGCGACGCCCTCACCCTGCTCGAGGACATCGAGACCCACCTGGGCATCACCCCCGTGCCGGTGGTCTGGCCGGTCGGCGTCGCCGGCAACCTGCGCGGCCTGGTCCAGGCCGAGGACCCCGACCGGATGCTCCGCTACACCAAGGTGCCCGCCGGCACCCACGCCGCCCTCGAGGAGGAGCTCACCTCCGAGCAGGCCGCCGAGGAGGAGGGCGAGGCGTGGACGACCGCGCTGGAGGAGCTGGAGCTGGTGCTCTCCTCCGGTCCCGGCTACGACCAGGAGGCCTTCGAGTCCGGCAAGATCAGCCCGGTCTTCTTCGGCGCCGCGCTGACCAACATCGGCGTGAAGCTCCTGCTTGACGCCGTGGTCGACCTGGCCCCCTCCCCCGGGCCCCGCCCGCTGGCCAAGGGCGGCAGCCGCGACGTCGGCGAGGACTTCTCCGGCCTCGTCTTCAAGATCCAGGCGAACATGGACCCGGCGCACCGCGACCGGATCGCCTTCGTCCGGGTCTGCTCCGGCGTCTTCGAACGCGGCATGAACGTCACCCGCGCGGCCAGCGGCCGCTCCTTCGCCACCAAGTACGCGCACACCGTCTTCGGCGCCGAGCGCACCGTGGTCGACACCGCCTACCCCGGCGACGTGGTCGGCCTGATCAACGCGAGCGCCCTGCGGGTCGGCGACACCCTCTACACCGGGAGGAAGGCGGAGTTCCCGCCGCTGCCCGCCTTCGCCCCCGAGTACTTCGCGGTGGCCCGGCCGAAGGACATCAGCCGGTCCAAGCAGTTCCGCAAGGGCGTCTCGCAGCTGGACGAGGAGGGCGTGGTCCAGGTGCTGGTCTCCGACCGGCGCGGCGACCAGGCACCGGTGATGGCGGCGGTCGGCCCGATGCAGTTCGACGTCGTCCTGCACCGGATGGAGCACGAGTTCTCCTCCCCGATCACCCTCGACCACCTCTCCTACCGCCTGGCCCGGGTCACCGACGCCGACGGCGCGGCGGCACTGGCCAAGGCCCGCCTGACCGACGGCGAGGTGCTCACCCGGCGCTCGGACGACGTGCTGCTCGCCCTGTTCGCCGACAAGTGGCACCTGAGCGCCTTCCAGCGCGGCAACCCGGACGTCCTGCTCCAGCCGCTGATCGCCACGGCGGACTGACCCGCCGGCCGGGGACGCCCGCGCGGACGTCCCCCGGTCGGGGCGCGTCGCCTCCCGCACGGGGCCCGGACCGGCCGGGGCCGCCGCCCCCGCGCGGGAAGCACCCGCGCGGGGGTGCGGGGGCGCCGAGGTGCGCCCGCGCTCCGGCGGAGCCGCCGGCGCGGGGTCAGGACCGGCGTCCGGGCCTGCCCCGCCGGCCGGCCTTGGGGGCGCCGCCCTTGGAACCGCCGCTCTTGGAGCCGCCGCCCTTGGAACCGCCGGCCTTCGAGCCGCCGGAGCCGCCGCGCGGGCGCCCGCCGATCCCGCCCCCTGCCGCGCTCCCCTGGCGCGTCCCGGCCGGGGCGGCGCCGCGCTTCTGCTTCGGCTGTGCGGGCTGCGGTGCGCGCCCCCGCGAGCTGTTGACCGTCCGGCCGCGGACGATCCCGATGAACTCCTCCACCAGGTCGGTCGTCCCGCCCTCCGGCCACGACAGCGCGACCTGCGACTGGGGGGCGTCCGCGACGGTCCGGTAGGTGAGGTCCCGGCGGTGGTGCAGGCGGGCGATCGACTGGGGGACGACGAGGAGCCCGATCCCCGCCGCCACCAGCTCGACGGCGTCCGCCGTCGTGGCGGGGCGCTCGAGCGCGGGCAGTCCGGGCAGGCCCTCCCAGGAGAGGGTGTCGTCCAGGGGGTGCAGCACGATGTCGTCGGCCAGGTCCGCGAGGACCACCTCGTCGGCCGCGGCCACCAAGTGGTCCTTCGGGACCACGACCACCGTGGTCTCGGTGTAGAGGGGGATCGCGCTGAGGCGCGTCCGGTCGACCGGGAGCCGCACGACCCCGGCGTCGGCGCCGCCGCCCAGCAGCGCCTCCTGCGCCTCGCCTGCGGCGACCGGGACCAGGGCGAGCGGGACGTCGGGCAGTCTGTCGTTCCAGGTGCGCACCCACTTGGAGGGCGTCGCCCCCGGAACGTACGCGAGCCGGAACGAAGGGGTTGCTTCCACGTCTGCCACGCCCCCCAGGCTACCGGCCGTGACCAGGGCACCCTGCCGCTCGGTACCCTGGGCACCATGACAGCGCACAAGCCCAAGGCCACCCAGACGATGAAGCCCGCGACCGCGGCGAAGAAGCTGGGTGTCTACCTCGAAGCCACCCCTGCCGAGTTCCGGGAGGGCGTCGTCTCGCGCGACGAGCTGAACGCGCTGCAGGCCGATCCCCCCGCGTGGCTGGTGGACCTGCGCCGCAACGGCCCGCACCCCCGGCAGGTCGTCGCGGCGAAGCTCGGCGTCTCCATCTCGGGCCTCGCCCGCGGCGGGGTCACCGAGGCCCTCACCACGGAGCAGATCGAGGCGCTGAAGGAGGCCGGCCCCGACTGGCTCCGGCAGGAGCGCGCCGTCCAGGCGGAGGTCCGCAAGGAGGCGCAGCGCATCAAGGAGAAGAACGAGGCCAAGGAGTAGGCCGCCGGGCCGCCGCGCCCCCCGGCCGGGCCTCCGGCGCGGACCGGCCCCGGGGGACCGGGCCGAGGGCCGCCGGGTCCGGCGGCACCGAGGACGGCGGTCGCACAGGAGCGGCGGGCCGCCCGGACGCCCGCCCGCGGCGGGGGTCCGCCCGGGCCGCAGGCGGCCGGCCACCTGCGGGACGTGTCCGTGCGCACCCTCCCGCCATGCCCCACCGGCCATCGGCCCCCGGCCCCGCCATGCGCCCCCGGTCCCCGGCGGTCAGGGCCCGGCTCCGGGAGGATCCTCACCCGGTCGGCGGCCCGCAGGCCCGGACCGAGGGGTCACACGAGCGACGCGTCCGGCCCCGGCCGGCCTGCCTGCTCAGCGGGTACGGGCCACGCGGCGGCCCGGACGCGGGCGACGTCCGCGCGCCTGCCGGCCTCGCCCGGGCTGTCGGCGGGCGTGGCGGCCGACGGCAGGAAGCCGGTGCGCACCTCGCGCTCTGCGGCGCCGACGCCCGTTTCCGCGGCGATCAGGGCGCTCGCGGTGAGGGTGTTGGCGGGGTCGGCGGCCCGGGACATCAGCCGGGCGGCGCCGACGGCGTCCGTCGGCGGCGGGACGACCAGCAGGTCCAGCCTGTGCAGGGTGTACGAGCTCACCGAGATCACGTGCTCGTCCTGCTCGACGGTGAACCAGCCCGCCCGGACGGTGTGCCCGGCGACCGGGATCCGCCGGGGGACGGCCGGCCACTGCGCGGGGTTCACGGTGATCCGGGTGACCCGGCCCCACCGCCTGTCCAGTTCCGCGGCCAGGAAGGGGAGTTCGAGAAGGAGGTCGCGCGAACGGGGCCACCAGGCACCGTCCAGCCGGCCGGCGCGCACGCCGTCCGGCGCGAGGGACAGCCGCACGGTGGGTTCCGGGGCCTCGGGCGTCGCCGTACGGTCGAGGGTCGCAGTCATGGTCAGGGACCCGTCTCCGGATCCGGCAGGGCAGGATCCGGGATAGCCGTTCGCCGGAGACGACGCCGATGTCAGATGCCGGCGTGCGAAATGCCTTCGGTGATGTCCAGGCTACCCCGGACCGGCCCGGCCGGGGCCGCGCGGCCACGGGGGTGCGGAAGCCCCGCCGCCGGGGCCGGTCGCGGGCGCGCGGCGGCGGGGATCGCGCGGCGGGTCAGTCCTCGAGCACCACGTCGAACAGGTCCAGCTGCAGCAGCGGGGTGACGGTGACGTTCCTGGTCCGGGTGGACCAGCCCGACTCCACCTTCTGGTACCACAGCGGGATCGCCGGCATGTCCTGCAGGATCAGCTTCTCCGCCTGCTGGTAGAGCGCCCACCCCTCCTTCTCCGTGGACGCCGCGTCCGCCTCGGCCAGCAGGGCGTCCACCTCCGGGTTGGAGTAGCCGGAGCCGTTGACCGCCGCACCGGTGCGGAAGATCGGGTTGAGGAAGTTCTCGATCGACGGGTAGTCCGCGACCCAGCCGGAGCGGAAGACGGCGGTGACCTTCTGCTCGTTGACCAGCCTGCGGAACTCGCCGAAGGTCGGGACCGGCGCGTACCGGGCCTCGACGCCCAGGGCCGCGGTGATCGTGGTGCAGGCCGCGTCGATCCACACCTGGTTGGCGGAGTCGTCGTTGGAGGTCAGCTCGATCGGGCCCTCGAAGTCGCAGGCGTCGAACAGCGCCTTCGCCTTCTCCGGCTGGTAGGTGCACAGGTCGCCGCCGGCGTCGCCGCCGTACCCGGGCACGATCGGCGGCACCAGCCCGTCCGGCAGCATCTTGTCGCCGTCGAACGCCTTGTCGATCACGTACTGCCGGTCGATGGCCATGGAGATCGCCTGCCGCAGGCGCGGGTCGCGGAAGCGCGGGTCGTACAGGGGGAACGAGAGGGACTGCACGCCCATGTACGGCTTGGACACGTAGCGCCCGGCCAGCTCCTCCTTGTACCTGCCGCCGTCGAGCGCGTCCGCCGGGACGAAGTCGAGGTAGTCGAGCCGGTTCGCCACCACGTCCGCGTAGGCGTCCTCGAGCATCCGGTAGAACCGGAACTCCACGCCGTCCACGTGCGGCCGGCGGGCCCCGGCGTAGGCGTCGTAGCGCCTCAGCACGATGTTCTCGCCGGGGGTGTGCGACGCGAAGGCGAACGGCCCGTTGCCGACCGGGTGGGCCTCGAACGCCTTGCGGTCGGCGAAGAAGCTGCGCGGCAGGGGGAAGAACGCGGCGTAGCCGAGCTGGGTGACGAAGGCCGAGAACGGCGCCGACAGCGTCACCTCGAAGGTGCTGTCGTCGATCACCTTCAGGCCCGACAGCTCGTTGGCGGATCCGCTCCGGGTCGCCTCGTACCCCTGGATGTGGGACAGGTACTCGGCGCCCTGCAGCCCGTTCGGGCCGTGGGCGGTGTAGTTCCAGGCGTCGACGAAACTCGCGGCGGTCACGGGGGTCCCGTCGTGGAACGTCCACCCCGGGTTCAGGGTGATCCGGTAGACGCGGGAGTCCGCCGAGTCGATCGACTTCGCCACCGCGGTGCGGGGTTCGGCCGTGTTCGGTTCGTACTCGACCAGGCCGGTGAAGAGGGCGTTCACGATCTTCACGCTGTCGCGTTCGGTCGCGTCGCCCGGCACCAGCGGGTTCTCCGGTTCGGTGCCGTTCCAGCTGATGATGTTCATGGGTGTGCATCCCCTCGGGTCATTGCGTGGAAAGGGCTTTGCCCGCGCCGCATTCGAGGCCGCCCGCGAGTGCTCGCAGCTGCTCCCGGTGAGCAGCCTGGCCGGTCGTCCCGTTGATCGGTAGCGTTGATCGGAAGAAGCGACGGGCCGCCGTGGTTCACCGGTGGAACCGCCCGGCGCGTGTCCGGCCGGCCCGGTCCGGCCCCTCGCCCGCCGCCCCGTGGGCGCCGGCCCCGGCGCCGTGCAGCCACGCGACCCGTTCACGCAGGTCCCGTGCGGACAGCGCGGCCAGCACGGCGTTGCGCCGCCGGGCGGCCTCGCCGGCCGGGTGGTAGAGCCGGCGGCCCATCTCGCGGGCGACCAGCTGGGCGGCGCCGGTGCGCTCGCGCCGCTCGTCGGCGAACGCCTCGAAGCACTGCTCGAACCCCGCCTCCCCGGCGTCGACGAGCTCGCCGAGGACCACCGCGTCCTCCAGGGCCTGGCAGGCGCCCTGGGCCGCGTACTGCAGCATGGGGTGGGCGGCGTCCCCGACGAGGACCACCCGCCGGTCGGTCCACCGCTCCACCGGGTCGCGGTCGCAGAGCACCCAGGAGCGCCAGTCCTCGCCGAGGCCGAGCAGCGTGCGCGGGACCTCGCTCAGCTGCGGGAACTCCCCGAGCACCCGTTCCCTCGGCACCGGGACGCCCGTGACCGCCTCCGTCGCGCCGTCGTCGCGCGTGGCGGCCAGGTTCAGGAACCCGCCGTTGCCGACGGGGTAGTGGACGACGTGCCAGCCGGGACCGGCCCACAGGGTCACCGTGTTCCAGCGCAGCTCCCCGGGCACCCGCTCCATGGGGACGACCGAGCGGTAGATGGTGTGCCCGGACACCCGGGGGCGGCCGTCCCCGACCAGCTGCCGGCGCACGGCGGAGTGGATCCCGTCGGCGCCGATCAGCGCCGCGCCGTGCACCTGCCCGCCGGAGGCCAGGTGCGCGGTCACCCCCGAGCCGTCCTGCGTGTAGCGGTCCACCCGGGCGCCGGTGCGCAGTTCGACGGCGGGCGAGGCCCGGCACGCCTCCAGCAGCGGCGCGTACAGGTCGGCCCGCCGGACCACCGCGTAGGGGTTGCCGAAGCGCCGGCGGTACGCGGCGTCGAGCGGCATGCCGGTGACCCGCTCCCCCGTGGTCCCGTCCATGAAGGAGAGCTCGTCGACGTGGACGGCCCGGTCCCGGACGGGGTCCCCCACCCCGAGCCGGTCCAGCGCGCGGAACGCGTTGGGCGCCAGCTGGATGCCCGCGCCGAGTTCGGTGAAGTCGCCGCGGCTCTCCAGCACCAGCACCCGACGGCCCCGCCGGGCGACGCTCAGCGCGGTCGCCAGCCCGCCTATGCCGCCGCCCGCGACGAGCACCCTCGCCGTCCCGGCTCCCGGCTCCCCGGCGGGGCGTCCGGTCGCGGTCCGGCCGCCGACGGCCCGGGCTGCGGCCCGCCGTCCGGTCGCCCCGCCCGGCACCGGCGCTGCCGGGGACGGTCCCGGGGCCGCCCCGGCCGGCGTGTGCGCGTGTCCGGTGGGCGGGCGGCGGACGAGGGCGGTGTCGGCCACGGTCGCAACTCCCAGTCACCAGGGGCCGGAAGGGACCGGCGCACCGGCGCACCGGCGGGCGGCCCCGCGGAATTCGACCCTTCCCCGACGGCCGGTTCGGCGGCAAACGGCCGACGGCGATTTCGTCACCTTGCGGGGCTGAGAAACAGGAGGCCGTTCGCGTGCGGACGAAGAAACGGCCCGCAGCCCGATCCGCAGCGGATCTATGTCAACTCGGCGCCCTGTCCGGGCGGTCCGGCTTCTAGGCTGTTCCGATACCCGGAATCCATCCTCCGCACCAGAAGGAGCGTCCCCGATCCATGCACGCAGATCAGACACCCGCGGGCCGCGCGGCGCCCGGGGGCCGCGGGGGCGGCCGGACGGCGGTCCTCGGATCGCCGATCGGCCGCCCCCTGTCCCTCACGCTGCACCGTGCCGCCTACGCGGCCATGGGACTGGACCGGAACTGCGAGGCGGTCGAGTGCGGTGAACCCGCGCTGCCCGCGCTGTTCGACTCGCTCGGCGACGGCCGGGCCGGGCTGTGCCTGGCCGTGCCGCTGAAGCGGGCCGTCCTGCCGCTGGTCGACGAGGTGTCGGACCTGGCCCTGGACGTGGGCGGGGCGGACACGGTGGTCTTCCGGCACGGCCGGAGCTTCGGCGACCACGCCGGCGTGCACGGCATCACCACCGCCCTCCACCAGGCCGGCCTCGGGGCGCCGGGATCCGCCGTGGTGCTGGGCGGCGGGGCCGCGGCCTGCTCCGCGCTGGCCGCCCTGCGGGAGCTCGGTGTCAGGGAGCCGGTCGTCGTGGTCCGGGAGCGCAGTCGCGCCGGAGAGGTCGAGGCGGCGGCCGGCCGGCTGGGCGTCTCGGTCGACCTGCACCACTTCGACGCGCTGGACCGACTGCTCCGGGGCGTCTCGGTGGTGGTCTCCACCCTGCCCGCGAACGCCGCCGACCCCCTCGCCCCGGCCGTGGCCCACTCCGGCGCCGCCGTCCTCGACGCGGTGTGCTCGGCCTGGCCGACCCGGCTCGCCAAGGCGGCGGGCTTCGCCGGCAGCACCGTGGTCGACGGCCTGTCCGTGCTGCTGCACCGGACGGTGCGGCAGGTCGAGCTGCTGACCGGCCTGACCGACGTGCCGGTCGCGGCGATGCGCAGGGCGGCCCGCGTCGAACTGGTCCGGCGGGCGGCCCGGGAGGCCGAGCCCGCCGTCTCAGGCGGAAAGCTCCTCTGAGGCGCCGAGGCGCCGGTGGCGCGCCGAGGAGAGCACCAGGATCGCGTGGGCCACGGAGCAGAGCGTCACATGGCGGTGCCAGCCCGCGTAGGAGCGCCCTTCGAAGTCCCGGATGCCCACCCGTGTGCTGACCTCCGTGAAGTCCCTGCTCACCCGCCGGGTCAACCGCCCCAGCCGGAGCAGCGCGGCCGGGGGCACGTCCGGCAGGTTGGACAGCCACAGCTCGGGCGGCCGGCCCTTCTGCATCGGCCAGCCGCCGACGAGCGTCAGCGCCCGGCGGGGCAGCGGCGGCGCTCCCGGCGTGCGCACGGTCGGCACGGCCACTCTGGTGCCGCCCACCAGGACCGATCGCGTGACCGAGTACTCCGGGTCGACCCAGGAGACCGGCCTGGACAGCTTCTTCCCCCGCTCGGCCAACTGCTGCGCCTGGAACAGCCGCTCCCCCGGACCGGACCGACCGGGGTCGGAGCCGACCACGCGGGTCGCCCCGTCGACGCGCATGACGAACGGGACGCCCCCGCGCGTGAACTGCTCGACGAGGGCCGGCGGGTCCAGGGTGCGGGCGTCCAGGACCACGGGCCGACGGCGCAGTCCCCAGGCCGCGTCGGCGAGTTCGGCCACCGTGTGGACGAAGCCCGCCTCCACGCTCATGGCCGCGACGCCGTCCGGGATCCGGGCCCGCCGCCGCCGCTCCTCGTCCTCCAGCCACTCGGACGGCAGGTTGAGGCCCCAGTTGACGGGCACGCTCACCTGCTCGTTGGCCAGGGAGACGCCGTAGGCCTGCTGGCTGTTGACGACCCGGCCGAGGTCGGAGCGGAAGGACTCCTCGACCCCGACGGAGTGCGCCCCGGCCTTGGGGATGGCCATGGAGTCGACCACCCATGCCTGCGGGAGCAGCACCCGGTCCAGATGGCGGGCGAGCGCCTGCCGCACGGGCCCCCACGCCCAGGAGGAGTCGCTGATGAAGTGGTGCAGGCTCTGCTCGGCGGCGCCGTGGTCGGCCACGGCGGCCAGGGCGCGCATGGACTTGCGTCCCGGCACGGACAGTAACCCGGAGACGTACCACTCCCCCCTGGCCCGCTGGTCGCGCCGTTTGAGCGAGGCCAGCATCCGCCGGCAGAACTCGGTGACGAGGTCGTCCGCGACGTCGCCCCGTGTCTGCGCCGGGGCATCCCTCTCCACGCCTTCCATGGATCCCCTCCCTCTCCTCGGTCGCCGGCACCCCCCGCAGGCGGCAGCGTCGGAGGCCGGGTGCGGAACGTCGACGCGATCGACCATACCGTACCGGACGGTTGGTTTTCTATACTGCGTCAAGTCGCTGCAGACCCCTTGGGAGCCCACCCGACGACGAGATAACATACCGCTTGGTTGGTTTGTTAGAGTGTCGTTCACCGGCCACATGCGGGCTCCACGGTCCGACGGTGTCCGAAGCGGGATGCGGTCGGAACCGGACGGTCCCCGACCGCCGCCCACCCGGGGCCGCCGCGACGAGGGGGAAGCCATGCCACGTCAGGAACGAGCCGAACGCACGCGCGAGCTGGTCGTCCGGGCCGCGGCCGTGTGCTTCGACACGACGGGCTTCGCGGCGACCAGCCTGGGCGACATCGTGGAGACGGCCAAGGTCTCGAAAGGGGCCCTGTACTTCCACTTCAGCTCCAAGGAGAAGCTGGCCGAGGCCGTCGCGGCGCAGTCGGGCGCGGACTGGCGGGGCATCGTCCGGGCGGCCAGGACGTCCGGGGGGCCGGTGCTGCAAGGGCTGATCGACATGACCCACTGCCTGGCCGACCGGTTCCGCCACGACGTCGTGTTCCGGGCGGGCCTGCAGCTCTGCGACGCCCGCCGGCCGGGCGAGGGCCCGCACCCCAGCCCGTACCCGAGCTGGGGACGGGCCGTGGCGCTCCTGCTCGCCCGGTCCGCCCGCCGGGGGGAGCTGCTGCCCGGCCTGGACCTGGAGCAGGCCGCCCGCATGCTCACCGCGACCACGGCGGGGATCGAGATGCTCTCCCGCCAGGACCGGGAGTGGCTGGCCGCGCCGGTCGTCGCCGGGATGTGGGACGCCCTGCTGCCCGCCCTCGTGCCTGCGGGGCAGCTCGGCCGCTTCCGCCCCTCCGGGCGGACGGTGCCCCCCGCCCCGCCGCGGCCGCCGGCCGCCGGCGCCGGACCCCGGGAGGGCGGGCCCGGGGGGCCGGCGGACCCGCCCCGCCGGCCCGCGGAGCGCGCGCGTTAGGCGGACCGGCCCGGAGCGCCGTCCGCCCGGCCGGCCGGCGGGTGGTCGCGCCGGCGGGGCAGGGCCGCGACGAGGCCGGTCCTCCGCCCCGCGGCCGACCGCACCCGCGCGCTCCGGCCCCTGCCCCAAGGGACGGCCGCACAGGGCCTAGTCGGTGCCGGACTGCCGCAGTCGCGCACCCCGGTCGGGGCCGGTGTCCAGCCGGGCCAGCGCGGCCGGGACGGCGACGGACGGCAAGAGGTGCTTCCACATCGCCGACACCCGCTTCTCCAGGTCCATCAGCCCCGAGCTGACCTGGGAGAAGGCCTGGATCCCGGTGAAGGACCCGACGATCAGCTCCGCCGTCTCGCGGCAGTCGACGTGCGGCAGCACCTCGCCGTCGCGCTTGGCCTGCTCCAGCAGCTCCTCGCACACCTTGGCCCAGGCCAGGAAGGGGCTGTGCGCCGCGAAGTCGACGGAGCCGCGCTCCATCGCCAGGCGGCTCCCGGCGCGCAGCGTCGCGTCGTTCGGCAGCGCGTGGGCGACGGCCATGGCGAGGTCCACCACCTCCTGCAGCTTGGACGCCTGGGACGGCACGTGCAGGTGCAGCGTCTGCTCCTCCAGGACCCCGCGCGCCAGGTCCTCCTTGGACGGGAAGTGGAAGTACAGGGCGCCCTTGGTCACCGAGACCCGGGACAGGATCTCCTTGATCGACGCCGCGTCGTAGCCCATCTCGTCGAAGACCATCGCCGCGCCCTGCAGGATGAGCCGCCTCGTCTCCAGTGCCCGCGCCTGCTGTGCCATGCGGTTTCTCCCGTTGCTGTGGTCGCGCCGTCGCTGCCCGGGCGATGGCCGGGACGGTTGGTACGACAACGTATCAAGTCACCAGGGCCGACCTGTATAAAACATACCGGCCGACCTGTATTGTAGCGGCCAGCCGACAGGGGTTCGAATCTCCTTTGGGGGGGACATGTCCACACCCTTGCTCTCGATCGACGTGGAACCGGACGCTCCGCTCTCCGCGTTCCCGCAGCTCCACGGCTCCTCCGCGAACGTCTTCATCCCGTCACAGCGGCAGCACAGGCGGTTCACCACCACGGTGCCCAAGGAGTACGTCCACCGCGCCTCCGTGGCCGAGGTCCTGCTGACCGACTGGCTGCGCCTGGACGACTCCCGCTTCATCGCCTCCGCCCAGTGGCCGCGTGCGCACAGCTACTTCACGTCCCCGTGCGGGCTGTACTACGACTCGACGCTGGTCGCGGAGACCATCCGCCAGGTCGGCACCCTGGTCTCGCACGCCGAGTACGGCGTCCCGCTGAACAGCCACTTCATCCTGAACAGCCTCCAGTACCGGTGCGAACCGGCGCAGCTGGAGGTCCTCGGGGCTCCGGCCGAGCTGTCGCTGTCCGTCACCTGCTCGAAGCTCCGCCGTACGGGCGGCCAGGTGGCCGGGGTGGAGGTCGGCATCGACATCCTGCGCGACGGCCGGCCGATGGGCTCGGGCCTGGCGAAGGCCACCATGCTCCGGCCGGAGGTCTACCGCCGGATCCGCGGCGGGCGGCTGGCGCCGGGGCCGGGCACCGGGATGCCGCTGGCCGAGCCGGTCGAGCCCGCGCTGGTCGACCGCCGGTACGCCCCGGACGTCGTGCTCTCCCCCGGCGACGGCCCGCGCCGCTGGCTGCTCCGGGCCGACCGGCGCCACCCCGTGCTCTTCGAGCACCCGGGCGACCACATCCCCGGGATGGTGCTGCTGGAGGCCGCCCGGCAGGTCACGCGCCTCCTCGCCCCCGGCAGCACGGCGGTCGCGGCCGAGAGCTCCTTCGAGCGGTACGTGGAGTTCGACGCCCCCTGCCTGATCGAGGCGGAGGAGCACGACTCGCCCGATCCGGCGGTCAGGACCGTGTCCGTGCGGGCCGAGCAGGACGGCCGGACCGCGTTCACCACCACCATCACCCTCGCGGTCCCCACCGCGTAGGCCGCGCCGCGCGGGCGGGGGGCCGGGCAGGGGGGCCGGGCCCGCAGGGCACGGCGGACGGGCACGGCGGACGGGCACGGCGGACGGGCACGGCGGACGGGCACGGCGGACGGGCACGGCGGACGGGCACGGCGGACGGGCACGGCGGACGGGGTCCCGCAGGAGCGGGACCCCGTCCGCCGTCCGGTCACAGGATCGTGAACCCGCCGTCCACCGGCAGGACCACACCGGTGGCGAACGAGGCGCGGTCGCTGCAGAGCCAGGCGGCCGCCTCGGCGATCTCCTCGGGCTCGGCCGTCCGCGCCTGCGGGGTGAGCTGGTGGAGCATCGGCTCCACGGCGGGGTCGGCCCGGAACCACTCGGTCACCATCTCGCTGCGCGTCGTCCCCGGGGCCACCGCGTTGACCCGGATCCCCTGGGCGGCGTACTCCGCCGCCGCCGCCCGCGTCAGGCCGACGACCGCGTGCTTGGAGGTGACGTAGGGCGCCGCGACCGGCGTCGCCACCAGGCCGCCCACGCTGGTGGTGTTGACGATGGAGCCGCCGCCCGTCTCCAGCATCGCGGTGATCTCGTGGCGCAGGCAGTTCCAGACGCCGCGGACGTTCGTGTCCATGATCTGGTCGTAGACCTGGTCGTCCATCAGGTGGAGGGGCGTCCGCTCCGCGCCGTACCCGGCGTTGTTGAAGGCCGCGTCCAGCCGCCCGAAGTGCTCGACCGCGGCCCGCACCGCCTCCGCGACCTCGCCGCTGCGCGCCACGTCGGCGACCGCGTACCGGGCCTTGTGGCCGTCGGCCTGCAGCTCGTCGACCAGGTCGGCCAGCTGCCTCTCCCGCCGGGCGACGAGCAGCACGGAAGCGCCTTCGCGTGCGAAGACCCGTGCGGCTGCGGCGCCGATCCCGCTGCTCGCACCCGTTATGAGGGCCACCTTGCCGGCAAGGAGCCCACTCCCATGTGGTGTCATGCTGGATTCATAGCGCAAACCGGCGGCCCGCGAACGGGAATCCGCCGGTCCGTGTGCGCACGGCGCAGGGGGTCCGGCCGTCAGCCGCGCCAGCAGGTCCCGGCCTCGGCCTCGGCGTCCAGGGTCCGCAGCAGGTCCTCCCCGATCCCGGCCGGCGACCGCACCAGGTGCCGCACGCCCGCCTCGCGCATCGCCTCGCGCTGGAAGCCGTGCTCGAAGTCGCTGGGGTTCCCGATGAAGGGCACCCCGAGTCCGCGGGCGGTCTCGGCGACCCGCGCCACGTCGTCGATGACGAGCACCTGGTCGGGCCGGAGCCCGAACGTCTCCGTGACGATCTCGCGGATCCCGGGGCGGTAGGCGTCGGTGCACACGTACCCGGGGTCGTCGAAGAGGCCGGCGTGCCCGCCCAGGGCGCTGTCGAAGTGGGAGCGGTCGAGGCCGCCGTAGCAGACCGTGCGCAGTCCCACCGAGCGGAGCAGCCCGGCCAGGGCGACCGCTCCGTCGAGGATCCGCACCGGGTGGCGCTCGAGGTACTCGGCCCTCTCGCGGAAGTAGACCTCCCGGACCTTCTCCGGCGGCCAGTCGACGCCCGCCGCCTCGGCGATCACCTGCGCGGCCTCGGCCTGCCGCTGCGAGAAGATCCGCCGTTCCAGCTCCGCCGTGTAGACGCCGCCCCGGCTGACGATGAAGTGGTGGATCACCGGACTGAAGGTGTCGTTCAGCATCACACCGTCGATGTTCACCGCAGCCGCACGCAGATGCCGGAGCCGTCCGCCCGTCATGCCCTCTCCCCCTTCGATCGGCGCGGTCATCCTAGTGAGCCGGCGGGCCGGTGCGGAGCCCCTGGCGCAGGATCGGGGGGTCGGGGCGGTGGTCCGGCCGGCGGCCGCCCGTCCCGCCGGCGGACCGCGGCACCCGGGGCCCCGTCGTCAGGGGGGCGGCGCCCCGGTCCGCAGGGAGGGTCCGCTCCTCCAGGAGGGAGGCGAGCAGGTCGGCCGTGACGCGCACGCCGTTCTGGCTGAGCAGCGACTCCGGGTGGAACTGGACCGAGCGGAAGCCCGGGCCGCGCAGGGCGTGGACCTGCCCGGTCCCCCGGTCCCGGCAGACCTCGACGGCGCCCGCCACGCCCGGGGCGACGATCAGGTCCGCGTCCGCGCGCGCCGCGAAGGTGTTGTAGAAGCCGACCAGCTCGGACCGGCCGAAGAGGTCGATCTTCTTCTGCACGCCCTGGTCGGGGCGGTCCCTGCGGACCAGCTCGAGGCCGAGCAGGCCGCTCAGCACCTGGTGGCTCAGGCACACCGAGAGGAACGGCCGCCCCTCGTCCAGCAGCCGGCGCGTGACGGCGCGCAGGCGGGCGATCTTCGGGTGGTGCCGCCGCCGCGGGTCCCCGGGCCCGGGCCCGAGCACGACGAGGTCGTACCCGCCGGTGTCGTACGCCTCGTCGAACCGGCGTACGGTCACGGTCGTCCCGAGCGAGCGCAGCTGGTGGTCCCACATCGCGGTGAAGGTGTCCTCGGCGTCCACCACCAGCACCGTCCGGCCGGCGAGCCCGGGCACCGGACGGGCAGCGGGCCCGTCCTCCAGCCAGAAGGAGGAGAGGGCGCTGTTGCGCTGCCGCAGTGCGGCGAGGACGTCGGGGTGCCGGGCGAAGGACGGTGCCCCCGGAGCCGGCCGCGGGCGCGGGGCGGTCCGCCGCGTCGGGGACCGGTGGCCGAGGGCGGACAGCAGCCCGGCCGCCTTGGCCCGGGTCTCGGCCGCCTCCGCCTCCGGGTCGGAGTCGCGGACCAGGGTGGCGCCCACCCCGACGGTCGTCCGGCCCGCGGCGTCGATGACGGCGGTCCGGATCAGGATCGCGGAGTCCAGCGTGCGGCCGCCCTCGGCGTCGCGGCCGATGAGCGCCGCCACGCCGCTGTAGTAGCCGCGGCCGTGCGGCTCGAACCTGCGGACGACCCTGGCCGCGCTCTCCAGCGGGCTGCCGGTCACCGTCGGCGCGAACAGGGTCTCCCGGAGGACGTCGCGGACGTCGGCGGTCGTCCGGCCCTCGACGACGTACTCCGTGTGCGCCAGGCCGGCCATCTCGACCAGGTGCGGACCGCTCGCCCGGACCCCGGAGTCGCTGACGCGGGCCACCATCTTCAGTTCCTCGTCGACGACCATCGCGAGCTCGTCGGCCTCCTTGGGGTCCGCCAGGAAGGCCAGCATCCCGGTCAGCGTGGGGCCCTGCGCCGGGTACCGGTAGGTTCCGCTGATCGGGTTCATGACCGCGACCCCGCGGGACAGGCTCAGGTGCCGCTCCGGGGTCGCGCCGACGAACGTCCTGCCGCCCGCGTGGACGACGAAGGTCCAGTACGCCCCCCGCTCCCGCTCCACCAGGCGGCGGAAGACGGCCAGCGCCGAGAGCGGCGAGTAGTCGGAGATGTCCGCGGTGAAGGTCCGCCTGACCACGAAGTTGGCGCCCTCGCCGGCGCCGATCTCCTCGGCGACCACCCGGCGGACGATGTCCGCGTAGGCCGCGTCGTCGATGTCGAAGGCGCCGCCGACCAGGTCGGTCCGGATGTCCGGCAGCTGCGCGAGCGCCTCGCCGACGGGGACCGACGCCTGCGCACGGACGCGCAGCGTGATCACCGGGGCTCCGTCGTCCACCGCCTCGAACCCGCGCTCGGCGAGCTGCCGGTAGGGGACCACGGCCAGCACCTCGTGCCCGGCGCCCCCGGCCGGCGCCCCGTCCGGACCGGGGGCGCCGCTGCTCAGCGGGATGTCGGCCAGGGCGGCGACCTCGGCGGTGTCGCCGACCAGCACCTCGATCCGCCCGGCCGGCCCCGTCCGCGGCCGGTGCAGCAACGCGAAGTCCGCGTGCCGCGCGGCCAGGACCTGCCCGAGGAGTGCCCCGCCGTGCGGACCGGCCCCCGCTGGGCGCGTCATGGCCCGCCCACCCGTCGGGTGCGGCCGCCGGCCCCCACCGGCGCGAGCTGCCGGAGGACGGTGGCGGTCGTCACCGTCATCGCGCAGCGGTCGGCGGCGTAGCGCAGGGCGAACCGGTGGTGCTCGGGGGAGAAGTCCGCGACGGCGTCGGCGACGAGGAACGGCTGGATGTCGGAGGTGAAGGCGTCCATGCTGGTCATGAGGACGCCGACGTGGGCGTACACGCCGCACACGATGAGCTGGTCGCGCCCCCGCGCCTGCATGCACGTGAGGAGCCGGGTGCGGTGGAAGGCGCTGTAGCGCCACTTGGTCAGCACCAGGTCGCCCACCCCGGGCCGGATCGGGTCGACCACCTCGCGGTGCTCCGGGGCGGCCGTCATCCCGGAGCCCCAGAAGTCCCTCAGCAGGCCGCGCTGCTCCTCCGTCATCCCGCCGGGCTGGGTGGTGTAGGCGACCGGGACGCCGAGCTCCGCGCAGCGCTCCCGCAGGGCGGTGAGGTTGCGGAGCAGCTCCGTCACCGGGGACCGGTCGGCGGGGAAGGGCCGGATGAAGTACTTCTGCATGTCGTGGACCAGCAGGACCGCCCGCCGCGGGTCCACCGTCCACCGGGCGGTGTTCTCCGGCAACTCGTCCTCGGTCGGCATCGGGTAGGCCGCGATGGCCGGGATTCCCATACGGGGCGTGTCCTCTCTGGAGGCCGGAGCGGCCCTGGGCCGCGTCCGGTCGTGTCCGGTCGTGTCCGGTCGTGTCCGGTCGTGTCCGGTCGTTCCCGCCCGGCGCGAACGGCCGGGCACGGCCTAGTGGCCGAGCGCCGCACCGCCGTCGACGGTGAGGTCGTGCATCGTGATGTGGGCGGCCTGGTCGGAGAGCAGGAACACCACCGCGTCGGCGATGTGCCGGGGCCGCGCGATGCGCCCCAGCGGGATGCCGACGCGGAAGGCGGAGGACACGCCGTCGACCGACGCCTGCTCCGCGCCGTCGTCCCACAGGGCGGTCAGCATCGGGGTGTCGGTGGAGCCGGGGGCCACCACGTTGCAGCGGATGCCGAGGCGCGACACCTCCAGGCCCAGGCACTTGGTGAACATGGTCGCGGCGGCCTTGGACGCCGCGTACGCGGCCATGTCCACCCGGGGGGTGCCGGCCGCGTTGGACGCCACCGTCACGACGGCGCCCCGCCGGCGCCCGGCCATCCGGTTGACCACGGCGCGCGAGACGAAGAAGACGCCCGCGGTGTTCACCGCGAAGGTGGCCGCCCAGTCCTCGTCGGTGAGGTCCCGCGCCCGGCCCGGGCGCAGCACCCCGGCGGCGTTGACGAGGCAGTCCAGCGGGCCGAGGCGCCGCTCGACCCGGTCGACGACGGCCTCGACGGCGGCGCTGTCGGTCACGTCGGCGGGGAACGCCTCCGCCCGCCCGCCGGAGTCGCGCACCTCCCCGGCGAGCTCCTCGAGCCGGCCGGCGTCCCGGTCGACCATCGCGACCGCGGCGCCGCCTGCGGCGAGGGTGCGCACCACGGCCCCGCCTATGCCGCCGGCCGCCCCGGTGACCAGCGCGGCCTTGCCGCGTATTCCATCGATCTGCATCGGGCCCCCGACATTCGACGGCGGTCGACCGCGGCCGACCGGGAATTCCGCTGAGGAAGAATCAGTACTGAGGAACCATCGGAAAGCGGCGCCCGTCACCGCGGGAGCGGCCGGCCCCGCCAGGCGGCGGCGACCTCCAGGGCCTGCGCCGGATTCAGCCGCGGGTCGCAGAGACTCGTGTACCGGTCCCCGAGGCTTTCCACGGACCGCCCGTCGTGGACGCATTCGGAGACGTCGTCAGGCGTGGTCTCGAGATGCAGGCCGCCGGCGACCGCGCCGGCGTCGCCGATGGCGTCCTGGAATTCCCTCACCTCGCGGACCACGGTCTCCACGAGCCTGGTCTTGAGGCCGCCCGGCCCGCCGACCGTGTTGCCGTGCATCGGGTCCGACAGCCAGACGACCGGGTGCCCGGCGTCGCGCACGGCCGCGGCCATGGCCGGCAGCCGCCCGGCGACCGCGTCCGCGCCCATCCTGGCGATCAGCGTGAGCCGGCCCGGCTCGCGGTCGGGGTCGAGCCGTTCGCACAGGGCCAGCAGGTCGCCGGTCGCCGTGCCCGGCCCGACCTTGGAGGCCACCGGGTTGGCCACCGACGCCAGCAGCGCCACGTGGGCGCCGTCCACCTGGTTGGTGCGGTAGCCGATCCAGGGCCAGTGGGTCGAGGCGAGGTAGCGCCGGCCGCTGTCGTCCGAGCGGACCAGCGGCACCTCGTAGTCCAGCAGCAGCGCCTCATGGCTGGTCCACACCGGGGTGGCGAGGGCCGGGGGCTGCAGGGCGGTCCGGCTCCGCAGCGCCTCCACGGCCCGGCCGGCCGCCTCGTAGCCCGACAGCAGCCGCCGCGGATCCGGGCGCCGCAGCCGCGCGTCCGGCTCCGGGCCGTTGACCATGTGGCCCCGGTAGACCGGCAGCTCCACCCCGTCCACCAGCTCGGTGGGGCGGGAGCGCGGCTTGGCGAACTGGCCCGCCATCCGGCCGACCCTGAGCGTGGGCAGCAGGGTGTTCATGGACATCACCCCGGCCAGCGCCTCGAGCAGCGCCGCCTTGCGGGCGACGTGTCCGGGCCCGCACTCGGCGGGGTCCTCGGCGCAGTCCCCCGCCTGGACCACGTGGAACCGGCCGGCCGCCACCCCGGCCAGCAGGCCGCGCAGTTCGGCCGCCTCCCCGGCGGTGACGAGACCCGGCCGGTCGGCGAGGTCGAAGGTGACCTCGGCCAGGAGGTCGAGGTCCTCCCACTGCGGCTGCTGCCGTGCGGGAAGCGCCCTCCGGAGGCCGTCCCGGCCCTCCGGGAGGGCGGACCCGGCTGCGGCCGGTCGGGTCGCGATCGCGTCGCTGGTCACTAGGGACCTCCGTGGTCGTGAGGGGTTCACCGTCTCGGAGAGGGCGTGTCCGGACGCCGGGCCGCCGTCCGCGCCGCACCGGCGGACGGCCTTCGCCGAGTGTGCTGTCGCGGCACCGGGCGGACAACGCGCGGCGGTCAACTTCGTCAGGTCCCCGGAACTCCTCCGCGCGCCGGAATCCGGGGTTGTCCGGAGCATTCCGGAGCCGTCCGGAACGGGCGGGCGAATCCTCCGCGACCCCTCACCCGCCGGCGGCCCTTCTCCGGAAGTCCGGGGCGGACTCCGTCAGGTCCGGAGGCGATTCCGCGTGTGTCCGGGAAACACCCCGGCGGCGGACGGACGCACCCCGTCGCGGACTTGATTGCTCCTGCCGTCCGGGGCTCGCGATCAATCCGACGCGCTGGTGGACTCGGTCGACGCGGACGCCGATCGTCCCGATCCGGTACCGGAGTCCGCCGTCGGCCCGGCCGGCGGGGCCGCGCGAGGTCCGGCCCGGCCCGTTCCGCGGGCCCGGTGCGTGCGGCGTCGCCGCGGCCGGGCCGGACGGCGCCCCGGACTGGCTCCGCACCGGGCCCGCCCGACCGGGCGGGCTCCAGCAGACCATCAGAGTGAGGGCACCGTGAACAGCGAACTCCTTGTCTCCGACGCGAGCCACTTCCGGGTCGACTACGCGATCAACCCCTACATGGACACCGCGGTCCAGCCCGACACCGAGGCGGCGCTCGCCGAGCACCAGGCGATCGTGGCCGCGCACCTCACGGCCGGCCGCAAGGTCGAGTACCTGCCGTCCGCACCGGAGTGCCCGGACATGGTGTTCACCGCCAACGCCGCCGTGGTCCGCGGCGACCGGGCCGTCCTGGGCTGCCCGCCGCCCGAGCGGAGGAACGAGGTGCCGTACTTCCGGGAGTGGCTGGCCGACCGGGGGTTCGAGGTCGTCGGGGCACCCCACGCCTTCAGCGGCCAGGGCGACGCGCTGGCCTGCGGCGACCTGCTGCTGGCGGCGTACGGCCAGCGCACCGACGTGCGGATGCTCCCGCTGCTCGCCCGCGAGCTGGAGTACGAGGTGGTGCCGCTGCGCACGGCGGGACCCCGCTGGTACGACCTCGACCTGGCCGTCGCCGTCGTCTCCCCGGACATCCTGGCGTACTGCCCGGAGGCCCTCGAGGCACGCAGTCAGCGGACCCTGCGCAGGCTCGGGCCCGACCTGGTCGAGGTGTCCGCCGAGGAGGCGGCGCGGTTCGCGCTGAACCTCGTCAGCGACGGGACCACCGTGACCATGACCCGGGGCGCACCGCGGCTGGCCGCCGCCCTGCGCGACCGCGGCCTGGAGGTGGTCGAACTCGGCACGTCCGAACTGGCCAAGGGCGGCGGCGGGATCCGCTGCACCGCCCTGACGCTGGACAACCCGCCGGCGGGGCGGCGGTCATAATGTCAGGGCCCGTCGGCACCCGGAACCGCGGACCGGCTGCGGGCGGCCGTCCACGGGCAGGGCTCGCCGCCGTCCCCCGCGGGGGAGCCGGGCGGGCCGGTCGTCCACCGACGGGGGAGCAGTCAGGTATGACCACGGGATCCGTGCGGGTGCGCCGGGCCGTCGGGGCGCTGGTCGCGGTGCTCGCGGCCGTGCTGGCCGTGCTCGGCGGGGCGGGCACGGCGTCCGCGCACGCGGCGCTCGTCTCCACCGGCCCGGCGCAGGAGTCGGTGGTGCCGAGGGCGCCGTCCGCCGTCACGCTCACCTTCGGCGAGGGAGTGACACTGCCCGCCGACTCCCTCCGGGTCTTCGACCCGGCGGGCGGGCGGGTCGACGCGGGCGCCCCGGGGCACCCCGGCGGCCGGGCCGACACCGTGCGGGTCGCCCTGCGCGGCGGCCTCGCCGACGGCACCTACACGGTGGCCTGGCGGGTGGTCTCCGCGGACTCGCACCCGCTCGACGGCGCCTTCACGTTCTCCGTCGGGGCGCCGTCGGCCGGCTCCGTCCCGGTCGCGGCGCTCCGGGGCCCCCGGACGGACGGCCTGGTCGCCTTCCTGTACGGCACCGGGCGCGCGGTCGCGTACGCCGCGTTCGCCCTGCTGGCGGGGGCGGTGGCGTTCGTCCTGGTCTGCTGGCCGGCCGGCGCGTCCGTCCCGCAGGTGCAGCGGCTGCTGGCGGCCGGCTGGATCGGCCTGCTGGGCTCCACCGTGGTGCTGATGATGCTGCGCGGCCCGTACGAACAGGGCGGCGGCATCGCGCCGTCGGCGGATCCCGCGTCGGCGCACGTCCACGTCCCCGTGGACGAGCGGATCTACCTCGCGCTGGCGGCCAGGCTGCTGCTGCTCGCCGCGGGCGGCGTGTTCCTGGTGCTGCTCGTGGGACAGCTGGGCCGGCCCGGCACCGAGGCGGCCGGGCGGTCCCGGTCACGGCTCGGCACGGCCGGACTGGCGCTGGCGGTCGGGCTGTCGGCGACCTGGGTCGTGACGGACCACTCCTCCGAGGGCGCCCAGGTCTGGCTGGCCCTGCCGGTGACCGCACTGCACCTGCTGGCGATGGCGGCCTGGCTGGGCGGTCTGGCGACGCTGGCGGCCGGGCTCCGTCAGGGGATCGCGCCCGCGGCGGTGGAGCGCTTCTCCCGGGTGGCCCTCGTCTCGGTGACGGTGCTGGTCCTGACGGGGCTGTACCGGTCCTGGCGCGAGGTGGGCTCCTGGGGCGCCCTGTCCGGCACCGGGTACGGGCGGCTGCTGCTGGTCAAGATCGGATGCGTGGCCCTCATGGTCGCGGCGGCGTGGGTCTCCCGGTCCCGCCTCGCCCGCCTGCGGACCGGCACGGAGGCGCGGGAGGGCGGGTCCGCGCGGGAGGGCGGGTCCGCGCGGGCGGGCCTGCGGCGCTCCGTCCTGGCGGAGTCGGCCGTGGCCGTGGTGGTGCTCGCGGTGACCACGGTGCTCACCTCCTCACCGCCCGGGCGGACGGCGTCCGCGGCGGGCGGGTCCGCCCCGCGGAGCCCGGCCGCGCCGGCCGCCGACGCCGCACCGGGCCGGACCGCCACGCTGAGGATCCCGTTCGACACGGGCGGCCGGACCGCGAACGCCAGGGGCACGGCGACGGTGGTCCTCGTCCCGGCGGCAACCGGGGGCTGGACCGTCCGGCTGCGGCTGGCCGAGGCGGGCGGGGGGCCGGCGGACGAGCCGGAGGTCCGCCTGGCCTTCACGCTGCCCGCCCGGGACCTCGGGCCGCTGCGGCCGGCGCTCCGGCCGGACGGCGCCGGACGCTGGTCGGGTGCGGTCCGGCTCGCGCCGGCCGGCGACTGGACGGTCGCGGTGACCGTGCGCTCGTCCGACATCGACGAGGCGACGTCGGCGCGGCAGCTCACGGTCGGCGGCTGAGCGCCCCGGCGGACCTGCGGCCGCAGCGGACCTGACAGGGTGTCCCCGCTCCGCTTCCCGGGCCGGTGCGGCATCGATCACGCTGGGCAGATGATTCGTCACAAGCACGTCTGGCCGTGGATGATCGCGGCCATCGGATTCGTCGCACTGGTCGCGGCGGCTGGGTTCCGGGCGACCCCCGGTGCCCTGGTGGAGCCGCTGCAACGCGAGTTCGGATGGTCCACCGGGACCATCGGATTCGCCATGTCCGTCAACCTCGCCCTCTACGGCGTCACCGCGCCGTTCGCCTCCGCGCTGATGGAGCGCTTCGGCGTGCGCAAGGTGACCGCGGGCGCCATGACGCTGATCGCCCTCGGCAGCGGACTGACCGTCTTCATGACCGCGTCCTGGCAGCTCGTGATGCTCTGGGGCGTGCTGGTCGGCCTGGGCGCCGGCTCCATCTCCCTGGGCTTCGTCGCCACGATCGGCACCCGCTGGTTCGTCAAGCGCCAGGGGCTGGTCACCGGCCTGCTCTCGGCGGGCGGCGCGACCGGCTCGCTGGTGTTCCTGCCGCTGGTGGCGAAGCTCTCCGAGGCGCCGGGCGGCTGGCGGACCGCCGCGATCGTGGTCTCCCTGGTGGCCCTCGCCACGGTGCCGCTCGTGCTGCTGTTCTTCCGGGAGCACCCCGCCGACCTCGGGATCCCGCCGTACGGGGCGGACGAGGTCGTGCCCGCGCCGCCCGCCACCGGCAACGCGGCGCGGCTCGCCGTCGACGGCCTGAAGAGCGCCGCCCGCACCAGGACGTTCTGGTTCCTCTCGACCGCGTTCGCGATCTGCGGCGCCACCAGCAACGGCCTGGTCAACACCCACTTCATCCCCGCCGCCCACGACCACGGCATGCCGACGGTCACCGCCGCCGGCCTGCTCGCCATGATCGGGATCTTCGACCTCATCGGCACGGTCCTGTCCGGCTGGCTCAGCGACCGCTACGACTCGCGGGTCCTGCTGGCCGCCTACTACGTGCTCCGCGGCCTGTCGCTGCTGGTCCTGCCCCAGCTGTTCGACAAGCAGGTCACCGGCTTCATGGTCGTGTTCGTCGTCTTCTACGGCATGGACTTCATCGCCACCGTGCCGCCGACGGTCGCCCTGTGCCGGGAGCACTTCGGGATGTCCGCCCCGATCGTGTTCGGCTGGATCTTCGCCGCGCACCAGCTCGGCGCCGCCTTCGCCGCCACCGTGGCCGGCATCACGCGGGACAGCTTCGGCACCTACGCGCCCGCGTGGTACGTCGCGGGCGCCCTCAGCGTCGGCGCGGCGCTGCTGTCCGTGGGGACGAGGCGCCCGGCGGTCCAGGAGACCCGGCTCGAGGAGCCCGCGCTCGCCTGACCGTCCGCACGCCCCACCGCACCCGGGCCGTCCCGTTCCGCTCCGGAGGTGGCGCCTCCCCCGGCTCCACCGGAGGCGCCACCCCGGTCCCCCGGACCGGCCGCGGGCCGCGTGCGGCGGGCGGTGGGCCGCGGTGGGCCGCGGGCCGCAACGTGACGGAGTCCGCGTGACCGCGTGGACCGTTTTCTCCCCGATCCAGAAGTATGTCGGTTCAACACCCCTTCATGAAAGGTGCCGTCATGGCGCACAGTCAGCAGGCCAAGGCCGTCCTCCTCCGCGAACTGCACGAGAAGGGCGTGCTGGTGCTCCCGAACGCCTGGGACGCCGGCAGCGCGGCGCTCATCGCCCAGGGCGGCGCCCGGGCCATCGCCACCACCAGCGGCGGCGTGGCCTGGTCGGCGGGGAAGCCGGACCAGCAGGCGCTCACCCGGGACGAGATGGCCGCCCTGGTGCGCCGGATCGCCGACACCGTGGAGGTGCCGGTGACCGCCGACATCGAGGGCGGGTACGGGCCCGCGCCCGAGGACGTGGCGGCGACCGTCACCGCCGTGGTCGAGGCCGGCGCGGTCGGCGTGAACCTCGAGGACTCCAGGCCGGACGGCACGCTCTTCACGGCCGAGGAGCAGGCGGCCAGGATCCGCGCCGCCCGGCGGGCGGCGGAGCAGGCCGGACTGCCGGAGCTGGTGGTCAACCTGCGGACCGACGTGTTCCTCTTCCAGATCGGCGCGCCCGAGGGGCGGCAGGCCGACGTGCTGGCCCGCGCGGCCGTCTACGCCGAGGCCGGGGCGGACAGCCTGTTCGTGCCGGGCCTGCTCGACCTCGCGGTGATCGCCGAGCTGGTGAAGGGCCAGCCGCTGCCGGTCAACGTGATGGCCGGTCCCGGCGCGCCGACGGTGGCCGAGTTCGAGGCGGCCGGCGTGCGCCGGGTCAGCGTCGGCACCGCCGTCGCCCAGGCCGCCTACACGCTGGCCCGGCGGGCCGCCGCGGAGCTGGTCGACAGGGGCACGTACGACGAGCTGGCCGGCGCGCTCGACTTCGGCGCGCTGAACGGCAGCTTCAGCCGCTGAGGCGTGCGGGGGAGCCCCGCAGCCCGAGGAGATGCCCGGACACGGGGTGCGGGTCGGCCGGAGACATCGGACCGGCCCGCTCCCCATGTCTCCACGTGTACACGAAACATCCGCGATGCATACGAGAGATCAGGGGATGGGAATGGGCAGGCCGGAGAAACCAGTGGATGCATCGGGCGGGGCGGTCGCGGAGTTCGCGAGCCGCCTGCGCCGCCTACGGATCGAGGCCGGCAGCCCGACGTACCGGGACATGGCCGCAACCGCCATGTACTCGGCCTCGGTGCTGTCCAGCGCGGCCAACGGGCACCGGCTGCCCACGCTGCAGGTCGCGCTGGCGTACGTGGCCGCCTGCGGCGGCGACCGGGAGGAATGGCGCCGGCGCTGGCTGGTGGCGGCCGGCAGCGGCATACCGGCGGTGCCGCCGCGCCCGGCCGCGCCGCCCGGGCCGTCGGCGGCCCGGGAGCCGGCGGCGCGGGGGTCGGCACCCCGGGAGCCGGCGGCCCGGGCGGCGCACCAGGCGCCCCGGGCCACCGCGCCGGCGCTGCCGAAGCCGTTCCGGCTGCCGCCCCGTCCGCAGGGGTCGGTCGGCCGCGGCGAGGAGCTGGCCCGGCTCGCCTCGGCCCCGGCCGGCCCGGTGGTGATCAGCGGTCCGGTCGGCGTCGGCAAGAGCGACCTGGCCCTGCACCACGCGCACAACCTGGCCCCGGCCATGGTGGACGGCCAGCTCTACGCCGACGTGGGCCCGGTGCCCGCGGGCGGGTACGACGTGTCGGGCCTGCTCGCCGAGCTCCTCGCGGCCCTGGGGGTGCCCCCCGGGCAGATCCCGGCGGCGGCGGACCAGCGGGCCGGACTCTACCGCTCGCTGCTCGCCCAGCGCAGGGTGCTCGTGCTGCTGGAGAACGTGCACTGCGAGCGGCAGGTCCGCCCGCTGCTGGCCGACTCGGCGACCAGCACCACCATCGTGGTCGGCCGCTCCTCGCTGCTCGGCCTGCGCGACGTCCACCGGGTCCGGCTGGAGCCGCTCCGCCGGGCCGACTCGGTCGCGCTGATCGTCCGGAGGCTGCCGGAGCGCGCCCAGGCCGACCCGGTGAGCGCCGACCGGCTGGCCGAGCTCTGCGGCGACCTGCCGCTGGCCCTGGACATCGCCACCCGCAGACTGCTCGCCCACCCCGAGACCTCGCTGCGCTGGGCCGTCAACCGGCTGGACCGGCCCGCGGCGCTGCTGGACTGGCTGAGCGTCGGCGACCTCTCCCTGCGCGAGGTCCTCAACTCGGCCCACGTCCAGCTCGGCGACCCCGCCTCCGACCTGCTCGACCGGCTGGCGGACCTGCCGCAGCCGGAGCTGCGGGCCGACGAGTCGATCCTGGCCGGGGCCGACCATTTGATCGACGAGTTGGTCGAGGCGGGCATGCTCCGGCCCACCGAGCGGCTCGGCGCGTACCGGCTCGACCCGCTGGCGCGGGCCTTCGTCGCGGACCGCGATCCGGCCCACAACCTGCTCCCCCGCCGCTCCGTGCCGTTCCCCCGGATCCGGCCCGGGGCCGGTGTCCGGCAGCTGACCTGACCTGCCGGTCAACCCCGCTCCCCCGCAGGTTGATTGTCCGCTCCGGACAAGCCTGTCGATCAACAGCCGCCCTCGGTGTACTCGTCCTACCGAACGGATCCGAACAGCAGCACGGGCCGTTCACCTGCTCGCTCGAACGGGCGGTAGGACGAGTAGCGAGGTGGCAGAACATGACCAACCACGAGGTCGAGGTCCTGGCGATCGGCGCCGGCCCGTCCAACCTGGCCCTGGCGGTGGCGATCGAGGAGTCCGGGGCCACCGGCCTGGCGGCCGACACCCTGATCCTGGAGCAGCACCCGGACGTGCAGTGGCAGCGCAACCTGCTGCTGCCGTTCGCCCGGAGCCAGGTCTCCTTCGTCAAGGACCTGGTGACCCTGCGCAACCCCCGGAGCCGTTTCTCCTTCCTCTCCTTCCTGCACGCCAAGGGCCGGCTGGACGAGTTCGTCAACCTCGGCACCTTCAACCCCTTCCGCCGGGAGATCTCCGAGTACCTCCAGTGGGTGGCCAACTCCTTCGACCACGTGGGGGTCCGCTACAACGCCGGGGTGCAGAGCGTCGCCCCGCGCAGGGCCGACGACGGCACCGTGACCGGCTGGCGCGCCACCCTCGCCGACGGCGACACGGTGGACACCCGCGACCTGGTGGTCGGCACCGGCCGCGACGCCCACGTCCCCGCGGAGTTCGCCGGCCTGCCGCACGACCGGGTGATCCACAGCTCCCAGTACTCCACCCGGATCGCCCAGTACCCGATCGACCGCCCGGTGCGGGTGGTGGTGGTCGGCGCCGCGCAGAGCGCCGCCGAGATGTTCGTCTCGGTCCACCAGGACCTGCCGCTCAGCCAGCCGACCCTGGTGCACCGCTCGGTCGGCCTGATGAACTACCAGACCAGCAAGTTCGTGAACGAGCTCTTCTTCCCGTCCTTCATCGACGAGTTCCACGCGAGCCCCCCGGAGGCGCGCCGGCAGATCCTGGACGAGGTCCGCCTGACCAACTACGCCGGCCTGGCCGCGCCGTTCCTGGACGAGACCTACCTGATGCTCTACGAGCAGAAGCTGACGGGTTCGCAGCGCTCCGCCGTCCGGCCGATGACCGAGGTGCTCACCGCCCGCGAGGAGGACGGCGAGGTGGTCCTGGAGCTGCGCGACCGCAAGACCGGCCGCGTGGAGGCGCTCCGCTGCGACCTGGTCCTGCTCGGCACCGGCTACGACCAGCGCATGCCCGCGATGGTCCGGGGCCTGGCCGACCAGGTGGGCCTGGAGCGGATCGAGGTGAACCGCCGCTACCGGGTGGACCTCGGCGAGGACGCCCGCGCCGGCCTCTACCTGCAGGGCTTCAACGAGGCCACCCACGGCATATCCGACTCGCTGCTGAGCGTGCTCGCGCAGCGGTCGCACGAGATCACCACCGACCTGCTGGACCGCCGCAGCGTCGCCGCGACGGCGGGTGCCCGCTGATGGAGATCCGCCGTCTGGACCGAGCCAACCTGACCCCCGCCTACGGCATCGAGGGCGAACGCCTGCAGCCCTGGGACGCGCTCAACGCCCCCTTCGAGGGAGCGTGGTGCGTGGTCCGGGCCGGCGGGGAGTCCACCCCGCACGACCACCACGAGTACGAGATCTTCATCGCGATGAGCGGCAGCGCCGCCCTGGTGGTGGACGGCGTCGAGCACGAGTTCGCCGCCGGCGACATCGTCCACCTGCCGCCGGGCTGCACCCACAAGGTGGTCAACGCCTCCTCCGCGGACTTCGAGTACTACGGGATCTGGTGGGACGCCGACATGTCGGTGACCTTCCTGACCCGCCACCAGAAGGGGAGCACGGCATGAGCAAGCGTGTGGCGGTGATCTCCCCCGCCCCGACCGCCAACGGCGACCTGCACCTCGGCCACCTGGCCGGCCCGTTCCTGGCCGCCGACGTCTTCACCCGCTACCAGCGCGCCGTCGGCCGGGAGGCCGTCCTCGGCACCGGAGCCCAGGACACCTCCACCTTCGTGGTCACCACCGCCCGCCGGCTGGGCACCACCCCCGAGGCCCTGGTCGCCGACTCCACCGCCAGGATCGAGTCGACGCTCGCCGCGATGGGCATCGCGGTGGACGGCTTCACCCGGGACGAGGAGCGCTTCACCAAGCAGGTGCTGAGGTTCATGGGCCGGCTCCACGACGAGGGGCGGCTGGTCCTGCGGCCCACCCGGTTCCCCTACGCGCCCAGGACCGGGGAGTACCTGGTCGACGGCTTCGTCCGGGGCGGCTGCCCGAACTGCCTGGCGGAGGGCTGCGCCGGGCTCTGCGAGAGCTGCGGCCACCCGCTGGCGGCCGGCGACCTGATCGACCCCCGCTCCACGGAGAACCCCGAGGAGGTCCTGGAGCTGCGCGAGGTCCCGGTCCTGGTGCTGCCGCTGGAGGAGTACCGGGAGCGGCTGCAGGCGTACTTCGCGGAGTCCGGCGCCGCGCTGCGGCCGCACATGGCCCAGGCCGTCGCGGAGATGCTCGCCCGTCCGCTGCCGGACTTCCCGGTCACCTACCCGGTCTCCTGGGGCATCCCCGCCCCGTTCCCCGAGACCACCGGGCAGTGCATCAACCCCAACGCCGAGACGATGGCCTGGTCCGTCTACACCACCGCCCTGTCCGCCGAGGCGCGCGGCGAGGTGCTGTCGGCCGACGACCAGCTCTGGTGGCCGGAGTCCGGGACCGAGGTCGTCTACTTCCTCGGCTTCGACAACACCTTCCCGTTCGCCGTCGCCGGGGCGGCCATGCTGCTCGCCCTGCACGACCGGTACGCCCTGCCGGCCCGGTTCGTCACCAACGAGTTCTACGAGCTGGAGCACCAGAAGTTCTCCACCAGCCGGGGCCACCTGGTCTGGGGGCAGGAGCTCGCGGACCGGCTGCCGCGGGACGTCGGCCGCTACCACCTGGCCGCCACCAGTCCGGAGCACCAGCGCACCAACTTCGGCTGGGCGGCGGTCGCCGCCGTCACCGGGGCCCGGCTGGTCGAGCCGTGGAACCGGGTGGCCGCGAAGGCCGGGCGGTGGGCCGGGCAGACCCTGCCGGTCTCCGCCGCCTCCCGTGAGGCCGCCGACCGGATCACCGAGCGGTTCGCCGCCGCCTACGGGCTCGACTCCTTCAGTCTCGGCCGGGCGGCGGAGACGCTGGCCGAGCAGCTGGGCCGGCTGGACCGCTGGGAGGTGTCCGACGCGCAGGCGGGCGACTTCTGCCACCAGGTGGAGACGGTGCTGCGCAACGCCGCCCCGATCCTGATCGACCTCGCCGAGCAGGCCGGGGTCGACACCCGGCTGGGACGGGGCGACCGGACGACCGGGATCACGGTGAGGGAACTGCCGCGGCTGGACGGCGGGGCGGTGTGAGATGCCCACCGACGCGCGACGGGTCCTGGTGGTCGGGGCGGGGGTGACCGGACTGCTCTCGGCGGTGCGGTGCGCGCTGGCCGGGCACCGCGTCACCGTGCTGGACCGGGACGCCATCCCCAACCCCGGCTCCACCTCCTTCGACCAGCACCGGGCCGTCCGCGCACTCGACCTGGCCGACCTCGCCGCCTCCCGGCGGGTGGCGGTGGCGCACCGCCGCTGGATGGCGCTGGAAGCGCTGACCGGATCCAAGTTCTACCGCCGGGTGGGCATGATCACCGCCTGGTCGGCCGGGGAGGTGGACGCGGTGATGGACGCCGCGGCCGCCGCCGACCTCCCGGTGGGCCTGGTCGACCCGGCCACCGTGCCCCACGTCCGGTTCCCCGAGGGCACGGTCGGGGTGCTGGAGCGACACGGCGGCGTCCTGCTCGCCGACCACGCGCTCCAGGTGCTCGTCCGCTGGCTGAACGAGCAGCCGAACGTGACGCTCCGCCCCTGGCAGCAGGTCAAGGCGGTGGACCCGGAGACCGGCCGGGTGTACCTGCCCGACGCGGAGTTCCTGGACGCCGACCTGACCCTGATCGCCACCGGCCCCTGGTCGAAGGACCTGGTCGACCTGCCGATGGTGCTGCACCGGCAGACCCTGGTCTACCTCAAGCCGCCGGAGCAGCTGGCCTCGGCCTGGGAGAACACCCCGGGCATCGGCCGGATCGGCACCTCGGGTCTGGCCTGGCTGCTGCCACCGGGCGACGGGACGCTGCTCAAGGTGAGCTCGGCCTCCGTCTGCCGGGAGGCGGACGCGGTCACCACCGGCTCCGCGGTGGAGGAGCGCCGGTGGGCGGAGCAGGTGCTCGCCGAGCGGTTCCTGACCGACCCCGACCGCTACTCCGTGATCGCGGTGAAGCGCTGCCACTACCTGGTGGACGCCGAGACGGGCGCCGCCCACCTCGTCCGGATCGGCCCGAGCACCTGGGCCCGGACGGCCAGCGGGGGCGACGGCTTCCGGACCGCACCGCTGGTCGCCGAACGGATTCTCGAGGCACTGACCACAGACTTCCGAGAGGAGACGATATGACCACCGAGGACCGCGTGCTGCTGGTGATCGGCAGCGGGCTCAAGGTGTACCGCGAGTACCTGATCGAGTCCGCCGCCCGCCGGGCGGCCGAGCTGGACCTCAAGCTGGTCCTGGTCAACAACCTCAGGCCCACCTGGCAGCAGGACCACTTCGACGAGATCACCGTGGTCAACGTGTTCGACCACGAGGAGCTCCGCGCCGCCGCCCGGGAGATCGCGGGCCGCCGGACCGTGGTCGGGCTGTTCTGCTACGACGAGCCGCTGGTGATGCCGGCCGCCGAGCTGGCCGCCGAGTTCGGGGTCCCGGGCCTGGGACTGGCCGGGGTGCAGGGCTGCCGGGACAAGCACCGGACCCGGTCGGCCCTGACCGCCGCCGGCCTCCCCCAGCCCGGCTTCGAGCTGACCGACACGCCGGAGCAGGCCCGCGAGGCGGCCGCCCGGATCGGGTACCCGGTGGTCGTCAAGCCCCGGGCGCTGGGCGCCTCGATGGGCGTCGTCCTCGCCGAGGACGAGACGCAGCTGGACCAGGCCTACCTGGTCGCCTCGAACGCCAGCCTGGTCGGGGACGAGCCGTTCCGGGGCGGGGCGATCGTGGAGGGCTACGCCGTCGGCCCCGAGATCAGCGTCGACGGCGTGGTGCACCGGGGCGAGTACCGGGCGATGTTCGTGGCCCGCAAGGAGACCGGGCTCCACCCGTACTTCGAGGAGGTGGGCCATGTCGTGGACGCGGCCGACCCGCTGCTGCAGGACCAGCGGCTGATCGACGTCCTGACCAAGGCGCACGAGGTGCTCGGCGTCGAGAACGGGCTGACCCACACCGAGGTCAGGCTCACCTCCCTCGGCCCGGTGATCATCGAGATCAACGGCCGGCTCGGCGGGGACCTGATCCCCTTCCTCGGCCGGATCGCCACCGGGATCGACCCCGGCGAGCTGCTGGTGGAGGTCGCGGCCGGGCACCGCCCGGACACCGCCTTCACCCGGCACGGGGTCGCGGGCATCCGCTTCGGCTACCCGCCGGAGGACGTCACCGTCCGCGAGGTGCGCGTGCCGACCGGCCTGCCGGGGCTGGTGACCGCCTCGCCGATGGTCGAGCCGGGCACCGAGCTGCGGCTCCCGCCCGGCGGGTACCTGGCCCGGCACTCCTTCGTGGTCTGCACCGGCGAGGACCGGGAGACCTGCCGGGAGCGCCTCGCCGCCGCCGTCGCGGCCGTCGGACTGGACGCGGAGCCGCTGGAGCGCAAGGACGTGGCCGCGCGGCTGGAGATGCCCGCCGGACTGCTGGACGTGGACGGATGACCATCGACTACGACGGCCGCCGGTTCCGGAAGGCGGCCTCCGCGGACGGGGTGACGGCCCGCTACCACCAGGAGGGCGACCTGGTCTGGGCGGACTTCGCCGGCGGCCCGGTCCGCCGGGGGAGCGTGAACGGGGTCTGCGGTCCGGACGGCACCCTGCGGCTCGTCTACACGATGGTGCTGGACGGCGGCGACGTGATCGCCGGACGCAGCGTCAACACCCCGGAGCAGGGAGCCGGCGGCGGTCTGCTGCTCCGCGAGGAGTGGGAGCGGTACGGGCCGCACGCCGAGACCGGCGTCTCGTACCTGGCGGAGGTAACGGAAGCTGAGGAAACGGGATGACCGACTGGCAGGGCCTGCGCGGGCAGGTCGACGGAACGGTGCGGCTGCCGGGGGACCCCGGCTTCGACGAGGCCAGCAGCGCGTTCAACAGGCGCTACGCGGACATCCGCCCGGCCGGGGTGCTCTCGGTGGCGAGCGTCGCGGACGTCTCCCGGGGGATCGCCTGGGCCCGGGCGCAGGGGCTGCCGGTGGTGGCCCGCGGCGGCGGCCACAGCTACGCCGGCCAGGCCGCCACCACCGGACTGGTGCTCGACCTGCACGGTCTGGACACCATCACGGTGGACCGCGAGCGGGAGCTGGTCACGGTCGCCGGCGGGGTCCGCTCCGGCGAGCTGTACGCCGAGCTCCAGCGCCACGACCTGGCGGTGCCGCTCGGCAACTCGGACGAGGTCGGCATCGGCGGGCTCACCCTCGGCGGCGGCGTGGCCGCGGTCTCCCGGGCGTTCGGCCTCACCTGCGACTCCCTGGTGGAGACCGAGGTCGTGCTCGCCGACGGCACGCTGGTCACCTGCAACGAGACCGACCACGCCGACCTGTTCTGGGCCTGCCGGGGCGGCGGCGGCGGCAACTTCGGGGTCAACACCTCCTTCACCTTCCAGGCCCGGCCGACGGTCGCCAGCTCCACCTGCCTCGTGCTGTGGCCCCTGGACGACGCCGAGGCGGTGCTGCCGGTGATGCAGCGGATCATGCGGGACGCTCCGGACCGGTTCGCCGCCCGGATCGGCGTGAACCGGTCCGGGGACGACGACGGGACCGTCTCGGTGATCGGCCAGCACCTGGGCCCGGCCTCGGAGCTGCGCGGACTGCTGGCGCCCGCGCTGGAGGTCGGCTCGCCGTCCACGGTGGACATCGAGGACCGCGGCTACTGGGAGGCCAAGGACTACCTGCGCCACGAGACGTCGGGGGACCCGTTCGCGGTCCGCACCCGGACCGTCGGCGAGCCGCTCACCGAGGCCGGCGTGGACACCGTCCTGACCGCCCTGCGCAAGTGGCCCGGCAGCGGCAACCCGGACGGGGCCGGCGTCGCCCTGTTCACCTGGGGCGGCGCCATCAACCGGGTGCCCGTCACCGAGACCGCCTTCCCCCACCGGGACGTGCTCTTCCTCGTCTCCATGGACACGTCCTGGTCCGCCGAGGACCCGGAGGAGGTGCGCCGGGCCAACCTCGAGTGGCTGACCGGCCTGTACGCCGCGATGGGTGAGCACGCGCGGGACGCCTCGTACGTCAACTTCGCCGACCCCGACCTGTCCGAGGCCCAGGCCGCCTACTTCGGCCCCAACCTGGACCGGCTCCGCGAGGTCAAGCAGCGCTACGACCCCGAGCGGGTCTTCACCTTCAGCCAGGCCGTCTAGCCCCGAGGAGGAGCCGTCATGTCACCAGATCTGCGCGGCGCGATGCGCAACTTCGCCACCGGCGTCTGCGTCGCCACGACCTACGCGGACCGCGAGGGCCTCCGCCGCCACGACGCGGTGACGCTCAACTCGCTGACCTCGGTGTCGCTCGACCCGCCGCTGGTCTCGCTCTCGCTCCACCGCGACTCCCAGTTCCTGGGCGATCTGCTCGAGACCGGGAAGTGGGCGGTCTCCATCCTGGACAGCGGCGCCGAGCCGCTGGCCCGCCGGCTCGCCCGGGGCCGCGACGACCGCGCCGAGGCGGTCGCCGCCCTCCGGGCCAACCCCGGACCGGCCACCGGGGCCCTGATGCTGGACGCGCAGAGCAGCCTGGAGTGCGTGCTCTGGGACAGCTTCGACCTCGGCGACCACACGATGGTGATCGGCGAGGTGGTCTCCACCGGCGTCCGCGACCACCAGCCCCCCCTGCTCTTCCTGCACGGCAGCTTCCACCCGCTGGCGACCGCCGCGACCAAGGAGTCCTGAGATGACGAACACCCGGGCGGTCCCCAACACCGCCGCCGAGATCCTCGCCGCCGCGAAGGCGCTGGCCCCGCAGCTGCGGGAGCGCGCGGCCGAGATCGAGCAGAACCGGCGCCTGCCCGCCGACGTGGTCGAGTTGGTCCGCTCCACCGGCGCGTTCCGGATGGGCTTCAGCAAGGCGTGGGGCGGTCCGGAGCTGACCTCGGCCGAGCAGACCGAGGTGGTCGAGGCCCTGGCCTACGGCGACTCCTCGGCCGGCTGGGCCGTGATGATCGGGATGGACTCCGGCCTCTACGCCTCGTTCCTCGACGAGACGGTGGCCAAGGAGATGTTCCCCCGGCTGGACATGGCCACCGCCGGCCTGCTCTTCCCCACCGGCCGGGCCGAACGGGTGGACGGCGGGTACCGCCTGTCCGGACGGTGGCAGTTCGGCAGCGGCATCACCCACGCGGACTGGGTGATCTCCGGCGCCTTCCTCTACGAGGACGGCGAACCCCTCCTGCTCGACGGCGCGCACGACTCCCTCCTGCTGATGGTGCCGCAGGCGGACGTCGAGATCATCGACACCTGGAACACCACCGGCCTGGCGGGCAGCGGCAGCTGCGACTACGCGATCCACGACGTGTTCGTCCCCGAGGGGCGGACACTCACCTTCGGCACGGTCCGCAACGGCGAGGGCCCGCTGGCCCAGCCCGAGGTGCACATGCGCAACATGCCCGGTGTCCCGCTCGGCGTCGCCCGTGCCGCGCTGGACTGGGTGCGCGCCCAGGTGGTGGCCAAGTCCCCCGCCGGCGGGGGCGGCTGGGCGGACACCTGGCGGGTGCAGGTCACCCTGGCCGAGTGCGAGGCCGACTTCAACGCCACCCGCAGCGCGGTCTACGGCGCGATGCGGCGCCAGTGGGAGGTGCTGGAGGCGGGCGGCACCCTCGACGACCTCACCCCCGAGGAGCGCGCCGCGCTCCCCCTCTCCCGGCTGCACGCCTTCCGCACCGCCCGCTCCGTGGTGATGCGGCTCTACGACCTGATGCAGACCGCGTCGATCTACAAGCCCAGCCCGCTCGACCGCTGGCTCCGCGACACCATGACGATGTGCCAGCACGTGGTGGCCCAGGACAGGATCCTGCAGTCCGCCGGCGCCCACCTCCTGGGCGGCAGGCCCAGCTTCCCGCTCAGCCTGGGGATCACCGGCTGACCCCGGAAGGACCCGCCCCGCCCCGGCCCTCGCGCCCCGGCCCCCACACCCCGGTCCCGGCCCCGCACGCCCGGACCGCGGACCCCCACACCCCGGACCCGGCCCCGCACGCCCGGACCGCGGCCCCCCACACCCCGGACCCGGCCCCGCACGCCCGGACCGCGGTCCCCCACACCCCGGAAGGACTCCCCCGTGACCGAACTCCTCGCACCCGAGGCCGCCCCGGCCCCGCGCCAGGCGCGCATCCGGAACTACGTGATGTGCCGCCCCGACCACTTCGAGGTCAGCTACAGCATCAACCCGTGGATGGACCCCGGGAAGCCCACCGACCGGGCCCTGGCCGTCGCCCAGTGGGAGAGCCTGCGCACCCTGTTCGTCGAGCTCGGCCACTACGTCCAGACCATCGACGCCGCCCCCGGGCTGCCGGACATGGTGTTCGCCGCGAACGGCGCGCTCGTGGTGGACGGCAAGGTCCTGGTCTCCAGGTTCCGCCACCCCGAGCGCCGGGCCGAGGCCGGGCTCTGGGCCGAGTGGTTCCGGGAGCAGGGGTACACGGACGTGGTCCGGGCCGCCTTCACGAGCGAGGGCGAGGGCGACTACGTGACGACCGGCAGAGCGGTCCTGGCCGGCAACGGCTTCCGCTCCGACCCCCGCTCCCAGGCCGAGGCCGAGGCCCTGTTCGGCCGCCCGGTGGTCGGCCTGAGACTGGTCGACCCGCGCTTCTACCACCTGGACACCGCGCTGGCCGCGCTCGACGACGACGAGGTCGTGTACTACCCGGGCGCCTTCGACGCGGAGAGCCTCGAGGTGCTGGAGGGCCTGTTCCCGGACGCCGTCCTCGCGGACGAGGAGGACGCCCTGGTCTTCGGGCTCAACCTGGTCTCCGACGGGTGCAACGTCATCCTCCCCGAGCCCGCCGCCGGCCTGGCGGCCAGGCTCCGCGCCCACGGCTTCCGCACCCACCACGTGGACCTGTCCGAGCTGCTCAAGGCGGGCGGCAGCGTCAAGTGCTGCACGCTCGAGATCCGCCACTGACCCCTCCCTTCGTCCCGGTATCAGGAGAAGCACCATGACCGAGCGGCCCTGGATCATCGTCGGCTACGTCAACGTCCTCCCCTTCATCAAGGAGTTCGCCCCCGGCTCGGTGATCGTCGTCGATGAGCCGGACGTGATCCGCAAGTGCGACGTCAAGAACGCCCTCGAGGGCGCCGCGATGCTGCGCGGGCTGATCGAGTGGGAGTACCAGCTCCCCGCCGCGGCGGACGAGTTCTTCGCCGCCCACCCCGACCTCGACCCGGCCGTGGTGGCCCCGCTGGTCGAGTACGCCACGCCGTTCGCGGCCCGGCTGGCCGAGCGGTACGGCCTGCCGGGGGCGGGGTCCGGGGCGGCCCAGGTCATGCGGGACAAGTCGCTGCTGCGCCGGGTCACCCGGGCCGCCGGCATCCTCAACCCGGCGTCCCGGGAGGTCGCCTCCCCGGACGGGGTGCGGGAGTTCGCCGCCGCCCACCCCGGCCCGCTGGTGCTCAAGCCCGCCGACCGGCAGGCCTCCGTCGGCACCCGGGTGCTGCACTCGCTGGACGGCCTGGACGCCGTCTGGGCGGAGTGCACCAGCCAGGACGAGGGCAACCGGGTGCCGGACCGGGAGCGCGAACTGCGGATGCTGGTCGAGCAGTACGTCCACGGTGAGGAGTACAGCGTCGAGCTGCTGGTCCGCGAGGGGGAGGTGCTGTTCTCCAACGTCACCGGCAAGCTGCTCTACCCGGGGCCGCGCCCGATCGAGCTGGGGCACACGGTGCCGGCCGCCGGCATCCCGGCCTCGCTGAGCGGGCTGCTGGTGTCCCGGACCGAGGCGGTGCTGCGCGCGGTCGGCTTCGGCAGCGGCATGGTGCACTGCGAGTGGATCGTCAGCGACGGCCGCCCGTACCTGGTGGAGTGCGCCGGCCGGTTCCCCGGCGACGGCATCCCGATGCTGATCGAGGAGGCGTACCGGATCAACCTGGCCGGGGCGTTCTACACCGTCATGCAGGGCCGCCGCCCGGAGCCGCTGCCGCGGCAGGCGGCGGGCGGCGCCGCGGTCCGCTTCATGGAGGCGGCGCCCGGCGAGGTGGTGTCGGTCGACGGCGCCGAGGAGGCGGCCCGGCGGCCGGACGTGCTCTCGCTCTCGCTGCACCTGGAGTCCGGGGACACCGTGCACGAGCTGCGCAGCTCCTGGGACCGGGTGGGCTCGGTGATGACCAGGGGGGCCACCTCGGCGGACGCCCTGCGCAACGCCGAGGCGGTGGTCGACGCGATCCGGATCACCACCGTCGTCTGAGCGCGCCGACGCTCCGGGCACGCCGCCCCGGGCACGCCGCCGCGTCGCGGCGCCCGGGCTCCCTCGCACGGCCGGCCGGGGGCCGGCCCCCGATCGCCGGGGCCGGCCCCCGGCCGGCGTGCGGGCCGGGGCGGCCCGCCCGCAGCGGGCCGGCGCTCGGGCCCCCGGCCGGCGGTCCGCCCGTGCCCCGGGGCCCGGCGGCACCTCCCCCGGTCATGGCGGACCGGGGCGGAGGCCGTGCCGGGGGCGGAGGCCGGGAGCTCCCGGTGCGGGACAGCGCCAGGGCGCCGTGAGCCGTCCGGCCCTAGAGACCCCTTCCCACCAGCTCCAGCGCTTCCCGCAGGGCGGCGACCTGAGGGCCCGTCATGGATGCGGTGAGCTCGTCGTCGAGTTCCCGGGCCGCCGCCGCGCAGCGGGCGAGGAGGCCGCGGCCCTCGCGGGTCAGCGTGAGCACCTGACGGCGGCGGTCCCGGCTGTCCCGGGTGCGCTCCACCGCGCCGCACGCCTCCAGGTGGTCCGCGAGGGACACCACCAGGCTGGGTGCAACACCGAGCCGTGCCGCGAGGTCCTGCTGCGACGGTGCGCCCCCGGCGGCCAGCGCCGCCAGCAGGCCCGCGTGCTTGGGCTTGATCCCGAGGGGCTCGACCCTGGCCGCGAAGCGGCTCTCCGCCACCGAGCCCAGGGCGCCGAGCCGGTAGGCGACGGTGGACCCGAGCTCCTCTGGTCCCTTGACGTCAGTCATGGCAGGAATGATAGCTTCTCCATATCATTCACAACTCGAATGATTACGGGGGATGACATGACCGCCCTGCTCCTCGCCGACGCGCTCGCCGCGCCGGCCTCCGCAGGATCACGTGCCGACGGAATGCCGCGCCCGGGGCCGGGCCTGCCCCAGGACGCGCAGGCCACCGCCGGTATCGGCCTCCACGCCCGGGCCCACGCCGCTCGGACCTGCGCCGCCCGCGCCCTGCCGCCGGGGCCTGCGGCAGCCTGGCTGCTGCCGGGCGGCGGCCGCTCCGCCGGGGCGCCGATGCTGCTCGTCGCCGGTCCTGCCCAGGCCGGCGACTCCGTGCCCGGCGGGCACCGGCGCCACCTGGGGACGGCCCTCGGAGCAGGAGCCCTCGCCGTGCTGCACCCGGTCCCGGTCCGGGCGGTGCAGCGGTGATCCGGCATGCGGTCGAGGGCGTGGACGCGGTCCTCGCCTTCCTAGTCGAGCTCGCCGTCTACGCCGCCGCGGGATACTGGGGCTTCACCCGCGACGGGGGCCTGCCGAAGCGGCTGCTCCTGGCCCTCGGCACCCCGGCCCTGCTCATCCTGGCCTGGGGCCTGTTCGGAGCACCCACCGCGGCACACCCCGTCCACGGACCGGCCCGCGCCCTCCTCGAACTCTGCTGGTTCGGCAGCGGGGCCGCCGCTCTGTGGGCTTCGCGCGGCCGCCGCCCGGCCCTCCTGTTCGCCGCGGCCTACCTGCTGAGCACAGCTGTCCGGTTCGTCTGATCCGGCGCTGCGGCCGTCCGCCGCGTCGAAACCCTGCCGATCCGGGCGGTCGCAGCCTCCGTGCTCCCCCGGCCGGCGCGGAGGACCCGGAAGCGGCCCGGTTCTGCCGGCCGCGGTCCACGACCCGGGGGCGCGACGGCTGGAGCCGCCCCGCACCCGGTGGGCCCGCGGTCCGCTCAGACCCGGGCCAGGAAGTCCGCGACGGTGCGGGCGAAGACCTCCGGACCGTCCACCCACGGGCTGTGCGCCGCGCCCGCCTGGACGACGTGCTCCCCGCGGGGGAAGAGCGCGGCGACCTCGGCGGCGGCGTCCGGGCGGGGCGAGCCGTCCAGTTCGCCGGAGAGCACCAGGACCGGCGCGTCGAGCCTGCCCAGCACCGCGCGGGCGGTGTCGGCCTCGTCGAAGGCGCCCGGGGCCAGGTAGGCGCCCGCGGCCTCGGCGTCGAACCACTCCTCGCACGCCGCCGCGTGCGCCTGCGCAGCGGCGTCCCACCGGCCGTAGGCGAGCCGGTCCAGCAGTGCGAAGTCGTCGCCGTCCGCGTCCCCCGCGACCGCCCGCTCGAAGGCCGGCACGACCTCGTCGAACCACGGCTCGTCCCGCCGCAGCTCCAGCGCCTCGCGGCGCCGCTCGACGGGGAAGTCGATCCCCGCGGTACGGGCCCGCGCGCAGACCAGCACGAGCGAGCGCACCCGCTCCGGGTGGCGGGCCGCGTAGGCCAGGACGAGGTCGCCGGCGGCGGAGTGGCCGAGGAGGTCCAGCTGCTCCAGGCCCAGGGCGGTGCGCAGCGCCTCCACGTCCTCGGCCTGCCGGTCCACCCGGGAGCCGGCCGGGTCGGCGGGCCGGGCGGAGTCCCCCGTGCCGCGCAGGTCCAGCAGCACCAGCTCCCGCTGCGCGGCCAGGCCGCCGAGGTCGCCGAAGTAGGCGGACCGCATCATCGGCCCGCCGGGGATGCACACCAGCGGGCCGTCGCCCCCCGAGCCCGTGCGGTGGTAGGCGAGGCGGGTACCGTCGGGCGCGTCGAAGGTCGGCATGGGCAGGATGGTCGCAGACGGCGGGGACGGTCCGCCACGGGTTCGGGGCTTCGGCGGGGCTCCGGCGGAGCACCGCGGCCCGGCCGGGCGGGCGGCGGGTTCGGTCGGCGGGTTCGGTCGGCGGCGTCCGGTCGGCGCCGGCCGGGCGGACGCCGCCGCGGGCCGGACCGCGATCCGGGCCCGGGGCGTGCGAGGCCTCACCGGAAGCGGGAGCTGGGCACCGGTCCGGGCGAGCGGGCGGGGTCGCGCGGGCCGAGGAGCCACCGGTCGCGCACGGCCGCGGCGAAGGCGGCGACCGCGGCCTCCGGGTCGGCGGGGGTCTCCCCGTCCCCGGGGTCGGGGGTGGGGTCGGCGCGCAGGATCTCGGCGGCCAGTTCGGCCTCGGACCGGTCGTCGGCGGGCAGGCGCTCGGCCTCCCCCTCGGCCGTGAAGCGCGTCCTCACCCCCCAGGGGGCGACGGCCGTCTGGTGGAGGAGGGTGGTGATGTCCGCGGTGACGGCGGGGGGACCGGTCCAGCATGACGCGTGCTCGAAGAGGACCTGTCCGGGGGCGCGCTCGCGCAGCCGCGCCGCCGCGTCGGGGTCGGTCCCGGTGAGGTCGTGGGCGACGACCACGGTGTCGGCGCGGTCCGGCGCGAAGGGCTCGCTCGGCAGGCCGAGGAGCTCCGCGGCGGCCAGGCCCAGGGCGCGGCTGCCGCGGTCGGGCAGCAGCGCCACGGCCCGAGGACGGCTGCCGGTGGCGTCCAGCAGGAGGCGCATCCGGTGCAGGCCCTGCAGGCACAGGTCGTAGCTGTCCTGCAGGTAGGCGTAGCGGCCGGTCATGCCGGCGGCGAAGCCGTACGGCGACAGGGTGCCCAGCAGGCCGCCGGTGAGCGCGAAGTGCCAGCCGCGCAGGTCCCGCCGGTCCAGCGGGGAGGCGGTGCGGGCGAGTTCGGCACGTTCCAGCATCCGGCCCAGGCGGCCGTGGGCCCCGGGCCACGGGTCCGGCGGAGGCGACAGGCGGCGGAAGGCTCCGGCGGCCCGGTCGAGGTCGCCGGCCATCAGCGCGTTGTAGGCGAGCAGGTAGCGCTCGGGCCAGTCCTCCAGCACGTCCTCGCGCTCCGCCAGGAGCTGCACCGCCTCGCTGTGGCGGTGCTCGTCCTCCAGCGCGGAGACCAGCTCGGCCCTGATCCCCCGGGCGTCCGGCACCTGCCGCAGTGCCTCCCTCAGGGCCGGGACGGCCAGGTAGGACACGCCGCGTTCCACACAGGCGTACCCGAAGTCGTACAGGGCCCGCGGCCGGCGGGAGTCCTCCGCGAGCGCCGTGCCGGCCGTGGCGAGGTCGTCGAACCCGCAGGCCGCGGCGGCCCGCGCCACCACCCGGGCCAGCTCGCCCAGGTCGTCGCCGACCGGTTCCGGCTGCGCCGTGAACGACCGCAGTTCCCGCAGGGCGCCCGGCACGTCGCCGGCCGCCACCTGCTCCCAGGCCCGGGCCAGCTCGGGCCGGGTCGGCGGGCGTTCCTTCCTGGAGGACCGTCTGAACATGCCGCTGATCATGACTGCGGGCGGGAGGGGACGGCAACCGAATACCGGGGTGCCCGGCGCCGAGGACCGGCCGCCGCACCACCGGCTCCCCGGATGCGGGGCTCCGGGCCCCCTGCACGGCGGCCGCCGCCCTCCGGAACCTGCACGTCGCAGGCCGCGGAGGGGATCCCCGGCACCCGCAACCCCGTCATCGCCACCGGTCGGCCGGCCGACCTGCTGACCTGCTGACCGGTCGACCTGTCGGCCGGTGCCGGGCGCCCTGACAGCGCACCCGGCACCGGCCCGGGACCTCGGCCCGGCACACGCGACCGGCCTGCCGGTGCCGCAACCGACCCGACCGGCCGCCCGGAGTCCGGGACTCAGCGGGCGTACCCGGAGACCCGGTACAGCCTCTCGCCGTGGGGCCCGACGGCGACCGGGTGCGTGAGACCGGGGGTCCGCCGCGGGGAGTCGCCCTGGGCGGCGATCACCCAGGAGACGTGGTACTTGCGGAGGATCGCCTCACGCTGCGCCCTGCTCGCGGAGGCGCTGAAGAAGCGCACGGTGTCGTCCCTCCGGACGGACCAGTCCTTGAGGAAGGGGTCGGGGAAGAGGCAGAAGACGACGTAGCCGCCGTAGGCGGGCAGGCGCCGCTGCGCGTGGTAGCTGTCGGTCATCACCACGTCGCCGCGGCGGACGTAGGGGGTCGTCCACGTGTAGCCGCTCAGGATGTCCAGGTGCGGGACGGGGGTGTCGCGGGTCAGCGAGGAGGAGCCGGTCACGGTGTAGGAGACCGTGCCGCACTGCACCCACAGGCCCGCCAGGAGCCCGCAGGCCACCAGCGGGGTGAGCACGCGCCGCACCAGGAGGCCGCCGCCGCGCTCCGCCACCTCGACCGCGGCGGCGAACTGCAGGGCGATCAGAGCCCCCGGCAGGATCCTGCCGAAGGCCCAGTGCCCGCTCACCGCGCCGGCGAGGTAGACCGCCGTGCACCCCGCGAAGAGCAGCAGCAGCGGGTCGAGCAGCCGCCTGCGCGCCCGGGCGTAGAGCGCGGGCAGGCCGACGAGGGCGAAGCCGAAGTGGGCGAGCAGCATCTGGTACAGCGGCTGGTGGATGCCGTCCATCTCCGGGCTGTTGCCGAGGGAGAAGAACCGGTAGTACGGCCACAGGGCCAGGATCACGGCCGTCAGCGCGATGCCGGACCCCGCCCGCAGGCAGGCCATGCGGTCGAGGGAGCGCCACGAGGCCGCGGCGAAGGCGACCGCGCCGATGACGGCTATCGCACCCGTGAACTGGTGCACCAGCAGGACCAGCGCCGCGAACGCCCCCAGTCCGAGGCAGTCCGGCCACCGCCAGCCGCGCCGCGCCACCAGCGGGAGGAAGGCCCACAGGTGCAGGGTGAGGCCCCAGCCGATGGTGCTCGGGTAGGACAGGCTCAGCGCCCAGGAGGTGAGCGACAGGAAGCCGCTCCAGCTCCACACCTGCGGGCCCCACAGCAGCATCACGCACAGGAACGCCAGCACGGGCGCCCACCGGGCCGGCGTCAGGGCGCGGGTGAGCCGGAAGACACCCGACACCATGACCGGCAGCGAGATCAGGCCGCCCACGGACAGGAGGTGGAAGGTCCCCAGGCCCGTCAGCCTCCCGATGAGCGCGAGCGACACCGTCCAGGGCGAGTAGTACGGGCTCGGCGTCTGCTCGGCGACCATGGGGTTCCCGGGATGGGTCAGGCTCGCCCGGAGCCGCTCCAGGGTGGCCGCGTGCACGCCGAGGTCGCCGCCCCAGGGCAGCCAGAGGCAGATCGGGACCATCAGCGCGAACACCAGGCAGCTGAACCACACGTACGGATGCGCAGCCCGGCGCCGGAGCGTCGACGGCCGCGCACCACCGTCCGCCGGGGGTATGCCTGCACCGGCCTCGACCGGTATGTCCGCGCTCGCCGTGCTCGTCATCCTGCCTCCGCAACCACTGGAAACCTCGCCTCCACCTGTTCCGCCGCCCCGGCGCCCGAGGCCCGGCCGCGGGCTTCCCGCCCCGGCGCTCCGGGCCGGGAGGGGCCGGTCGACTGCCGCAGCCGGACCGCCCCCTGCAGCCCGAGCGCCCCCTCGCCCCGTGTCGACCGGGCGAGAGGAAGATGCACGCGCAGCGACCGCAGGCAAACTACTACACGTCGCGCCCGAGGTTGCTTCGAGTGCGGACGCCCCTGACCACCGGATCCGTGGATCCGGGGGGGGGAGCAAGGAGGGGACGTCCGTCGCAGTGCGGCGACGGATCCGGGCGGGACGCGATGGGCATGCCGGTCCGGTCCACGGGCCGGACGGTCGACTGCGCGGACGCAGGCGGACGACCGTGCGGGGCCGCGCCGCGCCGCCGACGGCGGAGCCGGGGCCGGGGCCGGCCGATCGGGCGGACTTCACCTCACGGAGCCCGGTACGGATCCCGGGCCTCCGCCGAACCCTGCGGCCGGCTCGGGGTCACCAGGTCGACGGGTGCGGCCGGCACCGGCGCGGCCACCACGGGCTGCGGGAGTTCCCAGAGGCGCGTCCACCGTCACGGGGAGCACCCGACCTGTCGGGAGCGGACGGCCACCCCACCGCCGGTCGGCCCGGCCGCTGCACCCGCCGGATATCCGGGTGTGCGACCGGTCTGCCGGAAGCTACCGTGCAGGCCATGACCGCGCCCGTGCAGCGCCCCCTGCTCCTGTTGGATGTGGACGGACCGCTCAACCCCTACGCCGCGAAACCGGAGCGGCGGCCGGCGGGCTACGCCACCTTCCGCATGCGCCCGGCGTCCTGGTCGGCCTCCCCGGCGGCCTCGCGCCCCTACGGCAGGCTGCGGGCCGCCGAGTACGTCAAGCCGTTGCGGGTGTGGCTCGACCCCGACCACGGGAGGCAGTTGCGGGCGCTGCCGTTCGAGCTGGTCTGGGCGACCACGTGGATGCACGAGGCGAACGACTGGATCGCCCCGGCGCTCGGTCTGCCCGAGCTTCCGGTGATCGAGTGGCCCTCGGCCGACATGCACCGCCAGGACCCCGAGGGCCTGCACTGGAAGACCAGGCACGTGGCCCACTGGGCCCGAGGCCGTGCCTTCGCCTGGGTCGACGACGAGCTCACCGACGCCGACCACGCCTGGATCGCCGCCCGCCACGACCGGCCTGCCCTGCTCCACCACGTCGACCCGCGCCGCGGCCTCACCACGGACGACTTCGCCGCGCTGGAGACCTGGGCGATGCGGAGCGCCGGGCGATGACCTGTGCAACCGGGTTCCTCCACGTCCCGCCCGGCCGCACCGTCGCCGAGGTCCCGGCGCAGCGCACCGCCGGCCACTGCGCCACCGTGGCGTCCGGTCGTGGCGCCGCACGTGGTCCCGGCGCAGGCTCCGCCGCGTGACGCCCCGCGCATCCCCGGGACCGTTCGAGGCGGGCCACCCGGGCGCTCGACTCCGGCTGCTCGAGTGCCGGAGCGATCTCGGGACCGTCCTCGGGACATGCCACGCGCGGACGGCGGACGACATCGTGTTCGCCGCCGATGCGGCGCCGCCACTACGGTGGGCAGCCCACCGACGCGGAAGGGGGGAGTGCGCTCATGGCGCGGACGGATACCGTGACGCTGCGGCGTCCGACCGGGCGGGTGGAGCTCGCGCTGGTCGAGGCGTCGGATTGGCGGGCGTGGCCGCCCGGGCCGCCCGGGCCGCCGAAGCAGCCGATCCTCTGCCCGGTGCCGCACGAGGACCATGCGCTCCGCACCGCCCGGTGCCGGAACGCACCCGCCTCCGGGGCCGGCTGCGCGACGACGTTCCGGGGGGACGCCGCCTTCACGGCCCGCTCCCCGGGCCGGCAGGCCGGCCGCCGAACCCTCCTGGAGATGGGGGCACCCCTGGCCGAAGGCCGGAGGCGGGTGCCGGCCGAGGAGCCGGCGGGGTCCGACAAGCGCCTCGCGGGCCCGGCCGAGGCCGTCCGAGAGTTCCGGTGCCCGTCGTGAACACCTCCGCCACGCGCCGTCCGGTGCTGCTCACCGTGGGACGGCAGACCAGCACCGGCGTGGTGCTGGCCGAGGCAGCGGTGCGACGCGGCCTGGAGCACACCGCGCCGGCCGCGGTGAGCGTGGATGCGGCAGCGGCGCTGGGCGGGCGGGAGGTGTACTGGTACGGCGGCCCGCTGGCCGCCAATCGATGCGCCGGCGCCCTCGGCCTGGGACTGCTCGAACCGTCGGACGCGTGGCAGACCGAGCTGCCACGGGAGTTCACCGGACGTCGGATCGAGTTGACCACGCTCGCGGATGCCTGGACCGCGACCCGCCCGCGGTTCGTCAAGCCTCCCGGCGACAAGCAGTTCCCGGCCGCCGTGTACGCCGACGGCGGCCGCCTGCCACGCAGCGGTGAGCGGATCGGCCCGGACACGGCGGTGCTCGTCAGCGACCCGGTCACCTTCGCCTGGGAGTACCGGCTGTTCGTCCTGGACGGCCGCATCGCCGCGGGCAGCCGCTACGCCCGCTTCGGACACCTGGACACCGCCCCGCTCGCAGGCGCCGTGCACGAGGCCGAGGTCCGCACGTTCGCTGCCGCGCTGCTCGACGCCTGCGCGCACACGCTGCCCAGCGCGGTCGTGGTCGACGTCGGGCTGATCCAGGACCCGGACTCCGGGGCCGAGCAGTGGGCCGTGGTGGAGGCCAACATGGCCTGGTTCGCGCACAGTTACGCCGCAGACCCGGACGCCGTCCTCGACGTCGTCCTGCGCGCCGCCGGGCCGCTTCGGGACGTCGCCCCGGCCGACCGGCGCTTCCTGAGCCCGCTGCCGGCCACCGCCCCTGGGCGCACCGCCCGGCCCGCACCGCCCGCTGGACGATGACAGTGGACCCCACGCCGTCGGCGGCGCCGACCGGGGCGGTCCGCCCGGCTGACGGCACGGCCCGTCGCACCGCCACGGGAACACCTCCTCGCGCCGGTACGGCACGGCGGCGACGCCGGCCTGTTCACCGGCGAGGTCCCACCCCCGCCGGAGGCCCGGGAGGCCGACGCCGTCGGCCGCGCGCCGGCGGACCGCTTCGCGGTACCGTTCCACCCCGCCGGCCTCGGGGAACCACGCACCGGCGGCCCGGCCGCCCCAGGGGCCCGCAGACCAGCCGCGCCGGGCCATGGACAGCGGGGCGCACCGCGGCAGCTCCGAGGAGGAACGGATGAGCGCGACCGGGTTCTGGGTCGTGGGCGCCGTCCCGGACCCCGAGATCAGCCGGATCCGCCGCGTCCACCCCGACGCCGCCGCCGCACACGGTGCAGCCCCGGCCCCCTCGGCCGACCTGGAGTGGTGGCGGAGGCAGTCCGCATCCGAGGTCTTCTTCGAAGAAGGGCCGCACTGTCCGGCGCCGACCGGCGCGGCCCGGCGCTTCGCCGACCTGGTGGACGCCGCCCGGAGCGACTCCGCCGCCGCGGAGGACATGAGGGACGACCTCCTGCGACTGGTCCCCCAGCGGGAGGGCGAGGGACTGTTCTGCGCAGCCGCCCGCAAGGGCGACCCGGCCGCGGCCCTGGCCTGGGCCCTGGGCCCCGCCTCCGCGCAGCACCTGCCCGGCCGGTTCGGCGACTTCCTCCTCGACGCCGCCCAGGTGCAGGCCGTCCTGCCCGAAGCCCGGCAGGCGCTCGCGCTGGAACCTGCGCGCCGCGCCGAGGTCACCGCCCGGGTCGGGCTGTGGCTGGACGGCATGGGCGACGACGCCGGTCACGACGCGGGCAAGCTGATCGACGGCCCGCTCGAGGTGCTGCGCCACGCGGCACGAACCGGCTCCGGGGCTGTCGGAATGGCCCTCTGGTACTGACCCGGCAGACCCCCGTGGTCACTCCTTTCCCGGCCTTCGAGGCGTGCGGGGGCTGCGTCCGCCCCGGCGCATCCCTGGAAGGGCTCGTCCTCACCCGCCCCGACGGCGGCCGCCGCGACCCCCGGCGGGTGCCGAACGAACCGCACCGCCGCACCGCAGAAGCCGGGCTGCCCAGGACCGGCGTTCACGATCTCAGGCACACCGCGGCGACCACCATGATCGGCTTACGCGTCCCGCCGGCCATCGTCTCCACGCCCCTGCGGCACCCCACCCTGGCCACCACCGTCGACCTCTACGGCCGCCTGCTCCCCCAGGCAGTCCACGAGGTCGTCATCGCACTCGCCGGCGCACTCGACCGCGCCGTCTCCTCCGCGCCCGTGACGGGCCCGGCACCCCATCGCCGTCCAGCGACCACGTGCGGCCCCTCGGCCTCGGCGGTCGCACGGTCGTCCGACCGATGTCCGCCGGCCCGAACCTCGCAGGTCAGGGCCCACCTCATCCGCCCCGCACGACATCTGATGCCGCCCCACGACGCCCCGTCCGTGAGAGCGCGGGAGAGGCGCTGCGCGAGATCCGCGCCGGTCGCGGTGTTCCTCACCACCTGCCCGCGGCCCCGTTCGCCCGGGTGATGCGACCGCATCCCCTGAGGCTTCTGCCCACCAGGTTCTGCTGATCGCCGCATGTGCGGGGTCCCGGAGAACGGCCGGTACTTCTGCTGGTCCGGCAGGACTCGAACCTGCGGCACGCCGCTTTGGAGACGGCTGCTCTTCCGACTGAGCTACGGACCGCTGCGTTGCCGGGGAACAGGCGCATGCCGTCGTCAGCTCGCGACGCCGAACGGCCTCCGAGCCCGGCGTCGGACCATGGAAACGTGGGACGAAGGTGAGAGGCTGGTCCCGGAGTGCGCCGAAGGCCGCTTCCCCGCGAAGGAGAAAGCCGCCTCTGAACTGCGACCATGAGGCGAACCCCTGTCGGGACGACAGGATGTGGACCTGCGCCCTCCCTGGCCCGCTGACACCCCCAGCGGCCGAACGCCTGTCCGCCCGGTCTTCTTCCGTCCGGGGCACACGGGTCAGGGCCTGCCTCGTCCACCCCGTGTACCGCTGATACGGCTCCGTGACACCCCGTCCGTGAGACGCCGGTGAGAAACGTGCGAGACGCGGGGAAGCCGCGGACAAGCCGCGGTCAGCCGTGAGACCCCGCCGAGACTCCACCACGCATACGGCTACCGGCCCAACGCTCGGGTGCACTGGCGCAGGGCGTGACTGCCGAAGTCCTCGGCCAGGAGCTCAGGACCCCCGCGGTCCGCCGCGCCCGGATCCCACACGACGACGGGCGACTCACCGCGGCCGTCCCGGAGCGAGACGTCGATCGACACCAGGCCGCCCATGCCGTCGTACTGGACGACCAGGAGGTGCTGGGGGAACCGCGGGTCCGACCGGGCATGCAGGGTCTCGGACACGGTGCCCAGCAGGACATCGCCCATGGCACCCGTCCGGTAGACACCGAGGAACTCCTCGCCCTCGGCCTCGCAGCTCCCCAGCTCTGCCAGGAAGCGGCGATAGGAGGGCGGGAAGGCGACCCCGAGCTGCTCCTCGGCCCGGGCGACGTCCTCCGGGCCGAGGGCGCCCGTCCAGGTGCACCGGTCCAGGTTGTTCCGCAGCAGTTCGGCAAGGGCGGCGACGGATTCGACGGCGTTCATCTCCCACACCCCACTCGGATCCCACACGACGACGGGCGACTCACCGCGGCCGTCCCGGCCTGAAACGATGCAGGGCGCCGGACCGTGCCCGGCGGAGTCATTCCGTCGTGGGGCGGTGGCCGATGTGGGCCTCGTGGCAGTACTCCGCCTCGGCCACCACCACGAGAAAGTCCAGCGATCCGGTCAGGAACATCCAGGGTTCCTCAATGGCCTGCCGAATCCGCGCCATCCATCCCCCGGCCGGCAGTCTGCACTCGAGCCAGGGCAGGATGCCCAAGTGGCTGCCGACATAGATCCTGTCGGCCGTGCCGTGCCCCGCCACCAGTTCCTCGACCCATGCGTCCACCGTCCGGGGATCGGAGTCGTCGGGCAGGGCCGCCGCCGGCTGGGCGGAGATGTCCCAGAAGCCCCAGAGGGTCCCGTCGACCCAGGCGGGTACCGCTTCGGCCGCCAGGCCGTCGCCGGTGAACAGGCCGGAGAGTTCACCAGCGATGCGTTCCAGCGCGGCATTCTCCCGGTACTCCCGGAGTTCTCGCCGGAGCCTGCTTTCCGTGACGACTCCCTTGCCGTAGTGGTAGCGGCGTCCGAGCCGGATCTGCCTGCAGGCCCGGCCGGCGGCCCGTGTACTGACCGGCCATGCCGCTACAGCATCCCAGGAGCTGCCGGCGCCGCCCGTCAGCGCAGAAGGGTCCAGGCCTTTGAGTCCTCCGAAGGCAGGAGCTTGACCCGCCGTGCCGATCGGTCGGCTTGCTCGTCCCAGCAAAGGACGTCACCGTAGTTCATGCCGTGGGCCCAGTACTCGGCGGACTCGTTGCAGACCAGGTCGGGGCAGGAGCCGAACCCGGTGTTCCCCCGGGACTGGCTGATCCTGGACCCGACCTCGGCCCGGCTGATCGAGAACAGCCGCTGCATCCCGTCGGCGATCAAGGAACGGCTGCCGAGGTCCGCTCCCCTCCGCGTGAACCGTCCCGGTCTCGGCGGAGTGATGTCATGTTCCCTGGATTCAGCACCTGCCGCGCCTGGACCTCCACACCCTGCGCAGACCGTCACGGCGGGAGATCGCCGCATCCTCCAGTCGGAGCCGGTACCCCTCAAGGACACGGAGGACGGTGAGGGCGATCCGTTTCCACTGGAACCACAGAGGGAGATCGCGGAACGGCACGAACGTCAACGCGTCCCTGAACGCCGTGTCCGCGACTCCGCCCAGCCCTTCGACGCGCAGGGATCCGTAGATCTCCGGCGTGAGCCGCCGGAAGACCCGGGTCATATCCCCCACTGCAACGAAACCCAACTGGCGGACCCCGGAGCCGTCCGACGCCAGGGCGCGGCTGACGCGCGCTGCCGCGGCGTCGAAGTCGTCACAGGCGAAGACGAGCCGGACGACGGCCGCGCCCACGTCCGGATCTCCACTGTCGAACGCCGCATCGACTTCGGCAGTACTCCTCTCCGACTGCTCGATGCCCGGGTCGAGGTCGGTCAGCGTGACCTCGACCTCCGCGAAGTCGGTCCGAACGAAAGGCTCGGTCTTGCAGAACGCTCCGCCTGGGCCACTGTCGCCCGGGAGCGCCAGCTTGTCGTCCTTCGGGGCGTCCGCCTGGGCAGCGGGAGGCTCTTGGTGGAGGTCGGGGCGGGACTCTGTGCGGCGTCCGGGTCCAGCACGCGGGCCAGCGCCTCGACGATGTCGCTACGGTCGGCGCGGGGAACTCCCGCCAGCACGACGTGGTCACGCGGACGCAGGTCGAGGGACTTCCAGCCCCGGAAGTTCGAGATCAGCAGGCGGGTGACTCGCACCACGCCATCATCGCGGACAACAGCCGGCTCTGAGACCGCATTTGACGCAGGGGCGATCAGAACAGAAGTTCGGTGTCGATCTGCCCGATACAGGCCGACCCGGCTCAGCCGACAGCCTCCTCGGCGATACGGCCCCAGCTGGGGCGTGGTTCGCCGACCGGGTGCACGAGCGTCAGCAGGCGGCCTTCGAGGAACAGGTCGAGCCGGTGGCCCGGCCCTGCCTCAAGACGGCGGCGCTGGGCCCGGAGGTCTACGGGGACACGCTCGCCGAGGACACCGACCAGCACCTCGTGGCGTGCGGGGCCGATGGCGTCCGCCCTGAGCCAGGTCCCGCGCACCGGCACGCCGCCGAGCTCGCCCAGCGTTCGCCCCTCCCGGCCGAAGGCCCTGTCCATCGCCGCGTTGACCACCTGCCGGGCGCGGTCGGCCGAAAGCACCTCTTCGTCGGCCATCCCGTCCGGAGCATCGGCGCCCGGCTCGTTCAGGAGGAAGGGCTGGTCGAGGTCGCCCTCCGGGTTCACCTCCACCCGTCGGCGGGGGTCAGGCCTCGGGAGGCGGAAGCGCCAGGGCTGCCGGCTCCCGGGCTTCTTGATCCACCCGGTCTTCAGGCTGACCGTAGCCGGGGAGTCCTTGGGCAGAAAGATGTCGACGTAGACACCGCCCGCGCCAAGCCACACCCAGCTCATGAAGTAGTCGTGATCACCGTGGCCCACAGACCAGGCCGCGAGCTTCTCCAGGCGCTCTCGCTGGTCCGCGGTTCCCTTTACCGCCGGGAGCATCTGCTTCGCGTCCCGGCGCCGACCGCGCGCCTCGCCAGCGAGCGGACCGGCGGCGAGGTCGTAGAGCAGATCCGGGCGGACGCCGGTCTTCACCTACGCGCCCACGAGCTTGTCGGGCAGGACGTCGAAGCTGCTGAGCCCGTCGGCGCCGGACTTCCAGGTGAACAGGGTCTGGCTGGCAGCGGTCATGACACCGAGCCCGGTGCACTCGCCGACAAAGCGTCGGACATGTCCGGAACTGAAGTCGAACGCACCGCAGTCGACCCCGAGCGGCCGCGAACCGGCATCCCCACTCAGGTAGCTGAGCAGCAGGCTGATCTCGTGGCTGCGTACGCGCTGGTCGACCGTGCGGCGCAGCTCGCAGGCCAGGGCGTTGATGTTGGCCAGCGCGGCCAGCGACACCGGGAGCGGCCCCTGGCCGACCTCCACCGCCTGGACAGCCTCCGCCCCGGCAGGCCCCTTCTCGGCCGTGAATCGCCAGACCCTGGCGTGCACCGTACTCATGGGCGAAGCCCACGGCTGCCCTACGACGGCCCGGTTCGGCCGCCCGCTGTTCCCCCGTCCGGGTCGTGCAGGTCAGAGCTCACCCAGTCCGTCCCACATGACGCCTGATGCCCCTCCATGACACCCCGTCCGTGAGATGCCTGTGAGAGGCGCGTGAGACACGGGGCGGCCGCGCCGGCAGCGAGGCACCCACTCCTCCGCGGTCCACCACCACGACCACGGCGCACCGAGCGCCCGAGCGTGAGCAGGACCGCACCTACCGCAAAGGTTGCCCCTCATCGAACCCAAGACCTGACCAAGCAGCCAAAAAGCGCCCTCCGTCGGCATGTCAGCACCCATAGGGTCGATCACCGGTTCGATCGCCTGCACGGGGAGGACGGGGATCGTGACGGGACGCCTGAAGGTGGAGTTCGGAGCGCTGGCGGAACTCATCTCCGGCCTGGAGGCGAGCGCCGACCGCCTGGAGGAGCAGCTGTCGGAGCTGGACGCGGGCCTGGCCCGGGTCGCGCAGTCCTGGGAGGGCGAGGCGCACGACCGGTTCCGCGTCGCGTTTGCGCAGTGGCGGGCCACCTCGAAGGACCTGCACCGCACGCTGCGCGGCCTGCACGCGGTGACCCGCACCGCGCACGGCAACTACCGGGCGGCCGAGAGCGCCAACCTGCGGATCTGGGGCCGCGCGTGATACCCGCCGACACCGGCGGGGGCGGGCCGATCGACGTCACCCCCGAGGACCTGCACCAGGTCGCCCTGGCCTTCGCCCGCGGCCAGGACCGCCTCGACCACATCGCCGACACCCTCGGCTCGGCCCTGCGCGGCGCGGCGGGGATGGCCGGGGACGACCGGTGGGGCCATGCCTTCGCCACCAGCTACGACCCGGCGGCCCGAGCCCTGTTCCCGGTGCTGTCCGCGGCCGTGCGCGCGGTCGGGCAGGCCGCCGACGGGCTGGTGCGCACCGCCAACAACTACCTCAAGGCCGACCACCACTCCGACGCCAAGGCCCGCACCGGCAGCCCCCGCCTGTTCGGCCCGCCCCCGGTCATCGCCGACGTGATGTACCCCGACCCGCCCTCGTCCATCGGCCCCGGCAGCAACCACTGGCCGCCGCCGATCGACCGGTACTGGCCCGACGGCCACCAGGACCGGCTGCGGGATGCGGCCGCCGCCTACCGCCAGGCCGCCGCCGACCTCGACGACACCGCCCGCGACCTGCACCTGCAGGTCCAGGCGCTCACCGACAACAACTCCAGCGCCTCCCTCTCGGCCATGGCCGACTTCTGGGGGAAGATCTGGCAGGACTGCGACGCCGGCGGCGACGCACCCCTGTCCACCGCCCACCTCGCCTGCCTGCGACTGGCCGCGGTGTGCGAGAGGTTCGCCCAGGCCGTCGACCACGCCCACAGCGAGTTCGAGCACAAGGCCGCCGAAGCAGGCCTGGCCATCGGCGCCACCACGATCCTCGGTGTGCTGGGCACCGTGGTCACCCTGGGCGGCTCCGACGCCGGGGCCGCCGCCCTGGACGCCGGCGAGGCCGCCGCGATCTTCGCCACCGTCGACGGCGTCATGGACGCCGCCGTCGCCGACTACGCCGCCGAGGGCATCGCCGACCTGGAGACCGTGCTGGCCTCCGCCGCCGAAGGCGTCCCCGAGGTCGAGACCGCCGAAGCCGAGACCACCGAGGTCGCTCAGACCCTCGAACGCGAGATGGCCGACACCGAGGCCCGCCAACCCTCCCCCAGCCTCCGGCCGGGAGGTACCCCCAGAGGCGTCGGCGGACGCGGCGGAGGAGGCGGCGAGGAACCGCCCACTGGCGGCGGGCGTGGGGGCGAGTCGGAGCCTGGCGAGGAGGGAGAGCTGCCGCCGGGGCGGGATCCGGGCGTCGACATCGACAAGCTGTCCGCCGACGACATTCTCAAGGACGACGGTGAGGTGCTCGGCGAGAACACCGGTCGCAAGATGCCCGTGCGGTCGGCTCGCGACAAGGCCGAACTCGACCGTCTCTGGGACAAGCTGACCGACGGGGCCCCGCGCCCCGGACCCGGTCAGAAGGTGTCCTCCTACACGCGTCCGGACGGTGTCCGCGTGCAGTACCGCAACGTCTCTGGATCCGGCGGCGAGACGATAGACATCAACGCAACCCAAGCCGGCGGCCGGATCTGGAAGATCCATCTGCCGCGGACCCAGTGAAGGGCACAATGAACCTCCAGAACAACCCCGTGGTGGAGGAGATCCTGTACCAGGGCCTCACCGACTGGATCGGCCTGACCACGGTCGTCTCGCTCATCGAGGAGGAGGCGGCCGACGCGACCCCTGAAGGGGTGAAAGCCGAGACACTACGCCTGATCCGCTACCTGCTGGACGAGGGCCTCGCCCGTGCGGGCGAGCTGTCCAACTCGGCCTTCGACAGCGGCGACTTCCTGGACTGGCCGGGGGACACAGCCATGATCCTGGGCCGCATCACTTCCGACTGGGAAGATCTCACCTCCCTCGACCACTTCGAGCCCTGCTGGCTCCGGCTCACGGACAGGGGCCGAGAGATCGCCCAAGCCCTGGGCTAAGCAGATGCCGACCTCGACTCGCGGACGGATCATGACTACGGATCTCCCGTCGCCCGGCCCAGGAAACCCCCCATTGAGCGGCTACTACTCCATCTTCATCCACCCCGGCAAGCCGGTCGACGCGCTGATCTCCGACATCGGACAAGCGGCCGGCACCATCCTGCACCCGGTCGAGGGCGAGTTCATCGACTACGCGGGGAAGCTGGAGCGCGGGGCTGTCGAGGTCGAGCTCTCGCACGAGTACGAAGAAGACCGCGGGATCCTGTTCGAGCGATACGACTCCCTGTTCACCATCCGCGACTTCGACCGGGACCGCGAGCGGCAGGGGGGCACCGCGAGGCAGATCTTCCGGAACCTCGCCGCACTCGACAGGTACTGGCTGGTGCTGGTGTACGACCTGCAGACTCTGATCAACTCGGCCTCACCGTCGTCCGCACAAACAGCTTGAGGTGTCCCCACCGGCCGAGCATCCAATGGAGCTGACGGGATTGTCCAGGACCGCCGACATCGACCTCACGTTCCACCAAGAGGTCACCGTCGCCGGAACCCTCCGGCTCCTCGCAGGCCGCGGGTGGACTCCGGCGGAGCCGCTCGGCATCTCCTGCATGGTCGAGGACGACGGCGACTTCGACTGGTCCCGCGAGGACCCCATGGACAAACCACAGGTCCTCGCCCGGCTCGACGCCCCCGAAGCGCGGGACCTGCACGTGGGCATCTCGGTCTACCGGCCCGATGCCGAGACCGGCGGCACCCTGCTCTTCTGCCCCGGCAGGCAGACGGCCTCCTTCACCCCGTCGATCAACCGGCGATCCCTCCCCGGAGCCACGGAGATGACGGACCTGGCCTGGTACATCCAGGAGCTGGTCCACCCCCTGCTGGCCGGAGACCTTCTCGGCTACGAGGCCCGGGACACCGCCGACTGACCCAGGTGGTCCCACCCGCTCGGCTCATGGGTTCACCGCCTCACTCCGACTCCCCACGCAGTAGCCATGCCGGCATCGTCGGGGGACCACCACCCATCACCTCGGAGACCGATCCATGACCAGGCAGTCCGGTCCCCGCCTGCCGCCCCGGGACCGGCAGCGGTCCACGGCAAGGAGTGTGAAGCCATGCTCCGATGCAGGGACAGGGCCTTGCGGATCCAAGCTCTCCGGGGAGTCGGCAGATGATCAGCTACCGGATGCTCTGCAGGAGCTTCCCGGCGGCTGTGACGGTCCAGAAGGACCAGGCGTTGCGTTGCGGGCTGACGTGCAGGTTGAGCGCCTGCACGAGCGCGACCGAAGCTCCGCTGGGGGACCCGTATTCCCCTTGAACAGGGCCGGCCGCAATGGTCACGGCCTGGGTCGAGGGGTCGTAGGAGCCATCGACACGCCGGCCGTCGTAGACCGCGTGGATTTCGATGCCGTGCTCCGGGCATGAGCGGGCGCGGCGGTGTCCTCAACGATCACCTCGTCGTCGGCAGGCGGCTCGTCCACGTCCGGGTGGGTGCTCTGGTCGGTGCAGGCGGGAAGTCCCAGAAATCGGTTGAGGACGCTGGCCAGCAGATTGCGGGTGCCGGTAAATTGTCCACCCAGGTCAGCGCCGTGATCGATGATCTTCAACCCCGCCCCGCTCTCCCGGCACCTTCCCCTCGCGAAACGTCCGCGTCATCATGATCTCTCGTGCTGCTGCGCTTCGCCTACCTCGCTGCGACCAACACCCTCGCCCTGTTGCGTCTCCTGCCGATGAGCGACCGGGAGAAAGACATTGAGATCCTGGCGCTCAGGCACCAACTGCTGGTTCTGCAACGCCAGGTCGGAAAGCCCACGTCCACCAACACCGACCGAGCAATCCTCGCCGGCCTGCTCCACCGCCTTCCGCCGGACAAGCTGAGGTGCCTCCTGCTGCTCGTACGCCCGGACACGCTGCTCCGCTGACACCGCGACTTGCTCAAGCGCCGCCACGCTGCGACCTGCGTACCGAAGCGTCGGGGTCGCCCGCCCAGCGTCCGATCGATCCCCGCCCTGATCCTGCGCCTCGCACGCGAAAACAGCTCGTGGGGATATCGCCGGATCCACGGTGAACTTGCGGCCCTGGGAATCAAGGTCGCCGCCTCCACCGTCTGGGAGATCCTCAAAGAGCACGGCGCCCCACCTGCCCCCGAACGGCACAGCAGCACCTGGGCCGACTTCCTACGCAGCCAAGCCGAGGCGCTGCTCGCCTGCGATCTCTTCGTGGTCCGTACCCTGACCGGGGCGCGACTTTACGTCTTCGCCGTGATCGAGCACTCCACCAGGCGCATCCGGATCCTCGGCGCCACCGCGCACCCGACCGCGGAGTGGATCGTGCAGCTCGGACGCAATCTGCTCATGGACCTGGAGAACGCGGGCAGCAGGGCCAGGTTCTTGATCCGTGACCGCGGCTCGAAGTTCACGGCCGCCTTCAACGCTCTCATGACCGACGCCAGGCTGAAGGTGGTCACCATCGGCATTCAGACACCGCGGATGAACTCTCTGATGGAGCGCTGGTACAAACCTGCCGACACGAACTCCTGGACCGCACCCTGATCTGGAACCAAGCCCACCTCCTCCACGCGCTCCGCGAGTTCGAAACCCACTACAACCGGCATCGCCCGCACCAAGCCTTGTGTCAAGCCGCTCCCCTGTGCCCGCTCCCTCACCCGATCAACAAACCGAGCGAGATCAGACATCTGGAGGTCCGCCGACGAGAGCGACTCGGCGGAACCCTGCACGAGGACCAGCACGCAGCGTGACCTGGGCGGATGATTTATCGGCACCCGCAGTCCCCCTGCACGTCCTGCGGAGGATCGCCGGGCACGGCTCGCTCACCACCACGCAGCGCTACCTGCACCCCGACCGCCGCTCGATCGAGCAGGCCGGGGCTGCCCTGAGCGCCCACCTCGGGGCGGGCCAGAGATCTGCCGGTCCCAAAGTGGTCCCAGAGCCCGGCCCCGGGCGTCACCTGCGGATCGTTCGCTGATCCTGTCTCGCGAACACGAAGAAGCCCGCTGACCTGGATCGATGATCCAAGTCGGCGGGCTTCGCCGTACTGTCGGGACGACAGGATTTGAACCTGCGACCCCTTGACCCCCAGCAAACGGCACAGTGGTCAACGAGAGCTGCTGGGCTGCTCGGCAAGGCGGGCACCGTCGTCCGCCGTCAGAGAGAGTCGGCGTGGTTGCTGTACTTCGTTGCTGTACCGCCGGGCACGGCCTGGACTCGCAGCTCTCCGCCGTAGCTCTCGAACCGCACCGCACCAGACGCAAACCGGAGATCCATCCTCATGCGGCCGGCCAAGGGGTGGATGTCCTCACCTACGTCCTGGATCTCCTCTCCCCGATGCTTCGCGAGCGGGAAGTGCCCAGAGAGCGGGCGTACCTCGACTACGCCGCACTCCTGCATGTCGTACGGCTCGTATGGCTGTGAGGCGTCAAGTGTCAGACGCCAGTCCGAGGCAACACCGATCTCGACGGGACCACCCACGTCAAGGAACAGCCAAACATCGATCGGCTGGTGATCCTTGACGCCCTCGAAGACGTGCCACGCAGCAACAACGCCGTGCAGCCGACGTCCAACGAGAGTGCGCGGATCCATGGCGAGACTGTAGCGGAGCGTGAAACCGCTGCTTTGTAAGCCTCCGAACCCGCTTGGCCGCTGGCCTAGAAACCCGCTGATGTGCGATGAAGCGCCGCTGCGCCGGTCATTGCCCGTCAGTCCGCGTCAATAGCCGCCTGGCCTGGCACGGCTGTGGCACGCCGGGCAGTCACCAAGTAGCCCGCGAATCGGACGCCTGGCTGAACCTCCGCCCACCCGTCTGCCTTCGCCACAGGCACCAGCACGGTCGTACCGGGGACCGGGAAGGGGACAGTCCCCTCGCTACCGGTTGGCACCTCGTAGCGGCAGTGCACCTCGGCGACTGTCACCACCTCCAACCGCGTGGACGCGTGTCCCTCCTCCTCACCGTGATGCTCCTCGCGGAAGTCGATCCTGGGCGCGTTCTCACTGCCGACGACATCGGCATAGTCTTCCGGATCGACCTCCAGTAGGTTCCACGACACGGTCTCCCCCGGCGCGAAGGGTTGCCCGCAGCACTGGATCTGCCAGTCATCGACCCAAATCGTCAGCGTCATGCCGCCATCCTCCGCCGACTGCACCACGCTCACCAGAGGTTTTCGCCACTAGTGGGACCGGCGGGGCGTTGGTGTGAGGGCCCCGACAGCGCCGGCCTCCAACCGATACCCGCCTTAGGAGTTCGGCTCTGGTACCCCGCCGCCTGCCGGACCCCGCGACTTAGGGCGTCCCTTCATCCTTCTTCGCCCGGCCCTGTCCGCCGTTGTCCGGCGACGTTGATGTCGCCTGGTGATGTCAGTTCGGCTGTGGCGAGTGCGCCTTGACGAGGTGCTGCAGCGGAGTGTGCGCAGAAGCTGTGGGGCCTTGAGGACGGCCATAGCCTGCTCATCGACAGGAGAGGGGCGGCAGTGGGGCTGTTGTTCGGAATCGCCCCTTCACCTTCTCCATGGCAGGTGCTGCCCAGACGGGTTCCTCGCCGCCCGGTTAGGGTGGCGCGATCGCGGAGTGGTGAGAGGGCAGGGGAGGCCAGGCCGTGGAACGTTGGGTGCGGTGGTGCGGGGCGGCAGGGGCGGCGTTCGGTGCAGCACTGGGCTGGCTGACGCTGGGGACCGGGCCGCTACTGGTGGCCATATGGCGATCCGAGTCGCTGGCTGGCAGCCGGGGGCGGGTGCTGGGCAGCCTCGCATGGTCCACAGCAGTCGTTGCCGGTGTTGCAGCTGGCATTGCCCTGATGGCGGTGACCTTCGGCATGATGGCCGGCCGTCGTTGGCCGCGGGCGCACAAGCTTGTAGCGTCAGCAGCAGGGTTGGTGTTGCTCTCGCTCGTGGGAGCCTGGCTGATCAACCATCTCGCGGCTGTGGCGTACACGTTCATCCCCTGGGCCAAGGGGAGCCTCGGGCTCGTCTCCTCCTGGTTGCTCCTCCTCCAAGGATGTGTGCTCCCTGCGGTTGCCTCCGGTTGGGTGCTGCGAGACCAGGGCGGCGGTGCCATCGATCCGGCGGCCGCCGCGCTGCCGGGCACCTGGACCGGGCCAGGCGGCACAGACCTTGTCTTCTCGGCATCTGGCACCTTCACGGGACTCGGCATGCCGACCGGATTCCTTCCTGGCTTGGCAGTCGGCGAACCGGTTGAGGGGATATGGGAGGTGCACCGCGATGCCGTCGGTGTCCCCTGCGTCTCACTCACCGTGCCGGTTGTCGGCGCGCACAGCTGGTATCTGGTGCGGCTGCGCGTGGACAGTCCGGGCATGAATGGATCGGAGTGGCGGCTTACTGCGTTGTCCTCCGGCGAGATGACCGATTCATGGCAGCTCATTCGCCGTCGTGATGACCACAGCCTAGATGGCGGCCTCGTGGTCGATACGTCCACGGAGTGGAATGAGACGGCCCCGACTGAGGTGCTTGAGAGATGAACCGGAAGTGACACGACCGTCTACTGAACAGCCGACTCGTTGAGCTGCGACGCTTGTAGAACTGTCGCGCTGGCCAGCGTTGACGCCGTTACCGGTTGTCAACGCTGGTCATCGCTGGTCCACCTCTCACGCCCCAGAGACGGCTCCGAGAATTCGCCTCTCCGGGGATGTTGCCAGTTTGGAAGACGCCGTATGCGGGTGGTGTCTGACCTGGCAACTCCCCGACCTGGGCCGGAGTGCAATCGGCTCCGCTGTTCCCCGTGAGTCCCCGCCATGTCCCTCTGGAACGGGCACGCAACGGGCACAAGGCTTCTTCGTCCCGAAGCAATGCGGGCGGTCGCGCCACCTGCACTCGAACCGCCTGTGACCTGCGACGACTATCCACGGGAGTCCGTGATTGTCCGTCCCAGTACGGGGCCGTTGTAGCGCAGTTAGACACTCAACCGTCCAGCGCGTCTCGTGCAGCTGAATCCTTCAGAGCTGGTCGTCTCGCTCAAGGATCAAGTTGATCGGCCCATCCTCCAAGTTGATCCCCGCGTCAAGGTGCACGTGATATCCGCCGCTGAGTTCCGGGTCGGCGAGATCAACGAGCTGTTCGGCGAGAGCGTGAAGCCCTGCGGCATTGGCCGCGATGGTGATCTCTGTGGCTGAGCCGTAGACCTTGATCCGGGGCGTGTCCATGGCGTCACGCTACCGACAGGCCGGTGTAGCGGCTTTGGGCGGTGTCCTGTCTGGTCTGGGGTCGAGCATGATCAGGGGGCCGTAAGCTGTTGCGACTCGGTCAGGGCTTCTGGGCCTGACCGCAATTTGGCCGAGTGGCCCCCTGGTCTTGCTCGACTCGGGTCCCGGTCCGGAGAGGTGCGTAAAGCCGCGTAGCCGGCCGCCCCAGCCCCGTGCGGGCCTATCCCGCCACCCTCCCGCCTTGCGGCGCGGAGCGGGCCGCCGCCGGAGCGGGGCGAAGACAGGAGCGACGGCGAGCGGCGCCGCGCGGCGCCGCGGCGAGCGGAGCGAGCCTTGAACCCGTAGAGAAGATTTCTACTCACTCATGGCCGGGCGTCTGCCCGCTCTGCGAGTTCCCGGAGTTCGGGTGCGGCCGAGCGTCCCGCGACCAGCACCAGGTCCCGGATGGTGTTGCGGGCATCGATGTGGGTGTGGATCAGGTCGGGCGACAGTTCCTCGGCTTGGAGGAGCACTGCGAGGGCTTCGCCGGACTGGCGCCGCTGTGCATAGGCTCGGCCCAGGTCCATGAGCAGTCGGGCGCGGCGCTCCACGGACAGGCCGGAGGCGTCGATCCGGGTGCCGATGTCGATGGCCTCTCCGGCGTCGCCCAGCTCGACGGCGATGGAGGCGGCCTGGATGTCGACGTTGGTCGGGCCGAACTCCAGGTTGAAGTCGTTGCGGTCCTCACCGATCCGCCGGGCGACCTTGCGGGCCCGCTCGATCTCCTGCCGTGCCTTGCTCCGGTCTCCGGCGCGGGCGTGGATGAGGGCGAGCACCAGGTGCAGGGCGCCGATGACCGACAGCGTCTCGGGTTCGTCGTCCCGGCTCTGCTGGTGGCGCTCCAGGGCGTTGAGCGCTGTGGTGGCGGCGTGCTCGGCCTGGTCCAGGTGCTTGAGCCGGACGAAGGCCTGGGCGAGCCGGTAGACACTGGCGAAGACTTCGAGGGTGCGGCCGGACTCCTCGGCGGCCCGGATGGCGCGGTCGGCGGCGACCCATGCGGCGTCGGCCTCGTCCTGGCGGACGAAGGCGGAGGCGAGTGCCTGGTAGGTGCGGCTCAGCAGACGCCACAGCTCGGGGCGGTCCGCCTCGGGGGCGGTGCGCGCGGCGCGCTCGATCCGGGGCACCAGCGGGCCCAGGGCGGCGCTGAGTTCGGCGAAGCGGTTGCCGTGGGTGAGATCCCATACCTCGTCGACGGCGCGGCGCAGCTCCTCTGTGGTGACCGGGGCGCCGGCCGGTTCCGCGGCAAGCAGTACCTCGGGGACGGGGTGGCCGGAGATGACCAGCCGGGCCTGGTCGAGGTCGTTGGGCTCCTCGGCCTGCTCGGGCTCGGTGGCTTCCGTAGCGGCCGGCGCGTCCGGGCGGAGGACCTGCAGGGGTACGCCGAGCCCGTCGGCCAGGAGCCGGAGCACGTCGAGGCGGTTGACCGGCTGGACGCCTCGTTCCACCTGGGAGAGCCAGCTCGCGGTGCGGCCGATCTCGGCGGCCATCTCCTTCTGGGTGAAGCCACGCTGCTCCCGCAGCTCCGCGACCCTGGCGCCGAAGGCGCGTCGCTCCTCCGGGGTCACGGGGTCACCGGGCCCTTCCCCGCCTCGGCCTGGAGGAAGGTGACGTGCACGGCGGAGAGGTGCTGCTCGCGCTCGGCGAGGAAGCGCTTGGTGTGGGCCTGCTCCTCGTGGCGGGCGAAGGCGGCCCGGTCCTCGTACAGCTCGTAGAAGACACGCACGCCCGGCTCGTCCGGCACGGAGTGGACGACGTAGGCGAGCGTCCCCGGCTCGTGCGCCTTGATGGCGGGCAGCGTCTCCGCCACCAGCTCATCGAAGGCGGCTGCGGCGGCGTCGTCGCGCAGCTCGAAGCGGACTACCAGGCCGAAACCGCTGGTCATGCTTCCTCCTCTGTGGTCACACGCCAGAGTCGCAGAAGTTCAGCTTCACTGCTACTCGCAGATTCTGTTGACTCGCAGAATCTCTGCGACTACTTTCATAGTGAAGCTGCTACTCGGCGCGCCTGGCGCCGGAGCTGACTCAAGGAGCTGCGTCATGCCGTCCTTCAAGGTCGACACCTCGACTGCGTTCGTGTTCGTGGCCGTGCCGCCCGCGCCGAAGGTGGCCAACCGGCAGACCGGTGAGATCGCCATCGACCGGGAGACCGGCTCCCCGATGGTGACCGTGGGGCTGACCGTGGCCGACGAGGGGGAGGCCAACCTCCTGACGGTCTCGGTGCCCAAGTCCGGCATCCCCGGCGAGGGCCTGGCGGTCGGCACCCCGGTCGCGGTCACCGGGCTCAAGGCGCGGGACTGGGAGAGCGAGTTCAACGGCCAGAAGCGGCACGGGATCTCCTTCCGGGCCGTGGCGGTGACCGCGCTGGTCCCGGCCTCGGTGCAGGGCTGAGCGTCATGCCGGAGCTGCTGACGCTGCTGGAGGTGGGCGGGCCGTTAACCGCGGCCGCCACCGGCGCCGCAATCGCCCGGGCCAAGGCCCCGGCCCTGTACTGGTCCGCCCTCGGCCTGCCGCTGGCCACCGCGCGCTTCGCGGCCACCTACGGCTCCACCATGGACGCCTGCGGGCTGACCGTCCCGCCCTCGCGGCTGCGGGCGCTGCTGGTCCGCGCCACCAGCCGTCACGAGGTCCGCCCCGTCCCGCCGAAGGTCCGCCGCGTCCGCCCCACCTCCACCGGCCTGCGGATCCGGCTGCGCCTGGCGCCCGGGCAGGAGCCGGCCGACGTGGCCGCCTCGGCCGAGCGGCTGCGCCACGCCTGGGGGGTGCACGCCGTCCACGTCACCGAGATCCGGCCCGGCGTGGTGGAGCTGCGGATGACCGGCTTCGACGTGCTGCGCCGGGTGCGGATGCCGCGCCGCCTGCCGGGCGGGCCGCTGCTGGTCCCGGTCGCGCTGCGCGAGGACGGCACTGCATTCGTCCGCGACTACCGCACGATCCCGCACGCGCTGACCCTGGGCGCGACCCTGTCCGGCAAGTCCGTCTACCTGCGCAACCTCATCTGCGGCCTGGCCACCCGGCCGGTGGCGCTGGCGGGGATCGACTGCAAGCGCGGGGTGGAGCAGGCCCCCTTCGCCCCCCGCTTCTCCGCCCTGGCCACCGACCCCGCCCAGGGCGCGGACCTCCTGGACGCCCTGGTGGGGCTGATGGAGGAGCGCTACGACCTGATCCGCGCCCACCAGGGCATCACCCGGGCGGTGGCGGACGAGGAGATCACCTCCGACCTGTGGGGCCTGCCGCCCAAGGTCCGCCCGGTGCCGGTCGTGCTGATCGTGGACGAGGTCGCCGAACTCTTCCTCACCGCCACCCGAAAGGACGAGGAGCGGCGCGACCGCATGGTCACCCAGCTCATCCGCCTTGCCCAGCTCGGCCGCGCGGCCGGGATCTACCTGGAGGTGTGCGGGCAGCGGTTCGGCGCCGAGCTGGGCAAGGGCGCCACCATGCTCCGCGCCCAGCTCACCGGCCGCGTCGTGCACCGCGTCAACGACCGCCCCACCGCCGAGATGGGCCTCGGCGACGTGGCCCCCGAAGCGGTGCTGGCCGCGACCGCCATCGCCCCCGAGCTGCCCGGCCTCGCGGTCGCCGGGGACTCCTCCGGCGGCTGGTCCCGCATCCGCACCCCCCACCTCACCCTCGCCGCCGCGGCCGCCGCCTGCCGCGCCACCGCCCACCTGGTCCCCGACCTCCCGGCCCTGGACCCCTTCCGCCCCCACCTCCCCGCCGCACCAGTGCCGGCCGACGCCCCGCCGCTGGCCACCCCCCGCCCGGCCACCGGCTGACACCCCGCTCCCCCACGGTCGGCGCGGCCGCCCTCCGCGCCAGGTCCCTACCCCAGTCATGCCCGATGCCGGGCCCGACCCCCCTGGAAGGAGGACCCGCCGATGCCCCGCCCACCGCGCCCGGATGCCGTACTGGTGCAGGCCGTGATCGCCGGTGCCCTGTCCTTCGCCCACCTCCACGACATCGCCGAAGCCGCAGGCCAGCACGGCTGGAAGGCCTGGGCCTACCCCGTCTCCGTCGACCTCCTGCTCGTCGCCGCCTGGCGCCGCATGCGCACCCTGCGCGCCACCGGGGCCCCGGCCCGCTCGGCCTGGACCTGGTTCGCCACCGCCCTGACCGCCTCCCTCGGCGCCAACATCGCCACCGCCGGACTCCTCGACCTCACCGCGGTCCCGGCCTGGCTGCGCATCCTCGTCGCCGGATGGCCCGCCGTCGCCTTCTTCGGCGGCACCCTCCTCGCCCACACCCCCACCGCCCCGGCCCCGGCATCTGAGCCGGATCCCGACCCGCCGGTCTACGCCGAGCCCGCCCCCGCCCCGGTACCGGACCCCGTTCCGGAGCCGCTCGCCGCTGAGCCCGTTCCGGCGCTGCCCGCCGCCCCGGAGCCCACACCGGCCCCGATGCCGGCACCCGCTGCACCCGCTCCGGCGGTTCCGGCCGCGCTGGTCGACCACGCCCGCAAGGTCGCCGACGCCCACCACGCCCGCACCGGAACCCCCATCGACACGGCCACTCTGCGCACCCGCCTCGGCGTCCCCCAGCAGCTCGCCGACGCCATCGCCGCCCAGCTCACCCCCGCCTGACAGGAGGTCACGCCATGCCCCCGATCCGCCCCCGCAACGTGCTCCGCATCGGCCCCGTCCAGGTCGCCACCTACTACGACAGCCGCGGCCGGACCAAGCACACCGCCGCCTGCACCGCCCCCCGCTGCGGCTTCTCCACCGACTACGACAGCCGCGCCGCCGCCGAACTCGCCGCCCGCACCCACCGCTGCCCCGCCCGCTGAACAGGAGCCCCCTGCCATGACCGTCACCCTCCCCCTGGTCGCCGTCCTCGGCGCCATCGCCTGGGCCGCCATCAAGTTCCTCGGCATCCGCCTGTGGGTCGCCGCCGCCATCGCCCTGTTCGGCTTCTACCTCGCCCACACCTGGATCGCCCCCGCCATCGACCACACCACCCGCACCGGCGTCGACGCCGTCACCACCAACGCCAAGTGACCCAAGGAGGCCCCGCCATGCTCCGCCCCCGCCTGCCCGCACCCGCACCCACCCCGGCCCCGGTCCACCTGATCACCAGCGCCCAGCACACCGCACAGGCCCCCGCCTGCACCTGCCAGCACACCCCCGCCGCCCCCGTGCCGACCGCCCCCGCCCGGCGCCCCCTCGCCCCCTGCCTCGCGGCCGGAGCCGCCGCCGTCGGCGCCGTTGTCGCCCTCGCCACCGTCCTGACCGCGCTGCTGCTCGCCGTCGCCGTCACCGCCGCCTCGGTCGCCGTCTGCGCCGTCGTCCTGCGCCAGCTCCTCGGCCCGGCCCCCCGCCGCCGCCGCCGCTGAAAGCCGGTCCCCGGGGCGGCAGCGAGCCGCCAAGCATCCCGCCGCCACGGAGACCTCGACCCCTGCCCGCACCGCCGCCCGGAAAGGACCCTCCCGCATGGACCTCGCCCCGCTCCTCGCCGCCGCCGGCGTCCCGCTGCTCGGCTGGACCACCCACGGCACCGTCCTCGCCCACCGCCTGGCCGCCGCCCGCCGCGACCCGCTCACCGGCCTGCACACCCGCGACGGCTTCACCGCCCGCGCCGACCACCTCATCCGCACCCACCCCGCCCGGACCACCGTGCTCCTGGTCGACCTGGACGACTTCAAGCACACCAACGACACCCACGGCCACCCGGCCGGGGACGCCGTCCTGACCGCCGCCGCCCGGCGCCTCGTTGGGTGGACCGGCCGGGCCGGTGTCGCCGCCCGCCTCGGGGGCGACGAGTTCGCCGCCGCCGTCCTGGACGGATCCGGACGCCTGGGCGAGCTGCACCGGGTGCTGCACGAGCCCGTCCCGCACGCCGGGGGCTGGCTGCCGCTGTCCGCCTCAATCGGCGCCGCGGCCGTGGCGGACCTGCCGGTGCCCACGCTGAGCGACGCGCTCACCGCGGCCGACGCCGCCATGTACGCGGCCAAGCCCTCCGGACGCAGCTCGCGCCGCCGCTGAAAGCCGGTCCCCGGGGCGGCAACGAGCCGCCAAGCATCCCGCCGCCCCGGGGACCTCAACCCCCTGCCAGACCCGAGAGCCCGCAAGGAGACCCCCATGATGCCCCAGCACGCCCCCGCCCCGGCCCGCCGCTGCCCGCACTGCGACGGCCACGCCACCGCCGCCATCACCACCGGCCCCCGCGACCCCTCCGGCACCCTGCCGACGCTCACCGTCGCCTGCCCGGCCTGCCACGGCACCGGCACCGCCCCCCGGACCCGCCCGGCCCGCGCGACCGCCACCCACTGACCCGCCCGGCCCGGCCCTGCGATTGCTCCGGGGCCGGGCCGGCCCCCTCCCCTCCCCGCTTCCCCGCGCCCTCGGACAGGAGGACCGCCCTCGCATGCCCGCCACCACCCCGCCACCGGTCGCCGACCTGGTCTCCATCGCCGCCCTCGGCACCATGCCCGCCCTGCTCCGCCAGCTCCAGGGCCTCGGCGGCTGCACTCACCCCGTCCGCCTCGACGGCCACCGCACCGAGATCCACCCCGCCACCGGCGAAGTCCTGCACCACCTCACCTCCACCGCCCTGCCCGCCGGCCACCTCCTCATCCGCTGCGGCAACCGCCGCACCACCCGCTGCCCGGCCTGCGCCGAGACCTACCGCCGCGACACCTACCACCTGATCACCGCAGGCCTGCGCGGCGGCAAGGGCACCCCCGACCACGTCGCCACCCACCCGCGGGTCTTCGCCACCTTCACCGCCCCCTCCTTCGGCCCGGTCCACAACCGCCCCACCGGCCCAGCCGGGCAGATCCGCCCCTGCCGCTGCGGGGTACTGCATGGCGAGGATGCGGCTGAGCTCGGCACGCCTCTCGACCCCGCCACCTACGACTACCGCGGCGCGGTGCTCTGGAACGCCCATGCCGGGAAGATCTGGGCCCGCTTCGGGATCTACCTGCGCCGCGAGGTCGCCAAGCGCGCCGGGCTCACTCAGCGCGCCTTCAAGGACCACGCCCGGGTCTCCTTCGCCAAGGTCGCCGAGTACCAGCGCCGCGGCCTGGTCCACTTCCACGCCGTCATCCGCCTCGACGGTCCCGACGGCGGCCACACCCCACCACCCGGCTGGGCCACCCCGGACCTGCTCGCCGACGCCATCCGCGCCGCCTCTGCTGCCGCCCGCATCCCCGGCCCCACCGTCGACGGGCGGGAGTATGCCTTCACCTTCGGCCGCCAGCTCGACATCCGCGCCATCCGCACCGCCGACCTCGACGGCGGCACCGACCTCACCGAACGCACTGTGGCCGCCTACATCGCCAAATACGCCACCAAGGGCGCCGAGACCGCCACCGGCACCCTCGACCGCCCCGTCCGCCTGATCGCCGAGCTGGCGCACCTCGACCTCACCGACCACGCCCGCCGCATGATCCGCACCTGCTGGGACCTCGGCGCCCGCCCCGACCTCCAAGACCTCCGGCTCCGCGCCTGGGCCCACATGCTCGGCTTCCGCGGCCACTTCTCCACCAAGACCCGCCGCTACTCCACCACCCTCGGCGCCCTCCGAGACGCCCGCGCCGCCTGGCGCCGCGCCCAGGCCCTCGCCACCCTCGTCGGCACCCGCCCGGACCTCACCGGCGCCCAGGAGGAGGAGACCACCCTCGTCCTCGCCCACTGGGCCTTCGCCGGCACCGGCCTCACCCCCGGCGAGACCTGGCTCACCCAAGCCCTCACCCCCGCACCCGGAACGGAAGGAGAACCCACCCCGTGACCGCCGTCGTGATCGAACGGAAGTGGCACACCATGGCCGAGGTCGCCGACATGCTCGGCTTCGGCCTGTCCAAGACGAAGATGCTCGTCCTCACCGGGCAGATCCGCTCGGTGAAGATCGGCCGCAACCGCCGCATCCTGCCCGCCTGGGTGGACGAGTACGTCGCCCGCTGTGCGGCCGAGGCCGAGGAGTGGTCGGCATGAGCGGCAAGCGAGGCAACGGGGAGGGCTCGATCTACCCCTACCGCAACGGCTTCGCCGCCTACGTGTGGGTGACCAAGCCGGACGGCAAGCGGGGCCGCAAGTACGTCTACGGCAAGACCCGCGCCGAGGTCCACGAGAAGTGGGTGAAGCTCCACGCGGCGGCGAAGGCCGGTCCTGTGGCCACCAGCGTCCCCACCCTCGGGCAGTACCTGCAGTACTGGATGCGCGAGGTGATCACCCCGGCCCGCAAGCCGCTGACGGTGGCCACCTACGAGACGCTGGTGCGTCTGTACATCGTCCCGTACCTGGGCGCGAAGCGGCTGGACAGGCTGTCCGTGCAGGACGTGCGGGCCTGGCTCAACACCGTCCAACGCACCTGCCAGTGCTGCGCCCAGGGCAAGGACGCGCGGCGGGACGAAGGCTCCCGCCGCTGCTGCGCCGTCGGCCGGTGCTGCCGGAGCACGCCGTCGCCCCGGACGGTCCGGGGAGCCCGCGCGGTCCTGCGCAGCGCTCTGGGCAACGCGATGACGGAGGAGGTCATCTCCAGGAACCCCGCTCAGCTGATCAAGCTCTCCACGCCCCGCCGCAGCACACCGGACCCCTGGTCGGTCGAGGAGGCCAGACGGTTCCTGGAGGCGGCCAAGGCGGCGCGCGACCCGCTGTTCCCCGCCTACGTCCTGATCCTCGTCCTGGGCCTGCGCAAGGGCGAGGTCCTGGGACTCACCTGGGACGACGTGAACCTCGACGCCGGGGAGCTGCGCATCCGCCGGCAGCTCCAGCGGGTCGGCGGCCGCCTCCTCCACGCGGAGACCAAGACGGAGGGCTCCGCGGACGTGCTGCCGCTGCCGGCCGTCTGCGTCGACGCCCTCACCGCGCGAGCGGAGGCCCAGGAGCGGGCCCGGGCCGCGGCCGGTGAGCTGTGGACCGACTCGCGGTTCGTCTTCACCACCCGCTACGGCACCCCGGTCGAACCGCGGAACTTCAACCGGGAGTTCGCCCGGCGCTGCGAGCGGGCCGGCGTGCGCCGCATCCGGGTCCACGACACCCGGCACACCTGCGGCTCCCTGCTGGCGGCCCTGGACGTGCACCCGCGGATCGCGATGCAGATCCTCCGCCACTCGCAGATCGCCGTCACGATGGAGGTCTACACCCACGTGCCCGCCGAGAGCACCCGCAAGGCCCTGCGGAAGCTCGGCAGCACGCTCGGGGACCTCGGCCCCTGACCCCCGTTGCTGTACTTCGCTGCTGTACGCAGCACAAAGCCCCGACCAGATCGCTCTGGTCGGGGCTTCCGACTTGCGTCGGGACGACAGGATTTGAACCTGCGACCCCTTGACCCCCAGTCAAGTGCGCTACCAAGCTGCGCCACGTCCCGAGGCCTCGCTGCTTTCGGCCTTGCGGCTTCCGGCTTTGCGGCCCGTCCCCGGTGTCCCGGCGACGAGGAAAACAATACAGCACGTCGGGGGGTGCTCGCTGCCGGGTTGCGGGTGGGGCGGGCGTGGCGTGGCTGGTCAGGGGTTCAGGGGGTGGGGCGGCGGGCGTCGTAGCGGGCGAAGGACGGGTAGCGGGCGGTGAGCGCGAGGATGGCGGCGACACAGGCCAGGCCGCCGCTGACGACCGAGAACGCCGTGGTGGTGAGGGCGGCGACGGTGCCCGACTCGAAGTCGCCCAGCCGGGGGCCGCCCGCCACGACGACGATGAAGATCCCCTGGAGCCGTCCGCGCATGTCGTCGGGGGCGGCCGCCTGCATGATCGTGTTGCGGAAGATCATGCTGACGGTGTCGGCGCAGCCCGCGGCGGCGAGCAGGAGCAGGCCGAGCCAGAGGTTGCGGACCAGGCCGAAGCCGGCGATGGCGAGGCCCCAGGCGGCGACGGCGGCGATCACGGCGAGTCCGTGGCGGTGGACGCGGCCGACCCAGCCGGAGAAGAGGGCCCCGGCGAGGGCGCCCACCGCAGGCGCCGAGACCAGCAGCCCGACGGTGCGGGCGTCGCCGCCGTAGAAGCCCGCGGCGATGGCGGGGAAGAGGGCCCTCGGCATGCCGAAGATCATGGCGGCGAGGTCGGCCAGGAAGCTGGTGCGCAGGTTGGGGCGGTCGCGGAGGAAGCGGAGCCCGTCCAGGACGGAGGCGCGGCCCTTGCGGGCTCCCTCGGGGCGCATGGAGGGCAGCCGCCACATGGCGTAGAGGGTGGCGCTGAAGGCGAGGGCGTCGACGAGGTAGGCCGACTGGTAGCCCCAGACGCCGATGAGGACGCCGCCGAGCATGGGGCCGACGGTGAGCCCGAGGTTCATCGAGACGGTGGCCAGGGCGTTGGCGGCGGGGAGCTGCTCAGCGGGCACCAGGCGGGGCACCATCGAGCTCCGGGCCGGGGAGCTCAGGGCGAAGAAGACTGCCTGGAGGGCGACGGCCGCGTACAGGACCGCGACCTGGCGCAGTCCGAGGGCCGCCTGGGCGGCGAGGACGGCGGAGACCGCCGCCAGGCCGGCGGCGCCGACCAGGCCGAGCCTGCGGCGGTCCACGCTGTCGGCGACGGCGCCTCCGTACAGCCCGAAGACGACGAGCGGGACGAGGGAGAAGAGCCCGACCAGTCCGGTGGCGAAGCTGGAGCCGGTGAGGGCGTAGACCTGGACGGAGACCGCGACGGCGGTCATCTGCTGGCCTATCGAGGACACGGTCTGGCCGAACCAGACCCGGCGGTAGTGCGGGCTGGTGCGCAGCGGGGTGACGTCGGCGAGGACGCTGCGGGCGGCGCGGCGCAGCCGGCCCGGTGGGGCGGGGTGGGGAGGGAGCACGGGAGGACCGGGCGGCACTGTCGGACCGGTAGCGGCGGCGGTGGCGACCGGGGCGGCGGTGGCGGGGTCCGGCGGCGGTTCCGAGGCTGCGGACGGTGCGGCGGGACGGGGGGCGGGCGGTGTGGACACGGGGTCTCGTCCTTGCGGCAGGGGGGCAGGGGGCGGGACTGCGCGGAGTGTGGGTTTGCGGGGTCGGGGCGAGAGGAGGCGGGAGGGTGCCGAGAAGCGGCGCGGGGACCGGCGGGCGCGGGGGGGGGCGGAGGCGGGGTCCGGGGGTGGAGGCGGGCCGGGCCGCCGGGGCGGTGGAGCGGGCCGGCGCGGGCCGCCCGCGGTGGGGCGCCCCGCGCCGGGACGGATGGCCCCGTCTCCGAGGGGTGTTCTGCGGCCCGGCCGGGGGCGTCGACGCTTTCGGGGTGCGCCGCGCCGGGGCGGTCACCCGGGGGCCGGGAGGGGGTCCGGGCACCGGGAGGGGGTCCGGGGGCCGGGAGGGGGTCCGGGCCGGGGCGGGCCCCGTCAGCCGCGGGCGACGGGCCGGAAGAGGCCCTCCTGCATCACGGAGACGACGAGCCGCCCCTGCCGGTCGAAGATCTGGCCCCGGGCGAGCCCGCGGGCGCCGGTGGCGACCGGGGACTCCTGCTGGTAGAGCAGCCACTCGTCGGCGCGGAACGGGCGGTGGAACCACATGGCGTGGTCGAGGGAGGCCATGTCGAAGGTGCGGGGGCCCCAGAGGGGCTCGACGGGGGCCCGCACCGAGTCGAGGAGCGTCATGTCGCTGGCGTAGGTGAGGGCGCAGACCTGGATCAGCGGGTCGTCGGGGAGCCTGCCGTTGGTGCGCAGCCAGACGCTGCTGCGGGGCTCGACGCCGACGAGCTCCTCCTTGGTCCAGCGGAGGCGTTCGACGTAGCGGATGTCGAAGGGCTGCCGGCGGCTGATGAAGGGCGGCCGCTCGCCGATGCGCGCGCTGACCTCGTCGAGGGCGCTGGGCAGGCTCTCGGGGTCGGGCACGTCGGGCATGGCGTCCTGGTGTTCGAACGCGGCGGGCTCGGGGAGGTGGAAGTCCGCCGTGAGCGCGAAGATGCTGCGGCCCTTCTGGATGCCGAGGACGCGCCGGGTGGTGAACGACCTGCCGTCGCGGATCCGGTCCACCTGGTAGACGATCGGCACGCCGGGCAGGCCCGGGCGCAGGAAGTAGGCGTGCAGGGAGTGGACGGGGCGCCCGGCGTCCACGGTGCGTCCTGCGGCCACCAGCGCCTGGCCGGCGACCTGGCCGCCGAAGGTGCGCTGCAGCTCCTCCTCGGGGCTGCGGCCTCGGAAGATGTTGAGCTCGATCTGCTCAAGATCGAGCAGGTCGACGAGGTGGTCGACGGGGCTGCCCATGTCTGTGCTTCCTCTCCGTGGACGGCAGTGCCGTGGCGGGGTCTCCGGCCGGCTCGCGCTGCCTCTCCGCTGAGGGAAAGTCTGCGCCGGTCTGCGGCATTCCCCGGCATCGGGCCGGAGCGGGGCGGCGCGGCGGGTGGGAGGACACGGCGCCGCGGCGGTGTTCAGGGGACGCCGGTCGGGAGCGCTGCCGACCAGGAGACGGAACGGCGGACGGCGGGGAGCCGGGCCGGAGGCGCGGGCACCAGGACGCGGGGGGCGCCCTCCAGGCGGCTCCGCCGTGGCCGTCCGGGCCCCGGGGACGGTGCCGGCACGGCCGCGAGGGCTGTCCGGGCGGCGGTACCGGCGGATCCGGACGGCGGTAACGGCGGGGCCCGGCGGCGTCACCGGCGGGGCAGGGCTGTCGGTCCCGGCAGGGCAGGTCCGCCGGGCGCACGGGCGGCCCGCCGATCACAGGGCGGGCCACGCCGGCGCGGGCGGCGTGGCGGTTTCCGGGACGGGCCGTTCCCCTGCGCCGGGGTACGGGACGGGTTGCGGTACCTGTCCGGCCGCCGCCGTGCCCGGGTCGGGCTCCGGGGGCCTCCCGTGCCACGGGCCCGTTCCCGGGTCCGGCCCGTGCCCCGGGTACGGGCCTGTACCGGGGCGGGGATGGCGTCCGGGGCGGTGGCCGTGTCCGGGGTGCGGCTCCCGGCCGGGGTGCGGGCCGCGTCCGGGACGCCGGTCCGGGCGCGGGTGGAGGACCGGGGGCGGGAGGACGCCGGGGTCCTGCGGGTCGGACGGGGACCCGGGGTCCGGCGACGGCTCCGGGACGGGACCCGGAAAGGGGTCGAGGAGCCCGAGCCGGCGGGCGCAGGCCGGCCAGGCCGGCCAGCCCTGGAGGCGGAAGATCTCCTGCCCCACGGTGATCTGCTCCTCGCGGACGGCGAGGTCGGGGCGGCGGGCGAAGCGCAGGCCGCCTGCCCACCGCCAGGTGCCCAGCAGGATCTGGAGGCCGCCGTAGAAGCCGTTTCCGGTGTTGGAACGCCAGTTTCCGCTGCTCTCGCACGCGGCGAGGCGGTCCCAGACCGGATCGTCGAGCGCGGGTGCGGCGGGGGCGGCCGCAGCGGCGGGCGTCGCCGCGAGGACCGCGGCCGCGACGGCTGCGGTGGCGGAGGCAGCGACGGTGACGGCGGTGGCGGCAGCGGTGCAGGGCGCCGCGACGATCGAGCGGAAAGTCCTATGAGCACACTGGGTCGACGCTACGGCCGCCCTGCGCGACGGCGGGCTGCCCCGGCGCCCGCCACGCCGCGGGGTTCCACCGGTCGGCGCAGGAGCGCGGAGGGCGGCGCCTCGGACTGCACGACCACGGGCCGGTGCCGTCCTCGGGTCCGGATCCGGACCGGAGGACGGCACCGGGCGAACGGGCGGCACCGGAGGACGGCACCGGGTGGGGAGGCGGCTCCGGACGGTACGGCGGACGGCGGACAGGCAGGCAGGCAGGACTGCGGGAGCGCCCGGCCCGCGCCCGCACGGCCGCACGGCCTGCACGACGGCGCACCGTGCGGGGATCAGCGCCCGGCCTGCACCCGCATGCCCTCGCAGCGGCCCGGGAGCGCCGGGCGGGGCCCGATGGGTACCGAAGGGGCGTGCCGGGCGCTGCGCGCCGGGCACGGGGCGGCCGGTCGCGAAACCGGCGCGCGGGGGTCGGACGAGGAGCGTCCGTCCTGCGGGGTATGCAGCCTGCGGCAGAGCACTGCCGGCCTTCTCTGCCCTGCCCTGCCCAGGCCCCGTGGCCGGTGGCCGGTGGCCGTCATCTGTCGTCGTCGGCCGGCCCCGGACGGCCCGCAGACGGCTCGGGGCCGGGACTCAGTTGACCTCGGCGCGGGCTGAACGCGGTGACGTCCACCTCGGAACCGCAGCAGAAGAGGCACCCGCCGTTCCCGGAGCCGGCCACCACCCAAGGATGAACCAGGCGACCCCTCAGGGCAGAACGCTCTTCTGCGTCAGGTCGAGTTCGCCGACTCGCTGATCCCCGATCATCTCCCCGGTCGGCCGGAAGCCGAGCCTCAGGTAGAAGCCTTCAGGCCCTCCCCCACCCGGGTACCAGGAAGTCGTCAGCCGGGTGCCGCCGCGGCGACGGGCCTCTGCCACAACGGACCGGACCGCGAATCGGCCGTATCCGCGCCCCTGCTCTCCGGCTGCGATGTTGAGGCGCCAGAGGCCGGAGCCAAGGCCGGTGCCACGGTCGTCACCGGTGAGGCCGGCGTCGAAGAACGCCATGAGGAATCCGACCGGCCGGTCGCCGTCAAGGATGAGCCGCGGCCAGGCAACGTCAGGGTGCACATACGCTTCCGCAAGCGACTTGACGACCGGAGCGACCAGATGCTCCTGGTCCGGACGCACCTTCAACCCGATTGCGGCGTCGAAGTTGTCGGGGCTGACGGTCTCCAAACGGAGCATGCTCCTCATGCGGGAACGGTATACAGGCGGGTCAATCGGTTTTCGGCGGAGCGAGCCGTTTCCCGCTTGGCTGACCGGGTGGCGGGTCGGCGTGGGGACGGTGTCCGGGAAGAGGTGCAGCTCCCGGTGGACGGGTTGTCGCCCGGGAGCGACCTGTCCAGTGGGAGCTTCGCGTGCTTGTCCACCCGTCGGGGATCGATCTGTCCAGCCCGGCTCCGCGGTACCTCTCCCGTCTGGTGACCGCCCGACGCCGGGAGCGGGGTACGCGGTGGCTCTGGCTCCCCGCGGACCGGCAGGCCCTGCTCGTCCTGGCCCGTCTACGGCGCGGCCGCGCCCCCGGCCTCCGCCCGGGAGGGACCCCCGGCACCCGCCTTGGCCCGCCACATCGAGGACCGCTGGTACAAGACCGGGACCGGACCCGACGGCAGGCCCCACAGGGTCAGGGCCGACCGCTACGGAACCGGCGTGCGCCACCGCGTCCGGCACAAGCGGCACGCTGCGGCCCGGCAGGACGGGATGCACGCGCTGAGGCACTTCTGCGCCTCCGTGCTGCTGGACGCAGGGGAGAGCACCGAAGCCCTCGGCGCGCACCTCGGACACGCCGACCCCGGGTTCACGCCGCGGATCCGCACCCCTCTCGTGCCGCACGGCCAGGAACGTGCCGGGCGAGCCGTGGATGCCCCCTTCGTGGGGGCCGCCGAGGGCTCCGGCGGCCCGCAGGCGGCCCCGGCGGCATGAGCCGGGCCCCCTCCCAGCAGAACACCGCTGGTAGGGGGCCCTGGCGCCCTGCATGAGGGTCAGACCGAGAGCTTCTGCCCCGGGTAGATCAGGTTCGGGTTGCCGCCGATGACGCCGCGGTTCTCCAGGTACAGCTTCTGCCAGCCGATGCCGTACCGGTCGGCGATGCGGCCCAGGGTGTCGCCGGCCCGGACGGTGTAGTGGCGCCCGGAGGCGTTGACCGGGGAGGTCCCGGCCGAGGAGCCGCCGGTGTGGCGCCGGCTCTGCACCGCACCCGCCGAGGAGTGGTGCGAGGAGTGCTTCCAGGACCGGTGCCAGGTGCTGCGGTGCTCCGAGCGGCTGCTGCGCGAGCCCGCGGAGACGTCGACCCGGGCGGCGGCGCCGCCGCTGCTCAGGCCGGCCCGGGGGCCGCAGACCGGCCAGGCGCCGGGGCCCTGGCTGGCGAGGACCTTCTCCGCGACGGCGATCTGCGCGCCGCGGCTCGCGTTGTCGGCGGTGGAGGCGTACGCGGTGCCGCCGTAAGCGGCCCACGTGCTGCGGGTGAACTGCAGGCCGCCGTAGAAGCCGTTGCCGGTGTTGATGCTCCAGTTGCCGCCGCTCTCGCACTGCGCGACCCGGTCCCAGGTGGACGCGGAGGCGGCGGAGGCGGAGGTGGCCGTGACGAGGCCCACCGCCGGGACGGCGGCGACGGCGCCCGCGACGACGGCGGCGCGGACCCGGTTGCGGCGGACGGCCGCACCGTTCCGGTCGGCGCCCTGCCCGGCGTTCGCGGTGGCGGCGTCGGTCTCGTGACGAAGGGTCATTGCTTCCTCTCGACAGCCCCGGGTGGGCCGGTCGGCCGGTGTCCGGTGGTACCGGAACCGTCCGCCGCCTCGTCCGCTCCGGCGGCCGTGCACGTGTCGGACGTGACGCGCCGCCGCGGCCGCCCGCCACGCGCCGCCGGCCTGTCAGTCACCGGCGGCGGACACCTGACCGCCGCTCAACTGCGGCCGTCCGGTGCGCTGGAGGGCGTACCCGGGTGGTGCTCGTTGCACCGGTGACAGACCGTAGGAAAGCTTCCGTGTCGCTTTCAACCGGTTCACGGTTCTTCCAGATCACCTGACCGTTACCGGCGGTAATGATCTGTCGCGGACGGCCGATTTGCGCACTCTGTCGGCATTTTCCGATCAGGCGGTCCGCGCCGGTGTGTCCTGACGCACGCCCGGCGGCCTGTGACCTCCGACACGTTGTCGACACGGAGTGGACGGTCGTGCACGCTGCGCAGTCGGATTCCGCCGAATTCACGACTGCCCGGGGGCCTGGCCGTGACCCCCGCCACATCCGCCCGTTGGGTTAGGAGGCCGGGTGCACCCCGCATCCGGCGCCCCGATCCAGGAAACGATCCGAGGAGTCCCCGTGCCGCGCATGCTCGACGTCAGCGACGAGGTCCGCGCCGAGATCGGCGACGACGAGGCCGACCGGCTGCTGGCCGGCGGCAACGCCCCCGACACCTACGACTGCACGTCCTGCCGTACCCCGGGCGACTCGCTGCGCGAGCAGACCAGCACCGTGCTGTTCATGGGCGAGGAGACCGCCGTCCTCGCCTTCGCCCACGCCCGCTGCATCCCTTCGCAGGTCGTCCCGGTGACGGAGGAGCAGCTGCGCGGCGCCATGCGCAGCATCGGCGGCGACCGGGCCGGGGACGGCTCCCGGCTGCCCGCCGCCCCCTCCCCCGCCGCCCGGACCGCTCCGGCCGTCCCCGGCGACGGCGGCCAGGCGGAGGGCAGTCAGCCGGCGGTGCTCTCCATCACCTGCGGGCTGGTCCTGGTCGGCGACACCCCGCACGCCGCGCTGGTCGTCGAGCCGACGGTGCCCGTGGGGCGGCCGGGCAGCACCTCCGGCGAGGACGAGTTCCTGCAGCTGCTGCTGGAGCACGGCTTCGGCGAGGTGAAGGACGTGGACCGGACCCCGGAGCCGCTGGCGGGCTGGTCGGTGCTGATGGCGATGGGCCAGCTCCACGCGGTGCTCCAGCCGGGCCCGCAGGGCGGCACCGTGGCGTGGTGGCAGGCGCACCAGCCGCTGCAGGTCACCGACACGTGGCGGGCCGCGGCCAGCCGGCAGTCGCAGGTGTACATGTACGCGGCGCCGGTGGGCACCATCGGCAGCCAGCCCCGGGAGGACCTGCTGCGCCAGGCGCTGGACCGGGCCGCCGGGCAGGGCGTGCTCGCCGGGGCGGTGCTGCCGCTCGCCGGCACCTGATCCCGCAGCGACGCGGGGACGCGGGAGGGCGGGGACGCGGGAGGGCGGGGCGGCCGGGCCGGGAGGGCGGGGCGGGCGGCGACACCGCCGGCCCGGACCGGACCGGACCGGCCCGCGGCTGCCGCGGGGCGGCAGGACAGGGCGCACGGGACTCACAGGGCGCACGGGGCGGACGGAGCGCGGCCGCCGGGCGGGGACCCCGCCCGGCGGCCGCGCGCGCCTGCGGTCGGCCCGGTGCGCGGAGACCGCCGCACACCGGACCGACCGCAGGTCAACCGCCCTCAGGCCGCATCCCGGAGGCCGCGCGGTCGTTGGCCGTGTGTGCAGACCTACGACCCCTCCCCCCCCCCCACCCGGCGGCACGCCGGCGCCCATGCGATCCCCGGCATGCGGCCCGCGTACGAGGCGGAACGCCCCGTCTCCGCCACCCCCATCTACGACAGCCTCTGCGCCGAGTACCGGCGGCTGTTCCGCACCCTCCCCGGCGACCGGACCGGCGAGGAGGACATGAAGTTCACCGGGTTCGGCCTGCGGCGGTCGTACGGCAGCCGGGACGCGGAGCGGCAGCTGCCGGACCCGCCGGCCTCCGGTACGGGCTACGGCGGCGCGGGGGCGGCGGGATCGCCCTTCGCCCAGGGGCACCAGTACGGCGGCGGGTGGACCCCCGTCGGGCACATCCCCCCGTCGACGGGCCGCGGCGGGCGGCACCGGGGGATGCTCTCCCTGCCGCCGGGCCGCGCGGGCGGCCCGGCCTGACGGTTCCGGCACACGGCGGAAGGGCCCCGGCCGCTCCCCCGCGGGGGAGCGGCCGGGGCCCTTCCGTGCCTGCGCGTGCGGGCGGCTCCGGGGCCTGCGGCCCGTCGGCCGCCCGCGGCGGCGGCTACTTGCGGCGGCGCTTCTCGCGCACCCGCACCGAGATGGAGATCGGCGTGCCGGCGAAGCCGAACTCCTCGCGCAGCCGGCGCTCGACGAAGCGCCGGTAGCCGGCCTCGAGGAAGCCGGAGGCGAAGAGGACGAACCGCGGCGGCCGGGTGCCGGCCTGGGTGCCGAAGAGGATGCGCGGCTGCTTGCCGCCCCGGATGGGGTGCGGGTGGGCGGCGACCAGCTCGCCGAGGAAGGAGTTCAGCCTGCCGGTCGGCACGCGGGTCTCCCAGCCCTCCAGCGCGGTCTCGATCGCCGGGACCAGCTTCTCCATGTGGCGGCCGGTGCGGGCGGAGACGTTGACCCGCGGCGCCCACTTGACCTGGACGAGGTCCTTCTCGATCTCCCGCTCCAGGTAGTAGCGGCGCTCCTCGTCGAGCAGGTCCCACTTGTTGTAGGCGATGACGACCGCGCGCCCGGCCTCCACCGCCATGGAGATGATGCGGGTGTCCTGCTCGGCGAGGGTCTCGCTGGCGTCGATGAGGATGACGGCGACCTCGGCCTTCTCCAGGGCGGAGGCGGTGCGCAGCGAGGCGTAGAAGTCGGCGCCCTCGGTGAGGTGGACGCGGCGGCGGATGCCGGCGGTGTCGACGAACTTCCAGGTCCTGCCGCCGAGCTCGATCAGCTCGTCGACCGGGTCGCGGGTGGTGCCGGCGACCTCGTTGACGACGACCCGGTCCTCGCCGGCGACCTTGTTGAGGAGGCTGGACTTGCCGACGTTGGGCCGGCCCAGCAGCGCGACGCGGCGCGGGCCGCCCAGCGGGGTGCCGAAGGTCTGCGGCGGGGCCTCGGGGAGGGCCGCCATGACGGCGTCCAGGAGGTCGCCGGAGCCGCGGCCGTGGAGGGCGGAGACCGGGTGGGGCTCGCCGAGGCCGAGCGACCAGAGCATGGCGGCGTCGGCCTCGGTGGAGGGGCCGTCGACCTTGTTGGCGCAGAGCACGACGGGCTTGCCGGACCGGCGCAGCAGCTTGACGAGGGCCTCGTCGGTGTCGGTGGGGCCGACGGTGGCGTCGACGACGAAGAGGACCGCGTCGGCGCTCTCGATGCCGTACTCGGCCTGGGCGGCGACGGCGGCGTCGATGCCGAGGACGTCGGCCTCCCAGCCGCCGGTGTCGACGAGCTTGAAGCGGCGGCCGGCCCAGGACGCCTCGTAGGTGACGCGGTCGCGGGTGACGCCGGGGCGGTCCTCGACGACGGCCTCGCGGCGGCCGATGATCCGGTTCACCAGGGTCGACTTGCCGACGTTGGGGCGGCCGACGACGGCGAGCACCGGGAGCGGGCCGTGGGAGGCCGCGGCGAGGTCGCCGTCGACGTCCTCGGCGTCGAAGCCCTCCTCGGCGGCCAGTTCCATGAACTCGGCGTACTCCGCCGGGTCCAGCTCACCGTGCTCGAAGGCGCCCGCCTCCGAAGCGGCGGTGTTCTCGTTGCTCATGTCCAGTGCCGTCTTTCGTCCGTCGGTCCGGCCCGGGGGCCGGGGGTCGCGCCGCGGGTGTCGCGGCGCAGAAGGTCTGGGGGCGCGGAGGGCCGGGGGTCAGCGGCCGGTCAGCTCCCGCGCCTGCGCGAGGTGCCCGGCCAGCCGGGTCTGCAGCCGCTCGGAGGCCTCCAGCATGGCCCTGCGGGTGCGCAGCCGCGAGCCGTCGGAGGCGTCGAAGGGGTCGCCGAAGACCACGTCGATGCGGCCCCGCAGCGGCGGCAGGGCGCCCAGGGTGCGGCCGCGGTCGCCGGTGCCGAGGACCGCCACCGGGACCACCGGCGCCCCGGAGCGCAGCGCGAGGTACGCGAGGCCGCCCTGGACCTGCGCGAAGTCGGCGTCGCCGCGGGTGCCCTCGGGGAAGACGCCCAGGACGCCGCCGTCGGCGAGGACCTGCAGAGCGGTGGTGATCGCCGTCCGGTCGGCGCTGGCGCGCCGCACCGGGATCTGCCCGACGCCGCGCAGGACCGCGCCGACCGGGCCGGTGAACATCTCCTCCTTGACGAGGAAGTGCGTGGGCCGCGGGGACATCCCCATCAGCAGCGGGCCGTCGACCAGGTTGGCGTGGTTGGCGGCCAGGATCACCGGCCCGGAGGCCGGGACGCGCCAGGCGCCGAGCACCCGCACCCGCCAGCCCGCGCGGGCCAGGCCGATGCCGATGCGGCGGCCGACGGCGGCGCCGCGCGCGGTGGGGCGCTGCGGTGCGGCGGCGGTGCGGGCCGGGGGCGCGGCGGCGGGGCGGCCCGCAGGAGCGGGCCGCCGGGTGTCCGTACGGGTTCCGGTGGCGCTCACCCGGCGGCCGCCGGGCGGGGCGCGCGGGCCTCGACCAGGTCGACGACGTGGTCGATGACCTGCTCCAGGGTCATGTCGCTGGTGTCCACCGCGACCGCGTCGTCGGCCTTGGCCAGCGGGGCGGTCGTGCGGCTGGAGTCGGCGGCGTCGCGGCGGCCGAGGTCCGCGGCCATGGCGGCGATGGTGGCCTCGTCGACGCCCTTGGCGCGCAGCTCGGCGGCGCGGCGGGCGGAGCGGGCCTCCTCGGAGGCGGTGAGGAAGATCTTGACGGTGGCGCGGGGGAAGACGACGGTGCCCATGTCGCGGCCCTCGGCGACGATGCCGCGCTCGGCGGCCCCGGCGGAGGTGCGCTGCAGCTCCACCAGGCGGGAGCGGACCTCGGGCACGGCCGCGACCGCGGAGACCCGGGAGGTGACCTCGGGGCCGCGGATCGGGCCGGAGACGTCGCGGCCGTCCACGGTGATGGTGGGGCCGGCGGCGTCGGTGCCGGAGACGATCACGGGCTTGGTGCAGGCGGTGGCGACCGCGTCGGCGTCGTCGACGTCGACCTCGTTGGCCAGCATCCACCAGGTCATGGCCCGGTACATGGCGCCGGTGTCCAGGAAGCTCAGCCCGAGGCGGGCGGCCACGGCACGCGAGACGGTGGACTTGCCCGAACCCGAGGGTCCGTCGATGGCGACGACGACCGGGGCGCTCGCTCGGCCGGCAGTTTCCACGGGGGACCTCTCTTCGGGACGTGGTGCAGGGGTTTCGGTGCGGGGGTCTCCCTCAAGGTTAGTCGACCCGCGGAGGCCGCCGGACCGGGACCGCCCGCTCCCGGCGGGACCGCGCACGGGAGGCGGGCCGGGGTGCGGACCGGGCGCCCCGGCGGCCGGGGCCGGGGACCGGTGGCGAGGGCCGGGGCCGCCGGTCGCGGGCGCGCCGGTCGCGGACCCGTCAGTCGCGGACCCGCCAGCCCCGCTCGCGCAGCGCCGCGGCGAGGCCGGTGGCGGAGGACGGGGCGACGGAGAGCTGCACCAGGCCGGCCTGCTGCCCGGTGGAGTGCTCGATGGCGACGTCCTCGATGTTGACGCCGGCCAGGCCGGCGTCGGCGAAGAGGCGGGCCAGCTCGCCGGGCTGGTCGCCGATGACGACGGCGACGGTGGCGTAGCGGGTGGGCGGGGCGCCGTGCTTGCCGGGGATGCGGGCCTGTCCGGCGTTGCCGCGCCGCATCACCTCGGCCACGGCGCGGGCGCCCTCGTCGCGCTTCGTCTCGTCGTCGGCCTGGAGGGAGCGCAGGGCGGCGACGGTCTCGCCGAGGTCGGCGGCGATGTCCTCCAGGATGTCGGCCACCATGCCCGCGTTGGCACTGAGGATGTCGACCCACATGCGGGGGTTCGAGGCGGCGATGCGGGTCACGTCGCGCACGCCCTGGCCGGAGAGGCGCACCGCGGTCTCGTCGGCGTGCTCCAGGCGGGCCGCGACGAGCGAGGAGACGAGCTGCGGGGTGTGGGAGACCAGGGCGACGGCGCGGTCGTGGGCGGTGGCGTCCATGACGACGGGCACGGCGCCGCAGAGCGCGACCAGCTCCAGGGCGGCGTTGAGGGTGTCGGTGTCGGTGTCGGGGGTGGGGGTGAGGACCCAGGGGCGGCCCTCGAAGAGGTCGGCGCGGGCGGCGAGCGGCCCGGAGACCTCGCGGCCGGCCATGGGGTGGCTGCCGATGTAGCGGGTGGTGTCCAGGCCCAGGGCGGCGATGTCGGCGCGGGGGCCGGACTTGACGCTGGCGACGTCGGTGTAGCAGCGGGCGAGGCCGCGCCGCTGGCAGTCGGCCAGCACCCGGCCGACGAGGGCGGGGGGCACGGCGACGACGGCCAGGTCGACGGGGTCCTCGGGGGCCTCCGTGGTGCCGGCGCCGAGGGACGCGGCGGTGCGGGCGGCGTCGGGGTCGGCGTCCTGGAGGTGGACGGTGATGCCGCGGGCGGCGAGGGCGAGGGCGGCGGAGGTACCGATCAGTCCGGTGCCGACGACGGCGACTGTGCGCATGGCGGTGTACGTCCCTGGGAGGCGGCTCCGGGGCCCGGGGGCTCCGGGCCCGGAAGGCGGTGGCGGGGGCGGTGGCGGGGGCGGTCCGTGCGGGTCGGCGCGGGCCGCGGGGACCATTCTGCCCGGACGGCGGCCGGCCGGGGACGGGTCGCGCAAAGGTCCGGAGGCGCGGGGGTCCGGAGGCGCCGAGGGGCCGAGGTCCGGAGGGACCGAGGTGCGGAGGCGCGGAGGTCCGGAGGGGCGCGGGCGGGACCGGCGGCCGGGCGGCTGCGCAGGCCCGCCCGGCCCCCCGGGTGCACGCGGGCGGCGTGCGGGGCCGTCGGCGGTCCCGCACGGGGCGCACGCCGGTTCGGGCCGCCCGGCATCCCGCTCCGGGCGGCCGGGCCCAGGCTAGTGACACCGCCCGCGGTGCGGGACCCGTGTCCCGTTCCGTGAGACGTCCGCGGGGCGGACGTCAGGCGCCCGTGTCCCAGAGCTCCCCGAAGGCGAGCAGCTCGTCCCGGTACTCGACGGCGTGCACCCACTCAGCGGGCCACGCGTCGGCGCCGTGGCGGGCGCCCGCGAAGGCGCCGGCGAGGCAGGCGATCGAGTCGGAGTCGCCCGAGGAGTACGCGGCGCGGCGGATCGCGGCGGGCGGGTCGTCGGGCAGCATCAGGAAGCAGAGCAGGGCGGTGGCCAGGGCCTCCTCGGCGATCCAGCCCGCACCGGTGGCCAGGCACGGGTCGGCCTCGACGTCGGGGGCCCGCAGGGCGGCCTCCAGCCGGTCCAGGACCTCCAGGCACTCGTCCCAGCCGCGGGCGGCGAAGTGCTCCGGCGAGGGGTCCTGGCTGAGGCCGTCAAGGCCGCCGAGCCAGTCGCGCCGGTACGTGCCGCGGCTCTCCCGCGCGTGGTCGCGCAGCAGGGCCGTGAGCTCGCGGGGCTCGGCGCCCTGCGCGAGCAGGTGGACGGCGTGGGCGGTGAGGTCGGAGGCGGCGAGCGCGGTGGGGTGGCCGTGGGTGAGGGCGGACTGGAGCTGGGCGGCGCCGGACCGCTGGTCGGCGGTGAGGCCGGGGACGAGGCCGAGCGGGGCGACGCGCATGTTGGCGCCGCAGCCCTTGGAGCCGGTCTGCGACGCCTCCTGCCAGGGCAGGCCGGGCCGGCTGAGCAGTCGGCAGGCCTCCATGCAGGTCGCTCCGGGGGCGCGGTTGTTCTCCGGGGAGCGCCACCAGTCCACGAACTCCTCGCGGAGGGGGGCCTCCAGCCGGCTCGGGGTGAGGGGGCCGCGCTCCAAGGCGGTGCGCAGGCCGCGGGCGAGGGCGAGCGTCATCTGGGTGTCGTCGGTGACGATCGCCGGACCGGGCAGGCGCATCCCCCGCCACGGGCCGGACTTCGCCGCGATCGACTCCATGTCGTTGAACTCCGTGGGGAATCCCATCGCGTCCCCGAGCGCGAGACCCAGCAGTGCTCCGGTGGCCGGCCGCCGTCCCATGTGCCCTCCCCTGTCGTGCGGACGGCCAGGACTACCGCACCGGGCGGCGCCGCGGCCACCGGTTTGCGGACGCGGCGCGCGGGCCGGGCGCGCGGGCCGGGCGCGCGCTCCCGCGCCGCGGCGGACGCGGCGGGCGGCGGGAGCCGGTGAGGGAGCCGGTGCGGGTGCGGCGGGGCCGCGCTCCGGTACAACAGGGGGATGATCCTGCACCTGACCCCGCTCGACGACTGGCTGGCGACGCCGGAGCGCCCCTACGCGCCCGCGTCCCTCGCCGCTGAGGGCTTCGTGCACTGCTCGCCGGACGAGCGGACGGCGCTGGCGGTGGCCAACGCGTTCTTCGCCGAGGTCCACGGCCCGCTGATGGTGCTGCTCATCGACGAGGACCGGCTGGACGCGGCGGTGCGGTGGGAGGAGCCGGACGGCCCGCCGCCGCCCGGGTCCGCCGCGGACGTGCTGTTCCCGCACGTCTACGGGGCCGTCAACCGCGGCGCCGTCGTCGGGATGCTGGAGGTGCGGCGGGGGCCGGACGGGCGCTGGGCGTCGCTGGAGGCGTGGAGCTGATCCGGCCCCGGGGGCGGCCGGGAGCCGGTCCGCGGGAGGTCTGCGGCAGGTCCGGGGCCGGTCTGCGGCCGGTCCGGGGCCGGAGCCGGCCCCGGGCGCGGCCGGGCGCGGGAGCGGTCAGAGCCAGCCGCGTTCGCGGGCGGCCATGCCCGCCTGGAAGCGGGTGGTGGCGCCCAGCTCGCGCATGAGGCCCTGCAGGCGGCGCTGGGTGGTCCGGGCGCTCCAGCCGAGGGCGCGGGCGATGGCCTCGTCGGTGAGTCCGGCCGCGAGCAGGCCGAGCAGCCGGCGGTGGTCCTCGGCCGGGCCGCCGGGGGCCGGGTCCGCCCCGTCGGCGCCGACGGCGGCGTTGAGCGGCACGGCGCGCTCCCACTCGGCCTCGAAGAGGGTGGCCAGGGCCTCCAGCAGGGAGCAGGGGTGGACGACGTAGGCGGCGTCCAGGACCCGGTTGCCGGAGCTGATGGGCAGGATGGCCATCCGGTCGTCCGCCATGATCATCTTCATCGGGAGGGCGACCCGCACCCGGGCCTCCTCGCCGTCCTCGCAGCTGATCCGGATGTCGTTGTCCAGCCGCCCCGGCCAGGCCACCGCCTCCCGGTCGTAGACGACGCGGTAGCGGATGCCGTCGCGCAGCAGGCGCCGGGCCCGCCCGAGGTTCAGCCCGGGGTTCTGGACGTACGGGGGGCGGTCGAAGCCGCGGATCTGCTCCTGGGCGGTGTCCTGCAGGTGCTCGAAGCGCTGGGATATCGCCTCGCTGCCGGTGAGGACCTCCACCGAGCGGGCCGGGTCGGTGTAGCGGGAGGCGTCGCGGAAGGCGTCCATGAGGCGGTGCATCCCGGCGCGGGCGGCGCGCAGCTCCTCCTCGCGGCGGCCGATGAGGGTGCCGATGGCGACGTCGGGGGCGACGGCGAGGTAGTGGTCGGCGCTGTCCGGCGTGCGGGTGGCCATGCCCCGCTCGGTGAGGGCGGCGAGCGAGGCGCGGGTCTGCTCCGGGGTGAGGCCGCAGCGGGCGGCCAGGGTCTCGGCGTCCGACTGCGGGGCGGCCACGAGGGCCTCGTACACCCGGCTGTCCGACTCCGGCAGGCCCAGTGAGTCGAACATCCCGCCCCTCCGTGACACCGTCGTACGTACGCCTCGGCCCGGTGGGCGGGCGCTCCGCCTCCGCCGGGACGTGGGCACCAGGGTATGCCGAACGGGGCCCGGACATGCACCGGACCCCGCCCCGCGGTCGCGGGGCGGGGTCCGGTGCGCCGCGTCACGGGCGGGGCCGGGCCGTCAGAGGCCGACCTCGCGCATCAGCTGGCCGACCTCGGGGTTGGTGAGGCGGCGCAGCCAGCCGGACTTCTGGTCGCCGAGCGCGATCGGCCCGAAGCGGGTGCGGACGAGCCGCTCCACCGGGAAGCCCGCCTCGGCGAGCATGCGCCGCACGATGTGCTTGCGGCCCTCGTGGAGGCTGACCTCGACCAGGTAGTTCTTGCCGGTGTTCTCCACCACGCGGAAGCTGTCGGCGCGGGCGAAGCCGTCCTCCAGCTCGATGCCCTCCTTGAGCCGCTTGCCGAGGTCGCGCGGGATGGGCCCGACGATGGCGGCGAGGTAGGTCTTGGTGACGCCGTACCGGGGGTGGGTGAGGCGGTGGGCCAGCTCGCCGTGGTTGGTGAGCAGGATGATGCCCTCGGTCTCGGTGTCCAGGCGGCCGACGTGGAAGAGGCGGGTCTCCCGGTTGGTGACGTAGTCGCCGAGGCACTGGCGGCCGTCGGGGTCCTCCATGGTGGAGACGACGCCGGCGGGCTTGTTGAGGGCGAAGAAGAGGTACGACTGGGTGGCGACGGTGAGGCCGTCCACCTTGATCTCGTCCTTCTCCGGGTCGACGCGGACGCCCTGCTCGCGCACGGTGCGGCCGTTGACCTCGACGCGGCCCTGGTCGATCAGCTCCTCGCAGGCGCGGCGGCTGCCCATGCCCGCGCGGGCCAGGACCTTCTGCAGCCGCTCGCCCTCGGGCTCGCCGAAGGTCTTGGGGATGACGACCCGGGGCTTGTCGTGGCGGGCGCGGACGGCGTCCTCCAGCTTGGCCTCCAGCTCGCGGGGGCGGGAGGGGCGCTGGGGCGCGCGGCCCCGGCCGCCCTGTCCGCCGCCCTGGCCCTGTCCGCCGCCCTGGCCCTGTCCGCCGCCCTGGCCCTGCGGCCTCCCGCGGCCGCCGGAGGGGCCTCCGGAGGGGCCGCCGGGGCGGCCGCCGCCGTACTCGCCGTAGGAGCGCTCCTCGGGGCGCGGCGGGCGGCCGGAGCGCTGCCCGCGCTCGTCGCGCTGGTTGCCGGCGCCGCGGTGGTTGCCCCCGCGGCCGCCGCCCTGGCCTGCCTGGCCGCCGCGGGCGCCGGAGCTCCCGCCCTGGCCGCCGCGGGCGCCCTGGCCTCCCTGGCCGCTGCGGGCGCCGGGGCTCCCGCCCTGGCCGCCGCGGCCGCCGGAGCCGCCGCTCCGGTTGCCGTATCCGCCCCGGCTGCCGCCCTGGCCGCCGCTGTTCCTGCCACTGCTACGCATTGAAAGTCCGTTGTCGATTCCGTCGTCGGCCGAGCTGCGATGTCACAGTCACGTGGTGCTGACCACGTCACTGTCGTCCTGACTGCTGTCCCGTGCGGCGGCCAAGGCCTCGGCGATCGCGGAGCCCTCCAGCGACTCCGCTTCCACGTCGTCGGCCTCGGGCAGGAAGGGCGCGAGCTCCGGCAGCTCGTCCAGGCCGCGCAGCCCCATCCGCTCCAGGAAGTAGTCGGTCGTCCGGTACAGGATGGCACCTGTCCCGGGTTCGGTGCCCGTCTCCTCCACCAGGCCACGCTGTACCAGCGTACGCATGACGCCGTCGCAGTTCACACCGCGCACGGCGGAGACCCGGGAGCGGGACACCGGCTGACGGTACGCGACGACCGCCAGGGTCTCCAGCGCGGCCTGGGTGAGGCGGGCCTGCTGGCCGTCCAGGACGAAGCGGTCGACGGCCGGGGCGCAGGAGGCGCGGCTGTAGAACCGCCAGCCCCCGGCGACCGGCCGCAGGTCGAAGCCGCGCCCCTGGGCGGTGTACTCGGCGGACAGCTCGCGCAGGGCGGCGGCGACCTCGCGGCGGGGGCGTGCGAGGACGGAAGCCAGGTGGGACTCGGTCGCGGGCTCGTCGGCGACCATGAGGACGGCTTCGAGGGCGGCGCGGAGCGGCACGGCGGCGAGGGGGTCCGGCTCCTCCTGCGGCCGCGGGCCGCCCGCCGGGGGCGCCGAAGGCGCCGGGGCCGGGGCCGGGCCGGGCGCCGGGGACTGCGGGGGGACGGCGTGCCGGCCCGGCACCGGCGGGCCGGCGGGCCCGGACGCGGCCGCCGGGCCCGGGACGGCGGCGGGCGGGGCCGACGGCAGCAGGCCGTGCACAGGCAGGTCGTGCACAGGCGGGTCGTGCGGGGGCAGGTCGTGCGGGGGCGGGGAGGCCGGCTCCGGCACGTCCGCCGCCACGCCGCCGGCCGCGGACGTGCCCGCGGACGGCCGCTCGGCGCCCGTGTGCACGGCGGTACCGGCGGCCGTGCCCGTCGCCGTCCGGACGCCGCCGTCGGGGTCCGGACCGCCGTCGTCCGGCGGGAGGTGGGCCGGCGGGAGGTGCTCGGCGGGCCGGGGCCGGCCGGGCATGCCGAGGGCGCGCCGGGCGGGCCGGGCCTCCCGGCCGGAGGGGTCCCGGCCTTCCCGGCCGTCGTGCCTGCCGTCCTGCCTGTCGTCGTCCCGGTTCATGACGGACCACCGTTCCTCGTACCGCTGCTCTGCCGTCCCCCGCCGCGCCGGCCGCCGTCCTCCCCCGGCCCGCCGTCCGCGCTCCCCGGCGGCCGGTCGAACTCGTCCGTGACCTCGACCGTGCGCCCCTCCTCGCCGACCCACCGCACCTGGAGGCGGCCCAGCGCCTCCGGCTGCTCGAAGGCCAGCACCCGCTCCCGGTAGAGCTCCAGCAGCGCCAGGAAGCGGGCGACCACGACGAGCGTGCCGTCGGCGTCGTCGACGAGTTCGGCGAAACTCGCCCCGCCCGCGGCGCGCAGCCGAGCGGCCACGAGGGCGGCCTGCTCGCGGACGCTGACCGGCGGGGTGTGGATGTGGTCGACGTACACGACCGGCTTGGGCTTCGGGGCCATGGCCCTGGCGGCGAGGCGGGCGAAGCGCTCGGGGCCGATGCTGATGACGACCTCGGGCAGCAGCGCGGCGTGGTGGGGCTCCAGGCCGACGGTGCGGGGGCGCTGCCGCTGCTCGGCGTCCCAGCGCGCGGCGAGGACGGCCGCGGCCTGCTTGTAGGCGCGGTACTGCAGCAGCCGGGCGAAGAGCAGGTCGCGGGCCTCGAGCAGGGCGAGGTCCTCCTCGTCCTCGACCTCGGCCGCGGGCAGCAGCCGGGCGGCCTTGAGGTCGAGGAGGGTCGCGGCGACGACCAGGAACTCGGTGGCCTGGTCGAGGTCCCAGTCCGGGCCCATGGCGCGGATGTGGGCGATGAACTCGTCGGTGACCCGGGAGAGGGCGACCTCGGTGACGTCCAGCCGGTGCTTGGAGATGAGGCCGAGGAGCAGGTCGAAGGGGCCCTCGAAGTTCGCCAGCCTCACCTGGAAGCCGCCCTGCCCGGACTCGGGGCCGGACTCGTGGCCGGGCCCCCGGCCGGGCTCCTGCCCGGGCGGCTCCCCGTCCGGGGCGGCGGGCGCGGGTCCGGGCACAGGTCCGGGTCCGGACGCGGCTGCGGACGCGGGCGCCCCGGCGTCGGCGGTCCGCGGGGCGGGCGCGGGCCCGGCGCCGGGGGCGGGGCGGTCCGGGTCGTGCCGGGTGGGGTCGTCGGTCGTGCGCATCGCTGTCCATGGTGCGCCCTGCGGCGGGGCGGAGTCGCCCGGCAACGCCGACGCGCGGGCCGCGGGCCCGGCGGGTCCCGCGGGCGCGGCGGGTCAGCGTCCGCGCAGGCGGCGCACCAGGATGCTCGCCTCGCCGCGCTGCTCCAGGTCGGCGAGGACCACGGCGACCGCCTCGCGGACGATGCGCCCGCGGTCGACGGCGAGCCCGTGCTCGCCGCGCAGGACCAGGCGCGCGTGCTCCAGGTCCATCAGCTCCTCGGCGGAGACGTACACGGTGATCTTCTCGTCGTGCCGCTCCCGGCCGCTGGGCCGCCGGGCCGCGGCGCGGGTCCTGCGGCGGGCGGGGCCGTCCGCGGCGGGCGCGGGCGCGGGCACGGCGTCGGGGCGCGGCCCCTGGCCCGGGCCGGCCGTCCGGTGCGCGGGGGCGGCGCCGCCCGCCGCGCTGCCGTGCTCCTCGGCGCCGCGGCCGTCGCCGGACGCGTCCGGCGGCCGTTCCGCGGGGTGGCGTCCCTCCTCGGGGGGCCGTTGCGCGGCGGCCCCGTCCCGGTCGGCGCCGGCCCCCCGCGCGGTCTCCGGCCGGCCCTGGTCCTGCTGCCGGGCGAGGGACGGCGAGAGGGCCATCCCCCCGGTGGTCCGGAACAGTTCGTCGGCCCCCGGGAGACTCACTCGGCGGGGCACCGGGCAAGCACCTCCCTGGCGAGCTGGCGGTAGGCGGCGGCGCCCACCGAGTTGGTGGCGTAGGTGGTGATGGGCTCGCCCGCCACGGTGGTCTCCGGGAACCGCACGGTGCGGCCGATGACGGTGTGGAAGACGTGGCCGCCGAAGGCCTCCACGACCCGGGCCAGCACCTCGCGGCTGTGCACGGTGCGCGAGTCGTACATGGTGGCCAGGATGCCGTCGAGGCGCAGCTCGGGGTTGAGCCGCTCGCAGACCTTCTCGATGGTCTCGGTGAGCAGCGCGACGCCGCGCAGCGCGAAGAACTCGCACTCCAGCGGGACGATGACGCTGTGCGCCGCGGTGAGGGCGTTGACCGTGAGCAGGCCCAGGGACGGCTGGCAGTAGATGATGATGTAGTCGTAGTCGCCGAGCAGCGGCTTGAGGGCGCGGGCGAGCGCGGACTCGCGGGCGACCTCGCTGACGAGCTGCACCTCGGCGGCGGACAGGTCGATGTTGCTGGGGAGCAGGTCCATGCCGGGGACGGCGGTCTTCAGCAGCACCTCGTCGGCGGTCATGCCCCGCTCCATGAGCAGGTTGTAGACCGTGACGTCCAGCTCCATCGGGTTGACGCCGAGGCCCACCGAGAGGGCGCCCTGCGGGTCGAAGTCGACCAGCAGCACGCGGCGGCCGTACTCGGCCAGCGCGGCGCCCAGGTTGATGGTGGACGTGGTCTTGCCGACGCCGCCCTTCTGGTTGCACATCGCGATGATCTGCGCGGGGCCGTGCTCGGCGAGCGGCGCGGGGATCGGGAAGTACGGCAGCGGGCGGCCGGTGGGGCCCACGCGCTCGCGGCGCTGGCGGGCGGCGTCCGGGGCGAGCGTCGCGGCGTACTCGGGGTCGGGCTCGTACTCGGCGTCCGGGTCCTCGTAGGAGCCGTAGGGGAACTCGGCGTAGGAGAGGCCGTGTTCGGCAGGGTCGCCGTCGCGGTCGGCGGTCTGGCGCGCCTCGAAGGTACGGACGGCGACCGAGCCGACGGCATGCAACCGGGTGCCGGCGTCCTCGCCCGGCTGGCCGGCGGCGTGCTCCGCCAGTCCTGGCTGACCACCCCCGGGAGCAAATGTCGACTCATTCACAAGTCGTCTTACCTCCTTGGCGACCAGGCCACTTCTTGATTGGTCAGCGTGAAGACAGAACGGGCAACGCCGACGGTTCGCGACTCTAGGCCGTTTCAGGCGTTCGCAGCAACACAATCAGCCGGAGTCGGCACGATGTGTCGGGTACGCGAGGGCCGTCTGTCAAGGGAGGAAAGCCGCTGTGACGGCATCGTTTTGATCCTGCGGCAAACCGGCAGGTCGCGTTGTTCACCCGCAGGAGTGATGCCTCGCACACTTGTTGACACAGCGACACTTCCGCTCCCGGAACGCACCGCGGAACAGCAGGTCGCACGGCCCGGCACGCGGTCGGGGACACGCCCGCAAGGCCGTTTCCGGGCATGCCGGAGGGCGGGACACCGCGAGGGGTGTCCCGCCCGGGCAGGACGGTCGGCGGGGACGGCCGGAGCCGTCCGGATCCCCGGGTCCCCGGCGCCGCGGCGGCGGCGCCGGGGCCGCGCCGGACCGGCGCGGACATCCGGGGGACGACGGGCGTGTCGTCAGGCGAGCACGGTGTCCAGGTCGGCGGCGTGCAGACCGTGGGCCTCGGCGACCGGGCCGTAGGTCAGCTGGCCCTCGTGGGCGTTGAGGCCCAGCGCCAGGGCCGCGTCGCGGCGGCAGGCGTCCTTCCAGCCGCGGTTGGCCAGCTCCACGATGTAGGGCAGCGTGGCGTTGGTCAGCGCGTAGGTCGAGGTGTTCGGCACCGCGCCCGGCATGTTGGCCACGCAGTAGAAGACCGAGTCGTGGACCTGGAAGGTCGGCTCGGCGTGCGTGGTGGGACGCGAGTCCTCGAAGCAGCCGCCCTGGTCGATGGCGATGTCGACGAGCACGGAGCCCGGCTTCATGCGGGAGACCAGCTCGTTGGTGACGAGCTTGGGGGCCTTGGCGCCGGGGATCAGCACCGCGCCGATGACGAGGTCGGCGTCGAGCACCGCCTTCTCCAGCTCGAAGGCGTTGGAGGCGATGGTGCGGATGCGGTTGCCGAAGATGCGGTCGGCCTCGCGCAGCTTGTTGATGTCGCGGTCGAGCAGGGTCACGTTGTAGCCCATGCCCAGCGCGATGGTGGCCGCGTGCCAGCCGGAGACGCCGCCGCCGATGACGACGGCCTTGGCCGCCGCCACGCCCGGGACGCCGCCCGGCAGCACGCCGCGGCCGCCGGCCGAGCGCATCAGGTGGTACGAGCCGACCTGCGGGGCCAGGCGGCCCGCGACCTCGGACATCGGGGCGAGCAGCGGCAGGGCGCCGTTGGCGAGCTGCACCGTCTCGTAGGCGATGGCGGTGGTGCCGGACTCCAGCAGGGCGTCCGTGCAGGGGCGCGAGGCGGCCAGGTGCAGGTAGGTGAAGAGGATCTGGCCCTTGCGCAGCCGGTGGTACTCCTCGGCGATGGGCTCCTTGACCTTGAGCACCATGTCGGCGGAGGCCCACACCTCGTCGGCGGTGTCGAGGATGGCCGCGCCGGCGGCGGTGTACTCCGCGTCCGGGATGGAGGAGCCGACGCCTGCGTCGCGCTCGATGACGACCTCGTGGCCGTTGCGGACCAGCTCATGCACGCCGGCGGGCGTGATGGCCACGCGGTACTCGTGGTTCTTGACCTCGCGGGGGATGCCGACCTTCACGGCTATACACGTCCCTTGCCCTGGTGTTCCCGACCGGCGGAACACCGGCGGGTGGTCGCAGGGCGGAGCACACCGTTGTGCGACGCCGCTGCGCATCTGCCATCGAGTGTAATGAAGCCCAGGCGATGCGCCAGCCTTACAAACCGACCAAATCTCTGGCGATCATTGGCACTTTCGTAGGCTTGCAAGGGCCCACGAGGGGACAAACCCGGCCCAATGCCCTTTCCGGCCTTTCGTCGCGGAAGCGGGCCGCCCCGCCGGGGCCCGGGCGGAGGGCCCTCCGTGCGGTCAGGAGGGGCCGGCGGACGGGCCGGACCCGCCCTCGGCGGGCAGGCCGGCCGCGAGGCCCCCGAGGGGCGGGGCGGACGGCGGCAGGGACGGCGGGGCCGACGACCGTGCGGACGGCGGAACGGGGGCGGGAGCGGGCGGCAGAACGAGGGCGGGGGCGGACGGCGGGGCCGCCTGACCGCGGTGGAGCCGGGCCCCCTCGGGGTCGCCGGCCGCCTCCAGCACGTCGGCCAGTGCCAGCAGCGCACGCCGCTCCAGTCCGCGGTCCCCGTACCGCCGGGCGGCGGCCAGCGCCTCGCCGGACGCCCGCAGCGCCTGCTCGGACCGCCCCGCCCGCATCAGCACCCGCGCCGCCTCCAGCAGCACCGGCACCTGGGCGACGCCCTCCCCGAGCCGTCGCAGCAGCGCCAGGGACGCCCGGTACTCGCGCGCCGCCTCCTCGGTCCGCCCCTGCGCGGCCAGCGCCTCGGCGAGCCGGGCGGACAGCCGGGCCTCCTCCCGCTGCTCGCCGCGGGTGCGGCGGACCGCGAGCGCCCTGGCGTACCAGTCGGCGGAGCGCAGCGGGTCGCCCAGTGCGCGGTGGGTGCCCGCGACGGCCTCCAGCACCCGGGCGGCCGCCCCCTCGTCGCCCGCGGCACGGGCCGGCTCCAGGGCGGCGTGGTAGCACTCCAGCGCCCGGGCGGGCTCCCCGGCGGCGGTGAGCAGGTCGCCCTGGTTGACCAGGGCGGCGGCCTCGCGGCCGGGCGCGCCGCCGCGCCGGGCGACCTCGCGGACCAGCCCGTGCAGCTCGAACAGCACGGCGGGCTCGGCGGGCCCGGCGGCCGGCAGGGTGCGCACCAGGGCCTCGGCGAGCCGGCCGGCCGGCCCGTCCAGGTCGGCGGCGCGGACCGCGTCGCGGGCGGCGGCCCGCAGCACCGGCAGTTCGCGGCGCAGCCAGTCGCGGGCGTGGGCGGCGGAGTGCAGCCGCAGCGGTCCGGGCAGCGGCTCGGGCGCGGGGGCCCCGGGCTCGGGGGCCAGCAGGGCGCGGCAGGACTCGACCAGGCGCACCAGGCGTTCCAGCAGCCGGGCGCGGGCGAGCTGGAGTTCGGCGGGGCGCTCGGGTCCGGTGGGCGTCCCGGCGAGGAGGGCGCGCACCCGGGCCGGAAGCCGGTGGCGGACGGTGCCGTCCGGTGCGGGCGGCTCCTCCTCCAGCAGCTGCTGCTCGGCCAGGGCCCGCAGGGTGCGCCCGGCCGCCTCGGGCGGGCAGCCGGCCAGGGCGGAGGCGGTCCGCAGGTCGGCCGCGGAGCCGGGTGCGAGGAGCAGCAGCCGCAGCATGCGGGCCTGGGCGGGCGGCAGGCCGCGGTAGAGCAGGGTGAAGGCCCGCGTCAGCGGGTCGGCGGGGGCCGGCGGTGCGGGGTCGGCCGGCTCACGCGCGGGCGGCACGGCCGGGGTGCAGGCCACCGGGCCCGGCCCGGGGACCGGCAGCGGCACGGACAGCAGGGCGGCAGGCGGCCCGGAGGGCGCTGCGGCCCCCGGCGCGGGCGGGGCGGAGGGGGCGGCCGCGGGCACCGGCGGCACGCCCGGCGCGCGGCGCGGGACGGCCGGCGGGGGGACGGCGGCAGGCGGGACGGTCGGCGGGGCGGCGGGGCGGGGCGGCCCGGCGGCCGGTCGCGGGGCGGCAGGTCGCGGGGCGGCCGGGGCCGTCCGACCGGACGGACGCGGGGCGGCTCCGGCGGACTCGGCGGACCGTGCGGCGGGCGCGCCGGAGCGGACCGCCTCCCACACCGACAGGACGTCGGACTCCGCGGGCCCGGCGGGCGACGGCCCGGACGGCGGCTGCGGCGGCCCCGCGGGGGCGCGGCGGGACGCCTCCCACACGGCGAGCATGTCCGACTCCTCGGCGGTACCGGCCCCCGGGCCGCGGTCGGGGGCCGGGCCGGGGGGCGCGGCCGGAGCGCCCCCGGAGGGGGGAGCGGGCGGCGCGGCGGGACCGGCCGCGAGGTCGCGGAGGGCGTGGACCGCGTCGGGGACGGCCGCCCGCGGCCGGGTCCGCAGCCAGCCGGCGGCCAGCCGGAGGGCGGCGGGGTGGCAGCCGCACGCCTCGGCGAGCTCGGCGGCGCCGACGGGGTCGCAGACGACGCGGGTCTCCCCCACCAGCGCGGTGAGCAGCGCCACGGCGGCGGCCGGGTCGAGGCCGCCCAGGACGCAGGGCCGGACGTCGGGGATCCCGGTGAGGGGCCCGGCGGCGGTGGCGACGACCAGGCAGCCGGGCTCGTCGGGGAGGAGCGGTTCGAGCTGCGCGGCGTCGCGGACGTCGTCCAGCACGAGGACGGTGCGGCGGCCGGTCAGGGCCCGCCGCAGGGCCTCGCAGGCGGGGTCCGGGCCGCCGTCCGCCTCCGGGCCGCCTCCGCCGGTACCGGCCGCACCGGCCGGTCCGGGGAGCCCGGCGGGTCCGGGGAGCACAGCCGGTCCGGCGTCGGCGGGCAGCCCGGCCGGGGCGGGGGCGCCGAGTGCGGCGAGGAGCTGCCGGGCGGCCTGTCCGGGCGGGACGGGCCGGTCGCCGCTGCCGTCCAGGCGGACGAAGAGCTGCCCGTCGGGGTGGTCGGCGGCGACGGTGCGGGCGAAGCGAACGGCGAGGGCGGTGCGGCCGGAGCCCGTCCGTCCGGCGACCACCAGGACGCGGCTGCGGCGGGCGGGGGCGTCCCGGTCGCCCGGCGCGGCGAGGCCGGGGCGGCCGACCTCGGCGCGCAGGGCGGCGAGCTCGGCGCGGCGGCCGGCGAAGGGGACGGGGTCCGGGGGGAGGGTGCAGGGGCCGGGCCGCCCGCTCGGGTCCTCTGGGTGGACCGCCGCCGTCTCAGCTGCCACGCGAGCCTCTCCTGACACTCACCACCGGACAGGTGCGGCGGCCTGCGCACCCCTCGTCCGGAAGGGTAGTTCACCGTGGCCGCACGCCCCGTCACCCTCCGGTCGTACCAGCCTACGGATCACCCGGAAGGAGGGGCCGGGACGGCGCGGGACCCGCACCGGGCAGCGCCGCGCCGCGCCGGGCAGCGTCGCGCCGGACGGCCCTGCGCCGGCCGACCGCACACCGTCCGGCGGATCGCGGACCGGCGGCGGACCGGCGGCAGGCCGACGCGCAGGCCGGCGGGCGGCACCCGGGTCAGGCCGCCGGGAACGGCCGGGCCGGCCACGGCGCGTCCGCCGGCCGCAGCGCGCCGGCTCCGCCGCCGCGCAGCGCGGCGTGGGCCGCGAGCACGCCGGTGACCAGCGACGGGCTGTGGAGGTGCCCCGCGAGGATCCGGGCGACCAGGTCCGCCAGCGGCACGCGGGCGGTCTCGATCTCCGCCTCCTCGCCCTCCCCGGCGTGCCGCTCGCCCTCGGCGTCGCCGAGGCCGCGGGCGAGGAAGATCCGCAGGGCCTCGTCGGAGCCGCCGGGCGTGGTGTAGAAGTCGACCAGCACCCGCCAGTCGTCGGCCTTGCAGTGGGCCTCCTCGTACAGCTCGCGCTGCGCGGCGTGCAGGGGGTTCTCGCCGGGCACGTCGAGGAGGCCGGCCGGGATCTCCCACATGCGCTGGCGCACGGGGTGCCGGTACTGGCGGATCAGCAGGACGCGCTCCTCGGCGTCGAGGGCGAGGACGGCGACCGAGCCGGGGTGCAGCTGGTAGTCGCGGCCGGCGGTGGAGCCGTCGGGCATCCGCAGCCGGTCGGTCCGCACACCGGTGACCGCGCCCCGGAAGGGCGTCTCGGAGGAGAGGACCGGCCACTCCTCGGCCAGGTCGCGGATGTCGGCTGCGCTGCCTGTCATGGGCTCTGCACCTCTCCAGTCGTCGCTCGGGCCCGGCGGCCGGGTCCCGCCCGGCCGCCGTCCGGGGGCCGCCGTCCGCGACCAGAGGTCCGGTGCTCGGGGCCCGGGGTCCAACCTAGCGCGACGGCGGCCGCACAAGATCGTGCGGCCGCCGTCGCGGCGTGGTGCGGCCCGGGCAGGCGCCGGTGCGGCTACTTCCCGGCCTGCTCCTGCTGCCGGGTGATGGCCGCGGCGACCAGGCCCGCGAAGAGCGGGTGCGGGCGGGTCGGCCGGGACTTCAGCTCCGGGTGGGCCTGGGTGGCCACCAGGTAGGGGTGCACGTCGCGCGGGTACTCGACGTACTCCACGAGGTCGCCCTTGGGCGAGAGCCCGGAGAAGACCAGACCGGCCTTCTCCAGCTCGGCGCGGTAGGAGTTGTTGACCTCGTAGCGGTGGCGGTGCCGCTCCTCGACGTACTGCTCGCCGCCGTAGACCTCGCGGACGATGGAGCCCTCCGCGAGCCTGGCCGGGTACAGGCCGAGCCGCATGGTGCCGCCGAGGTCGCCCTTGCCCTCCACGATGTCGAGCTGCTCGGCCATGGTGGAGACGACCGGGTGCTGGGCGGCGGGCTCGAACTCGGTGGAGTTGGCCCCGTCGAGGCCGGCGAGGCTGCGGGCGGCCTCGATGACCACGCACTGCAGGCCCAGGCAGAGGCCGAGCAGCGGCACGCCGTTCTCGCGGGCGTAGGTGATGGCGGAGACCTTGCCGTCCACGCCGCGCTCGCCGAAGCCGCCGGGGATGCAGATCGCGTCGACGTCGCCGAGCTGCTCGCGGGCGCCCTCGGGGGTGCGGCAGTCGTCGGAGGTGACCCACTTGATCTGGACGCGGGCGTTGTTGCCGAAGCCGCCGGCGCGCAGCGCCTCGGTGACCGACAGGTACGCGTCGGGCAGGTCGATGTACTTGCCGACCAGCGCGACCCTGACCTGGTGCGCGGGCTGGTGGACGCGGCGCAGGAGGTCGTCCCACTCGGTCCAGTCGACGTCGCGGAAGGGCAGGTCGAGACGGCGCACCACGTAGGCGTCCAGGCCCTCGCTGTGCACGACCTTGGGGATGTCGTAGATCGACGGCGCGTCGGGGCAGGCGATCACCGCCTCCTCGTCCACGTCGCACATCAGGCTGATCTTGCGCTTGATGGCCTGCGGGACCTGGCGGTCGGCGCGCAGCACGATGGCGTCGGGCTGGATGCCGATGTTGCGCAGGGCCGCGACGGAGTGCTGGGTGGGCTTGGTCTTCAGCTCGCCGGAGGGGCCGATGTACGGGAGCAGCGAGACGTGCACGAAGAAGACGTTGTCCCGGCCGACCTCGTGGCGGACCTGGCGGACGGCCTCCAGGAACGGCAGCGACTCGATGTCGCCGACGGTGCCGCCGACCTCGGTGATGACCACGTCGACGTCGTCGGTGGCCATGCGGCGGATGCGGGACTTGATCTCGTTGGTGATGTGCGGGATGACCTGGACGGTGTCGCCCAGGTACTCGCCGCGCCGCTCCTTGGCGATCACCGTGGAGTAGACCTGGCCGGTGGTGACGTTGGCGGAGCCGTGGAGGTTGGTGTCCAGGAACCGCTCGTAGTGGCCGATGTCCAGGTCGGTCTCGGCGCCGTCGTCGGTGACGAAGACCTCACCGTGCTGGAACGGGTTCATGGTGCCCGGGTCCACGTTGAGGTACGGGTCGAGCTTCTGCATGGTGACCCGGAGGCCCCGCGCCTTGAGGAGGGCGCCGAGGCTGGAGGCGGTGAGCCCCTTGCCCAGGGAGGAGGCCACACCTCCGGTGACGAAGAGGTGCTTGGTCGTCTGGGTCTTGCCGGAGTGGGGCAGTGCCAAGAGGGGGCTCCCGTGGGTCGCAGGTCGTGGCTGACGCCTGTGGAGGGGGGCCCGGCTGCCGCGCCGCGACGGTCCGCCGACGGCCGGAGGGCCGCGGGGGGCGTCGGGGGGGGCGGGTACCGTGCGGTGAATCCCACCAGTCCACGGGGTACCAGGGTATCAGTGCCCGGGCAGGTGCGTGCTCCGGCGGGGGTCCGGGCGGTTCCGGGGGAGGCCCGGAAGGATCAGTTCCGCATGGCCCGCAGGGGTGGTCGCGCACCCTCCGGTCGGGCTACTTTTCACACGATCGCGGGTGATCGCGCCCGCCGCGGCGGCCCGAGGTCTCCACAGCCGCCCCATCCGTCGTATTCTGCACGGACGCATCGCCGACATCAGGGCCGTCGGTCGCAGGGGGGCGGTCGACGCCCCCTGCCGCCGTCCACCACCCGCCCCACACATCCGGAGCCGCCGAGGCTTCCACGGCCACCCCGGGCGCCGCCTGCGTACGAGGGAAGCTCCAGCGATCGCCGAGCGACGGCCCCCCACCATGACCACACCGCCGGACGATGCCGTGCACCATCGCGAACTGGAGATCCACGTGGCCGGCCGTATCGAGGACTACGCACTCATCGGGGACATGCAGACCGCCGCCCTCGTCAGCAGGGACGGGGCGGTGGACTGGCTCTGCCTGCCCCGATTCGACTCCCCCGCCGTCTTCGCGGGGCTGCTCGGCACCGACGAGCACGGCTTCTGGCGGATCGGACCGGCCGACGAGGCCCCCGCGCCCGCCGCCCTCCCCCGGATGGAGCCCGTCGAGTTCAGCGAGTTCGAGTCCACCGGGGAACTGCGCATCCCGGTGACCGCGCACGCCCCGGCCGTCCCCGCCGACCGCCGCCGCTACCGGGGCGACTCCCTGATCCTGGAGCAGGAGTGGGACACGCCGCACGGCGGCGTCCGCGTGATCGACTTCATGCCGCCGCGCCACCTCACCGAGGGCGGCGGCGTGCCGCAGATGATCCGCATCGTGGAGGGCCTCTCCGGCCGGGTGCGGATGCGCTCCGCGCTGCGGATGCGCTTCTCCTACGGCCGGGTGGTGCCCTGGGTGCACCGCATCGACGAGCCCGACGGCTCGTACCGCACCGTCGCCGTCGCCGGGCCCGACTCGGTCTGGCTGGACGGGGAGGCGGAGAGCTACGGGCGCAACCTCACCACCTACTCGGACTTCACCGTCGGTGAGGGCGAGCGCGTCGCCTTCGCCCTCACCTGGCAGGCCTCCCACCTGCCCGCCCCCGACCGGCCGGACCCGGAGGCGGCGCTGGAGGCCACCGAGGAGTTCTGGCGCGGCTGGGTCGCCCAGTGCACCTTCGCGGGCGCCTACCGCGAGCCGGTGGTCCGCTCCCTGATCACCCTCAAGGCGCTCACCTACGCCCCCACCGGCGGCATCGTCGCGGCCCCCACCACCTCGCTGCCCGAGGACATCGGCGGCGTCCGCAACTGGGACTACCGCTACACCTGGCTGCGGGACGCCGCCATCACCCTCTCCTCGCTGCTGCGCACCGGCTACCGCGAGGAGGCCCGCGCCTGGCGCGAGTGGCTGCTGCGCGCGGTGGCCGGCGACCCGGAGAACCTGCAGATCATGTACGGCATCGCCGGCGAGCGCGAGCTCGGCGAGATGGAGCTCGACTGGCTGCCCGGCTACGAGGGCTCGGCCCCCGTCCGCACCGGCAACGGCGCCGCCGACCAGCTCCAGCTCGACGTGTACGGCGAGGTCGTCGAGGCGCTGCACCTGGCGCACATGACCGGCCTGGCCCGCAGCGACCACGCCCACATGCTGCAGCTCAAGCTCATCGGCTACCTGGAGAAGCACTGGACCGAGCCCGACGAGGGCATCTGGGAGGTCCGCGGCCCCCGCCGCCACTTCGTGCACTCCAAGGTGATGGCCTGGGTGGCCGTCGACCGCACCATCAAGCTGCTGGAGGGCACGCCCACCGACGGGCCGATCGAGCGCTGGCGCGAGCTGCGCGACTCCATCCACCGCGACGTGTGCGAGAAGGGCTACGACGCCGAGCGCAACACCTTCACCCAGTACTACGGCGGGCGGGAGCTGGACGCGTCGCTGCTGCTCATCCCGCAGGTCGGCTTCCTGCCGCCGGACGACAAGCGGGTGATCGGCACCATCGAGGCGATCCAGCGGGAGCTGCTCACCGAGGACGGCTTCGTGCTGCGCTACCCCACCCACGGCACCGACGGCCGCAACGTGGACGGCCTGCCCGGCGACGAGGGTGCCTTCCTGGCCTGCTCCTTCTGGCTGGCGGACGACCTGGCCATGATCGGCCGGGTCGGCGAGGCGCGGGAGCTGTTCGAGAAGCTGCTGGCCCTGCGCAACGACGTCGGCCTGCTCGCCGAGGAGTGGGACCCGCGGCGCAAGCGCCAGGTCGGCAACTTCCCGCAGGCGTTCAGCCACGTGCCGCTGATCGACACCGCCCTGCGGCTGAACGCCAGCGGCGCCTACCAGGAGCGCTGAGGCCCCCGCCGGACCGGGCGGGAGCGGCCCCCCGGGCGGGAGCGGCCCCCCCCGGGTGGGAGCGGCTCCCCGGGTGGGGCTCGCCGGGGGCGGGCTCACCGGGGGCGGGGGCGCTGCCCGCCGCCCGTCGCGCGGTGCACCGTCCGCTCGCGGGCGGAGCGCAGCTCGACGGTGCCCCAGAAGCAGTCCCGCATGCGGACCGGCTCCAGGGCGAGGAGCGGGTCCAGCTCGGAGAACGTGTCCACGGTCACCAGGCCGGGCCCGGCCTCCAGGGCCGTGCCGTCGATCACCAGGTCGGTCCGCACCAGCCGGTACGGGCCGGCCGGGCCCCGGTGCGGGATGTCCGGGTCCCCGCGCACCTGGAGCAGCGGCGGCCCGGCGAACTCGTCCACCGACGCCGGGCGGTCCGGGGTCGCGGTCACGGTGATCAGCCGTCCGCCGTCGGCGCCGCCCACGGTGAGGATGCGCTGCCCGGCGGCGGCCGACATCCCGATGTCGGCCCGCCGGCGCGGCCCGGCGGCGCCCACCAGTCCGGCCTCCGGCTCCTCCGACCGGCTGCAGTAGGCCACCGGGAAGAAGTGGTGCAGCTCGTCGGCGAAGCGCACGCGCACCGCCACCGCGGCCAGCCGGTAGGGCGGGCCGGGGAAGGGGAAGTCCAGGCCCCACACCGCGCAGCGCACCGGGTCGTCCCACGGCTCGACGCCGGCGGGCAGCAGAGGCTCCACGAGCTCGCCGTCGGCCTCGTACGTCCCGACCAGCACCCTGACCCCGGGGAACCTGCGCTCCCCGCCGGCATCCCCGGCCATCGTCCTCCTCGCGGCACGCCCGGTCGGCACGGGCGCGGCCGTACCCGACAGTCTCGGCGCGGCGGGGCCGGGGCGCCAGCCGGGCGGATCCGGGAGGCCCGGGCGGATCCGCGCCGGACCGGCCGGGAGCCTGCCTCCCGGCGCCGTCCTGGGCCGTCCGGGGCCGCCCCGGAGGGGCAGGGTGGCGGGCGTGCGGGCCCGCGGACGGGGGGCCGCGGGCGGGGCGTCAGGCCCGCTGGACCAGCTCGTCGTAGACGGAGAGCACCTGGGCGACGGTGGCCGCCTCGTCCGGCCACGTCTCGGACTGGGCCCTGCCCTGCTCCGCCAGCAGGGCACGGCGCGGCGCGTCCGCGAGCAGGTCCGCGACGGCCCGGCCCAGCGCACGCGGGTCCCCGTGGGGCACCAGCACCGCCGCGTCGCCGACCAGCTCCGGCAGCCCGCCAACGGCGGTGGCCACCAGCGGCACCCCGGCGCGCAGCGCCTCCTGCGCCACCAGCGGGCGCGCCTCCCAGCAGCTGCTGATCACCACGACGTCGGCGGCGGCCAGCAGGTCCGGCACGTCGGTGCGGTGGCCGAGCAGCCGCACCGGCAGGCCCTCGGCCTCGGCGCGGTCGCGGAGCGCGGCGCCCTCCGGCCCCTCCCCCGCGATGAGGACCAGCGGCCGCGGGCCGGGGCCGGTGAACTCCCGCGAGGCGTCCAGCAGCAGGTCGAAGCCCTTCTGCGGGGCCAGCCGGCCGACCGCGAGCACCACCGGGCGGTCGCCGTCCGCTCCGGGCAGCGCCGCGCGGGCCGCGGCCCGGTCCAGGGTCGGGGCGGGCAGCGGCGGCGCCGCCACCGGCCCCAGGCGGGCGTCGCCGGCGCCCAGTTCCCGGGCGCGGGCGACCAGGTCGGAGGAGGCGCCCAGCAGCAGGTCGGCGGCGCGCGCCACCCGCCGCTCCATCAGGCGCATCAGCCGCCGCTCCATGCCGGTGCCGAGCAGGGCGTGGTGCACGGTGACGACGAGCGGGGTCTGCGGCCGCATGCCGGGCACCCGGCCGGCGGTCCGCAGGGCCAGGTCGGAGAGGAGTCCGGCGCGCAGCCCGTGGGCGTGGACCACCCCGGCGCCGGTGAAGGCCCGGCGCAGCTCGCCGATGGCGGCCGCGTCGCTGCGCGGGCCGGAGCTGGGGGTGATCTCCACGGGGTGGAAGCGGGCGCCGGTCTCGGAGAAGCCGAATAGGGGGTCGGTGGCGGCCGGGCCGCACACGGTCACCTTGAGGCCGTGCGCGACGAGCCCCTGGGCGAGGGAGCGCACGTGGGCGCCGACGCCGCCGGTGCTGGCGGCGACGACGAGCACCGCGTGCAGCTGGCCCGGCTCGGGGGCGGGGGCCGCCCCCCGGGCAGAGGTGTCGTCCACGTGGTTCGCTCCGAGTAGATCTGGTCCGCCGAGCTCTCCCGGCGCGAGGGGACGGCCGGTCCGCGGCCCGGGCCGGCGCCCGGCACCGCAGGTGTGCACCGCAGAGTACAGGGGCCGCGGGGCCGGATGACGCCTCCGGCGGCCGGGGGTCGCCGGAGGGGGGCGGACGGCCGGTCCGGAGGGACCTGCCGGTCCGTCAGGAGGAGGGCCGTGCGGCCCGTCCCGCCCGGTCCAGGGCGCGCAGCGGCTGCCGCGCCCACCATCCCTCCCCGTACAGGCCGCGCCCGGCCGCGGCGTGGAGGGCCAGCAGGGCCGCCGCGCGCACCGCCAGCCCGGTCCGCCCGGACCCGGCGGCCCACGCCGTGCCGAGGGCCGCGCCCAGGGCGAGCGCGCCGCCCGTGCCGGGCGTGGTCCGCTCGCCGAGGTCGTCGGGGAGCAGCGCGGCGGCGGCGCCCACCGGGGCGGCGGCGGCCGCGGCCCCGGGGCCGCCGCGCAGCACCGTGGGCAGCCCGGCGGCCACGACCGCCTTGGCGGCGCGGCCGGGGCGCGCGTCGAGCAGGTCAGCCGCGCCGGCCGTGCCGGCGACGACCGCGGCGGCCAGCAGCCGGTCCGGGGTGTTGCGGTGCAGGAGGCAGCCGGCGGCGAGGCCGGCCGCGCCGACGCCGGCGAGCCGCACGGCGCCGCCGGTGACCCGGCCGCGCCGCAGCGCCGCCAGGTGGGCGCGCAGGCCGCGCTCCTTCCCGCCCGCCATGTCGTCGGCGACGCCGGCCCCGGCCCCGGCCACGGCGGCCAGTGCGGCGGCGGCGCGGACCGGCGGCGGCAGCTGGGGGGCGGCGGCGACGGCCGTGGCCGCCGCGACGGCGACGGCGGGGCCCTGGTAGAGGGTGACGACGCGGCCGCGGCCGTTGCGGCGCTCCCACAGGGCGGGCTCACCGGGCGGCACCCGGTCCAGGGCCGCGTACACCGCCCTGGCTGCGCCGGCCGCGGCGAGGAGCACGAGCAGCCGCCCGCGGCCGCCGCCCTCGTCCCCGTGCCGTCCCGCGCGCTCGGTCCGTCCCGCCACGGCTCCTCCTCGTCCTGTGCCGGCCCGTGGTGTGCCGGCGCGTCCTGTACCGATCCGTCCCGTACCGGCCCGTCCCGGGGCGGCCCGCCCCGGCCGGGTGGGGCGGGCCCCGGCCGTCAGGAGGCGGCCCGGTCCGGGCGCCGGGGGGCGCGGGCGGCCGCCAGCAGCTCCTCGGCGTGGGCGCGGCCGAGCTCGGAGTCCTCCAGTCCGGCCAGCATGCGCGAGAGCTCGCGGACCCGCTCGGCGTCGTCCAGCGTCTTGACCCCCGAACGGGTGACGGTGCCGTCGCTGGTCTTCTCCACCACCAGGTGCCGGTCGGCGAAGGCCGCCACCTGCGGCAGGTGGGTGACCACCACGACCTGCGCGCTCTCCGCGAGCTTCGCCAGCCGGCGGCCGATCTCCACCGCCGCCTTGCCGCCGACACCCGCGTCGACCTCGTCGAAGAGGTACGTGGGCACCGGGTCGGCCCCGGCGAAGACCACCTCCACGGCGAGCATCACCCGGGACAGCTCGCCGCCCGAGGCGCCCTTGGCGATCGGCCGGGGCGGCGCGCCCGGGTGCGGGGCGAGCAGCACCTCGACCTCGTCGACGCCGTGCGGGCCGTAGGCGACGGTGCGGCCGCCGACCTCCAGGCCGTCCCCGGCGTCGGCGTCGGTCTGCGCGATGGCGAAGGTCACCCGGGCGTGCGGCATGGCCAGCTCGGTGAGCTCGGCGGTGACCGCCTCGGCGAACCGGCCCGCGGCGGCGTGCCGGGCGGCGGACACCTCGGCGGCGAGCGCGGACAGCTCGGCGCGCAGCGCCTCCCGCTCGGCCGCCAGCTCCCCGATGCGGTCGTCGTCGCCCTCCAGCTCCGCCAGCCGGGCCGCGGCGTCCTCGGCCCAGCGCAGCACCGCGGTGGTGCCGGACCCCTGCGCGTCGTCGCCGGCGGCGCCCGGTTCGGGGGCGCCGTACTTGCGGACCAGGTGGGAGAGGACCGACCGGCGCTCCTCCACGGCCGCCAGCCGCACCGGGTCGGCGTCCAGCCCGTCGGCGTAGCCGGCCAGGTCGGCGGCGACGTCGGCGAGCAGGTAGCCCACCTCGTCGAGGCGGTCGGCGAGCGCGGCGAGCCGCGGGTCGTGCGCCCGTACGGCGTCCAGGGCGCGCCTGGCCTGGGCGACCAGCGTGCCCGCGTCCACCGAGTCGGGCTCGGCGGGGTCGCCGGCCAGCGCGCCGTGGGCGAGCGTCGCGGACGAGGACAGGGCGTCGGCGTGGCCGAGGCGCTCGGCCTCGGCGGCGAGCTCGGCGTCCTCGCCCGGCAGCGGCTCGGCGGCGGCGACCTCCTCCAGGCCGAAGCGCAGCAGGTCCGCCTCCTGGGCCCGCTCCCGGGCCCGCGTGGTCAGCTCCTCCAGCGTCGCCGCGACCTCCCGCAGCCGCCGGAAGGCCTGCTGGTACCGCTCCAGCGGCTTGGAGACGGCGGCGCCCGCGTACCGGTCGAGGGCGCCCCGCTGCCGGGACGGCTTGAGCAGCCGCTGCTGGTCGGTCTGGCCGTGGACGGCGATGAGGTCCTCGCCGAGCTCGGCGAGCAGGCCCACCGGGACCGACCGGCCGCCGACGTGCGCCCGCGAGCGCCCCTCGGCGGAGACGGTGCGGCTGACCAGCAGCGCGCCCTCGTCCAGCTCGGCCCCCGCCTCGGCGGCGCGGACGGCCGCGGGGGACGCCGCGTCGAGGCTGATCCGGCCCTCGACGACGGCCCGCCCGGCCCCGGTGCGGACCAGCGCGGGGTCCGCGCGGCCTCCGAGCAGCAGTCCCAGGCTGGTGACCACCATCGTCTTGCCCGCGCCGGTCTCGCCCGTCACCGCGGTGAACCCGGGCGACAGCTCGACGACAGCGTCGTCGATCACGCCCAGCGCCTGTATCCGCATCTCCTCCAACACGGACACGACCTTACGAGGTTCGAGGGCCCGAGTGCGACGAGCACCCGCGCCGTGGCGGAGGGTTCCTTCGATCCGGTCGGGTTTTCCGGGAGCCGGACGCGGTACCCGGCAGGCAGGACGTGCCGCGGGGCGACCGCGGCCCGGAGCCGCCGGATCCCCGGGGCGGCCGGGCCCGTCCCGGCGGCACCGGCGGAGAGGAGTGCCGCCATGACCGACTGGACGCGACCGGCGGGTCAGGGCCCCTCGGACGGAGGGCTGGTGCCGGACTTCGACCGGCTGCCGGCCTCCGACCTGCGCAACCGCATCAGGTCCCTCACCCTGGAGCAGCTGCGGGAGCTGCTCGCGCACGAGGAGGGCCATGGCCGGCGGGCGGACGTGGTGGAACTGCTCCGGGCCCGGATGGAGCTCCTCGCCGCCTCGCAGGGCCTGCCGCCCACCGGGCCGGGCAGGCCCGGGGCCGGTCCCGGGGCCGGTCCGGCCCGGGAGTGACCCCGCGCACCCCGCGCACCCCGTGCGGCACCGGGCCCGGCACGCACCGCGCCGGGCCCGTGCCGGGCGGCGGGCCGGGACCTGGCCGGCCCGCCGCCCGGGGCTCAGCCGGCGTGCGGGGCGCCCCGCCAGCCCGTGACCGGCAGCGCGAACTTCGCCACCAGCCGGTCCGTGAACGGCGCCCGGTGCAGCCGCGCCAGCCGGACCGGGATGCGGCCGCGCCGCACCTCCACCCGGGCCCCCGCGGGCAGCTCCACCGACCGCCGCCCGTCGCACCAGAGCACGCCGTGCGGCGTCTTCGGCAGCACCTCCACCGCCAGCACCGAGTGCGGCGACGTCACCAGCGGCTTGGCGAAGAGCGCGTGGGCGCTGATCGGCACCATGAGCAGCGCCTCGACCTCCGGCCACACCACCGGCCCGCCCGCGGAGAACGCGTACGCCGTCGAGCCAGTGGGCGTCGCGCAGACCACGCCGTCGCAGCCGAAGGTGGACACCGGGCGGCCGTCCACCTCGGTCACGACCTCCAGCATCCGCTCCCGCGACGCCTTCTCCACCGACGCCTCGTTGAGCGCCCAGTCGCGGTGGATGACCCGGCCGTCGGCGCGGACGAGGACGTCGATCGTCATCCGCTCCTCGACCTCGTAGTCCGCGTCGACGACGCGCTGCACGACCTTCGCCAGGTCGTCGCGCTCCGCCTCGGCGAGGAAGCCGACCCGGCCCAGGTTGACGCCCAGCATCGGCACGCCCGTCTGCCGCGACAGCTCGGCGCCGCGCAGCAGGGTGCCGTCGCCGCCGGCCACCAGGATCAGCTCGCAGCCGCCCACCGCCCCGGGCGCCGCCGCCACGGTCTCCACCCCTGCGGGCAGGTCCATGTCCTCGGCCTCCGCGGCCAGCACTCTGATCCCGATGCCGGCCTTCAGCAGGCCGTGAACCAGGTGCTCGACGCTGCGCAGCGCGGCCGCACGGCCGGTGTGCGCGATCAGGAAGACCGTTCGCAAGTCACTCATGCCCTCTCCTACGCCTGCCCGGGCGTCCGTGGCCGGGTGGCGTCCCCTCCTGTCAGCGGTGGACCGCGTCCTCGGTGCGGCCGTGCCCTTGGTGCTGCGGGGACGTGGACCGCACCCTACCGGGGCCCTTCGTCCACGGCGCGGTCCGCTTCGGCCGGATCGAGCGGGGGCGCGCCCCGCCGGAACCAGAGGAAGTACTCGACGTTGCCCGACGGCCCCGGCAGCGGGCTCGCCGCGACCCCGAGCACCCCGAGGCCCAGCTCCCAGCCCTGGGCGGCGACCTGCCGCACCGCCTCGGCCCGCAGCGCCGGGCTGCGGACCACGCCGCCGCTGCCGAGCCGCTCCCGGCCGACCTCGAACTGGGGCTTGACCATGAGGACCAGGTCGGCGTCGGGCGCGCAGCAGGAGGCCAGCGCGGGCAGCACCAGCCCCAGCGGGATGAACGACAGGTCGCCGACGACCACGTCCACCGGCTCGCCGCCGATCCGCTCCAAGGTCAGCTCGCGGACGTTCGTGCGGTCCATGACGGTGACCCGCCCGTCGCTCTGCAGCGACCAGGCCAGCTGCCCGTAGCCGACGTCCACCGCCAGCACGTGCCCGGCCCCGGCGCGCAGCAGCACGTCGGTGAAGCCGCCGGTGGAGGCGCCCGCGTCCAGGCAGCGGCGGCCCTCGACGGTCAGGCCCCGCGGGCCGAACGCCGCCAGTGCGCCGGCCAGCTTGTGGCCGCCGCGCGAGACGTAGTCCGGGTCGTTCTCGTCCTTCGCCACCACGACGGCCGCCGACGTCTCCACCTGGGTGGCCGGCTTGGTCGCGGTGGTGCCGCCGACGGTCACCCGGCCGGCCGCGATCAGCTCGCTCGCGTGCTCACGCGAGCGGGCCAGCCTGCGGCGGACGAGTTCCGCGTCGAGTCGGCGTCGTGCCACTGCCACGGGTTGCTTCAGCTCCTAGGGCCCCGGGACGGGGCCGGGTCGGTTGTCCAGGGCGGCCAGGGTGTCCCGCAGCCGCTGGTGGACATCCTCGTACAGGGGGACGTGGGCGTCGGCAGGGGTACCGTCCGCGGCCTCCAGGCGGGCCAGGGCGGCGTCCACCGCGGCGTGGCCGGTCTCCTCCACGGCGAGGCCCAGCGGCTCCTCCGACGGCGCCCAGGGCCCGCCGCCGGGACGGGACCCGGGCGGGACCGCGGCGGCGGTGACGGGCCCGGCGGGAGGCCCTCCAGGGCCGCCGGGGGGCTCGGCGGGGGCGGACCCAGGCGCGGGCTCGGGCACGGACTCAGCCATCGGCGGTCTTCCGGGCGGCGGTCTTCTTCGCCGCGGCCTTCTTCACCGCGGCCGTCCCGGCCGCCGCCGTCTTCTTCGCCGCCGCCTTCTTCGCCGCCGCCTTCTTCGCCGCAGGTGCCGCGGCCGTCTTCGCGGTGGTCGTCTTCGCGGTGGTCGTCTTCGTGGCCGCCTTCTTCGCGGCTGCCTTCCTCGCCGCCGTCGCCTTCTTCGCGGCGGTCCCGGTCGCGGCCGGCTTCCCCGCGGAGGCGGCGGCGACCTGCTCCAACGCCTCGGCGGCCGAGGTCCCGGCGGGAGCGGTCCTCTTCACGGGCGTGCTCTTCCTCGCCGCCGCGGCCTTCTTCGCGGCGGCGGTGCTCCGCCCGGCGGGCGCCTTCCCCGCGGCGACCGTCGCCGCCGCGGCCACCTGTGCCGCCGTCGCCTTCTTCGCGGCGGTCCCCGCGGCGGTCCTCTTCGCAGCGGCCTTGGCCGTGGCCTTCTCCGCTGCGGCCGTCCCGCCGGCCGCAGCGGTCCTCCGCGGCGTCGGGGCCTTCCGTGCCGGGGCCTTGCGCGCGGGGGCCGGCACGGGGGCCGGTACGGGCTCCTCCACGACCGGGATCCGCTCCGGCCTGGTCGACCGCTCCTCGGCCGTCTCCTCGTGCCAGTCGGCGAACAGCTTCCCCGCCCTGGGCTGAGGGGTCGTCTCCTGCGGCTTCCCGCCGCCCTTCTCCACCTCCCTCAGCTTGCGCTCCAGCAGTTCCAGCACCACGCCGACCTTGACGGCCTGGTCGCCGATCCAGCCGACGACGTGCCAGGCGCGCTCGGCCTCGGTGCGGGCGAAGCCGGTCAGCGCGTCCCTGCCCTCACGACCGGCCGCGGCCGCGTCCCCGGCGAGCGACTGCAGGGACCGCGCGGAGGCGGGGACCTGGTCGGCCAGCGTGTGCCGCAGGCCGTCGACGTCCACCCCCGTACGGTCCAGCAGGTCCTTGGCCGTGTGCACCGTCCGCCTGCCCGCCTCCTCGGCGATGCCTGCGGCGGACTGCACCCAGCCGCGCAGCGTGTCGCGCATCAGGTCCTCCTCGCTTCCGTCACGCCCGCCCCGGCCCACCCGGTCGGCGCCGGGGCGCCCGTGATCGCCGGGACGCCCCCTGACGACGCTACCGCCTCCCGGCGTCCCGCGGCGGCCCGGCGAGCGGGCCCGCCGCGTCGCCGGACGCGTCCGCGCCCTGGGGTACCGTCACCGGGAGCCCGCACGACGGACAGGCCCGGACGACGGACAGGCCGGACGGCGGGCGCACCCGGACCACCGGCGGCGGACGACCCGCAGCAACGCACGAGCAGCAACGCACGAGGGGAGCGGACACCCATGGCGACCTCCGAGGAGTGCCGCACGGCACTGACCCGGCTCAGCGAGAACCTCGCGCGCTCCCAGGGCGACGTCCGCAGCGCCGCCGCGGTGGACCGCTCGCTCACCTGCTGGGTCACCGACCTGGACGTCACGTTCTCCGGCCACCTGCGCGACGGCCGCATCCAGGACGTCGTCGAGACCCCGGGGCCGCCCGCCGAGAAGGCCCAGATCCGGCTCGCGATGGCCAGCGACGACCTGGTCGCGCTCGTCGCGGGACAGCTCCACTTCGCCTCCGCCTGGGCGCACGGCAGGGTCCGGCTGGAGGCGGGGCTGCGCGACCTGCTGCGGCTGCGGTCACTGATCTGACGCCCCCGCCGGGCGGCCCCGCAGACCGTCCGCGGCCGTCCGCGGCCGTCCGCGGAACGGTCCCGCCCGGCAGGTCCGTACGGGTCACAGCCCCAGGTCGGCCAGCGCCTTGCGTCCGTCCGGGGCGTCCGCGCCGCCGTCCGCGGCGGTCCACGCAGCCGCGCAGAGCGCCCGCAGCCCGTCGTACGGGTCGCCGCCGCCGTCCAGCCGGAGCCGGCCGTCCCCGCCCACCGAGGCCGTCCAGCCCCCGCAGCGGTACGCGCCGCCGGCTTCGGACGACACCTCGGGCTGTGCCGTCAGGAGCGCCCGCAGGTCGGCGGCGACGTACGTGGGCCGGTGCACGGGCGGCGCGGCGAGCAGCTGCGCCGCCGTGGTGACCCCGGTGAGGACGAGCAGGCTGTCGACGCCGCCGTTGGCGGCGCCCTCGATGTCGGTGTCCAGGCGGTCGCCGACCACCAGCGGCCGCTCGGCGCCGGTGCGGATCACGGTCTCGCGGTGCATGGGCGGCAGCGGCTTGCCCGCCACCTCCGGCTCGGTGCCCGTCGCGGTGCGGACCGCCGCCACGAGCGTGCCGTTGCCGGGCGCGGTGCCGCGTGCGGTGGGGATGGTGAGGTCGGTGTTGGAGGCCACCCACGGCAGGCCCCGCGCCACCGCGTACGCGGCCTCGGCGAGGTGCTGCCAGCCCACCGACGGGTCGTAGCCCTGCACCACCGCGGCCGGGCCGTCGTCCAGCGAGCGCACCGGCCGCAGTCCGCGCTCCTCCAGGGCCTCCTCCAGGCCCCGGCCGCCGACCACCAGCACGGCGGAGCCCGCCGGCACCTTCTCCGCCACGAGCCGGGCGGCCGCCTGCGCCGAGGTGACCACCTCCGACGCCTCGGCGGGCACGCCCAGCTCGGTGAGGTGGTCGGCGACGGCCTGCGGCGGCCGGGAGGCGTTGTTGGTGACGTACGCGAGGCGCATGCCCGCCCGGCGGGCCGCCTCCAGCGCCTCGACGGCGTGGTCCACCGCGTGCGGGCCCGCGTAGACCACCCCGTCGAGGTCGAGGAGGGCGGTGTCGTACTCCTCGGCGAGCGGCCGGGCGCTCGCCGCGGGGGCGGTGCGCGGTGCCGGTGCGGCGTCCCGTCCGGCCCCGGGGGCCGTCCCGCCGTCGCTTCCGCCGGTGCTGCCGGCTGCCGTGTGCGTCATTCCTGCTCTTCCTGTCGGTCGCTGCGGGTGCCGTCGGGTTCCGGGAGCTGCGGTCCCGGGCCGCGCAGGTGCGGCGGCACGGGCCCGAAGGCCCCGGCGCGGGCGCGCAGCGTCGCCCGCGTCTGCCGCAGCGCCGCACGGTAGTGGTCGGACGTGGGGCGCATGGCGACGGCCAGCGCCAGGTGCTCGGCGGACACCTCGAAGTCGCCCGTCCGCGCCGCCGCCAGCCCCCAGCCGAACTGCGCGTAGTCGTCCGAGGGGTCGGCCAGGGCCACCGCCCGGAAGTTCTCCAGGGCAGCAGCGTACGACCCGGCGTCGAACTGGGCCCTCGCCAGGGTCTCCCGGATGGAGCGCGACCCGGGCTCGGCGGCCGCCGCCCGCGCCAGCAGCTGCTCGGCGGCGGCCGCACTGCCCTGCGCCAGGAGCAGGCTGCCGCGCCGGAACCACTCGTACACGTGCTCCCGGGGGTCGTCCGTCCCTTCCCCTCCGCCGGGGGCGCCCCCGGGATCCGCGCCGTCCGCAGCGCCCGCTCGGTTCGCAGCGCCCGCGCCGTCCGCGCCGCCCCCGCCCCCGGTGCCGGCGCCGTCCACGGCGTCCCGGTCCTGTGCCCGCTCCCGTCCGGTGGTCATGTCCGCGCCCCTTCCCGGTCGCCCTCCGCAGCCGCCGGGCCGGGAGCCGTGATCACCCGGCCGGACGTACCCGGTTAACATGCCCACAATGGAGGCTCTCAGTGCACACGGTGCAGCAGCTTCTCACCAGGGCGGCCCCGGCGATCCCGGGCACGTCGCCGCTGCGGGACTGTCGCTGGCGCCCTTCCGCGGACTGCGCTACGTACCGGACCGGGTCGGCGGCCTGGCGGCCGTCACCTCGCCGCCGTACGACGTGGTCGACCCTGACCGGCTGGCGCGGCTGGAGACGGCCGACCCCCACAACGTGGTGCGGCTGATCCTGCCCCGGCCCGAGGCCGGCCCCGGCCGGCCGCAGCCCGGGTGCGTCGACACCCGCTACCGGCACGCGGCCCGGCTGCTGGCCGCGTGGCGGCAGGAGGGCGTCCTGGCCGCCGACGACACCCCGGCCCTGTACGTGTACGAGCAGCGCCTCCCCGGCCCCGACGGCGCACCGGACGAAGGCCTGCTCCAGCGGGGCCTGATCGGCGCCCTCGCCGTCAGCCCTCCCTCGGCGGGCGTGGTCCTGCCGCACGAGGATGTCATGCCCGGGCCCGTCGCCGACCGCGTCGGCCTGATGCGCACCACCCGCGCCAACCTCGAACCGCTCCTGCTGACCTACCGGGGCAAGGGCGGCGCGGCGGGCGTGGTGGAGGAGGCCGCCCGGCGGCCGCCGCTGCTCACCACGACCACCTCCGACGGCGTCCGCCACCGCCTGTGGGCGGTCACCGGCGCCGCGGAGCACGCCGCCGTGGCGGCGGACCTCGCCACCTGCCGGGCGCTGATCGCCGACGGCCACCACCGCTGGGCCATGTACCTGCGGCTGCAGCAGGAGCACCGGCACCTGGCGCACAGTCCGTGGGACCGCGGCATGGTGCTGCTGGTCGACACGGCCCGCTACCCGCTGCGGGTGCGGGCGATCCACCGGGTCCTGCGGCACCTCCCTCCGGCCCGGGCCCTGGAGCTGCTGGGCGAGGGCTGGCGCGTCGACGACCTCGGGGCCTCCCTCCCGGACGCCCTCGACGCCCTGGCCGCCGCCAAGCGGGCCGCCGCCAAGCGGGCCGGCGGCGGGGGGACGGGGGAGCCGGTCCCCAACGCGTTCGTCCTGGCCGGGGACGGGCGGTACCGGCTGCTGCGCGGCCCCGGGGAGGCCGCGCTGAAGCAGGCCGTGCGGACCGACCGGCCCGAGGAGTGGCGGCGGCTGGACGCCACCGTGCTGCACTCGGTGCTGCTGGACGGCGTCTGGCGGGTGCCCGACACCGCGGAGGCCGTCGGCTACCTGCACGACGAGGCCGCGGCCGTACGGGAGGCCGAACGGAACGGCGGCACGGCGGTCCTGCTGCACCCGGTGGACGAGGGCGTGGTGCGGCGGCTCGCCGAGCAGGGTGTGACCATGCCCCGCAAGTCCACCTCCTTCGGGCCTAAGCCGGCCACCGGGCTGGTGCTGCGGAGCCTGGACCTGGGCTGACGGACCGTCACGCACAACGGGAGGCGCCCCGCCGGAATCCTCCGGCGGGGCGCCTCCTTCATCCGTCTGCCGCCGCGTCACGGACGCGCGGGCGCACCGGGGTTCAGCCCTGGGCGGGGCCGTCCTGCCCGCGGTCGGCGGGCTCGCCCGCCGCGTCCTCGGCCTTCTCCCCGGCCTCGGCCTTGCCCTCGGCCGGAACGGCCTCGGTGCCGGGCTCCCGGAACGGGCTGTTCAGGAACGCGCCCCGGTCCGCCGGCTCCTCGTCGGCCGACGCGCCGTCCGAGGCTTCCGCCTTGTCGTGCTCGTCGTCCTCGGCGTCGTCCGCCTCGTCCAGGTCGTCGGCCTCGTCCAGGTCGTCCAGGTCGTCCTCGTCCAGGTCGTCCTCGGCGTCGACGGCGCCCTCGACAGGAGCGGCGTCCGCGCCGCCCTCGACCGCGTCGTCGTCCTCGTCCATCTCAGGGTCGAGGGCGTCGACGAACTCCAGGCCGTCGATCTCGGCCAGTCGCTCGGCCGCGTTGGTCACGCCCTCCTGGTCCGCGTCGGCGGCCTTGGAGAACCAGTCGCGGGCCTCGTCGGCACGCCCCGCGGCGATGAGCGCCTCGGCGTAGGCGTACCGAAGCCGGGCCGTCCACGGCTGCACCGAGTTGGACGCGAGCTCGGGGCTCTGCAGGGTCACCACGGCCGCGTCGAACTGCCCCATGTCGCTACGGGCACCGGCCGCCACCAGGCGCATCTCGACCTGGCCCGCCTTGTCCAGCTGCTTCACCTCGGGCTCACCGGCCATGGCCAGCGCCCGCTCCGGACGGCCGAGGCCGCGCTCGCAGTCGGCCATGACCGGCCACAGGTCGGCACGGCCGGTCATCCGCCGCGCCGCCCGGAACTCGGTCAGCGCCTCGGAGTACCGCTCGGTCACGTAGGACGCGAAGCCTGCGGCCTCCCGGACGGCGGCGACGCGCGAAGCAAGCCGCAGGGCCACCCGGGAGTAGTCGTAGGCCTGCTCCGGCTCGCTGTCCAGGAGGCGGGCCACCATCACCAGGTTGCGGGCCACGTCGTCCGCGAGGGTCTTGGGGAGGCTCTTCAGCTCCTGGCGGACGTCGGCGTCGATCTCCATGCCGGTGACGTCCTCCGGGATCGGCAGGCGCCGGACCGGCTCGTAGTTCGGCCGGCGGTCGTCCGACTCGCCACGCCCCTCGAACCGGCCGCCACGCCCCTCGTACGGGCGTCCGCCACGGTCGTCCCGCCGGTCACGCCCGCCGCCGAACCGGTCGTCCCGACGCGGACCGCGGTCGTCGCGGCGGAAACCACCCTCACGGGGGCCACGGTCACGGTCGTCACGCTGGTAGCCACCGGGACGCTCATCGCGACGGAAACCGCCACCGGGCCGGTCGTCGCGGCGGAAACCGCCCTCGCGCGGACCACGGTCCTCACGCGGGCCACGGTCACGGTCATCGCGGCGGAAACCACCCTCACGGGGGCCACGGTCACGGTCGTCGCGCTGGTAGCCACCGGGACGGTCCTCCCGACGGAAACCGCCCTCGCGCGGACCACGGTCCTCACGCGGGCCACGGTCACGGTCGTCCCGGCGGAAACCGCCCGGACGCTCCTCGCGGCGGAAACCGCCCTCACGAGGACCACGGTCCTCACGCGGGCCACGGTCACGGTCGTCACGCTGGTAGCCACCGGGACGCTCATCGCGACGGAAGCCGCCACCGGGCCGGTCATCCCGACGGAAGCCGCCCTCGCGCGGACCACGGTCACGGTCATCGCGACGGAAACCGCCGGGTCGCTCCTCACGGCGGAAGCCGCCGCCGGGCCGGTCGTCGCGGCGGAAGCCGCCCTCACGGGGGCCACGGTCGCGGTCGTCACGCTGGTAGCCACCAGGACGCTCATCGCGACGGAAACCACCGCCGGGCCGGTCGTCACGGCGGAAGCCGCCCTCGCGCGGACCACGGTCCTCACGCGGGCCACGGTCACGGTCATCGCGACGGAAACCACCACCGCGGTTGTCCCCCTGGTAACCGCCGGGCCGGTCATCGCGGCGGAAGCCGCCCTCACGGGGGCCACGGTCGCGGTCGTCACGCTGGTAGCCACCGGGACGGTCGTCCCGACGGGAACCGCCCGGACGCTCCTCACGACGGAAACCGCCCTCGCGCGGACCACGGTCCTCACGCGGGCCACGGTCACGGTCGTCACGGCGGAAGCCGCCGCCGGGCCGGTCGTCGCGGCGGAAACCGCCCTCACGGGGGCCACGGTCGCGGTCGTCACGCTGGTAGCCACCAGGACGGTCGTCCCGACGGAAACCGCCACCGCGGTTGTCCCCCTGGTAACCGCCGGGCCGGTCGTCGCGACGGTAGGAGGAGCCACCGCGGTCGTCACGCCCGCGGTTCCCTCCGCGGTCGTCCGACCACTGGCCGCGTGCACGGGGCTCGAAGCTGCGGCCGCCTCGGGAGCCGCCACGCTCGGCGTCTCCCCGGCCCTGCGGCCCGTCTCCCGAACGGCGCTCCGGACGGTCCTGGGGTGAGTTCGACATCGAGGTTGGCTCCTTCAGGTTCTTCTAGCTCTGCCCCACCGTGCGACTGATGCACGGTGCGGCGCGGTGCCGACGGTTGCACACCGCTTTCCATTGTCCTGCATGCGCCCGCCTACCGTGCCGGCGCTCCCACGGCGACCGGTCGGCGGGCAAACAAAAAGCCGCGGCCCCAGCAGATCGCTGGGGGCCGCGGCTTTGAATGATTGTTCGGCGGCGTCCTACTCTCCCACAGGGTCCCCCCTGCAGTACCATCGGCGCTGTAAGGCTTAGCTTCCGGGTTCGGAATGTAACCGGGCGTTTCCCTCACGCTATGACCACCGAAACCCTTTTGGGTTCAGCGAACACACTCTTCAGTTGAGAAGTGGTTCTGTTCACCGGCGCGACTGTTCGCAACCCGAGAACTACACAGTGGACGCGGAGCAACTATGGACAAGCCCTCGGCCTATTAGTACCGGTCAGCTCCACCGATCACTCGGCTTCCACACCCGGCCTATCAACCCAGTCGTCTACTGGGAGCCTTACCC